>NZ_CP182357.1:0-1200000 GCF_048571275.1 Marinarcus sediminis (SeqCode)
AAACAGCTCAATCAAAACTCTTTTATGAAAATATTCCTCAATTAGCAGATAAAACCGTTTTACTGCTTGATCCCATGGTCGCAACAGGTGGTTCACTTATTGATGGCATTACATATTTAAAAAGCAAAGGGGCCAAACGTATTATCTCATTAAATATTCTGGGCGCACCCGAAGGAGTTAAAGCCGTTCAAGAAGCGCATCCAGATGTGGACATATTTATTGCTCAAATTGATGAAAGACTCGATGACAACAAATATATTCGACCCGGTTTGGGTGATGCTGGCGATCGAGCTTTTTATACGCATGAATAAGAAGAGGGAACCCCTACTTCTTATTATATGATTTCATTTTTTATTGTTTTGCACCAAATTTTGATTCTCTCATCGGTGAGTTCACTTTGGTTCTCTTCATCTAAAACTAAGCCCACAAAATAGCCCTCAACAACTTCAGCTTTTGACTCTTCATAATCATAATCAACAGCAGACCACTCTCCAATTACTCTTGCCCCTTTTTGAACCACCTGTTCATATACGATTCCCATGGCATCAACAAACGTGTCCGCATAAGAGTCTTGATCTCCAAAACCAAAAATGGCCACTGTTTTACCACTGAAATCAATGTCGCAAAATTCACTCCACACATCATCCCAATCATCTTGTAACTCTCCCTCACCCCAAGTTGATATGCCAATTAAAACCGTCTCGTACTCTTGCATGATTGAAACACCTTTATTGGCAATATCAAAAACATCAGTAATATTGCACTCTTTTGCAATCTTTTTCGCCACAAACTCAGTATTTCCTGTACTGCTTGCATAAAAAATAGCTGTTGCCATCTCTTTCTCCTATCTTAATATCGAACGTAAAGAGTAAGGAATGATTTTAATTCCATACGCTTCAGCCTCTTTGTTTTGTTCAAATTCGGGTATTTTTACTTGCAAATGTTTATTAAAATTGTCATTTTTAGGGTAAACCAAATAGACATTTTTATACTCTGACTCTTTAATACATTGAACGGCTTTTGATATATGTTCATCCACTACACACTCTTTTTCATCATCAAAAAATTTCCAGTAAGGAAAAATCTTAATATCATGCTCTTTGGATGAGATAATATTGATACAATCACACTCTTTTTGAATGTATCGTGTTTTTTGATCTTTCAAAAGTTTTTTCATGATAAATTGTTCAAAAGAGAGTTGTGCATCAACTTTTAGTGTAAGATTTATGCCATCAACCATTGCAAATAGTTTTAATGCCACATCACTGTTTTTTTCTGTGTTGCGTATTTTTGCACTTTTGTCATGCTTCATATTGAGTAATTTTTGTATATCACTGCTAAAGAAGTGCTCTATATTTTTTTTATCCAAAGATACTTTTGAATAAAATGGAACCGAATTTGCATCAAATAAACTGACGATTTTGTGGATAAAAACATCACACAAATTCAGCTTTTGATACTCTTCTATCTCATGTTTACTGAACTGTAACTCTTTGCACACTTGATTATTAAAAAACTCCAAAAACAGTCTTCGTTTTGAAAAGTTGTCTTTAAAATGGTCAAATTGTGGCAAATACTCCTCTGTTTTACAAAAACCTAAAGCACTCATTTCTTTCTCCTGTTACTCAAACAGATACTAAAACCTGTTGTGATTGTATATGGAATATAAAAATTATCCAAGGTGTACGTAATTTGGAGAAATTCATCAATATCCGCATCAATGTGATTTTTATTTGAAATAAAAGTGCGCATTGAGGGATTATAGGTATAACTTTGTAAGAAATCAAACTCTTTAAGTAACTCGTGACTCATAACCAATCCTTAATGATAATAGTTATCAGTATTGTATATTGAGTTAGCTTAAATTATTATTAATGATAATTATTATTAAAAAGAAAATTGATCCTTTATTCACTCCTTATCATAAAGAACTCGTTTTTTTGCCCCCTTTGTATCTACACTGAAAAAGACGATAAAATTGCATAACGTTCCAATGACTAAGCCATCAATTCCCAAAGGCGAACTCAAAACAAAATTCCAAATCAACACACCTAATATTCCTGCAGCTGCTCCGCACATAAAACGCAATCGGCTCACTTTTAAGCCCAATAAAGCTGCTGAGAGAGGAACCAAAACAGTGGGTGCCCAAAAGTTGTATGAGTAGATTAAGATATCTAAAATACTGTCAATAGACAGCGCAAAAACAACGGCTAAAATTCCCACTAAAAGAGTGGTATATCGTGCCATCTTTAACTCAATATGACTCTCTAAGACTGTTTTTCGCAAAGGTTTGACCAAGTCATTACTGAAAGCGATTGCAGCTGAATTTAAAAATGAGTCAGCCGAAGACATAATAATCGAAACAATTGCGGCAATCACAACGCCTTGGAAAAAAGGAGAGAGCGATTCTTGTATCACATACGGCATAGCCAGATTGGGATTAATTGTGGAATTCATAGTGAGTGCAACCAAACCTATCAATCCAGTTGCTGCAAAAAATGGAATTGAGAACAGACCACTGAGCAGTGTCCCTTTTGCCACTTTTTTATCTTTCCCAATCAATAATCGTTGTAAATATGGAGGGACCAAAGTTTCACCCAATAAAAAAGTTAAAAACAAAGAGAGCAAAGCAATAATGGCAACTTTATCTGTAGGCAAACTCAAATGGTTTGCAGGAACACTTTGTATCATTGCATCCCAACCACCAATATGTTCTATGCCAAAATATAACACCAACGGAATTCCCAGTGCTAAAACAACAAATTGCACGATGTCCGTCCAAATAACTGCTTTCATTCCACCTACAGTGGCATAAGCAATGACAATTCCCATTCCAAGCAAAATTCCATAGGTTCTGTCTAAGCCTAAAAAAAGATTAAAAATATATCCAATTGCACCTATTTGTGCGCCTAAAATTCCTGCACATAAAATAAACCCGAAAATCCCACTGAAAATTCTGGCCTCTTTACCGTATGCCGGTTCCATAATATCACCCACGGAAATGGCTTGAGGATAATATTGCATATTAGGAGCAATATAACGTGCCACTAAAATCTCTTTTAAACTGAATCCCCACAAAGCAACAATATTTGAAATACCTACTAAAAAAACCTTTTCAGCATTGCCCATAGAAAAACCACCTCCAATAAATGAAGCTGAAAGTGTTGCAAATATTGCCAAAGTACCAAATGATTTTCCAGCAACCGCGTAATCTTGCATGCCTTTAATATTCCTACTGGCACTTAAGCCAATAAGTAATACCAAAAATAAATAGATGAAAATAATACCACTTTGCATAGTTATCCTTCCTCTTATATTAAAAAAAATAATAACATAAAAGAGATTATGTTTGAGAATTTGTTTCATTATTGTGTGATTGAAAGTTCAGAAAAACGTATTTACAAATCCATTTCATTCTTTTTTGTAAATATACAGAACTTATATATTATAATAAACCCAACATTACATACTAACACAGGAACAGACTCATAAAAAAGTTCTTATTCATCTTTATTTCAATAATTATTATGGGGTATTTCTTGCCTCAAAAAGCAGTAATCCCCGTACAAAATGGAAAATTTGAGGATTGGAACGCCAAATCATTTTGGTTTGGAAACTGGGGAACATCAGTTGTGCATAAAGGCATAGATATTTTTAATAAAAAGAGTACTCCCATATTAAGTACCGTTGATGGAATAGTACTGTTTAATGGTCAAAGAAAAAAAGGGGGCAATGTCGTTATGATTTTGGGTCCAAAATGGCTGATACATTACTATTCTCATTTAGATACTATTGAAACAAAACTGTTCTCTTTTGTAAAATCAGGTGAAAAAATTGGAACAATGGGAGACAGTGGAAATGCCAAAGGAAAACCTTTTCATCTGCACTATTCCATCATAAGAGTTTTCCCCAATATTTTTGACATTGACACCTCAATACAAGGGTACAAAAAAGCATTTTTTGTAGACCCCAATACCTTTTTGAAGGAGGCGTTAAATTATCAGAAAAAAAATACAAAATAAAACATACTCTCCTCCTCATTTTTTCTGCTATACTTCCTCCTTGTTTTCAAAAAACAAAAAAACACAAACTTATCCAAAAGGATGCATTCTATGAAAAAGATTTTATTTGGTTCAGTAATTGCCTTAGCACTATTAACAGGTTGTTCTGACGAAAAAGTAGCCGATCCAGTTGCAACTGAAACTCCAGCAGTTCAAACTACTGAAGCAGGAACGCCTGCTGTAAATGAAGAGACAAAAGACGAATCAACGCCTGCTGTTAATGAAGAAACAAAAGATGAAGCTCCAGCAACAACTGAAGAGACTAAAGAAGAAACGAAATAACTACTGATCCTAGGATTCCATACTCACATGAGTATGGAATCCTTTATATATTTAATGTTTTAGAACAGTACCCACCTTGAATAAAGTTGATATTTTTATTCCTCAATCACTTTTTAGCTATTTTTACACTATCCAATGAGATTTTAAAATTGTTCTTTTTAAGCAGATGAATATTTTCATATACTTTCGTTGATTTTATGGTGAGATTAATCAAAAGGGAAGGTTGTTTTGTCATAACAAAACAACCTAAAAAAGACAGCGTTATAAATTTTTTAACAACTCAAGGGTCATTCGTATGCCAGCACCACTTGCCCCATGTGGATTATATCCCCAAGCACTCTCAACAAATGCGGGACCTGCTATATCAAAATGAAGCCATTTCTCTTTATTCTCTTCATACACAAAATGGTCTAAAAAGATTCCTGCAGTAATCGCTCCACCGTATCTTGTATTTGAAATATTGCACACATCGGCTATTTCAGATTTAAGTGTTTTTCGTAAAAATCGATTAAATGGCAAACTCGTAGCATATTCACCCGAAGCAGTTGCACTTTTAACGGCCTTACACTTTAATTTTGAATTATTCCCCATGATTGACGTAGTATATTGTCCTACACCCACAACACTCGCACCTGTAAGTGTGGCATAATCAAACATATAATCAATATCTTTAATTTTATCTTGTGCGTAACACAGACAATCTGCCAATACCAATCTTCCTTCGGCATCGGTGTTTCTTACTTCTATGGTTTTTCCATTTTTGGCGGTTAGAACATCATCGGGTTTGTAGGCATCTCCCCCAATCATATTTTCAACTGCCCCTATGATTCCATGAACTTCAAGCGGTAAATTCAGTTTTGCTATGGCGTTCATCATTCCCAAAACAGCACAACCACCAGATTTATCACTTTTCATTGTAACCATATAATCGCCTGGTTTTAAAGACAAACCACCACTGTCATAAGTTAAACCTTTTCCAATTAACACAATTTTTTGTTTGGCATTATCGGGTTTATAACTTAAGTGAATAAGTTGAGACTCATGTCGTGACGCTCGACCAACACTGTGCATTGAGAGCATTTTGTGTTTTAAAAGATACTCTTCTCCATGTACTTTACAATCAAGATTGTTCTCTTTTGCAATTCTTTTGGCCTCTTTTGCCATGACTTTTGGATAAAAATCTTCAGGCACTCTATTCACCAAATCTCTTGTTTTATTCACCGATTCAGCAATAATAGTTGCGTCATTAAAAATACTTAACAAGGTTTTTAAATTTGAGTTTGCCAACACAATCAACTCTTGTTCAACCTCTTTTTTCTTTTCAGATTTATAGTGAGTAAACGTATACGCACCTAAAATGGCTCCTTCTACGATGGCTCTTAAAGACTCTTTTTCATCCTCAATCAACTCCACACAAGCGGTTTTATATTTGGTGGTTTGAAACTTTTTAATGGCAGTTGCTATGGCAATGGCAATGGCTTCATAGCTGTTCTCTTCACACCCGACATAAATTTTTTTCAATTCAGGTAAAAAAGCCAACTCTTCATCTTTAGCTTCAAAACTCAAGTTTTCCAATAATGCTTTATCTTCAATATTTTTTAAATCTTTATTTAATACCAATACAATGTTAATATCAGACTCAACGCTATTACTCTTTTTCTCAAATAGACTTAGTTTCATGAAACTTTTTCTCCTTTTTTTTACTCATCGTACTAAAATAATATATTAATCCACCACCACAAATAAGTGCAAATGGTAGGGCTAAATACCAATGCATTTTGACCCAATGTAACACTTCTAAAATTTGGTCACCAAAATACCAAGCGGGGGTAATAGTTAATGCAGCCCAACACCATGCACTGATCAAATTGATAAACGCATAGGTTTTTGCACTGTATCGTGTGATTCCAATTGAGATGGGAATAATCGTTCGCATACCATACATGTATCTTTGCACAAATATGATTGGCCAACCATATTTTTGCAACAGCAAATGTGCAAGTGCGAATTTTCTTCTTTGCCCTTTAAATTTTCTGTAGACATAAGATTTGTTAAATCGTCCAATATAAAAATAGATTTGATCCCCTGCAAAACCACCAAGTCCAGCAACAAAAATGGCTATATACAAGTTCATGTCCCCTGTATGTGCCAAAAGCCCAGCCATAATCAGCCCAGCTTCCCCTTCTAAAATACTCCATGCAAATAAAATAACATAGCCATACATTTTCAATAAATAGATAAACTTTTCTTCTAATCCTTCAACGGGAGCTTGATAAAGGTTATAAGAAAGAAAAGCCAAAAACAGTACAACGACTGTTGCTAATATCTTTCCTGAATATTTTTTAAATTTTCTCTGCATTGTATACCTTAATCAAATTTTAGTAAATTTTTTGCTTGTATCATATCTTTATCTCCACGACCCGATAAATTGATGATAACACTTTTTCCTTCTAATTTATTTTTTGCTTTTTTCAAATACGCAATGGCATGAGCACTCTCAAAAGCAGGGATAATTCCCTCTTTTTGGCTCAGCCACACAAACGCCTCTAAAGCTTCTTCATCTGTAATAGAGTCATATTGTACCGAGTTATTATCTTTATGAAAACTGTGTTCTGGACCAATACCCGGATAATCTAAACCCGCACTGATACTGTGAGCTTCAATGACTTGTCCATCTTCATCTTGTAACAGATAACTCAGTTGCCCGTGTAAAACACCGGGACTTCCTTTTTCTAAGCTGCAACCATGTTTATGCGTATCAAGACCCAATCCACCTGCTTCTATTCCCACACACGTGGTCTCTTTGTCTTCTAAAAAATGTGAAAAAATGCCAATGGCATTGCTTCCACCTCCAATACAAGCGACAACATAATCCGGCAATTTTCCCTCTTTTTGTAAAAATTGTCTTCTTGCTTCCCACCCAATAATGGCTTGAAAATCTCTTACCATCATTGGATAAGGATGAGGACCAGCAACTGTACCTATAATATAAAATGTGTCTCGTGCATTGGTGACCCAAAATCGTATGGCTTCATTCATCGCATCTTTGAGCGTTTTACTTCCATTTTCAACAGCAACAACTTTTGCTCCTAAAAGCTTCATTCTAAAAACATTCAGCTCTTGTCGTGCAACATCTTTAGCTCCCATAAAAACAGTACACTCTAAACCTAAAAGTGCTGCAACGGTTGCCGTAGCAACCCCATGCTGTCCAGCACCCGTTTCTGCAATAACTTTGGTTTTGCCCATTTTTTTTGCCAAAATGGCTTGTGCAATGGTATTATTGACTTTGTGTGCACCCGTATGATTTAAATCTTCACGTTTTAAATAGACTTTTGCCCCGATCTCTTCACTGATATTTTTTGCGAAGTAGAGCGGATTTTCTCTTCCTACGTAATCTTTTAACAATGCATTGACTTCTGTCCAAAATGCTTCATCAAATCTGTATTTATTATAATTCTCTTCCAATTCTAAAAGTGCAGGCATCAACGTTTCAGGAACGTATCGACCACCAAAAATACCAAAATGGCCATCAATTGGGTCAAACTTACTGGCCTTTGGAATATAAAAATTATCTCTGTTATTTTGCATCTGTTTTTTCCCTTTAACTTAAATATTAAGCAGTGAATACACAGGGGCAATCTCTTCTACTCGTTTTACGCCATTTAAAAACTCTAAATTGAGTAAAAAACACACTTCAATCAAATTGGCATTTGTATCTACCACCAATCGTGAAGCAGCAACGGCTGTACCCCCTGTTGCAATCAAATCATCCATAAGTAAAACACGAGCACCAATTTGATTGTTAAACGCATCAATGTGAATTTCAACCTCATCAAAACCATATTCCAACTCATATTTTTCACATATTGTTGTTCCAGGAAGTTTCCCTTTTTTTCGTACGGGAACAAAACCAATGCCCAATCGATCAGCTAAAGCTGCACCAAAAATAAATCCTCTTGAATCAATACCTGCAATATAATCTAAATTATAACTTTTATATCTTGATTCTAAATGATTCATCAAAACTTGAAATGCTTCTTTATTATTTAATAAGGTGGTAATGTCTTTAAAAACAATGCCCGGTTTTGGAAAATCGTTAACGTCTCGGATTGAATCTAAAATTACCTTTTTCTCTTCTTCGTTTAAAATCATTGCTCTCTCCTAATTTTCAAATGCATTGTCAATTAATTGACAAATGGTATGTCCAAAAAGTATGTGCATCTCTTGGATTCTTGGTGTATTATTTGAAGGAACAACCAAATTAATATCACACACATCGTTCATAGCACCACCATCTCGTCCACTTAAGCCCAACGTTTTACACCCTAAGCTTTTTGCCACTTTAAAGGCATTCAACACATTTTTACTGTTTCCACTGGTGCTAATACCAATAAGCAAATCACCTTTTTGTGCCAAACTCTCCACTTGTCTGTCAAAAACTCTGTCATAACCATAATCATTTCCAATGGCCGTTAATGCACTGGTATCTGTGGTCAAAGCAATGGCAGGGAGCCCTCTTCTTTCACTTTTATATCGCCCCGTTAACTCAGCAGCAATATGTTGTGCATCAGCTGCACTGCCACCGTTTCCACACAGAAGTATTTTATTTCCTGCTTTAAGCGTTTGAACTGCTAATAGCGAAGCTTGTTCTAAATCCCCTTGCATGGTTTGTATCACTTTTTGTATGGTCTCTAAATGAGAGATAAACTCACTGTTAATCACATCTTTCATTACATTGCTCCATTTATTTTAGCTATGGTATTGGTGGTACTTTTTCCGTTGATAAACTCAACCAACTTGGTCTCTTTTGCAATATCGCTTCCAACAACCGTTTTACCTTCATAATCTGCCCCTTTAACTAACGTATCGGGTTGAATGCTTTTAATGAGTTCGTAAGGTGTCTCTTCGTCAAAAATGACCACATAATCTACGCACTCTAACGCACTTAAGATATAGGCTCTGTCCTCTTCACAATTAATGGGTCGATTTTCGCCTTTAAGTCTTTTTACACTGGCATCTGAGTTAAGTCCTAAAATCAAAACATCGCCAAAACTTTTTGCCACATTTAAATAACTGACATGCCCTTTATGTAAAATATCAAAACAACCGTTGGTAAAGACAATTTTTTTATGCTGTTTTTTCAATCTTGCCGCAACTCTTTGAATTTCCAAACGGGTTTTAATATGCAGTTCAATTGAGCTTTTATGCAAACTGGACTTATACTCTTCAATTTCATCAAGCGTAACAGTAGCACTTCCCAATTTCCCCACAACAATACCCGCTGCTAAGTTGGCAAATTCAACCGAACTGTTGATATCATGGTTCAAGGCCAAAGCAAATCCTAAAGAGGCTAAAACCGTATCGCCCGCACCAGTAACATCGTACACTTCTCTGGCAACCGTTGGTTTGATGGTCACTTTATTCTCTTCTAAAATGGCAATTCCATCTTCACTTAAGGTAATAACGGAAAGGGTTAAAGAGGCAATCTTTTTTAGTTTTTCCAACGCCTCTAAGAGAGTAGTTTCATCTGTAATATTCACTCCCGTTGCAATTTGAGCCTCTTTTTTATTAGGGGTTAAAAGATATGCCCCTTTATATTTACTGTAGTCACTCCCTTTGGGATCAACCAATACTTTAACGCTGTTTTTATTGGCAATTTCAATTAATGATTGAGATAAAAATGGCGTTAAAATACCTTTGCCATAATCTGAAAAAAGCACCAAATCATAAGAAGAGACCTCTTCTTTGAATTTTTCTAAAAGCGCTTCTTGTGAAGCTCTTGAAATATCATTTTTACTCTCATTATCGTATCGTACCACTTGGGAGTGTGACGCCATGATTCTGCTTTTTTTTGAAGTTCTTCGCCCTTGCTCTTCAATTAACAAACTCTTTGCACCCAAAGCGTCAAGCATACTTTTAAGTTCAATGGCAACATCATCATCCCCAATGACACTGTAAACACACACTTCACTTTCCAGTGAGACAAGGTTATTAATGACATTTCCCGCCCCACCTAAAACCGTGGTCTCTTTTTGTATATCCACAACTGCAACAGGTGCTTCTGGTGAAATTCGTTCACATTTTCCCCACAAATAGTGGTCAATCATTAAATCACCAATAACGAGTATTTTGGGTTTAGCTTGCTCTGTCATTATTTTACTTCTGTGTTAAATAGTCTGATAATTTCTGGGATATAGGCTTTAATCCCCTCTTCCATTTCAAAATTGGGTTTGTAGTTCAAATTTTTAATGGTTGTTTCAATATTGGCTTCAGTATGAAATTGATACTGCCCAATGTATGGATTGGGAATATATTCACATCCCAAGGCTGTTCCCAACTCTTTTTGCAAAATATCAGCAATATCTTGAAAACTTCTGGCTTTGCCTGTTCCCACATTATACACACCACTTTTTTTAGGTTTGGTCGCTTTAATATTGGCTTGAATCACATCTTCGATATAGATAAAATCTCTTAATATCTTATCGCTTCCTTCAAAGAGTTTAGGCACTTGTCCTTTTAAAATTTGATGTCCAAATTGCACCACAGTTGAAGCGGTTTTATTTTTAAAAAACTCTCTTGGTCCATAAACATTAAAGTATCGCAATCCCACAATTGAGATATTGACACCTGCTTGAATATATTTATACGTAATGTTATCCATCATCAATTTTGAGAACCCGTAGACATTTCCTGGGCTCTCATTTCCTACAGTTTGTGGACTTGGCGCATCCCCATAGGTTGCTGCCGAACTGGCATAAATCATGTTGGCATTGTGTTTAATGGCCAATTGCAACAAATCTTCATACGCATTCACATTGGTTTTAATCATCAAATCTTGCTCATTGGCAGTTGTATCGCTGATGGCAGCTTGATGAAAAATATAATCAAACTTATACTCAGTCTCTAACTTTTTTAAAAGTTTTTTATCATTGATGTCCCCGCTGATAACCACACCACTAAAACCAATCAAATTTTTATAGTGTCCAAAACTTTTTAAATTGCCATTACTGAACGTTTCACCCGATCGAAAACAATCCAGTACTACCACCAAAGCTTCTGGAAAGTTTTGTTGAAAATAAAAAGCCAAATTGGAACCAATAAAACCCGCTCCACCTGTTATTAAAATCGTTTTGTCATTAAAGTCTATATCGTTATATTTCATGTTTATTCCATCTGTTTACATTAAGCAGAGATTTTATCTAAATATATGTTATAACTTTGTTATACAATTTTAATAAAGAACCCGCTACAATAAAATTACATTTTTAAAACAATGAAGGTCCTTCTATGAAATTAAAAGCTATTTTATACATTGTTCTTATTTATGTCAACCTTTTTGCAGTAGAATTAGAAAAAGCAAAGCTCTATGACGGAACACAAAACATTAATAACTGGCTTATGAGTGAAAAGCTCGATGGAATCAGAGCCTATTGGGATGGGAAAGCCCTCTATACCAGAAATGGAAAAAAAATTTTTGCTCCTGAAAAATTTACCCTCAACTTTCCCCCTTTTGAACTCGATGGTGAACTCTGGACCAAAAGAGCAGATTTTGAAAACATACAATCCATTGTTTTAAATCACACATCAAATGAGAACTGGAACCAAATTACCTATAACATCTTTGAAGCCCCACACAGCAAAGGTGATTTTATTAAAAGATTAAAAAAAATTCAAAATTGGTTTTTAACGCATCATAATGAAAATGTACACATTATTCCCCAAAAAATATGTAAAAATGAAAATGAATTAAATGAATTTTTAAATGAAATCTTGGAACTCAAAGGCGAAGGGGTTATGTTGAAAAATCCAGACCAAGCTTATGTTTCAGGAAGAAGTGATTTTTTACTAAAAGTAAAAAAATATCAAGACATGGAAGCACGAGTCATTGGAATCAACTTTAATAAAACCAACAATATGAAAAGTTTAACTGTTAAAACAGAAGCAAATGTCATATTCAGAATTGGAACAGGATTTACACGACAACAAAGAGAACACCCTCCAAAGATTGGTTCTATTATTACGTTTAAATATTATGGAGTAACCAAAAACCATATTCCGAAGTTTGCCTCTTTTTTATATATAAGAGAGGATTAATTTCGAATAATTTTTGAAGTTTCTTTGATGGATTCACACACAAAAGAGGCCAAGGAAGTGTTAAACTTATGCCCTGATTTCACTTGAATGGTATTTTTAATGCCAGCATTGATTGCGCATTGTATGTCAGACTCTTTGTCCCCAATTAACCAAGAATTTTCTAAATCTATCTCATGATTTTTTAAAATATTTTCAATCATTTGGATTTTGGGTTTTCGGCAGTTACAATTGTCACTGGGAGCATGCGGACAGAACTCAACTTGAGAGAGGTAAATGCCCTCTTTTTTAAACATTTCTACCATCCAAGATGTCAATTGCTTAAAATCTTCCACACTGTAATACCCTCGTGCAATACCCGATTGATTCGTGATAATAAAAAGCAGATATCCTAACTCTTGAAACTGTTTGAGTGACTCAAATACACCTGGAACAAACTCAAAGTCATCTTTTTTATACAGATAATTCTTTTCAAGATTTATGACGCCATCGCGATCTAAAAAAATGGCTTTTTGCATCAATTAAAAAATCCTCGAAGAATTTTTTTGCCCTCTTCCACACCAGGTTGGTCATACGCATTTACATCCAACATTTTAGCAACAACTGAAGTTAAAAGTTCATAATAGAAAAAGAGAGACCCAATGGCGTGTTCATCAATTTTATCAATTTCAATAATATCCAAAGGAATATCTTTACTGTTTGATAAAGATTCAATAATCGAATCGGCTTGTTTATTAATCAAATGAGAAAAAGCAACCCCATTGATAAAATCTAACTCTTCCAAATAAGGAATCGTGATTTTAGGAATTTTGAGATTACTGTCAAAATCTTTGATTTTAATAAATGTGACCGATTTATCCCGTTTCCCTTCAACAATAAGTTGTAAAAAAGAGTGTTGATCAGTAGGACCAATGAGCCCAATAGGTGTTAATCCCACATTTAAATAGGAGTGCAACTGTTTTTTACCCAAACTCTCACCCCAAAGTTGAATATACCAGTCATTAAAACTTCTAAAAGCTTCAGAGTAAGAGAAAAGACAATTGATGTTATATTTGGCTACATTACTCGCATAAAATGAAGCTTTATTGATAATATTTTTATACGCAATATTTTTATTAAAAAAACTCTCTTTAATATTTTTAGCCCCAGCTAACAGAAGTTTAATGTCTACTCCTAAAATTGCCAAAGGAACCAATCCAACACAACTTAATACTGAAAACCTCCCACCCACATTTGAAGGAATTTCAAAATAACTTAGCTCTTTATCGGATGCCAACTTATGCAACGAAGAGCCTTTGTCCGATAAAATCACAAACTGTTCTTTGTTTAAAGGGACAAGAGAAAGGATATATTTAAAAATAGAGACCGTCTCTATGGTTGAACCCGATTTAGAGATGATAATAAAAAGAGTATCATTCAAATCGAGTTTATTAAACGTTGAATTTAAAAGTACAGGGTCAGTGCTTTCACAAAAATATAATATTTTTTCAAACCCATGTGAGTATCGTAAAAAATCATATACAGCGGCTGTTCCCAATGAACTTCCACCAATACCTACAACAACAATGTTTTTTTGTTTAACATTAGAGGCAAAATCAATAATGGAATCAACATTTTGATCAGTTAAACTGTAGTATCCAATATCACTGGACTCTTCTTTAATTGACTCTAAAAGCTTTCCATTCATTTTACTGCTATCAAAAAATTGTATGTTTTGCATTACAAGATGACCTTAATTTAATTCATACGAAACATCCACAATGCCCGTATCAAATAACTTTTTGCATATTGTACTGACATCTTCGTTAATATTTACTTCTAACGTCTTCTCTTTTAACTCAATCGTCACACATTCATTCTCTTTATCGTTGTAGGTTATTTTTTGATCTTCTATTTGCCAAATAGAACCATTGACCACTACAGCATCCGATATTTTTTCCAAGGAGTTGTTCAATAAATATGCACTTTGTACTGCAGAAGTAACGGTAACAATATCCTGCTTAAGTGTCGCAACAAGAGCATTATTTTTTGTATTAAAGAGTTTAGGAAGAGCAACACTTGCAATGATACCAATAATGACAATGGCAAATATCATCTCAAGCAGTGAGAACGCTTTTGCAGATTTTTTCATAAATTTCCTTTATGATTAAATAAAGGAAATTATAACTTTTTTGTGATAAAAATAAAATTTATTCGTTTTTTAAAGACTAATTAAGAATGTCCGGCATATCTATCATGGTCTCTTTTTGAACATCAGCAACGCTTTCATAAATGGTCTCAATCGGTGCACTTCCTGTATGTTCTTTGTCCACAAACTTCGTTAATTGTTTATGGAAATCCAATTTTACTGTACCAATAGGTCCATTTCTTTGTTTTCCAATGATAATTTCAGCCTCTTCAATGGGTTTGTTTAAGAAGGTGGATTTGTACTCTTCCCCTTTATCTTTTGCCTCTTTCTCTTTTCTGGCTTCATCTCTCTCTTTATAGACATCATCTCGATAAACAAACATGATAATATCGGCATCTTGCTCGATGGCTCCTGATTCTCTTAAATCGCTCAGCATTGGTCTTTTATCGGGTCTGTTCTCTAATCCCCTATTTAACTGACTTAAAGCAATGACGGGAATTTTAAGTTCACGCGCAAGCATTTTTAAGCCTCGACTGATTTCAGAAACTTCTAGGTGTCGGTCTTTCCCCCCTGTTCCTTGCATCAGTTGAAGGTAATCAATGATAATCATAGAGATTTTATTCTCCTCTTTTTGTGCGAGTTTTCTTACTCTGGCTCGAAGTTGATTGATATTGATACTTCCCCCATCATCGACAAAGAGTTTCTTTTGACTCAAATCATTAAATGCACCCGTTAATGTGCTCCATTGTTGATCGTCCAAATCCCCTTTTCGTAAGTTTTGCAAAGGAATCGACGTTTTGGCTGCGAGCATTCTTAACATCAACTGTTCTGCTGGCATCTCCAGTGAAAATACAATCACACCACGCCCTGCTTCGACGTTTCTCAATGCCGTATTTAACACCAACGCTGTTTTCCCCATAGCAGGACGCGCCGCAATGATGACCAAATCACCCCCGTTAAATCCTGTGGTTTTTTTGTCTAAATTATAAAATCCTGTGGTTTCACCAATGAGATGTTTGTTCCCCATCTCTTTCATTTTTTTGATGTAATCCAACGTATCATTACTGATAACATGAATATCTTTTAACTCACTTGATGCACTGTCTGTAGTAATTTTATACAACTCATTTTGAATGGTATCCACCGCTTGTGCAGCAGGAACATCATCTTCTATGGCCACTTTTTTAATTTTCGTTGCCAATGAAGCCAACTCTCTTTTAATACTGCCATCTTTAATCTCTCGAACGTACGCTAACGTATTGGTGATGGGATTGGCAGAAAGAATTTCAATTAAAATAGAGTCATCAACATCTTTGCTGTTGACTCTTTTTCGAATAAACTCTTCATCGATGGGCATGTCATCGTGATGAAGCTGTTCCATCACGGCAAATATTTTTTGGTGTGCAGGCAGATAAAAATCTTTGGCACTGATAATGCCTAAAATATCTTCAATCTCTTCTGGGTTAAACAGAACTGAACTTAAAACGGCTCTTTCAATATTGATGCTGTATACACTATCCATTTTTTTTTGCTTCTTCTTCCACTTCTTTTAAAAATCTTTCCAATAACTCTTCTGTTGGAAGTTTCGCAATGGTTTCACCTTTTTTAATGATTAAGCCACTCCCTTTCCCATAAGCAATTGCAACATCCGCACTCTTTGCTTCACCCAAAGCATTCACTACACACCCCATGACAGACACATTCAAAGGTGTTTTAATGTGTTTTGTTCGTTTTTCAACTTCAGCAACAGCACTGACCAAGTCAGCTTCTATTCTTCCACACGTTGGACACGAAATGATATTTAACCCCTCTTTGCTCAAACCTGCATCTTTTAAAATCGCCCTTCCTACTTCAATCTCTTTTTCAAGTTCTCCTGTAATTGAGACTCGAAGGGTATCTCCAATTCCATCTAAGAGTAAACTTCCCAAGGCAATCGAAGATTTGACCGTTGAGTGAAACAGTGTTCCTGCTTCTGTCACACCTAAATGAAACGGATATTTATTTAAAGGTCGTAACAATCGATACGCTTCTACGGTTCGTTGAACGTCACTGGCTTTAAGTGATACTTTGATATCTTCAAATCCCAAATCTTCTAAAAACTTTATATTGTATTGAGCACTTGCAACCATTCCTTGTGCTGTTTGTCCATATTTATTTTCAAATTGGCTCTCTAAACTTCCACAATTTACCCCGATACGAATGGGTATTTTTCGTTGTTGGCACACTTTGACAATCTCTTTAACACGTGATTGTTCACCAATATTCCCTGGATTAATACGGATACAATCAACCACTTCTGCCGCTTTAAGTGCCAATTTATAGTTAAAATGAATATCGGCAACCAAAGGCAGAGTGGTTTGTTCTTTAATGGCTTTAAGTGCATTGGCAGCTTCTGCATCGGGTACTGCCACACGGACAATATCTGCTCCGGCAAAATGCAAAGCTTTGATTTGCTCAACGGTTGCTTCAATATCGCTTGTTTTGCTGTAGGTCATTGATTGTACTGAAATAGGAGAATCACCACCAATAGGGACATTTCCTACATATATTTTTTTAGTTTCATATCTTTTAATCATTCGAAGATTATATCAAATTAGCATTAAAAAAAGATTTATTCTCAAATCTTCTCTTTTATGAATTTTAAAAATTAGATTCGAATTTCAAACTTAACGCATATAGTTAAACTTTTATTTTGTAAAACTAAGATAAAATACGCACAATTATACAAAGGATTTAAATGCAAGATCTATCTATTTTTGACATTGTTGTCATAGCAATTACACTTCTTTTTGGAATTAAAGGGCTTTTTAAAGGTTTTATCAAAGAGGCATTTGGGTTAATTGGGATTGTTGGTGGTATTTTCATAGCTTCAAGACTCGCAGATACCGTAGGTGAAGCAATTGCCCCAATGTTGGCACTTAAGAATGAATCCTCAATTGAACTTATGGGATTCATTGTAGGTTTACTTGCTTTTTGGGTCATTGCCTATATTCTTGGAATGATTATCAGTAAAATCTTCTCAATGAGTGGCTTAGGTGTTGTTGATAAATTATTGGGATTTCTTTTTGGTGCGGGAAAAATATTTTTGATTTTTTCAATTCTGATTTATCTCGTTTGTCAAATACAAACGATAAAAGAGAAACTTGACGCTTCAATTGGTCATACTATCACTTATCCTATTTTGGTTGCTGGGGGTACATTTATTGTGAAACTTGATAAACAAACCATGCCAAAAGAGATTCAAACAACCGTAGATAAAGCCGTAGAAAAGACAAAAGAGACCGTTAAAGACATTTCAGTTGAAGAGACAAAAAAAACTTTAGAAAAGATGAAAGATGAAGCAGTAAAAAAAACCAATGAAACAATAGATGCAGGTAAAAAAGCATTAGAAAATAAATAGAAAAGTAAGGAAACAAAATATTGTTTGAAAATAAATATATACAACAAAGAATCGAAAAAGCAAACAAGTTAAGAGAGAGTGGCGTCAATCCATATTGCAATCAAAGCCAACGCAATACCAGTGTGGCAAAATTTCTTAATGTCAACTCAGATGTTGAACACTCAGAAGATAAAAGAGATGAAACAAGAAACTACATTGTTGCGGGAAGAGTTAAATTTTTCAGACTCATGGGGAAAGCCTCTTTTTTAAAAATTGAAGATGAGAGTGGTCTTTTGCAAATTTATGTGGCCAGAGACAATTTACCTGAGGGATTTTATAACGACATCTTTAAAAAGAATTTTGAAGTGGGAGATATTGTTGAAGTAGAGGGATACCCTTTTTATACGAACCATGGGGAACTCTCACTGCATGTTCGTAACATCAAAATGCTCACCAAAGCCATCTCCCCTCTGCCTGAAAAATTCCACGGAATTACCGATAAAGAGCTGCGATACCGACAAAGATATTTAGATCTTATTATGAACAGTGGCGTAAGAAAAACATTTCATATCCGAAGTAAAGTCATCAGCTTGACACGAAGATTTTTTGAAAACAAAGGGTTCTTAGAAGTTGAAACACCTATGATGCACCCAATAGCAGGTGGCGCCAATGCAAAACCTTTCGTAACACACCACAACGCCTTAGGAATTGATAGGTTTTTAAGAATTGCGCCTGAGTTGTATTTAAAACGATTGATCGTAGGTGGGTTTGAAGCGGTATTTGAAATCAACAGAAACTTTAGAAATGAAGGTATGGATGCCACGCATAATCCAGAGTTTACCTCTATTGAGTTTTATTGGGCCTATAAAACGTACAAAGATTTAATCAAAATTACCAAAGAGTATTTTGAATATCTTTTTGAGCATTTAGATTTACCAACCATTTTACCTTATGGTGAACACCGAATCAATTTTGAAGCGTTCAGTGAAATTCCATTGATTGAATCACTCAGTTCAGTAGGTGGCGTTCCTGCTGATATTACAGAAGACAAAACAAAAATTTTGGCATTTTTAAAAGAGAACAATCTTGAAGCCAATGACAATATGACCTTAGGGCAACTGCAAGGTCAACTCTTTGATGAGTATGTGGAAGAAAAATTGATTAACCCTACTTTTATTACAGAGTATCCTGTTGAGATTTCACCCTTAGCAAGAAGAAGTGATGACAAACCTCACTTAACCGACAGATTTGAGTTGTTTATTGCCGGAAAAGAGATTGCCAATGCCTTCAGTGAGTTAAATGACCCCTTGGATCAATTGGAACGATTTGAAGGTCAAATGGCAGCCAAAGATGGCGGCGATGATGAAGCACACGAAATGGACGAAGATTTTGTTAATGCTCTGTCTTATGGTATGGCTCCAACAGCGGGGCAAGGTATTGGAATTGACAGATTGGTAATGATGTTAACCAATGAACACTCTATTAGAGATGTTCTTCTGTTTCCAGCCATGAAACCCATTCATACTGAAATTGATTTACACAGTGAACAAGAATAATTTAAAAAGGAAAATAATATGAGTTTTTTATCAAATGCAAGTTTAAAAGATGCAGACAATGTGGTTTTTTCAATCATTGAAAAAGAGTTAGAGAGACAAACCAATCACTTAGAGATGATTGCCAGTGAAAATTTCACCAGCCCAGCGGTTATGGAAGCAATGGGTTCAGTTTTTACAAACAAATATGCGGAAGGGTATCCTTATAAAAGATATTATGGAGGGTGTGAATTTGCTGATCAAGTTGAACAATTGGCCATTGACAGAGCCTGTGAAATTTTTGGATGCAAATTTGCCAACGTACAACCCCACTCTGGAAGCCAAGCCAATGGTGCTGTTTATGCAGCACTTCTTCAAGCTGGTGATAAAATTTTAGGTATGGATTTAAGCCACGGTGGACACTTAACACACGGAAGCAAACCAAGCTTTTCGGGTAAAAACTATACGGCATTCTCTTATGGTGTAGAGTTAGACGGACGAATCGATTACGACAGAGTAATGGACATTGCAAAAATCACTCAACCCAAAATTATTGTTTGTGGGGCAAGTGCTTATGCCAGAGAGATTGACTTTAAAAAATTCAGAGAAATTGCAGATGCTGTAGGTGCGTACCTTTTTGCTGACATTGCACACATTGCTGGTTTAGTAGCTGCAGGTGAACATATGAGTCCATTCCCTTATGCCCATATAGTAACAACAACCACACATAAAACATTAAGAGGACCAAGAGGTGGGATGATTTTATGTGATGATGAAGAGATTGCAAAAAAAATTAACTCAGCCATTTTCCCAGGAATTCAAGGGGGACCATTGGTTCACGTCATTGCAGGAAAAGCCGTTGCATTTGGTGAAATTTTGAAACCACAATGGAAAGAGTATGCAAAACAAGTCAAAGCCAATGCTAAAGTATTAGGTGAAGTTCTGGTAAAAAGAGGGTATGACTTAGTCAGTAACGGTACAGATAATCATTTAGTTCTGGTATCATTCTTAAATAAATCCTTTTCAGGAAAAGATGCCGATGCTGCTTTAGGAAATGCAGGAATTACTGTAAATAAAAACACAGTACCAGGGGAAACAAGAAGTCCCTTTGTAACAAGTGGTATTCGAATTGGGAGCCCAGCTTTGACAGCACGAGGTATGAAAGAAGAAGAGTTTAAACTCATTGCAAATAAAATTTGTGATGTTTTAGATGACATTGAAAATACGTCACTGCAAGCTGACATTAAAGAAGAGTTGAAAACATTGGCTCAAAAATTTGTTGTTTACACCAAATCAACTTATTAAGACCATGAAACAAAAGTGAATCATTTCACTTTTGTTTCAACTTTTCAATCAATATAAAACAAGGAGTTTATGATGGAAATCAGAGGCGATGAATTTATAAAAAACGTACAAGTACAACAAGAACAAGAAGATTTAAGAACACGATTAAATGAATTAGATAAAATGAGACAACCTCCTACTTCAAATCCCTATGAACCGTACCAAAATAATGTTGACCTTCCAGAAGAGGAGTTAGGCGATATTTTCCTAAACAGTGCTAAAAATGAACCCGATGTGAACAATAAGAAAAAATATATGCTTTTAGGGTTGTCTTTGGTTTTACTGTTTATCATCACACTTGTCACCATTAAACTCATTTCAAACAATGATAAAACAGACACACAATTTCAAAATGAGACACAACTTGAACAAGATAAACTGCTCAATGATCAAAACATTCAACAAGAGTATCAAAAAATATTAAATGAGAAATTAAAAAAAGTCAATGAAGGAACAACTGCAACTTCAATGCCAGAAGATAAACTTGATATCAACAAAACGCAAGCCAATGAAGAAGCCATTGCAATCAAACAAGAAGTTCCCAAAGAGGATCCCTTAGAAATTAGTAAACAAGAGAAACTTAAAAATGTGGTTGAAGAGGTTAAAGAGAACATTGCTCCTGTGAAAAAAGAGGTTGTTGCACAACCTGTTGTAAAAAGTTTTGAAAAAGTTCAAACATCAAAAACTCCTGCTTCATCAACAAACACAGCAAAAGGGGTATTTATTCAAGTGGGTGCTTTTTCTAAAACACCTGCAAAAAAATATCTTTCAGATATTACAAGCAAAGGATTTTCATATAAATTGCATGATATGAATATTCAAGGTAAAGATATAACCAAAGTTTTAATTGGCCCATTCAAAGACAGAAACGAGGCACAAAACAGTTTAAACAAAGTTAGAACCACATTAAATGCACCGGGTGCATATATTTTAAAAATTTAATTTTTTAAAGGCATTTTATGACAATTTATTCCAAAGAGCTTTTTCTTGACCAATTTACACCTGTCTCTATTTATGCAAAGATAAAAAAACTTTTTCCAAAAGAGATTACGTTTCTTTTTGAAAGTACAATCAACTCTGCAGATGGAAATTACTCATATATTATCATTGGTGCAAGAGAGAGAGTTTGGCATGAAAACAATCAAACTTTTTTTAAAAATGAAAAAGGGGAAACCTCAGTTGTAGATACCAACCCACTGAAATTTTTACAAAAATATTATAAAAATTTTGACAAAAAATTTTTCAAACAAAAATCAGAAGAGTTGGGCATTGGTCTCATTGATGGTTTTATTGGAAATGTGGGATATGATATTGGAAAAGAGTTTGAACCTACGTTAAAACCTTATATGGACACATTAGAAGATAACTTAAATATCCCCGATTTAGACTTAATACGACCCAAAATGGTTTTGGGTTTTTCACACAAAACGTCAAAACTTGTTATTGTTACTTCTTTAAATGAGTTTGAACCAATGATTGAAACCATCGAAAATGAACTTAAAACAGCTTATGAGTTTATGCCTATAATTAAAGCGAAACTTTTAGACGAAGGGAAATTCAACTACACCAAAGAGCAGTTTTTTGAAATGGTAGCCAAATCAAAAGAGATGATAAAAAGTGGGGATATTTTCCAAATTTTAATGTCCAATCGATTTACACAAAAAGCCGTTGTGGATCACTTTAGTTTTTATCGTGCATTAAGAAGTAAAAACCCAAGCCCGTATCTTTTTCTGCTGCAATTTGAAGACTTCTCTATTGCAGGAAGTTCTCCTGAAGTAATGGTACGACTGGTAGATGGGCACATTCTACTGCGTCCAATTGCAGGAACACGAAAAAGAGGTTCAAGCATCGACAAAGACTTAGAGATGGAACATGAGCTTTTATCTGATCCCAAAGAGAGAGCCGAACATATCATGCTCATTGACTTAGGAAGAAACGATGTAGGAAGAGTCGCACGTGCGGGAAGTGTAAAAGTTACGGATTTAATGCACATTGAAAAGTATTCACATGTCATGCACATCGTTTCAGATGTCGAAGCCATCATTGATGAAAAGTATGACATGTTTGATCTTTTTACTGCAACCTTTACCGCAGGAACCATGACAGGAGCTCCAAAAATACGAGCCATGCAACTTATTGCACAATTTGAAGGGATAAAAAGAAATTTTTACTCTGGAAGCATTGCTTACTTTGGATTTGATGGCAATATGGACAGTGCCATTACTATTAGAACCTCTATGCTGACCAAAGATCAAATTATTTTTCAAGCAGGCGCAGGAGTAGTTGCTGATTCAGTTCCCGAATTGGAGTATTTGGAAGTTCACAATAAGTTAGCAGCCAATATCTCGACACTAAAAGATTTGTCATAATTGTAAAATAAAATTATTTAATTATTAATTTCGTTATTTTTTATATTTCCTAACGTTATTTTAACACTATTTAAGTCACAATATCAAAAACATCTACATTAGGACAAATCTATGAAGAAGTATATTGTCTCAGTCATGCTCATATTTTCTTCTCTTTTAGCAGAAGAAAATATTCCCCAAAACAGTGTTACGACTGTTTTAACCTCCAATGATTACATTTTGGCAAAATCACAGTACAAATTGGGAAATTACACCGAGTCGTATATCCAATTTAACAAACTCTTTTTAAAATACAACGACAATGTTGAAATCAACTACTATCTGGCGATGAGTGCCGTTGGGCTTAAACTCTACGATGAAGCAACGGCTGCTTTTGAAAGAGTTTTAATTGTAAAACCTGATTTTCATAGAGCCAGACTTGAATATGCCCGAGTTTTATTTATTTTAGGTTTTAAAGAGGAGGCAAAAAAAGAGTTTTTAATTGTTGCCGCCACGCCTATTCCTGAAAATGTACGAAGAAATATTCAAAACTATATTGACCAAATAGAGAACAAATCAACCAATACTACCTTCTTTGCATTGAGTTTTGGTATGATCTACGATGACAATATCAACAGCGGTATTGATTATGACACCTACAATTTACCTGGTTTTGGTAATTTGCAAGTCAATGGAACACCCGCTCAACGAAGCAGTTCATATGTCACTTCATTTCAAATGAACCATCTTCAATCATTGGGCAAAAACTCTCCTTTACTTTTAAAACACACAGGGTTTATCTATTATAAAAACCAAACCGTCAATGACCGATATAACTTTAAGTTTTTCTCGTACAAACCAACCTTATATTATAACGATGCAGTCAATAAAGCTGAATATTCACTGCAAGCAGGAATTGAAGACGTTATGCCCGGAGATAAAACCGATTTTATCGCATATTCAATTGTTCCAGCTTACAAAAAACTCATAAATAAAGATAATATCTTTGGATTTTTTACTCAATATAAACAAATTCACTATTCTGATGCTTCAAATAAAGCCAGAAATTACAATAATAGTGGCTTAGGTACTTCATGGGAATATAAAAAATTGAAATACACCCTATCTTATGAAAGAGATAGAAAAAATCATGGTACAAGAACCGATTTGAATAAAAAGATTATTAACCAAACGCTTTCCTACAGCTACGACATTCAATCAACATTGATACTCAATGCCCAATTTCAGTATAAAAGAATCGATTATGTTGATACCGATGTGTTTTTTGCAAACCAACGAAAAGACACCTCAAAAAATATCTATTTGGGATTAACCAAAATTATTGATAAAAAAGATTTTCTGACCCTTTCATACAACAGAACAGACAACAATTCCAATCAAGCGGCGTATGAATATGACAGAAACAGTGTGAATTTAAACTACACTTGGAGATTTAAACTATGAAAAAGATACTGATATTACTGACACTGTTCAGTGTTTTCCTTTTTGCCAATGTAGCAAAAGTTGTTGCGTTTAAAGGGGATGCGTTTATTATAAGAGACAATAAAGAGATTAAATTGGAATTGGGAAGCATCATTTTAAAAAACGATGCCATTAAAACTCAAGACAATACCAAAGTACAAATTATTTTTACTGACAATACCATTATAACCGTAGGAAAAAATTCTCAATTGAATGTCAACAATTATATCTACGATGAACAAAACAAAGAGTACAATGCCAATTTTGGCTTACTCAAAGGAACCTTTAGAACCATTACAGGGAAAATTGGAAAAATTGCACCCAATAAATTTAAACTCAGTTCTAAAACCTCTTCCATAGGAATTCGAGGAACTCAAATATTAAGTAACATACAAATCAGTGGTGATACCATTTTTTGTACTGAAGGGCAAATTGACATTGTCTCAAAAACAACGGGGGAAACCGTTACCCTTACTGCAGGAGAATTTATTCAAATTAAAGAGGGATCACCGTTGGGAGAAGTTCAAAAATTTGACCAAAAATCCATTGCTGCTCCCGATTCTGAGACCAAATTTGTTCCAGAAGAAGAGAAAGAAGCAGTTTTGGATAATTTTAAAGTTAACATTATAGAATCAACACCTGAACCTAATTCAAATCCAATGCCTGAAGCTAATTCAGATCCTAAGGTTCCAGCTCCCGTAGATGCTGAACCAGATCCAGATCCAGATCCAACTCCAGATCCAGATCCAGATCCAACTCCAGATCCAGATCCAGTAACTCCAACTCCAGATCCAGCTCCAGTAACTCCAGATCCCGTAACTCTTATTGGAAGTACAGCTATGTATGATGCAACTGAAGATTTGTTAAATTTTCCTATGTTAGGAACATTAGATGATGAAAAAATTGCTTTAGATGATCATGCAGGCACCATAATAAATGTAAAAATGGATGATTTAACAACAAAATATAGCACTGATGGTTCATACAGTGGTAATCTATCTTCTTCGGGGAATCAATCTTTCCCCTATAGGCCAGATTTACTTTTTGTATCTGGGACTTATACCTCTGTAGCCGATAGTCCAACAGGGTTTGATAAAACGGATGACATACAATGGGGGACATGGAATGCAACATTTTCTTATACAAATCCTTCGAATCAGACAGATACATTTGATTTAAATGGAATATCATATTGGTTAGCAGGAGAACAAACCAGTGAAGCTGAAGTTACTGCACTGATGATGTCAAGTACAACAGAAGTAACCTATAATGGCTATGCCCTTGGGAGATATGATAATTATACAGCAACCTTCGATGCAACAAACTCTAATGTTACTCTTAAGATAAATTTTGGAGCAAGCACAGTCGGTGGTTCATTTGCTTTTATTTTAGGTGGAAATACTGTTACTCTTAAAATCACAAGTGAAGGAATTGCAAATGCAGTTACTTCTTCTGGTTTTAGTTTTAAGGGAGAAGAGGGGGGAAGCGGAAATGGAAAATTTTATGGACCAAATGCTTCATCCGCTGGTGGAAATTTCAACTTGAATGGGCCAGAAAGCACAAGCTTTGTAGGTGTCTTTAAAGCAAAAAAATAGTAAGTTTTACTCATCACCCCTTCGTCGTATGCACAAAAACACCATCAAAATCTTTTGGTGGTGTTTGAATATAGTGTTCACATCTTTCTATATAGATTTTATAAATGTTCATATTGGTTTTATTTTCATTGTTTTCACATTTTTCAAACAACTCTAATGCCTTTACAAAATGGGATGCTTTATAGAGTTTAATGGCTTCATGATAGAGTTCCAACTCCTCTTTTAATGCACCTTGTGCTTCGCCAAAGCCTAAAACTTGCCAAATTTCAACGGGTTTTGCTTTTCCTTTTACTGTGACTAAATCCAAAAACCGATAGATATACTCCCCTTGCAATTTCTCTTTGGTATAAGAAGAGATGTTCAATCGTGAGTTATAAAACTTACACAACGACTCTAACCTTGCTCCTAAGTTAATGGGATCTCCAATAACGGTATAATCGCTTCGTCCACTGCTTCCCATCTCCCCTACAATAGCAACCCCACTGTTTAAACCAATACCGATATCAATAAGAGGTTTGTTCTCTTTTTTGAGTTTTTCATTTAAAACACTTAAGTGTTCCAGTTGTTGTAAAGAGGCAATCACCGCTTTGTCTTGATGGTTCGGAACATCACTTGGGGCATTCCAATATGCCATAATGGCATCTCCAATAAACTTATCCACCGTTCCTTCGTTTTTCATGATAATATTGGTCATGGGTTCCATGTATTCATTGAGGTAATCAATGAGTGCTTTTGCATTGGGCATCGCTTCTGAGATATTGGTAAAACCTCTGACATCGGAGAAAAAGACCGTTACCTCTTTTGATTCTCCTTGCAAATTGTTCTCTTCATTTTTGAGCAAATCTTCCATGACTTTTGCGGATACTTTTGAAGCAAATTTTCCTTTTATCATATTGCTCTGTCGCATTTCAAAAAGATAGTTAATTAAAATTGCCGTGGATGAAGCAATGGCAATGGTAATTAAAGGAAAAAAGATATTTAAAATAATGCCGTCATGAAAAAGGGAGTAGTAAACCACATACGCATCTGAAAATAAAATTCCAAGTACAACAAAAGGAATTAAATAGATATTAATATTCATTATAATAAAAAATACCACCACAGAAAGCAATACAATGTGTAAAATATTTGCCCCATCTACCCACGATGGCTTATATAAAAAATCGCCCGTTAAAATGTTGTCAATCACATTGGCATGTACTTCAACTCCTGGGTAAACTGCTTCAAAAGGCATGGCTCTTAAGTCAAATAATCCCGCTGCACTCGTACCAATGAGCACCACTTTTCCTTCAATATCACTTTTATCAAAGTTGTTGTTATAAATATCCACTGCAGGAATATATTTGAAGGTTTTCTCAGGTCCTCGATAATTGACAATAACACGTCCAAACATATCTGTTGGAATCTCTATATCGCCTAAAGTGATACTTTGTACTCCCATCTCACCATAATTAACAAACACTCTGTTCACCCCCAACGCTGCTCGGATGAGTTCAAATGCAAGGGAAGGATAGAGTTGGTCATCGTATCGAATAATAAGAGGAACCGAACGTATGATACCGGAGGGGTCTGGCACATTATTAAAAAAACCACTTGAATAGGAGTTGTCTTGAACAAGAGGAATATTAAGTATCGTCCCTTGTGCATTCAAAACAAACTCATCTTTGATATTTCTGTTTTTTTCAATAAATACAGCAGGGATTTGAGGCGCTTTTGTTTGCATGAAACTCTTTTTATCCAATTGAAATTGGTACCCTAAAATCGTAGGGGTATTGCCCACGGTATTGGCAAAAATTTCATCGTAATTGGGAATGTTCTCTTTTTTTACATGAAACTTTTTAAAAATTTTATGCGGTGAAGTTCTGTCCTCTTCGGCAAAAACCATATCAAACCCAATAACTGCAACACCTGCTTTAGTCATGTTCTCTAACATGGTGGCTAAAACATCTCTGCTCCAAGGCCACTGCCCTACTTCTTTTAAAGACTTTTCATCAATATCAACAATAACAACGTTATCATTGTGTGGCAATATGCCCCTTATTATAAACATATAATCCCGTAATCGATTATCAAAACTCTCCAAAGATTTAGGGAAAACAACATATAAATAGGCGTTTGAAACGATGATAAAAACCACCGAAAGAAGATAAATCAGAATTTTTTTGAGTCGGTTTTTTGATTTCATACTTTGCCCCAGCTTGAATATATCTTTATTAAAGTTTGGCTATTATAACAAAAAGATTTTTAAAGGAGTATCTATGCTACTTGGTGTAAATATTGACCACATTGCCGTTTTAAGAGAAGCAAGAAAAATAAATGACCCCAACCCCTTAGATGCACTGAACATTTGCAAACTCAATGGCGCAGATCAAATTACCATACACCTCAGAGAAGACCGACGACACATTCACGACAATGATGCCAAAAATATCATTGCTCTTTCAAGTTTGCCCGTGAATTTAGAGTGTTCAATCAATGATAAAATCATTGATATTGTCTGCAAATTAAAACCGCACAGAGCAACACTGGTTCCTGAAAATCGAGAAGAAGTGAGTACAGAAGGGGGATTGGATTTAGAAAAAAACTTTGATAAAATTCAAAAAGTGGTTAAAAAACTGCAAGAAAACCAGATTGAAGTCTCACTCTTTATTGACCCTTCAAAAGAGGCCATTCGACTCTCTAAAGAGTTAAAAGTACAATGGGTGGAACTGCATACAGGAAGTTTTGCCAATGTATATGCCATGCTTTTTAGTGGTTTAGAAAAAACACACCACACTATTAAAGCATTGGAATTGCCAAGAGATGAACTGCAAAAACTTTTGAATGAAACGTTGCATAAAATCAAAAAAGCCTCAAAACTGGCTCAAAAATTGGATATTAAAGTTGCTGCTGGACATGGGTTAAACTATCAAAATGTAAGTTATATCACCACCATTGATGAAATCATTGAATTAAACATTGGGCAAAGTATCATCGCACGTTCTGTGTTTACTGGACTTGCCTGTGCGATTGATGAAATGAGAGAGTTGGTGAAAAAATAAATGAAACTTCCTATAGCAATCTCAGTGGGTGATTTAAATGGAGTAGGCATTGAACTGGCACTGCTTCATCATGAAGAGGTAAAGCAACTGTGTCACCCTATATATTGTATCAATGAAGAGCTTTTAAAACAAGCTTCAACTCTTTTACAACTTGAGATTCCCAAAGATTTTAAAACTCATCAAACCGCGGGTAAATTTAAAATCAAACCAGGAAAAGTCTCAACAAAAAGTGGTCAATACTCTTATGACTCTTTTTTAGATGCCATTGAATTAACAACAAAAAACAGAACAAAAGCCGTCGTAACTCTGCCCATTAACAAAGAGTCTTGGAGCAAAGCCGGCATACACTATAAAGGACACACAGAAGTTTTAAGAGAGCACTTTAAAAAAGATGCCATCATGATGTTGGGTTGTTCTGAAATGTTTGTGGCACTTTTTACGGAACACACCGCTTTAAAAGATGTACCAAAACGTATTAAAACCAAAAAACTTATCACCTTTTTACTGGATTTTTATGCGTGCATCAAACCCTCTTCGCAAGTGGCATTGTTGGCATTAAACCCCCACGCCAGTGATAATGGCGTTTTAGGTAATGAAGAAAAAAAAATCACCAAAGCCGTAAAAGCAGTCAATTTAAAACTCAATAAAGAGGCTTTTACTCTGCCTTTGGTTCCTGATACCGCTTTTTGTACTTTTAATCGTGAGAAATACACCTACTTTGTTGCCATGTATCACGACCAAGGTTTGATTCCTTTAAAAGCATTGTACTTTGAAGAGAGCATCAATGTGAGTTTGAATCTTCCCATTATCAGAACTTCTGTTGACCACGGTACAGCTTTTGATATTGCGTATAAAAAATGTGCCAGTGCAAAGAGTTATATCAATGCCATCAAAGAAGCCATAAAATTAGCGCAAGATTGACATGAAAACATTAGAAGCGTGTTATGAAGCAGAGTTTAATAAAATCAATTTTTATGAGAGAAAAACGCGAATAACTCACCCCAAAACCATTCTTATTGGTCCTCCAAAGTGTGGAAAGAGTTATCTTATTTATGACTATTTGTCCAATTTTGACACCAAAGAGTATTTGTACATCGATTTGTCTGATTTAAGAAATGAAAAAGAGAAAATCTCTGTGAATTTATTCGCTTTTGTTAAAGAGAAAAATATCAAAGTGTTGGTGTTAGAGAACTATGAGTTTGATTTTAAATTTCCCATTTGTGATTCAGTTGTTTTAACAACCAAAACGGACAATAGCCTAAAAGGGTTTAAAAAACTCTCTTTGAATGCTTTGGATTTTGAGGAATTTTTACTGCATGACAATCGACATCAAAACATTACCAACTCCTTTAACCATTTTTTAAAATATGGCAATTTACCTGGAGTGATTTTAGTTGAAGAGCACAGAAAAACAAAAACAATTCAAGAACTTTTACGCGATTTTGCTTCTGGTGCTACCGAACTTGAAACACTCTTGTTGCTCTTTCAGTCCATTGATGAAAAAAAATCTGTTTTCCAACTCTTTACGGCTTTAAAAAATAAAATAAAAATTTCAAAAGATACCTTTTATGCTCTGTGCAAAGAGTATGAAAAGAACCATATGATTTTTTTCATTGAAAAGTACAATCAGCCCAAAGCAATTAAAAAAATATACTCGTACAATCATGGTTTTTTAAGTGCCATTTCCTATACAAAAAAGTTTAAAAATGAGTTTACCAACATGGTTTTTTTAGAGTTAAATAACAAATCAAAAAGCATCTATTATTTAGATGGTATTGATTTTTATTTGCACAATGAAAAAGCCATTATATTTTGTATTCCATTTTTCAATGATCTGCTTGCAACGTCCATAAAAAAGAGGATTTCAACGCTGTTAAAAGAGATTGAAATCAAAGAAGCCACAATTATTACCATTGGAAATACACAAAACTTTGTGGTTGAAAATTTAAAAGTTCAAGTTTTGCCTTTTTATGAGTGGTCATTGGCATAATAATTTAAGCTTATTAAATCTTTATTAAACTTTTTTTAGATATAATCGCAAAATTACCTAAAGGATATCAATGAATAAAAGAGTACTTGTTAAATTTTCTGGTGAAGCCTTAGCCGGTGAAGAGGGTTATGGTATTGATACAAAAATTTTAGATTATATTGCTGAAGAGATAAAAGAGTTGGTTGATAACAATATTGAAGTGGGTATTGTTATTGGTGGAGGAAACATTATTAGGGGTGTTTCAGCTGCTGCAGATGGTGTAATTAAAAGAACAAGTGCCGATTATATGGGTATGCTTGCAACCGTTATTAATGGTGTTGCTATGCAAGAAGCTTTAGAAAACAAAGGGTTAAATGCACGACTTCAAACTGCCATTAAAATGGAACAAGTTGCGGAACCATTTATTGTTAAAAAAGCAAGACGACATTTAGAAAAAGGTCGAGTGGTTATCTTTGGTGCGGGTACAGGGAACCCTTACTTCACAACCGATACCGCAGCGACATTAAGAGCCACGGAAATTGAAGCAGAGATGTTGATTAAAGCCACTAAAGTGGATGGTGTTTATGACAAAGACCCAATGAAGTATGCAGATGCTGTAAAATTAGATATACTATCTTATGATCAAGCATTAGAAGATCACATCAAAGTGATGGATGATACTGCAATTGCATTGGCAAAAGACAATCGTCTTCCAATCGTCGTTGCAAATATGAATGAAAAAGGAAACTTATTAAAAATCGTCAATGGCGATTACAGTAAGTGTTCAATCGTAAAATAAATTTAATAAAGGGAAACAATGAGATTAGAAGAGAGAATGTCAAGAGCCTTAGAGCGAGTAAATAACGACAGATATATTTTAGCTTTAGCTGTAGGTCAAAGAGCAGATGAGTTAAGCAAAGGTGCAAAACCTTTATTAGAAAAAAATACACAAAATATGAAATACACGGATATTGCTATTGATGAAATAGCTGAAGGTTTACTGATCATTGAAGGTTTAGTAAACAAAAGATAACTTGCAAAAAGAGGCATTAATCCCTCTTTTTACAAAGCTACTTTAAAACTACTATATGGATCCATTTTTAAAACGCTTACAAAAAATCAATACAATTGAGCATGCCTTAGAAGAACTAAAATCACAAATAACATTAAGTGATAAACTCCAAGAAATAATTCAATTTTGTATTGCTGCCCATGATGGACAACGAAGAAAAAGTGGTGAACCTTATATTGTTCACCCTATTTTAGTTGCAACACTGACTGCTCACTTTAATCAAGATGAATCTGTGGTTGCCACAGCTCTTTTGCATGATGTCGTTGAAGATACCACTTACTCTTTAGGATTTATCAAAGACAAATGGGGTGACGATATTGCGCACATGGTTGATGGTTTAACAAAAATTGTCGAAATCAGAGAACATGAGTTGGCGCCATCAAACAGCAGTAACAGTAAATTGATGAGTTCAGCACTGACGTTTAGAAAAATGTTGATTGCTTCTATTGATGATGTGCGCGTTTTGATTGTTAAGTTGTGTGATCGATTACATAATATGCTGACTCTCAATGCCTTAAGTGAAGAGAAACAACTCAGAATTGCAGAAGAGACCTTGGTTGTGTATGTTCCAATTGCACATCGTTTGGGTATTTCTGCCATTAAAAATACACTTGAAGATTTATCGTTTTTTTATATCTATCCCGATGAGTACAAAAAAATTGATCAATTTATTAAAACCCATGAACATAAAATTCAATTGACTTTTAATAAATTTATCTCCAATACCACCAGTTTGCTTGAACGCAATGGTTTTGATACCAGCAAAATACAGATTTTCAGTAGAATCAAACACTACTACTCAATTTACATGAAAATGCAAAGAAAAGGGGTCAATATTGATGAAGTATTGGACCTTTTGGCCATTCGAATTTTGGTTGAAGATGACATTGATTGTTATAAAGTTTTAGGTTTCATGCACTTAGAGTATAAACCTTTAATTGCGCGATTTAAAGACTATGTCGCCACCCCCAAAGAGAATGGTTATCAAACGATTCATACAACGGTATTTTATAACTCAAAAATCTATGAAATTCAAATCCGTACCTTTGCCATGCACAAAGTGGCTGAATTGGGAATTGCTGCGCACTGGAAGTATAAAAGTGGCGTAGGACAAGCCCCAAATCTTAACTGGCTTAAATCTTTAGAGTTTTCAAATAACAATGTTGAAGAGTTTTACTCAAATACCAAACAAGATTTATACTCAGAAGATATCATTGTCTACTCTCCCAAAGGAGATATTTATACGCTTCCAAGAGGGGCAACGGCGTATGATTTTGCATTTGCTGTGCATACAGATGTCGGAAGTAATGCGTTAGAGTCTTTTATCAATAAAGTCAAAAAACCTCTTCTGACTGAACTCAAAAGCTCTGATATTGTTGCCATTAAAACAGCAGCTATGCCAATTGCACGATGTTCTTGGATTGATATGGTAAAAACCAGCCGTGCAAAAAAACACATCAAGTTACTGTGTTCACATCGACAAAAAGAGATCAATGAGCTCAGTGGGAAAAATATTGTTGATACCGTTTTTTCTCGATACACCCCAGAAATTACTGAACAATTGCCACAAAAATCGCTTTTTAAAATTCCTTCAACCATTGATTATTTGAAACATGTCAAAAAAATCATAGAGACAGATATCTCAAAAACAAAGAATTTTGTAACCAGATTGACTCTGCTTACACGTAAAATAAAAGAATATCAGTTTGATAATATCTTAATATATTCAAATTTTAGTATAAATTCAGTATTATTTGAGCACTGTTGTCATCCTAAGTTTGGAGATGAAATTGTTGCTTTTAAAGATGGCAATAAAGCAGTGATACATCATCAGATGTGTGATAAAGCCTATGCAAAAATTAAAGCCCATCAACAGATGCTATTTTGCTCATGGATACATGACACAGTCTACCAGTATAAAATGGTTGTCAGTTTGCCCAATACTCGTGGAGAGTTAGCAAAACTGCTTTCATATATGGCACAATATGAGATTTATATTTTAGGTGTCAATTTTGGTAGAGAAAAGCACTCCTACATTCAATATTGTGATATTGAGTTTGAGATTAAAAATGCCAATACCGAAGAAGTGAAAAAAATTATACAAAAAAAGGTCAAAGTCATCGACTTTTTTTCAAAAAAAGATGCATACAAATAAAATATTTTTGAGGAACAAATGGAAACACAAATAGAACTTGCATTAGCAGAGATTAAAAGAGGAAGCTTTGAAATTATCGATGAGGAAGCCATATTAAAACTACTGAAAAATTATTATGAAAATGGCAAATCATTTTATGTTAAAGCAGGTTTCGACCCAACTGCTCCCGACTTACACTTAGGACATACCGTTCTTTTACAAAAATTAGCAACGTTCCAAAAATTTGGAGGAATTGTTCAGTTTTTAATTGGAGATTTTACAGCAAGCATTGGTGACCCAACGGGTAAAAGTGAAACCAGAAAAATTTTAACCAAAGAACAAGTGTTACAAAATGCACAAAGTTATAAAGAACAAGTATTTAAAATTTTAGATGAAGAAAAAACTGTCGTCGTGTTTAACTCAGATTGGCTAAACGATTTAGGGGCAGCAGGATTGATTAATCTGGCTTCAAATTTAACCGTAGCAAGAATGTTAGAGAGAGATGATTTTTCTAAACGATATGCTTCTAATACCCCAATTGCAGTGAGTGAATTTACCTATCCACTGCTTCAAGGATATGATTCAGTCCATCTGGATTCCGATATTGAAGTGGGAGGTACAGATCAAAAGTTTAATCTTCTTATGGGAAGAACTTTACAAAAAGCCTACAATTGTAAAAAACAACAAGCGGTTTTAATGATGCCTATTCTTGAAGGTCTTGATGGCGTTCAAAAAATGAGTAAATCCTTAGGAAATTATATTGGTGTTACAGATGAAACCAATGATATGTTTGGTAAAGTATTATCTGTATCAGATGAGTTAATGTGGCGATACTTTGAACTTTTATCAACCAAATCTCTTCAAGAGATTGCCGAAATGAAAAATGGTGTAGAAAATGAGACTCTGCACCCTAAAAAAGTCAAAGAAGAGTTAGCCATAGAACTTGTAGACAGATATCATGGAAATGGTGCAGGGATTATTGCACAAGAAGAGTTTAAAAAGATTTTTTCACAAAAAGACATTCCAACAAATATGGAGTGCTTTGAAGTTGAAAATAATAGCTGGATATGCCAAGTATTAGTTGAAACTGGTTTAGAAAAATCAACGTCACAAGCAAGAAGAGATATCAGTGCTGGGGCAGTTAAACTCAATCAAGAAAAAATAGATGATGATAAATTAAATCTAACAACAGGCGAATATATTTTACAAAAAGGTAAAAAAAGTTTTGCTAAAGTAATCGTAAAGGGCAAAGATTGAAAATAGGTAAATATGAAATAAAGCATCCCATTATACAAGGTGGAATGGGTGTAGGAATAAGCTGGGATCAATTGGCAGGTACGGTGAGTTTAGAAGGCGGCTTAGGTGTTATCAGTGGAGTAGGAACAGGATATTATAAAAACAAACAATTTGCCAAAAAATTAGCAAAAAACAAACCTGTTGATACTGTCAATTTTTATTCAAGAGATGCACTTTTCGAAATCATTAAAAATGCACGAAAAATTTGTGGAGATGCCCCTTTAGCATGTAATGTGTTGTATGCTTCAAATGATTATGGAAGAATTGTACAAGATGCCTGTGAAGCTGGAGCAAATATCATTATTACAGGGGCAGGAATCCCTACAAATATGCCCAGTTTTACAAAAGATTATCCCGATGTAGCCCTCATACCAATTGTATCAAGTGCTAGAGCGTTAAAACTCATTTGCAGAAAATGGAAACGATATAATAAGTTACCTGATGCTGTTATTGTTGAGGGTCCTTTAAGTGGAGGTCATCAAGGTTTCTCTTATGACGACTGTTTTAAAGAGGAGTTTCAATTAGAGAATATCGTTCCTCCTGTTATTGAAGAGGCAAAAGAGTGGGGAGACATTCCTATTATTGCAGCAGGTGGTATTTGGGATAAAAATGATATTGATAAATTTTTAGCCATGGGCTGTGCTGGAGTACAGATGGCCACACGATTTATTGGAACGTTTGAGTGTGATGCCGATGCCAATTTCAAAAAAGTGTTACTTGACTCTAAAAAAGAGGACATTGTGCTTTTAAAATCACCTGTAGGTCTTCCTGCAAGAGGTGTTTCAACCAATTTACAAAAACTTATAGCAAATAAAGAAGCGCCAAAAATTGCCTGTATTTCTAACTGTGTTGCTCCTTGTAACAGAGGTGTCGAAGCCAAAGCAGTAGGCTATTGTATTGCTGACCGTTTAAGTGCAGCATATGAAGGTGATGTTCAAACAGGTCTTTTCTTTACAGGGGCAACGGGTTATAAAATTGATAAAATCATCACTGTCAAAGAATTAATGGAAAAACTGACACAAGGAGAATAAAATTTTACATAAAATTTTAGTTCTCATTTTATTGCTATTAACACTTGCAAGTGCAGCTTCTCAAAAAGAGTTAAAAACCCAATTTGACTCTTTAAAAATGGAATACTTAAGAGCTGTGCTCAACAGTGATAAAGAGAAAGAGTTCGACTATTTAAAGAAGTTAATTGAGCTTGGTTCTAAAATCAAAGAGGATACAACCAAATACAAAAAAGAACTCACAAAACTCAATAAACCCGCTGTTAAACAGCTTTTAATTAAAGAAAATAAACAACCCAATGAGGTTTTGTCTGTCCATACCACAGACAATGAAATCATACTCAATTTTAACCAAACACTCACAGAAAAAGAGATTCATTTTTTTGAACTTCATATCAATAATGTGCACAAAGATGTCTTTGATTTTCAAGCTACATTTAAAGACGCTTATGGCACAAAACTTAAAATAGCTGATGTCGATAAAATATCCATTGGACAATATAAAAAAGATATTTTACGCATCTCCATTGCCAACAAAAAAAATTTAACCACAATTTATACCATCAATGAAAAACAAATTATTATCAAGATATTGGATTTAAATAAAAGAGAAAAAATACCCGTTTATAAAAATATAAAAGAGGTACTTCAAAATAAAAATTTAATCAAACAAGTTAAAAAAACCATTGTAATTGATCCAGGACATGGAGGGAAAGACAGTGGAGCGATTGGTCCACACAAACGATATGAAAAGACCATTGTGTTAAATATTGCCAAATACTTAAACCGTCTGCTCAAACGAAGAGGTTATGAAGTCTATTTAACAAGAAATAGTGATAAATTTAAAACACTGAAATATCGAACGACATTGAGCAATCATAAAAATGCCGATATATTTATCTCGATTCATGCCAATGCTGTCCCAAAAATCAATGCTCGAAAAACCAAAGGAATTGAAACATTTTTTCTCAGTCCCGCCAGAAGTGAAAGAGCCAAACGCGTTGCAGCCTTGGAAAATAAATCCGATATGAATGCCATGAATAACAACTCTCAAATGACTTTTTTAACCATTTTAAATCAAAGTAAAATAACCGCTTCACAAAAATTGGCCATTGATGTACAACAAAACCTATTGTACAACGCACGACAACAATACAAAGATGTGGAAGATATGGGAGTAAGAGAGGGACCATTTTGGGTACTCGTAGGGGCACAAATGCCCTCAATTTTAATCGAAGTGGGATATATATCTCACCCTGTTGAAAGCCGAAGATTATATATGTCCAGCTATCAAAAACAGTTGGCTCTAGGAATTGCTAACGGGATTGACTCTTATTTTTCAAAAAACTTTTAATTTCTTGAATCAACATTTTTTGTTTTGTTTTAATTTCAGGCAGCTTATCAATATTGAAAAATTTTACTTTTGAGTTTTCCCAAGACAAATAGTTATTCCCTAACGTATCTTCATAAAAAAAATCTTCAATATCTTCAACATTCTTAGCATTGACCAACCAAATGCCAACATCTTTCGTTTTATTGGTTTGTTCAAAATACTCTTCAAAAACATCGGTGCTGACTTTTATACTTGACTCTTCAAAAAACTCCCGTCTTGCACAATCTTTTGGTTCTTCAAATCGCAAAGACATCCCTTTTAAACAGCCCCATTTCTCTTGACTCTTGACTGATTTACACAACAATATTTTTGTTGTATTGCCTTTAATTTTATAGATACAAACACCGTATGCTTTAATTTTATCCATGATTCCTATCTGTATGTAAAATATTGTATAACAAGAACGTTAACTGTTAAATTTTTTTTAATATAACACAATAATAATGTAAATAAAATAAATTTTTGAATCAGTTTTAGTAAGAATTTTCTCTTTTTTTGAAAATAATATAAGAGATAAGAAACCATAACAGAAGAGGAAGGATAATGGCAATTTCAGGAATAACAATGCCCCCTTTTGAAAACTTGTGAAGCATAAAAAAGAGTCCCCATATGGTCAAAGTAAAAAATACACTCAAAGAAGAGAACTGACCAATATTGAAAAAACGACTGTTTATTGAAGCAAAAGAAAAAATAATCATAATGACTGGCAGAATAAAAAAAGGTGTAAAAAGTTGGTAATACAAAGAAGCTCGTATGGTTTGAGTATTGACATTTTGACTGTTTAATAAAACCAAAGCATACACGGCATCAACAATCGAAAAATTGGAAGTTGATTCATATACCGTATCCAAAATTTTCGGTTTAAAACCTTCGAGTGTATTAAGAAATTTTTCATCGGTTACAACTATTTTTGAGCTATTCCAATCTAAAACTTCTGGCTTCTTAGTCACTTTCGCATCCAATACATACCACTTATTATTTTGGAAATAGGCTTTTTTTGCCACAATGGTTTCTACAATATCTTCATTTTTAATTTTAAAAATATGAATCTCTTCTGCACGTTTTTCTAAAGGATAAAGCTTTTTAAAATAGACAAAATAGTTGTCATACTTTAAAAAAATATCTGTTTTAGTGTTGGTAAAATACTCTCCATCCATAATTTTAACTTTTTGTTCATACGCATATGCCAAGGGAGTTGATTGAAGTACAATAAGTGTTATTAACAGCGCCAATGAGGTTAAGATGGTGGGCATATAAATTGCTTTGGGTTTTGTACCTAGAGATAAAAAGGCCACAAACTCATTATTTTTAACAAAAATAATAAGCGTAAGAATCCAACCAAATACCAATGAAAGAGGCAAAGTAAGTGTTAAGGTAAAAAAAGCATTGTATAAAAGATATAACAGTTGTAAGTTTGCAGAGTTAGGAATGGCTCTAAAATTTTGTAAGAAATCAATTCCCACAAAAAAGAGTTCTAATGATATAAAAACAATGATAAAACTTTTTAGATATTTTGTCAATAAATATTTTGTTAGTAAGTTCAATACTCTACTTTAATGTAAATTTTGATTTAACTTCATTCATTGAATTCCCATTTTTGATAAATTCAATCGCTTCTAAAGTATGAGATATTATATCTTCTAGTTTATTTAATTCTTCTTTTGAAAAGTTGGATAATACAAAGTTTACCACCTCTTCTTTATTTTGAGGTTTTCCAATGCCAATACGAATTCGAATGTAGTCATTGCCTATATTTGCATCCAATGATCTTAAGCCATTGTGTCCACCATGTCCACCGCCAATTTTAAACTTCACGGTGCCAAAAGGCAAATCCAAATCATCATGAATGACAATAATATTTTTATTTTCTATTTTATAATAATCTTTAATGGCTCGTGCAGAAATCCCCGAGTTATTCATAAACGTTGTGGGTTTAACAAAAAGCGTTTCATCTGATTTTATAACAGTGGCATTGAAGTTTGATTTGTTGATATTTGTAGAAGAGGTCAGGTTTTTGATTGCAGCATCTGCAACCATAAACCCAACATTGTGTCGTGTCAGTGAATATTTTTCACCAATATTACCTAAACCGACAATTAAAAACATTATTTTGCTTTAATTACACCTGCAATTGGTACTCTTGGATCTAAGAAACATTTTACACCTTCAGGCATAACTAAATCTCTTACAAGAATATTATCACCAGTATCTAAGTTATCCACTTTTAAGTGAAAAGAGTTTGGTAAATTTTCAATTGTACATTTTACTAAAACTCTTGGAGTATGGTAAATGAAAAGACCTTTATTTTTAAGACCTTTTGGTGTACCTTCTGTTGTAACAGGAACTTTATATGAAGCAACAACACCTGGTTGTGCAATCATTAAATCAACATGTAACAATTCAGACGTAATTGGGTGTTTTTGATACTCTTGAACCACAACTTTTAATGGGTTTCCATCAACTTTTACGTCAAATGCAACTGTCTCTTTATTTTTCACTGTTCTAATGAATTCATTTCTTTTGAATGCAGCATTGATGTTGGCTAAACCTTTTCCATAAATGTTTGCAATGATGTAACCATCTCTTCTTAAAGATTTTGAACCTTGTTTTGTCATACTATTTCTTACGATACCCTCTAACATTTGCTTTCCTTGTTTTAATTTAAGTTGCGGATTTTACTCAAACTTTGTTTAAACTTTGTTTAAGATTTTTTGACTATTATTCAAAAAATCTCTTAAAAGGATGCTTTTTGCAAAAAATATTCTTTCTTTTATTGGCACTTTACTCATTGCTTTTGTCTGAAAATTTAAATCAGGCCAGCACGTATGAAGATGCCATTCAACAAGCACAAGCAGAACACAAAATGGTATTGCTCTTTTTATATTCAAACAATTGTCCTTGGTGTAAAAAGATGAAAGAGACAACACTTCATGATGCTAAAGCGATTGCCTTTATCAATAAACACTATATTTTTCTATCCTTGAATAAAGATACCAAAGAGTATCCTAAAGCATTTTTTCCTCGATTTATTCCCACAACCTATTCAATCAATCCCCAAACTCAAGAGGAGATTTATGCCCTTTATGGGTATAAAACCAGTGAACAACTCATTAATGAGCTTTCTGATTAAACTATTTTTTTAAATTCGTAATATAATAATGAATAGAGACCAACTCTTCATTGGTCAAAAAATACGTAGGCATAACCAAAGATTTATTCTCTTTTGCACTTAAGACCTCTTTGAACCGTTGCCAAGAGACTTTACTGATTTGGGGTGCACTCAGACGTTTTTCAACCCCTTTGCTGGTTTTATATTTTGCAATTAATGCTCCCTCACCTTTTAATCCATGACACTTATTGCACCCTATTCCTCTGGGATTTTCATACAACATTTGTCCATATTCATAACGTGTAATAAAAGAGTTATCAATGATTGAACTGGCATATAAAAAGGGGCTAAAAAGAGTTATCAAAAGAATTTTGCTGAACATTGGAACCTTACATTTTTTTAATTTTGTATTATAACGGTAAAAAAATTAACACAAGATTTAAAGCTGTGGAAATCTTAACCTACACATAACCTCTTTTTAGCTATTATAGTCCTCTTAAAAATATAAAATTATAAGGTTTATGATCAAATGAATATACTTGATGGAAAAGCATTATCTCAAAAAATCAAAGAAGAAGTGAAACTTGAAGTTCAAAAACTTCAAGATGAAAAAAAAATCACCCCAGGATTGGCTGTTATTTTAGTAGGAAACGATCCTGCAAGTGCAGCTTATGTCAGTATGAAAAGCAAATCATGTAAAGATGCTGGCATCTACTCAATCGTTCATGAAATGCCAGAAACCATATCACAAGAAGCGATTTTAGATATCTTAGCAATGATGAATAAAAATCCCAATATTGATGGTATTTTAGTGCAATTGCCACTTCCGCAACACATTGATACCACCGCCATTTTAGAAGCCATTGACCCAGCAAAAGATGTGGACGGGTTTCACGCTTACAACGTTGGAAGAATGACCTCTGGTTTAGATGGATTTATTCCTGCAACACCCTATGGCGTTATGGAACTTTTAAAAGAGTATAACATTGACCCTCAAGGCAAAGATGTGTGTGTCGTAGGTGCTTCAAATATTGTTGGAAAACCTATGGGAACTCTTCTTCTTAATGCCAATGCCACGGTAACAACTTGTCATATTTTTACCAAAGATTTAAAAGCACACACGCTTAAAGCCGACATTATTTGTGTGGGTGTGGGAGTGGTGAATCTCATCAAAGAAGATATGGTCAAAGAGGGGGCAATTGTAATAGATATTGGCATCAATCGACTGGAGAATGGTAAACTTGTGGGGGATGTTGATTATGAAAAGGTTGCACCCAAATGTTCATACATAACCCCTGTACCTGGTGGGGTAGGACCAATGACCATTGCCATGTTATTAAAAAATACCATCAAAGCGGCAAAATTAAGAGAAAATCGAGAGAAAAAATAGATGATTAAAAAAATATATAACTGGTCAAGCTCTTGGACCGGTACAATTGTAATTGTTTTAACAATTATATTTTTTGTAGCCCAAGCTTTTGTGATTCCAAGTGGAAGCATGAAAAATACGCTTTTAATTGGAGACATGCTTTTTGTTAAAAAATTTTCATACGGTATTCCCACACCAAGAATTCCTTGGTTAGAGTTCAAAGTTTTACCCGATTTTAATGACAACGGACACTTAATTGAAGGAAGCAAACCTCAAAGAGGTGATATTGTTGTTTTCAGATACCCACACGATGAAAAAGTGCACTATGTCAAAAGATGTGTGGCAACAGGTGGCGATTTAGTAGCCGTTCACAATAAACACCTTTTGCTTCACCCTAAAGAGGGCAATGAGTTTGTTCTGAAGAATTATGACAAAGGGAATATTGTCTCAATTCAAGGTCTCATGTGGGTGATTGATCCTTACAGAAAAGCGCATCCTGGTATTCACAATGACCCAAGTGTAGTGCAAAATGGTTTAACCCCCTATCAACTTTTTGAATTTTCACCCACTCAAGTACCTGAGGGTGAATTTTTTATGATGGGAGATAACCGAGACCACTCAAATGACTCAAGATTTTGGGGAACAGTTCAATATAAATATATTGTAGGAAAACCTTGGTTTGTCTATTTTTCTTGGGATGATAAAAAAGAGATTCGATGGGATCGAATGTTTAAAACAGTAAACACCATAGAGAAAGAGATGGAAAATAAAGAGATGGTCATCAACCATGAAAAAGGAATATATTAATGAAGTATTTTATTGGTGCAGATCATGCAGGAATAAATATTAAAGCTTATGTTAAAGAGCTTTTTGAAGCCAAAGGGCATGAGGTCATTGACTTAGGGCCCAATACAAAAGAGCGAGTAGATTACCCCGATTTTGCTGCAAAAGTGTGTCAAGAAGTCCAAGCCAATGAAGGAAGTTTTGGCATCTTAATTTGTGGAAGCGGTATTGGAATGTCAATGGCCGCAAACAAATTTGATGGTATTCGAGCTGCACTTTGCCACAATGAATACAGTGCTAAAATGGCACGAGAACATAACGATGCCAATATTATTTGCTTAGGGGAACGTGTAAGCGGTGAAGGAATGATTGAAGCCATTGTAAACGCATGGTTGGATGCCTCTTTTGAAGGGGGACGACACACAGGAAGAGTAGATAAAATCAACGCTTTAGGAAGTTGTCGAAAATAAAACGAGAGTCAAACCTCTCGTTTCATCTTAAGTCCATCTTCATTTTCATAATACCCTTTTAACACTTTCACCACTTTAAAATCAAACTTTTCATACAATTTAATGGCGCGTTCATTGCTTTTTTTTACTTCCAAACTCAACGGTTTTTTAGGTAAGTTTTTTAAACTGTATGCCAAAAGTTCAGTGGCAATATCTCGGTTACGAAACGCTTTTAAAATGGCTAAAGAGTATAATCTGAAAAAGTGCTCTCTTTTAAGCCACAAAATATAACCTACAATTTGTTCATCCACTTCATACACATATAAAAGACTTTTTTTCACATGATAATAAAACGATGCCTTTTTAATCGCAAAACTTTCTTGGGCAAAAACCTCATTTTCGATATGAAACAGTGTTGCCACATCACTGTTTGTAGCTTGTCGTATCATTATTTTTGATAAATGGTGTATTTAGGAATGAGTTTTTCTGGTCGATATGACATTTTCACCTTTTTTAAATTCTCAAATCCCATGTCATCACCTACATTGATATGCTCAACGCCATACTGTTCTTTTAATATTTTCGTAAACTCTCTGAAGATAAATTGGGCACAACCCAATATCTCGAAATCGGTTTTCTCAATAATCACACTGGCGGTGTGTTCGTTGATTTTTTCACCTACAGTAAACCCTTTGATTTCATCATCAATATAGATTACCAATCCAATAATATCAAGATTATCATAGTCATTGATCAATCGTTTGATGGCAAATCTTTCAAAATAGATTCCATCTAAAAAGATTTCAACTTCCTCTTTTGGCATATACGTTGTTCTGTCTTTTACCCATTTGTTAAACAAGTTCAACACAGCTTGTCCATGTTTCTCTTTGTCCATAATCTCAATTCTGTGTTCTGGGTATATTTTTTTAAATTTATTGATTTCATTTCTTTTTGATTTATAAGAGTCCCCTTTTAAATCAATCAAATCATCCACTCTGTAAATATAATCAACCAGTTTCTTTTCAATGATAAAATCTTTTAACATTTCATAAATAAATGTTCCCTCTTCTAAATACTCCACAAACCCTTCTAAAATATTTTCATGAACATACTCAATTTTTGAGTAGTTTCTGTTACTGTTATGTGAGTTCATAATATCAAAGCATTGTAAGATGGCTTCGTAGGTATTCTCTTTTTGTCCCAAAGGTGGCAGCAACATTGACAACTCACCTGAGTTTAAAATAAACAAACAAAACGTTTCATTAACGATGGTGTAAAACCCCGTCGCTGTTGAAAGCCAAATATAATTCCCTGCAAATGTATAATCGCTTACATCTACATTGATCAATTTTAAATACTCGTTCATGGTATCTTTTGCTTTTAAATCGAAATGCTTTAAGCTGTAGTTGTTTATTGTCAACGTTGACATTGTCTTTTTTTTCCTTATATAAATTTTCGAAATTATACATCTTTTTTCTACTTTTGCAACAAAAATATAAAGAAATATTGTAAGCGCCTATTTATCTATATTATGGGATAATGAAAAGAAAAAAAAGGCTAATTATGAGAGAAGATTGGGTAGCTTATGTTGTGGTTTTAACCGTTGTTGCATTTATGCTTCTTGGTAAAAAAATGATTTTCTTTGGTGATTCAGTTATTGTCGAAAATGAACCAGAAGAAGAGATTCTTGAAGAAAACATTATTCCCGAAGTCATTCCTGTAAATGAGAGTGAAATTCCAGAGAATACAAAATGCTAAATCCAAAAATTATTGACTATATCTTCTCTTCTGCTTCCATTCAAAGATGGAATGATTATCCTCGAATGGTTGAGTTGGTTGAATTGGACAAACAAGCTCACAAATTTATCATTGCCTTTTTTATTGCAAAACTCGAAGACGATGTAAACTACACTCACCTTATTGAAGCGGGAATTTTTGAGTTCTTAAGACGCGTAGTTGTAACCGATATTCGCCCTGACGTTTTTAGAAAAGCGTTACAAAAAAAAGCCCCTGAAATCAATAAATGGGTCATTTCAAAACTCAAAGACTCTATCGAAACCATTGACAATGGCAATTTTTTGAACAAATTTGAAGAGTACTTAAATGACCCAAGCATCTACAAAAAAGAGCGTTTTATTCTCAAAGCCGCTTCATATTTAGCCACCAAATGGGAGTTCTCAATTGTCTATCAAACCAGTGCTTTTTTAAGTGATATTGAAGATGTTAAAAAGAGTGTGGAAGAGGAGATTGAAGATTATTATGAACTCATCGGCGTTCGTAAAATAGCATTAAATAAAAAACTTGCAAAAATCATCGACTTAAGCGGACGACTTCGATTCCAAAAAAGATGGGCACAAACCCCACGAATTCCAGAGACTTCAGTTTTAGGGCATATGCTCACTGTTGCGATGTTTGGATATTTTTATTCATTAAAAATCAATGCTTGCGATAAACGATTGGAAAATAACTTCTTTACCGCACTTTTTCATGATTTACCAGAGGCGTTAACAAGAGATATTATCACGCCCGTAAAATACTCTGTTGATGATTTGTCCGATATCATAAGCGAATATGAGATCATCAAAATTCAAGATGACATTCTTCCGTATGTGCCTGAAAAAATCCAAGAGGAGTTCTCTTATTATTTGGGATTATACGATGATATGAAAGATGAATTTTTGGATAAAATCAATGAAGATGGCATTAAAATCATCACCGATGGCTTAGTTGCCTACAACTACAATAAATATAATGCCATTGATGGTTTGGCATTAAAACAGTGTGATAAACTCTCTGCTTTCATAGAAGCGAGTCTCTCTATTTCTCATGGAATAAAATCAAAAGAGTTAATAAATGGGAAAAAAGAGATTATGAAGGGATTAAAAACCATTCAAGATGTGGACTTTAAAGCGTTGGCACTTGAAGTGGATTTTGCGTTTGGTACAACAGGACAAACTCAAGCACGAATGGATTTTGAATAACAAGGAGAGGAAAACCTCTCCTTTAAAATTTAGAATTTAAATCGTAAATTGACGTACGCATATCTTCCTGGTTCATTTAAAAGGATAGGATCTGTTCCTCCTGCAGAAATCAACGTTAGGTCACTGTAAGTATTTGATACTGCATACGTTTTATCAAACACGTTATCCATACCTAATGTAACATCAAACATTTTTCCAAACTCTTGATTGTATTTTAGATTTAAAACAGCATAACCAGGCAGTTTTTGTTCACCATTATCGCTGTCAATATTATCCCAAGATTTTGCAGCAACCACGTCAGCTGAAAATTTAGACGCTTCATATTGATAATTCAAAGAGATGTTGACTTTTAAAGGTACAATATCTGCCATATCTTTATCGGTTTGACCTGCAAGTGCTTTATCTTTTTGCCCTCGTTGATAGGTTAATCCATAACCCACATCAAAAGCATCTGTTGCATAATATGCCCCACTGATATCAATTCCATAAATCGTTGCATCAATATTTTCAAATTTATTGGTTGCACTGTTTTTATTGTAATAGATATAATCATTTAACATAGAGTAAAATGCTTTGGTTTTAACCGTGAAATTCCCCATAACTTTTTGAAATCCCAAATCAAGTTCATAGTTTTTTGTCTCTTTTAAATCGGGAGTTCCAATAACGGCCCCAGCACTGGTAACATTGTACAACTCTCTTGCATCAGGAACTCTGACTGATTTTCCAAGTCCAGTAAAGAATTTGGTATTTTCATCGGCATTGTATGTAGCAAATACATTTCCTGAAAATGAGTTGTAATCGTTATCTTGTAGAGCAGAATCAGTATCAATTGAAGTATCATCGTATCTTACACCCGCATTGATATTGAGTTTGTCATAATTGTTTTCATATTTTGCAAAAAGGGCTTTATTTTTTGTATCTGTAGGTGAAATACTGTCTCTCATATACGTAGTAGAGAATCGGTAATATTGCCCTTCCCAACTTCTTTTACTTGTATCAATACCATAGCTGAGTGTGCCTTCACTGATATTCATACTGTTTTTAATTTTAAGTCCAGAAATCTTTGACTCCATGTCATTGATAACTTCACCCATTGGTCCACTTGAAGCATTTCTGTACAGAGTACTCATTGGGTGTTCAACTTTTGAATAGTAATAATCTACATTTAACTCTTTTGAAAGTTCACCCAAATCTCGAACGGTATACCCTAACGTATAGATATCTGAATCGTCTCTGAGCGCATCCATTGGTGTATTGGGATACAACACATTATCACTTCTGTTTGCTGTGTATGAGAGTTTTAAATCTTGATCATCGGTCAGATTAAAATAGAGCTTAGATAAAAGTGTTTTCTTTTCATACGCGTCCATGCCAATATTTGCAGTTTTATAACGATTCATAGCAGGCGCACTGTTTTTCACTTGTTGCGCATAAAAATCATCACCATCTCCATCTTCATATTGATCACTTTGCTCTTTTGAAACAGAGAGTAACGCTTTTACAAACTTATTGCCACCACTGATGGTTGCACTCCCTTTTTTATATCCATAACTTCCAGCATTAAGATTAATTTCACCATTCAGCCCCTCTTTAGGTGCTTTGGTTTTAATATTAACCACACCACTTAATGTCCCAAATGACTCAACATCAAAAGGTCCTTCACTGACAACAACACTTTCTACATTGTTTGATAATACATGTGAAGTGGGAGGATCCATTCTATTTGGACACCCTCCATAGATTTTTGCACCATCAATTAAGACATTGATATTATCTCTTTTTTGCCCTCTTAAAAGAATATCATTGGCAATTCCACTTCTTCTTATTAATGAAATAGAGGGAACATTTTTGCTTAATGCCTCAGCTAAATCGGCACTTTTAATCTCTTCAGAGCTGACATTCTTTACAATTTTTGTATTGACACTCTCTTCCACGTTTATGTTTTCTAACTGAATTGTTTCATTTGCACCCAAAAGTGTGGCACACATCAACGATAAATAAACACTTCTTTTCATCTTCATCCTTTAAAAAATTTCTTGATTATCTCAATTATGTGTTAATTTTGTGTTAATCATTTAAACAAAGTCAAAAGAGAATTTATGATTTAAATCTCTTTGATGGAATACGATTCCAATAGTATGAGTATTTTTTTTGATTTTTGAAGATTTTCTGAATTATAGGAATTATCCACTTTTTGGTACTGTTTTTCATTTATGACTGTTTTCTCTTTTGCACTTTGGATGGCACTTTGAATGTGTTCTTTTGAGAGTTTATGTTTTAAAAGATATTCTACGGTTTCAAGATCATTATGGTAAACGGCTTTTTGTAAAAAATACTCCCCATGACGATTATCTTTAGAGTTAATATTCAAATGGCTCTTTTGTAAAAGAAGGGTAAAAATTTCTTCATTAAACTTCTCAAATGCAATATGCAAAAGATTTTCGCCTTCATACAGAACCGTTAAATCGTAGTTGTAGTTGTTTAAAAGGTATCTTGCCATTTTTGAAGAATAGTGCAACGCTGCAATTAAAGGATTGTATCCATCTCGTACCGTTCCAATGTTACCTTCATAGGGGTCTGAGCCATATTGGACCAACAGTTCAAACGTTTTGATATCACCTACTTCAGCAGCTTTTATCAAAGAGGTTCGAGGAGCATACCCTTTGTAACTGTCTTTGATGCCATGTTGTAAAAGTTTCTCTATGATACTGCTCTTGTGTCTGGCCAATGCCCAAATGGTATAACTCAACTGTTCTGTCTCATTGCTTTTTAAAAGTTCATCCACATAAAGGTTTAAAACATCATATTTTGCTTTTTGTATGGCCAATTCATAAGCAGAATGCTTTGAACCTTTGGGTTGATACAAAGGATTAAAACCATATGTTAATAACAGTTTTACTGTTTCAAGATTCCCTTGCCGAGAAGCCCACATCAATGCATCATTTCCATAGCTGTCTTTTACATATATTGCTGCTTCATCTTTTGATTTAATGGCTTTTATGACCTTATTCATTCCAGCAGTTGCCGCTAAAATAACCAAAGGGAAAACCTCTTGCTCCATTCCACCCACATAGGTTGTATGAACGTTGGGTGTAACAATGCGTTTGATACTCTCTTCATTGGCCAATTGTTTTAAATCGATTCCAGTGTTAATAAGAGCAAGGGCTTTATCACTTTGTTTATTTATGATTGCATCAACCAACTCTTCATAAGATGAAGCCCACACCATAAGAGACAAACAAAAAAGTAAAACAAAAATTCTCATCGCAAATGTCCATTTCTCTTCTCAAAGAGTTGATTCTTTACTTCTTGTTCATATTGGCTTTTATATTTTTCGTACTCTTCAGATGTCCAATAAATATGTTCTATACTGTTTGCAAGCCATAAAGGTTTAAACACCATCTCTTTTAAACTCACTTCACGATAGACAATAGGAGAGATATTTTTCAAAACCTCAGCAAAGTTTTTTTCATTGTTCAAATACTCATAAACATCCGACATATCTATTTTTGAGTAGAGTGTTAAAAGCAAAGGCTTGGCTTTAGAACTCTTTTGCATGACCAAATAGAACTTATCTTTGTAAGGGTATAAAAAGTAATACGCCGCACCTTTTTGAAACTGCGTTTGTGGATTTTCATTCATTTTTAGAGCAACCGCTTTTGAAGTGTCAAATCGGTACTTAAATTCACCATCAAACAGTCCCAACTTAAAAGAGAGAAAATTGACAAGTGCATTAAAAACAATCACCGCTACCACAATTAAAAAAGCCTTTTTAACTTTTGAAAACAGCTCTTTTTGATTGCGTTTTTTTTCTATTTTTAACGCTTCTGTCTCTTCTGCTGCTTCCGTTTCAAGGGATTTTTGAGAGAAAAAGTATTGCCATACAAAGGAAATAAGCACAAACACAACCATAAAAAAAGCAAAACCTTCAAGTGAAATAGGATTTAAGCCAATGTTTCTTTGTAATAAGGTGGCAATACTTCCTGCCACGATGATTTTAACAATATTATTCATTTTTCCCACTCTCATAATACAAATCTTCCATATCGACAAAATAGTTTAAAACAATTAACTTGTTTTTCACCGCTTTATCTTCAAAGATAACATTATCCAAGGGTTTATAATTGGTTAAAGCGTGATTGATAAGCATTTTAAGTTCATGTATGTTTTCATAACTTAATTGCTCGTAAAATCGAGGCAACTCTTCAAAAAAGGCCACAAAACTGTTGGCATTTTCTACACTGACATTTTTCATTGCGACACTTTTTATCATCTCAACTAAAGCATAATGGCAAGCATCTTTATTGATCAAATACCAATCAAAGAGTCGATTAACCACACAAATAAGTGAAGACAAATAACTCTCATCGTTCTCATGTATGATTGAAGCATACATGTTCATCATGTGAAAGGTGAGTTCATCACTTTTAAGAATATCGTAACCATCCACTTTTTTTATCTCATTGGCAAATGTTTTCAAAAACCACTCTAAAGAGGAGTGTTTTTCATTCATTGAACGTAAAATGCATTCAAGTGAACTCATAAGTAAACCAAATCTTTTGGCAATATGTTGGGCAATAAGTCGATGCTCTTCATTGTTTGCGTCATAAAAATCTTTAAAATGCGTCATGACTTGTTCAAAATAATCAGAGGTAAATTTCATCTCATCATGATAAAGCGTTCTTGTGAGTGTTCCTTCGTATCTTATCGCTATATCATCTTTTTGATAGGCATAATACTTCGCTTGTATAAATTGTTCAAACTCTGCTATTTTTTTACAACTGTTTTTAGCATAATTTACAGCAAGAGGAATTTCCAAGGTTGCTCTTTGTTTGGCAATATTTTCTATTTCCCAACTCTCTTTGACGGTTTTGAGATTTTTTTCAAACTGCTCTCGTGATGTCTCTTTCGCTTCTGGAGCCAATTTCACCACATCGTCATTGTATTGATAAAACTTCTCTAACTCTTTTTGGCTCAATGTTGATAAATAGACAAACAAAATATCCTTACTCACGGTAGAGACAAACTCATTGAACTCTTCACTTGTCAGTTTTACTATCTCATCCACGCTATTATTTGAAAAATCCACATCTTCAAACTGCTCGTTTTTTATTTTAAGCCATGTGGGAACAACTCTGTTATCATCGGGCAAATTGCCTCTTTTGAGTAAATCTTTAAAACTTTGAATCGTATTTGTTTTTTCTTTAGGCTTCTTCTCTTGTGAAAAAAGATTTTCCAGATGGCTTAATTTTTCTCTGTACTCTTTTTGCAAAATCAAATATTTGTGTTCAATACCTAAAGTGACATACTCCCCATTTGTCTTTTTAAACTCAACGGGTAACTCCACCCTCATATCAAAAATATCTGCACTGACAGGATAAGAGTAACCAATGGTTCCTGTACTGCTGTCCTCTATAATCTCTTCATAACCACTTGGTACTTCCATGACACCCACTTTTGCACCCCAAAGTCCAATTGCTTCTAAATCGGTTTGAGTGCTTGGAGTATCTAAAAGTTGCATATAATCTTCAAGTTCTATTTTGGATAAATTGATTTTCTCTTTAAAAGCTTGGGAAATGTGTGGAAATGTTTTTTCTTCATTGGTTTGAAGTTTCTCATTTGTTTCTACATTGATAATTTCAAACGTTGTATCCTCTTTTGAGAGTTCAACAATATTTGCCAATGCGTTTATATACTTGTATTCAAAAGGCAATACCAACGTATCATTATCAATATCATAAAGTCCCATAAAACCATTTTCATCATGTAAAACACTGTAGCCAAATCGGTAGATATTATTCACCGGATAATCTTTGGGGTAGACAATACTTTGTTTTTTTAAAATCAAATGAAACATGATATCACCAATTTTCATCCAAACCATTTGAGAATTTCTGGTCACATTTTGTAAATCTTCTGGTGCATATAATGTAATACGTTCGAGTCTTTCAAGTAAAATAAGAGGATAAATATTTGAAGACAATATCTCTTTAATACGTATGGGTTCAACCTCTTCATTTTGTGCGTGTGCCTCTTTTAATGTGAGAAAAAACTGATTGGATTTATTTTTATAAAGGGTCAAAGATTTTATCTTTTTGAGTCTTTTTTTAAACTCATCGGTAGTAGTAATGCCAGCTACAAACTCAACCCAAAAAAGATAGCTTTTTAACAACTCTCTTGTGGGGTTTGAAAATATCATGAGCTTCAGTTTTCTGTAGAGTTTTCCAATGCCCATAAATATCAAAATTAAAATCACAAAAAATAAAATTTTTCCAACAATTTGCCCCAAAGAGTAGCTCTGCATTTTTGCTCCTAAAAATTCCTGTCTCTCAAGTAATACCTACGTTTTTGAGACATGTTTATTGTACCTTCTATCCCATTTACTCAGACTTAATGGAAGAGCAAAACTCACTTAGAATTTCAAGATTCTTAAAAGGTATCAATGGGGAAGTATGTTATACTTTTTTAAATACAAAGGCAGGGCATGAGCAAAGTTATATTAGACGTTAATGAAAAAGAATTAACCACCGTTTTAACCATTTTAAAGAGTCTAAAAACAGGCATGATAAAAAATATTTCCGTTGATAAAGAGCAAAGTTCATTAAAAAACAAAATTTCAACAAATAAATATTTATCCAAAAATGATTATAATGATAAACTAAATAGTACAAATGTGGCAAATAAAGTCTCTGGTTCAAGATACTTAAGCCCACAAGAGTTTAAAGAACGATTAAATAAATAACAAAGGATTATTATGCAAATTATGTTGGGCTTTGTGCTTCTGCTGTTTTTATTGGCTTTTATTATTTTTAAAGTCAATAAAACGTTTGGAAAAAAAGAGATTCTTATTCTTATGAGTGTAGTGATTTTAACAATTATTGCGTATCTTTCATACAATAAAAAAGAAGAAGAGTTTTTCCCTAATATGTTTAAAGAGAAATATCTACAAACAAAAAACATCGCCATACAAAAACTCTCTTGGGAACTGCTCAACAACAAACAAGTCAGCAGTAAAGATCGATATATTTATAAGTTTATTTACATCATCAATAAAAGTGACAAAACCTATATTTGTACCGCACCCAAAGTTGAAATCAATAAAATTGGAGACGAATATATTTTTACCAACTTTATGCACTTAGAAGAACAGTGCATTGAACAGTAATTATGGGACGAATAAAAAATATACAAAAACAGTAAATCTGCATGGAATATTTTAGACACTTTTAACACCCCTTGACGTGTTAGAATTCTCTTAAATAAAAGGAGATAAAATGTTAGCAGAGATAAATTCGCTTTTAAATAACTTTATTTGGGGTTCAGTTTTAATCTATGTTCTTCCCATTCTTGGACTGTTTTTTACCATCAGTTCACGATTTGTACAGTTCAGATATTTTTTAAAAATGTTCCACATATTAAGAGAGACGGCACACGACAAAGATGGGCATATCAGCTCTTTTCAAGCACTGATGCTCAGTGTTGCAGGACGTGTTGGTGGAGGTAATATTGCAGGGGTTGCCGTTGCTATTACTTTAGGTGGACCAGGTGCCGTTTTTTGGATGTGGGTCATTGGTTTAGTGGGAATGGCCACAAGCTTTTTTGAGTGTTCATTGGCACAACTTTATAAAGAAAAAGATGGTATCGATTCTTGTGTTTACAGAGGTGGGCCTGCTTATTATGCAACAAAAGCATTAGGGCAGAGATGGTTAGGTGTGATTATCTCTGTTTTATTGATGATTACATTTGGATTTGCTTTTAATGCGACTCAATCTTTTATCATTTCGACCTCATTTGAATCGTCATTTCACCTTCCTACTTGGGTAAGCGGATTGGCCTTAACTCTTGTTTTTGGTGTTACTATTTTTGGTGGAGTCAAAAGAATTGCTCAAATGTCAGAAGTAATTGTTCCTGTTATGGCAATCAGTTATTTATTAATTGCATTGGTTGTTATTGTATTAAATATCAATGAAATCCCAACGCTTGTTAGCATGATTATATCAGAAGCGTTTCATCCCTCTAGTGCCATTGCAGGTGGTTTTGGTGCCGTTATTTTACAGGGGGCAAAAAGGGGTATGTTCTCAAATGAAGCGGGACTGGGTTCTGCTCCAAATGTAGCTGCTGTTGCTTATGTTGGACATCCTGTTCAACAAGGAATTGTTCAATCGTTTTCAGTCTTTATTGATACCATTATTTTATGCTCTTGTACCGCATTTATCATTCTTTTATCGGGTGCATATACCCCAGGATTAGAGGGTGTACAAGGTGTTTTATTGACTCAAACTGCATTGATTGAACATGTGGGGCCTTTAGGTGGATATTTTGTTACATTTGCACTGTTTTTGTTTGGTTTTTCATCCATGATTTATAACTACTACTTAGCGGAAAACAGTTTGAACTTTTTCAGTAAAGGCAATGTAACTGCATTTAATATTTTCAGAGTGATTTGTATTGCTTTGGTTATTTGGGGTTCATTTCAAGATTTAAGTTCTATTTTTGCTTTTGCGGATTTATCAATGGGATTATTGGCCGTCATTAACATGATTGTTATTGCACTTTTATATAAACCCGTATTACGATTAATCAAAGGGTATGAAAGACAAATCAAAGAAGGCATTGTACCTGTTCTGAGATACAATGACTACAGTGAATTTAAAATTGATAAAGCTATTTGGAAAGAGATAGTTGATAATATTAATGACAAAAAATCATAAATTAAAAGTGTGAGTTTAGGCTCACACTTTTGCAGCAAGGATAATTCAGTGTTTAATAGGGATGGCATACCATTTTTTATCATTATGATACCTTTTTTGTCCATCATTTTTTGTGCTTTTTTTATAAGCTCGTACCACTTAAAAATAAATGATGAACACTTTCAATCAGAGATTCAAAGCTACAAACAACTCTATTTACAAAAAAATCACTCAAGTCAAAATTTAGATGAAATTATAAAAAATAAAACTCAAATCTATAATCAAAGCAAAAATAAGTTTCTTAATTTTGTGATTGTATTAACCATATGTGTTCTATTTTCTATGTTTTTATTTACACTTTTAATGAGTTCAATTATCAATGAAATTGTTCAAAAATATATCACCAAAGTTCAAGATGAAGAACGAAAATTAAAAAATCTGAATGAAACCTTGGCCTCAAAAGTGGCACTTGGTATTGAAGAGGGAAAACGAAAAGACAAAGCCATCTTAGAACAATCAAAATTGGCAAAGATGGGTTCAATGATCAGTATGATAGCCCATCAATGGCGACAACCATTGAGTGAACTCTCGGGTATTTTAATGGAACTTGAAACGGCAACTCGCTTTAAAAAAGTCAATGAAAAACATATTTTCTACTCCATTGAAAAAAGCAATGCCATGATTGAGTTTATGTCAAACACCATTGATGATTTTAGAAATTTTTATAAACCCGATAAGAAAAAAGAGTATTTTTTAATCAGTCATGCATGTAAAAAGGCTCTGAATTTAGTGGATGCCACCTTGCATAATTTGTCCATTGATTTGACCTTTGATTTAAAACATGACAAAAAAATCTTCGGTTATCCCACCGAATACTCTCAAGTGATTTTAAATCTTATCAGCAATGCAAAAGATATTTTAGTTGAAAAAGAGATTAAAAGCCCAAAAATTCATATTACTATAGAGTCAAAAGGGTTGCAAAGTATTGTAACAATAAAAGACAATGCTGGGGGAATTACGGAGGAGAATCTTGATATGATTTTTGATCCTTACTACAGTACCAAAGAGTCCTCAAAAGGGACAGGATTAGGACTTTATATCTCAAAACTCATCATTGAGCGCAATATGGGGGGAGAACTGAGTGTTGAAAACGACCAAGAAGGTGCCGTTTTTAAAATAATCGTATTAGGATAATCATGGAAAATCATTTATTAAAACAGTTAAAAGAGATCACCATTTTATGTGTTGAAGATGAAGAGGGTATCAGAGAGTTTGTTGTCAATACTTTAAAATACTATTTCAAAGAGGTTTATGAAGCAAATAATGGAGATGAAGCCTTTGAAATATATGAAGAGTACAAACCAAAAATTGTATTAACCGATATTCAAATGCCCAAAATGGATGGCATTGAGTTGGTGAAAAAAATACGTAAAACGGATAACTCAACAATGATTATCATGCTCACAGCTCATGCAAATGAGGAGTATTTGATTGATTTAATCAACTTAAATATTGACCACTTTATTTTAAAACCCCTCAACTCAAAAAAACTTGATGAAGCTTTGAATAAATATATTGAAAAACACTTTTCTCAAGAGATATTTTTACACCAAGATTTAAAACTTGATTTATCTAAACGAGTATTGATTTATAAAGAGACAACTATTATTCCTTTGCGTAAGCGAGAAAAAGATTTTCTTGAACTGCTTTATGAAAATAAAAATGCCATCACAACGTATGCACAAATAGAGATAGAACTGTGGCAAGACAAATATATGACCAACGATGCTTTGAAATCGTTTATCAAAGAGTTACGTAATAAAATGCCCATCAATATCATAAAAAACAGTCCACAAGATGGTTATTTTTTAGAACAAATTTAACTGTTTTATTCTCTGAGGCAATGACAAAGTACAATTCAATAAAAAAAATGATTCAATAACAGCCTTTATCAGCCAACTATTAAAAAAAAATGATACCATTATAAAAAATAAAAATTCATTATTTAAGGTCAGATTTTGAATCATTTTAGTAATAAATTTAATTATTTTTTATCAAAAATAAAAAAAGTCAAAAATAGTATACAACCAAAACTTCAAAACTTTCTCACCTCTGTAAAGGTGAACATAAAAGCGGCATTACATCAATTTAAGAACTCTCTGAAGATATTATGGACACACATCAAAATACTCCGAGACAGATTTAAAAGCTCTCTTTTTTTGCTCTGGCTAAAAATAAAAGCGGCCTTACATCAATTCAAAAACTATTTGAACATAGTATGGGGACAAATCAAAGTACTCTTACATAGATTTAAAAACTCTCTTTTTTTACTTTGGCTAAAAATAAAAGCAGCATTACATCAATTTAAAAACTATTTAAACGTATTATGGGGACAAATCAAAACACTTCTTCATAGATTTAAAAACTATCTTTTTTCACGTTGGGTGCGTATAAAATTATCGATACCCATATTACAAGAAAAAATAGGACTTATTGTAATCATAAAAGGTGGGTTAAAACTTAAGCTCATTGGTTCTGCCGTAATTATCATCTTATTTACCATTATTACACTCAGTTCGATTATTATTTATCTTATGAAAAATGCCATTGAACAAAAAGCCATAGAAGTTGCAACAACGTCTATTGAAAGAATTGCTGACTTTTCCAATCACGCTTTATTGGAACGCTCTTATGAAAATCGTCTGACACTCAATGAAATGATTAAAGATATTCGCCTTTCAAAGATTGAAGGAATGTTGGACATCTCTATTTATCAACATGTTAAAACAAAAAAAAGTTCCCAGTTCAAATATTTAGCTGGTTTTAGAAATGTACAAAAAGATCTCTTCTTAGAAGATACGGCTTTAATTGAATCTTTAAAAAAATCAACATCAACTGCCGTTACATATGATAATCAAATGTTTACGATGGAAGAAAAAAACATTGAATCCTTTCGTTTTGTTAAACCCATTTATTATACATTCCAGAAAAAGAGTATTTTATTGGGTGTCGCCATTTTATACTATGACAAAGCGACCATTACAGGTATCGTTCGTCATGTTATTTATATTGCCACACTCATTACATTGGGAATTCTTGTCATCACCATTTTCCTAACCTATCTTGCAAGTTTACGCTTTACACGCCCTATTCTTACCATTGCACATGCAGCTACCGTTGTCTCTCAAGGTGATTTTAATATTGATTTAAAAATTTTAACCAACGACGAAATTGGGGAGTTAGCGAATCGATTTAATCACATGGTCAAAGGGTTAAGAGAAAAAGAAAAAATGCAAATGTTTATTTCAGGTTCAACCATTCACATGATTCAAGAAGACTCAACACGCCAACTGATTTTAGGTGGAGAGTATCGAACATTAACCTTTCTTTTTTCAGATATTCGTGGATTTACAGCCATGAGTGAAACAAAAAAACCAGAAGAAGTTGTCAATATTATCAATTTTTATCTCAATCTTCAATCGGAGATTATCAAAGCATATGGAGGAGATATTGATAAATTTGTAGGCGATGAAATTATGGTCTCTTTTATGGGAGACGAGAGTGTTGATAAAGCGATACAGTGTGCCATTGCCATTCAAGAGTCTATTCTCAAAGAGAATAAAAAACGTCAAAGCAACCATGAAACCATTTGCAACGTGGGAATTGGTATTCACAGAGGGGAAGTGGTTGTTGGGAATATTGGTTCTCATGAACGTATGGATTTTACCTCAATTGGTTCTACGGTTAACTTAGCAGCAAGATTGTGTTCACATGCCGCTGCAGGGCAAATATTAATTGAAAAATCAACGTGTGATATGGCACAAAACAATTTTGATACCCAACTTGTTGACCCAATATTGGCCAAAGGAATTGAAAAACCTGTCCCGATTGCTTCAATAACCATTAAAGGATAATAAAATGAGATTACATCTATTATTGAGTTTAAGTTTAATGTTTTTTTTCACGGGGTGTGTGTTAGTACAACCCAATTATATGACTTCAAATGACAAACGTTTGGTCTATCAAAGTGTTCAAAATGAGATTGAAGAGTATAAAGTTCAAGCAGACATCTATTATCATACAGGTTACTATGCCGATGCCGCAAACGCTTATGAAATGGTCAATTTTTATGAAGACGCTATTGTTATCCCTTTAGAAAAAATTCGTGCAACGCGTTTAAAAGCGAAAAAAAATGCCAAATCTCACTATTACAGAGCCTTAAAGTATCTCAAAAACAATAAAAAACGGGCATTGATTGAATTGAATAAAACCCTGCGAAATAATCCAAATTTCAAAGACACAAAAATCCGATTTGAAACACTTAAAAAGGATATCAAAATTCAAGCTATGTTAAACAAGATGGAAGAGAGTTTAAAACATGAGCTCAACAAAGATTTAAATCAAGCAAATACTCTCAAACGAATAGAAAAAGCAACAAACAAACTCTCCACCTATGACGACAGCAATTCATTGGTTATAGAGGCCAAAAACACATTAAAGAAACAACGAGAACTGCTCCTTTCTAACGCCATTACTCTGTATAATCAAGGTAATTTAGACTCTGCGGAAAAGAAATTTCAACTCATCCAATCGGTTTATCCAAAAGATACCGTTTGTAGAAAATATCTTTCAAATATTTTTGCAAAAAAAGATTTGAAAATTACACTTCAAAAAGCAAAAAAAGCGTTAAAAGCCAATGATTTACCTTCGGTCATATCTTTGTGTGAAAAAGCCATGGAATATGCGCCTTACAACAGTGAAGCGCGTACTTTATCACAAACGGCAAAAAAAGAGTATGAGAAACAAATACCAAAACTCATTGATGAAGGGAAAACTTTTTACAACAACCAAGATTTTGTAAATGCCAAAAAACGATTCCAGTCTGTTCTTCTTTGGGATGCAGACAATGGCACCTGTTTGGCTTACATTAAAAAAATCGATCAACAATTAAAAACAATAGAGAGCCTCCGATAAGCTTTTTATTGTTTCTTTAACCCATTAGCAACTTTTCAAAGTCAAAAGCACACTTTTTACATACTTCTTTGTTATACTATTTTATATAAGAATAATTTTATATTTAAAGGCAACCTATGGAAGAGTTATACAGAATTGAAAAAGATTTTTTAGGTGAAAAGAAAATTCCAATGAACAGCTATTATGGCATTCAAACACTAAGAGCCAAAGAGAATTTTGATATTACCAAAACCGACATCTCTTTGTTTCCTAATTTCATAAAATCATTGGCAAAAGTTAAAAAAGCGTGTGCCTTGACCAACTATGAATTGGGTGATTTAAGTGATATCCAAAAAGATGCCATTGTGCAAGCGTGCAACGAAATCATTGATGGAAAATTTCACGACCAATTTATTGTGGATCCCATTCAAGGGGGAGCTGGAACTTCTACGAATATGAATGCCAATGAAGTCATAGCCAATCGAGCCTTAGAGATATTGGGGAAACCAAAAAGTTCATACGATATTATTCATCCCAATAATCATATCAATATGAGCCAATCCACCAATGACGTTTACCCAACGGCGATTAAACTCACCCTTCATGAATTAATCTATAAACTCAAAGACTCCTTACGATTCTTAAGGGATTGTTTTGATGAAAGAGCCAATGAGTTCCACGATGTGTTAAAAATGGGAAGAACTCAACTTCAAGATGCCGTTCCTATGACACTAGGACAAGAGTTTAAAACGTTTGCAGTAATGATTGATGAAGACATTTACCGACTCAGAGATGCCCAAGCCCTTTTAAAAGAGGTCAATTTAGGTGCAACGGCTATTGGTACAGGAATCAACACCAAAGCCTCTTATCAAAGAAAAGTTATCAGCAATTTACGAGAAGTCACAGGCATTGATTATGTCAGTGCAGGTGACTTAATTGAAGCCACACAAGATACGGGTGCGTTTGTACATATTTCAGGCATATTAAAAAGAGTTGCGATTAAAATTTCTAAAATATGCAACGATTTACGACTGTTAAGTTCTGGTCCACGTGCGGGATTTAATGAAATCAACCTTCCCCCTATGCAACCAGGAAGTTCCATCATGCCAGGAAAAGTTAACCCTGTTATTCCTGAAGTGGTCAATCAAGTCGCTTTTGAGGTTATTGGAGCCGATACTACTATTTCCATTGCCAGTGAAGGAGGACAACTGCAACTCAATGTCTTTGAACCCCTTATTGCCTATAAACTTTTTACCTCAATTAATATGATGCGAAGAGCCTTTTACTCTTTGGGTGAAAAGTGTGTCAAAGGCATTACCGCCAATGAAGATGTTTGTATGGAAAATATTTTAAACTCAGTCACACTCGTAACGTGTCTGAATCCTATTTTAGGGTATGAAAAAAGTTCTGCCATTGCCAAAGAAGCTTTGGCTACAAATAAAAGAGTCTATGATATTATTCTGGAACAAAAACTCTTCACCAAAGAGGAGTTAGATGAACTCTTACACCCTAAAAATATGGTGCATAATTTTATCAAGGAAAGAAAATGAAAATAACCGTTTTAAATACCGGTGGAACGTTTAATAAACGATACAATCCTCTTTTAGGAGAACTGGAAGTTCCAAGCGATGCTGTGGCATTAGATGATATTTTAAAGTCCATGCACAATGTTGAATTAGAGATTATTAATATTATTTCAAAAGACAGTTTGGATATTACCAATGAAGACAGAGAGTGTTTGGTCAATGAAATCAAAAAAAGCCCCAATGAGAAAATCATTATTGTCCATGGTACAGACACCATTGATTTAACTTCCGATTTTATTGCAAAACAAATTCAAGATAAAACCGTTGTTCTTACAGGGGCAATGGTTCCTATGAGCATTGATAAAGTGGAAGCCACCATCAACTTTTCTTTGGCCCTTGGCTTTTTAAATGCCACTGTTCAAAATGGTGTGTATATTGCCATGCACGGTGCCGTAGCTCCCTATAAAACACTCACAAAAAACAGAACACTTGGACAGTTTTTACTTCAAGCATAAAACTTAAATTGTAAATATATGCCCGAAGGCATATATTTATAAAAATTTATTCTCCACCACCAATGGCGGCATTCATCTGTGCATGAACATCTACGTGAACAATTTCATTGTAAACCTCTTTGGCTTTTTGCAAAGCAAGAATGAGTGCATCAATATTTTCATATGGAATTTCTACTTCTCCTGCAATTTTACCAAATTCATTGATATCGAGCTTTACAACAGGGTCACTGTAATCACCATGCGGTTTTTCAACATGTGTTACATTGATTTTATCTTCACCAAAATGGTGAGCCAAACTGATTGATTTTACATGTGTACTTTCAGACATGACGTGCTCCTTTTATTGATTTTTGAATTATCTATGAATTCAGTATAACACTAAAAAAAAGAAGCAATGATTAAGTTTTTAAGCTAGATTTAATTTTTTAAGTTTCAATTTACTCTGTTTTATTGAGGTTTAAACGATTTGGTGGTTTTGCATACATGGGGGAATAAACACTCATCACAATCAGGTTTTACAGCTTTACAGGTGTATCTTCCAAACAAAACCATGGCTTGATGAAAAATGTGCAAATCGCCTTTGAGTTTTTTGACCAAATCGGCTTCGGTTTGCTCTACGGTTTTACCCTCACTTAAACCTAATCGGTGAGAGACTCTAAAAACATGCGTATCCACTGCCATTAAATTTGCCCCTTCTGATTCAATCATAAAAACATTGGCAGTTTTGTTTCCCACCCCTGCGAGTTTCATGAGTTGTTTGGTGTCATGGGGAATATCTCCACCATGAAACTCCACAACACTGCGAGCCATTTTAATGATATTTTGTGATTTATTGTTAAAAAAAGAGCACGATTTAAGTAACTCTTTGACCTCTTCAAGTGAGGCTTCTGCCAAATCAAACGGTGTGGGATATTTTTCAAACAATGCAGGCGTAATAATATTGACCCGTTTGTCCGTACATTGGGCGGAAAGTATAATGGCAATAAGCAGTTCAAAATCATTTTTATAATGCAGTTCAGTTACCGCATCGGAATATTTTTCAACAAAGGCTTCTTTTATTATTTCTATATCTTTTTTTGTTGCTTTTTTCATCTTGAAATTGTATTGTATTTTTTTAAATATTGCATTAAATGTTTCAATACAGATTTCAAATAAGATAAAAATAATAAAATTTGAAATTATTGAAGAATTATATGGAATTTTGCTATACTTATTCTTAATTGATAACAACAAGTATTTAAGAGTTAGAATGGAGGAAAATTCATGAAAAATAATTTGCTGTATGAAAAAATTGATGCCTTGCCTCCATTACCCAGAACCATATTGGAATTAGAAGAGTTTAAAAGAACTCCGGATAAACAACCTGAAGTATTGCTTGATATCATCCGTCAAGATCCTTTAGTTGTGGCCACTATTTTAAAAATTGCTAACTCTGCCATGTTTGGTTTTAAAAGCAGCGTTGAAACACCCAACCGTGCCATTAATCTGCTTGGAATTAATTTTACACTCTCAATTGCCTTTAGTACCAGTATTAAAAATGCCATTAAAACAGATTTACTCGCTTATGGTGTCAACAGTAATGATTTTTTTGAAATCACTAATATGAGTTCTACCTTACTTTCAAGCTGGGTTTCACAATTTGACCCTTATTTAAAAGATGAACTCTTACTCCCCACGTTTTTACAAGAGACGGGGAAATTCCTTATTTCAGATCTTATTATGGAACAAAATCAAAAAGAGAATTTTTTAAATGATTTACAAACTTCAGAAGACATTGCGTCAGTAGAAAGAAAATATCTCTCAACAACCACCTCTGAAGTGACCGCATGCATTTTTAGAAGATGGAATTTGCATGAAAAATTGATTAACTCAATTGAGTTTGTCGATAACATACAAACTTGTCCCCATGAACACATTACAGACAGTAAAATCTTAAATATAATAAAAACAATATGCAATATCGAAGATCCACTCAGTCAGGCCAGTATTTTTCAAGGATTAGAAAAAGCCAAAAGTTTTGGCTTTGACACGATTCAATTAGAAGAGGCCATTAAACAAGTCCAAACGAAAATAAATCGTCAAAAAGAGTTAACGTAAAATGAACATGCTTGTTCATATTGAGAAATGAGTTTATTATGTCAAACAAAATAAAAAATTTAAAACAACAAACCGCCAGTACAAAACTCTTATATGTAAAAGAAGCAAATCAAAAAAATATTTCACCACTGTTAGAAAAACTGTTTACAGAGATTTTTACCGTCTCTAATAAAAAAGAGGCACTCAAAGAGTTTATGACACACGAGATTCATCTTGTCATTCTTCATATGGCACCCAAACGAGCTGATACATTTGAATTGATACAAGAATTGAGAAATTTACAAACAGATATTTTTATTATTGTGTTGAGTGAAAAAAATGAAACAGATACACTACTGCAATGCCTTGAATTGAATATTGATGGATACCTTTTTGCTCCATTTACTTTTGAAGCTTTGTGTCATGAAGTCAATAAAGTTGTCCAGAAACAACAATTTGAATTTAAAAAGTATCAGCACTATGCCAATCAATACCTCAATTTATTTGACAAAACAAATATGATTTCAAAAACCGATTTAGAGGGCAATATTACCTATATCAATAATATTTTCTCTAAAATCAGTGGCTACACACCAGAAGAGGTCATCGGTAAAAATCACAACATATTAAAATATGAGGGAACACCAATAGAACTCTATGAAGATTTATGGAGAACCATCAAAATAAAAAAACAACCTTGGAAAGGATTGGTGACCAATAAATCTAAATTCAACAAAGCCTACTGTGTAGAGACCGTCATTACCCCTTTAAAAAATATTCGTGGAGAAATCATTGATTTTATTGCCATGAGAGACAGCTTAGATACCTCATTTGATGATAAAAAGTATTTAATGGACAGAATAGAACAAAATGAGTTCTCCATACTCGTCATGATGCAAATCGATGAATTTGATATGCTTGATAAATTTTACAACACCGTTACGGTTAATCAAGTGGAAAAGAACTTTGCATATAATCTTCTCTCTTATCTTCCAAAAAATTATAACTTTGACAACATTTATTCACTGGGGGATGGAAAATTTGCTCTCTTAACCGATTTTAAAAGTTTTGAAAACTCACAACTCAATATTGAGGAGTATCTCAGTGAATTCGTGGACAATGTTAAAAGTTCAACGCTAAGATTTGATGAACTGGAGTTTGATTTAAATATCTCTGTCAGTTATGCCATTGGTCAATATATGTTGTATGAAGATGCCAAAGCGGGATTGGAAGAAGCCATGAATAAAAAGAGTCAATTGAACTTTTCCAATGATCTCTCTATCTCCGTTTCACAAGAAGCCAAAAGCAATCTTAATATGATTAAAACAGTTAAAATTGCTCTGGAAAAATATAATATTGTTTCCTATTTTCAACCCATACTAAACAACCAAACCCAAGAGATAGAGAAGTACGAGTCACTGGTGCGCCTCATTGATGAAGAGGGAACCATTATCTCCCCTTTTGAATTTTTGCATATCTCAAAAAAAGGGAATTACTACAACAAAATCACCGAAAGAGTGTTGGAAAACTCTTTTAAAATATTGCATAAAATCAATACCGAACTCTCCATTAATATCTCCGTCACCGACATAGAAAAAACTTTCACACGAGAGAAAATATTTGATCTTTTAGAAGAGTATCATTCCGATGCCCACAGAATTGTTTTTGAACTCTTAGAAGATGAAGATGTAAAAGATTTTAATATCATAAAAGATTTTATTCGACATGTAAAAAACCAAGGGGTCAAAATTGCTATCGATGATTTTGGCTCAGGCTACTCCAATTTTGAACGTCTGCTCGAATTTGAACCCGATATTTTAAAAATTGATGGCTCACTGATAAAAAACATTGTTCAAGATACCTACAGTAAAAGTATCGTTGAAACCATCGTACTTTTTGCTAAAAAACAAAACATCAAAACCATTGCTGAATATGTAGAAAATGAAGAGATATTTAATATCTTAAAAGATTTGGGTGTGGATTATTCGCAAGGGTATTATTTTGGAAAACCAGAGGCGCTATAGAAACATCAAAGAGTGGAATTGAGATTTTGTTCCACTTTTCGTTGAATTAATTCAATGTTTTTAATATAGAAATTAATTCTGATGAGACTTTAATTAACTCATTAGAAGCATTTGAGGTCTCTTCTGACTCTTTTTTAGCACTTTGTGCACTTTGTGATACACTCTCCATTGTAGTCGTTATTTCATTGATTGATTGACTTGCTTCAAGTGCATTACTTGATAATTTATTGGATATATTTTGTTGCTCTGATATAGAGTTAGAGATATTTGAAGACATGGAAGTCATCTCATCAATAGTAGTATCAATGTTTTTCATAGATTCTAAAGAGCCTTTGACCAGTGATTGAATGAGTGAAATGGCACCCGTGATCTGTTTTGCTGCTTCATCTGAACGTGACGCCAAGTTTCTTACCTCTTGGGCAACCACGGCAAACCCTTTCCCCGCTTCACCAGCAGTGGCAGCTTCAACTGCTGCATTCAATGAAAGAATATTGGTTTGAAATGCTATTTGAGTAATAATATGAATGGTTTCACCAATTTTTTCAGACTCTTCATCAAGTTTTAGCATGGCAGATGTTGTATTTTTTGATTGCGCTTTTGCTTCATTTGCTACTCTTTCTCCTTGAGAAGATGCCGTTGCAATGCTTGTGATTGAAGCCAACATATCTTCGATTTTTTCTGAAACATCCGATACTGCCAAATTAATTTGAGTAATTGAATCTGTCACCTCTTGTGATCCATTCATTGTAATTTCAGCCCCTTCAGACATCAGTTTAGATGAGGCAGAAAGATTATTTAATGATTGCGTCAATTTTTGAACATTTTTTTCAATCTCAAACATTTTATTTTTTCGTTCAGTAATATCAGTGGCATACTTTACAACACGAATGGGTTTATTATCAATCCCCATAATTGGGTTATATGTTGCTTGAATCCATGCTTTTTTGCCATTTTTCCCAATTCGTAGGTACTCACCTGCATCAAATTGACCACGGTTGAGTTTTTTCCAAAACTCTTTATACTCATTTGAGTTTTTATATGACTCTTCACAAAACATACTGTGTTTTTTCCCCACAATATCGTTAAGCTTATATCCAAGTACATTCAAAAAATTTTCATTGGCATTTATTACGGTACCCTCCATATCAAACTCAATAATTCCTTGAGATTTACTTATGGCGTCCAGTTGTCCTGTGTAATATAAGTTTTGTAATTTTCTTTCCGTTACATCTTGTGCAAACTTAATCACTTCTAGCACTTTCCCATTGTTGTCTACTACAGGAGTATACGAAGCTTGAATAAAAATAGCCTCTCCCGTTTTTTTGATTCGTTTAAACTCTGAAGTTTGCACCAACCCTTTATTTAAATCATCCCAAAATATTTTATACTCTTTGGTATTGGTATATGCAGTATCACAAAAAATTCTGTGATGCTTACCTACTACTTCATCTCTCTCATAACCAAGTAAAGTTAAAAAAATTTTATTTGCTTGAATAATTGTGCCATCTGGTCGAAAAGATATCACTCCATAATTGTTCTCAATTGCCTGTAATTGCGCTTTTTGTTCTGAATTCATAAATCCAAATAATCCCATTAAAAATCTCCAAATTTCTTTTGTCACATTGTAACATTATTTTATGGAAATGCGAATAAAGTATTCAAAAAAGATGAACTTTTATCTATTTTATTAATTAAAACATGAGTACAATTGAATTTTATTCCCTATAGTGTCTAAATTTGGAGATTTATTTGTATTAAAAAAGAAAAACGAACGAGGTTTATTCTCTCTTAATTGTTCTTTTTTTCTGTAACAAGTGAAATATTAAAAAGCTGATTTTTTTGTAAAATATCCAAAACATCTACAATGTGTTTATATTGTACCTCTTTGTCAATTTTAAAAATTATCATTTTATCTTTTTCATTGATTTCAAACAGTTGTTTTTCCAACTCATTCAGTGTGATTTCTTTGCCCATAAATGCAATTTTTTTACTGTTTATCTCAATAATAATCTCTTTTTGTTTCAATTCAATCTCTTTTGCACTTGATGTGGGAAGATTTAAAACCAGAGCAAATTCATTTTTTTTAAATACCGATGAAACAATAAAGAAAATTAAAAGAATAAAAACAACATCAATTAAAGGAGTAATATCTGGGATAATTATTTCTCTTTTTTTTCTCATACTCTGTTTAAAACCTCTTTTTCTATTTTTAATTCAATATTATCTAATATTCCAATAAGGTAGTTATATCCCATATAATGAGGAATAGAGACAATAAGTCCAGCAATTGTTGTAATTAAAGCAATTGAAATACCATTAGAAAACAAACTTGGATCACCTAAACCACTTTTTGAGATAGAATCAAATGAGTTTAATACCCCAATAACGGTGCCTAAAAGTCCCAGCAAAGGAGCAATTGAAGCTATAATTTTGATGGTGTTTAATCCAAATTCCAATTTTCTTATTCTTCTACTGATAATATTTTGAATAGACTCTTTGGTAAATTCATTGCTGTTTTTTCTTGCGAACTCTATCACTTCATTAACGAAACTCTCTTTTTTAAACTTTGTTGATGATAAAACAATAAGTTTCCACAACATTATTGTAAAACCAATAATATTTAAACCTATTAAGATATACACAATTATCCCACCTCTATTGATATAATTCATTAAATCAATTTCCATTTATTAACTCCTAATTATTTGATATAAAACTGGAACGGTAATATTCCAAGTGGCTTTATTTAACTCATTTGGTATAGGTTCAAATTTTTTGATTTTGACTAAAATCTCTGTTGCTGCATCATCCAATCTTTTATATTGTGCATTTTTAACTATTTTAATATCAACAATTTGCCCACTTCCTTTTATGGTAAAGTTTAAATATACTTTCCCCGTTTGTCCTAATCTTTTGGCTATCATTGGATAAATTTTATTTTTATCAATGGTCTCTCTGATTTTTAATAAATACTCATCTTCCAATGCTTTTTTTAAATCACTTGTATCAGCTTTTTGCTTTAGTGGTTTATTTTGTTTACTGATTACTTGCGGTTGAGCATTTTCTTTTTGCTCTTTTTTAGGCTCTTCTTTAGGTTCTTTTTTAACTGGTTCTCTCTTTTTTACTGCAGCAATTATATTTTTACTTTTAGTTTTAGGAACTGTTGTTTCCTCTTTGAGTATTTTCTTTTTGGGATTTTCAATAGGTTTACTCTCTTGTTTTTTTATAACAACTTTTTGAATCGTTAAGTTTTGTGTCGATTCCACTTTTCGTGCAATAACCACTTCACTTTGCATTTTTATGCTTGCGAACAAGTATAAATGAATACCAATAACTGAAATAAATACGATGATTAAACTTTTTTTCTTTTCCATGATCGATATCATACATCAATATTGATAATAATTATCTTAATTAAAAAAATTTTAAGAACTGCTCTGTTATTATCTCATTGATTTTTTGTTAAATCGAAGAGTATAACGATTGTTCATGATAAACCAAACTTTATTTATAATAAAATTCTTAAAAGATCAAAACGAAGCTTAAATTTTAAGGAGAACGGGGGAAAGTACGTGATGATTAAAATTCAAACTTCAACACAGATATTTTGAAAAAAATAATACGTTATAACTATAATTTTTTTATCTTTTCTATTTCATCACGAAGTCTAATGGCTTCTTCAAAATTTAAATCCCTTGCTGCTTTAGACATGGCTTTATTGAGTTCTACCAACATTTTTTTACGTTCACTCGCTGGCATTTTATCAAGCTTATCGAGTCGGTTGGCAACCTCATCGTACTCTTCAAGTTTTAAGTTTTCATCGAGCGTTCGAATGGTACTTTTTGGGGTGATTCCATGCTCTTTGTTATGGGCTTCTTGAATGGCACGTCGGTCGTTGGTAACATCAATGGCAAACTGCATCGAATCGGTCATCTTTTTCGCATATAAAATGACCCGACCATTTTGATTTCTTGCAGCACGACCAATGGTTTGAATTAAGGAGGTTTTACTTCTTAAAAAGCCCTCTTTATCGGCATCTAAAATGGCCACCAGTGAAGTTTCTGGAATATCCAAACCTTCTCTTAAAAGGTTAATTCCCACAAGGACATCAAACTCCCCTCTTCTTAAGGCTCGAATGATTTGGTTTCTCTCAATGGCATCAATTTCACTGTGCATATATTTGATACGAATGCCCAAATCTGCATAATATGCCGTGAGTTCTTCTGCCATTTTTTTCGTTAATACCGTCACCAAAACGCGTTCGTTTCGCGCAGCAACTTTTTTGATTTCGTCGTGTAAATCTTCTACTTGAAATTCACTGTTTTTAATATCAATAACAGGATCAAGCAGACCCGTTGGACGAATGACTTGTCGGGCAACGACACTGCTCATAGAAGTTTCTAACTCATTGGGTGTAGCACTGACAAACATATAATAAGGGGCTTTATGAATAAACTCATCAAACATGAGTGGTCGGTTATCTAAGGCACTTGGAAGCCGAAATCCATACTCTACTAAGACCTCTTTACGGCTTCTATCTGCCGCGTGCATTCCTCGAAATTGTGGCAACGACACATGCGACTCATCAACAATAAGAAGAAAATCTTCATCAAGTTGTTCAAAATAATCCAAGAGTGAATAAGGCGTTTCGCCTGGTTTTTTATCGGTAAGCAATCGAGCGTAGTTTTCAATTCCTTTACACATTCCTGTACCTTCAATCATCTCTAAATCGAACTCGACTCTTTGTTTGAGCCGTTGATACTCCACGAGTTTGTCTTCAGCTTTAAAAAAGGCCAATCGCTCTTCTAACTCTTTTTCAATCTCTTTGACTGCCTGTGCTAATCTCTCTTGTGAAACCACAAATGGGTTAACAGAATAAATTGTAACCTCTTTTAACTCTTTGACTTTATTGTTCGTCAAATATTCATGCACACTCAAACTCTCTACTTCATCACCAAAAAACTCAATACGAATAAACTCATCTTCCCAATACGCAGGAAAAATATCAATCACATCGCCATTGACTCTAAAATCGGATCGGTCAAAAAATTTGTCGTTTCGTTTGTACCCCATCTCTACGAGTTTCAACAGCATTTGTCTTTGAGAGTATTCAAACCCTACTTGCAGTTTTTGCACGTTCGATTTGTACTCTGCCGGATTTCCCAAACCATAGTTTGCCGAAACAGAAGCGATGACAATCACATCATTAAATGATAATAAAGAAGAAGTCGCACTCAGACGTAAACGTTCCAGCTCTTCATTAATAGAAGAGTCTTTTTCAATGAACAAATCACTTCTTGGAATGTATGCTTCTGGTTGATAATAATCGTAATATGAGATAAAATATTCCACGTGATTGTTGGGAAAAAATTGTCGAAATTCACTGTAAAGCTGCGCAGCAAGTGTTTTATTGTGTGTCATAATTAACGTAGGTTTTTGAGTCTTTTCAATCACCTTTGCCATAGTATACGTTTTTCCCGAACCTGTAACTCCTAAAAGTGTGTTGTATTGATTGCCAAGTAAAATGGAATCACTTAACTCTTTTATGGCAGTAGGTTGGTCACCTGCTGGTTCATATTGACTGACGACTTTAAATGGTGCGATATTTTTTCCTTCTTAAAATTTGATGGTATTAAATGTTCCATTGTTTAATTGCACATACTCTTTTGAACAAAACAGTGAAGGAATATTAACATAGAGTTGATTGCCACAGAGATACTCTTTGCCTTGATGAAAATGCCCTTCAATGACGATATCTTCTTGATAGTTTTTTACCCTTCTTTGTGCTAACTCTTCAAAATTATTAAACAGATGACAAATATTTTTCACTTTTAAAAAAGCATCAATTTTTTTTGAGAGCCAATGGTTAAAATCAATGGCGTTTAAAAAGCGCAACAGAGGTCTGTTTCGGATGATTTTGCAATACAAATTGTACGAAAATTTATCGAAATTATCACCATGTGAAAGTGCAACTTTTTGCGTTTTATACAACCCTCGTATGGGCTGATTGTCTCTGGAAATAATCGTAATATTTGGAAATAATTTTTCCAAATTGTAATCATGATTTCCTTCTAAATATACAATTTGCATACCGCAAGAGAGTTCATTTAAAAGGTCAATGACTTTTTGATTTTGTTTGATAAAATAATAAGACTCTTGGGTGATAAAATCAAACATATCTCCCATAAGAAAAAGTTGCGTTGTGGTAATCTCTTTTGTTTTGAGTTTTTCTAAAATTTTGAAAAACTCACCGCGTTGTTCGTTAAAGTGAGCATCAGCAATAAAAATAGCATTCTCTTCTATATTAAAACACATACATTCTCTTCATATTTCCACAACAAAGGCATTAAAGTTCTAACTCTTTATAAAACACATCTAATACTTCAAAATCTTTTTCTCCACCAGGTAAAATGGCTTTAATTTCATCGCCTTCTTCTTTTCCTAAAAGCTGTTTTGCTAAAGGAGAATTAAACGAAATAAATCCTTTGTCGGGGTTACTTTCTACACCACCAACAATGGCATATTGAAACTCTTCATCACTGTTTAAATCAAGCAATTTAACCGTTGAGCCAAAACTGACTCTGTCATGTGGCAGTGTTTGGGGGTCAATAATCATGGCTTTTGAAACAATAGAACCCAACTCTGCAATTTGAATATCAATCAATTTGAGTTTCTCTTTTGCAGCATGATATTCTGCATTCTCTTTTAAATCACCAAGTTGTCTTGCCTCTTCCAACGCAATGACAGTATGAGGTCGTTCTTTATTTTTTAAAAATTCCAATTCTGTGGTAATTTTTTCGTATCCGACTCTCGTCATCGGTTCTTTTTCCATCTATGTCTCCCAAACTATTTATGATATAATACCCAAAATAATATAAAAGAGAAAATAATGTCAAGATATGATAGAACTATAAAACTTTTTGGAGAAAATAATTTTGAAAAATTCAAAAATACAAAATTAATTCTTTTAGGAGTTGGAGGTGTGGGAAGCTTTGCTTTGGATGCCTTGTATAGAACAGGTATCACCGATATTACCATTGTAGATTTTGATACATATGAAGAGTCCAACTTAAATCGACAAATGGGGAGTGAAGGCAACATTGGACGCATTAAAGTGGAAGCGTTAAAAGAAAAATATCCCAATGTTACGCCCATGCATGTTAAACTGGACAAAGAGTGGATAGACAACCATGATTTTAAACAATACGATTATATTTTAGATGCCATAGATGACATCAAACCCAAAGTGCACTTGATTCAAAAATATTACGATAAAATCATCACAACAAGTGGAAGTGCAAAACGGATAGATCCTTCAAAAATTGAGTATATTTCTATTTGGGATACGTTCAATGATCCCTTTATTCGTAAAATCAGGAATGAATTAAAGCAAGCTGGTTTTAAAAAAAAATTCAAAGTTATTTTTTCAAGTGAGAACCCTTTGTGCATTGAAAAAGGCAGCTTTGAAGCGGTTACAGGTTCTTTTGGATTGATGATAGCCTCGGTTACAATACAAAAGATTCTTGCTAAAAATAACAAATAAATTAAAAACTTTTTATCGAATAATGATTTAGCACAATTTCACAAGTAATTTATAAGATAAAAAGATATATAATTTACCATTATGTCAAAAGGAATAATATGAGTAGTATACGTAAAGATGTAGAGCAAATGACACAAGCACACTTGAGAAATGTTCAGCAATTAGCTGTATTTTACACAGGTGCAGGAAACGTTTATGCAATCAATATTGCAAAAGTTAAAGCTTTTATTATTACAGAAGAAGTCACCATTACTGATACGCCAACAGACACTGACATTATTGCCGGTATTGCGACAATAAGAGGGGAGCCTGTTACCCTTATTAATTTAGATATTTGGCTGGGCAATAAAACTCCTCATACACTTGAAGATTATAAGCTGATTATCTATTGTGAATTTAACCACAAAAGAGTAGGTTTCTTAATCAAAGATATGTTAAATATTGTTGAAAAAACAACCGATGAATTAAGAAACTCAGAAGAGCAAAACTCAAAAGTAACCTATACTACCTATGTAAAAGTCAATCAAGTGGATAAATTGTGTACGGTATTTAATGCCGAGCAACTTTTAAAAGATATTGGTTGGACAGATGATGGTGACCATGCGGTTAACCGATATGTTACGGGTCCAATTATGACCGATAAAATCGTGCTAGCAGCAGAAGATTCTACGGTTGCTCGAGAAATCTTAAGAAAATTCCTTGAAAAAATTGAAGTTCAATATGAGATTTTCAATAACGGTCAAGAGCTTATTGATAGACTTAATGTTATTAACCCAGCCGAGGTTGGTTTGATTATCACCGATATTGAAATGCCAGAAAAAGATGGATATCAAGTGGCTTCATTTGTTAAAGAGAACAGTAAATATAACAATATTCCAATTGTTGTAAACTCTTCAATGACAACCGATGCGGTTATGGGTAAAATGAAAGCCATTGGAGTTGATGGATTTATTGGGAAAACAGACATTCCTAAAATGTACGCTATGACGAAAAAGTTTTTAGAACAATAATCTAAACTGGCTCAATCAGATTAGCCAAGCTAATCTGATTGACACACTTATATGGTTTTCAACCACTTATTAAAATTCTCAATTTGCAACAACGTTTGTTCGCTTGAAGTTCCACCAAAAGAGTTTCTGGCATTCATTGAGTTTCTTAAATTTAAAAAATCTACAATCTCTTCATTGATGGTTTCAATTTCACTTGCGGCGCTTCTGATTTCATCAATGGTTAATTCACTCATATCTTTATTGAGTTCATTCGCACGTGCAACCACTGACTTGGTAATATAATACGCCGTTCTAAAAGGCATATTCTGTTTTTGAACCAAATAATCTGCCAAATCGGTTGCACTTAAGTGTCCAATTTTACAAGCGTTTTCCATTTTCTCCACATTGACATGCATGGTTTTAATGACATCATTTAAAATAGAGATTGAAATTTCAATCGTTTTAACCGAATCAAAAACACCCTCTTTATCCTCTTGGGTATCTTTGTTATATGCCAATGGCAAACCTTTCATGACCGTTAAGAGGGAAATTAAGTTTCCAAAAGCTCGTCCGGTTTTACCTCGCAAAAGTTCAGGCACATCGGGGTTTTTCTTTTGTGGCATAATCGAAGAAGTCGTGGCATATTCGTCGCTCATTTTAACAAATTGAAACTCATACGATGACCACAAAATCAACTCTTCAGAAATACGACTGATGTGCATCATCGATGTACTGATATTAAACAAAATCTCTAAAGCAAAATCTCTATCACTGACGGTATCAAGTGCACACGCCGTTGGTTCTTTAAATCCCAATAATTCACAACTTTTAAATCGGTCAATATTGTGAGGTGTTCCAGCAAGTGCGGCACTTCCAAGGGGTGAGTAGTCATTTCGTTGCCAAGAGCTCTGGAAACGCTCGTAATCACGCTTAAACATATTTGCATAAGCCAACATATGAAAACCAAAATTAATGGGCTGTGCATGTTGCAAATGCGTCATACCTGGTATCAATGTTGTCGTATGTTTTGCTGCAAGATCAACAAAGGTTTCAACAAGCGTTTTAAGCTGTTTCATAATCGATTGATTTTTCTCTTTTACATAGAGTCTAAAATCCGTTGCCACTTGGTCATTTCTGCTTCGTGCTGTGTGCAATCGTTTTCCCGCATCACCGACTATTTGTGTCAGTCTGCTCTCTACTGCCATATGAATATCTTCATCGGCAATTTTAAATTCAAATTTTCCTGATTCGATCTCTTCTTTAACTTGAAGCAGACCTCGTTCAATATCTTGTTGATCTTCAAGGGTTAAAATTCCTTGAGCACACAACATCTTTGAGTGTGCAATTGAACCTCGGATATCTTGATCATAAAGCTCTTTATCAAACATCACGGAAGCGTTGAACTCATCTAAGATTTTGGCATTGGTATTTTTTAAAATTTGTTCTTTTGCTTGCGCCATTAATTCTTTTCCTCTAATTCAAGAACCACTTCTTTAATAAAGGCAATAATTCTTTTTTTGGCTTCAACTTCATCATTTTCGGGAATATCCCAGCCTGTAATGGTCATATATTTATCTACAAGTGAAAGCACATCAGCGTACATACCACTTTTTAATTGTTCCAGTTCTTTATCTAAAGCTGTCATAATTCACCTCTTTAATTTTTGTCTATTATAACATATTATTTTTTAGCCCCACTGACCAAAAGCTCACTTTTATTTCAAGGTTGTAAATTTCACTCAATAAAAAAGGGAGAATTAAAAAATTCTCCCTTTTAATGACTCTTTTACGTAGTTTTCATCAAATCGGTAAAATTCGAATATTTTCATCCACTTTTTGTTTTAAAATTGATTCCATCGCGTAAAGTGTTCCGGTACTTCCAGACGCACATCCTGAACATGAACCTAAATATCTGATGTAAACATCATAATGAGGAATATTGTCTTTAATATCAATAATTTCCATGTTTCCACCGTCCATGATTAACATTGGTCGAATATCTGCATCTAAGACTTCATCAAGCGCTTTAATTCTTTGAACAATGGTCATTGTTCCAAATGATAAAGTTCCCGCTTGACTTGCATCGGCTGCATTTTTCAATTTATCGTGTTCCATTTCAGCTCTGGTATCAGCTAATATATCTACTAAGTAAATATCTTTTGCCTCATGGCCACCTGGCTTAATACATGATTTACAAAACGCACCCGCTTTGGTATAATCGGTAATTTGTTCAACCGTTGTTAAGTTGTTGATTTTAATGACTTCTTTGATGGTTGAAAGCGAAACCCTTGCACATTCACAAACGATTTGCTCCTCTTCAAAGCTTTCCATATCGACACCTTTGTAGGTTGCTGCTGCTTTTTTAATAACATCATAAGCCATAACAGAACAGTGCATTTTTTGAGGAGGCACAGCAGGAATATCCGGATGATCTCTTAAGGCAAATTCAACATCAATATTGGTAATTTTAACAGCTTCACCAACCGTTTTACCAATACATAACTCTGCCATAACATCTGAAGACGCAATGGCTGTACCACAACCAAATGATTTAAACTTTGAGTCTAAAATCACATCTGTTTTTTCATCAACAACCCAATAGAGTCGTACTGCATCACCACATGATTCTGCACCAAAATCTGCAACAATGAGTTTTCCCCCAGCTGCTGCTGCCATCTCTTCTGTAATCTCACCTTGGTGAGTTGGTTCATCCATTCTTTTAATAACTTGATTTGAATATTCATCCCAGATTGAACCGCTGATTAAATCGCCTTTAGCCATCTTAAATTCCTTTTATTAACTTTCTTATTATAATTGTGAAACGTGATTTTTTGGAGTATACGCATATGAACTTGAAATCGCTCTTAATCGTAACACCGCTTTTTTAATCACTTCTATTGCATAATCAATTTGCTCTTCTGTGGTAAATCGACTTAACGAAAATCGTACCCCAGTATGAGCCAATTCACTGTCACTACCAAATGCATTCATAACAGGATTTGCTTCTAAATCTTCACTGGCACAGGCACTTCCAGTACTTGCTCCAATGGTTTTTTGATTCATGTCCCATAACATTGATTCACCTTCAACACCACGAATTGAAATCAGCGTTGTATTGGGTGTTCTGTTTGCTTTACCACCAATAACAATGGTTTCTGGCAGTTCTAAAATAGCATCTTCTAATTTATCTCTTAATCGTTTTACTTCTGTGTTTTCAAACTCTAAATTCTCAACGGCCAATTTCATAGCAAGACCCATTCCTACCATAGAAGCCACATCAACCGTACCGGCTCGATGTCCTCCCATTTGCTCACCACCATGTAACAGTGGAGTCAAAGCATTTCCTTTACTTACGTACAATCCACCAATACCTTTTGGTCCGTGAAATTTATGCGCAGAAAAGGAGAGATAATCTACATTACATGCTTGAACATCGACGGCAATTTTTCCAATGGCTTGTGTTGCATCGGTATGAAAAGGAACACCTGCTTCTTTACAAATAGCTCCAATTTCTTTGACTGGAAAGATTTTTCCTGTTTCATTGTTTGCCCACATAATTGATACTAACGCAGTATCTTCTTGAATATACTCTTTTACTGTATGAGCATCGATTACACCTTCGTCATTGACAGGCAGATACGTTACACTTACACCTTGTGTCTCTAAAAATCTGCATACTGCTGTAATTGAAGGGTGTTCAACTTCAGAAGTAATGATATGATTTTTATTGCCATTTAAGATTTTGTCAATCCAAATACCTTTTAAAACAGTGTTATTACTCTCTGTTGCATTGGCAGTAATGATAATATCATCTTCATCGGCTGCATTAATCCCATCATATAAAAAGTTAAGCGCCTCAACCATTTTAGGGTGAGTTCCTGCACCAAATTTATGCAGTGAATTTGGATTACCGTAAATTGTACAAAAAAATGGTTCCATCGCCTTAAAAACTTCTGGATCAACCATTGTTGTTGCATTGTTGTCTAAATATACTTCCATATTATTTCTTCCTATATTAAAAGTGTGAATATAAATATTATGCCACTTTCAGTATTTAATTTTAGAATTGTATTGTAAATAGGATAAAATTTGTCTTAATTAGAATTGTTAGTTATTTATTCTTTAAAAAAACTCTTTTACTAACATTACAATACCAAATAAACCAAGAATAAACGCTGAAACGATTGCAATTTTTGAATACACATTTGGTGAAACCAGATGCTTACTTTTATGAATAAAGTAAGGCATAACAGTAATCCATAGAAGTATTGCAAAAAGCATTCCACTGACCGTATAAAGAGGTTGTGAACTTTTTGTCGAAAAGGTCGTAACACTCAGCCAGAAAATAATCGTATAAGGACTAAACAGTGTTAAAACATACCCTTTTAAATAGTGCTTTAATACAGAACCTTTATGATCAATGCTGACTTTTTTTATGTGTGCATTTCTGTTTTTAAAAATAATAATCGCCATATACATTAAAAACGTTGCACCCAATAAAGAGAAATAGCGTAAAACCGTCTCATTATTGATATAGTATGTTAAACCAAACAATATAATCATCAAATAAGTTGTATCGGCACTCATGGCACCAAAACCAACGGCAACACCATTTCGATAACGTTTTAACGCCTCGTTCATAATCAAAATGTTAATGGGTCCCAATGGCACAGCTGCACCAAATCCCAAAACCATGCCTTGTAAAAATTCACTTATCATAACATTGTCATTGTATTGTTTGTTTCAATTATTCTCATTGGGTAATATTAACTAAAACCTCTTTAAACTCTTTATATATATGACAATTTTATGCTATACTTTTAAATAAGATAAAAATTATCCTATTTAGGAGTTTTTAGATGAAAAACCAAGAGATAAACAGAGTTGTATCGCAAGAGTATGCCTTAGGCTTTGAAACCATTGTCGAGTCAGATACCTTTCCAAAGGGGTTAAATGAAGATGTCATACGAGCAATCAGTGCCAAAAAAAATGAACCCGATTGGCTTTTAGAGTTCAGATTAAAAGCTTACAGAAAATTTTTAACCCTGAGTGAACCTTCGTGGGCAAATATTCACCACAAAAAAATCGATTACAATGACATCAGTTACTACTCTGCTCCGAAAAAAAACGTACAATCTTTAGATGAAGTGGATGCTTCCATTTTAAAAACGTATGAAAAACTGGGTATTCCACTTGAAGAGCAAAAAATATTAGCAGGTGTGGCAGTCGATGCGGTGTTTGATTCGGTTTCGGTTAAAACCACGTTTCAAAAAGAGTTAGAAGCGTTGGGCATTATATTTTGTTCCATCAGCGAAGCCGCACAAAAACACCCCGAACTTTTAAAACAATATTTGGGTTCGGTGGTGCCTTATGCCGACAACTATTTTGCCACACTCAATTCAGCTGTATTTACCGATGGCTCGTTTGTTTATATTCCAAAAGGAACAAAATGCCCGATGGAACTCTCCACCTATTTTAGAATCAATGCCATAAATACAGGGCAATTTGAACGAACCCTTATCATTGCCGATGATGACAGTTATGTCTCTTATAATGAAGGGTGTTCTGCCCCAACAAGAGATGAGAACCAACTCCATGCAGCCATTGTTGAACTCATTGCTTTAGAAAATGCGCAAATTAAATACTCGACCATACAAAACTGGTATCCTGGCGATGCCAATGGGAAAGGAGGCATTTATAACTTTGTGACCAAAAGAGGTCTGTGCAAAGGCAATAACTCAAAAATATCGTGGACACAAGTGGAAACGGGTTCACTCATTACGTGGAAATACCCCAGTTGCATCTTAAAAGGAGATAATTCTGTGGGAGAGTTTTACTCCGTTGCCCTCACCTCTTTGGCTCAACAAGCCGATACGGGTACAAAAATGATTCACTTGGGTAAAAATACCAAATCGACCATTATTTCAAAAGGAATTTCGGCATTACAAGGGAGCAATGCCTACAGAGGTTTGGTCAAAGTATCCAAAGAAGCCCACAATGCCAGAAATTTTTCACAATGCGACTCCCTTTTAATTGGTCAAAATTGCAGTGCACACACCTTCCCTTATCAAGAGATACGGAACAAAAGTGCTAAAATAGAACATGAAGCAACCACCTCAAAAATTTCGCAAGAACAACTTTTTTATATCATGCAAAGAGGCATCAGTGAAGAAGATGCCGTATCCCTTATTGTTAATGGTTTTTGCAAAGAGGTTTTAAAAGAGCTTCCACTGGAGTTTGCTGCTGAAGCAAAAGCCCTTTTAAGTGTAAGTTTAGAAGGCAGTGTTGGTTAGGAGATTATGATGTTAGAAATTAAAAATTTAAGTGTGAATATAAAAGATAAAACCATTTTACAAGATTTGAATTTGACCATAAAAGATGGGGAAGTACATGTATTAATGGGCTTAAATGGTACAGGAAAATCCACTTTGGTTAAAGCCATCAGTGGCCATTTTGATTGTGAAGTCACCCAAGGAAGCATACAATATAATAAAAAAGAACTTCTCAAACTCGATGCCTCCCAACGTGCCAATGAGGGCATTTTTATGAGTTTTCAAAACCCCGTTGAAATTCCAGGGGTCAATAACAACTATTTTTTAAAATCGGCTCTGAATGAAAAACGCCAATATCAAAAACAAACCCCATTGAATGCTGCTGAATTTATAAAATACATCAAAGAGATTACCTCGAAATACAATATTGACAATGCCATTTTAAAACGCGATGTCAACGATGGTTTTTCAGGTGGAGAGAAAAAAAGAAATGAAATTTTACAACTTTTAACTCTTAAACCTGATTTTATCATGCTTGACGAGATTGACTCTGGCTTAGATATTGATGCGCTTAAAATTGTAGCCAACAGTGTGAATTCACTCTTAGATGGCAAACGCTCACTTTTGATGATTACACACTATGAGAGATTGTTGGATTTTATCAAACCCGATTTTGTGCACATTTTAAGTGGAGGTAAAATCATTAAAACGGGCGATTATTCTTTGGCACTTGAAATAGAGAAAAATGGCTATGAAGCGTTTGGAGTATCTCATGACTCTTAATCAATACACCTTTGAACCCTTTATTCAAGATGAGAGTTCGTTTAAAGCGTTGTTGCACTTAAAACTTCCCCACAATAAAATTGAAACATTCCGACATTTTGATGTCGAAGATATTCTTTCAGAAGAGTATGAACTTTCAATAACACATGAGGTCTCTTCTCAAACGAAAAAACATTTTACAAAAGGTTTTTACTCTTTGCTCATAAAAAATGGTCAAATCCTCTCAAACCAAACCGATTTGCCTCCGTATATTACCCTTGAAAAAAGAGCAAAAAAAAGCTTTAAAACCAACAATGCGTTTGCTTATTTGAGTGAACTCTTTTTTAAAGAGACTACGGTTTTAAAAATAGATAAAAGCCCCGATAAACCCTTAATGATAATGAATATTAACACAAAGAACAACCATTTTATTCCCACTTCTTTAACCATTGAAGTTTCTAAAAACTCTACTTTGGATATGGTTGATGTATATGACTTCAAAGAACAAACAAACAGTTTTGCCAATGTCAACCGATTTTTTGATGTGAAATTTGGGGCTCATATCAATTACACTAAACTGCAACAACTCTCAAAAAGTTCAAGTTTGATTGTTAATACCTTTGCTCATTTGGCAACCAAAAGCACACTTGATACCATCAACTTGGATTATGGGGGATACAAAACCTTAAACATTGCAGATATTGTTTTAACGAAAAAAAACAGTTCGATTCATTTAAATGGACTCATAAAAAATAAAGGTCATGCTAAAAATGGCAATATGGCTTCCATTGAACATCTTGCAGAGTTTACATCAAGCAATCAAGCCTTTAAACATGTATTAGATGAACATGCCCAAGCAGTGTGTGATATTAAATCCATCATACAATCAAACGCACCCTTTTCAAAAGCGTTTCAAAATTCACACACCATTTTACTAAGCGATGATGCCAAAATCAATGCCCAACCAAGGTTGCAAATCTATACCGATGAACTGCAAGCCAGTCATGGAGCAACAACGGGGGCTTTAGATGAAGAGCAATTAAACTATTTACAACTGCGTGGTATTTCAAAACAAGAGGCAACCAACATACTCTTAACCGCCTTTGAAGAAACAATTTTAAATAAAATTACCCACCCTACCATTCGAGCATTTGTAGATGTGTATCAAAAAGGAGTTCATCATGTATAAAGAGGTTTTCCCCTATTTTCAAAACTCATCGACAATTTATTTAGACAATGCCGCTACCACTCAAAAACCTCAAGATGTTATTGATGCCATTACCGAATATTACACGCACTATTGTGCCAATACACACCGAAGCAGTTTTGGCGATGCCAACAGAGCCACACAAGAGTTTGAAAAGGCCAGAGAAACCATCAAAGAGTATATTCATGCCCAAGATGTTTCTGAAATTATTTTCACCAAAGGAGTGACGGAAAGCATCAATTTTGTCGCAACTTCTTTTGCTAAAAGGTTTGAAACCATTATTATCTCTTCGCTGGAACATCACAGCAATATTGTGCCTTGGCAGATGCAAGAGAAAATCTTGCATTATGGTTTAGAAGTAGTCAATTGCGATGAAAACTTAGATTTCGATATGGCACATTTTGAGATGTTATTAAAAACCAATCCCAGTGCTTTTGTGAGTATTACCCATGTTTCCAATGCGTTTGGAAAAATCCATGCTTTAAAAGAGATCATTCAACTCGCACACAAATACAATACTTTTGTGCTTGTAGATATGGCACAAAGTTTGGCACACTTTCCCATTGATGTCACGGATTTAGATGCAGATTTTGTAGCCCTTTCTTCCCATAAAACCTTTGGACCAACGGGAGTGGGAGTGTTGTATGTTAAAAAAGAGCATTTAATTCACCTAAATGCGTATCAAACAGGAGGAGCTACGATTAATGATGTCAGTTATGAACAAACCATTTTATTGGATTCTCCGTATAAATATGAGGCAGGCACACAAAATATTGCAGGGGTAATTGGCTTTAAAGCGGCTTTGGATTTTTTAAACAAAATGAATTGGGAAGAGGTGCAAACCTATGAAAAAGCGTTATATGAATATGCCCATAAAGAGCTTTCAAAACTGGACGATATACTCTTTTATAACACCCTTGATAACTGCATTGGCAGTCTGAGTTTTAATATTAACAATATCAACTGCGAAGATATAGGCATACTCTTAGACAAACAGCACATTGCTGTAAGAACAGGGCATCATTGTGCACAACCCATTATGAAACATCTCAATATTAAAGGAACCGTACGAATCAGTTTGGCGTTTTATAACACCAAAGAGGAGATTGACCAACTCATTATTGCTTTAAATAAAACAATTGGCATTTTAAAGGATTAAGGATGGAGTTTCACAACAGAGTTTCAAAAATAAAAGAGGAGTTAGCACTCTTTGATGATGAACTGGAAAAATATGAATACATTATTGATTTGGGCAAATTGCTTGAACCTTTAGATAAAGAAGCATTAAAAGATGAAAATTTGGTTCAAGGGTGCACTTCAAAAGTGTGGTTGATTGTGGAAAAACAAGGGGACAAACTCCTCTTTAAAGCCACCAGCGATGCCCAAATTGTCAAAGGTTTGGTCTATATTATCATCACACTTTTTTCAAATTTAACGCCCCAAGAAATTTTAAATACCAATATTGATGTATTGGATGAATTAGAATTAACCGAAATCATTACCCCTAACCGACAAAGTGGCGTAACAGGAATGTTAAAAAAAATAAAACAATATGCAAAAGCATTACAATAGGAAAACCCCATGAAAAAAGAGAACGTATACACACAAGAAGATTTAGAAAAAATCAAAGAGAAACTCATTGAAAACTATAAAAATGTTTATGACCCCGAGATTCCTGTGAATATTTATGACTTGGGACTCATATACACTATTGACTTTAGCCAAAAAGATAACTACTTGTATTGCAAAATCGTCATGACGCTCACAAGCCCCGCTTGCCCAGTGGCAGAATCATTGATTGATGAAGTCAAATACTTAACCAAAACCATGCCACAAATCGATGAAGTGGAAGTAGAAATCACCTTTAATCCCCCATGGGATAAATCAAAAATGTCAGAAGATGCCTTAGAGATTTTTGAGTTAGAAAGCGTTACGTTGGGGAGATGAAAAGTTTTATGATAAAATAAAATTATTAACAGGGATAGATTATAGAAAGAAAAAACCGGGACCAAGAGTGAACGATACTTAGTCTGATAATTAAGTATCCTGTCCCCGGAATTTAAAGTACTTCATCTTCTCCAAAAGTACAAGAAGATAAAATATTTTCAATCTCATTATAAGCTTCATCGATACTGTTTTTGGATAATTCTTTATGTTTTATTACCTCATAGTTTATGTCAAATTTTATCTTTACTCGTTTTGACATCATTGAAGTTATAAAGTTATAAGTATCTATGCCTTCATTGAAAACATAAATTGCTAATGATGTTTGATTTTCTATATTTGTCAATAAATATTTTACTGATATTTTATTTATTTTCTCTCTCTTATATTTGATAGCAGCCACATTTGTTTAAAATTATTTAGAATTTTATCAAGATTCTGAATAAATGATTATAAGTACTTTAAAATTGTACATTAAATATCACTTATTTCTATAATCAAACTATTTTAATAATATTTAATAACATTTTTAATACAATGATGTCAAAACATATAAGTTGTAGAATGAAAAAAATTAAATTTTACCTTTTTGAATCTTTATATAAATCTGTTATTGCAACAATTTTTTTTATAATTGTATATCAATTCTCTTACATTGAAATTATTCGTTCCAATATAGAAGATATTTCATTTGACTTATTAAACAAATTCACAATTGAAAATAGAGTGCAAGAAACTACTTCTCCAAATGTTTTATTATTTAAAATTGATGATTACTTTTTAAAAGAAAAAAAACTACTTGATGATAATAACACTACAACGTATGGTTATTTGTTCCCAAGAGATAACATTGCAGCTTTTATTGAAAAACTAGATGATTTTATCATTGAATTTGATAAAAACCAAAAACCTCACTCTCTTTTTATAGATTATGACTTCTCATATACATCTTTACCTTACAATAATGAGTTATCGAAAGAAGACCAAAATTTAATTGATACATTAAAAAAAGATAGAGATTATAAAATATTCTTACCTAAAACAAACAATTTTAACTTTATTGAACAATCAACAGATATAAAAATTCAACAGCTAATAAAAGAAAAAAAACTTAACTTTGTATCAGTTGGTTTAATAGAATCTAGTGATGGAGTATCTAGAAGATATCTACCATACAGAGATTTCCTAAACAATAATCAAATGCAAAGTTATACTCAGGCTATGCTAACTTTGTGGAATGATTTTAAAAATAACACCCAAGACAATACTAAATTACAAAATACCTTTACAAATAAAAATGATATTGAAAATAGAATTATTTTTAAGAGTTATGCACAAAAAATTGATGAAGGTGAATTTGAAACATACATAAGTAATTGGAAAAAATTTTATGTATATTCTGCAAATTATCCTTTTGATGAAATAATAGAAGACAATTTTTATGGCAGTATTATTTTGTTAGGGGGAACTCATTCCAATAATGATGATGTCTTTAATATTGCATCAATGAAAAACTCTGATGTTTTAAGTGGAATAGAAGTACAAGCTAATGTTTTAATGACATTATTTTATTTAAATGGGAAATTAGAAAAATTTGACTTTTACAAAAGTTGTATGATAATTTTTTCAGCTTTTTTAATTATAAATTTAGTAGTAGAATTAATTTTTGACTTACTAAACTTACAAGAGAGAAGAAGTTTAGAATTTATTGTACTACTTATCATTTTAAGTGCCGTATTATTTTTTATTTCATATTACATATTTAATACATACAAGCAATGGTTTAATTGGTTTATCCCTGTAATATTATTTGAAACAATAGAAATATTAGAAACAATAAAAAAGTATTCAAAAGACAGTTATACAAAAATCAAAAATAGGAGAAATAAATGAAAAAATTGTTAGCTTTTTCGATAATAGGGATTAGCCTAATGGCTTCAGAGTTAGTAGTAAAAAAGTCTGATGTTAAAATCTCAGTTAATGGAGAAATAAAATCATTAAGTAAAGATGCCTCTCTAAATCTTGAAGATGGTTCATCGGTTTGTTTTTTAGAAGGTGAGGGAAAGGTAATCATAAATAAACACAAACAACTTACCAAAAAATCAAAAAAATGCTATAGCACACCATTACCTGAAGGGTTTAAAATTGAAGATTTCGTTGAAGGATTAACTAATAGTGCAAAAGTTGCTTTGATTACAGGTGAACTAAAAGTAAAAAATGGAGTTAGCACAAAAAGTATTCAAACTTCACAAACAGTTACAGGAAACTATGAAATAACGTCTGAACAAAAGGAAATTATAGTTTATAATGAACTATATGGTCCATTACCTGTAACTTTAAAAATTATTGATAAAGATAAAAATATTGTACAAGAATTTATAAATGAAGAGAATACAGTAACTCTTTTTAGAATTCCAACAAATATATTAAAAGAAAATTACAATATCCTAATAACAAACGCTTTTGATGAAGAGTTGTTAAATCAGACAATTATAAATAAGAAACAAGTAAAATAAAATGCAACAAGTTATCATGAAAGTGATTATTTTAATTTTTATTACTACTTTACAGACTGTATATGCTCAGAATTTTCATGAAAAGAATTTTGAAAAAACATCTGTAAAAGAGTTAAAAGAAAATGTCATTGAAGCTATACACAGTAGAAAATTAACAATAATTAATGATTTTGTTAGAACAGATTCACCCTATTTATTTGAGTATATTTGTGAAGCGGTATATGACGGTAGTTTAGATATCGTAAAAACCCTTCATAAAAAAAATATAAATATAAATTTAGACCAAAATTGTCCTAAAAAATGGAGTGAAACCGGAAAGGGACTTATGTTTATTTCATCACTATATGGCTATGAAGATATTGTTGATTATTTAATTGATAAAAATGTTGATTTAAATATCACTAAAAAATCTTTAAGAAATCTTACTCCTCTTGATATCGCGCTTGTTAATGGCAATAGTAATATCGCAAAAAAACTATTAGAAAATAATGCCACTATTTCAAAAGGTTCCAGAAGAACATTAGAAAAAGCTTCATATAGTGACCATAATTTTGAAATTTTAAAGAATTTATATATTGATAAAAATTCTATATGTAAAGCTATTGAAAATGCTTTTGTAAATGCTGCATTAAAAAATTTTCAATACTTAATACAACATGATAACATGTGCAACGGAAATTTTAATAATATACCAAGTGATGCTAAAAAATTTATTAAAAGTATGCTTGATAACGGAATAGATATCTCTTCCATTATGAAAAGTATTAACTCATACAGCTTAAGCAAAAATTTTGATATAATGAATTTTTTGATTAAAGAAGGTCTTAACTTAGAGAATGCAGTAGATTCTGATGGAAATAAATTTCCAAGCATAATGTATAAAGCAGATTACAATGTTTTAAAAATTGTTTTACAAAACTTGGACAACCCATATCAAAAAATAAAAGAACAATTAAAACAAGGTAAAGAATTACCTTTTCAATATCCAAAAAATTTAGAATTATTGTTAACATATATAGTAGAAAATTCGAATTATAAACAAGATTTTCAAGAAAGTCTTAATAACGGTCTGCTTTCAAGTTCTACATACCCAAATCATTTATCAGCAACTCTCTTTCTTAGAGCTGGAGCGAATATAAATACTAAGTCAATGGAGTTCAGTCCTTTACTTAAGGCTTTAAATTACCGTCCAGATGCTGAAGGTAAAAGTGCATATATAAAAATGTTGTTAGAAAATGGTGCTGATGTAAATATTACAGGCTACAAGGGAAAGTCAGCACTGCATTTTTTACTTAGTAATCATTACAAAAACAATGAAATTTTAAAGATTTTATTAGACTATAAAATCGATGTTAACAAGCAAGATGAAGATGGACGATATCCAATACAACTTGCAGTAGAAGAAGAAAATTTTGCTGCTATAGAACTTTTACTTAAACATGGTGCAATAATAAATAAACAAATTTTTAAAAATGTAATTCAGCATAATCAAATGGATATTTTTAAGATACTCCTTGATACAAACTTTTCAATACCATTGGAAGATATCTTAGTTCTTACAACAGAGTTTGGAAGCTACAATATGACAAAGTTACTTTTAAATAAGAGTGTTAAAATCGATATACATACTAGTAATGGAAAAAATATCATAATAAATGCATATAACAATAAATTAGATTTTTTAGTAGAATCTATCACCATTGATGATTGGAATACAATTATAGATGAAGAAGGCAATACTCTTCTTCATCATGCAGTTTTACAGCAAGATATCGATGAAGTTGAAGTTTTTGCAAAAAAAGTAAATATTAATCAGACAAATAATAAAGGGGTGGCTCCATTACATTTAGCAATTCAAAATAGAAATATCCCAATTATTTCACGAGATTTATATGATGATTATGTTAGAGAATCTAATCGAATATATCATGAAGGAATTAAAAGTTATCTTGATAAGAATATGACAGAAAAAGTTGTTCATACTATACCATCAAAGAATTATTTAAAAATTATCAAAAAACTTTTATTTTACCAAAAAATAAATGTAAATTTAGAAGATAAAGAATTAAGAACACCTTTATATCTGGCACTAAAATATTCCAATAGTAACATTTTTGATGTTGCGTCATTGCTATTAGAATATGGAGCGAGAATAGATAAAAAAAGTTATCAATTAATTGAGAATATATCGGATGAAAAACTTTTACAACTATTTCAAAAGTATGGATACAAAAAAAGTGAAAAGACATCCGAAATAAAAAATAAAAATACTAATAATATGTCAAATCAGAAATCAGAACCAGAATATAAAATTCCAAACTGGTTAAAGGATTTTGATGATTAGATTTAATATTGTAATAATAGTATTATTTTTATTAAATATCTTGAATTCTTTAGCAAGTGATGAATTTGTAATATATACTCAATCTAAACATTCTAAAGGTATACAAAGTGTTGCTATTTCAGAAGATTCATCATTGTTGGCTACTGCTAGTAATGATCAAACAATCCGATTATGGGATATGAAATCTAATAACTTTATAAAACAGATGAAAGGTTATGGGTTAGGATTAGCATTAGGAGACATTGCTATTAATAGAAAAAATAATTTAGCTGTTTCGACTAGTACTGATGATAAAAAAATGTATCTTTGGGATTTGAAAGAAGGTAAAATTGTTCGAACACTTGCATCAAATATTAGTTCGGCACATGCAATAGCACTTTCTAAAAGTGGTCAATATTTAGCTTTGCTTAATAATGGGGTACTTTATATATATGATTTGGTTAGTAAAGAAATAATTTTATCTAAAGAAGTTTTTTCTGATACAGAATCATATGTACAAGTTGGAGTATTTTTTAATAATAAAAATAATAAAATCCTTGTCTATCATAGTAATGATGGAATAAAAATGTTTAGTTTTAATGATAATAATATTGAAAGTTTGTATGAAAAAGAACAGTTAGAATCTTTAATAGGCTTTTCAAGATTTAGTAGACTAAGTATTTCTGACGATTTTCAATATATGGCAGTATCTGAAATTACTACCCATAGGTATAAAAAAAGTTTAAAACCAAATATCGTAATAATAGATTTGTTTAAACAAAAGAAAAGCAGAATTCTAAAAGGGGCTGCTGATAATTTTAGTAAAATGCAGTTTTATCCTAATTCTTATTATTTATGGGTTGAAACTGGTCACCTTACTTCTTCATACCAGATAGAAGTATATGATGTTATCTCTGGAGAAAGAACAAAAAAAATAACTGAATCTAAGCTAGATGGGATAGCTTCAAATGGGAAATTTTATGTTGATACAAATAATGGTTTACAAGTAAAAGGCACTTTATCAGGTAAGCTAATGAAATCTTTTTATCCTGAAATATCCCCTATCAAAGATACTATTCTAAAAGGTAATAACATATACACTCTTTCAAAAAAAGGCATCGTTGAGAAATGGAGTTTAAATAATGTCCAGAAAAAAGCTGTATATACCAATGAAAAAGTACATTCATTCTCATCTATACCTCAAAGTAATTTAATCGTATTTAGACTTTATAACAAAGTTCTTCTTTATGATGTGGAAAAAGATACCATTGTGGATACAATTATTAATCCCATAGATAAAATAATAAGAAGTGTTTTCTTAGTTGATCATACCCTCTTATGTATTGGGTATGATCATTATTCGATTTTTTATGATTTAAAGTTAAAAAAAGAAATTCAGAGAATTAATATACAAACACCATTTCATATAGTTAAATACAATAATGATATTTTATTAAGTAACGCTAATGGATTATTAATTTTTGATTTAGCGTCAAAACAATTAAAAAGTAAAAAAAGCTCCTATAATGAAAGTGTGTTTAAATTTGATATTTCACTCAATGGAATTATTGCACTGCCTTTTGGTGGGGACAGAGTAATGCTTTATGATTATAAAAGTAATAAAACATTGTATTCTATGTATAAAAATTATGAAGTATCTAAAAAGAAAGGCATTTCTCGTTTTTCAAAAGATGGTAATTATTTATCATTTGTAAGTGGAGATAATTCTATTAGAATATGGGATATCAACAATAGAAATTTAATTGCATCTTTAAGTGGGCATAGTGGTATCATTACTTCTATTGCTTCCTTTGACATTGATAATTATATTATAAGCTCGTCTGAAGATGGTTCAATTATTATTTATGATGGAAAAAATTATAAAGAGTTAGTTAGATTATTATCTTTTGATAATGAATGGGTAGCTTTAACTCCCGAAGGATATTTTACTGGTTCTCAAAATGCAGCTAAGTATTTACTAGTTAGAACTGGAGGACTTGAAGTTAGAGATTTTTCACAATTTTACGATCATTTTTTTCGCCCAGACCTAGTGAAATTAAAATTAGCTGGAAAAGATATCAGCAAATATACAAATGGTCTAACATATGAAGAAGCACTAAAAAATCCACCTCCAAATATAAAATTAACAAAACTAGATAATCAAGCAATAGTAAATAGTACGTTTAAAAATGAAGATATTACACTTAAAAAAGATAAGGCAACTTTAAATTTTAATGTAAATGAACATGATAATGGTGGTATAGGATTAATTAAAATCTATCAAGAAGGTAAACTTATAAAAACTATTGGAGAAGGTTCAGTAAATAAACAAGCTGCAAATGTAGATACCTTGCTAGAACAAGATAATATCAATGATAAAATGAAATTAGCTCAAAATGATTACCTAAATAAAATGAGTGATACAGTTACAAGAAGTGTAGATACTCCAATAAGTGAAGAAGATAGTGTAGGAGAAGTAAAAACATCAAATATACAAAATAAAGAAGGTGAATATACAATAGAACTTGATTTAATATCAGGTAAAAATGAAATAGCTATTGAAGCCTTTAATAAAACAAATACTGTAACTTCTTATAAAGAAACACTTACTATTATTTCAGATACTCCTAAAAAAGAGCCAAAACTATATGCAATAGTTGCAGGAGTAAATGAATTCCAAGCTCCTTATGTATCAAATTTAAAATACTCAGAAAATGATGCAAAAGCAATAAAAGAAGCAATAGAAAATGAACAAGGTAAAAAATATAAAGATATAGAAATAAAATATCATGTTGGAGTTGATGTAACAAAAGATAAACTTATTAAGTCTATAGAAGAAGTAAGCAAAAAAGCAAGACTGGATGATACAATAATTTTCTATATATCAACTCATGGAAAAGCTTATAAGGGAAAACTTCTACTAGTACCTCAAAATAATCAAAATATACAAGACTGGATAAACTTTGAAGATATTTTTAAAAATATGCAAGAAGTAAAAGCATTAAAACAAATATTTGTATTAGATACCTGTGAATCAGGGAAAGCCAATGATATTGTATCTTCTGTATATGATTCAAAAGCTTCATTACTTGCAAAAAGCTCAGGAGTACATATGCTATTAGCAACTACAAAAGGAACATTTGCATTTGAACATCCAGATCCAAAAGTCAAGAATGGTGTATTTACATACAAAATACTTTCAAAATTAAAAGAAAAATCAACAGATAAAAATAAAGATAGTTTTATTTCTATTATTGAATTATCAGAAAAATTAAAAGAGCCAAGTAATAATGAAGAGTATCAGTATCCTATTATTAGAAATGTTGGTGGAGATATTTTAATTAGGAAAGTAGATTAGAATAAAAGGAGAATTTTAGTTTGAAAAAAAATATAATATTAGTAACTGTATTAGTGCTATTTCTTACCGGCTGTAGTTTGAAGCATAAAATGCAAAAGAATACTATGATTTCTAATAACGATATTAAAGCATCAAAGATATATGGTAATCAAAGTTTTAGAAGTGATAATGAAGATGGACTTTTTTTATTAGAAGATGGAAAAATATATTTAAAAACAGATGGAAGGTCATTTATAGACATTATAGACATTATAGATGATTTAGAAGGTGATTATGTGTAGGAAATTTTTATTAGGGATTGTTGCAATACTGATTATATTAGGAATAGTGTTTGTAAGTTTTAGTGAGAAAATACTTACAAGTTATGCCTCCTATTTTACCCTTGATACAGCAACAAAAGGTGCAGATGTAGTATTTATTTTGGGTGGAAATCCAAAAACAAGACCTGCAAAAGCAATTGAGTTAGTTAAAAATGGCTATTCTAAACAAATACTGATGACAAATATCAAAGACAAAGCTTTAAAATATCAAGAGCTTTTTGAAACTGAGGAGGAACTAACAAGCAGAATATTAAAAAGTGAAAATGAAACTTTAAAGATAATAAAGTGCATTAAAGAAGATGGTGCAACAAGTACCTTTGATGAAGCGTATACATTGGCAAAATATTCAAAGGAAAATAAGTTAACTCATCTTATTATTGTTACAGATGCATTTCATACAAGAAGAGCATTGTATGCTTTTGAAAAAGTGTTTAAAATTCAAGGTATGAAAAACATTAAACTGGAAATTGCACCAGCAAGAAATGGGGTATATTTAGAGAATAATTGGTGGAAAACAGAAAAAGGTCTGCGATCTTATATTATTGAACCTATAAAATACTTTTTTTATATGTTTAATTCTCGAAATCTAAAATCACTGAAATCATAAAGGAGAAAGAGTATGAAACAGATTATTATGGATTATATTATTACATTTGGATGGGCTATTGTTGGCTCAATAAGTATGGGTATTGGTATTATTATTACTTTAAAGCTGTTTACAATAGCAACAGTAAATATTGATGAATGGAAAGAAATAAAAGATAAAAATATTGCTGTTGCTATTATTATAGCATCTATTATCTTGGCATGTGCATGGGTTGTAAGTTCAATTATTAGACCATGAAAAAACTATTCATAAATATTTCTCTTATCATTTTGGTAGTTTTACCTTTTGAAATTATTCAATTTACTGATTATAAATATACTAACACAAGGGTACACGCATCTTCAGAAAGAAGAATAAATACCTATGGAACTACTATTGCTAGAAAAAGTGAATATATAAAACGCTCAATCAAAGAGAGTAGTGCTAATGATATAGGGAGTATTGCGTATAAAATGAATGAGTTAGAATATAACTATAAACTTCCATACAGTTGGGGTGGAGATATACGTGATTTTCAAAAAGGATTTGATTGTACTGGATTTGTGCATGGGATAATGTATTATAAAGGCTATGATACCTTTTTGAAAAGATTTAATACACACTCTTTATATAAAAAATTATTACAAGATAGAAATTTTCAACTGGTATATAAATCTGATATTAACTCTATTCAAGAGTTTGAGTTAACAAGTTTAAAACTAGGAGATATTGTAATGTGGCCAAGTGGAATAATGGATGCAAAAAACTTGCCAACAGATAATATTTTTGGGCATATTGGTATTGTATCAAAATTTATAGATGGTGTTCCGTATATTACTCATTCAGTTCGATCGGATGCGTATAATAATATTGATATTTTTCCAAATAAAGGAGATGGAATCAATACATTAAAAGCAAAAACATTTATTTCCTTAAAACAAAGAGGTGTTTTAGCAATTTTTAGAGAGAAGGTTGAGTTATGAAGTATTTGTTAATTGAGATACTATTGATTTTTAATGGCATCATACTGTATTATCGTCATAACATTAATATATTAAACAAAGGGATAAAAATGAAAGGTATAACTAAAATTGCATTGATATTATTATCAATTTTCTTTTTGGTTGGATGTGAAGACAAAGTTGAAACTATTAATAATGCAAAGAATATGCTCAAAAAGTCATGTGAGAGAGCAAGTAATTCTTTAAATTATAAAGAAAATGGCGATGTAACTACAGCTTCTTTAAAAAATGCATTAAAAATATTGAAAGATGATATAAGAGATGTTGATAAATTGATAAATGGCTATGAGTATTTAACTGGTGGACCTAATAATGATAATAAAATGAATGCTTCATATAATGATTATGTTGAAAAAGTTATAAAGGAATATGGACAGTTTCACGGTTTATCAATTTCTAATGATGTTTTTACGATAACTAGCATGAGAACTCATTATCCTGAAACATTAGGAAGCAAACCAGCTTTCACTTGTACTCTAAATAAAATGAATTTATTTTATAGAATAAAAGATGAGATGTCAAAAAAAGAAAAAGATTTTATCTACATGAAGGAATATCCGAAAGAAGGAAACAAAACATCACTAATGAAAGCAGCTGATGATTGTAATATTGAAGCTGTTAAGTATATGCTTAGCAGTAAACAGGGTGGTGATATAAATGCAACGAATGGTCTCAATGATGCTCTTCGATATTCAATGTCTTATTCTTATCATAATAAAGAAAAATGTAACAATGTATCTAGGACTCTTATCGATGAGGGAGCTAATATTGAAAGAAAAAAAACAGGAGAAAGTCTTTTACAAATTGCTATAAAAAAACATGATTTAGCGATGGTAGAATATTTGATACAAAAAGGTTTCAAACTTGAAATTGGAGATTTACATTATGCTACATACAAAGGAACTCCAGAGATTGTCAAAGTTTTACTAAATCAAAATATGGATACAAGTGTATCTCTTCCTAAAAAATATAATTCATTAGAAAAGTTATACGAAAAACCAATTTTAAATGCAAATAGTATTGAAACTATGAAATTGTTAATAAAATATGGTGCTAATATTAATGAACGTGATACTAGTTCTAGATCACTTCTTCATGTACTTTCTTTGGATGTATACGAAGATAGATTTATAGATTTTCCAAGTAAACTTGCAATTTATGCTTTGAAAAATAATGCAATTATTACAGAAGATAGTCAAGGAGATTTTTTCCAAAAACAAGCTATGATTAATCTATTGAATGCTACTATTTATGAAAAGAAAATAGCTACAGAATTTATTGCAGAATTGATGAGTTATAAACCAACACTTTTTTCAAAATTTAAATTTGTTGATGATAATATGGAACTCTTTAAAATAGACTCAATGGAAACACAGTGGATTACTGAAGTAAAAAAAAGTGAGAATATTAAATCACTTACTCAATTCATTGAGGAGCAACAAAACTTAAAAAAGAAATTTGTTTTAGTAATTGGCACAGGATATGATTATAACTTATCACATCATCATGTAGCATCTCGATTTACTGCAGAAACTGATGGTGGGGATACAATCATGAAAATACAAGAAAAGGTTGATTTACCATTTCTCATTATAGATAATGAACTTCAAAAAGATATGCTAGAATATTTAACTCATAAGTACAATATCAAAATAAGAAGTACACCCTATGCTATATTTTATAAGAATGGAAATGTTATAGATTCATTTGTAATGCTAAATAATGGATCAAGTGTAGATAAATTGGTTAAGTTAAGTCAATAATATTGACTATCAATAGTGGAATAAGTTTATTAAATCAACTTTTCCATGATATGATTTTATTATAAATATCAAAGATTTATTCGATGAAAAATTCCGGGGACAGTCGCCACCTTAAAAAAACTTTAAATTTTAAAATTTCTAATTAATATCATAACATAATAAATCTCCATAAAAAAGAGTAGTTTAATGGCTCTTTTTATAAACCACCACAAACTTTTTATAAAATTCTTTATCATATTGGGTGTCATTTTTATATAAAGAATGAGCAATAATTATCATCTTTCTCATAACTGCTATTTGTGTAGCTGTTGTATGTTTACCTTTAGTTTTTAATCTTTCAAAAAATACTTTAAAATTATCATCAAACCTAATTGCGGTAAGTACTCCCATAAATAAACTTCCTCTATATACTCTTGAACCTGCTTTTGAGATTTTTGATTTCTTATGAACAGATGTTCCAGATGTTTTTTCTATTGGGTCAAGTCCAGAGAGTGAAACAATTTGTCTTTGATTTGCTTTTGGATATTTAATAAATAGATGAAGTAATACTATAGCTCCTACTTCTCCTATACCATATAGTGATTTAATATTATTATACCCTTTTATTAATTTATCATCTAAGTTAATAATATCTTTTATTTTATTGAGTATTTCAATCTCTTTGTTTTTTGATATTTTAAGAGATTTTTTTAAATCATTAATCATATACTTACTACCATCTTTTACTGTTACAGCTTCTAGTTGATTAATTAGTTTAGAGGTACTTTTAGTAGTGAATTTATAATATGATATTAACTCTTTTAGCTCTTCAACTATAGTATCAATATAAGGTACTTTAATCTCATCATCTTTTGCTAAAGGAATAGCTTGTGATAATACTTGTGCATCTATCAAATCTGTTTTATTTCTTTGTCCTAAAGCCTTTGAGAAGTTAGAAAATTGTTTAGGGTTAATAAGGAAACATTTAATATTTTTTTCATTACAAAATTTTGTTAAAGCAAAAGAATAGTCACCTGTTGGTTCAAAAATAAAAACCAAATTATCAATATCTTTTTTATAAAGTTTATTTAACTTTGAATATAATCCTTTTAAACCTTTTACATTATTCTCAATTTCAATATTTGCTTTGTTAATAGGTATATGTACTGCAATTAATTTTTTACTAATATCTAATCCGATACAATTAATCATCGTGAACCTCCAATATTTAAATTTGAGAGTTCGTTAGGCTAGGAGTTAACTCCTAGCTGATTAATTCTTTACACATAACTTAACCTCGTGTAATACGATCTAGTAAAACTTACCGATCTTGTCGCCACTCAAGTTTAAAGTGTAATTATCTGACTGTCCCTCAAGCTAGTTAATTTATTTAAGTTTATTTAACCGCTTTGGATACTTTACCAATATATTAACTTTAATGAACTCTAGATTTATTATATCATGCAAATACGAGGATACTTAATTATCAGACTAAGATATAGGTGGCAGGTAATAACGATAACAAAATAATCAAACAAGAAATAAATATATATTAGAGGCGTATGAACAAGGATATTCACAGTATCTAATTGTTAAAATAATCAATATATCTCAGCTGGCAGTCAATAAGATAATTAGGAGAAATAGTTGATTAAGTTATCGTTATCACCTGACCCCCTTTTTTCTAATGCTTTAATAAGATAACTATTTATTTAATGAACATTATATATAAAATAATCTGATATCATCGAATAAATGTGCATAAAAAAGGGTAGGGCAAAGTAAAATTTTTTCTTACATGTAAGAATATTTTGTTAAAATGAGCGGTAAAAAAAGGCAAAAAGTTCAGAGTTTAGCTCAGACCCATTTTCCCTGTTTTTATTTTCTAATATAGAATTAATTTTTCATTTCAGCTCATTTGATTTATCTTCATCTAAAGGAAAATTATATGTTTCAATAAGTGAAGTGATTTGCATATTTCAAATAAACAATTCATGTAATTTATCTTCTCATTCTTCATTAGATAAATCAATATTAGAAATTTTTAATCATTTATCTTGAATATCATTTATTTGATTATTAACTCAATCAATTTCTTTATTTATTTTTCTAGTATCCATCTCATATCTCAAAGTAGGTTCATAAAAATCTCAAACTCAAAGTTCAGCTTTCAATTTATATTTACCATTTGTAATCATACTTTCAGGTGGTCTCTTACTAGCATCAGTTATCAATCACAAATGCTCTCCCAAATCACTTACATATTTATCTTTATACTTAGTAGAATTATCTACCAAAGCAGAATTAATGGAATCTTTAAGTGGAGTGATATTTTTAAATAATTCAGGATTTTCAAATTTAAAAGTTTCAACTATACTTTTAAAACTAGAATCTTTTTTGATTAAATAAGAAGTGAATTTTTCAAATTTTACAGGAGATTCTTTTTGTAATAATTTAAGTACTTTAAATAATAATTTTTCATTTTTTAAAGCATTAATAATTTTGATTTCAATATCCTTAACTTCATCATCAGATAATAAATCTATCTTATCTCAATTATCAATTTTAGAAACTAATTCTGAAAAATTTTCATCTATTAATTTTAATTGTTTTGTAAAATTTTCATTAAAATTATTTTTTATCTTATCTATATTTTCTTTTGATACATCTATATTTTCTTTTGATATATCTATATTTTCTTTTCTTAAAATTTGAATTTTTCAAAATTTATTTTCAAAAAATTCAAATGTTTCTTTATTTATTGGTAAACCATTTTCATATATATAGTCTTCTAAATCTAATCCATCTGCAGATTTGATAACATTGATAAAATTTTGTTTTTCTTCATCAGTTAATTTATCTATATATTCATTGAATAATAATTCAGAATCTTTTTTACTTCATAATTTTTCATTCCATTCAAAAGAAAATATATTTTCCTTAATATCCAATAATTCTTTTTGTAGTTTTTCTTGAGAATTTAAAATATCTCAAGATGTATTATCTTGAGTTTCAAAATTTATCGATTCATTTTGAAATTTTTCAGCCATAAAAAAAATATTATATTTTACTATAATATTTTATCATATTTTTCATTTATCTTCAAAATTTTGCATTAATTTTTCTTAATTCCTCTGCACTTCTTGTCTTTTCCTCTGCACTTCTTGTCTTTTCCTCTGCACTTCTTGTCTTTTCCTCTGCACTTCTTGTCTTTTCCTCTGCACTAATTATATTATCAAAAGATTTTGTTATTTCTTTTTTATTAAAATCATTTCAATTTTCCCTTATATATTGTGATAAAGTTGGTGCATATTTTACTAAATCTGGTAGTGCATCATTAACAATATCTTTAACAAAAACTAAGTCTACTATTTCATCCCACCGTTCTTCTATATCAGCTCTAGTTTCATCTTTATCTATATCAGGTCATTTCATAAAATTTTCTATAAACTCAGATTTACCTTTTACTAAAGCATTAGCTAAATATTCTAATCAAGTTCATAGTTTTTTATTATATTCGTTATAAAGATTTAAATCATCTTTTGATGTAAAATTAAATTGTGGTGATGCTGAATTTCTTAAAGATGTAGCAAATAGTATTGTAGAAAACAGCGTCAATAAAAGTAAAATTTTTCAGTATTTCATAGTATCTCTTTTTATATCAAACATTTTATCTTTTCTTCAGAGCATATTAGTATATCAAGAGAATAGAAGACTAAAAATATTTTACCTTAGATTTACAAGCTTTATCTTTTATATGCCCAGCTTCCAACTATAGATTGACTGTTAAGTCTTTCAATGACTTTAATAGATAACTCTCAAAACCAAATATCTTTTTTTCTTTTAAACCATCTCTTTTTATTTTAACTCTCTATTTTAGCTGGGGGTAAATCCAACTTATTTTAGAGGTTATTATATGGTGATTACTCGACTTTTATATTTGAAAATTTATGGGTTATTTTATTTGTTTTTTTCTTAGTTCTTATTTAAGGCAGTATCTCCCAGATAAATCTGTTTCTATTATTTTTATATACTATTTTTGGTATATCTAAAGAAATATTTGTTTTATAAACGGTATTGTACCTTTGTCTTAGTCCTAGTATATCGCTATGCGTAAACTCCAATGAAGCAAAGTTACAATACTTGGAACACTCTTCTTTTACAAAATATCCTCTTTCATCTTCAAAGCATCCTGCGATATCACAAGCTTTGGAGTTTGCAATGGTAATATTTGGATAGTAAAAATCACATTGCATCTTTGGAACAGTATCAAAAAATTCGGTGTTTAGATTTATATTTTCTATAGATACTCTTTTTATATCCAGTGATTTATAAAACTCTCTCACTTCTATATTCTCGAACTCACAATGACTCAAAAGCTCTTTTTGATTTTGAAGCTGTATTTTACTTATATCATATTGTGAAACATTATCTAAAAAACTGTTTTTAATAACTTTTGTAAAATTTACTCCAAGTATTGCTTTTAGATTTTTATTTTCTAATACTATATTTAATACCCCAATATCATTTACTACAACCTCTGTATTTGGTTTATTGGCTAAAAGTTCACATATATATCTTACCTCTTCACTTTTATTTTGACTCACAGGAGGAAAAACAAATACAAAATTATAGTGTCTTTGTTCACAAAAACTTCTAGCTTCAATTAATTCTTTTATTGTAGGGATCAAATGCTCACAAGAACTGTTTCCAAAATAAATACCTTTTATAAGTTTATACAGTTCCCTTTTATCATAAAAGAGTCTATTTTGATGCTTTTGTATCTCTATTGTACTTTGAATATTTGTGATATATTCAATATTTGAATTTTTATCAAGCAAAGTATGTGTTTTTGATAGTGCAAAAGGAAGTAAGGTATCCATGTTTTTTAGTATTTTTAGATTGTTTGCTTTAATATATAATTTCATAGTTGATATTGACTTTGTTTATAATGATACTCTTCATTTTCAAAAGTATCAAGGTATTTATAAAAGTCTCTTCCTCTTGAAGGTATTTTATATGAAGTTATATTATTAAATTGTGCAAAAAAATTCAAGGTTTCATAAATAGCACTTTTGTTTAACTTATGAAACTTCTTGTAATTGTCCTCTTGTATAAAAGGTAACTCTTTTAGTTTTGTATAGATACTTTGCGCTTTAGGAAAATCAAGGTTTTTTAAAATATTGATTGCTCTTACATATATTTTTTTATCTTCTTTTAACATTGCTATATCGTACAGACTAAGAGTTTCTAAAATTAAAGTTATTTCTTTACTGTTAAACTCATATAGGTTAAATTCAATCTCATCAAGTAATGAGGTTATATCAAGAAAAACTTTTTTTAGTTCTTCTTTTTTTTCCGTATCAGTAAGCTTTGTATTTTTAACGATTTGTTTATAGCTTGGGTTAGCATTTTTGATAAGTTTTTTTTCTCGCTGTGTGTAACTGCAAAGTGAACCAAAAGTTAAAGAATCATATCCATGCTCACTAAAACAAAAACTTTCGCTGAACCTACAGTTATCACCAAATAAGAAACACTCAAACATTATATTTGGATGTGACTTTACAATAGTTTGTATATTTTTCAAAGATATATCACGAGGAAGAATTATTTTAATAGGGTCAAACTGTTTTACTAAAAAATCAACAGCATCATTACTATAGGTTCCAAAAAGATTTGAAATTATAATCTCTTTATAGTTTCTCTTTTTAAGCATCATTGCAATAGAAATATTTGCTACTATAATACCATCGACTTTATCAAAAAAAAGTTCATAAAGCTCTTTTGAAAAATCAAGCATAATTTCATTTGAAGTAAATGAATTTAATGCCAAATATATAATACCACCCTTTGAGTGTATCTTTTTTATTACATTTTGTATATTCTCAAAGTTACTAAACTGCTCTTTTAATCGGTATCTTCTATTCAAAGAAGTTTGTGTTGCATATGTATTTGAAAACTCCGAAGGGATATATCCAAAATAAAACTGTCTGATACCATCATCTAAAAGGATATCTACATCAGTTGATTCGTCTATACCAATTATTAACTTTTTTTTCATTATTTATTAAGCATCTCATTTATAAATTTTTACAATAGTATCTTTACTATTTATACTTATTTTAGCATGTTTTAAAAGATTTGCAAAGTTTGGCGAGGGCAATGGGAATCGAACCCATTCTGAAGATTGGTCGTCTTCTGTCCAGTCTCGGAGACTGGTGTGCTAAGCCATTACACTATACCCACATTATAAATATTTTACAATTATATTTATTGAAAAATTTAGAATTATTGTAGCAGTTTTTTTATAGAACTATCTCCCATTTGAATGAAGTTTTTATATTTTATATATAATTACTTATTATTTTATCATATTAGCTATATATATGCAAAAAACTATCTTTTTGATAATTTATTTATAATTTCATTTTTCAATTTTATCACTTCCTCCTCTCATTTTTTAATTTCCTCCTCTCATTTTTTAATTTCCTCCTCTCATTTTTTAATTTCTTCCTCTCATTTTACTATATTATAATTCAAATTACATCTATATTCTTTTTTTGCAATCTCAAGAGTAACAAGTCATGCTTTATAATCTTTTTTTGTGTCTATTTTACCATTTTTATTAAAATCACATTGTGCTAATAAATCACTTGCTTGAACTTGAGTTAGTGAAATAACTGCTGCAACAGCTGCAGCTAAGATTGGATTTACTTTTTTTGATTGTAGTATAGATATTTTAAGTTGTATTAGTTGTTTTCAAAGTTTCATATTGTTTTCTCTTTTTTATATCAAACATTTTATCTTTTCTTCAGAGCATATTAGTATATCAAGAGAATAGAAGACTAAAAATATTTTACCTTAGATTTACAAGCTTTATCTTTTATATGCCCAGCTTCCAACTATAGATTGACTGTTAAGTCTTTCAATGACTTTAATAGATAACTCTCAAAATCAAATATCTTTTTTTCTTTTAAACCATCTCTTTTTATTTTAACTCTCTATTTTAGCTGGGAGTAAATCCAACTTATTTTAGAGGTTATTATATGGTGATTACTCGACTTTTATATTTGAAAATTTATGGGTTATTTTATTTGTTTTTTTCTTAGTTCTTATTTAAGGCACTTTAAGATGACTTTTTAATTTTTTTCATTATTATATAATTAATATATGCGGATGTGGCCTAATGGCTGGGCGCTGGGCTTCAACCCCAGATTGGACACCAATCCAGATACACGGGTTCGATTCCCGTCGTCCGCTCCATAATATATAAGTGAAAGTAAAAAATGGCAAAAAAGATTTATCATATTTCAATAGAAGAGTCAAGACAGTTTATATCTCAAAATAAATCAGAACTCAATAAACTTTTAACCAATAAACACTATTTTGAATATACAAAGTATTTTGGAAAAGTTTACTTTAATCTTCAAATAGAAAAGTTTATACACTTTTTTAAAATCAACAAAGACTTACAATACTCACTAAAAACTATTAATCATCTTAGTAACAATATCATTTTAAATGAACTGTTTTTATTGCTTAACTTTTCTCAATTTGATTTTGTTAAATATAAAGTAAATGAAAAAGAGTTTTTTTATGGCTTGTGTTATATTATGTATCAAGAAAATATACAACTTTTTGAAAAGCTTTTGCACAAATTCTTTTTACATTTTCATGCAACTTTAAACAACAATACCAACATACAAATAGATTTTAAAGAGATGACTATAAGTCTAGCTAATTCACGAAAGATTTCAATAAAAGAGTCTTTTGGAGAAGATGAAGCAGGTGCTTTTTTTATACTCAAAATAAATGAACAAGCCATAATAACTCAAAGAGGAACATCTATAAAAACACTTCGTAAAAAAGCTTATAAAAATATGTTTTATTATCTATTAGACAATGAAATAGTTAATGATAAAGAAATTAAGCGTGATGAAGCTTATGAAACAATGAGTGCATTAAAAGAGCTTTGAGTTCAATAATAAATTCTAAGATATTGTCATATTTATTAAAAATGGATAGAAATGATGAAGTGGTCTATAGTAAACTAACAGAGTTAAAAAGCTTATAAAATTTCTACTAATCTTTACTTCTTAATATCTCTAAAAGCTCATTTTCTTCTATTTTTAAAAAAAGAGCACTCTCATATGGGGTTTTATTCATACTGTTTTTGATATCTTTATTTGCACCTTTACTTATAAGAAACTTGATGGCACTTTTTATAGCGTTTAACTTTTTATATGCTGATTCTAGATAGCTTGTTTTTTTATCGAGTTTGGCTTGTTTTAAAATTGAGATGACGGCTTTATGTTCATCTTTTTTGTAATATGCTTCACTATTTTGTGATTGTATTTTTGCAATGTTTTGTAAGACTTTACTGTAATCAACAACCAACTGATGCAATGGAGTATCCCCATCTTTGTCTTGATGGTTTATATTCAAATTATTTGACAAAAGGATTTCTACTTTTTTTTCATAAAAATTATCAAAGCTTAGTGACTGAAAAGGAGAATAGCCATTATTGTTTTCATGTAAGTTAATACCACTTTGTACTAAATATTTAAACGCTTTATAGCTCTCTTCCCCTCGTTGGGCTAAGAGTAGATTGTGATAGCCAAATTTATTTTGAGTATTCAGTTCATCTTTAAACATATCTATGAGATATTTGTAGGTGTCAAACTTTATTAATTTGAACATATGTGGCGGTAGCTTCAAGTCCTTGTTAGGACTATGCAGAGCAAATTCTAAAAGATTATTACGTTGCAATAGCTCTTTTTTAGGGTCAAATCCAAGTGAAAGAAGATATTTTATAGCTTCAATATCATTGTTAAGTACAGCAATAGCTAAAGGATGGCGTTTGCTTTTTGGATTGATATTTGGCTTATACCCAGCTTTTACTAGCTCTTTTGCCATATGAAGTTGAGTATGATAAACAGCAAAATAAAACAGATCCAAACCGTCTTCATCTACATAGTTTATATTGGCACCTTTTCTAATCAGTGATTTAAAAAGCTCTGAGTTTTTTGAGCTTATAGCTATAAAAAGTGGTGTCCAGTATGTATTTCTTTTTTTGATTAAATACTTTTCATCAACATCTATACCTAAGTCAATAACACTTTGCAAAAGTTTGGCATCGTTATTTTTCATGGCATATTCAAATTTGTCAAGCAACTCATCTTGTGGTGTTGCACATAAAAAAAGTGTCAAACTCAACAATAAAATTAAACTTTTCATTTCACATATCCTTTTTGTACATAAAAACTTTTTTCGATTTGATAAACGGTTTAAAATAGGGGTCAGGTGATAACGATAACCTAACATTTCATAAATATGATTGCATAAATTTTAGCAACAGTCCTCGGAATTTTATGACCATAACTGCAATTTTGGCAAATGTGAAACGGCTTTTAAAATATCTGTTTTTGAAACAATCCCTAATAAAATATCATCTTCATCCACAATAGGAATTGCATCGAGTTTGAAGTCAATCATAACTTTTGCCACTCTTCTGATATCTGAAATGGGGTCGGTTGTAATGATTTCTGGTAAAAAAATATCTTCTAATTTTCTGTTTAAAATCTCTTTTGTATTTTCAATATCATCCATTAAAAGATTCAATATAATTTTTTTATTGATTAAACCCAGAATTTTTCTGCCAAAAGAGAGAATAGGTATTTGCGAAATTTTATTTTCTTTTAAAAGGGTGTATGCTTCTTGAATCGTTGATTGACTGTCAATACACATCACATCTTTGGTCATAATATCTTTGACTTGATAAACCGGCTCCGACAAATCCATATTTGCTATTTCTTTATAAGCGTTAAGCGACTCATCACTGTTTTGGGAGTTCTTTTTTTTGTTGGACAAATCATTCATAATTTCATCATCCGGTTTAAATCTTGATTCACTTGACTCATCAACATTTTTAAGGTTGTATAAATTGTCAGCCGTACTTCTAAACCCTACACTTCCATTATTGTATATGGTAAACATGTATTCCCTTTAAAAAAATTTCTGATTAATGATAGAGTTAATTCTATCATTTAGTTATTGAATAAACAAGGTTAACTGACTGTTTGTGGAACGGCTCATAAAATGTTGATACATGAATTGAGTCAATTTTTAACTAGAATATTAAAAACCCCTAAAAATAGTATTTTCAGATAAAAATTCATCATCAATTTTATCAAATCTTAACGTTTGCTTATGCTCTAATACTCTTTTAACTAAAATAATGGCATAATAAAATAATGTTCAAAATCCCAAAAGGATGTGGAAAATGAAAAATAATAATGAAACCAGTAACAATAACACGAAAATAGTTGTTTATGTTCTGTTAGGAATTGTATTAATTGCAGGTATTATACTCATGCCTAAGGCGTCATTTGAAAAAGAAAAAGTAGAATCAAATGGATTTGCAAAATACAAACTTCCTGATAAAACTTCTCTGAACTCATCTATGCCAACAACACTCACTTGGGATGACCCCTATTTCCAAATGAGCAAAAGTAAAACCAACGTAAAATGAGTATTTTAATCTTTCTCGCCCAACTTTTGGGTGTTACTATCCTTATCATTTTAAGTTATAAAACTGCAATGTATGGTTATACGATGTGGAAATTTAAAAACAGAAAAAAAGATGGCAGTGAGGATGATGATTTTAAGTATTTAGATTAAATTACAAAGGCCTAAGCCTTTGTAATTAGATTGTTCTCCATTGAGCTGGTCCTGTGGTATGAATAGATTCACCCGTAGTGTCAACAGCAACAGTCACTGGCATATCTTTTACTTCAAACTCATAAATGGCTTCCATTCCAAGCTCTTCAAATGCTAAGACTTTTGCAGATTTAATTGATTGAGAAATCAAATAAGCCGCTCCACCTGTAGCAATTAAGTAAATTGATTTGTACTCTTTGATTAAATCAATCGTTGGTTGTTTTCTTTCAGCTTTACCAATCATTCCCATGATACCAATTTCCATCATCTCTTTGGTAAATTTATCCATTCTTGTAGATGTCGTTGGTCCAGCAGGTCCTACTGCTTCATCTCGAACTGGATCAACTGGTCCTACGTAATAAATAAATCTGTCTTCGAGTTTAACCCCATTTGGAAGTGGTTTACCTGCATTTTTATACTCAACAATTTTTTTGTGTGCTGCATCACGTGCGGTTAAAATTTTTCCTGATAATAACAGCGTATCACCTGATTTGAATTGAGATAAGTTCTCTTTGGTTAAATCTTCAATGTTCACTTTTTTAATTGTATCCATTGGCAATTCAATATCTGGCCAAAGGTCTAAAGAAGGTATGTTAAATTTAGCTGGTCCATCCCCTTTAAGTTTAAAGTGAATGTGTCGTGTTGCTGCACAGTTTGGAATCATAGCCACAGGAAGTGATGCTGCATGGCAAGGATAATCCAAGATTTTAACATCTAAAACGGTGGTTAATCCACCTAAACCTTGTGCTCCAATTCCAATTTTATTGATGTCTTCATAGAGTTTTAATCTTAACTCTTCAATGGCATTTTGAGGACCTCTTGCTTGAAGTTCTTGAATATCTACGTGACCCATTAAAGACTCTTTTGCTAAAAGCATTGCTTTTTCAGGGTTTCCACCAATACCAATTCCTAAAATACCAGGAGGGCACCAACCCGCACCCATCTCTCTTGCATTTGCCATAACCCAGTCATAAATTGAATCACTTGGATTTAATACCGCAAATTTAGATTTATTTTCACTTCCTCCCCCTTTTGCAGCAACCGTAATGTCTATCTCATCTGAATTATCAACAGTAACATGAATAACCGCTGGAGTATTATTTTTTGTGTTAACTCTTTTTCCTGCAGGGTCTGCAACAACAGAGTATCTTAAGGTATTGTCAGGATCAGTATACCCTTTTGCCACACCTTCATTGAGTAAATCTACCAACTCTTTTTTAATGTCTAAATTGGCTTTTAATCCCACCTTAACAAAAATATTAACACTTCCCGTGTCTTGGCATAATGGTCTGTGCCCCATTGCACACATTTTTGAGTTAATTAAAATTTGTCCAATGGCATTTTTAGCTGCTTCACCTTTTTCATTCTCATACGCTTTCACCATTCCTTTTACAAAATCTTCAGGATGATAATACGAGATATACTGACAGGCGTCCGCTATACTATCTACAATATCTTTTTCTGTTATTTTTTTCATATTTAAACCTTCAATCTAAAATTTATCCTCATTATATCAAAAGAAGACGATAATAAAAATTACATTTTTCTATTTTTTATAAAATCCGTATATTTATATAAATTTTTACACACCAATAAACTCAAAAAAGAAATCGGCAATATCTTTTGAAGCTAAAATTTCACTTCGTCGATATTTGTCAATTTTTTTATAGAGCGTATATTTTTCTATAATGTTCAAGTGTAAAATTTTTTCATATAAATCCAAAATAAAATCCGTACGTGAAGCAATCTCTTTTGCCTCATTTTTGATAAAGATTTTATGTAACTCTTTAATCTCTTCAATAGATACGACCACTAAAGAGGAGTCAATTAAGTACTCAATCTCTTCCAGTTTGAAATTCTTTTGTATGCATTTTGAGTATTCACTCAAAAGAACATTGATCTCTTTATTGCGTTCATAATTATAATCCGCATTTTGCAAATATCGATACAAGGTTGGTTTTGTTTTTTGCCAATTGTACAACGTGTTGATTTGAACTTCAAATCGTTCACTGATTTTTCGATTGCTTAACATGTTTTTTACAATGTATTCAATAAAGTAATATGGTTCTCTTGCAGGCATGCCACCGCTTTAGAAAACGATTTTTGATTCACTTTAAAAATAAATGCGGGTTTATTATGGTTGCTTACGGTGTAGGTGTACTCAATGTTGATTTGATTCTGTGATAACACAGAAACCACTTGGTTAAAACTTCCAATGTGATCTTCAATTTCAATGGCAATGACCTCAATGATTTTGACAGAAAAACCCGCTTTGTCAATCACCTCTTTGGCTTTTTCTTCATCTTCAACAATGATTCGTAAAAGTCCAAAATCATTTGAATCGGCCAAATTAATAGAGACAATTGACAACCCATTACTGCTTAACAGTTCCGTAATATCCGTTAACTCTCCAATTTTATTTTCAAGAAAAATAGTCAGTTGTTTAATCATGTTATACCCTTTTATCAATAATTCTAATGGCTTTCCCCATACTTCTTTCAATGCTTCGAGGTTCTACGAGTTTGACACTGGCTTTGATATACAAGTTATTTAACAGTGCCGTTTGAATATCTTTTTTAATGCGCTCCATTTCAGAGATATTGTCGCTCATTATCTCATCGCTGACTTCTACTTTAATCTCCAGTTTATCCAAATACCCTTTTTTATCGGCAATGATTTGGTAATTCAATGTTACCCCTTGCGCATTGGCAATCACATGTTCGATTTGTGAAGGATACACATTGACCCCATTGACAATCAGCATATCATCCGCACGCCCAACAATAGACTCCATTCGTAAAAGTGTTCGCCCACATTTACAAGGCTCTTTGATAATTGAGGTAATATCACCCGTTCGATATCTTAACAATGGCAGTGCTTGTTTGGTTAAAGGCGTAATAACCAATTCACCTCGTTCTCCATCAGGCAAACTTTCACCTGTTTTTGGGTCAATGATTTCCACAAAAAAATGGTCTTCAAAAACATGAAGCAACGGTGAACTTTTACAACTGCAAGCAACTCCAGGGCCAATAATTTCACTTAAGCCGTACACTTCATGATAATCAATTCCCCACGCTCTTTTAACCTCTTCTTTTAAACCAATACTTGTGGGTTCCGCCCCAAAAATACCCGCTTTGAGTTTATAATCTTTTAAATAATTGTTCCCAGCAGTTGAAGCCAACTCTGCCATGTGAAGCGCAAAAGAGGGAGTACAAGTTAAAATGGTTGAACCAAAATCACGCATAAGCATGAGTTGCCGTTCACTGCAACCCCCACTTGCTGGAACTACTGTTGCTCCAATTTTTCCCGCACCATTATGAAAGCCCAATCCTCCTGTGAACAAACCATAACCATATCCATTGTGTACAATATCTTCACTGTTTGCACCTGCCATAGTAAAAGCACGCGCCATCACCTCATCCCAAACATCCATATCGGCTTGAGTGTATCCTACAACCGTTGGTTTTCCTGTTGTTCCACTTGAACTATGAACACGTACCACTTCACTCATGGGTACAGTAAACAATCCAAAAGGGTAATGGTTTCTTAAATCTTGTTTTTTTGTAAATGGCAATTTTTTAATGTCTTCAAGCGAGTTGATGTCACTTGGTTTTAATTCTAACTCTTCAAACTTCTTTTTATAAAATGGCGTTAAGGTATAGACTCTCTCGACCGTATCTTTTAATCTTGCCAGTTGTAACTCTTCAATTTTCTCCCTTGGAGCACTCTCTATTTTGTTCCAAATCATATTCACCCCTCTTCTTCTATTTTAAACAATTTGTACGTTTTTTTTATACACCATACCTTCAAAAGAGGCAAGGATTTCTTCTTTTTCATTGCAAATAACAATATTATAACACGCCAGTTTATTGCTGTTGTTTATCTCTTTAGCTGTTGCAAAAATGGTTTCCCCCTCTTTTGCTCCTTTCATATATGAGATGGAAGCATTGATGCCAAGAGCCAATTGCCCATGAGAATTTGAAGCCACCGCAAAAGCATAATCCGCCAGTGAAAAAACCGCACCACCATGAACCACCCCTGCCCCATTTAAGTGATGCTCTTGAATTTTCATTGAGGTTTTTGCAGAACCTACATCAATCTCTTCAATCTTCATGCCATTGAATTTTGCATACTTATCATTGGCTTCGAAAAAAGCTTTAATGTTATGAAGCGGCATGGTATCCCAACTCCAACACTTCAATGTTTTGTGCTGCAATTTTTGGATTGAACTCTTTGAGTGCCTCTTTGATTTCGTCTAAACTAAAAGGAAAATCACTGCACGTGGCTAAAACCATACCCAACATATAGACATTTAATCCCTGAATTGGAAACTCATTGTTTTTGGCTTTTTCAAACGCATCAATGCGTTTAACACTCATGGGAATATCATTCACAGGAAATGTTTCATCGGCATTCACAACCATCGTTCCAGTAGGTTTTAAAAACTCTAGATTTCGTAACGCCTCATTGGCTTCTAACCCAATAAGCAAATTGGCTTGTGAAGCATCGACTACGGGGTTATAAAAATCACCCAATTTAATGGTACAAGAGACCGCTCCACCACGTTGACTCATTCCATGATTTTCTGTTCCCAAACACCCGATATTGTTTTTCCCAGCACATAAAGCCAATATTTTGACCAAAAAAACCGAACCTTGTCCGCCAAATCCTGCAATGACTATTTGATATTTCATTTTTTGTCCTCATCTTTCATATTCCCTCGGCTTGTGTCTTGTACAAACGCATTGGTTGGACACACCACATCCAAACAGGCTCCACACCCAATACATAAGAAAGGATCTATTTCAACCACACCTGCTTCATTGTATGCCATTGGTGGACATTTATAAACGGTAGTACATTGGTCACATGCCACACAATCTTCCCCATTAACTTGTGCAAACTCTAAGGGAATATGCGCATCGACAACCTCTTTATCCAATACACAAAACTCTCGAACCACAACAACAATTGGTCCCGTGGCTTGGTCATATTTTTTCTTCATATCTTTGAAAAAAGCAACGGTATTTTCAAGGTTATTGGTGTAAACGTATTCGTATGTTTCAGCCCCACACCCTTCGGCAATTTTTTTAATGTCGATCTCTTTGTACTGTCTTTGAGGCGGTTTTTGACGTCCTGTCATCGCAACGACTGAGTTATCAAGCACTACTAACATAAATTTGTGTTGTTGATACACCGCATTGATTAACGGAGGAATTCCTGCATGGAAAAAAGTACTGTCTCCAATGGTAGCAACCACATATTTTTCAGGGTCAGCAATCGAAAAACCACTTGCCATTGAGACACTCGCCCCCATACATAAAACCGTATCAATTGCCCCTTGATTGATTCCTAAGGTATAACAACCAATGTCTGAAGGATAGATGGATTTTTTCTTTTTAAAAACTTTCATGATTCCATAAAAAATATCTCGGTGTGGACACCCTGGGCAAAGATTTGGAGGACGAGCTGCCACCTCTTCTTTAAATGGCACCACAGGATAAAGATTTTCACCTTGGTAAAATCCCAATTTTGTTAACGCCTCTTGAATATAGACTTTTTGCATTTCATCAATTAAATGCATGGTTTTTGACAATTTTCCATAGACTTTATCGGTTTTAATTTGCTCCTCTATGCAAGGCATGGTCTCTTCTACTACCAACACCTTTTCATATTTTTCAAATTGCGCTTTTATTTGCTCTTCTGGAAGAGGATAAGGCATCACACACTTAACCACATCGGCTTCAACACCCAAATCTTCTAAGGCTTCTTTGACAAAACCATCTCCCGTTCCAGAGGTTAAAATTAAAAGCTTTTTCCCTTGACATTTGTCAAACTCAGGTTGAATCAGATTTTCCCAGTTGTACTGTTTAATCGCTTCGATTCTGTCAAGTTGTTCATACCCTTGTCGCAATCGACCCGCTCTTGGAACAGCTGCCCAACGACTGGTTTCTCGTTTGAACTCCCCTTTTCTTGGCTGAAAATTGGTTTGATCATCCAGTTCAACAATTTGTCTGGCATGACACACTCTCATAACTGGTCGTAACATCACGGGTGTCTGAAAATGTTCTGAAATATCTGCAGCTATTTTTGTATAATCATACGCATCTTGTGGCGTTGATGGGTCAATAACAGGAATTTTTGCAAATTTTGCAAACATACGGCTGTCTTGTTCTGTTTGTGAAGAGTGAAAACCAGGGTCATCGGCAACAACTAAAACGAATGCACCTAAGTTTCCAATGTATGCCGCACTCATTAAAGCATCACCTGCAACATTCAATCCCACTTGTTTCATCGTAGCAGCTGAACGTCTGCCTGCCATTGCACCTGCGTAAGCTACTTCAAAACCTACTTTTTCATTTGTACCCCATTGCGCATATAAATCTAAACCCAATGCATGTTTTATTTTATTCACTTCACCCAAAATTTCACTCGATGGCGTTCCGGGGTATCCCGATACCATATCGACATTTGCATGAATCAAGCCCCAGGCTATTGCATCATTTCCCATAAGTGTTTGTTTCATATTTATCCTAACTATTAAAAAAAATTTCTACATTGTACTTTATTCTTACTTTATTTTCTAAATAGTTGTAAAATTTAATATAAAAATAATTTTATTCCCATTATATATAATAAACTTAAATTACAATACTTTTAAATTGCTTTAATAATAACTATAATAGAATAGATTAATTTTATTATAGGGGTATAAATGGAGCAGTTTGATTTTGGAATTAATTTGGCATTTTGGTTCTCAATTTTAAGTACACTGTTGTGTATCTATTATGGTGCAGTAAACTGGAATAAAGAGAATGAGGAGAACTCCCTTTCAATCAGTACAAAAAAATGGGCAAAAACCGAAGATCAAATTGAGAAGAGTCTGTAATGGGTGTATTTGAAAATATTATTATCATTTTATACCTATTTTTGCTGGGTTATTTGGGATTTTTAGGCTACAAACAAACTAAAAATACTGCCGATTATTTGATTGCTGGGCGAGATACACACCCTTTTATTATGGCATTGAGTTATGGGGCAACATTCATTTCAACTGCGGCCATTGTTGGTTTCGGAGGAGTGGCTGCTTGGTTGGGAAACTCACTGCTTTGGTTGACTTTTTTTAATATCTTTGTGGGTATTTTTGTCGCTTTTGTTTTTTTAGGAAACCCTACACGAAAAATGGGCTACAAACTCAACGCCCATACCTTTCCTGAATTTTTAGGCAAACGATATGACTCAAAATTTATACAAATTTTTGGGGCAACAATTATTCTGATTTTTATGCCATTGTATGCCACTGCAGTTTTAATTGGAGGAACGCAATTTCTGGCTTTATATTTTCATGTGGATTACCACATGGCACTGTTGCTTTTTTCTGTTATCATTACAGCATACGTTATTGCAGGTGGCTTAAAAGGGGTCATGTTAACCGATGCCTTGCAAGGCTCTATCATGTTTATTGCCATGGTCATACTGCTCTTTTTCACCTTTGATAGTTTAGGTGGTATCACACAAGCTTATGTAAAACTGCAACATGTATGGGAACAAACGGTTGCCCCATTGAGCCAAATATCCTTACAACAACTTCAACCAGGCAGTCCTGATTTTATGATGAAACTCTCAATGCTTTGGGGATTTGAAGGATGGGATAAAATGCCTCAATTTTTAAGCCAAGGGTGGCTTTTTGTGATTACTACTATTACTTTAGGTGTAGGAATTGGTGTTTTAGCACAGCCTCAATTAGTCGTACGATTTATGACCGTTAAAAGTAAAAAAGAGTTAAATCGTGCTGTGTTAATTGGTGGTATTTTTATTCTTTCAATGACGGGATTTATTTTTATCATTGGCGCATTGACCAATGCGTGGTATTTTGAGTTCAATGAAGGAAAAAATGCTCTGCAAAGTGCGGGAAGTATTGGAAAAATTATTCCTCATTTTATCAACACAGCCATGCCAAAATGGTTTGTTTTTATCTTTTTATTTGCACTTATCAGTGCTGCCATGAGTACACTTTCAAGTCAGTTTCATACCATGGGAACTGCAGTTGGAAGAGATTTGATTGAGCCTTTAATCAAAAAAGATTTAAACTCAACGCTTGTCACACGAATTGGAATTGTGGTGATGATTTCCATTTCTGTAGCCTTAGCTTACGCTTTTAATAATGAGCCCGCCATCATTGCACGAAGTACTGCCATCTTTTTTGCTTTATGTGCCTCAATTTTTCTGCCTTCATTTATCGGCGGACTCTTTTGGAAAAGAATGACTAAAACAGGGGCAATTGCTTCTATGTTTGTGGGATTAATTGTTTCATCGTTTTGGCTTTTGTTTGTTCATTTTAAAGAGGCAAAATCATTAGGAGTCTGTAAAGCGCTCTTTGGTGCAGATTCACTTTTAAGTGGCAAAATTATTTTTGTCGATGCCTTAATCATTGCGTTGCCACTTTCGATTTTAACGGCAATTATTGTATCATTGATGACAAAACCTTTGAGTCAAACCCATTTAAAAAAATGTTTCTAAGCTATAAAACGGATACCTTTTAAGGTATCTGTTTTAACCCTCAATTCTCTTCAACAACTCTTTGCAGTGTCGCTGCTGCTAAAAATTTGTCATAATACGCTGCAAAATAACTCTGTTTTGCTTTACTCAATAAAAAGTTGGCATCAATCAAATCAGAACTCGTTGAAATACCTTGAATGAATCGGTTATTGACAATTTCATAGTTTATTTTAGCTTGTTCTAACGCAGTTGTTGCCGTTTCAAAATTGAGTTTTGAAACATTTAACTCCTCTTTGGCTTGTTCATATTGAAGTTGAACTTGCAATTTTGTGCTTTGCAATTGTGCATAAATTTGTTTTTTCATTTTATTAAAGGCAATTGCATTTTGCGTATCTTTTCCTCCAGAAAAGAGATTCCAAGTCGCTGTTACATTGACCACTTCTTGTTCATCAGGATAGCCAGTTCTGCCATTAATACGTTCACTGTCACCGTACTCATTATGACTTACACTCGCATCCACATTGGGCAAAAAGTTTCCAATCGTAGAATTTCTTTGAGCATTATAACTTTGCATCATCATTTTAAGTGCTTGGATTTCACTTCTTCTTTCTAAAAAATCCTCTTTATAATCTTTGATTGCCAATTTCTCATAACTGATCTCTTCTATGGGTTCTTCTTTAGAGAGTTGTCCACTTAATATGTTATTCAAACTCAATCGAGCAACTTTAAAATCTTTGTTTGCTGTGGCCAAATCTTGTTTGGCTTGTAACATTTGAACCTCAACTTCAAGCAACTCATTTTTCGCAATGATGCCTTGATCGAACTTATTTTTAGCATCTTCATATTGTTGTAAAAACAGCTTCAAAGCATCTTCATATGTTTTAACATTTTTCTCTTGTTTAAGCAAATGAATATATGCTATTTTTGTATTTAAAATAATGTCTTGTTTGACCGCATTGTAGGTAAACTCTGATGACTTATAAATATAGTTTGCACTTTGAAATGAGAACAAATCTGAAAAACCATTAAATAAATTATAGGAAACTTTTGCACTGGCATACGATTCATCATTGACTTGACTTGGCAGTGTTACATCACGTCTGTCATAAGTATACGTCAAATCTACGCTGGGTAAAAAACCAGAATATTGAGCATTTTTCAGTGCATTTTTCTCTTCAGTAACATACTGTTGTTCTGCTATGCTAAAGTTGTTTTTAACTGCAATATCAATGCTTTGTTCTAAATTAATGGCGTTGGCAGAAAGTGCCAATGCCAGAAAAGAATAAACGACTCTTTTTTGTATCATTTTTAATCCTTATTTTTCTACTTTTTTATCTTCTGCTGCTACGCTTTATTTAATGCGTGTGAATCAAAATTATCTTTTGTCTTAACGACTCTTTGTTCAAGTTTGATAAAGAACATCAAAAGTGCCGGCGTTACAAATATCGTAAATATGGTTGAAAAAGCCAAACCACCCGTTATAACCGAACCTAACCCTCGATAAAACTCACTCCCTGGTCCTGGAACCAAAACCAACGGCAACATCCCAAAAACTGAGGTCAATGAACTCATATAAATCGGTCTGATTCGGGTTCGTGTTGCTTCAATAACGGCTTTTTTGTGCTCCATGCCTTCATGAATATAGTTCAAACTTTGATGCACAATTAAAATGGCATTGTTGACCACAATTCCTACTAAGATAATAAATCCAAGCATGGTCAAAATATCTAAAGGCTGAGGCGCAATAAAAGTATTGGTAAGTTTCAATCCAATGAACCCTCCCGCAGTTGCCAATGGCACAGTACACATAATAACGATAGGATATAAAAAATTTCCAAACAATGATGCCATAAGTAAGTATACAATGACCAATGCCAAAATAAAATTATCCATGAGCAATTTTATGGTTTCTGTTAATTTATCAGCTGTTCCTGAAATACCAATTTTAACACTGTTATTAATCACGCCTTTGTCTTCCATCCCTTTTAACATCCCACCAATGATTTTCATGGCTTCATCAATGGTCATGCCTTCAGGTGGTGTCACTTGCAAAGTTATGGTTCTTTTTCCATTTAAGTGTCTGATCTCTGAAATTCCCGTTGTTGAAATATAATTGGCCAACGAAGAGACCGGTAAAATCATTCCATTAGGTAAAGCAAGTTGTGTTGCCATAATATCTTCAGGTGTTTTGATAATATTGTCATCGGCTTTTAAAACCAAATCAATTTTCTTTTTACCCTCTTGTTCAAAATCACCCACTTTTCTTCCACTCATGAGTACATCCACATCAATACCCAATTCTCGCGAACTTAAATTCAATGCTTTAAGAGCATCTCGATCAGGTTTAATTCTGGCTTCTGGATAAAGCAACTCAATAGAGGGCACAGGTCGAACTTGACTGCCTGGGATACTTCCCATTGTAGCCACAAAAAGTTGGGCACCCACATTGGCAATATCTTCAATTTTTTCGCCACTTATATCCACATCCACACTGTTCCCTTCTCCAATATCAGATTCAAATACACCCGATTGAACCGTAACTCCAAATACGGATGGCAATGAATTGACAATAGGTCTGAACATAGGTATTAATTCTGATGCTCTGTCTTCATGCATAGACGTTGCACCAAACAGAGTAAAGTCCCCAAAGGATACATAAAAAGCTCTGTTAAGTCCTGGAATATTCCCCACATCTTTATTGACATACGGTTCAACTTGTTTCATTAAATATGTTCCCATTCCATATCGTTCATTGTATGAAAGTCCAGGAGGGGTAATCAAAATATTAAAAATCAAGTTTTTATTCCCTTTAGGCAAATAATCCAATTTAGGGAAAAGCACATATATCGCCCCAATTGAAAAAAGAGTTAAGGATAAAATAGTGACTACTTTTGTCATGGTATTGGTTAAAGACAATGTTACAATAGACATAATCAAATTTACCATTTTATGTCCAAAATTGGCTATTGCACCTGCATCCCTTGGCTCTTTCTTTGAAATACCTGCAAATTTCTTCCAAAGCATTGGAATAACAGAAATCGAAACAAAGAGTGAAAACGTTACAGAAGCCGTTACGGCAATGGCAATATCTTTAAACAGTTGTCCCGCTTCATCTTGTAAAAATACAATGGGTAAAAAAACAGCAATGGTTGTCAGTGCAGAAGCAATCAACGCGCCCCACACTTCACTGGCTCCTTTATATGCTGCATCAGGAATGCTCATTCCCTCTTTTCGATGTCTGTCAATATTTTCTAATACAACAATGGCACTGTCCACTAACATACCCACAGCAAAGGATATACCTGCAAGAGAAATGGTATTTAAACTTCTTCCCATAGCATCCAAAATAATAAACGTACCAATAATAGATATTGGAATGGCGACGGAAATAACCGCTGTTGGGGAGATACTTCTTAAAAACAAAATCAAAATAAATACGGCCAATACACCACCGATAATAATATTTTTTTGTACCAAATCCACTGAACCTACAATATAAGGTCGTTGGTCATATATCCATTCTATTTTCAGTTTTTCATCTTTTAAAATACCGGCATTAAGTGAATTCACCACTTTTTCAACTTCGTTGGTCAATTCAACAACATTGGAATCAGCGCTTGGTTGAACACCTAAAAATATTCCATCTTCTCCCAAATACATCGCAACACCATTGGCTGTTTCGTATCCAAAGTCAACTTTTGCAATGTCTTTTACCGTCACTTTTTTATCCCGAGTAGAGATTAACACCATATTTTCAATATCTTTTGCGGAGGTAAATTTATTGACCGTTCTGATTCGATATGCTCGTCTGTTTATGTTTTGAATACCCGCGGAGACGTCAATATTTTCACTTTGAATCGTATCAATGACTTGTGAAATTGTTAATCCATATGAAGCAAGTCTGTTTGTATCAAACACAATTTGCATCTGCTTTTCTCTTCCACCAATATCCATAGTTCCAGAAACCCCATTGACTCTTTTTATGATGGGTTTAACTTCATCATTAAAAAAAGTTCTGTACTCATCAATATGTCTTGGGTTATCATCCATGGTTTGTAACATCATCCAAATAATAGGACTGGCAGTTGCCGTTTCAATAATGGGTTCATCGACATTATCAGGGTATGAACTCACTTCATTTAATTTATTGGAAACATCTTGCAATGCAACTCGAATATCTGTACTTAATTTAAACGTTAATGTTATTTCACCTTGGTCATCACTGGCTGAAGATTCATATTTTTCTAAATTATTTAAACTTTTAAGCGCATCTTCTTGCTCTTCTATAATTTCTCGCTCAATCTCATGAGGCGTTGCACCTGGCCATCTTGTTGTAATTTTAATCTCAGGTTTTGTTACTGAGGGTGTTAATTGATAGGGCAATTTATTCAATGATAAAAAACCAAACAATACAACGATTAAAACTGAAACAATAATTGTTACAGGATTTTTAATCGAAAATTTAATTAAATCCATTTTTTTATTCCTTTAAATTGTTCCCCCAATTTTAAGGGAACCTTTTCATTTCTAATTTCTTTTAGCGAGAGAAATAAATTCCATCTAAAGAAACCCATCCTAAAGGAGACAACACGTTATCTCTATTTGTTGATTATTTTTACAGGCGAATTAGGGAAAACTCTTTCATTCCCTTTACTGACAATATCTTGCCCCACAGCCAAACCTTGACCATTGATAGCAACTTGACTCTCTAAATATGCAACCACTTGTACTGGTATCATGTGTGCTATCATTTTATCATCAATGATAAATACCACATTTTGTCCAAATCTTTTAATCACCGCGTCTCTTGGAACAATCAAAGCTTCTTGTTTTGCATTTTTAGACAAATTCACATTGGCTTCTTCCCCATCAAAAACAAAAATATCTTTGCTATTGGCTTTAAATTTCACAGGAAATGTTCGAGTGAGTTTATCTCCATTTGGGATTGCCCCACTCATTTTTCCTTTTAACAGATGTTCCCCTACACGAATATCATACATGTCACCTTTTTTTAATCCATTATAAATATTCAATGGTACATTAAACGTTATCTCAACTTTTGTGGTATCTACAATCGTAGCCAAAGCCGTTCCTGCATTCACCCACTCACCTAAATTGATCGGTTTTTCAACCATAATACCGCTGTATGGAGCTTTAATACTCTTTTTCTCTTTTTGAGTTTCTAACTCATTTAAAGTACTTTTAGCAGTAATAAAATTTAATTTTGCATCGTCATACTGCTTTTGAGAAATCGATTTTGTTTCTAATAGTTTGCTGTATCTTTCATAATCTCTTTTTGCATTCAAAAAATTTGCCTCTGCAGATTGAACTTGTGCATTTAATATATCAGCATCAATTTGAACCAAAGTTTGACCCACTTTTACACTGTCACCTACTTCAAAATTTATTTTTTGAACCACCCCTGAATTTTGAGCAGCTAAGAGTGAATTTCTATCGAATTTAAGTGTTCCAACAAACTCTTGAAGAGGATTGACTTCGCCTTTTACAATTTTTGTTGTTTCCACAAGTGATTCACCCGCGGCAAAAGCGTAAAGTGAAAATAACATGACTGCTAAGAATCTTTTTATCATTTTTTTTCCTTAATTTTCTTTAATTAATTTGAGTGCAATTTTATTGGCTAAAGGTGCAAATATAAACACCAGTGGAAAAGCAAATACAAATGCTTTAACAAATGCTTCAAGCCAAAGCGCAATAAAATTCTCTATAAATCCTATATTAATATATGTAATGACAAAACTCATTACAAAACTCATAAAACCTGACATAATAAATGAGAACAATACTCTGTGATATTTTTTGTTGATCATTTTTTTACTTCTATTAAATCAAAAATGGTATTGATCATATCGGTCATATTGGCTTTTAAATCAAAATCAATTTGTGTACCATGAGAAATCACCATCCCTTTTTTTGCAATCAATATGATGGGAACAATCCTCTCTGCATCTTCTATTAATTCATGATTGGCAATACCATCTTTAATGATTTTGCTAAAAATGGTTTCAAAACCACAAGAACATTGCGTGTTGTATTGACACATTTCACTGTTTTTAGAAGCCAAAGTAACGCCCAAATACTCTTGATACAATTTTAATTGTCTTAAATTTTCTTCTGAATTGTCTAAAAGAAAATCAAAATAGATAAAAGCTCTTTGTCGAGACGTTTTTGCATTTAAAAGTGCCTCTTCCATTTTATCAATGGTTTCATTGACAAAGACATTGATGATTTCAAAAACAATGTCTTCTTTATTTTTAAAATATTCATAAATTGTACCTTTGCCAATGCCCGCTGTAATAGCCACTTGAGAAACAGTTAAATCTTTAATTCCATTTTCAAGAAGCAAAAGAGTACAAGCTTGAGCAATATCTTTTCTTTTTTGTTCTTTATCCACAATTTTGGGCACATATTTTCCTTTTGTGTTAACTCACTTTTTTTGACTGACCATCGGTCAAAAAAAAGAATTTTAATCAGAATTGACTTAAACATTGATAAAATTGACCGTAAGTCAATAAAAAAAGAGAATCTTTCTTTTTATTAATTAAAATGATGATAATATTTTCAATTATATTTACGATAGGGGGATATATGACTACAAGTTCAGATATAGGGAAACTTCTTTTAAGGCTATTAATTGGTGCATTGATGCTCTTTCATGGCGTTGCAAAACTCAATCATGGAATTGCATTTATTACAAGTAAAATTACAGAACAGGGTTTACCTGAAATACTGAGCTATGGCGTATATGTCGGTGAAGTGGTTGCACCTATCCTTTTGATTATTGGCTTAAAAACACGATTTTCAGCTTTTCTTATTGCATGCACTATGTTTGTTGCTGTGTATTTGGTGCATTGGAATGATTTATGGAGCATCAGCAATACAGGTGGATTGGTCACCGAATTACAACTGCTTTATTTGGGTGGTTCCATTGTTATCATGTTTTTAGGTGCAGGGAAATTCTCTTTCGATAAAAATTGATTTTTTATAAAAAGGTTTATATTCTGCCTATAAACCTTTTGCATTTAAGAAGAGCAACTCAATTTTAAATTGGCAAACTGCAGGGGTGTGGGTTTGGTATATTTTTCAAAACTTTTGTGTTCATCAAAAGGGTGTTGCGCAATATGCAATAAATCATTGACTAACGTAAAATCGCCTTGCGTTGCATGCTCTATGGCTTCTTGAAGCATATAGTTTTTAATGATATATTTTGGATTGACACGTTTCATGACCTCATGTCGCTCTTCGTCACTTCTCTTTTCATCTTCGATGGCTTTTTTGTACTCTTCAAACCACTCTTGCAAAATATCTCGATAGACAGCCAAATTTAAAATGGGTGAAATATCATCCAATGATTTCAGTTGGGTTAACTCATAAAAGAAAACATTGTAATCCATTTTTGAAGCTTCTAATGCGCCTAAAAGTTGTTTGATTAACGGGGAGTAACTGTTAGGACTGTGCTCTACTTGAAGCCCAAGTCTTTGAGTCATGATATCCCAAAAGGCTTTTTTATATTGAAACATAAAGGTGTTCAAATAATCGGTTAAATTGCCAAATCGGCAAATTTTTCCTAAACTGTTTGCCAACACTTCTAAGTTCCATCGTGCCACATAAGGCTGATTTGAAAAAGAGTAACGCCCTTCTACATCGGTGTGATTACAGATACAATCTGCTTGGAAATAATCCATAAAAGCAAAAGGGCCGTAATCAATTGTTACACCAGCTACACTCATATTATCGGTGTTCATTACCCCATGCATAAAACCATACGCCTGCCATTGTGCCATGAGAAGTGCCGTTTTATCGCATAATTCAAAAAACATTTTTTCATATTTATCTTTCTCATTTTTTAAGTGAGGATACGATTGTTCTATTACATAATCGGCCAGTTGAGTTAAATTTTCTTTGGCATCACTGCTTCTGGCAAAAAATTCAAAGGTTCCAATGCGTATCCACGAAGGAGACATTCGCATCACCACGGCACCCGTTTCTACCTCTTCGTAACTTCGATAAACGCCATGAGAAGAACCAATCAATCCCAAAGCTCTGGTTGTAGCTATGCCCAAACCAAACATCGCTTCTGACATAATGTACTCTCGAATACTTGAACGCAATACCGCACGCCCATCGCCTTGTCTTGAGTAACGCGTCAGCCCTGAACCTTTGGTTTGCAGATGCCAACCATTTATTTCACCCAAGTTAATTGCACGGCCATCGCCTAATTGTGGCACAAAATAACCAAACTGATGCCCCGCATATGCCATCGCATAAGGCACACTTCCTTTTAAAACAATTTCACCATTGATAAACTGTACAAACTCCTCTTTTTGTGCTTCTTCATAATCAAGACCAATTAAATCAAAGGCTTGTTTGTTGTACGAAATGAGATGTGGATGATTGAGTGGCGTTGCTTTTAATTGTTGATAAAATTTCTCTTTAAATTCAAAATAATCGATGTTTAATTCTAATTCATTTAATTTCATAATAATTTCTTCACTTTTTGACAAATTATACACATTGGTATTTAACAATGTGTTATTTGCTTTATCTAATCTCTTTAGTTAAGATAAAATTTTATAAGATATAATACAAAAAAATGTAAGGTTTAATCATGAATTTAAAACTCGTATCGTGGAATGTCAATGGCATTCGAGCAGTGGATAAAAAAGAGGCTCTGAAATGGGTCGATGAACACGACATCGATATTCTTGCCCTTCAAGAAATCAAAGCCGAAGAGGCACAAATTCCCAAAACCATTTTTAATAAAACGTATGCCCATGTGCAAGTGAACTCTTCAAGCCGAAAAGGGCAATCAGGCACGGCACTTTTTACCGATATTACACCCAACTTTACAAGTAAAACCTTAGAAGTGGATATTTTAAAAGAGGGACGCATCAATGAGTTTCATTTTGACAATATCGCTTTTTTTAATGTCTATTTCCCCAATGGTCAAAGCCGCGAAGAGCGATTGGTGTACAAACTTGAGTTTTATGAGCGTTTTTTAGCGCACATCAATACGTTAAAAGAGCAAGGCAAATCCATCATTGTGTGTGGTGATGTGAACACAGCTCATAAAGCAATAGATTTGGCTCGACCCAAAGCCAATGAAGAGACCTCAGGGTTTTTACCCATTGAGAGAGCGTGGATGGACAAACTTGTAGAAAATGAGTACATTGATACTTTCCGACATATTAATGGCGATGAACCACACAACTACAGTTGGTGGAGTTACCGTGCCAATGCCAGAGAAAATAATGTGGGATGGAGAATTGATTATTTTTTTGTCAGTTCGGATTTAAAAGATAAGATTAAAAATGCCTATATTTTGCCAGAAATTTCAGGCAGTGACCACTGCCCTATTGTTCTAGAGTTGGAGATTTAACTCTCCGACTCTAATTGTTTTGTTGAATGTATTTGGCCACTTCTAACATCATTTCATCCCACTTGATACTCAATTGATCAACAGAGATGACTTCTGCATTGATGCTTTTGGCAATGACATGTGCCGATTTTTGAGAAAAGGCAGGCGATACAAAAACAATTTTGATATTTTCTTCTTTGGCTTCTTTGATTAAATTTAACAATTCGCTGGGTTTTGGCTCTTTACCTTCAACTTCAACGGCAACTTGTTCTAAGTCATATCGTTTAGCAAAATAGCCCCAAGAAGGGTGAAAAACCATAAAAGTTCGGTTATCCAATTTTTCTAAAATGGTTTGAATTTTTACATTTAAAGCATCCAACTCATTTAAAAATTGTTCTAAATTTTTTTGATAAAAAGCTTGATTTTTTGCATCCAATTTCACCAAAGCTTCATAAATATTTTGTGCTTGTACTTTAACTAAAAGAGGATCTAACCAAATGTGTGGATCTAAACCTTCATGTTCATGTTCATCATGAGCATCGTGGGCATCATGGTCATGTTCGTCTCCATCATGGGCATCATGCGTTTCACCATGAGAGTGTGCAGCAATAGGTTGTTTGATAATATTTTTAGACGTATCAACAATCCATAAATTCTTATTGGCACTTTTAAATCGGTCTAACCAAACGTGTTCAAACGGAACTCCAATTGAAAAGTAAACATCACTTTTTGCCAAAAGTTTCAGCTGTGAAGTTTTGGGTTCATATGTTGCAGGTGAAAACCCTGGTTGTACCATGACATTTACATTGACTTTATCGCCACCAATTTTTTCCACAAAATATTTTTGTGGAACAATACTTGTTGTAATTTCTAATTGATTTGCCATTAAAGCAAGCCCTAAAAAAAGCATTAAAATAACTGTTTTCATTTCAACTCCTTGCAACTTAGTTGCATAAATTTTTTGAAATCTTATACTATTCAAGCTTTAACGCAACTTAGTTGCAATTAATACTTTTTTTGTTATACTTTTCCCATGAGTAACATAGAAAAATTAATCAACAATACCAATATCAAACTGACCACTGCCAGAGTTGCTATTTTAGAGCTTTTTACCAATGCATCAAAACCCTTAAGTTATGAAGACATTAAAAGCAAACTCGCTATGGATAAAGCGACCTTTTATCGAAATATTACAAAGTTTGAAGAGGAAAATTTGGTCACCTCTTTTGAATCCAATGATAAAAAAAGATATTTTGAAATCCAAAAAAATCCCCATGCCCATTTTATTTGCTCAGCTTGTTCAAAAATTGAGTGTCTCAAACAACAATCCATTCATTTAGAGGGGTATAAAATTGAAAACATTATCATCAAAGGCCTTTGCCCAGATTGTAATATTTAACACTCAATTAACACTTGCGCGCTAGAATTAACCAATTTTTTTTTAAGGAAAACACATGAAAAAAACACTCTTATCGTTATTATTACTGGGAGCCTCTTTATTTGCTTCATCTATTGAGGTAAAAGATGGTTATGCACGTGCAACACCACCCAATTTGCCAAACTCTGCTGCTTTTATGAGTATTACCAATAATTCGGACAAAGATGTTGCACTCGTTTGGGCAAAATCAAATGTTTCAAATGTCGCTGAACTTCACACACACGATATGAAAGATGGTGTTATGAAGATGTATCAAGTTCCAAAAATTGATATTAAAGCCAACTCTACTACCACACTTCAACCAGGTGGTTTTCACATCATGCTCATTGACTTGATTAAAAAACCTTTAACATCAGACCAAACCGTAACGTTAACATTAGGGTTTTCAAACAAGGAAGAGATGACCCTTACCATCCCTGTTAAAACGGTAATGAATGGTATGAATATGAATAAAATGAATATGAACCATGGAAATATGAAGAACTGATGAAAATTTTATTTCAAGTTTGTATTGTTGTTGCAATTGTTGCAGGCTATTTTCTTATTGATTTCAACTCTTTATACAACTCATTTAGAGGTGAAGGAGAATTTACGTTGCAAAACAAAGAGTGTTCATTAAAAGAGTCTCCTTGTTCTGTACAGCTTCCCGATGGTACACAATTTGAACTTGAAATATTCCCCAAAGATATTCCATTGATGAAACCTTTAACGTTTAAATTAAAAAGCTCAAACAAAGAGCTGACAGATTTAAAACTCAGAATTTATGCCACCAATATGATGATGGGTACTTTTGAACTTACTTTTATCAATAATGGAAATGGTGAGTATAGTACCAATGGAGTTTTACCTACATGTCCTGTAGGTGGAATGAAATGGAATGCTGATGTAGAGCTCTCTAAATTCAATAAAATTGTTGGTGCACGATACCAATTTGAAACGGATTTTTAATGAAAAAACTTTTAACTTACTTGATTCCTATTTTTATTGCCATTGCTATCATTCTTATGATTAAACCCATCTTGAATCAAAGCAAACAAAAAAAACAGTACGATTTTCATGTTTCAACGTTAAACGGTGAACTCAATAAAAGTGACTTAAAAGGTAAAGTCTTAGCTGTCTATTTTGGATACACTTTTTGTCCGGATGTCTGCCCTACTTCTTTAAGTACTCTGGCTCAAGCACTCAATGGATTTTCTCAAGATCAAATTAAAGAGTTCAGAGGTCTGTTTATCAGTGTCGATCCCGATCGTGATACACTTGAAAACTTACAATCCTATGCCAAATATTTCCATAAAAACTTTATTGGGGCAACCAGTACCAAAGAGAATATTGACGATATTACCAAACGGTATGGAACTTTTTATGAAAAGATATATCTGAAAGATTCGAAAATGGATTACTCTGTTTCTCACACGTCATACATCTATATCTTTGACAGAGATGGAAACTTTGTTCAAAAAGTTGATCACTTTTCTGACCCAAACAGCATAAAGAAAGTATTGCAACAACTGCTTTAATTATTATTTTTCAATTTAAAAAATTATTTATTTAAATCACTTTCATATAATATGAAAATAAGTGCAATCATTCTTTAAATTATTTTTTCTACAACTCAGCTTTTTTGTGTTAATATATCAAGCTAAAGAAATAATATGATAACTCAATATTATATTTTGAAAGGTTTTTGGTGTACAGTAATACAACTATAAAAGATAAACTACTCTCACTGACAGTCGTTATACTAACAATCTATATTATTTTTCACATTATCTTAGTTATCTTTGCCAATGATGTTAAACAAAAATGGAATATATATGATCAAAATATCAAAAGTAAAGTTTTAATTATTTCTAAAATAAAATCCCAAATTGGGTATGGGGGAATGGTACATGATTATAAAAATTATTTATTAACAAAAGACCCCATATATTTAGAAAAATTTCAAAAGAACTATTTTGAATTTCAACATCTGAAAAAAGAGTATCTTCAATTACCTTACACCAGTGAAGAGCTTCAATATTTGGAAGTCATTGAAAATTCAATGAATTACTATAAAGAAAAACTCAGTGAAAAACTCAGTGAAAAACTCAATATAACACATAAAGTGCATGATGATTTAAAAGCACTTCATGCCATTGATGCCTTAGAAAACCTATTTGAAAAAGCTGCTCAGCGCATATCGCAAAGGTTAGATACAACCATTCAATACATTTATTATCTCTCTATTGTTGTTGTGCTCTCGCTTATTCTTTGTTCTTTCTATTTAAAACAATTTTTCCATAATACCATTATCCTGCCACTTCATGAAATTGAAGAGGGTCTTTTTTCCTTCTTTAAATTTTTGTCCAATCGAAAATACAGTATTGAACCCATTAATATTCAAAGCAATGATGAGTTTGGTCAAATGGCAAAATCGATCAATGAGAACATCCAAACTGCCTCAATACTGCACGATAAAATCAGCACACAGAATATTGAATTTGAAAAGATGATAGAAGCGTACAGTAAAAATGTTATTGCTTCAAGAACAGATTTAAAAGGAATTATTACCTATACCAGTGATGCCTTTGTTGAAATATCGGGATACACAAAAGAGGAACTTTTAGGTCAACCTCACAATATCGTACGACATCCCAATATGCCAAAAGAGTCTTTTAAAGATATGTGGGAAACCATTCAAGCAGGACATGTTTGGAAAGGTGAGGTACAAAACAGAAAGAAAAATGGCGATTTTTATTATGTAGCAGCAACCATTACGCCTATTTTTGATGAAGATAATGACATCATAGGATACAGTGCAATCAGACAAGACATTACTCATGAAAAAGAGATTTTTAAGCTCAATAAAGAGTTAGATACCTATAAAAAACATTTAGAAACCCGAGTCAGTAATGCCACTAAGCAGATTGAAGAGTTGATGAATGAAATTGAAGATACCCAAAAAGAGGTTATCTTTACCATGGGTGCCATTGGGGAGAGACGAAGTGAAGAGACAGGCAATCATGTTAAAAGAGTTGCTGAATACACCAAACTTCTTGCATTGTATTATGGTATGGATGAAAAAGAGGCAGAAATGTTACGACAAGCCTCTCCTATGCATGATATTGGGAAAGTTGGGATTGCCGATTCTATTTTAAATAAACCGGGTTTATATACCCCAGAAGAACACAAACTCATGCAAGAGCACACAACGCTTGGATACAATATGCTTAAATCTTCAAAAAGAGAGTTGCTTAAAACCGCTGCCATTATTGCAATTGAGCACCACGAAAGATGGGATGGTAAAGGCTATCCCAATGGGTTAAAAGGTGAAGAGATTCACATTTATGGAAGAATCACCGCACTTGCTGATGTTTTTGATGCATTAGGAAGCATGAGAGTATATAAAGAACCATGGAGTGATGAAGATATATTTAAACTCTTTAAAGAAGAGAAAGGGAAACAGTTTGAAGCAAAACTCGTTGACATATTCTTTGAACATGTCGACGAATTTATAGCCATTCGAGAGCACTTTTGCGACAGTAAATCAGATATCAGCAACTAAAAATCGCTGAGGGCTTTTATCTTGGATAAGAGCCATTATTAATGTCAATGCAAGTGCCATTGATATAGTCAGGACAACCCACTGCGAGCCAAACAATGGTTCGTGCCACTTCTGTTGGTTGGGCAAATCTTCCTGTAATAACAGTTTTTTTAAACTCTTCAATTCGCTCTTTAGAATTTGAATTTTGCATAGCCGTTTCAACAGGACTTGGTGCAATACAATTGACAACAATCCCCTCTTTTCCTAAAAGTTTAGCATAGATTTTTGTGGCATTAATTAAACCTGCTTTTGCAATACCATACCAAACATCAGGGTGTCCAATTTGCCCTGCAATTGATGCCACATTGACAACTCTTCCAGATTTATTTTTTATCATCGATTTTGAGAATGCATTCATCAACTCAACAGGAGCATACAGATTTACATTCATCATCTTTTCTCGATCTTGTGCAGTATAGTTATCATACGTAATGTGTGGCTGCATAAAACCAGCATTGTTAATTAAGACATCAATATCACCTACGGCCTCAACAATGAATTGAATATTATCTAAATTGGCCAAATCGGCCTCAATTTCTGTCACATGAGGTAAACCACCCAGTTCAAAATTCTCGAAATCTCTGGCAACAACAAAAACTTCATATTCCATTATTAAAAAAATCTTTGCAACTTCCAGCCCGATACCTTTGTTTCCACCTGTTATTAATACTTTTTTTGACATATTAACTCCTAAATTTTGTGTGAACTTAATTATATCTTATAAATTACGTTCACACAATGTTAAAAGTTATTTTTTTACTCTTTTATTAAGTGTTCATATCGTTTATCCGTAAGCAGTTTTAAAAATGCCACCAATGCATCAATTTTTCTCTCACTTTGTTTTTGGGCTTTTAAATCTTCTGTTGCAATGGTCTCTTTAACTTCTGGTTCCTCCCAAGGTTGATTTGTTTCTGGGTTAAGAGTACGTTCTTGGTTATTATATTTGTCATAAAATTCAACGACTGTACGCAAATCTTTGAAAACGCCATTGTGCATATACGGTGCTGTGACGGCTACATTTCTCAGTGTAGGTACTTTATATTTTCCCTTCTCTTCTGGATTGTTTACTAAAGGATTTTCCAACAAACCACTGTCAACTTCACTGTTTCCATTTTTGGCTCTTAACCTTTTATTGGAAGGTGTTCCAATATTTCTGTACTCATAATTGGTAAACGTTTCACCCTCTTTATCTTCTCCTTTAAACACATGACACGAAGCACACGAATTGTTATTATTTGAGAAAAAGAGTGATCGCCCCAAATCTTCTAAGACCGTTAAATCGTACTCACCTTTTAAATATCGGTCATATTTGGAGTCAAAAGGGGCAAAAAAATCTGTTTTTTCAAAACTCTCTATTGCTTTGGTCATAGCTTCATAAGCCAAATTGACATCTTTAAAAATGTCATCTCCAAAAAGTGTTTTAAACGTTTGAACATAATAGGCATTTTCCAATAAACGATTTACCACCTCTTGTTTATTGCTCATGCCCATTTCAATGGGATTTAACGGTGGTCCACCGGCTTGTCCTGCGAGTGTAGCTTCTCTTCCATCCCAAAACTGCCCACCAACATACGCTTTCTTTTTTTTATCATAATGAAATTCTGGACTGAACATAGCGTATGATGCCGTTGGAGCTTCTCTGTTTCCCAACGATTTTCCATCATCTCCCAATGAAGCTTGTGAACCAACTCCATTATCTCTGTTGTCTACAAAACCCGCTTCTGGATTATGACAGGTGGCACAACTTTGTGTTCTGTTTTTAGATAAATTTTTATCAAAAAAAAGTACCTTGCCTAAATTTTCACTTGCACGTTTATCGTCTGCATAAACCGAACTTAACAGAAGACAAAAAAGCAGTGCTGTATATCTTAATTTTTTCAATTATTCCCCTTTTATTTATAATATTATTCAATGGCGTGAACAGAAGTTGTAACACCGTTGTATACGCTTTCATCTGCTCTTTATTTAAACCAAATTTCATGACTTCAACTTCATGTGATTTTTTTAAACTCTTAAACCAATAATCCCAAATGGCCAAATAGCCCCCATAATTTTTGTCAAAATATTTTGTACTGTGATGAATTTGGTGCATATACGGAGAGACTAAAATGGTTTCTAAAAAAGTAAAATATTTCAGTTTCACATGGGTATGTCTTAAATTTGAACCCAATAAATTAAAAGCAAACACCACCACATTTACTCCTAATATGGTATAAAAATCCAAAACAGCGCCAAAACAGTAAAAAAAGATGCCAGTTATTACCCCAACAGTAATTGAATAACGAAATCCAAACAGCAAATTCTCTATGGGATGAACCCGATAAAATGTAAACGGAGTCAATACCTTGGCACTGTGATGCACTTTATGAAACTCCCACAAAATAGGAATACTATGTAACAACCGATGCACCCAATACCGTGTAAAATCACTGAAAATAAAAATAGATAAGGTATATAACGTCACAACCAAACCATACGACAGATCAAAAGAGGCATAACCAAAAATTGCCATTAACTCTTTATAAACAAAAAAAGTGATCTCTTTTGCCCCCACAACCAGGGGTAAAATAAGCAACGCTTTAATATAGATATTCACTACAAAATAGACATAATCCAGTTTTGCACTCTCATGCAACCACAATTTTGAACTCAACAAAACTCGTTTTTGCTTTCTATTATTGTATAAATAGACGATTGTTATGAGCATTGAACTTAATAAGTAAAGATAAAACACTCTTTTATTTGAGTCTATAAAATAATCAAAAGCAATCCAATCCATTCTTAATCTCCATCTGCATCTAAAATTTTAGAGGTGATTTTCAAATTTTGAATCAACGACATAAAGTAGTTGTTGTACAAAGCATTGGCAGCTTCGTAAAAATCTTTTGCCTCTTTTGATGTTAAATCATCGTTTTGAATCAAAGAGAGTTTTTTAAGGGCATCGTTTAAAATATTTCGTGTGGTTTGCACCTCATTGTCTGTGAGAATTTTTTCATACATATCTCCAAAATCGTAATAACCTTTGGCATCTAAAACCTCTTGATGGGCCAACAAAATAGCTCTTATGGCATTGACACTGTTGTGGCTTAACCCATACTCTGCTCTTTGCAGATTGGCTTGATTTTTATATTTCAGTGATACCCCAGCAACATCAGCAACTCGCCACTCTTTGAGTTTATATGAGCTCTCAACTAAGGCATTCATAATGACCCCATTTGAGAAAGTTTCATCTTCTAAAAGTTGTTTTGATTGTTGAGTATACACGGCCAAAATATCTTCAAGTTGTACTTTAATGTTTTCAACGATGGCTTGTGCAATCTTTGTGTCTCTTGGTGAAATGGTTTTTTCTGAAAAAAGAATATACTCCAACGCATTGATGGTTTTAAAAGAGTTTTTAAACAACGCAATACTCACGTCATCTTTGGAGTCTCTTACGCGTTGCATCTGCTCATTCAAATCCTCTTTTAAGTTATGAAAAACATCAATGTATCTGGGAATATCAATGGCATCATGTTCCAACTCACCTGCTACATAAACGGTTTCGACTTTTTTCCAACTGAAAACCAACGCATTAAAACCCTCTTTGATTGCACTGTTTGAACTTTTTTTGTGCAGCAAATCCAAGAGTGAATTGCTGCTTTGAATTGCTGCTTTTGTATCTTTTATTAAAACTTCATTTATTATATTTTCTCTGGCATTATCAGCAAGCAGTGTTGAGATAAACACAGCCATTATAAACCATATTTTTTTCATAATTCTCCTAAGAATTCAATCAACGATTCTCTTTGTTTTTTCGTTAAGTGCATAAAACTGTTTTTGGCATTCAATGCTTCACCACCATGCCATAAAATGGCCTCTTCTAAACTTCTTGCACGTCCATCATGCAAATAATCAACCGCTTTTCCAATGGCTTTTTCTAAACTGTTAATTCCCCACAATGGGGCAGTTCTCCACTCAGATTTTTGCGCATCAAATTCGACCCTTCCATCGCTTAAGGCGTCACCCATATCGTGCAGTAAAAAATCGCTGTAGATATAAACACGCTCTTTGTTGTTTGTTTTAAACGAAGGAATATGACAAGACGCACACCCTAAAGCATCAAAAAGTGCTTTCCCTTCTTGATTTTTTGATTCAACTACAGGAATTTTCAATGTTTTCAAATAAAAATCAATCGCATCCAATCGATTATTTGGAACATCAATCGCATCATACGCTTTAGGCGCATTCAAACACGCTTTTTGAGTTTTGGTGCAATTGTCTTTCAAATGAAATTTGGTGGTCAAACTCATGTCGTTGTGAAAGGCATTGGCAATTTGATTTTTCACCGTTGGTACACTGGCTTTATAGGTATATTTTCCCACGGCAAAACCTTTTTTTTCAAAAGAGTAGACTCGATTTGCTTTCCCAGAAATGCCATCGTGGTTTTTATCCTCCACATCTTCATTGGCCAAAATTGCTTCATCAGAAATTTGATCAACCCAACCAAGCCCAATAAGTGCAGGTGCTTTTCGCACACTGATCGAAGTATTCGCATTGAGTTTTCCATAGTTTAACTCAATCAATTCATACGTTGGTACACGCAAATAGACCACACTTCCATCGGGATATTGAATGGGTTTTTCTTCATAAGTGATTTTTAGTTTTCCTTCATAAGGAACATCTTTGACCCCATTAATAGAGAGTTGCCCACCATACACTTCATCGGGGACAAAACCTTGTTGTTGCATATATTGTTGATGTTGCAATGAATCATTGGCATCTATGGATAATCGTGCCACCATACTTCTGCTGATTAAACCATCCTTGGTGTAGACACTTCCTTGTGCATTATTGGGATGGCAACTGATACAGGAGTTGGCATTAAACAAAGGACCCAAGCCATCTCTTGCTGTTGTTGCACTGGGGGCTTCCACCCAAGGGATTCTGAAAAAACTTTTTCCCAACATGTGCCTATCAATTTCATCCGAAGTTAGGTTTGAGTACGATTGTGTAAAACCATTTTTAGAAGCAGTGACACTTTCAACGGCAAATACTCCTGTTGCCATTAAAGCAACAAGAGTAAAGGTTTTTATTACTGTATTCATATCAAAAACTTAGAGTTTTGTCTCTTCAGAATCAGTGACATCATCCACACTTAGATCAACTCCATTGGCACGAGCAATCGTAACCATTTCATCTCCCAATTTTCTCATTTGATTTTTGAGTTTTACAATCACTTTTGACTGTGGATCAGTTGAAATAATTTGTCTGTCAAAATGTCTTGAAGTTTTTGCCACTTCATTTACAGAAGCAATTTTCTCTTCAATTGAATGCATTAAGTCCAAAATTCTTTGTTTATCTTCGATAGCCAGTGCATCAATCGGTGCTGGACCATATTTTTTACCTTCATACTCTCCTAAAAGCGCATTTTTAAACCCTTGATAATTCACAGCAATATCTCTGTGCGTATTATCAGAAAAGCAAGAGTGTTCATCTTCTTCACTTGGTGTTAACACGGCAACAGCAATTCGTTCGTTGGCCAATTCTGATTTAATAAAAACACCCATTCCTGCAAAGATTTGTCTTAAAGCCGTTTTTCTGTCAATATTTTTATCGCTGTTATTTTTGTCCAATTTGTCCAATAATGCTGCTTTATATAACCCTTTTGTCCCATCAACATTATTCTCCCATGCAGAAGCAACCAGCGTTAAATCATCAACCAATTTATCTGCAACTGCTTTTAAATAAGCCGCTCTTCGTGAAGCATATTTGTCGGTTGTATAATCGCTTAACGGTCTTTGACCCGCAACCATATCACCATGAGTTACCGCATCTTTTATAAAGTTTGAGTAATCTTGATCTTGCCCCCAAAGTAAAAATTCAATGGCATGATACCCTGTACTGACATTGGCTTCCCCACCATTTTCATTTAAATCACTTAAGGCATCTTTTGTAATGGTAGTAACATCTACTATTTTACTCTCTTCTCCACCTGGATTAAATTTTCCAATGGTGTCAATGATGTTTCCAGAGGTCTTTTTCCCATTGGCATCAATGGTATAATCAATCATGTTTTCATCTAAAGGCCAAGCATTTACTTGCCCCTCTTTTGCACCATACGCTTCTTCTATCCATCCTTCTTCTGCATCAATTGGACCATTTGAAAGTCTGAATATTTCGGTTTGACCATACGATTCTCTGGCATTTATCCACGCATCTTTTGCGCCAACAAGCGTTGTTTGCGTTGGATTGTTTGTAAAGGCATAAATTGCTGTTTGCAACAATTTTGCATCGTTAAGTGCATCGTTGTAATTTTTTGTTGCAATATTTGCATACGTGCTTACAATATCTGTACTTTCAGTTGGTTCTTTCAGATTACTTTGAGTACACCCAGACAAAACTAAGGCCGCAGCCACACTTATTCCAGAAATAAGTAACTTCAAATTTTTCATATCTTTCCTTAATTATGATTGTTATTATCATTTAGATATGAAATTAAAACATTACTTTCCTTTATTTTAACTTAATATTGATAATAGTTATTAAAATTAGTAAGTAATGTCTGTTTGTTTCGTTTAAAAAAGCTTTTTGAGTTGATTCACAAGTCCGTCTAAGTCATCCGTGTTAAGTTTCTCTTTGAGTTTCTTTTTTAATTTATCTTTGGCTTTTTGTTTGAGTAAATCATTGGCATCAATGCTGATATCTGGTGCATTCATTTCACCTTTGATTTTAGCATCCACTTTAGCCCCTTTGATATTGAGTTTTACAAGCGCATTAACGGTTTTACTCTCTAAATCAAGTCTGCTTTGAGGTACATCAATTTGAGTGCTGTTACTTTTCATGCTCACAACCGATTGTATAATTTTTTTCTCTATATCACTGGTGATATCTACACTTTTATAGATCTCTTTGGTCAAATCAAATTTGGCTAAGGTGTTAATCAAAAATGAAAATTTATTTTTTACAAACTGACCATTAAGAAGTTTGGCTGTTGCTTTCCCACTTTGTGTCAACAAATTATATGTGACTGTTGCACTGGCTTTTGAATCAAAAACACTTGGGTAAGTCAGCATTTTAGTCATTTCTAAAACATCAATACTGTTTACATTGGCACTGAAATCATCATTAAACAGTTTAAAATCTATCACACCATTTAACGTTTGAGAATTTCCTAAAACGGTTAAATCTTTGTTCTTCGTCACAACACCATCGACTTCCAATTTTCCCAACATCTTCATCTCTGTTAAGTCATACAAATTATTTAAATCTTCAATAACCACTTTATAATCAGAGTTCAAGGAGTTATCGTTAAGATTTAAACTGGCATTTTGAATAAAAACATTGGCAAAAGAGGTGAACAAATCAATTTTGTTTTCAATCAATCTTGGTTTTAAAGTGGTATCAATTTTTGAACTAAACTGTTTTGTTGAGCGCAATTTTAAGTTAAAAGCGTCATTGAGAACTTTACTGTTTAAGGTTCCATTCTTAATATCTGTTTTAATTCTACCGGCTAAATGGTCAATATTGGCATTGGTAATATTCCCCTCAAGGTCAATTTGGCCTGTTGCATATTTGGGTTGATTGAGTGTATATAAAAGTTGTTCAATTTGAATGTTTTGCCCTGCAAAATCAATATTGGTGGGTTCAAAGTTTTTAAGCACCACATCATATTTGATGCTGCTTCCAAAATCATCTGCAACACCTTTAATTAAAAGTAAATCTTTGTTTCCGCCAATGTTCCCAGAGGTTTTAAAAGGTCCATTGAGTTTTTGAGCAGTGAACTTTTCAAGTTTCGATAAATCTTTAATGTCCACATTAAAATCAACATTAAATTTCAACTTAAACGGTGAAATATCCCCTCTAATCGATAAAAGAGAAGTGGAATCAATCGTTGCAGCAACATCGAGTTTATCCGTAGTAAGAACAAATGTATCAAATTTAAAATCTATTGTCCCTGTTTTATTGACGCTGTTTTCAATCACAGAAGAGAGACGTTCATTCCCAAATTTTGTAAATAAAAATATATAAACAGTTAAAAAAATCAATATAATAACACCACTGAGTATAACAAACATCTTTTTCATAACGACTCCTTGAATAAAAAATGATTATACAAGAATATACTCAAACACTCTCTTAATGAAGCGTTCGATTGTTGTTACTTTTTGAAATAAAATCAAAAAAAATCTTTTAATTATTCAAAAAAGAGTCATCTAAACTCTCTTTAAAAGTTCTTTATGTATAATGCCAACGAACAAAGTGTTAAGTAGGGATACGCAAGCCGAACAGACTTTGTAGAAATAAAAAATATAAGGAATCTGGAATGAAAAAAATCGTTCTTTTAATGCTGGCTCTTGCTGGTGTAGTATTTGCTGCTGACGAAGCAGTTGTTAATGAAACTTTAAAAGCATACTCTGTAGTTGCTGCTGGAATTGGATTAGGTCTTGCTGCACTTGGTGGTGCTATTGGTATGGGTAATACTGCTGCTGCAACTATTGCTGGTACTGCTAGAAACCCAGGTTTAGGTGGAAAATTAATGACAACAATGTTCATTGCTTTAGCGATGATCGAAGCACAAGTTATTTATGCACTTGTTGTTGCTATGATTGCATTATATGCAAATCCATTTTTAGGGTAATCTTTAAATCTACAGATTTAATAACACTCAAAAGGGTCAAGAGTTTTTCTCTTGACCCTTTTTTTATCTAAAAACAGCTGTTTAAAACTATTTTAAATATATTTTAGATACTATTCAAATCTCAATTACAATGCGACTGTGGTGGAACGGTAGACACGCGGGCTTGAGGGGCTCGTGCTTAACGGTGTGAGGGTTCAAATCCCTCCAGTCGCACCACTTTTAAACAATTTTTTCCTACAACTCTTCTTGATAACGGATTCATACTTTTAATTTACCATAAAATAGCAATAACTCTATTGTCATATTAAGGTAATAAATTTATCTCTTTATTATTTTAACCCATTATAATCATGCAAGAATATTAGGTAGGAGATTTATATGAAAAATGGTGTTTGGGTATTGGTTATCATTGCCTCTTTAGGAGTATTGATTGGGTTTTCTTTAACTCAAAATATTTTACTCATAATGACAGCAGTTGTTATTGTTATTGCATTGATTTTAATTGCTTTGGGCTTGGTTAAAAAGATAACTGCCTTGGAGAACTTAAATGCGACATTAAATCTGCATGAAGATGAGAATCATCACAAAGAAGATGAAGATCATGTTATTATAAATGAAATTGTTGATGTATTAGAAAAATTAAAAATTGGACTTTTGGGGTTTACGGTGACACAAAAATCAAAAAATGAGAATACTGCAAAAATCTCAAACTTACTGAATGAAAGTATGCATAAATTCAATAAAGATCTGGACTACTCACTTGAAATACTTACCGAGTATGGAAACTCAAATTTCTCTTTTGAGGTCAGTACTAAAGGCTTAAGTGGTAAAACAGGTTCACTTATATTGGGTATTCGTACCTTAGGAAGCAGCATTTCTGAACTCATTGCTCTCATTACTATTACGGCCAATACACTCAATAAAAATATTGTGCTCTTAAGAAAATCATCCGATGATTTATCGGTTTCATCCAATGAACAAGCGGCTTCTTTAGAAGAGACGGCAGCGGCATTAGAAGAGATTACCAGTACCATTATTAATACCACCAGCCATACTCAAAAGATGTCAGAATTGGCAAAAGATGTCAATGTCTCTGTTTCCAATGGACAAAAACTTGCCAATGAAACCGTAGCTTCAATGGAAGATATCAATAAAGAAGTTATATCCATTAATGAAGCCATTACCGTCATTGATCAAATTGCATTTCAAACAAATATTTTATCTCTTAATGCCGCTGTTGAAGCAGCAACCGCTGGAGAAGCAGGAAAAGGGTTTGCCGTTGTTGCAGCAGAGGTGAGAAATTTGGCAACAAGAAGTGCCGATGCCGCTAAAGAGATTAAAAATCTTGTCGAATCAGCCACACACAAAGCCAACCATGGGAAAAAAATTGCTTCGGATATGATTGTGGGTTATCAAAAACTCAACAACGATATTTCCAATACCATTGAATTAATTGCCAATATTTCAGAAGCGAGCAAAGAGCAACAAGCGGGTATTGAACAAATCAATACCGCTGTCACCCAATTGGATGAAGATACTCAAAAAAATGCGGCTTCGGCAACGAGTATTGACAATATGGCCAAAGAGATTGAGACACTTTCTGCTCACCTCATTGAGATATCAAATCATGCCAAATATGATCCAAAAGCCAATGAGCAAGTGTGTGATTTACATTTAACCTCGCTCTTAAACAGTCTTAAACTGGATCATATCAACTTTAAAAACGATAACTGTGTTAAATTGGGTTCAAAAGCACAATGGAGAGTTACAACTGAACATGAGTGTAAATTAGGTCAATGGATGGATAAAGCCGAACAAAACAAAAAAATATTCACCACCACACCCAATTGGGAAAAACTCAAAAGCGTTCATGCGCAAGTGCATCAAGGCGTTCAAAATCTTATCAATGAAAATGCAAATAAAAGCTCAAATATTGCCTTAAAAGAGATCTCTCACTCTTTAGATGAATCCATTTCAGAAGTTTTCTGGACAATTCAACAAGTCAAACGAGACAACTGTAAAAAGTAGAGTACTTCAAGTACTCTGCTTTTAGATTTAACTTCACACTCCTCTTTTCAAACTCCCTTTAAATGTGTCAAAAAAAATATAAACAAACTATTAGAATGAGTAGGCTAAACTATCGAATAAATTTTTAAGGAAATATGATGCTACTTACGGTTAAACAAAAAATCTTTTTATCGCTTCTATTTATTGCTTTTTTTGCCAGTATTTTTTTTGGTTTTTTTCTCTATTTTAGTCAAAAACAGACTTTTTTTGATTCCATTGAACATCGATTGAACAGTGGAATTAATGGGCTTGATTTATATTTAGGTAATGAGTTTATTGATACATATACTTCCCAAACTCCAATGGAAGCAGCTGACTTTGAAATACACTTAAAAAAACTCAGTCAATATGCTAAAAACATTGGCTTAGAATATGTCTATTTAATGGTAAAAAAAGACGATAAGATATATACCGTAATATCAAGTGCAACCGATGAAGAACTTGCCAACAAAGATTATGATGAATTTATGACAGAATATGATGCCAGTGAAGAGATTGTAAATGGTTTTAAACCCAATCATCAATTTACTGAAGAAAACACAGATAAATATGGCCATTTTTACTCGCTTTTGTCTTCTAGAACCTCTAAAAATGGAGAAATCTATCTGCTTGGTGCTGATATAGATGTGAGTTTTATTGCTTCTGCGCTGAATGCCTTAATCATTAAAGTAGTCTCCATTACCCTCCTAATTTTTATGATGGCTGTACTCTTTTCTTATTTTGTCAGCAACAGCATTGGAAAAAAAATCAACACCACTCAAAAAGGAATTTTGAGCTTTTTTGATTTCCTCTCACAAAAAACAACTAAAGCCGAACATCTTGAAGTTAAACAACTCGATGAATTTGGAATTATGGCTAAAATCATCAATGAAAATATTGATAAAATCAAGTTAGGTTTGATTGCAGACAGCAATACGGTATCACAATTTGTGCATATTTCCAATGAAATAAAACAAGGAAAACTCCGTGGTAAAATTGATGCAAATCCCAATAACCCTCAACTTTTAGAGTTAAGAAATGTTTTTAATGATATGTTAAAAGGACTCAATGCCAATATCAGTTTAATCTTAAGTACCCTTAACAGTTATGCTAAATATGATTTTACCAAAACAACCAATGGCGACAATTTAGAGGGTGAATTGGCGATTTTAGTTCAAAATGTCAATATTTTGGGAAAAGAAATTACTAATATGTTGGTCGAAAATATGAAGAATGGTCTGACTCTTGAAGAGAGTTCAAGTGTGTTGCTTAAAAATGTCAATATTTTAAATGCCTCTTCAACCAAAGCAGCTGTAAGTTTAGAAGAAACCGCCTCTGCTTTAGAAGAAGTTACAAGCAATATTCGCTCAACTACTCAAAGCATTGCTAAAATGTCAAATTTAGCAAAGGATGTAACTCTTTCTGCTCAAACAGGGGAGAAACTTGCCCATCAAACAACCGAAGCAATGGAAGATATTGACAATCAAGTAAAAGCCATCAATGAAGCCATTTCGGTTATTGATCAAATCGCTTTTCAAACAAATATTTTATCTCTTAATGCAGCAGTGGAAGCAGCAACAGCAGGAGAAGCAGGAAAAGGGTTTGCCGTTGTTGCAGCAGAAGTAAGAAATCTTGCAACGCGTTCAGCCCAAGCCGCACAAGAGATTAAAAAACTTGTAGAAAACGCAAAAGATAAAGCCAATCAAGGAAAAGATATTGCCACAATTATGATTAAAGGGTATGGGGATTTAAATGAAAATATCAGTCAAACCATCAATCTCATATCCAACGTTGAAAATGCAAGTAAAGAGCAATTATCAGGTATTGAACAAATCAATGATGCCGTCAGTTCGCTTGACAGACAAACCCAAGAAAATGCTAACATAGCAACACAAACGCATAAAATATCTGAATTGACCGATCAAATAGCAAAAATAATTGTTGCGGATACCAATAAAAAAGAGTTTATTGGTAAACAAGAAATTAAAAGCACAAGCAGTACAAAAAGTCAAACTAAAGAGAAACCCACCCAACCCAAAATGAGTAAAAGTGAAGCCGTAAAACCAAAAACAAACACGACAACAACTGCTTCAAAAAAGAATTCACACGATGAAGAGTGGGATAGCTTTTAAGTGCCCTACTCTTTATTTTATGAAAAATCTTTATCCGTAGTCAAAAAATACTAAACTTTAGATTCAGATTTTAAGCCTTTATATAAACTCAAACACATAAAGAGTAAGACTATGGTAAAAGGAAGTCCTGTGGTAATGGCGCCTGCTTGAAGAGCAGAAAGAGCATCTTTGCCACCAACAAAAAGAAGTGAACCTGCAATTAACCCTTCCATCGTCGCCCAAAAAACTCTTTGTGGTATGGGAGCATCCAATTTTCCTCCTGCGGTAATAGAATCAATCACCAATGAACCCGAATCTGAACTCGTGACAAAGAAAATAAGCACCAAAATAATACCTAAAACAGAAAGCGTTGAAGACCAAGCTAAGTTATTAAACATTTGAAACATTGCTAAGGAGACAGTAGAAATTCCATCACTCAATTCTCCAATATGATTTTGAACTTGTTTTAACGCTGTACCACCAAAGGCACTCATCCAAATCATGGTAATAAATGTGGGAATGACCAAAATAGCAATCATAAACTCACGAACCGTTCTTCCTTTGGAAACACGGGCAATAAACATTCCTACAAATGGCGACCATGAAATCCACCATGCCCAATAAAAAACCGTCCAACCATGCATCCAAGCTTCGTCATCACGATTCACAAAATTACTCAATGGAATAATATTTTTTGCATAACTGACAAACGTATCAAAAAACATTGAAAAAATGTGGGTTGAAGCACCTACTATGATAATAAACAACAAAACAATCACTGCCACAATCATATTAAGATTGCTCAATAATTTAACCCCGCCATGAATACCACGAACGACTGAAATGGTTGCAATGGCAGTAATAAAAATAATGATGCCTATTTGTATGTTAATGTCCTTGCCAATTCCAAAAACATAGTCTAAGCCACTTGCCGCTTGTTGAGCACCTAAGCCCAAAGAGGTAGCCAAACCAAAAATCGTAGCTAACACGGCCAATAAATCGATTAAATGCCCCGGCCATCCCCAAATTTTCTCTTTTAACAGAGGATAAAAAGCAGAACGAATAGTCAATGGCAGTTTTTTATTGTAAGAAAAAAATGCCAAGGAGAGTGCCACAACACCATAAATTGCCCAAGGGTGAACGCCCCAATGATACATCGTTGCCCCCATTGCTAAGGAGGCTGCTTCTGGGGTAAAAGGCTCTACGCCCAAAGGGGTTTTATACCAAGCGGTATAATAGGCAATGGGTTCTGCCACACTCCAAAACATAAGCCCTATTCCCATGCCTGCTGCAAAAAGCATAGAAAACCATGAAACTCTTGAAAACTCAGGTTTTGCTTCATTGCCACCCAAACGTATTTTACCCAATGGCAGAAAAATCAATAAGAAACAAAAAATTACAAAAAAATTTGATGCCCCCATAAATAACCAATCAAAATGGTTTATTGTCCACCATTTTGCTCCATCTAAAAACTCTTTTGAAATATGGGGGAACATGATGGTAACAATCACAAACAGTACAATTAAAATGGCACTTAAAAAAAACACTGGATTATGAATATCCATACCTAAAATTTCGACATTATCTTGACCTACTTCATAGTCGGTTTTATATGCTGACTTATTGATACTATCTCCTTTGAAGTTAATATTCCTCTATTTTATCAGAATTGTGTTTTTATTTTAGTTATATTATGATATTAATTTACAATAATTATGTTAATTAATTACCTACTGTATGTAAATTATTAATTCAATTCTTGTATTTTTTTATATTTACGGTTTCTTTCTTAAGATTTTGTTACAATAAGAGAAAAATATTAAAGGGTTTTTATGGAAATTGAAATCTCAACACCCGCACTGCTCTTTCCTGCAATTTCACTGCTTCTTTTGGCATATACTAACCGTTTTTTAACAACGGGACAACTCATTCGTTCTATCAGTACCCAAGCAAAAGAGCACCCAACAGCAAGTCTTAAAGGACAAATTGCCAATCTTAAAAAAAGGCTGGAATTGACCAAATGGATGCAATTTTTTGGCGTAGTTTCAATGCTTTTATGCACCATTTCGATGTTCAGTCTCTTTTTAGGTTTTTATATCATCGGAAAAAAGATATTTGGCTTAAGTTTGATTACCATGTGTATCTCTTTATGTATTTCATTGTGGGAAGTCTATATCTCTTCGAATGCACTCAATTTGGAGTTAGAAGATTTAAGTGAAAAATGCAAATAGTTTTTAGAGTTCATTGGCATTTTTTATAATATCAATGCCAAACTTACTGCGCAAATGTTGAATACTTTGATTGAGCGTTTTTTGTTTTAAATCATTTTCATACTCAAAAATATCATAACTCTTTGGATTAAATTCATTAAAATTGGATACCACAATATTGATTTGTATGACACGATGCGTTTTATGAATATCAATTGTTTCAAAGAGTTTCAGCATTTGTGTCTTAAAATAGTTCTCACCAAACAGTCGGTTGGTATGCAGATAGTTTTTCGATTTTGATCTGTACTCATACCGTATTTTCATATAAAAAGTTTGAGGATTGACCTCTTGTTTTTGCACTAAAAAACTCAAATAACGACACAATATTACAATACGTCGCCGCAGCTCTTCTCTTTCTTGTATGGGATCAAAGGTGCGCCCTATTCCTATAGATTTACGTAAAGCATACTCATCGCAATAGTACGATATTTTTTCATTGTCTGTTCCACAAATACGATTGTAAAGTTGTATCCCTGGTTTTTTCCAAGAGTACATCAACTCTTTTTTGGCTTTGATTTCTCCCAATTTAAATATGCCATAACCATGCAATTTTGCAGCATACCCTTTGCCCACTCCAGGAAAAACTTCAATGGGAATATCTTTAATAAAAGCGGCTTCTTCCTCTTTTTTAACCACCTTAACCCCAAAAGGTTTGGCATACTCCGTTACGAGTTTTGCAATCCATTTTGAGTGTGCCACCCCAATAGATATGGGCAAATCCAACTTCTCTTGAATCTCTTTTTTCAAACTCAATGCAAATTCATACATATCATTATCATCAACCCAGCCTGTGACATCACCAAAAAATTCATCAATACTGAACTGCTCCACATAAGGCATTTTATTGGACAACAAAACAGCGAGTTTATGAGAAAGTTCATGGTAAAGTGGATAATGAGGTTTTATCATTTTAAGTCGTGGACAAAATTGCAACGCTTCACTCACACTCATGGCCGTTTTCACACCAAAGGCTCTGGCTTCATATGACGATGTAGTAATAATGCCCCGTATACGTCCATCTTTATCTTTAAAATACTCTTCATTGCTCTCATCACTGTTACTGATGATTGAACTGACAAAGGCACCACTGTTCGCACTGATAAATCGTTGCGCTTTTTTTCGGTCAAATATATTTAAATTGCTTCGCCCACCAACAGCTACGGGAATGCCCATGAGGGTTTTATCTAAAGTACGATGTGCGGAGACAAAAAAACAGTCTAAATCTAAATGTAATATCATAAAAGAAGTATAGCTAAAAATATTGCAAATTGAAATTAAATTGCATATAGTAATATTGACTTCTGCATACAAAGAGAGTATATTTTCATTTTTAAAAGGACTTAACATCGAAAATTGTAGAAATTGTAAGCGTGAAATTGAAGCAAACGTAAAAAAATGCCCCTACTGTGGCATTTTAAATCCTACCATCAAAATCAAAGATGTCTGGATTGGCATTGCCGTAGTTCTTGGTTTTATGTCATTTTATATGCTCTTTTTTAAATAATCATTGCATATTTTCTTATAAGAATTCAAAAAAAATTTCTCTTCCCCTTGTTGGGCTTGAATTCAGTGTCATTAAAAAGGAGAAAAATCTCTCCTTTTTACGTTTATTTTACTAAAGGGTCTGTTATTCCCAAAAAGTACATGGCAATTAAACCAATCATTCCCGTAACCAAACAATAATACAGCGTAGGAATAATCGTTTTTCTGATGGTTTCACCCTCTTGATCAAGTAATCCAACCGTAGCCGATGCTGCAACAACATTGTGAATGGCTATCATGTTCCCAGCAGCAGCACCTACAGCTTGAAGAGATACCATAAGGGCTGTTGAAAGTCCAAGAGCATTGGCAACACCAAATTGAAATTGACTTAACATCATGTTTGAAACCGTATTACTTCCTGCAATAAAGGCACCTAAAGCCCCAACCATAGGAGAAAAGAGGGGAAAAATATCCCCAACAGAATGTGCCACAAAATTTGCCATGGCTACTGGCATAGAATCAAAACCAGCAGTGTTTACACCAGAGTTAATAAGGATTCTGACCAATGGAATTGTAAATACGAGTACAAATCCTGCACCTAACATCACTTTTGAAGACTCCGAAAACGATTCTTTCATCTCTTTAACTTCCATTTTATGTAAGAAAAAAGTGATTAATACAACAGATATTAATATTCCACCCGGTAAATATAAAGGGGTAATAGAGTAGTTTAATCCCTCACCCAAAATATCTTTGAAAGGGATTACCCAAGCTTTAGCTAACGCTTTTGCTTCATCTGATACTCTTGTGATGACTAAGATAACAGCAACAAGTATATAAGGTATCCACGCTTTTGTCAACGACATATCAACTTTAGTATTCATGGCATCCATATTCATTTCAAGTTTAGATACCCAACTGATTGGCCATTTTTCTTTTGGAGCAAAATCCCAACTGTCTTTAGGAATTAAAAAACCTTTTTTAGCAGCAAAGATTACAATAGGAAGACCCACTAAAGAACCAATAATAGAAGGAAACTCCGCTCCTAAAAATATACCCGTAAGGGCATAAGGAATGGTAAAAGCTAATCCACCAAAAATAGCAAAGGGTAAGATAGATAAACCTTCCGTCCATGATCTGTTTTGACCAAAAAACCGTGTCATCATCAAAGTCATAAACAGAGGAATAAATGTTCCTGTAATGGCATGAATGATGGCAACTTCACTTGTAATGAGTTGTAAATATGCATCCCAGTTTGAACCAACAGCGTGTAAAGTGTTGCTGATACTTTGAGAATCTAAACCTTTATCAACCCCAATTAAAATAGGCGTTCCCACTGCACCAAAAGAGACAGGGGTACTTTGAATCATCATACCTATCATAACAGCAGCCATAGCGGGAAAACCAATTGCAACTAAAAGTGGGGCTGCAATGGCAGCCGTTGTTCCAAACCCAGAGGCACCTTCTATAAATGAACCAAATAACCAAGCAATGATAATTACTTGAACTCTTCTGTCTGGGCTTACATTATTAAACCCCTCTCTGATGGCCTTTATGGCACCTGAGTGTTTCAGTGTATTGAGCAATAAAATGGCACCAAATATTATCCATAAAACCGCTATGGTAATCAAAAAACCTTGAACAGATGAGGCAACTATTCTATTAAAACTCACTTGCCATACATAAAAAGCTACCAGTGCCGTTACTACAAAAACAACGGGCATCGCTTTTTTAGCGGGTAACCTAAATCCAACCAATAATATTGCTGCAACCAATATAGGAAGTGCAGCAAAAAGGGCCTGTGTACTTATCTCCATAAATTCTCCTTCTTTTTTCAGACCAAATCATAAGTAAAGGAAATGATATTCACATGATAAAAGTAGCATTTGCATAGCATTTATTGATATATGTACAGAAAGAAACAATAAGAAACATAAAATAGAAATAAAAATAAAGGAGAGTAAAATGCCCAAGTAAACCAAACTGATTTTGGTACGCGTGTTTGAAGATTTTTTAACCAGTTATCGTCGGATGAATCCCAAAATAAAGCCTATTGCCAAACCAATAAAGTGTGCATACCAAGCCACGGGTAAGCCAATTAAAATGGGAGCAACAGAGATGAGCAACACCCAAGTAATGATGCCATTTCGTTGTCGTTTGTCTATTAACGCCACATAACCCAACAACACACAAATAGCACCTGAAGCCCCTATTAAGTTATGATTAAACCCCACAGAATACATAAATGCAAAACTGAATAAAGAGGTTAAAATTCCTCCCACAAAATATAAAAAGAAGAGTTGCCCTTTGCCTCGATAGGTTTCAATGAGGTTACCAAATTGGTATAAAACGAACATATTCATCCCCAAGTGCCCTATGCCTCCATGAGTAAACATGGTAGAGAGAGGTTGGTACCACAAATTTCCTTCAATAAAATAGGCATTTAATCCCATTAAAAGAGCACCATGTTGTATATTGATTTGTACCACATACATCAAAACAGTAAGAGCAATAATGCCATTGGTTAAAGTTAAGTTTTTATAATTTTGCATTGTATTTAAACGCTTCCATTGTGCATGTAACACGCTCATTAATCTCATTGAGTGTGCTTTGATTAAAATCGGTGTACATTCGATACACCTCTTTACCATTTAAGCGAAAAGAGGTTAAAAGAGAGCCTGCATTGAGTTTACATGACTCGTTTTTCTTTCCGGGGTCATTTTTATCATTTTCAATGACTTCATATTTGATATTAAGAAATTTTTGAACATTTTTATTTTGTTCTGTTTTGATTGTATCCAAAAAAAGTTTGTCAATATCTTTGAGTGCAATCTTTTTCTCAATTGCTGTTGGCATATGTTCAGAGAGAATAAAACCCCCATTAATGACATAATTTCCTTCTTGAAGCAACGTAATTGACTCTTTTATTAACGCTTTTTCAAAAAGTTTATCGGCAGTGTAATGGCTTTCTTGACACGCTAAGCCAGAGTTTATTTTGGCTTTTTGTGCTTTTGGTTGGAGAACATATTTGCTGTATAAAACAATAACGGCTGTCATAATGACAATCGTTACAATGGTAAAAAAGTTGTTAATGATTTGTCCTTGGCTTCTACTTACACGAGAGCGTCGCATAGGTTTAAACCAAGGCCTCTTTTAAAACATCTTCTATGGTATCAACAGGTTTGATTTCAATGAATTTTTTAACCTCAAAAGGAATATCCTCCAAATCTCGTTGAAAGTTTTTTCTTGGAATTAATACTTTGGTCATTTTGGCTTTATACGCAGCTATTAGTTTCTCTTTTAATCCACCAATAGGTAAAACTTTTCCCGTAAGTGTTAACTCACCTGTCATCGCCAAATCACAGTGAACTTCTCTTTCACTTAAAATTGAAGCCATCGTCACTGCCATCGTAATACCAGCACTTGGTCCATCTTTTGGCGTTGCTCCTTCTGGAATATGCAAGTGAATATCGTTTCTTTTATATATTTCACTGATATCCAGTTTGACTTTTTCCTCTTTTTCAGCAGGTGTTTTAGGAATAATATCTTGTGGTATTTTTATTTTTCCATTGTCAATTAAAACTTTGACCACACTGTGTGAAATTCGTGCTGACTCTTTCATTACATCACCCATGTTTCCAGTCAAAGAGAGCACCCCTTTTCCGTTGAGTTTAATGGCTTCAATTTTCAATACATCCCCACCGACTGCCGTCCAAGCTAATCCATTGGTAATTCCAATGGCATTTTTCTTATCGGCTGGGTCAATCTCAAAAATGGGTTGTTCTAAATATTTCACCAAGTTTTGCGTATTGATAGAGACTTTTTTTACACTCTCATCACTCAAGAGTTTTTTAACCGTTTTTCTGAAAAGTTTTGAGAAAACTCGTCTTAAATTTCTCACCCCTGCTTCTCGTGTATATTTTGCAATAATCAACTCAATGGTTGGTCGAGAGAGTGAAATTTCACTCTTTTTCAAACCATGACGTTGAAGCTCTTGTGGGATCAAATAATCTTTGGCAATATGATATTTTTCGTTTGGTGTATATGAAGAGATTTCAATAAACTCCATTCTGTCTTTAAGTGCAGGGGGAATTCTTCTGGCATCATTGGCAGTTGCCACAAAAATAACTTGCGATAAATCAATGGCAAAATTCAAATACAAATCTCGAAACTCATTGTTTTGTTCAGGGTCTAAAATTTCAAGCATTACTGCACTTGGATCCCCTTTGTGATTGGCGCCCAGTTTATCAATCTCATCTAAAACCATAACAGGATTCATGCTTTTTGCATCAACCAAACCTTTGACAAGTCGCCCGGGCATTGCCCCCACATAGGTTCGTCTGTGCCCTCTTAATTCATTCACATCTTCCATTCCACCCAATGCAATTCGCACAAGTGGTCGTTGAAGTGCTTTTGAAATAGAGTTGGCCAACGAAGTTTTACCCACACCAGGAGGTCCTACAAAACAAAGCACGGTCCCTTTAGAACTGGCATCTTTAATTCCACGTTTTTCAAGCAGCTCTTTAACAGCAAAATACTCAGCAATTCTCTCTTTGGCTTTTTCCAAGGAGTAGTGGTCACGATTGAGTTGTTCTTCCACATTGCTGACTGAAATTTCAGCATTACTGCTTTGCCCAAAAGGTATCTCTAATACTTGTTCAATATAGGTTTGTAACAGTGATGCATCGGGTGAGTCTTGGTGCATTCTTGAGAGTTTTTCAATCTGTTTTTTGGTCTCTTTATAGCCATCTTTAGACATAAAAGGTTTGAGTTTTTTTAACTTCCTTTTATATATTTTAATCTCTTGATCTTTTTTATTGTCCGTACCAAGCTCTTTTTGTATCGCCTTAATTTGCTCTTTTAAAAAGTAATCTTTGTGCGTTTTTTCAATTTTAGAATTGACTTTTTGAGTTATCTCATTTTGAATTCTAAAACTCTCAATCTCTTTTTTAATGGTCTCAATGATTTTAATGATTCGATCTTCAACATTGACTTCAGAAAAAAGTTGATACGCTTCCTCTTTTTTGACTCTTAAAACCGATGAAATAAGATCAGCAATTCGCACGGGATCATTGTTTTCATCAATGGTTTTAATCAAATCAACGGGAAATTTTGAATTTATTTTTGACAATTTTTTCACTTGTTCTCGTAAAACATCAATCAAAGAGACAATTTTTTCCTCTTCATACGCATCTGGTCTTATTATATCAACATAGGCAAAAGTAGGATTATCAATATCGAACTTTTCAATTTTACCTTTCGCTAACCCTTGAAACAAAACTTTAATTTTTCCATCGGGAAGGGTAACTTTCCGCATGATATTTCCTACCACACCGACATCATAAAAACTGTTCTCTTCTCTTTGCCCTTCGTGTCCTGGTTTACTGACACTGACTATAACTAATTTATTGGTATCTATGGCATTTTCAACTGCCTTTACATTTGCATCTTCACCTAAAAAAAGTGGTGCAATCATAAATGGGTATAAAAATATGTCATCTTCTATGATTAACGGTATCTCTTGTGGAAAAGAGTCGTAATTGCTTAATTCCATTTATAATTCTCCTTAAAAAATTTATTCAAATATACTTCTATAAAATGGTACGCTTACAGGTTTAACATCTTGGGTATATTCCCATGCGCTTTTGGCTTTTAGTGCATAATACTCTGCTGCTTTTGGCTTATCTCTTCTGATATACAAACCTGAAATCTCTTGATCAAACGAAGCTTTTGCCATGCTGATTCGTGAACGAATATTCTCAACTAAATAGATATAAGGTGAGTTGGCATACGATTGCATGAACTCTTCAATATCGACTGCAGTATCAAGAATGAGTTGTTGGTCACGGAACTGATTTTGAAAAGCAAAAAAGTTTGCTTTAATTTTCAAATATCGCACATAATCAATGTTTTTACTCAATCCATATCGTTTGATATACTCATCTAAATAGTATTTTGCCAATTCATACTCCTCTTCAGCAATATGGGCATTGGCAATGATTAAAAGTGCCGTAGGAATTAAAGGGGAATTTTTATGTTCACTCTCTAAAGAGATATAGGTATCATCTGCGGCTTCTAAATCGTATTGAGCAATTTTTTTAAGCATTTTGTTGTACCAGTACATCGCAGGTTTATTGTACTCTTGAATTTCTGGATCTTTTGAAGAACAACCAACTAAAAAAGCAGCAAGGATTGTACTTGCGAGTAAACATTTTCCAACTTGAAAAACTCTGTTTGATTTCATCATATTATATCCTCTTGTTTAAAGCAAGTATTTTATCCAATACAACCTTATAGCAAATCAAATTAAAAAGAGGCGCTTTAAAATATAACAATTAAAAAAATATTTGATATAATAAAAACATAAAAATAAAAGGTCATAAAATGAAAATAACACTTATTGGTAACGGAATGATGGCAGAAGCACTTTCTGTTGGACTGGTGGAGAAATATGAAATTGAAGTCATCGGAAGAGATGCCTTAAAATTACAAAAACTTCAACAGAAAATTCCACAAATAAAAATTAAAGTCATGAGCGATAAAGAGGATATTACCGACAAAAATATTATCTTCTGTATTAAACCTTATGCGTTACAAAGTGTCTCTGTACGACTTGATGGTACAGCAAATACACTCTACTCTATTCTTGCTGGAACGCCATTAGAATTTTTAAAACGACAAATCAAATCAAAAGCCTATGTCAGAATTATGCCCAACATTGCAGCATCTAAACAAAAATCAATGACTACCATGACAGGAGATAAAGAGGCTCAAAACAAAGCCATAGAAATCTTTTCATCAATTGGAAGAACGCTTTGGGTCAACACGGAAAACCAATTGGATATTGCCACAGCATTAGCAGGAAGTGGTCCAGCATTTTTAGCCATCGTGGCAGAAGCCTTAGCCGATGGTGCAGTAAAAGCTGGCTTAGAGCGAAGTTACAGTGTTGAGTTGGTAAAAGGTTTGTTTGAGGGTACCTCAGCGCTTTTAGAGAACAATCACCCTGCATTTATCAAAGACAGTGTCATGAGTCCAGGTGGAACAACGGCACAAGGAGTTGCCGCACTTGAAGAGGGTAATGTCAGAAGTGCTTTTATTAAAGCCGTTGAAAGTGCCTATTTGAAAGCTTTAGAAGTTGGCAAAAAATAGTTTTTCTCTTTTTGAAACTGTTTTAGCCCTTATTATTCTTCTTTTTTTAGTAAGTGGTTTTTCAAAATTCACTTACTCTAAAAATACGCAAAAAGCCACCTTTTTAAATCTCAAAAACCTTTTAATTACAAACCAATCTGATGCTCATATAACCTATGAAAATTTAAGCTACAACGTTATAGGAGAAAATATTGTGCTCCACAATGGTGGAAATGAGATTATTTTATCTGTCTATCATTCGGATGAAATCACCCTTGAAAAATTTGCTCTTAGACATAAGCCCTCTCAAAACATTGCATTTAAAGAGGTAGAGTAGTGAAAAGATCTGTTGCCTTATTGGAACTGATATTTTCGATTTTTATTTTAAGTATTGTGATGGTTTTTTCATTGAAGTTTTATCACCAAATTCAAAAAAGAAACGGCCAAGAGTTTTTACAAACCTTAGATGAATTAAAACTGCAAAGTACAGAGATTTTCTTATACAATATTTTAAAAACCTCACGCAATATTCATGCCAATGGCTCTGTAATTCATTTTTACAAACTTGATAACGAAGCTTTTTTGCAAGGGTATTACAGTGGAGTTGCTTTATTGGACAGAAGCGATAAAGAGAAAATTTACACCCCATTTTCTCAAACCGTTTTGCTAACGTCTCACTACATTTTATTTGATCAAAACCAACTGCATGAAATTAAACCAAGCAGTGAAAATAACCTGATCTATTTTAAAAATCAAGAAACAGCCAAAACAATTTATGAGCACTATGAAATCGTAAAATCGCTCTCCTCTTTTTCTCTTAAAGAAGAGACGTTATATTACGATGACCAGATGCTTTTAGAAGAGGTAACGGCATTTCATCCTTTAGTGCAAAACAACCAACTTAAGCTTGATATTTGTTTAAAACAGTTGTGCCAAAAGTGGAGTTTCCCGTTATGAAAAAATCTTTTGCTCTTCTTTTAACACTCTTTATGATTTCACTCTTTTCCTATTTGGCGTTGGAGATTCTTTTTACCAACACATTACAATCAAACACCCAAAGTATTTATTATTTGCAAAGCCAAGCACAACTGCACTTACAATTTTTTAAAAACCTGATTTTAGATATACCTCAGTTAAACTGTACCCAAAAGTTAAACTTTCCAAATGAAAATTTTGATATAAAAGCGCAGTTTATGTATCTTTCAGAAGATGGAAATTGTACCACTTCAACAGCACGTGTTGATATTTTTGTTCAATCAAAAAGTAGCGTTTTCCCCGTTACATTACATGAAAGATTTCTCAAAAAATTATAAAATCACATCCAGCACTTTTTTGGCCAATTTTAATGCACGGCTTCGGTGTGAAAGTGCTTTTTTGACCTCAGAGTCCAATTCGCCCAATGTTTGTTCAAAACCATCGGGAATAAACATCGGGTCATAACCAAACCCTTTAGAACCTATACATTTGTCAATAACACGTCCATACATCCACCCATGAACGGTGTAGACTTCATTTTTATACACCATAGCAATACACGCAGTGTAAAAGGCTTTTGTTGTTGTAACATTGTGTGCATTTAATTTTGAAATCAATTTTTCATTGTTGGCACAATCGGTTGCATCTTTTCCTGCGTATCGAGCCGAATAGACACCGGGTTCATTGTTGAACAGTGGCACACTTATCCCACTGTCATCTGAGATAACCACAACTTTTTCATCGGCTATTTTATCGTAGACTGCTTTGGCTTTTATGACAGCATTTTCTTTAAAAGTAGTTCCCGTTTCTTCGATATCAATTTTTCCAATAAGTGTCTCAAAAGCACAAACATCATCGTTTGGCATAAGTTTTTTAAACTCCTCAATTTTCCCTTTGTTACTTGTTGCTAAAACAATTTTCATAAACATATCCATTAATAAATTATTAATTATTTTACTATATAATCATTCTCTTATTTTATCGTTTTTAGGATTATATATGATTAAAACAATTCTGCCCCTATGTTCAATTATTTCATTACGTTTTTTAGGACTATTTTTAGTACTTCCTGTAATTTCAGTTTATGCAATGAATTTAAAAGGTGCCAACACAACTTTAGTGGGTGTGGTTATTGGTGGTTACGCGTTAACTCAAATGCTCTTTCAACTTCCATTTGGTATTTTAAGTGACAAGATGGGTCGTAAAGGCACCATTATTATGGGACTTTTACTTTTTGCCATTGGTTCTGTTATTTGTGCACTTTCTGTTGATATTTTGGCCTTAATGGTAGGAAGATTTTTACAAGGTGCAGGTGCCATTGGTGCCGTTGTAACAGCTATGATCAGCGACTTGGTTCAAGAAGAGAAACGACCCAAAGCGATGGCTTTTATGGGAGGTTCAATTGCAGCGAGTTTTGCCATATCAATGCTGTTTGGTCCAATTATTGGAGCCTATGCAGGCGTAGCCTCTCTTTTTTGGATTACTGCCTTTTTGGCGTTGAGTTCAATTTATATTATTGTAAAAAAAGTTCCTAATCCACCTGTTATTACCCATACATATACCAACAGTTTAAAAATTATGCCCATTTTGAAAGATGCTAACTTGGTTAAAATGAACATCACTAACTTTTTACAAAAAGGGTTAATGACCTTTGCTTTTATGATTATTCCAATGGTGTTACTAAAAGAGTTTCATTGGGAGATTAAAGAGCTTTATAAAGTCTATGTTCCAGCGATGATTTTTGGAGTCTTTGCTATGGCACCCGCAGCCATCTTAGCTGAAAAAAAAGGTAAATTTAAAGAGGTACTTATTATTGGAATTGTACTGTTTGCGCTGTCATACTTGATTCTTGGTTTCAGTACAACGGATATTGCGTTTGTAATAGGAGTTGTATTATTTTTTATTGGTTTTAACATGCACGAACCCATCATGCAATCTTTGGCTTCACGTTTTGCTAAAGTGCACCAAAGAGGAATGGTTTTAGGATTGTTTAACTCATTTGGTTATTTAGGGACATTTTTAGGGGGATTAGTGGGAGGAATATTTTTTAATTCTGCAAGTTTAAGCGACATTGTAACTGCCATTGCTGTTGTGTGTGTCTTTTGGCTTATATTGATTTTTTCAATGCCCAATCCCATGAAAAAACAAGTCGTCTATATTCCCATTGATGAGATAAAAAGAGATGAAACAGCCAAACTTCATGACAATGAAGCCATTGATGAGTGGTATATCAATGAAAATGAAAAGCTTTTGATTGTAAAATACGATACAAACAAAACCACTCAAGAAGAGATTGTGGCATTTTTAAAATAACATTGTGGTAGAATATAATAAAAAATAGGTTTATTGTATGAAAAGAGATATGCTAATTGCTTTTTTGTTAATTACTGTAGCTTTTCTTACATTAACCGTTGCTACTATTCCACATAATATCAGCGAAAAAGCATTCGAACAATACAAAACAAAATACAATGATATAGCGCTAAGACGTCTGCTTATTTGGGACAACATGGTGGAAGAAGCCAAACACAAAACCATCTTACATCAACTCAAAGATGTCAATGACTTTTTTAACAAAATCACCTATCAACTCGATATTAAACATTGGCATAAAAATGATTATTGGGCAACTCCTTTTGAATTTATGGGCACGGGAGCGGGAGATTGTGAAGATTATGCCATTGCAAAATATTTTACTTTGAGAAAACTGGGTGTTCCTGATGAGAAGCTCAGAATCACCTATGTTAAGTTGAGCCAAGCACGAAGTAAATTTGAGCAAGCCCATATGGTTTTAACCTATTATCATAAACCCGACTCCGTTCCAATAGTCTTGGACAATATCAACAAACGACTGCAACTTGCCAGTAAAAGACCCGATTTAAAGCCTGTTTACAGTTTTAATGCTGAAGGGTTATGGAAAGCGCAATCAAAAGGAAAAAGCGATGAAAAAGTGGGAAGTAACAACCTAGAATCTTGGAAAAGTTTAATGTCAAGAATTTAATAAAAGGAAAAAAAATGTCTTTATCAAAACAGCTCTATATTATTATTTCATTCATCTTCTTAATGATTTTTACGGGCAATTTTATTATCAGCGTAAAAAACACCAAAGAGTATTTGGAAGTAGAGTCAACCACCAAAGCACAAGATACGGCAACCTCATTGGGTATGACCCTTAAAGCCTATATCAAAGATAAAAAAGACCCAGAAATTGAGTCCATTATTAAAGCCATTGCAAACAGAGGTTTTTATAAAGAGTTACGCCTAGAAGACATTGATTTTTCATTCACGTCAAGTGAAATTTTAAATACCTACAACAAACTGAATGCTTCGTGGGAAATCACCGATGTATCCATTGATAAAAAGTATGGAACCATTCAAAAAGAGGGATCAGACAGCGCCTTTTTTGATGAGTTGGCACAAATGGACAGTGAAACAAATATCAACAGCATTGAAGCTGATGAACCCATGAAAAAAGTGTTTAAATTTATTCCCAATGAAGCGTATAAAATGGGAGGCATTTTACCTGTACAATTTGTTGCAACCAATCAAGGGAAAACGGTTAAAGCAAGTGTGGATATGAATTTTGACAAAGTATTGGTTCGACAAACCCGAGAGGTAAAATTTGATTATGTTCCTCAATGGTTTATCAATTTAATTCCTATGCATTTAGAAGAGACCAGCAGTGAAATCAGCGATGGCTGGAATAAAGCTGCCATCATTTATGTCAGTGCTAACCCAGGTGATGCGTATGCAAAACTTTATGAACAAGCAAAAGGAGCCATCTTATATGCACTGATCGCTTTTTTAATTTCAATGGCGCTACTGGTTGTATTTTTACGGTACATTTTGCAACCTTTGAAAAAAATAGAGAAACTTGCCACCAACATTGCCCAAGGCAATTTTGAAACGATTAAAAAACTGCCTTGGACAACGGAGATTAAAAATGTTGCCATGGCCATGAATGATATGTCAACTAAAATAGAATCGGTCATTTCAAAACTCAACAACAATATCTCTAATATGACCAAACAACTCTCTATTGATGGATTAACTGGACTGCAACTGAAACAAACTTTTGAAACCGATTTGAAAAAAATGTTCATGTCCAAATCATTTGGTTATATTTTAACGCTCAAAATTGATGATTTGGCCTCATTTGCCAATAAAAATTCATCAAAAAATGTCAATGATTTCATCAAAAGTTTTGCCTCTATTTTAGATGACCATCGAACCGATTTCTCTTCAAATGTTACGGCATACCGATTTTATGGTTCTGAATTTGCTCTTATTGCAAAAGAGTTTACACACAATGACATTGAAAAATTCATATCTCACTTAAAAAAAGAGTTTGAAGCCTTAGGTGCAAAAATTGATAAACAAAGCATTGCCCATATTGGAGCAACCCCGTTTAATCCCATTGGTACAACCTTTGGTATTTTAGATGCAGCCAATGAAGCCTACCAATTGGCAAAACAAATTGGACCCAATGAGGCCTTTATTCGTGATGAAAGTGATTTGACACGTGACATGCAAGAGTGGGAACTGCTCATTTATGACATCATCGATAATGGAAAATTTGAAGTGGAATATATTGGTGATGCCCATATTTTAAATGGGGAAAATGAAGGAAAACTCTTTATGCAAGAAGCCTTTACTCATGCTCTTGACCGAAGTGGTGAAAACATCCCTATTGGAACGTTTGTTTCTATTGCTGAAAAATATGAAAAAGTCATTGACTTTGACAAAGCGGTTATTACAAAAGTCATCCAACATATCAGAAAAAACAAAATTCAACACAATATCTCCATCAATCTTTCATTGGATTCAATTGAAAACAGTGCCTTTATTCTCTGGATTCAAGCAATCATTGGCGCAAATAGTGATATTGCTTCTCAACTGGTTTTCTCAATTACAGCCTATGGGGTTGCACGAGATGCTTCAAAATTCAAACTCTTTTCTTATGCCATTCGAGAAAGTGGGGCTAAAATCATTATCAAACGATTTGAGACCAAGTTCATTCCTCTTGACCACATCAAAGAGTTTAATTTAGACTACATCCGACTTGCACGTGATTATACCAATAACATAGCAAACGACCGAAGTAAACAAGGTTTTGTTGAAGCCATGCAAGAGCTTTCTACGCTCATTAACATCAAAGTCTTTGCCGAAAATGTCAAAGAAGAAGAGGATTATAACACAGTGAAAAAACTCAATCTTTATGGAGCAAGCAGATGATTTTTATTTCGCTTGCTCTTTGTTAATATAACATTAATGTACATAAACTATAATTTCAAATTATCTTACTTTAGGCGCATCAATGTTTGACAGATTACTCAAATTTTTTATTGAAAATACACGAATAAATTACACCCTTTTTATCTTAATATTTGCCGTTGGAATCTGGTCTTATAGCAAAACACCCAAAGAGATTTTTCCCAGCTTTGAATTGGATATGATCTCTATTAAGGGGTCATATACGGGTGCTTCTGTTGATATTTTAGATAAAATGGTTGTAACAGAAATTGAAGACAATATCAAGAATATTGACAGCATTGACACCATGACTACGGTTATTAGTCCAGGCAGATTCACCATTGTTTTAGAGTTGAAAAAACATCAAAACAAGTATCAAGAAGCCGATAAAATCAAAGATGTTATTACCCTTGTTAAAACAAACTTGCCTTCAGACATGGATGAACCCACGGTCAATGTTTTAGACAGAACCCGAACACTCATTGATGTTTCAATCACTTCAGACAAATATTCCAATGACCAACTCAATCCGTTAGCCGATGATATAAAGAGTCAACTGTTAAACATTAATGGTATCAATGAAATCAATATTTTTGGAGATTCAGATAAATATTTTGAAGTACTGTTAGATGAAAAGAAAATGGAAGCACTCAATTTAAACAAAAGCAGTGTCTTTACTGCCATCTCTAATCTCTCTTATATTTTTCCCATTGGTAAAATTGAAGGATCCAAAAAGCACTACTATATTTCAACCTTTAATGGGGCAAAAAATGCCAACGATTTTGCCAATACTTTAATCAAAATTGGTGATAAAAATGTCTATGTCAAAGATATTGCGACCATTGCGAAGAAGTATGAAGATACATCAACGCTCTACTCATTTAATGGGAAAAATGCTCTCTCACTTGAAGTGGTTCAATCAGAAACAGCTGATGCCATTGAAATTGCCGATAATATTAAAAAACTCATTCCAGAAATTCAAGCAAAAAATCCTGATATTTTATTGACCGTAGCAGACGATGACAGTGAAAGAATCATTGACCGTCTGAATATTGTGGTTTCAAATATTTTACTGGGGATTATTCTCATTACGGTTTTAGTTGGTGTATTAATTAACTTCAGAATGTCGTTTATTATCGCCCTTGGAATTCCCACTTCATTTGTCATTGCGGCTGTGTATATGTATCTGTCTGGATATACCATTAACATGATTTCACTCGTAGGAGTTTTAATCTCCATAGGGATTGTTGTGGATGATGCCATTGTTGTCAGTGAAAACATTCAACAACACATTGAAGAGGGGCATCCCCCTAAAGAAGCTGCATTTATTGGGGCAACGGAGATGGTCAAACCTGTCACCATTGCCTCTTTGACAACGCTTTTTTCATTTTTACCCATTTTAATGCTCAGTGGAACCATGGGTGAAGTGATGAAACTCATTCCGATTGCATTAAGTGCATTGGTAGTGGCTTCTTTAATTGAATCGTTTATCTTTTTACCCATTCATGCAGCCCATACGCTTAAAACAGGAGCAAAAGTGACCTCTTGGGAAAAAGCCAATCTTATTTACAACCAAATTATTCACTTTTTTATGCATTGGAAAAAAACCTTTATTGCCATTTTTATTGTTTTAGTTCCCTTACTGACATTCTATTTTATCAATAATTCAAAATTCCAAATGTTTCCAAAGTTTGATGCAACCAATGTTAAAATCACACTCAAAGCCAATGCCAATACCACACTTGAAGACTCTTTTAAAATTGTAAAAAGCATTGAAAATGACTTGATTCAAAGAAGCGATGAGTTTTTTATCCGTAATATTGACTCCGTTGCTGGATACCGAAGAGATGTCGGAAACAATACAGAAAACTTCCCTTACGCCATGTATATGACCGTCGAACTGACCAAACTCAAAGCACAAAACTTTTTGGACAAATTCATTACTCCCTATTTGAGTTTTTATTACGATGATGAAGGAAGAACGCGAACCATCAAATCAGATGATGTTGCCAATAAATTAAAAAAATTCATAGAACAACAAGATTATAAAACAAAATTTAACCTCGATGAAATTGCTGTTTTAGAGCGAAAAGTAGGCCCCATTAAAGCCGACATAAAAATAGGTTTGGTCACTGCAGACAATCAAAAAGCCATTGATGCAGTTGCTCTTTTGGATAAAGCGTTAAAACAAATCAATGGAATGAAATCCATTTCCAATTCACTGAAATTTGGCATTGATGAAATCAAAGTCAAAGTCAATCCCTATGGAGAACAGTTAGGTATTACCGAGTCTTTTATTGGTTCTTTTCTCTCTAACTTATATTTATTGAAGAAAAAAGCGGTCTCTTTTGATGACAAAGAGATGTTGGACATTAAAATACAATCACAAAGTAAAGATGATTATGAAAGTTTTAAAAAAACCTTAGTGCCTTTAGACAATGGCACATTTGTATCTTTAGATGAAATTGTAGAGTTAAACTCTATTCGAGCTTTTGAACAACTTTTAAAAGATGATGGCATTAAAAACTTCTATGTTTTTGCCAACGTCAATCCCGATATTATTACCTCCAGTGAAGTGATTCAAAAAATTCAACCTGTTTTAGATGAAATTAAAAAACAAGGCATTAAACTGGTCTTTAAAGGGGAAGCTGAGAAAAAAGCCGAACTGAGAAATGACATGCTTTTCGCCTCAATATTGGCCATTGTTTTAATTATGATTGCCATGCTGTATTTGTTTAACTCTTTTACGGAAACGCTGATTGTTATGAGTGTTATTCCTTTTTCAATTTTAGGGGTACTCATTGGACATCAACTCATGGGATTAAACCTTTCCATGCCTTCAATGATTGGAACACTAGGGCTTTCTGGCGTGGTGATTAATGATGGAATTATCATGATGACCTACTTAAAAAAAGCCAAAAGTATGGAAGAGATATTTGCAAGAGCCACCAAACGGTTCAGACCCATTATTATTACAACCGTTACAACCATTATTGGTATGTTTTCACTGATTTTTTTCCCAACAGGGCAAGCAGCAATTTTCCAACCCATTGCGATTGCGTTAGGGTTTGGTCTGGCTTGGGGTACCGTGTTAAATCTTATTTATTTGCCAATTTTATATACACTCACACACAAACTCAGACACAAAGAGTTATATTAAAAGTTTCGATTCGTCAATATTATCAATCAAAACAGGAACCACAATCAGTGAGGCAATCACTGCTGCAATGGTTCCAAAAATCAAAGCCACACCCAAGCCTCCAAAAACCGCATCACTGGCTAAAAGTGTTGAGGCCAAAATAACCGCCAACGCTGTGAGAAAAATCGGCTTAGCCCGTATGGTCGTAGAGGTAATGATTGCCTCTTTTTTGGGTACGCCCTCTTTGATGAGTTGTTTGGTAAAATCAATGAGCAAAAGAGCATTTCGGGAACTGATACCAATTAAGGCAATAAAACCAATCAATGAAGTTGCTGTTAAAAAAAACGTATGCGGGGTAATGACATCAACCATAAAGTGCCCAATAATAACACCAATAATGGATAAAAAACTCGAAAGCAATACAATACCACTGAGGGCGAAATTTTTATAATAGACCACCATCAAAAGAAAAATCAAAATCAAAGCAGTAATAAATGCTCCTCCCAAATCTCTGAAAGTATCTAAGGTTACTTTTAACTCTCCATCCCACACCAACTGATACTTTTCATGAGTGGTTTTATGGGTCAATTCCAGATTTAAAAGGTGAGAAGTTCTCACCTCATACTCATCACCAAAGTGATCTAAAATATACCTTCTGGCGTCAAGCAAAGGATAAATTTGCGACACCATGTCAGTTTGTGCAACCACATTTAACATCAACGATAAGTTTTTAAAATGCAAAGTTTTTTCATTGGCTACGTTTTTCACGTGCACAATATCTTTTAAGGCAATTAACGCACCACTCATGCTTCGTATTTTTAAACTCATCAAAGCATCATTGATTGTGTTACTTCGCTGTTTCATTCGTAAAAACAGATCCAACTGCGTGTCATACTCTTTTGAGTTTTTTGTAGCAACCACTTTGCCATTAAATGCCAAGGAGATAAGCTTGGTAATGGCATTAATGTCCAAACCGTATCGTTTGATCTTTTCATAATCAAAAACCAATTTATACTCATCGTAACTGTCATCATTGAGCACATCAATATCAACCAAACCATCAGTGTGTTTAAAGACTTCACTGACTCTGTTAGAGAGTGTTTCAATGCCTTTTTGATTCTCTCCGTAAATTTCTGCAACCACAGCAGCAAGAACAGGAGGGCCTGCAGGTGGTTCTACCATTTTGATGGTGGTGTTAGGACTCATGGTTACAAGACGATTTAAAATGGCAATTCTTAAACGCTGTACCATTAAAAATGAGGGTTCATCACGATCATGTTTTTTGGTCAAATTGACCACAATTTCAGCAAAATGTTCTCCGCTTTTTGCACCACTGCCTTTGACCAAACCTTCAAAACTCAAAGGAGATGACGTTCCTAAAAAAACTTCTACATCGGTTATCTCTTGCTCTTTTTGCAAAATTTCAGCAATCATATCGGTAACATTTTTCGTTTCATTTATGGAACTGCCATTGGGCAAATCGACATAAATGGTAAAGTTATTGGCATTTTTTTCAGGAAGCATTTTTGCTTTGACCCATACGAGTGGAATAAATGCAATCGAAGCCAAAAATAAAAAGAGTGTAGCGAGCAATACAACTGTTTTATTTCTTCTGTTTTGTATGCATAAGGTTACAAAAGTTTTAATGTTTGGCATGTGCACTCTTTTTTAATATTTTATTGGCAAGATAGGGGGTGAAAATATAAGCAATAATCAATGAAGCAAACATAGCAACAGGTACATTCAAAGGAATTGGGCGCATAAATTCACCCATCATTTGCCCCACAAATGCCATGGGAATCATGGTTAATATAATGGCGAAAGTCGCAATATTTGTTGAAGCACCAATCTCATCAGTGGCTTCAACCATAATCTCTTCATTGCTTTTATCTTGCGAACTTTTTAAGTGAAAATGTCGGTTGATGTTTTCCACAACAACAATGGCATCATCAACTAAAAGCCCCAAAGAGAGTAAAAAAGCAAACAGTGTAATACGGTTAAGCGTTTGATCCCCTAAGTAAGCAATAAAAAGCGTCACTGAAAAAATAGCAGGAATGGTAAACATTACTATCATTGCCTCTTTCCAACCCAAAACAAATACCAATAATAAAATAATAATGATCACAGAAATAAGCAAATGAAACATCAATTCATTGACCGCATCGTCCGCTCGTTCTCCATCGTTTCTTGTAACCGTATAAAAGATTCCCTCTTTATTGAGTTCCTCTTTCATGGAAGCCAATTGTGCTTTAATATCATCGGCAATTATTACCGAGTTTGAACCTTTAAGTTTTGAAACCGTCAGTGTCACTTGAGAATATAAGGTATCCTCTTTGATCCCAATTTCCACCTCTTTATAGTTTTGAATATCCGTGCTTTCAGTAATAGTTGCCACATCTTTTAAATAAACCACTCCATGTTGGGTATTGATAATAATTTTCTGAATGTCTTCAAGTTGTTCTAAAACATTTTCAATTCCCACGATTTTTATCTCATTTCCAGAACTCTTTTTTAATTGAGTGTTGGTAATAACAATAGAAGATAGCGCCGTTTGAACATCACTCATGCTCAGAGCATATCTGTTTAATCGATTGGCATCAACAATAATATTAAACTGTTTTTTGTGCCCTCCAATAATATGTGTCACCGCTGCATTTTCAATGGAATTGAGTTTGTGTTGTATGGATTTGACTTTTTCATAAATATCGCTTTGAGGTACTTGCTTATTTTTGGCATAAAAAGCAATGGAAAAAATAGGAATATCCGTATCAATATCCAGTGGTTTAATTATAGGTTGACTTGCACCCAAAGGCAAAACATCCATGTTTTGCATCATTTTGTCGTACATTTTTAAGTTTGAATCTTCTTTGTCTTCTCCAATATAAAAGAAAACTGTCACCATACCCACATCGTTTTGTGCGGTTCCATAAATATGTTCTACCCCTAAAACCTCTTTCATTTTTCGCTCAATGGGTTTGACAATGACATTGGCAATCTCTTGTGGTGTCGCACCAGGAAGTTGCACGATGATATTTCCCCCACTGAGCACCATTTGCGGGTTCTCTTCTCGAGGCATCATTTGGAGTGAAAAATACCCCATAATCAGAATAAATATTCCTAAAATAGGCGTGAGTGGATTGTGTAAAAATGTTTTACTTAAAATTCCACCAATGTTGTGAACTTTAATCTCTTGGTATTTCATGTGTTTATTTTACAATCACTTTCACGTACATTCCAGGCAATATTCGTTTATCACTGCTTTTAAACGTCAATTTGACCCTAAAATTGTTCATGCCCTGTTCCGCAGCAGGCAAAATAACAACTTTATTGGGTTTAAGCGTAAGGTTTAATGAATCAACGACAATATCAATATTGGGCTTATCTCTAAAGAGCGTTAAATCACTCTCAGAAACATCCAAATAGACCACCAAATTTTCAATATCACAAATGACCATAAGCGTTGCACCTGCAACTGCCAACTCTCCTTCATTGATACTTTTTGAGATAATAAGCGCTTTGCTTTGGGCTTTTATATTTAAGTATTGAAACTGTTTTTGTATCTCTTGAAGTTTGTCCTCATACTGTTTGACTTGTTGTTTTGAAATCTCCAAGGTTTTTTCAAGATTCTCTTTTTTCAGCTTTATCTCTTCAAAACTCACTCTTGAAATGGCATTTTTATCGTATAACGCTTTGTATCGATTGTAATCCAGTGTGGTTTTATCCAAATCGCTTTTATTCATGGCATAGGTCAATTGTGCTTGTTGTTTGGCAATTTGAGTTTGAGATTTTGTTGTATTCATCTCTTTTAAATCAATTTGTAAAAGCTGTGTTCCCTTAGCAACAATATCTCCTTCATTAACAAAGATTTTTTCTACATACCCATTATATTTTGTTGAGATATTTTGTTGATTATCGCTGTTGATAAATCCCGATATTTCGAAAGCTTCCCCATAAAGATTTAATGAAAAAATGAAAAATGAAAAAATGAAAAATAAACCCTTTTTTAGGTGAGGTAATATCAATTTTAGCTCCAATAGTTTTATAAGTATTTGTTATTATATCCAATGGAATATTAACATAAATTTACTGATTGTTTTAATCTGATTTATCAAGTTTCGTTAAATTATTGACAATTCTGTTACGCTTTATATCGCTATTTTAGTCCTTTATTTGATATGATAATACTATTATAATATAAAAGGAAAAGTTCAAATGAGAAAAATTGCATTGCGTTTTATTCTGTTTGCATCAATATTCATTTTAAATGCTCAAGCCGTTACATTTGAGGATTTTAATTTAAATGCAACGGAAGCAGTTAAATCATTGGTCAAACAGCACAACCTCTCTGTTGTTGATTATACCTACGTCAAAATGGTGGTTTCAAAAGGAACCAGACAAAGTGCTAAAGCCATTGTTCTTGATGCCAGACCCAAAATGAAATATGAGATGGGACATATCCCCTCAGCTTTGTCTTTGCCCGATACAAAATTTGATGAACTCTATCAAAGTGTCTTAAAAGGTGTGGCTAAATCAAAAGAGTTGATTGTCTATTGTGGCGGTTATGATTGCGCAAAAAGCCCTAAACTGGCTGCCATGTTAAAAGCCAAAGGGTATACCGATGTTAAAATATACCCAGCAGGAATGCCTCAATGGGCAGACAATAACTACGAAGAGATTGATGTCAATATTGCAAAAGCACTCTTTGATAAACACTCCGCCCTCTTTATTGATGCTCGGCCTTACGTCAAATTTGCTCAAGAGACCATCATTGGTTCATTGAGTGTTCCTGATACTAAATTCAATGAGTTTGCAGGATTCATGCCAGCTGATTTAGAGACAACCATTGTAGCCTTTTGTGGAGGATATGAGTGTGGAAAATCGCATGCAATTGCCAGAAACTTGGTTTCAATGGGATACATCAACGTCAAAGTTTTAGCCTCTGGATTTCCCGCTTGGAAAAGCGCAAAGTATCCAACAACAGGCGTTAATACTCCTGTTAAAAAAGTTGAAAAAGTAAGCTCAAACATCAAAACTTTTCTTAAAAAAGGTGCCGATACAGGAACCGTCGATGGAGAATGGTTTGTAAAAAATTATAAAACATTTCCAAAAAATGTTACGCTTGTGAATGTGATGTCAAAAGAGGAGTTTGATAATGGACACATTGCTGGTTCAATCAATATTCATGCTGAAAAAATGAAACCACAAGCCCTTTTAGATGCCCTACCAAAAAATGCAGAAATTGTCTTTTATTGTGGAACAGGAACGCGTGCCATGGAAGCTTGGGGAATGTTAGCTGATGAGTTAAAATATAAAGATATTCACCGAATTTTTTATCTTGATGCCAACATCAAATGCAATAAAAACAGTGAGTGCAGCATTGAACCCAACGAACCCTTAGGAGTCTAAGACTCCTTTGGTGTTTCATACTCCTTAATGGCTTTATGAATATTGTGTTCTAATATTAAATCCGTATCGTTAAAAACCACCCCACTTTTATTGAGTTTTGTTAATAATCTGCTCTTTAAACCACAAATCACCAATTTTTTATTTTTTGATTTAAAGTTTTCTATAATCGATTGAAAAGCGACCAATGCAGTCATGTCCATCATCGTAACATTTTCCATATTGATAATCACCACGTTAATCTCTTCTTCAATGGAGATAAGCCGTTTTAATGCATTTTGTGCCGCGCCAAAAAACATGGGACCATTAATATCATAAATGGCAATATTTTTAGGAATATCTGGGTGCATACTTGCTTCTTTGGTGTTAATAAGTTCAATAGAGTATAAATCAATGGTACGTTTGATAAACAAAATAGAGGCCAATGCCATTCCAACACCCACCGCAATTTGCATGTCCAATAACACCGTTAAGGTAAAACAGACCAACAACACATAGACATCGTTTTTAGGTGCAACTTTAATGATGTTTCTGAAGTGTTTAACTTCTGACATATTCCAAGCAACCACCAAAAGCAAAGCGGAAAGTCCTGCCATTGGCATATAAGAAAGATAGGGGGCTAAAAGAAGAATGGAAGCCAATATAAACAAGGAGTGAACCACTGAAGAGAGTTTAGACGTTGCCCCTGATTTAATATTGACCACACTTCTTGCAATGGCAGCCGTTGCTGGAATACCACCAAAAAAAGGCACGACCAAATTGGCCAAACCTTGCCCAATCAACTCTTTATTTGGATTGGTTCTGTATCCCGTCATACCATCTGTGATAACCGCACACAGCAAAGATTCTAACGCACCTAAAATGGCAATAGCAACACTGTGAGGTAAGAGTTTATAAAACAGATCCAAACTCATGTCATCTAAAGTAAAATTGCTCCAAGGAAGCGTGAATTGCAAAGGAATGGGAGGAATACCATTGCCTTTTAAATCGCCGATTTCATACTGGAACGTAGAGGCAATGGTAGAGATTTGTTCCCCTAAAGTGTGTGCATTAAAATAATAGACTCCTAACGTTACAACACTCAATGCAATCAAAGCGGGAGGAATTTTACTTTTGAATTTTGGCCATAAAATCAGAATGGTTAACGTTGATAATCCCACAATTAATTCACTGAGTTTAAACGTAGGAAGCGAACTTAAGAGCGTATAAACTTTTTGATGAAAATGCCCCGTAAAGTTTTCAATGTGTAAACCAAAAAAATCTTTGATTTGAAAAACAGCAATGACCACAGCAATTCCAGAGGTGAATCCAACAGTTACAGGGTAAGGGATTAACTCAATTAAGTTTCCCAATTTAAATGCCCCCATAATCACAAGCAAAACACCTGACATGAGCCCACAAACCAACAATCCACTTAAGCCAAACTCTTGAACTATGGGGATTAAAATAACCACAAAGGCAGCCGTTGGCCCAGAAATGTTCATTTTACTGCTTCCAAAAATAGCAGCAATGATTCCTGCAATAATTGCCGTATACAGCCCGTTTTCAGGAGGAACACCCACGGCAATTGCCAAAGCCATAGACAGGGGCAACGCAATAACACCAACAGTTAAACCAGCAAAGATATTTTTACTTAACATCATTTTTTGACTCTTTTTTTTGAGATTCTTTTATTATTGACTCGATAATGCGTATTTTTCAGTTGTTTAATCATAGATGCAGCAATTTTATACATTTTTATGACGTTCTTTTTAAGCTCTTCATCGATATTTTTTTGCCCTAAATATTCATACATACCCAATAATTTCATGTAATTTATCTCTTCTAAAAATGGGTAAAATTGCGTTGATTTATTCTCTTCGACAATCCATTCACTCAATAAAGCAAAAACCACTTGCTCTGGAATCCAGTGCTCTCCCTCTGTCAGATTACTCTCAATCTCTTTTACAATTGTATTATAATAAAGAATCAATGCTTCATCATTGGGTATCAATCGTTGGTTGGTTCTTCTGTTTTGTTCATAAAGAATGATATCTTTTAATTCATGCCCATTTAATACTGCCTCTTTTAAATGCCCCAGTAAAAAAAGAATATTGCTTTTTATCTCTTCATTAAACTCTTCAAAGCCTAAATTGAGTCGGTACTCATTTGTATTTATTTTTTCAATCAAATCTTCTAAAATGGTTCGAATATAAATCAAAAGGGCATCGGTTTTAATATCTCGCAGTAATTTTAACTTAATTTTAGTATTTCGCATAAAACCCACATCTGTTGGAATTTTGTAAGTCTATTCCAACTTGACTTAATATTGAATTAAGTTCATATTAATATATACTATTCAAAAAATAACTACTCTTAATCATAAAATTAATATAATAATAAAAATCATTTAAAGTGTGTAGCATTGAAAAAAATAATTGATGAGATCAACAAAGTCAAAAAAGAGTTATATTTAAAAGAGAGTGCCAAATATATTGATGAAGTTGGCTATAAAAATTTTAAAATTTCGCAACTGGCAAAACAACTTGAAACCTCAGTAGGCACGATTTATAATCTTTTTAATTCCAAAGAGGATTTGTATTTAGAGTATCTGATTTTAAAGCTTGAACTCTTTTCTCAACGCTTAAATACCACAGAAACCAATATCCCCATGAACAATTTGAAACTCTATTTACGGTGCAAATATGAGATATTTATCGAAATAGACAAAAACTCACCCATGACAAGTGACCCCTACTTTTTTCACAAACTTGATATTGCAAACCACCCTATTGTATTAGACATTTATGAGTTTCTTACACGTCAATTTGAACAAATCTGTCCCCATACAAAAATGAGTCATATGCATTTGGCCATATTGTTTAAAAAATTATCGGATGGTTTTATTGAGAGTTATTTGCTGAAAAAATATGATACAACAAATATTATTGACGATACCATCAAACAGTTTTTTGAAGGTATCGCTTAATTTTATAAGAAAATAAAGACCGATTTAATGGCTTCTATTCCCATATCCACAGGTTCCACGCCCAATGTTTCCAATGAGTTCTTAACGTGTTGTATCATTTGAGTTAAAATCACTTCAAATGAGGTATTCGATGATGAAAACAAAGACTCTTTATTGTTTTTTATGTACTCCAAATTTTGCAACTCTTCAAAAGTGGGTTTTTCCCCTTTTCTGACTCTTTTTTCTAACTCAATTTGCCAATTGTTTTGCCACGTTAAAAAGAGATACTCCTCTTTTAAATCTTTTGCCGTTTTGATTTTCCATTTTAAAATTTGTAAATTATGAAAAAGCCGTTGCAGTTTCTCTTCATTGTATGAAAAAGCAGAGACTCGGTGCCCATCTTGAATATCATACGCGTCGTACATCAACTTATACATACCCAAAATCAAATAGTCATCTCTGTTTTGAATATCGGTTTTACTAAAAGCAATCTGTAAATACTCTTTGTATGAACCAATCTCATTTGAGCCGTATTTTAAGTTGATTTTATTTTCCAATTCATTGATTTGAGTGTACATCAAAGGGGCCAACTCTTTGTCATATGATTTGGGATTTCGTTTATCAAGTTTATCTTTAAAAACAATCAGTTGCTGTGCAATATTTTTGTAATCATTTTTAATGACTGTTGCAGCAGACGTTTGTAAAAGACTCTCAATTCGATCTTGTGTGGAAACACACCCACTAAAAAGTGATACCAATAAAACGGTCAAACCAATGTTTTTAAAAAATATCACGTTCTTCTCCTGTGTTTTATGAGTGTTTTTTTGAGTGTTTTAAATACGTACGATTATAGCGTTTTCTAAATTTAAAACAGATTTTACGTTATTAACAGCGTATTCTCTCTAAAATCCCGATTTCAAATCTTTCACAATCATAGGCACATAATCTTTTCTGCAAACCAAATGCGTCTCTAAATTGCACTCATTATCTTCCAATTTCGTCAATTTTAATCTGTTTGTATAACCATATTTATCAATAATGGCCTTGGATAAAAAAGCTTTCCCCATTCCAGCTTCCACACAACCTAACATCACTTCATAATTTTGAATAATTAACACATTAAAATCAATGTTGCCTCTGTTTTTTGTATAACTTTCCAAATATTTAAAGTGTGTACTGTTGTGTCGGTATCCAATAAGACAGTTTTGGCTCTTTTTAGTGTTTGATTCCACTAAATACAAATCGTCATTAAATTTACGTAACACCATAATATCTTTGTGATTTGGATTGCCTGTAATAAAAGCAACATCAATCTTATAGTCCAACAATTCATCAATCACTTGGGGAGTTCCGCTTGTGAAAAATTCCAATTCCATATTGGGATATTTCTTTTTTAATTTTTCAATAAAACGAAGCAATCTTATGGCTGCATTTGCCTGACTTGTACCAATTCTAAGCGTTTCTTGATGAGAAATGTTTCTCATATACAACTCTGCTTCTTCTACTTTTTTTACAATCTCTAAAGCAAAAGGATAGAGTTTTTCCCCCTCTTTGGTAAGAATAACCCCTTTGGGAACTCTATGAAACAAAGCATACCCCAAATTTTTTTCCAATTGTTTGATTCTAAGCGTAACATTTGATTGTGATAATTTTATCTGCACTGCTCCAAGAGATACGCTTTTTTCGTTTGCTACAGCAACAAAAACTTTTAATAACGATGAATCCATATTGCTTTCCTAAATATTGTGTATTACAATATACTATTTGACTTAATATTGTCTTTAGTAATATAATACAAAAAAAAGATTCACTTTTTACTTAAATCTAAAGGAAAAAAGATGCATGCCATTGAAAAACTTCTTGCCAAAAAAGCGGGAAAAAAATCCGTTAAAACAGGTGAAATCATTAACTGCGAAATTGATATGGCAGGCATCAATGATTTATATTTGCAAACCATTCGTTCTTTTTATGAAATGGGAGGCAAAAAAGTGTATGACCCCAATAAAGTTATCATGTTTTTGGATCATTATGCTCCCGCATCAACCATTACTCAAGCTCAAAACCAAAAAGAGTTTCGTGAGTTTTGTTGGGAACAAGGCATTGATTTACTCATGGACATTGACCAAGGAGTTTGTCATCAAGTTCTTGCCGATACGGGGTTAGCATATCCGGGAGAAATTGTTGTCATAACAGATTCCCATACAACAACACATGGCGCTTTTGGTGCTTTTGGTACAGGTGTGGGGGCTACGGATTTAGCCATCATTTTAGCCACAGGTCATTTGTGGTTTAGGGTTCCAGAAATCATAAAAATAAATTTTGAAGGCATCCCACCTGAAGGAGTTTATGCCAAAGATATGATTTTGCATGCCATTGGAGAACTGGGTGCTGATTTTGCCGTTTATAAAGCCATAGAGTTTTCTGGTTCAGCATTAAAATATCTGAGCATTTCTGAACGAATGGCAATGTGTAATATGAGTACAGAAATGGGGGCAAAAACAAGTTACATTCAACCCGATGAAATCACCATGGCATTTTTAGATGAAAAAGTTACCCGCTCTTACGAAATTTATCACACCGACGATGATTTTGTCTATAAAGATGACATCACTTTTGATATAAGCCATTTAACGCCCCAAATTGCAGCTCCTTTTAGTGTTGACAATGTCTTTACGATTGACAAATACATTGGAACCAAAATCGACCAAGCATATTTGGGCTCATGTACAGGAGGAAGAGCAGAAGATATTGGTATTGCTGCTTCCATCTTAAAGGGGAAAAAAGTTTCACCAAGAACACGATTTGTCATTGTACCTGCGTCAAAATATGTGTTATTGGAAGCCATGAAAAAAGGGTATGTAGAGAGTCTTGTTCAAGCAGGAGCCACTTTTGCAACACCAGGATGCGCTGCATGTTTAGGAACACATCAAGGGATGTTGGCTTCAGGGGAAACGTGCATTACCACAACCAATCGTAATTTTCCTGGACGCATGGGTGCCACTGCTGCACAGATTTTTCTGGGTTCTCCAGCAGCAGTTGCCGCGGCAGCATTAGAAGGCAAAATTGTTGATCCAAGAAAATATATAACAAGCAAGGAACTGTCATGAAAAAAATATTAAAAGGAAACGCTTTTGTTTTTGGAAAAAACATTGATACCGACCAAATTTACCCGGGAAGATTTGTGGAGTACACCAATGTAGAAGATATTGCCAAATATGCTATGTTTGGTGCCGACCCAGAGTTTACAAAAAAAGTCAAAGCCTCTGATATAATTATTGCAGGCACTAATTTTGGTTGTGGTTCCAGTCGAGAACATGCGGCAATTGCGTTAAAGGCTGTGGGTATCAGTGTTATCATTGCAGAATCTTTTGCACGAATTTTTTACAGAAATGCAATAAATTTAGGCTTACCGCTTATTGTTTGTCCTCATATATCTCAACTCGTATCAACAGGAGAAGAGTTAGAAGTGGATTTAACGGATGCAACTGTGCGTAAAAAAGAGAACATTATTGCCCACATTGAACCCATGAGTGACTATGTATTGAGCTTATTAAACAGTGGTGGAATTAAACCCATGATAAAAAAAGAGTTAGAAAAAAAGACTCAAAAGGATAACCCATGGCAATAACAGACTATTTTAAAAATTTTGAACGAGAAATGATTGATTTAGGGGAAGTTACTATACATACTTTGATCAGCCGAAAAACAGATGAAGCCATCCTTTTACTTCACGGACACCCTGAAAGTCATCTGATTTGGAGAGACATTGCCCCTTTACTTGCACAAAATTATTCTGTGGTTGCCACTGATTTAAGAGGGTATGGAGACAGCTCAAAACCCAAAGGCTTAGAAGACCACTCCAATTATTCAAAACGAGTCATGGCACAAGACCAAGTGAGTGTTATGGAGAGGTTGGGTTTTACCAAATTTCATGTTGTAGGTCATGACCGAGGGGCAAGAGTTGCACACAGACTTATTTTAGACCACAAAGAGAAAGTACTCTCCTGTACCATGATGGATATTTTACCCACGTATGATATGTATGAAAAAACCAACAAAGAGTTTGCAACAAAATATTGGCATTGGTTCTTTTACATTCAGCCAGTAGGTTTTCCAGAACGACTTTTAGGAGCAGACCCTGAATATTTTATACGAAGAAATCTGTTAAATAAAGTCAATAAAGAGAGTGAAAAAATGTTTCCAGAAGATGTCATACAAGAGTATATCCGACACTACTCAGACCCAGCGTGTGTTCATGCCATCAGCGAAGATTATAGAGCATCAAACAGTATTGATTTATTACACGATGAAGCAAACCGAAATGTAAAATTTGAAACCCCATTGTTAGTGCTTTGGGGAGCAAATGGTGTAGTTGGAAATATTTGGGATGTCTTAGAGGGTTGGAAAGAGTTTGCCAAAGATGTCACAGGATTTGCTGTACCAAATTGCGGACATTTTGTTCCAGAAGAACAACCCCAAATTGTATATGATGCGTTGATTGGATTTTTAGAAAAACATAAAGGAAGGTAAATATTTCAAGGGGGAAAATATTGTAAATTATATCAGGCTAAAGAACTCATTTATTTCCCAATCACCAAGCTGTGGCTAGGAAGTATGAGTTTTACTAGACGTCTCTTGAAAAGCTAACGCTTTCCGCTTCCACTTTCTTTATCCGTAAAGAAAGTTAGCAAAGAAAACTCACCACGGGCTTCGACGGCAAAGCTACCCTCCGTATTTTAAATTATTTATTGCGTTGCGGAACTCGCTAAAATGACCGTTGAGGTCATTTCTTAACGCTCAAACAGTCCTCACTTGTTACCATAAATAATTCAAAATACTCCGGCGTCTGCAGATGTGGTAATATCCCTAGTAATCAAACTATCTTTTATAAATTGAGATTAGAAGAAGCTTTGAACTCCAACAATCAAAATGCAAATGTCCTTATCCCTCTTTTCCAACCTCTGCAAAAGCCGAACGTTTATTTTTCATTTCGGAAAAAGCTGAGGACTGTTTGAGGAGAGAAAAGTGCTAAACGCACTTTTTCGACGAGTTCCGCAAGCGAGAAATTAAAAATAATAAGTGAGGAAACCCGAATGGGCTTTGAAGCCGTTGGTGGTTTTGCTTACTTTGTCCACACAAAGTAAGAGAAGCGAAGACCTTTAGGTGTTTATGAGAAATTATAGGTGATATCTCTTATCTATTTTTATTAAATAAATATGTATCCTGTCCCTGAAATTTTGGATTTTATTAAATGTATTAAAGTAGAAAATGATAAAGTAATTCTAAAATCAAACAACCAAGCTTTTGATGATATAACATTGCATATAGATGATGTGAATATTGTTGGTAGAGTTTGTGGTGTGTTAATAAAGGTATAAAATGGAATTAAATCAAGGTATATCTATGATTACTGATATAATTGTTGCTTTATGTGCTATTGCAACAGTTTTTCTTGCATACAATGGGTTAACTAAATGGAAAGCAGAACTTAAAGGAAAAGCTTATTTTGAAAATAGTATAGAATTGCTAACGGTAATAAATGAATTAGAAGGCAAAATATATGCTTTTAATACATTAATGTCAATGTATTGTTATATAAAAGATTTACCTAATGATGATATTAAAATGCCTGAATATTCAGAGAAAATGATTGATATTAATTTACAAAAATATAATAATATAGTTTCTAAGATAAAATTTATTTTAAAAAATGATGAACTTGAAGTTGAGTTAATTAATTTTAGAAGAAACATTGAAAATTTCAATCAAGTTGTTCAGAATTATATTTACAAATACAAACCTAATCATACCAATAAAGAATATTTTAAAGAAATAGTTGTTAAGTTTGATGAGAGTAAATTAATTACTAATATTATTAATTCAAAACAAAAAATAGAGAAATTACTAAAATACAATATAAAATAATTGCTTATAAAATGTTAGTAAAATAATCTAATATTTATATACATTAACATTTCACAAGCCATTTTACAATTATTTTCCTATTATTTATAATAGTAAAAGTCCAAAATAATAAAGGACTTTTACTTAAACTCTTAACTCAACGACTTCAACTCAGCCTCTACCTTTTCTAATTTATCTGTTGCAGCAGCTAAACCCGCTTTGTTCTCTTCTATTACACTCGCAGGAGCATTCGCTACAAATCTTTCGTTTGAAAGCATACCGTTTAATTTGTTTATCTCTTTTTCTAACTTCTCTTTTTGTTTTTCAAGTTTAGAGATAATTGGCGTCATGTCAATTTCACCCGTTGGAATATAGACTTCCAAGTTATCGCTTACATCGGTAATTGAGTTCTCTTGTTTTTCATAGACAAAAGTAATGTTTTCTACTTTGGCCAATTTTTCAATAAACGGTTTTGCAATAGCCGTATCAATGGCTTTGTTCAGTTTGATATAGGCTTTCGCAATTTTGCTGTTCCCCATATCAATAACCACTTTTGCTCTTCTTATGGCGGTAATGGCTTCTTCGATAATGGCAAACATATCTTCAATTTCTTGATTTTTGGCAATATCTTTTGGGAAGTTCATAATCATCAACGACTCACCCTCATCTAACGAAGTTCCACTTAATTTGTGATACAAATAATCAGAGATAAAAGGCATAAAGGGTGAAACCATTTTAAGTGTTTCTTTAAAAATTGCACCCAATTCTACAACGGCTTCTTTAGAGGCTTTGGCATACTCAATACCCCAATCACAAAAATCATTCCATACGAATTTGTACAGTGTACTTGCTGCTTCGTTGAATTTATAGCTTTCAATATTTGCTCTTACCTCATCTACGGCGTCGCTGAGTTTACTTTGCATAAACAAGCCAAGCGGTGTTTGGATGGTAATATCTTTTAAATCAGGGAAGGTATCGACATTGAGTTGTAAAAAGTTTGAAGCGTTGTATAACTTATTCGTAAAGTTTCTGAACTGCTCTAAGTTTTTTGCACCCAATTTAATATCTCGACCTTGTACGGCTAAGTAAGCTAAAGTAAATCGAATAATATCGGCACTGTGCTCTTCAACCATGTCAAGAGGGTCAATAACATTTCCTTTTGATTTTGACATTTTAGCCCCATGTTCATCTCGTACAAGTGCGTGCATGTAAATGTCTTTAAATGGCAATTCTCCTTGGAAGTGTTCCCCCATCATCATCATTCGAGCAACCCAAAAGAACATAATATCAAACCCTGTAATCAAGAGTGAATTGGGGTAAAAATCTTTTAAATCGTCAGGGGTAAAGGTATCTTTCATTTGACCATTATTTCCCCAACCTAATGGTGAAAATGCCCAAAGTGCAGATGAAAACCATGTATCCAATACATCAGGGTCTTGCGTAAAGTTTTTACTTGAACAGTGTGGACACGCCTCTGGTTCATCGGCTTTATCTGCCCATTGATGATTGCACTCATCACAGGTAAACACAGGAATTCGATGTCCCCACCACAATTGTCGTGAAATACACCAATCTCTTAACTCATCCATCCATGCTCGGTATGAATTCAACCAATGACTTGGGTGGAATTTGGCTTCACCTGCGTATGTTTTTTCAATAGAACTTCGAGCAACCTCTTTTCGTACAAACCACTGTTTTGAAATGTATGGCTCAACAATATTTTTACATCGGTAGCAGTGCCCTACTTGGTGAATGTGCTCTTCAATTTTAACAATGAAACCTTCCTCTTGAAGTTTTTGTACAATGATAGGTCGAGCCGCCAATCTTTCTAACCCAGCGAACTCTCCACAAAAGTCATTTAAAATCCCTTTTTCATCGAAACAAGTAATAAACTCTAAGTCGTGTCTTTTTCCTACTTCGTAGTCATTTTGATCATGTGCAGGCGTTACTTTTACCACACCTGTTCCAAAATCCATGTCAACGTGTACATCGGTAATGATTTTAATGGTTCTGTTTGTTAACGGTAAAACAACCTCTTTTCCTACAATATTGGTGTATCTTGCATCATCTGGATGTACCATAATAGCAGTATCCCCAAAGTATGTTTCAGGTCGGGTTGTAGCAACGGTAATATGCCCACTGCCATCGGCAAAGTTATAGTTCATGTGATAAAATTTACCGTTAACTTCATCGTGTTCAACTTCAATGTCTGACAATGCCCCATCGTGTGTACACCAGTTAACCATGTAATTGTTTTGAACAATCATACCTTCATTGTATAAATGAACAAAGGCTTCTTTAACCGCTTCTTTGAGTCCCTCATCCATTGTAAATCGTTCACGAGACCAAGCAGGAGAGACTCCCAATTTTCTCATTTGGTGAACAATTGTACCACCTGAGTAGGCTTTCCATTTCCACACTTTTTCTAAAAATTGTTCTCGTCCAAGTGCTTCTTTGGTTGTACCTTCGGCTAAGAGTTGTTTTTCAACCACATTTTGTGTTGCAATTCCTGCATGATCAGTTCCAGGTTGCCAAAGCGTTTTAAACCCATCCATTCGTTTGTATCGTGTAATAATATCTTGTAGTGTAAAGGTCAAAGCATGACCAATGTGCAAACTTCCCGTGACATTAGGAGGGGGCATCATAATGGCAAAATTTTTATTTGGCTCTTGAATTGATTTATTTCCATCAATTTCAAAGTAACCTCTGCTTTCCCAAATTTTATAATAATTATCTTCTACCTTTGAAGGTTCGTACTTATCACTCATTTATTATCCTATTAACTTGATTATCCGCGATTATATCGAAAAATAGATTATGATTTAATTTCAGAAGCGTTTTATTCCTCTGTGCCATCTTTGACTAACCCTGCTTCTTTTAAAAACTGAGAGTGAATAAAATCGAGTTTTTTAATACGGTCATATTTGGCATAACTTAAATATAAAATATCTTTTGCCCGTGTAACTGCCACATAAAACAATCGTCGCTCCTCTTCAATGCTTCCGCCTTTACTCATGAGTTTTCGGTTAGGGAATCGTCCGTCCATGAGGTCAATGACATAAACCTCTTTAAACTCTAACCCTTTTGACGCATGAACACTGAGCAGATTTACGCCATCGCCCTCACTCATTTCACTGCCACCTAAAATCATGGCGTTAATAAATTTAGAGAGCTCTTTGTAGTGCACGGCCAAACTTTTTAATAAAATGGCTTTTCTCTCTATCTTCTGTCCCGCTTGGAATTTAACCGATTCATTGATAGAGCCATCTTTTTGTGTGGCTCTTTTGATACACAAAATCTCTTTGAGCATTTTAAAAAGCTCAGATTTGACAATGTGTTCAATAACCGAATTGGGGTTTTTAACACGTCTTAACTCTTTAATGACTTTGTAAAATTCATAAATAAACTCTCCCCCTTCACGTCCAAGTTTGGGGTGTTTGAGTAAAGGATTACCTAAAAACTTCTCATCAAAACCCGAGTCTTTAAACTTTGACACACTTCCCAGTTCAAGAAAATCATCAAAAAGTCCCAACTGAATATTTTTCACTTTGGTTGAAACATAAGGATTATTCATTTTCTCATCGGGTGCAAAAAGTCCTTGGAACAAATTGCCATTTCCCAATTTAATCAACGCATCGAAAATATCTTTGGCAATGGCTTTTCCAATACCTTTTCCATACTCTAAAATGTGAATGACAGCCATCATGTCATTGTTATTGATAAGCAGTGTCATCATATCGAGTATAAATTTGACTTCAAGTGAATCAAAAAAAGAGTGCCCCCCTTTTCGTTTTGCAGGAATAGAGTATTCGCGTAAATTGACCTCAATGCCATCGGCACTGGAGTTGTTTCGGTAGATAATAGCAATGTCATTGTGTGGGGTTTGACTTTGTGAAATCAGTTTAGAGATATACTCATACTGTTCAAAAAGTTCACCAAAAGTTAAAAGTTTTGGACTGGAAACAAACTCCGTTCTGACCACCTCTAATTTTTTTTCATAAATACGTTCATTGTGTTCAATCACCTTGGTTGCCAAATCCAAAATGGGTTTGGTTGAACGATAGTTTTTTCGTAACGTAAAGACATTGGCATTCTCATATCGTTGAGAAAAGGTTGAAATAATCCCAATATCTGAACCATTAAAAGCGTAAATACTTTGGTCATAATCCCCCACACAAAAAAGGGATTTGGGTTTAAACCCTTCAAGCAATCTTCCTTGTAAAGGGTTGGTATCTTGGTATTCATCAACTAAAATCTCTTTAAAAGCAAACTCATTGTTTTCCAAAGTTTCAAGCATAAGTGTGAGCAAATCATCAAAATTGGCATAACCATATTTTTTTTTCAACTCATTGAACTCTAAAACCACATCTTCATAGATAGGCGCATACAACTCATGCGAAGCGTTTTTCCCCACAATCCAATCGCCAAAGCTTTCATTGTACGTAGAGTTTAAGAAAAGGGAATACAACTCATACAAATAGCCTCCGTCATAAGGGTTGGCTTCATCGTCTCGGTTGTAAAACACCCGTTTTTCATACAGCGATTTAAAGAGTGTTTTTAATTCATTGGGTTGTTTCAGCGTGATACTAATATTGAGTTGTTTCAGCAATTTATACGAAACACTGTGAAAGGTTCCTGCCATAATGGCTTTGGCCACCTCTTTTCCAAAATATTTCGCTACTCGATTGACCATTTCAGCTGCCGCTTTATTGGTAAAGGTTAGCAGTAATATCTCTTCTGGTTTTAAGCCTTTTTTGATTAAGTTAGCAATTCTTCCCACTATTGTAGAGGTTTTGCCTGTACCAGCACTGGCAATGATTAGGTTATACCCTTGTGCACATGTTGCTGCTTCGAGTTGATTCTCGTTTAGATTGGTTAAAGGCATTAATTATTGGTTTTCATCTGTAGGTTTCTCATTTTGCAATGGTATCAAAAGATTTATTTAAAGCATATTTGATTTTGAAATTACTCTTTGTTTTAGTTTTAAAGTCATGATTAACATCATCAAAGCCAAATAGAACCATTGAGATAGACTCAACGCTTTTTGTGCCATAACAAAATGGATGGTTGTTAAAAGCAAAACCACATAAATGGCTTTATGATACGCATTGTATTTGGCATAGAGTTTTTTAAAAGAGGTGATTGCCATAAACAGTAAAATCAAAAATGAAATCATGCCCAAATAGATAAAGGGTTTATCCAAGGTCTCTTTTATAGCAAAAACAATCTGCAATTCCATGTCAAAAACAATAAAATTGAGCATATGCAACAGAGCATAAAAAAAAGCAAAAAGACCAATTTGTCTTCGATATTTTATGAGATTAATTTTAGATTTTATAAGAGATAGCGTTGTCGTTACAAACAGAAGTGTAATTGCCACTGCTCCTGTAAAGGTGTAAATGTATTTTATGGGATCAATTAAATCTTGAAAATAAAAAACTTTCAAGCCCAAATACATTGAGGGCAAAAGCAAAAGAGTAAACAGTAAAACTCTCATGCTAAAAAAACTTTCTTAAATCCATATTGGCATACATATGAGCAACCTCTTTTTCATACCCATTAAACATCAATGTTTTTTGTTTGAACAATTTCCCTAAAAGTCGCTCATTTTTTTGCGTCCATCGGGGGTGGTCAACCTCAGGATTGACATTGGCATAAAACCCATACTCTCTTGGATTGGCTTTTTGCCAAGTGTTCAGAGGTTCTTTATCGGTAAGCGTTATTTTAACAATGGATTTAATGGATTTAAACCCATACTTCCAAGGCACGACCAATCGTATGGGTGCACCGTTTTGGTTCTCTAAGGTTTTGCCATATAACCCCACACTTAAAAGAGTTAGTGGGTTGTAGGCTTCATCCAGTCGTAATCCTTCCACATAAGGGTACTCAATTGCACCAAAAACGCCGCGGGCTTGATCTGGAAACATCTCATCATCATACAAAGTTTCAAATCGCACATATTTGGCTTTCATAAGAGGTTTGGCATCGCGAATGAGCCGTCCCAATTCAAATCCAATCCACGGCACAACCATTGACCAACCCTCCACACATCTGAAACGATAAATTCGCTCTTCAAGGGTGTATTTTTTGATTAAATCATCTACATCTATCGTGAATGGGTTTTCGACCAAACCATCAATTTCTAGGCTCCAAGGTTTTGGATTTAAGGTGTAAGATAAGGGTTTAACTCCCTCTTTTGAAGTGGTAAATTCATAAAAATTATTATACGAAGTGATTTGTTCAAAACTGTTCGGTACGAGATTATTTTTATTTAAATCATGGGCATACGTTAAATTTGAAGTGGGCAATTTTTCACTTGCAAGCAGATTCATTAATGCTGCATTCGCCACAATTGAAGCGGCTCCCAGTTTTAAAAAACGTCTTCTTTGATGAAATACCTCTTCAGACGTCACATCATTTTCAGTAAGTTTCATGATATATCCTTTACACTATAGAAGAATTATATTCAAATAGTGTAAAGAGATTGTTTAGTGATTGGGGTTATGTCCAATCATTAAAATAGGTAAAAATTTCACACTCCAAACAAAAAGTCCCAAGATTAAAAGTAAAGCCGTGTGATTGATCCAAAAAATATAATCGGCATGAACATTAAGACTCAAAGAGGCAAAAACTCTTACAACTACAACAAGCTGAATATAAAGGAATATCATCGTCGTAATTTTATCTGCGTAGGGTACTCTTCCTGAGTGTCCTAATACAACCCGTGTTCCAAAGCCAAGTAAAACGGTCACAAAATATCCCAAAGCAAACACGTGCAATGAGGCTTTTCCAAAGAAAAAATCCACTTGAAACAGTGCGCACAACGACTCTATGCTTGAGAGTAAAAATCCAACGGGAATCCAATACAAACCAAGAAAAAGTACCCACATAATTGAAGTGGTTTTAAACAGTGGCAATTTCCATTTATACAACTCAAAAGTAAAAAAGAGAAACAGAGGCAAATCGGCTACAATATACCATTGAGGTTGTGCAAAACTTTGCACCAACACTTTAAGCAACAGTAAGCCGTAAAGTTTTTCCAATAAATGCGATGATTTATTGATGGTATACTCAGGCACTTTCATTGAGGTAAAAAAAGGAATCATACGTTGAGAAACAGTAAATATAATCATAAATAAAAAGAGATAAAACCCTACATACACAGCAAATTTTTCCAATAAATAGGCATGATTAACATTTAATTGCGCCACTAAAAAGATAAAGTGAGCCACAATGCCTGTCGCAAAACCTATCAAAATCCATTTGGTGTCATATTTTGAAGTACCATCGGCGATAATTGATTTTTTGTAAATACCAAAAAGCGTATTAAAACTCAGAATTTGTGCCACAAAAAGCACTGCCATAGCCACTAAATAAAGTGGTGTTGAAATGACAAGTCCAACAAAAAAACAGACTGTTCCAATAAAATAGAGAAAAAATTGTGTCATAAAAACTGAAGATGAAATGGTTGCTTGCATTAAAAAACGCGGGAAAACCACAAACAAAAAACCTAAAAAAAACTGAATAAAAACCACAAAAATCAACGCATACGCATGAAAAGTCAATAACGTTGTTTTTAAAACAATCACATTTGAGTATGAGGCAAAAAGAAGTAACATAAAAAGCATAAAAAAAATAAGCCCATTGGCGAAAAAGGGTTGATGCGGTTGTGCACTGAATTTTTTGTACCACTGTTTTAACATAGAAATTCTCCTAAAAAAAAGGCTACCAATAAGCTTGGTAGCCTTAAAGTATTAAAACAATTGTATCAGTTTTTAAAAATCAAAACCTTGATTAATGACAAGTTCCACAACAAGAAGTTGAAGTTGCCTCTTTAATTGCAGCTAAAGCACCTTCATAATTTGGCTCTTCTGTAATTTCAGCACAAATGTCTTTGTATGTTACTACACCACTTGCATTGATAACAAAAATAGCTCTACAAGTCACACCCGCTAATGGACCATCCGCAATTAAAACACCGTAATTGTGTGCCAAATCTTTTGCTCTAAAGTCAGATCCTACTTGTAAGTTTTCAATACCTTCAGTTGTACAAAATCTTCCCATTGCAAATGGTAAATCCATAGAAACTACGACTACTTCAGCATTTTCAACTTTTGCAGCTTCAACATTAAATTTTCTGGTTTCTGCAGCACATACAGGTGTGTCTAAAGAAGGTACAATGACAACGATTTGTGCTTTACCTTGTTCTCCACCAATTTGAATTTCAGATAAGTCTTTTGCTACGACTTTAACTACAGGTGCTTTATCACCTACGTTGATTTCATTCCCTGCTAAATTTACCACATTCCCTTTTAACATAGTTGTTGCCATATTTTTTCCTTGTTTTAAATTAATTGAGAAATTATATTAAATTAGGATAAAAATTATCTTAATTTAATAAAGTACAAATGAAATATGCTATTTTTTAAGTTTAATTCCATTTTCTACATTTTCGATTTTATCTTGTGTTATGAGTTTTGTCAATACTGCTTTGAAATTTTTTTTACTCAAACCAAATATTTTTTTGATGGCTTCGGCATCACTTTTTGAATTATATGGCAAAAAACCACTGTTTTTTTCTAACATCGCCAACACTTTCTCTTGGGTTTCATCGTCACTTTTTGAACCAATTTTTTGCAATGCCAAATCAAGTTTTCCGTCATCTCTTACTTGTTTTACGTATGCTTTTTTTCGTGCACCTACTTTTATGACTTCAAAAATTTCATTGTGAAAAATCATTCCTTCAAAACTGTTATTTGCCACCACTTTAAACCCCAACGGTGTTTTTGCAAAAAGTAAAATATCGACCTCATCATTGAGTTGAAAATGCCCAATATCTCGGCTTATAAAAGAGGAGAACTTTTCAACTCCAATAAGGCGTTGCGTTTTTTCATCTTCTATGACTCGAATAAATCGTTTTTCCCCCACACTAAAAGGGTTTTTTTGTCTGTTTTTAGGCACAAGTAAATCTTTGGGTAACCCCAAATCAACAAAGGCTCCAAATTTTGAAACATCAACCACTTCTAAAAGAGCAAATTGGTTTTTATACGCATAAGGGGTCAAGGTTGTTGCAACCAATCTGTCTTCTGAATCGGTGTAGATAAAAACATCAATCACATCCCCAATGTTCATCTTTGAGGTGATATAAGCATTGGGCAATAATACGGCTTCTTCTTCATCTTCACTGACCAAGTATAACCCAGGTTCCGTCACTCTGTCTATTTTTAAGCTGTTAACCACGCCCAATTCTATTTTTTTATTCATTTTTTTCCTATCTTTTAACTGTTTTAACTGTGATTAAACAAGCAATGGCAACCATTATAATACTTGCACCTGAACTGATATTATATACGTACGAAACCACCAAACCCAACAGCGTAAAAAACGATGCAAGAAGGGAACTTAACACCATCATGGTAGAGAGTTTATTTGAAAACATTTCTGCCATATACGTGGGAATGGTTAAAAGCGCAATGACCAAAATAAGTCCCACCACTTTTATAGCGGCAACTACGGTCAGTGCTGCTAAAACCAAAAGCAATGTATAAAAAAACTCCACACTGATGCCTCTTAATTTTGCAAATTGTGCGTCGTATGAGATGGATAGAAACTCTTTGTAATAAAAAGTGACCAAACCAATAATCACAATATCTAACCCACCCATATACAAAATATCCACACGGGGCACTGCAATAATTGAACCAAAAAGATAACTCATCAAATCCACATTGTACCCAGGGGTTAAATCCACAAAAATAATCCCAATCGCCATTCCAGCTGCCCACATAATTCCAATAATAGAATCAATTCTGTTTTTATTGTAAATGGTCAAAAATGAAATGGCAACAGCAATAATTACAGCAAAAACCGTTGCACCCAATAACACAGGTAAGCCTAAGAAAATGGCAATTCCAATTCCTCCATACGAACTGTGTGCAATGCCTCCTGCTAAAAAAGTGATTTTATTGACCACCACCAAAGAACCAATAATGCCCACGGCAATAGAGATAAAAAGCCCTGCTAAAATGGCATTTTGAATAAACTCATAGTGTAACGCTTCTAACATAACCCATCTTTTTTATATTTTTTACTCTTCATGTTTGCATCCGCATGAGTGTTGGTGTCCCAAAGCAGCAAGAAGTTCAACTTCACACAAATGTTCACCCTCTTTTACCTTGTTGTTCATCTCTTGCAGCTTATGATAGACCATTGATTTATTGACATGCACCACATTTTTTGCATAATTTAAAAGAACCGAAATATCATGACTGACTACTACTACTGCAATATTTTGGCTCAATCTTTTTAACAAATCATACACCTCTTGTTGCCCTTTTACATCGATGCTTGCGGTAGGTTCATCCAGTAAAATAATTTTAGGATTGGCACACAAAGCACGTGCAATAAAGACCCTTTGTCGCTGACCACCAGAAAGATTGCCGATTTTAATATCTGCAAAATCCTCCATGCCCACTTGTTTAAGTGAATTCATGGCGCAGCTTCGCTCCTCTTTACTGTAACCAAAAAGGGTTCGTTTACCCCCAATATGTCCCATTAAAACAACTTCCAATGCCGTAATAGGAAAATTGATATTTAAATTGGTATTTTGTGGCACATAACCTAAAAAAGCTCTGTCCACATTCACCATTATTTTTCCACTTTTGGGTTTAAGCAGCCCTAAAATCAATTTTAACAGCGTCGATTTTCCGCCCCCATTGGGACCAATAATGGCTAAAAAATCATCATGCGCCACATCTAAATTGATGTTTTCTAATACATTCTCTTTATCATAAGCAAAACAGAGATTTTTTATTTCAATAAACGTTTTCAACTATAACATGTCCCTAAAAGTTTGAATCACATCTTTAAAAAAACTCCATACAATTCCAATATATTCATGTATGGCTTTTTGAGTATTCAGTGCATATTGAGCACCAATACTCTCATAAAAACTGTATTTCTCATCTGATATAAAATCTGTAGGTGCCGCTATGGGGTTTAATCCTTCATTTTTAAAAAGCAACATTGCTCGTGGCATATGCAGTGCGGAAGTAACCAAAATAAAAGGCTGATCATTGACAATATTTTTAACCTCTTGAGCTTCTTGTCTTGTATCTTTAGGTTTTTCTTGAATCAAAATATTCTCTTTTGCCACACCCAATTCCAAAAGTTTTTGAGCATTCACTTTGGCTTCACTGATTGAATTTGCCCCTTCATACCCTGAGGTGATAATTTTAATGTTATCCATTTTATAGTACAAACGAAGCGCTTCATAACCTCTTCTTTCAAAATCTCCACCTAAAAGTAAGATGTATTTAACATCGGGGTTTTCAGAGGTAATGGCGGGGTAAAAATTTTCCAAAGGAGTAACCAATGCGTTTGAAAAAGGGGCAAAACTGATTAAAAAAAACCAAACAAAAGAGGCGAATAAATAGACTTTTGCCTTTTTATAACTGTTGGTAAAAAGCAGAAGTAATCCGTATAAAAACAGAATCAAGCCAATAGAAATTGGCATAATAAAAAGCGATATAATTTTTTTTAACGTAAACCCCATAAAACTTATTCCCCAATAATAGCAGAAGCATATCCCACAACTCTTGATGAGTCACCGCTTGCATCCATACTTGTTCTATAATCTAAAACTTGTGATATATAACTGTTTGATTTTGCCCATTGTACAAGGGCTTGTATTCCTGTCATTCCACACGCTTCACAACCATCATTCAATAACTTCAGACTTAAGTTTTCGATTGCGTTTAAACAAATCGAATCTAAAACATTGGCCTCTTTTTGTGTATAAAAATGACTTAAATCTGTACTTATAACGACATAATTGTCGGATTCTAGCATAATTTCACTGATAATCGTACTTAATTCCATAAAATCAATTTTCCCATACACTATTTCAACAATGCTTGTTGCAGGGAAATATTTCTTAATGAATGGCATTTGTGTCTCTGTTGAGTGTTCACAATGAGCCAAAGGATTAAAATTCAAAGCAGCATATTTCTCTTTTAAATGGCTACTGTAAGCTAAATCAATTTGCAAATTTCCATAAGGGGTTTCATACTCATTGTATAAAGCAATACTTGCTCCTTCCAAAAAGATTTTGTGTGATGGTCCTATCACAACAATTCGTTTGGGTTCAACGCCACTTAGCAATGAGTAAGCAACATTGGCGGTATATCCACTGTAAATATATCCTGCATGAGGGACAATGATCGCTTTGGGGTGTTTGATTTTTGTGTTTGATTTGATCAAACGCTCATTAAAATGGGTAAAATATTTTGTTAATTCCAAAGAACTTTTTGGATAAAAGGTTCCACAGACTGCTGCTTTTCTTACTCTCATAAAAATACTCCTTCCAATGGTTTTGCACATTTAGGGCACAACCCCTTTTGTAAATTGTTTTGAATCACTTTAAAGCCCTCTCTGACAAGCAATACCTCTTGACAAACAGAACAAACGGTTGGGTTTTCAACGTTAATATTGCCCATATAGACATAATTCAATCCCACTTTTTTGCCAATCGTATACGCTTGTTTTAAACTCTCAAAAGAAGTAGCAGGGAGAGTTCTCTCTTTAAAATCGGGATGAAAGGCAGAGATATGCCAAGGTACATGCGCTCCCAATTCATTTTTTATAAAAGAAGCAATGGCTTCAAACTCTTCTTTTGAGTCATTTTTGCTGGGCACAACCAATGTCGTAACTTCAACCCAAATTCCATTGTTCACAAACGCTTTTAAGTTTTCCAATACCCTAGCTAACTCTCCACCCAATTTTTTATAATAGGCTTCGTTAAACGTTTTTAAATCAATGTTCACTGCCTCAATGACACCTTTCATATCTTCAACAACTTCACGGCTTTCATAACCATTACTGACATAGACACTTTTAATGTTATATTTTTTTGCTTCAAGAGCAATGTCTTTGGCATAAGGGTAAAAAATAGTGGGTTCATTGTAGGTATATGAAATCGATTGGCACCCTTTATTTAAAGCCAATTTTACAATGTCATTGGGAGATAAGTATTGCCCAGTTTTGATGTTTTTTTCCTGTGAAATGCCCCAATTTTGACAAAAAGCACAATGAAAATTACAACCAACTGTGCCTAAAGAGAGTGATTTGGATGCTGGCAAAAAATGATAAAGCGGTTTTTTTTCGATGGGATCAATATTTAATGCAGCAAGATACCCATACACTTGACACGCTATTTTATCTCCTACATTGGTATTGACTCCACAAATACCGGTCTGCCCCTCTTGCAAATGGCAATAGTGATGGCAAAGCAAGCAGACAAGTTTTCCATTTTTTTGAGTATAGTAGTTCATGATTGTGTTGCATATTTTTGAAGTGTTTTACAACACATGTGGATTTGAAGATAAAATATGTTTCCATTTCGCTTCATCATGACTCACTCCTTAAAAGGTCTATTTTATTTTTTGGGCACCATAGATATATATTTGAGGGTTTTTATCTAAACAATTATATTGCATATTTGCTTTATTGCATAAGTGTTCAAAAAAGAGTTCAAACGTGGGCAACTGCTCCCAAACTTGAGGCAAAAATGTTGCTTGTTTGTCTCCGAGCTTTAAAATAACACCATCTTTGCCAACATTTATTTTTGATTTCAAATCTATTTTATCACGATAAGGCAAAAAAACAGGCTCACTTAAAAGGGAAAGTTCAATGCTGGTTTGGACAAACTCTTCATAACTCAAAGGGGGAAATCTTGGGTCATTAAATGCTGCTGATTGAGCATTGGAGACAATGTCATCATAAAGTGTTCTGTGAGCAATTAAAGAACCAATACACCCTCTCAATCGTCCCTTAAGATTAAGAGTAACAAAGGTGGCTCTTTTTTCATTTAAGGCAGGATACAAAGCCACTAACTCCTCTTTGCTTTTTGTCTCAATTTCAAGAAAACGCGACTTTATTGACTCTTTTGCCAAACTCAATAAAAGAGAATCTGATGTTTCTTTCATATTAACTCTTTAAGGGCTTGAATAAACGTATCGCTGTCATTAACACATTGACACACTTTATACTCTTTTATTTTCAAATCATGCGCCACCTCTTTGTACTCAATACTCAACTCAAAAGCGGTTTCAGAATTATCCACAATAAACGCTATAGGATAAATCAAAACTTTTTTATTTTCAAAATTTTCTAAAGTTTTTTCCAAAGAAGGGGTCAACCATTTTAATGGTCCAACTTTTGATTGATAGGCCAAATTGATCGATTCAAAAAGAATATTTTTTCTTTGTAATTTCTCTTTTAAAATTTCTACATGCTCTTGAACATGTCTCTCATACGGATCCCCGGCATCCACAATTTTTTGAGGTAAACCGTGTGCAGAAAAAATGAGGTTATACTCTGTAGTATCTTTGACTTTTGAAACAATCTCTTCCAAAATTGCATCATTATACTTCTCATTTTTATAAAAAGGGGGAATCACTTTAATGTTAAAAATTCCCTGAGCAATCTGCTCAAACTCTTCTACGCTTGATTTGGTGGTAGTAGTTGAGTATTGTGGATATAAAGGCAATAACGTTACTTCTTTGATGCCTTTTTGTTTAAGTTGCTCAATACATTTTGCAGCAAATGGGGGCGTATAACGCATGGCTTGTGTTACATAGGTGTGGGGGAACTCTTTTTGTAATTTTTCAATCAATTTGATGGTTAACTCATTAATGGGTGATTTTCCTCCTATAGCTTCATAATTTTCCCAAGCAGAATTTTTTCTTGAAAAAACAATCAAAGAGGCAATCATTGAACGCAATAAATCACTCTTCATGGTTAAAATATTTTTATCATTAAACATATTTCGTAAAAAAAGTTCCAACTCTTCTTTGTTTCTGGGGCCGCCCATATTCAGTAGCACCAAAGCATTTGTATAGTGTTCTTGCATTTAAAATTCCTACTTATTTTCGTTTAAATTTATAATTTTATCACTGCACCAAGCAGCAAGTGTCATGTCATGTGTAATCAAAATAATACCACAGCTGTTCAAAAACTTCATCAGCAACTGCATCACCTCTAGTGCAATAATATTGTCCAAAGCAGAGGTGGGTTCATCCACTAAAAGCAGTTTGGGTTTCATTAAAAGTGCTCTTAAAATTGAACATCTTTGCAGTTGACCACCACTGAGTTGATGTGGTTTTTTATACATCAGTGTTTTATCTAAGCTCAACTGTTCAATCAAACTTTGCAAATCGTCCAGTGAATCCACCACATCACTGATTTGTTCAAAAATCGTATAGGTAGGATGGAAAGAGCTGTAAGGGTCTTGATAAATTGAACTGATACTCAACGCTTCAATTTCACCATGAAATGGTTTTAAATTCTTGGTTATAAGTTCAAACAGCGTTGTTTTGCCCGAGCCACTCTCACCTACAATGGCAATAATTTCACCTTGATTCACTCTCAAATTAAAGTTATTATAAATTAATTTATCTTTTTTATAACCAAAAGTTAAATTTTTAATCGCTAAAACTTCACCCACAATCTGCCTTTGTAATAATCATTATCTATTATATAATAATATAATTGGTAAAACAATATAACCTTTTAAACCATTTTTTTATTTTTCAAAAAACAGTAAAAAAAATAGGCTTTTAAAAGTTTTATTAAAGAAAGTTAAGATAAAATTTCTAGTTTTCACATTATAGAGAAGATTAAAATGAGTAAAATCATTTTAGGGGAATTAATTGGTGTTTCATCGTTAATGTCTTCCGCATACTATGGATGCTGAAATCAAACATTGGCTAATGAAATTGCTAAGTTTTTGTAGTTTTCTTTAAAAAACTATAGCGCGAACACAAAAAAGGGAGAACAATTGAGTTTGTTCTCCCTTTTTTATTTTTATTCTTAATCCAACTGATAATTTCAAATAATAAATTAAAATCATAAGTTTAACGCAAGCAAAACCTGATAGAATACTTCGTATAATTTTAAGGAGAAACGATGAAAAAAATTGTTCTTGGAACATTAATTGCTGCCGCTACTATGATGGCTGCTGCAAACTACAACAAATGTGCTACATGTCATGGTGCTAAAGCAGAAAAAAAAGCTTTAACTAAGTCACAAATTATTCAAGGGTGGCCTGCTGAAAAAATTGAAGCTGCACTACATGGTTATAAAGATGGTACATATGGTGGACCTACAAAAGGTGTTATGAAACTTCAAGTTGATGCTCTTTCTGATGCGGATATTAAAGATTTAGCAAAACAAATTTCTGCAATGAAATAAAGTCATAAAAGTTAGTCTTCAAGACTAACTTTGGCTCTACTGCTTCTCTTTACTTTTTTCTATCTCTTCTTTCGTTTTTAATGACTCTTTTATTTTATTTTCTCGATTGATTGCATCGTTTAAATCATCCACTGAATCAAAAAGTAAGCCGTCCATCATTTTTTTTGTGTCATCAAATTGTCCGCCTCGTGCACCCCAAATAAAAATACCTAAAATTGCAAAACTGACAATCAGTCCAACAATTAACATCATTGTTAAAACACCGCTCATTTACTGTTCCTCATTAATTATTTTTTATTCTCATAGAGTTTGCTACGACAATCAATGAACTTAAACTCATTGAAAGTGCTGCAACTAAAGGTATTACAAAACCAAACATAGCCAAAGGTATCGTAATAATATTATACACCAAGGAAATGGCCAAATTTTGTTTGATAAATTTATACGTTCGCTTAGAGATAACAAATGCATCTTTAAGACTTTTAAGGCTGTTATTCAATAAAACCACATCGGATACACTGATGGATATATCTGCACCACTTCCCATTGCAACGGCAACATCACAATTGCTTAAAGCAACCGCATCGTTAATGCCATCTCCTGCCATAATGACAATTTCACCCTCATCTTTGAGTTTTTTAATATAATTGGCTTTTTCAATGGGATTAATATGTGCAACAAACTTTTTAATGCCCACTTGTTTGGCAATCTTTTGTGCTACTTCTTTATTATCACCTGTAAGCATAATGATTTCAATATTTTGATTTTGTATGTACTCAACAAACGCTTTGGCATCTTCTTTTAAGCTGTCTTCTAACTCAAAGGTTGCAATGACTCTTTTGTTAATGGCAAACATGTAAACACTGCATTGTGAATCAAATTTATAATGAATACCGTTCTCATGCAGAAGTTCTTGATTCCCACCTAAAATTTCAAACGTTTTACCCTCAACATTGGTATATTTCCCCACAACACCACGCGCATTGATATGTTTTACCTCAGTGATGTCTTTATAGACCAATTCAGGGTACTTATTTTTTAAATAGGCTTTAACAGAGAGACTGATGGGGTGATTTGAGGCTTCTAAAATAGAGTATAAAAGATTTAATTTATGAATATTATCATCTAAAATTCTCGCTTTTTTAACACTTAACTCCCCGTTAGTAATGGTTCCTGTTTTATCCACAACCACTTTAGTAGCTCGAGCAAGTGTTTCAATAAATTTTGCCTCTTTAAAAAGCAAACCTTTGTTCGCAAGCTGTGAAATTCCCACCAAACTGGCAATTGGTGTTGCTAAGGCCAACGCACACGGACAAGCTATGACTATGACTGAGATTGCCACAATAAAAGCTTGCTCGAAATGATTTGCCCCTTCATGCACAAAACCAAATTGCAAGCCAAAAAAGTACCAAACACAAAATGTCAATAATGAGAGTGTTAATATGGTCAATGAGAATTTTTTAGATAACTCATTGGCGGTATACTCAATTTGAGGTTTTGAACTCAATGAGTCTTCAAGCAGTGTTACAATGGAGTTGAGTGTAGAGTTTGCAAAGGTTGTTGAAGCTCTGTATTGAATCAAAGAATCGGTATTGATTGTTCCACTAAAAATTTTGTCACCTATGTTTTTATAGATAAATTTGGACTCTCCAGAGATGCTGGATTCATCAAAACTTGCAGTTCCTATCAAAAGTTCTCCATCTACGCAGGCTTTTTCACCTGCTCGAAGTTCAATAATATCCCCTACTTCAATCTCATCTAAAGCCACCACAGTTTTTTGGTTTTCTTTAATGATAACCGCTTCAAGGGGAAGTTGACTTTTGATTTTATCCAACGTATCCACAGCACTTTTTTTGCCAATGACTTCTAAATATTTTCCCACCAGTACAAAAGTAATAATCATAGTCACTGAGTCAAAATAGCTCTCCCCATGACCTCCCAACATCACATAAATTGAGTAGATATATGAAAGAGATGCCCCCGCACTGACAAGTAAATCCATATTGACAATTCTGTTTTTCAGACCAAAATAGGCTCCCTTAAAGAAAATCCATCCCGAATAAAAAAGTACAGGTGTGGTCAGAATAAATTCACCAATATGAATTAAATCCATCACGTCGTCATCAATGCCTCTGAAAAACCCCGTATATTTAGCAACTGAAAGCATCATAATATTCATGGTAGCAAACACCGCAACCATCATCCGAATAAAATAATCCCTTTTGGCTTGTGTCGCTTTTTCATCCGCTATTTTAGAATCATATGCATACGCGTTATACCCTATGCTTCTGATTTTATTGATAATTTCAGAGAGACTCACTTGCTCTTCATTCCAAACTATTTTGGCTTTATTATTGGTAAAATTGATATTGGCTTCAACAATACCTTTGGTATCGTAAAGCACTTTTTCATTCAGCCACACACACGCGGCACAATGAATCCCCTCAATAATCAAATCAACTTTTTTTAACCCATTATCCAATGTTTGAACAAATCTTTTTTCAAAACTCTCTAAATCGAATTTTGAAGTATCAAAATCCGTTTGAAGAGGAGGGGCAATGGTTTTATTCCCCAACTTCTCATAAAATGAATCCAAGCCTCCATCTTTTAACAGATGATAAACGCCTTGGCATCCATTACAGCAAAAATATAAATCATTCTCTTTTATCATCACATCTTTGCTAAACTCAACATGACAATGATTACACTTAATGGTGGACAATAAAATTCCTTCTTTTTATGCTAAGGGCTACTAATATGACAAATAGTATCGAATTGTCACTATTTTCACTCAATATTTGTTTCACATAATTTCTATTTTAATAAATTATGGTATTATACCTTATTATTTTTGGAGTCAAGTTTAATGGTCAATAATATTTCTATATTAAAAAATATCACAATTTTATATGCTGAAGATGAAGATGCACTCAGAGACATTACTCTGAATATTTTAAAAGGCTTCACAAAAAAACAGTATGTTGCAAAGGATGGACTCGAGGGGTTAAAACTTTTTGAAGAGTATCAAGATCAAATTGATTTAATTATCACTGATGTTAATATGCCCAACATGAATGGTTTAGAGATGATTAAAAAAATCAAACTCATTAATCCCAATATTCCTATTATTGTCACAACAGCGTTTTCAAATACAGAGTATTTACTTGAAGCCATTGACATTGGAGTTGATAAATATATCTTAAAACCCATTGACATGAAAAAACTGTTACAAGTCATGGGACAATCACTGCTTTACCATGAATTAAAAGATTTATATATTGATAAACTCACCAATTTGCCCAACAGAAATAAACTTAAAAAAGATCTGTTTGAAAATGAAAATACCATTATGGCTTTAATTAATATTGACAAATTTTCAAATATCAATGATTTATACGGTGAAATGAATGGAGATGAACTCTTAGTTCAATTTTCCTTAAAACTCAAAAATGCTTTCCCAAATAACAGTTACAGAATTTATCGAATAGAAGCCGATAAATTTGGAATTGTAACACAAGATAACTCCATTGAATTGGACTCTTTTAAAGAAAAATGTGTTCGATTGGCATATGAGATTGAAGGCAAATCTATTCAAATTGCAGAGAATGAAATTGATATTAACGTTACCATTGGAATTGCAAAAGGAATAGATGCGTATAAATACTCTCAACGAGTTATTACCTATGCCAAAAATAAACTTGAGCAAGTCATGGTGTATGATGACTCATTTAACATACAAGAAGATATTGAAGAGAACATCAAATGGGTTAAAAAACTCAAAAATGCCTTTAATGAAAGTAAATTCCAAAGTTACTTCCAACCCATTGTAAATTCTCAAACTCAAGAGATTTATAAATATGAAGCCCTGTTAAGATACATTGACGAAGATGGAACAGCCGTTTCACCTGTACTTTTTTTAGGCATTGCAAAAAAAGCAAAACTCTACCCTAAAATTATTACCGTTATGCTCAAAGAAGCATTTAAATTAATCAAAGCCAAAAATAAACGTGTCGCAGTAAATATCTCATACGATGATATTATCAGTTTAAAAACAAGAAGTAAAGTCTACACTCTTTTAGAAAACAACAAAGAGTTTACCCACAATTTAGAGTTTGAAATTTTAGAGAGTGAGCAAATTGAAGATTTTGGTTGCGTCATTGACTTCATCAGTGATGTTAAAAAATTTGGATGTTCAATTGGCGTAGATGACTTTGGTGCTGGGTATTCAAACTTTAACATGCTGACCAATTTAGATATTGATTTTGTTAAAATTGATGGATCACTTATTCGAGATATTGACAAAAAACTCAATCAGCAAATCATTGTGAATACCATTTCAAATTTTGCCAAAGAGTTTGGATTTAAAACCGTTGCAGAGTTTGTATCAAGTGAAGAAATTTATAACAAAGTGAAAAAAATCGGGGTAGATTATTGTCAAGGATACTATTTTGACAAACCCATCAGTTTTGATGAAGTTTAATCAAAACTGATTAATTCAACCAACTCTCAACACTGCTGTCTTCATAAATTTTACTTTTAATGCGTGCTACATTGGCGATGGCTACAAGCTGTTTTGAAGCCTCTTCTAAATTGTCATTGATGATTAAATAATCATATTTTTTAAAGTGGGTAATCTCTTCTTTTGAGTTTTCAACTCTTTTTAAAATCACATCAGCACTGTCTGTACTTCGGTTATGTAATCTGTGTTCTAACTCTTTTAATGAAGGTGTTGTAATAAAAACGGAAGTGATCACATTATTGAGTTTTTTTCTTACAATTTTATGTCCTTGGACATCAATATCAAATATGACCAGTTTGCCTTCATTGAGTGCTGTCATAATTGGTTTTAATGATGTGCCATAATAGTTACCGTGAACATTAGCATACTCTAAAAAATTTCCTTCTTCAATATCTTTTTCAAACTCATCTTTTGAAACAAAGTAGTAATCAACTCCGTGTTTTTCACCCTCTCTTATTGGACGTGTTGTCGTTGAGATAGAGAAGTAATAATCATTGATGTTTTTATACACCTCTTTAAGCAGAGTCGATTTACCACAACCGCTTGGACCTGAAAGTATTAAAATGGCACCTTTTGTTTGAGAAATCAATAACTGTCCTTTAACTTCAACTCTAAATTAATTGAACCACCAGAGGTCAGTTTATCGATACTGTTTTGATTTAACTTCAAAAGCAAAGGCTTTAATTCATCCATATTAAATTTACTCAATACCAAAGTGATGGGTTCATCATATTTTAAATCAAATTCATAATCTTTGACTTCATCTAAAGCTTTATCGATAATTTCAGACAAATCAAGCCAATCTTCATCATTCATCTCTATTTCATTGACAGTGGGTTCAATATTGAGAAGATTTTGAATTTTATCCAACTCTTTTCTGTCTAAAATTCCCCCTTTTTTAAGCGATGCAAACGTCACAACCGATTCATCATTTTCATTTTCAATATCTTCAGCTATATCATCGGCAAGAGAGTCAATATAATCAACCACATCTTCGGTATTACTGTAGTTATATCGTTTCGCCTCTTTTTTTGCATTTTCAGCATCTGTGTGTATAATATTCATTTGGTCTTGCAGTATCTCTTGAAGTTGTGCCGGTAAAAAAGGTCTTGGAATAATAAAATCTCTTGATTTATCAAAAGGCAACTCTTCAGCAACAATGGCACCCAATTTTTTCGTAAAGGGTTTTAACGCATTAAATCGCTCATCAATATATTCATTATCAATAACAATTATATCCATTTGTTGATCGACGTTGTTGTCCATTTGAACCGTAAGTTCAATATCCAATTTCTTACAAATCAATGTAAATATTTTAACAATAATCGCAGTTCTACTGATCAGTAAAAGTTTCATTTAATAGCCTTAAGTTCTAAATCAACCAATTCAAATACTCTGTCACACTGCATAGCAATATCTTGTTCATGTGTGACGATTATCATACCTGCGTCATTTTGGTTTATATAATTAAATAGATTTCTAATCACATCTTGTGCTGTCTTTTTATCCAGATTTCCCGTGGGTTCATCGGCAAAAATTATTTTGGGTTTTTTGGTTAAGACTCGAGCAATTGAGAGTCGTTGCTGTTGTCCACCACTGAGTTCCCCGACACTTTGATTGATTACAAAATCAATATTAAGCTCCTTTAAAAGCTCATTATTGATTTCGTTTCCACTTAAAAGTGTTGCAATGTCTAAATTCTCTTTTGCACTGAATCCTCTAAAGAGATAGTGTGCTTGAAAGATTATACCAAAATCATCTCTTCTTATCTTTAAAAGTTGACTCTTTTTGAGGGAATATATATCTTTATTATCATAAATAATTTGACCCGCTTTGGGTTTTAACAAAGAAGAAAAAAGATTTAAAAGTGTAGATTTACCACTTCCACTTGCACCCATTATGGCAATAGACTCTTTAGGGTGTAATGCTAAATTCAGATGATTAAAAAGGGGATAGTCAAACTCATGTGAGATGTTATTTGCTTGTAATATAGGCTGGTTATTCAATATCACTCCAGTCTGATTTGTACAGAATGTACATTTTTTTAGAAATAAGAAGAGACAATGCTCTTCTTATTGTAGCAAAATAAAATTACTTATTTTGCCATTTGCGCAGCAACTTCTGCCGCGAAATCTTCTTCTTTTTTCTCGATACCTTCACCCAATTCAAATCGTACATACTCAACAATTTTAATAGATGCATCCGTATCAGCAATTGCTTGCTCAACAGTTTTTTTATCATCCATTACATACGCTTGAGATAACAGAGCACATCTGCCATCCAATTGTGTATTGTCAGTGATATATCTTTCGATTTTTCCTGGAATAATATTTGGCCAGATTTTTTCTGGTTTACCTTGCTCTTTTAACTCAGCTTCAAATCTTGCTTTTGCATTGGCAATGGCTTCATCTGTTAATTGAGATTTAGAAACAAAATCAGGAATATTTTTTAAAGGTTTTCCCAATCTTTTTAATTCATCATTGTCCGCTTCAATTTCAGCTCGAATTGCTCTGTTTTCATTTTCAACAAATTCAGGGTCTAAGTCTGTATATGAAATAACTGTTGGTTTCATTGCACTTGCATGCATTGCAACACTTTTTAATAAAGCTGCTGCTTTATCTTTAACAGCAGCATCACATGTTGCTGCTAAAATAACTCCAACTCTACCATTTGAGTGTACGTAACCATTTACAACACCTGTATCAGTAGAAATAGTAGCCATTTTTCTTGCAACAATATTTTCACCAATTGTTGCAATTTTTTCATTTAAAAATTGCTCAAAATTTTGACCATTGATGGTTGTTTTATTCAATTCAGACGTTTCACTTACACCCGTAACTTGTACATGTGAAGTGATGTCTTTTGTTAAGTTAATGAAGTTTTCATTTTTAGCAACAAAGTCTGTTTGAGCATTGATCTCAACAATGGTAGCTTTTGAAAAATCATCATTTACTAAAACAGAAACAAGCCCTTCAGCAGCAACATTACCTGCTTTTTTAGCCGCTTTTCCAAGACCCGCTTCTCTTAAGGCTTGAACCGCTTTTTCTAAATCACCCTCTGTTTCATTCAATGCATTTTTGCAATCAAGCATTCCTGCACCTGTCATCTCTCTTAGTTCTTTAATCAGTTTTGGAGTTGCTCCTGCCATGATTACGCTTCCTCTGTTGTAGTTGCTTCTTCTGAAACTTCAGCTTCACCTTCAGCTACTGCTTCTGCAATAACTTCAGCAGCTTCTTCTTCAGTTACAGGAATAATTTCCTCACCTTTTTCTTCTGCTAACATTGCTTTACCTTCATTCATCGCTTCTGCCATTTCTGTACAGAACAGTTGAATTGATCGAATAGCATCATCATTTCCAGGAATTGGTAAATCAACAACGTCTGGATCACAGTTTGTATCTAAAGGTGCAATAACTTTAATGCCTAATCTTCTTGCTTCTGCAATGGCAATTTTTTCTTTCACTGCATCAAGAACAAACATCATGTCTGGAAGTTTAGTCATCTCTTTAATACCACCAAGGTATAACTCTAACTTCTCTTCTTTTCTTGTAAGCATTAACGCTTCTTTTTTAGTTAAAAGGTCTAATTGCCCTTCTTCTCTCATTTTTTTAATAATTTCTAATTTTCTGATTGATTTTTTAATTGTTCCGTAGTTTGTTAACATGCCACCAAGCCATCTGTGGTTAACGTATGGCATACCACAAGAAATCGCAGCATCTTTAACCGCTTGACTTGCTTGTTTTTTAGTCCCAACAAACATCATTGTTTGTCCAGCAGCTGCATTGTCTCTAACTACAGTATAGGTATATCTGAAGTATCTTAATGTTTTTTGTAAATCTATAATATAGATATTTTTTCTCACACCGAAAATGAATTTTTTCATTTTTGGATTCCATCTTCTTGTTTGGTGTCCGAAGTGTACACCACACTCTAATAGGTCTTTCATTGTAACCATTGTTTTTCCTTGTTTTTTTAATTTTGGGTTTAGCCTCTGTGCCCCTTAATGCTTTCGCACAACCCATACCAGGATTGACACATGTGAGGTTTCTAATTAAATTAGAACGGTGATTTTATCTAAGTTAACTTTAATTTTTCTTGAAACGCAGATGTTACTTCTCTTTTTCTCCTCTTTCAAACTTTTTACTGAAATTATAAACAGCAAATTCACGCGCTTTGATAAGCATACAAAGTTTGAAAAGATGAGACTATCTTAAAAATGTCAAAGTTCTTTTTTTAAAAATAAAATGGTGGGGAAGAGCATCTTAGATGCTCTTTTGCTTACGAAAGATAGCAAGGCAAATAGCTTATTTGTGAGGGAACTTTTATATTTAAAAGTTCTCCCACTCATCACTATTTGAATCTACTGCAGTTTTTGCTTTTGCTTTTACTTCTACTGGCTCTTTTTTCTTTTCAGGTTTAACACTATTGACGTTGTCTACCTTTTCTACTTTTTCAAGTTTTGTTGCTTGAACACTCTCTTTACCTATAAACTCTTTCTCATCTGCACTTTTTAAAATAATCTCTGCAATTTGTTGCGTTTGAATTGCGATATCATTGGTTTCATTTGCTACTGAAGCATTTTGCTGAGTCTGTTTATCTAAAGAGCTGATTGCATCATTTATTTGTATAATTCCAGTTTCTTGCTCTTTACTTGCACTTGTAACACCTGTAATTAATTCAATGGTTTCACTGATTTTAGTGGTTAAATTACTGTATCCACTTATCATATCAGATGCAATTGTTTTGCCTTCATTGGCTTTTGTTGTGGCATTTTCTACTAAATCTTTTATCTCTTTAGCAGCTTCAGCAGAACGTGAGGCAAGGTTTCTTACCTCTTGTGCAACCACGGCAAACCCTTTCCCAGCTTCCCCAGCAGTCGCAGCTTCAACGGCTGCGTTAAGTGAAAGAATATTGGTTTGGAAAGCAATTTGATCAATTACTGTAATTGAATCATTAATCGCTTGAACTTGCGCATTTATATCTTCCATCGCTGTAGTTGTTTTGGTTGCTAAATTTTCACCCTCTTGTGCAGAGACATTTAAATTATTTGCAAGGGTAAACATTTTATTGATGTTTGCATTATTTGATTTAATAATAGATGTTATCTCTTCTACTGCTGCAGCTGTTTCTTCAAGGGAAGCTGCAGCTTGATTGGAAGACTCATTGAGTGTTTTTACAGTTGAAGAGAGTGTCATAGCAGTGTTTTGAATAACCAGCCCATTTTGTTTATCTTCTGTTAAAATTTTAGTAATACCATCTGCTAATTTATTTAAGTTCTCAGCAGTTTCCCCTTTAGAATCAACTTTTGTAGTAAAGTCATAATTTGTAAAATTTTCCAATACAATTAAGATTTTGTTAATGTCATCTGCAATTTTATTTTCTAAATTATCCATCATATTATTGATGATCTCTTTTAATGACTTGATGTTCTCATCGGTAGTATCTGAGTGAACTCTTTTGGTTAATTTCCCTTCATTCACACTGTTTGCTACTTCAATCGTTTCATCTATAATACTTTTATTTAATAACGTCTCTTTTTGTAACTTTTCAAATGAAGCCATTGCTTCCAGTTGAAGTTTTTTAGCTTCAATGAACTGTTTTATGACTGAATACACAATATAAATAAGAACTATTTCTTCAAAAACAAATACTATAATATGAATAAAAGTAAACAACCAACTACAGTTACTGCTCATCAGTATAATTTCATGCCCCATAATAGAAGCGCCATTTAATTGCAAATATGTAAATAACAAGTGATGCACACCTGTTACTGCCGTCATTGCTAAAATTGCTGTAAGGTCTTTATACACAACAAGAGCTGCAACATACACAAAAAAGAAAAAGTGCATCTCTATCATACCAAGCTGTTGAGAAACCATAATAGCTGGGTAAACAGTAAAGGCTGTACCAAAAATAATACGTGAAAGCACCGTCCCTTTAAACACTTTGTAGGCTATAAAAGTAGAGGCTAAAGTAATACCTCCACCTATAATACCAATCTTATAAGCTTCATTCGCGTATGACGTAATTAATGCGACAATGAGAAAACTCACTATGGATACGATAAGCATCATTTTATCTGCATTTTCATACTCTTTAACCAAACTCTCTTGAATCTCTTTAGATAAACTTTTATCTAAAAATGGAAAAAGCATTTTAATCATAATTACCCCTCTTTAGTCTATTTAAATCATTTGAGATATATTCAATATCAAATGGTCTTGCTGTGTAAATGAATTTTTGTTTGTACATATTATTAGCACTTTTTTCTAACAGATATAAAAAACCTGTATGGTCTATATCAAAACTACTCTTAGGTGAATATTTTACTTGAAATTTTGTTGTGATCTCAATGAGTTTTTTTTCATCCAAATAGATTCCTTTGAACTCTTTATTAAAAGCCTTAGCGAATGGATCCACCTCATCTTTAAATACATTAGGTTTCAAATTTATCAAATAAAAACTGAATCGCTCTTTATCCAACTTATTATATATTTGACTTATTTCATTTAATGCAGGAGGACAAATATTACCACACCCCACATAACCAAAAAACAGCAATACATACTCTTTCGTTTCATCTTTTAAGAAATCAAAATGAATATTTTGAATCTCTTTATTCACCTTCCCTGCTTTGTCATTAGAATAAAGTATTGGAAAAGCTGTTGAAAAAATAGTTGCTATAAGAATAAGAATAATCATTACACCAAAAAACTTTTTTTTCTGTGACATTTCCATTTCCTTCAAACTTCTTATCACTACTTTATATGTTAAATTCTTAAAAGATTATTAAACAAATCTAACAAAATAACTGTGATATTCTAATCATTTTAGCACATAAATCCTGCAAATATCTCTCATTCGGATAACCCAATTGTGACATTCAATCATTTTAACAGATTTGTTATGCGAATATCCCTCATTCAAATACCCCATCATGTAAAAAGGGGATGCGTTAGAGTGTGGCATCGTATAGCAGAAAAAAAACAACGAGCTCATAAAAGCACTCAAGAGTTTTTTAAGAGAGATACCTCTTGTGTATCTGCTCTTTTCCATCAAACTCTTTATTGGCTTGTTCTACAATCTCCATGGCAATATTATTGGACTCTTTTGCAATCGAATTGGTTTGAAGTGCAATGGATGCACTCTCTTGAGTGTTTTTATCTAATATGGAAATGGCTTCATTGATTTGTAAAATTGCTCTCTCTTGCTCTTTACTTGAGTGGCTGACACTCTTAAGCAAATTCATTGTCAGGGTGATGTTTTCATTGAGTGTGCCATACCCTTGAATCATTTGTGCGGCAATACTTTTTCCTGCATCGGCTTTAATATTGGCACTCTCTACCAAATTTTTAATCTCTTTTGCCGCTTGTGAACTTCGTGTGGCGAGGTTTCGAACTTCTTGTGCAACCACAGCAAACCCTTTTCCTGCTTCCCCTGCAGTGGCTGCTTCCACGGCTGCGTTAAGTGAAAGAATATTCGTTTGAAATGCAATTTGATCAATGACGGTAATGGCTTCATTGATCATAGAGACCTCTTCATTGATTTCATCCATGGCTTTGGTCGTTTTATTGGCCAATTTTTCACCTTGATTGGCTGATTGGGTGAGTTCTTCTGCATAATCGGCCATTTGCATGGTGTTTTTATTGCTCTCTTTCATGCTTTGTGTAATCTCTTCAATGGCACTGGAAGTCTCTTCAAGCGATTGCGCTTGTGTTTTTGTTGCCGTGGTGATACTCTCTACGTTGTATGAAAGTTTTGTAGAACCGTTTTTAAGCATCAAACCATTTTCATAATTCACACGTGAGAGTTCAGAGAGCGCTTCACCTAAGGTATTAATGCCTCGTGCAAGTTCAATAATATCTTCTTGCATGCCATCAAGTTTAATCTTTGGTCGATAATCCCCTTTGGCATAGGAGTTCAACGTTACAATCATCTTTTGAATAAACTCATCTTTACTTTGTGCAACAGCAATGGTGTCTAAAGCTTTATTGATTTCATTACTGACCTTTACAAAATCACCATGAAGCCCAGAAGCGTACATTTTTCTTGAGATATCACCTTGAGAAATTCCAATGAGTGAAGATAAAATATCTCGATTAAATGCTTCAACTTGATCAAGCAAGTTATTGATATTCCAACTGATGTCTGACAAATTGGGATTGTTTTTATTAATATGAGTAATTCTGTGATATAGATTCCCCGATGCCACTTTGAGTAAAACCTCATTTGTTTTTTTCAATTCTTTTTTATAATTTGCTGTTAACTTTACAGAAACTGCTAAAAAAACTCCACAAAAAACAACAGAAAATCCAATTAAATAAGGCAACAATGAAGTTTGCATATAACTTAAAATCCATAAAATTATGCTCATTATAAAAAGCAGTATAAACATCAAATTTAATTTTCCCAACAGACTCATTGATTAAATCCTTGCAAAGATACTACCAAATTTTCATAAGTAACATTGTTCTGTTGTAAAAAATCCATTAAATAACTTTTAGAGGCTTTCATACCACCCTCTTTTTCAAGTGTTATTAACTTCTCATAAATCGGTATAATTGTTGCAATGGCACTCTCATTGGGTTTTCGTCGAACTGAGGTGTATCCAATAATGTCATTATTGGCATTATAATCTGGAGTAATATTGGCAAAAACCCAATAGTGTCCACCATCTTTTTTAAGATTTTTAACAAATCCAAAAAACTCTTTGCCACTTTGTATGAAATCCCAAGCGAGTTGAAACGCCACTTTTGGCATGTCTGGGTGTCTGATGATATTGTGATTTTTTCCCAAAAGTTCATCTTCTGCATACCCTGCCATGGTCATGAAGATTTCATTGCAGTAGGTGATTTTCCCTTTTTCATCTGTTTTTGAGACAATAAAATCATTTTCACCCATTTTTGTCTCAACGTTTGTTGGTATTATACTCATCTTCTCCCCTTCTTTTGTTTTACACCGTTGTAGCAAAAAATAATTAATAATTTTATCAAAAGATATTAACATAAAAAAATAATTTTATCCATAATTTCTGTCAAAAACCGTACAAATATATTTTTTATCCGCTTTTAGATAAAATTCTCTATTCGTTAATAAGGTCTGTAAAAAATGTTAAATGAAAAAATAGTTCACATTAAAAATGAAATCTCTAAAGCCATCATAGGTCAAGAGCAGATGATTGATGCACTCCTCATTGGATTGCTCACTTCAGGACACGTTTTACTTGAAGGTGTCCCTGGACTTGCTAAGACGACTACCGTCAAATCACTTTCAAATGTCTTGCAGTTAAATTTTAAACGCGTACAGTTTACTCCCGATTTATTACCAAGTGATATCATTGGTGCACAAATATACAATATGAAAACGTCAGAATTTGCCATTAAAAAAGGGCCCATTTTCACCCATCTTCTCCTTGCTGATGAAATCAACAGAGCACCAGCAAAAGTGCAATCTGCACTTTTAGAGGTCATGCAAGAAAAACAAGTCACTATTGCAGATGAAACCTTTAAAATAGAAGAGCCTTTTTTGGTGCTTGCCACACAAAACCCCATAGAACAAGAGGGAGCCTATTCTCTTCCAGAAGCACAATTGGACCGATTTATGTTTAAAATTGTCGTGGGGTATAATAGCAAAGAAGAGGAGTATTTAATTGCCTCAAAGGTTTCACAAAACAGTTTTGAAACCTTAAGTGCGGTTTTAAATAAAGAGGAACTGTTTGCGTTAAAAGAGGAGATTAAGAATGTGCACATCGATAAAGAGTTACAGGAGTACATTTTAGAAATTATCTTTGCAACAAGAGATCCAAAAGATTATGACTTGGAAGAGTTGGAAAGCTATATCCAATTTGGCGCAAGTCCAAGAGCAACCATTGATATGTTTAAAGCCGTTCGTGCCAAAGCATATATCCGAGGCAATGATCATGTTACCCCATTAGATATTGCGTTAATTGTCAAAGATGTGTTGCGACACAGAATTATTCTTACGTATGAAGCAGAAGCTTTGGGCGTAACCACCGATGAAATTATTCAAAAAATAATGCAAACCATTCCTGTACCGTAAGTTGTGATGACAAAAACAAACAATAAAACACTGCATAAAATTCTCATTAAAACAAGACGTCAGGTTTTCAGTGAAATTTCAGGAAATAACACCTCTGCTTTAAAAGGAGAGGGGTATGATTTTTGTGAACTTAAAGAGTATGAGTATGGAGAAGATGTTAAAAACATTGATTGGGTCATCAGTGCAAAACTCCATACCCCTTATGTCAAAGTATTTCATACCCAAAAAGAGTTAAATATTGCAATTATTCCTATTTTAACAGGCTCTGTTTTTTTTGGATCCAAAAGACTCAAACAAGAACTTATCACAGAAGTTGCCTCGTTAATTGGCTATTCATGTGTCAAACAAAGTGACCCTTTTTCTTCTTATATTGCCAATGAAACACTTGCATTGAATACAAAAAAAACCAAACGCCTTTTGGGTGTGAATATGATGAGTGAAACTATTTTCAACTATAAAGCCTTGGGAAAAGATGTTGAGTATAAAATGCTTTGCAATGAGATTTATAAAACCATCAAAAAAAGATCCATCCTATTTTTAATCGGAGATTTTATTGACATTGAAAAGTTGGATTTAACACTCTTAAGTAAAAAACATGAACTTTTACTCATTATTATCAGAGATAAATTTGAAGAAGAGCCTTTTGAATTGGGGAACATTCACTTTATCGATTCTAACACTTCAAAACCATTTGAAGGGAATATGAATCAATCCTTGATTAATGCGTATAAAACTAAAATAAAAGAGAATGACCATACCCTTTTACTGCATCTGCAAAAATGTGGCATAAAGTTTACAAAAATATACACACATGAAGAACCTTTTGGAAAATTAATGGGGTTGATGAATCGATGAATGAATTGGCCATTAACGATATCAAACCCTTGGTTGAAATACCCGATGCCTCGTTTTATCTTTTTATTACGCTTTTAATATTGCTGTGTGTTGTTCTCATTGGTTTGCTTTTTTTGCTCTTTGGTTTTTTCAAAAACAGAAAAAAAAGTGAAAGAAAAGAGCAGTATAAATATCTAAAAGAACTCGACTTAACCGATGCAAAAAAAGCTTCTTATGCCATAACATTATATGCAAGAAAACTGGCAAGATCACCCCAAGAAGAGAGGCTGTGCAATAAATTAATTGAGGACTTGGAACAATACAAATACAAAAAAAGTGTTTCTGCTTTAAACAAAGAGAGCCTAAACAAATTTCACATTTTTATGGATGAACTTGATGTCTGATTTAACCTTTGAATACCCGTATGCCTTATTGATTATTTTTGTTTTTATTGTGTGTGCCATTTTTTGTAAAGCCATCAACAGCAGCTATTTTTTTCCACACTTAAATATTTATAAACAAACGCAAAAAATAAACTATCCCTTAACCTCAATTTTAAAATGGATTACCTTGGTTTGTGTTGTCATTGCCTTGGCATCACCCATTAAAAATATTCAAACACAAATCATAAAAAGTAATGGCATCGACATGGTACTGTGCCTTGATACAAGTGCCTCCATGAGCGAACCTGGCTTTAACCCTAACAATTTACAAGAGAACCGATGGGATGTGGTTCAAGCCATTGTAAAAGATTTTATAGCAAAAAGAGTCAATGACAACATTGCCTTAATTGTTTTTGGAACATCTGTTATGACAGCCTCCCCTTTATCTTATGACAAACATGCCCAAGCACAAATTATTGACTATTTGGACATTGGTGTCGCAGGAGAGAAAACCGCATTAATCGATTCAATTGCGGGTGGAATCACTATTCTTAAAAACTCAACAGCAAAATCAAAAGTGATTATTTTACTTACCGATGGTGAAGACACCGCCAGTCAAATGCCTTTGAGTGTCATTGAAAAATTGATTAAAAAGTATGGCATTAAAGTTTATACCATTGGAATTGGTCAATCCAATCAATTTTTACTCAAACACATTGCGAAAAGTTCAAAAGCTGCATTTTTTTCAGCACAAAGCAAAGAGGACTTAACAGATATTTATGAGCAAATAAATCAACTTGAAAAATCAAAAATTGATCAAAATAAAATTGTACTCAAAGAATATTACTTTTTTTATCCCCTGTTTTTAGGTGTTCTCTCGTTGGTTTTCTTTATTTACTTAAAAAACAGAAATGAACTAATTTAATAATTATATTAATTATGTCATAATTACACCCATTTTTGAAAATTAAATGGAGTAGCCGTGGAAAGTATAGAAGAGAAAATAAAAAAAGATAACGCTGCAAAAAACATAAACAAAAAAAACTATCTTTGGCTTATCCCCATATTCATAGCAACTGTAATTATTACCTTCTATTCAAATCACACCAACAAAGGAAACATTGCAAAACAGACCATGCAAAAAGAGTTTCATGTTAAAAATCAAGCCAATTTAGATGCTCTTTTTAATGACAATATCCATACAGCAGATAATGCATACGACAAAATCATTGCAGAAGATAAAATACCCGATGAAACTGAAATCACTCCACAAGAAGATGCCGTAGAAAATCAAGAGATTAAAACAGCAAAAGTGGATATAGCTCAAAAAGCAAGTCCCATAGAAGTGGTGGCACAAAATGAGATTAAAGAGCCAGTAAATGTTGCTTTACCCGTTGCAAAAAAAGAGCCTGAACAACCAATAGTTCCTATAGAAAAAGTCAAAGAAGAGATTCCTGATACCGAAGTTGTTATTAAAGAGGCTCCACTGACAATTGTTAAAGAACAGACACAAAAACCACAAACAATTCCTCTTGAAAACAAACAGATAACACCACAAACAAATGCTGAAGGAATTCATCAAATAAGAGATCCAAAAGTGAGTTTTTCTTTGGAAAAATGTTATGACCTTGAACCCAATAATTCAAACTTAACATCACAATGTATTCAAAATTTAACCGCTTTTTTAGAAAAACATAAAACATCTTCTAAATTTGAAGTCATTGGTATTTTTGATTTGGTTGATGAAAGAAATTCAGCCGGTTCAGCGAATACTTTGGCAAAAGAGAGAGCCAATGAGGGGAAAAAACTGATCAAAGAAGTTTTAGGAGCAAAAACCCAAATTCTTGCTCAAAGTTATACCCTCAAAACAGAGTTAGAGAACAGAGGTTTGGTCATAAGAGCGTATAATTAGCTCTTATTAAGTATCTCTTCAATTACGTTTTTATCACTGAATGGGAGTTTTTGATCATATATGATTTGAGACTCTTCATCCCCTTTACCTAGAACCAACACCACACTCTTATCACAAGAGAGTTCAATGGCTTTTTTTATTGCTATTTTTCTGTTGATTTCGACAATGGTTTTATCTCTGTTTTTAATCCCAGTTAAAATATCTTCAATGATTAAATCCGGGTCTTCAAATCGGGGGTTATCACTTGTGACGATAATGGTTTTGGCATACAAATCAGCCATGTGTCCCATGAGAGGTCGTTTCTCTTTATCTCGATCACCTCCTGCACCAAAAACACAAATAATCTCTTTATGCGCAAAACTCTCTAAAACTTTTTTCATGCCATCGGGAGTGTGTGCAAAATCAATGATCACCAAAGGGTTTTCACTCACCGTTTGCATTCGTCCGCTCACGCCTGCAAAATTTTCAACCATATCACACACGTCTTGAAGCGATTTTTGTGTCAAAATATGCACCGCACTTACTGCTGCTGTTAAATTATAGACATTAAAAATTCCCATCATTGAAGATTCAAAATGTGCCGTTTGTTCAAAATGTTGCAGCATCACTTGCATACCATGTTTAAAAGAGTATGCTTGCACTTTATACGTTGAAGGTTCATCCAAAGAATAAGCAAATCCATTTTGTACGTTGTATCGCACAATCTTATCGTCTTTATTGATCAGTTTTTTACTTTGATCTGCGAAAAATGAGTTTTTCACCGCAATATACTCTTCAATGGTTTTGTGATAATCCAAATGATCTCGTGTAATATTTGTATGAATTTTTAAAGCGAACTCAAGCCCTTCGATTCTGTTTTGTTCAATCGCATGAGAACTGACTTCCATGACAAAAAATTGGCAACCTTGGTCGATACACGCTTGAATATGTGCAAAATTGCCCAGTTGTACAGGTGTGGTTAAAGAGTACTCTTCAACTCTTTCATCATTGATAAAAAACCCTCGTGTTCCTTGAAGCCCAACTTTATACCCCAAATCTAAAAGAATCGAATAAATGGCAGCTGCTGTGGTGGTTTTCCCATTTGTTCCTGTAATTCCAATGATTTGAATGGTTGAGAAATCAAAATACGTTTTGAGTTCACTTGATTTAATAAAATTTGTACAGCCATTGGCTTTGGCACTTTCCAGATAGGCTTCATTGTGTTTTGAATAGACAAAGGCCACATTTTCATTGGCATCTTTACTGTTATCCGTAAAGGTTAATGTACTACTCTTTAGAAACAAGTTTTTTCTCTTCCAATTTTTTGTACAACTCTTCTACTTTTTTATCGTATGAAAAAATATCATTAAAGCCATCTAAGTAGCTGTACGCCGTATTATTAAAATCATTATCAATAAGTTTGGTCACAAAATCAAAAAAATCCTCTTTTGAATCAATTGCCACTTTGGTTGAAAACATAATATCTTCAAAAGCAACTCTAAAAGAGCCTCGACTCTCTACGAGTTTTATAAAATCATCGTAGGTGACTGCATCCAAAGACTCTATGGTTGAATGGGTAATATCTTCAAGCATTTTAAGCATTTTTTCATTATCACCATCAAATGCCTTGATGACATTATCTACATACGCAATGGCTTCATCTAAATTGCTGTTTTTAACCACACTGAAATAGTCAAACAAGGAGATACCTTTATTCTCATCTTCACTCGCAATATCGCAAAAAAGTGCATATTGCGGATACTCTTTATTATCAGGATACATTGAACTTAATTGACTGTATAAAAAAATAGCTTTATCGTATTGTTTTTGAGAGAATAATAAATGGGCATCATTTAATAATCTTTTTTCATTTATCATTACAGTTCCTCTAATTTATCTTCCATTCCTATGGGCACATTCACAATATTTAAATCAGGGTGAATCGCCTCTTTTAACTCTTTTTCAACAATATATTTTAACGTGCTTCCACTGGCCGCACACCCCACACATGATCCTTGTAATTGAATATAAACTTTTGAATTTTTTACCGTAATTAATTTTATTGCACCACCGTCTTTTGCCAACATTGGCGAAATTTTTGTATTAATTATTGAAGTTACGGGTGGCAATAAATCTTCATCACTAAATGGTAGCATATATATTAACCTTTATTTTTTAAATTTAACGAAAACAATTCCCACAGCAATTACCACAAGGATAACGGCTATGGTTTTGAAAATAAAATCTAACGTTACAGGCTCAGTAAACATCGTAATCATTACTTCATAACGCCAGAACATCTACTGCAAAGCGACTCTTCGTGGCTTGAAGTAAATTTCCAACATCTTGGACATTTAGCATTTGAAGCCAAATAGACTTCAAACTCTTTTCCATCTAAACTAAAAGAAGCTTTTGGTTCAGATTGTTTAACATTAACAATATCACTGACCAAGAACCAATCTTGTGCTTCAATAGCTGGCATCGCCAAAATTTCTTCACAATTGGTATAGATAACAAGCTCTAACGTTGTTTTAATTATTTTCTCTTTTTTAAGTGTATCTATTGCTTCTGAAAACTTTTCTTTAGCGTGAATTAAAAGTTCTTCGTTAAGTTTACTTTCAACTTCAACCAACTCATATTTTTCCAAATCAAATACATCTTTGGCATTGCCTTTTATAATTGCAGGGGCATACTCTAAAAGTTCATCAATGGTGTAGGTTAAAATTGGAGCAAGTGTTGAGAACAATTTTTTTGCAATCATTGCCATGGCTGTTTGTGCCCCTGTTCTGTGAATGTCATTTTTGTCATCACAATACAATCGGTCTTTACACACATCCATATATATTCCACTTAAATCAACCACTAAAAAGTTATTTAATTTATTTAACCCTTTTGAGAACTCATATTGTGAAAATGCTTTTTCAATTTCATCAAACATCACTTTGGCTTTTGATAAAATCCATTTATCTAAAATACTCATCTCTTCAACACTCACAAGCGCTTCTAATCCTTCAACGTTGGCCAATAAAAATCGTGATGTATTTCTGATTTTTCGGTAAAGTTCCGCATTTTGTTTTAAAATATTATCCGAAATTTTTAAATCACTTTGATAATCACTCATCGCAACCCACAATCTTAGAATTTCACTTCCATATTGTTTCATCACTTTTTCAGGAGCAACCACATTCCCTTTTGATTTAGACATTTTTTCACCCTTTTCATCAACGGTGAATCCATGTGTTAAAATCGATTTAAACGGTGCCATTTCACTTGAAGCCAGTGTTGTAAGCAATGAAGATTGGAACCATCCTCTGTGTTGGTCACTTCCTTCAAGATACATGTCTGCTGGGAAAGTTCCTGCATCGTAATTTCGGCTTCTTAAAACCGCATTTTGAGTTGAACCTGAATCAAACCATACATCTAAAATGTCCATCGTTTTTTCTAAATCATCCGGATTCAATCCACTTCCTGGATAGAGCAATTCTGCTATATCTAAATCATACCAAGCATCACACCCTTTTTGTTCAAAAATCATGGCAGTGTAATTTAATACTTTTTCATCAAAAATAATTTCATCGGTTTTTTTATTTCTGAAAAAGGCAATAGGCACACCCCAATCTCTCTGTCTTGAAATACACCAATCGGGTCTTCCCTCAAGCATAGATTTAAGTCTGTTTCTTCCCCATTCTGGATAGAATTTAAGATTTTCAACCACATTGAGTGCATTTTCTCTTAATGTTTTATTCTCTTTTCCATATTTATCATCAATCGAAATAAACCACTGTTTTGTGGCTCTGAAAATAATTGGTTTATGGGTTCTCCAACAGTGCGGATATGAGTGTGTAATGTCCACTCGTTTTAACAAAGCACTGCCTAACTCTTCTAAAATCAATTCATTGGCAGAAAATACGTTCATTCCCAAATATTTATCGGTATCTCTGAACAGTTTTTCTCGAACAATGGTTTCATCATATTTTCCATAAGCATCCACTGGCATAAGCACATCAAGGTTATATAAAAGTCCAACTTTGTAGTCATCCTCTCCATGTCCAGGTGCTGTGTGAACGGCTCCTGTTCCAGAATCCATCATTACGTGATCAGCTAAAACAATGTGTGATTTTCTTCCATTTAAAGGATTGATTGCAAAGCTGTTTTCTAAACTTTTTGGGTCAATTGTTTTTTCAATTTCTCCCGAAATCACACCACTTACAATTAAACTGTCATGCAGTTTTTTAGCCACAATGAATTTATCACTTGTTAACACATAATCTTCTTCACCATTTAATGCAATTCCTGTATTTGCAGGCAGTGTCCAAGGTGTTGTTGTCCAAATAATGATACTGGCATCCAATGTTTCATGTTTAAATGCCACAAAAATTGAAGGTGAAACTTTGTTTTCATACTCAACTTCTGCTTCTGCTAATGCCGTTTGTGCAGCCCAAGACCAATAAACGGGTTTACTTCTTTGAACCAAAAGACCTTGTTTGGCAATGACACACAACTCTCTGTAAATGTTGGCTTCAAATTTAAAATCCATTGTCAAATAAGGGTTGTCCCAATCGGCAATAACACCAAGTTGTTTAAACTCATCTCTTTGAATATCAATAAATTTAGACGCGTGGTCTCGGCAAAGTTCTCTCAGTTTTGATTTGGCCAAAAGTTTTTTCTTTTCTCCACCAATTTTCTCTTCAACTTTTTGCTCAATTGGCAAACCATGGCAATCCCAACCTGGAGTAAATCGTACAGATTTTCCATCAAAATAGTGGTACTTAACAATAATATCTTTTAATATTTTATTCAATGCATGACCAATGTGAATATGTCCATTGGCATACGGTGGTCCATCGTGAAGTGTAAAAGAAGGCGCACCTACTCTGTTTTGCTTCATTCTGTCATAAACTTTAGTTTCATCCCAAAATTGATATTTTTTAGGTTCGTTTTGTGGTAAATTTCCTCTCATAGGAAAATTTGTATTGGGCAGTAATAAACTCTCTTTGTAATCCATTTTTCAATTACCTTACTCTTATAAAATGGCATGATTGTATCTTAGTTTTTGTTAAATTTTTATTATAGTAAACCAAAGCCTTGATTTTATTTGGGGTCGATGTTTCTTTTTCCACAACGAGGACAAGGGTTTTGTGCATTGGCAAAACAGGAGTAACAATAGGTCGATTTGCACGCTTTGCAGACAAGTTTACAATGTTTGCAGACAAATATTTGACCTACTGAAGATTTTTTCTTCACTTTTTTCTTAAATAAATTAAACATACCTAATATTACTGCAATAAGATAAAAAATATCTTCAAATTTGAGAACTTTTATTCAATCATTTATAAAGTGTTACCAATCTCGTATTATAATTAAAATTCATATCATATTATTCATACCATTTGGGAATTAAATTTTTATTATGATACTATTTCGCATAGATTTAAAAGAATAGGAACTGTAAATATGAACGACAAAAATTATGACGTTATAATCGTTGGTGGTGGTATTTCTGGCGCTGCACTGTTTTATGAACTGGCTAAATATACAGATGTGAAGAGAATTTGTATGTTGGAAAAATATGAAGCATTGGCTACTTTAAACACAAAAGGTACGAGTAACTCTCAAACCATTCACGTGGGGGACATTGAGACAAACTACACTTTAGAAAAAGCAAAAATTACAAAAAGAACTGCAAAAATGATTGAAAAGTTCTGTTTGCAATATGGACTTGAAAATAAAGTGATGTTTTCTCACCAAAAAATGGCATTAGGAGTAGGTGATAAAGAGGTTAATTTTATCACTAAAAGATACCATGAATTTAAAGAGTTATTTCCTTATTTAGAGTTATGGGACAAAGAAAAACTCAAAGAACTTGAACCAAAACTCGTAGAGATGCCAGATGGCTCTGACAGACCAGAAAATATTGTTGCAATGGGAGCAAAAGACCAATATACAACAGTTGACTTTGGTGCTATGACAGAAGAGCTTGTTAAACAAGCACAAGCGTGTAAAAACGTTGTTACAGATGTCTATTTTAACAGTCAAGTTGATGAGATTACTAAAGTCAATGACAGTTATGAATTGGTTACAACTACAGGCGACAAATACTCTGCAAAATTTGTTGTTGTTAATGCGGGTGCACACTCACTGTTTTTAGCTCATAAAATGGGATACGGTGAACACATGGGAAGTTTACCAATGGCGGGAAGTTTTTACGTAACAACCAAACACCTTTTAAATGGTAAAGTCTATATGGTACAAAATGACAAACTTCCTTTTGCGGCACTTCATGGTGATCCAGATATTCTTTTAGATGGTAAAACACGATTTGGACCAACTGCCTTGATGCTTCCAAAACTGGAAAGATATAAACCAGGAACCTATTTAGACTTCTGGAAAACGTTAAACTTTGATGGGGACATCGTTAAAATTTTCTGGGATCTGTTAAAAGACAGTGAAATCAGAAACTATGTGCTTAAAAACTTCATGTTTGAAGTTCCATTCATCAATAAAAAACTCTTCTTAAGCGATGCAAGAAAAATCGTTCCTTCGTTAACTGAGTGCGATATTGAGTATGCAAAAGGATTTGGAGGAGTAAGACCACAAGTTCTTGACAAAGAGAAACAAAAATTGATGTTGGGTGAAGCCTCTATTGACACAGGAGAGGGAATCATCTTTAACATGACGCCAAGTCCAGGTGCAACATCTTGTTTAGGAAATGCTGAACGTGATATTCATAAAGTTGCAGATTACTTAAAACTGAAATTTGATGAAAAAAAATTCCTTGCAGATTTAACAGAAAAATAAAACAGACTTTACAGTATGGCTTTTGCCCTACTGTAAACGTTTCCTCCCTTTCCCCTACTGAGCTTTTATACATTTTTTAATATAATGTTCCAACACATACCAAGGAGCATCTCATGTTTAACGAAATTTTTAACGATACCCAAATGATTCAACTGCAAAACCTATTGCGACAAAACAGACAAACCATCACATGTGCAGAGTCATGCACGGGAGGATTAATTGCTTCAATGATTACAGAGCACTCTGGGTCCTCAGATATTTTTAATGGAAGTATTGTATCTTATTCCAATGAGGTTAAAATGAGTGAACTTCAAGTTAAAAAAGAGCATTTAGAAAACTTTGGTGCGGTGTCAATTGAGGTGGTTCAGGATATGCTTCAAGGTGTCTTGAGAAAATTTAAAGCCGATTTTGCAATTGCGGTCAGTGGAGTTGCTGGTCCAACGGGTGGCACAAAAAATAAGCCAGTGGGTACTGTGATTATTGGCATAAGTGCTCCCAATAACTGTACAGTGGTAAAGCAGTATCATTTTAAAGGCAACAGAAAAGAGGTACAAATACAAACGGCAAAAGAATCTTTTCGTAAAATACTGAATTTCTTGGAAAAACCCTTGACAAACTAATAATTATTTTATATAATTCCACTCCATTTTAACAAGAGCGACCCGTTAGCTCAGCTGGTAGAGCATCTCCCTTTTAAGGAGGTGGCCGATGGTTCGAATCCATCACGGGTCACCAGTTTTAATTTAAAGAAAAATTAATATTATTTTTGATAATATTTCTTCCCTTTAAATATGGTCGATTAGCTCAGTTGGTAGAGCGCTACCCTTACAAGGTAGATGTCATAAGTTCGAGTCTTATATCGACCACCATATAATGGTCCCTTCATCTAATGGTTAGGATTTTGGATTTTCATTCCAACCATAGGGGTTCGAATCCCCTAGGGATCACCATATTTTAAATGTGCGGCTGTAGTTTAGTTGGTTAGAATGCCTGCCTGTCACGCAGGAGGTCGAGGGTTCGAGTCCCTTCAGCCGCGCCATTTAAAAACTTCATTTCATTGTTGACCCGTTAGCTCAGCTGGTAGAGCATCTCCCTTTTAAGGAGGTGGCCGATGGTTCGAATCCATCACGGGTCACCATTTAAGCTAATTCAAAAAATTTATATTGGTCCCTTCATCTAATGGTTAGGATTTTGGATTTTCATTCCAACCATAGGGGTTCGAATCCCCTAGGGATCACCATATAAGCAATTAGCTTTGGTCGATTAGCTCAGTTGGTAGAGCGCTACCCTTACAAGGTAGATGTCATAAGTTCGAGTCTTATATCGACCACCATTTTTTAAGCTCTTAACAGGAGCTTTTTTTTTAATAATAGTGCGGCTGTAGTTTAGTTGGTTAGAATGCCTGCCTGTCACGCAGGAGGTCGAGGGTTCGAGTCCCTTCAGCCGCGCCACTATTACTTTTACTCAATCTTCTCATAATTTTTTCAAATAGGTTTAAAATCAACACTTTTTCAATAATTATTCGTTATTCTTAACTCTCAATTTGTTTTAAGGAATTTCATTTATGATTAAAGTAAAAAGTATCTACCAACTTATTGTTTACAGTATTGTTTTTATTATTATCCTCATATCTTTTTTTACCTTTGTCATTATCACCAATGCCTTTAATGAATTTCAAGAAAAAATCAATATTATTGAGCAAAACAATCTTTCAAAACAAAAAGATTTAATCAAAGAAGATATCACCACTGCCATTAAAATGATCGAATATATTCACAACAAATACAGAGGCATCAAAAGCGAAAGTGAAATACAAAAAGATGTCTTGCATGCTTTAGATACTATCCGAAAAGATCAAGACATCAATGACTATACTTTTATCTATAAATTTGATGGAACATCCATCTATTATCCTGCCCCTAAAAATAGAATCGGTGAAAATCTTTATGAGTTTACTGACCCCAATGGAATTAAAGTCATCAAAGAACTCATTGATGTCTCTAAAAAGAAAAATGGGGGATATGTAAAATACCTTTGGTACAAACCTGAAAAAGGCAGAAACACAAAAAAAATATCTTATTCCCTTGCATATAAACCTTGGGGTTGGACTGTTGGGAAAGGGGTCTATTTAGATACCGTTGAAAAAGTCGTCAAACAGACCCAAGAAGAGTATGATCAAAAAATTGCCAACTATGTATTGCAAATCATCTCTTTGACCATTTTATTGATTTTATACTCCATTTTTATCTATAAAAATGCCACCATTCTTATTGCAAATGAAGTACGAGAGATTGGAAAATATTTTAAAGAATCTGAAAATGAAGATAAACCCATCAATCAACACAAAATACTCTTTACTGAGTTTAGAACCATTGTAAATTATGCCAACGATGCCATGAGCAGCATTAAATATAAAACCCACCTGCTTGAAGATTTAAATAAAAACCTTGAAGATAAGGTGCAAGAGAAAACACAAGAACTCACCAACATCTTAGCTGCACAAAAAGAGTTTTTAAAAAAAGCTGTACATGAAATCAATACCCCGTTGTCAATCATACAAACCAACATAGATTTGTATAAAATGAAAAACAGTGATAATGCCCATATACGAAACATCGAATCAGGTTCAAAAATCATCAACACCATCTATGAAGATTTGAGTTATATGATTAAAAAAGACAGAGTAGTCTACACCAAAACCGCACTTAACATATCCGATTATCTCAAATCACGTATTGAGTTTTTTAATGACATTGCCATTTCAAATAATCTCTTCTTTGTAACCAATATTGAGAGTGATATTTTTATTCATTTCAATGAAACAGAACTGCAAAGAGTCATTGACAATAACATCTCCAATGCCATTAAATACTCTTTTAAAGAGTCCCCTATTTTTATTAAACTTTTAACGATTGAAAATGAAGTGGAATTCCAAATTAAAACCAACTCCAAAACCATTAAAGACAGCACTAAAATCTTCGCCAATCAGTTTTACAGAGAGAATAAAGCCAAAGGAGGTTTTGGCTTAGGATTAAAAATAGTCAAAGAGATTTGTGATGATAATTTGGTTATAATTGACTTGCAATCAGAAGATGATGAAACAAAATTTACATATAGGTTTAAAAAATATGAAAATACTACTGCTTGAAGATGAATTGATGTTAAACAACTCTATAAAAGAGTATTTAACGGGCATAGGACACTTTGTGGAGAGCTTTACTGATGGACAACATGTTGTTGATAATATCCATACCAATTATGACTTACTTATTTTGGATATCAATGTCCCTAGCCTTGATGGCTTTGAAATATTGGAGACATTAAATAAACAAAAGATTTTTATCCCTACTATTTTTATCAGTGCATTAAATGACATTGAAGATATTGCCAAGGGATATGAACTGGGATGTAAAGAGTATCTGAAAAAACCATTTCACTTAGCCGAGCTGGGCATTAAAATCAATCAAATTCTCAAAAGTGAACAACAAAGCACATCACACATTAAATTTTCAAAAAATTACTCCTATTCAAAAACCAATAAAACACTCTACTTTAATACTCAACCTCAAAATTTAACCAAAAAACAGTTGGATATCATTCATATTTTGGCTTTAAACATCAATATGATTGTCGATTTTGAACGATTTAGAATTGATGTTTGGGATGGAGAAGATATTGATAATCCCACAATTCGAGCCGAAATTTCACGATTGAAAAAGTCTTTAAAAGAAGACTTTATTAAAAATATTCGTGGATTAGGGTACAAAATAGACAGATATTATTCTTCATAATTCCCCATAAAAGTACCATTTTATGGTACTTTGCAAAACTAATGTAAAAAAAATGTAAAAAAAACTTCTAAAATCACTTCAATGCTATCCAATTGCTATTTACATCCTTTATACTGCTTTTGTTACTTTAGTAATGGCTAGGTAAATTTTTAAAAATTTATTTACTCATTAGGTAAAACTAAAAAAGGAGAACAGATGAGTCCAGAAAAAGCAAAAGCTTATTGGAAAGAGAATATTACTACGATTCTAAAACTACTTGTGGTTTGGTTCGTTGTCTCTTTCGGTTGCGGGATTATTTTTATAGAACAACTCAATACGATTGAAATCAGTGGTGTTAAGTTAGGTTTTTGGTTTGCACAACAAGGTGCGATATATGTATTTGTGATTTTAATTTTTGTCTATGTAAAACTAATGACAGGAATTGATGAAAAATACGGCGTACATGAATAGGAAAGGGATAGTATGGAATTACAATCATTAATTTACCTATTTGTAGGTATCTCATTTACAATATATATCGGTATTGCACTTTGGGCAAAAGCTGGTTCGACTAAAGAGTTTTATGTTGCTGGTGGTGGAGTTCACCCAATCGCAAACGGTATGGCAACTGCAGCGGATTGGATGTCAGCTGCATCATTTATCTCACTTGCTGGGATTATCTCTTTTAAAGGGAGTGATGCTGGAGCTTACCTAATGGGTTGGACGGGTGGATACGTTCTACTTGCAATGTTATTGGCACCTTATTTAAGAAAATTTGGTAAATTTACTGTTCCTGACTTCGTGGGTGACAGATACTATTCTGATGTAGCAAGAGTTGTTGCAGTTATCGGAGTTATCTTTGTTTCATTTACGTATGTGGCAGGTCAAATGAGAGGGGTTGGGATTGTTTTCTCAAGATTCTTACAAGTTGATGTAAATACAGGTGTACTTATTGGTATGGCAATCGTATTTTTCTACTCTGTTCTTGGTGGGATGAAAGGTATTACGTATACTCAAGTTGCTCAATATGTGGTAATGATTTTCGCATACATGATTCCTGCGATTTTCTTATCATTACAAGTAACAGATACTTTTTTACCACAATTGGGTCTATTTGCTCAAACAACATTTGAATTTAATGACGGTATAAGAGTGATTCCAGAAGGGACTTACTTACTCCATGCCTTAGATCAGTCAATAGCTGATTTGGGTTTCCAAGAGTATACTAAGCCAGGTAACTTATGGAACATGTTCATGTTAACAACAGCGTTAATGTTAGGAACAGCTGGTCTTCCACACGTTATTGTTAGATTCTTTACAGTACCAACGGTTAAAGATGCAAGAGTATCTGCAGGTTGGGCTTTAGTATTTATTGCGATTATGTATACAACGATCTCTTCAGTTGCTGCATTCTCAAGAGTTAACTTAATTAAAAATGTTCAAAATGTGGATTATAAAGCGTTCGTAAACGGTGAATTAACTCACACTGATGGTTCACCAAATAATGGTTCATGGTTCAAAACTTGGGAACAAGGTGGACTTTTAGCATGGACAGATAGAAATGGTGATGGTAAAATTCAATATGCTTCTGATGCGGCATTTAATGGAAAACCTGCTTATGATGGACACAATTATGCAGAAGATGGTCACAGATTAACTACCAATGGTAAACCAGCAGCTAACTCAGGAAAAATTGAGAATGAGTTATATGTTGACAGAGATATCATGGTTTTAGCTAACCCTGAAATTGCAAACTTACCTAACTGGGTTATCGCATTCATTGCAGCTGGGGGTCTTGCAGCAGCACTATCAACAGCAGCGGGTCTGTTATTGGTAATTGCTTCATCTATCTCTCACGATTTGATGGGTCAAGTTATCTTCAAAGATAAAGAGACAGGTAAATCTACATTAAATGAGAAATCAGAGTTAATGTGGGCAAGAATTGCTTCTGTAGCTGCTATTTGTGTAGCAGGTTACTTAGGAATTAACCCTCCAGGTTTTGTTGCACAAGTTGTTGCATTTGCATTCGGTCTTGCTGCAGCTGCATTCTTCCCTACGATTATCCTTGGGGTATTTGATAAAAGAATGAACAAAGAAGGTGCGATTGCTGGTATTTTAACAGGTCTTATCTTTACATTTGGATACATTATCTACTTCGTATTCTTGGGTGGAGACAAAGCAGACTATATCATGGGAATTGCTCCAACTGGTATTGGTACACTTGGAACAATTTTACACTTAATTGTTGCATTCGTTGTATCTAGAATGACTCCAGAACCACCTACTCACATTCAAGAGTTGGTAGAAAGAATTAGAATTCCTTCAGGTGCTGGTGAAGCTATCAATCACTAAAATTGTGATACTATTATAAGTATGCCTTCGGGCATACTTTATAGTATTTTTTTATATTAACTCTCTTTAAATATTTTACGCGAACAAATGCCTAAAGAGAGTTGATATAAAAAAGTACTAATCTCAAAACTAAGGTTTCTTATGAGTCTTCGAGATCAAGAATCTTTCCTATCGCACATCCACCCTTTTGAAGTTTTAACCCCAGAACAGATGAATGAGTGTATTAAACATATGGATATTGCTTATTATCCCAAAGATACCACACTTTTAAGTCCTGAAAAATTAACGAATCATTTTTTTATCATCATCAAAGGCACAGTACATGAGTATAAAGAGGATGAAATGATCATGGATTTTCACCAAGAGGACTCTTTTGATGCCAATTCTCTCATTTATGGACGATGCAAAAATACCTTTAAAGTTTATGAAGATTTGATCTGTTATGAACTGAAAAAAAATGTTTTTCTCAAACTCATTGAAGAGAATGAAGAGTTTAAAAATTTCTTTTTAAATAATTTGGTCAGTAAAATTCAAAAACTGAAAAATATTGAGTATAACTCAGGCATCTCCTCTTTTATGATTGCAAAAGTGGATGATACCATGATGCATGAAACCTGCATGGTAGAAGTGGGAACAAAACTCATTGATGCCATTGAAAAATCCATTGAATACAAAACATCGACGATTATTGTTCAAAAAGATAAAGAGTATGGCATTATTACCGATTCACTTTTAAAAATGAAAGTCCTTTTAGAAGGAAGAGATCTCAATATTCCTGTCGAAGAGATTGCAATATTTCCGTTGGTATCCATACAAAATGATGATTATTTGTTTGATGCTTTTAGTTTATTGATTAAAAAAAATATCAAAAGAGTTGGAGTAAAAAACAGCAAAGGTGAAATGATTGGAATTTTAGAACAAATTGATGTCCTCTCTCACTTTGCAAACCACACCTATATTGTTGATTCAAAAATTAAAAAAGCCAAAAAAATTGAAGATTTAAAAAGTGCCAGTATTGATTTAATCAACACCATTAAAACACTCAATGCCAAAGGGGTAAAAGTTCAACACATTTCAAGTTTGATTGGGCAATTAAATTTGAAAGTATACAACAAACTTTATGAGATGGTTGTGCCAAAAGAGCTTCAAAAAGATGCCTGTTTTATTGTTATGGGAAGTGAAGGACGAAATGAACAAATCATTAAAACCGACCAAGATAATGCCCTTGTTGTTCGAGATGGCATAGATGTTCAACTCTATGTGCCTCATATGCAAAAATTCACAGAGATATTGATTGATTTTGGTTATCCTCCTTGTGAGGGGAATATCATGGTTTCAAACCCATTTTGGTGCAAAACGGTGCAAGAGTATAAAAATGAGACCGCTCGATGGATTGAGGCTCCCGGTATGCAAAACTACATGGACTTAGCGATATTTTTTGACTCCTTTGCCGTAGCTGGGAATAAAAAACTCTTAATTGATTTAAAAGATGACTTGTTTCATAAACTGCACGATAAAGATGTCTTTATGGCCTATTTTGCCAAAGCGACTTTGGCCTTTGATACGCCCAATAAAATTGCAAACTTTATGACCAAAGTGCACTATATTGATCTTAAAAAAACAGGGGTATTTCCTATTGTTCAAGGGATTAGAAGTTTAGCACTTCGTGAAAAAATCAGAGAAACTACCACGGTGAAACGAATTAAAATATTGGAAGATAAAAAAATCATTGATTCGGATTTGGCCAATGAATTACTTGAAGCTTTTGATGTGTTAAACACTTTACGTTTAAAAGCGCAACTGATTAAACTTCAAGATGGAAAACCTTTGGATAATACTATCGATACTCACACGTTAGGAAAAATAGAGAGAGATTTACTCAAAGACAGTTTCAAAATTGTCAATGATTTTAAAAAATTTATCTCATATACTTTTAAAATTGATAAGATCTTATAATGTTCAAACAAATCTGGCAAAAATGGCAAAAATCAAAACTGATAGATCCCAAATATCTCTACTTGTTTGATGAAGAACCCAAAGATGAATATGTCTGTTTGGATTGCGAAACAACAGGACTTAATCCCAAAAAAGATGAAATCATCTCAATTGGTGCAGTCATTATCAAAGAGAATAAAATTCTCATGAGTCAAACCTTTAATATTTTTGTCAAACCCTCAAAAAAAGTCACCAAAGAATCGATTCTTATTCATCAAATTCGACCTGTAGATTTGGAAAATGCCGTTTCACCCAAAAAAGCCATTTATGAACTGCTAGAATTTATTGGAAATCGAGCCATTGTAGGTTACTACATTAAATTTGACATTGCTATGATCAGCAAATACACCAAAAAGTATATTGGCATAAAACTTCCCAATCGAAATATCGAAGTCTCTTCTATGTACTATAAAACTCGACCAAAAAACTCCGAGTACCAATTTATTGATTTAAAATTTGATACCATCATGAAAGAGTTAGCCATTCCAACATTGGGAAAACATGATGCACTCAATGATGCCATTATGACCTCCATGATGTTTTTAAAATTACGGTTAATGACACCCGCACACTCAACATTTTATGAAGGTTAATTTTTACCAAACCCCCAATTCATTTTTCACTGCTTTTTAAGAGAAGAAAACAGACACATTTTACTTTTGTGTTTCAATTGGTTACATGATTTTTGGGCACCCAATTTTTTAATTAATTATGCTTCCTTATTATTTAAATGCTACGTTAATGCTACGTTCGGATGTTTTAATGCTATTTTACATTAAAATTTTTAGCATTAATGCATAAAAAAAATGATCGTGTAAATATCATAAAACTTAATATTATACTAATATTAAGAAAACCTAATGGAGGAAGAGAATGAACGAAGAATTAGCCGAAAGAATCAAAGCTAACCCTAAGTACAAAGAGCTTGTTTCAAAAAGAACAAGTTTTGCTTTAAAACTTGGTTTTTTTGTACTTGCAATATTTTATGCATTTATCTTAGTTATCGCATTTGACAAAGAGTTACTTGCAACAAAATTGAGCGATGCAGGAGTAATGACAATTGCATTCCCTGTAGCTGCAGCAATTATTGTTATCAGTTTTATTACAACACTGATTTATGTAAGAAGAGCAAATGGAGAGTTTGAAGACTTAACCGATGCAATTAGAGAAGATGTAAAGGACGCTTTATGATTAGAATTTTATCTGCTTTAACTTTAATGGCAATCGCTGCATTCGCAGGTGGTGATGCTACATTTGAAGTTGCAAAAAGAGATGTAAATGTACCTGCAATTGTCATGTTTTTTGTCTTTGTTGGTGCAACACTGGGAATTACGTATTGGGCTGCTAAAAAAACAAAATCAGCAAGTGATTTTTATACTGCTGGTGGAGGAATTACTGGGTTCCAAAATGGTATGGCAATTGCAGGAGATTATATGTCTGCAGCGTCATTTTTAGGTATTTCTGGTTTAGTATATTTACAAGGGTTTGATGGACTTGTATATGCAGTTGGATTTTTAGTTGGTTGGCCTGTTATTTTATTCTTAATGGCTGAAAAATTAAGAAACTTAGGTAAATTTACATTTGCAGATATTGCAGCTTACAGATTGGGTCAAAAAGAGATCAGAACATTGGCTGCTTTTGGTTCTTTGGCGGTTGTAACGTTATATCTTATTGCCCAAATGGTAGGTTCTGGAAAACTGATTCAAGTACTGTTTGGTCTTCCTTACGAATATGCTGTTATCTTAGTGGGTATTATGATGATTATTTACGTAACATTTGGTGGAATGTTAGCAACGACTTGGGTACAAATCATTAAAGCGATTTTACTGCTTTCAGGTGTAACATTCATGGGATTTGTCATCATGTATAACTTTGGTTTCTCATTTGAAGCACTCGCTGAAAAAGCAGTTGCTACTCATGCTTGGGGACAAGATATTATGGCACCTTCTGATAAAGGTAAAATTACGGATCCTGTTTCTGCGATTTCTTTAGGTTTAGCTCTTATGTTAGGAACAGCTGGTTTACCTCACGTTCTTATGAGATTCTTTACAGTAGGTAATGCAAAAGAAGCTCGTAAATCTGTGGTTTACGCAACTGGATTTATTGGTTATTTCTATCTTGTCATTGCCATCATTGGTTTGGGTGCCATTGTTTACTTAACGCCTGAAAATGCACCTGAATTTTTTGTTGATGGTAAGCTTTTTGGTGGTGGGAACATGGCCGCCATTCACTTATCTAAAGTCGTAGGTGGAAATATCTTTTTAGGATTCATTTCAGCCGTTGCATTCGCTACAATTTTAGCGGTTGTTTCTGGATTGACACTTGCAGGTGCATCAGCAATATCACACGATATTTATGCCAATGTTATTTGTAAAGAGGGTGAAGCAAATGAAGCAAAAGAGATGAGAATTTCTAAAATTGCGGTTATTGCTATTGGTATCATTGGTGTTATTTTAGGTATTGCTTTTGAGCACCAAAATATTGCATTCATGGTTGGTTTGGCGTTTGCAATTGCAGCAAGTGCAAACTTCCCTATTTTATTCCTTTCAATTTATTGGTCTAAATTAACCACAAGAGGTGCTGTTTTAGGTGGTTCTTTAGGGTTAATTACCGCTGTTGTACTGGTTATTTTAGGTCCAGTTGTTTGGGTTAAAATTTTAGGAAATGCAACGGCAATTTTCCCATATTCTTACCCTGCTCTTTTCTCTGTAACTGCAGCATTTATTGGTATTTGGTTCTTCTCAATTACCGATAAATCTGAAAGAGGAAAAAGAGAGATTGAACTGTTTGAACCACAAATTGTTCGAGCAGAGACTGGTTTCGGAGCAGATGGAGCTGTTGAACACTAGTTTTAAAAGGGTTTCCAAAGAGATTTTTCTCTTTGGTACCACTTTTTTATTTTTAATAGACCACTAAACTCTCTTCAAAAAAGAGTAAGTTTTTTAATATTTATATCACTTTACAGTAAATATTAAAAAATTCACTTTGGGGGAAACAGAGCATGAGTATATTAGAGCAGACTTCATTTATCAAAAACATTCACCCTTTTGATAACTTAAACAAAGCACAACTCGATGAATTTGCGCAAAATTTAGACATTTTGTATTTCAAAAAAGATGAAATAATCCAATCAAATGCTTTAGCTCCAGAGAAACTTTTTTTTATTATCAAAGGCATTGTTCAAGAAAAACAAGACGATGAGATTTTATCTATCTACTCATCCAATGAAGTTTTTGATGCCATCTCATTGGTCGAAAACTATTCAAAACATACCTTTGTTACAGCCCAAGAGACCATTTGTTATGCCTTGTCCCGTGATATTTTTATTCGGATACTGCACGAAAATAAATATTTAGAACGATACTTTTTTCAATCTATTTCTCAAAAACTCAACCAAAACATTTCAAATGAGACCAACAAAGAGCTCTCAAATATTATGATTGCTCGAGTTAAAGATGCAAGAGTTCACCGAGCCGTTATTGTGCCTTATGAAACCACCATTTTTGATGCAGCCAGTATCATTAAAAAAGAGAAAGTCCCTACCCTTTTATTGAAAGATGCACAAGGTGAAATCCACATTGTAACCGATTCAGATTTCAGACAAAAAGTCATCCTTAATCGAATGGATTATGATGACATTGTAGGGAAAATCTCAAACAGTGGTCTGATTTATGTCAATGAAAACGATTTTTTGTTTAACGCTCAACTTATCATGGCTAAACACGGCATCAAAAGGGTCGTTGTTACGAATAACAACAATGATATTGTAGGAATCATTGACCAAATTTCACTCTCTTCATTTTTTGCCACGCACACTTTTTCTGTCTCCAATGAGATTGAAAAAGCAGAAACGCTTGATGAGTTAAAAAATGCCAGCCAATCATTTATTAAAATTGTTAAATCACTACATGCAAAGGGCGTAAAAATTGATTTTATTTCAAAATTAATCAATCAACTTAATCAAAAAGTCATGCATAAACTCTTTTTAATTACTGCCCCTAAAGAGCTCATTGGAAAATCTTCTTTGCTGGTGATGGGAAGCGAAGGAAGAAGTGAACAAGTTTTAAAAACAGATCAAGACAATGCCTTAATCATTTATGACGATTGCCCCTTAAGTGATGAAGAGATTTTAGCGTTTACCTCTAAGTACACCGAACATCTCGTTGATTTTGGATTTCCACGATGTGATGGAAATATCATGGTTTCAAATCCTTATTGGTGCAGAAGAGAGACAGATTTTAAAGAGCTTATTTTCTCTTGGATTACCCATAAAACAGGGGATGATTTTATGAATTTGGCCATTTTTTATGATGCAGTTTGTGTCAGTGGCGACAAAAAAATATTGCAAAATTTAAAAGAGTATATCTTTAAAGTAGGAGCAACTTCACAAAGCTTTTTTATGCATTTTGCCAAAATCATCATGACCTTTCATGTTCCATTGGGTTTCTTTGATGGTTTCGTTTTAGACAGCGACAATAAAGAGCATAAAAATGAAATCGACATCAAAAAAGGGGGAATTTTTATTTTGGTGCAAAGCATACGAAGTTTGAGTTTAGAGCATAAACTTCTTAAAACCAATACCCTCAAAAGAATTCGAGAACTTAACCATTTGGGTGCTTTAGAAGATGAATTTGCACAAGAACTGATTGAGGCTTTTAACTTTTTATCGACCATTAAACTCAAATCAAATTTACTTAAACTTGATTTGGGAGAAAAAATTGATAACTACATTAATCCTGAAAATTTAAATACCATGGAAAAAGATCTGCTCAAAGACTCTTTTAAAATTATCAATAAACTCAAGAAAAAATTAGAGTATCACTATAAGTTGAACTATGTTTAGAAAAATTAAAAATCACTTCAATAAAAAAGGGTTAAACAATCCTGCCTATGAATATCTTTTTGATACGCCTCATAAAGATGAGTATGTCTGCTTTGATTGTGAAACCACTGGATTGGATCCCAATAAAGATGATATTATCTCTATTGGAGCAGTCATTATTAAACATAACACGATTGTATCAAGCAAAAAGTTTGTACGATTTGTCAAACCCAAAACCAAACTGCAAACCGAAGCCATTAAAGTGCATCATATCAGAGAGTGTGATTTAGAAGAGGCAGAAGAGATAGAAAAAGTCATTTATGAATTTTTAGAGTTTGTTCAAAACCGTACACTTGTAGGCTATTTTTTAGAGTTTGATGTTGCTATGATCAATAAATACATCAAACATCTGCTTGGAATTACCTTGCCCAATAAATGTCTGGAAGTCTCAGCCATATACCATGATTGGAAAATTGAAACCATTCCACAAGGTTTTATTGATTTACGATTTAACACCATTTTAAGAGAGTTACAAATCCCACATTTGGGAAAACATGATGCGCTCAATGATGCCCTCATGACCTCTATGATGTTTTTAAAACTGAAAAATCAACCCAAGGTTAAACTCTAAACAATCGATTGTTTTTAAAATAATTTAAGAAAAATTCATACATATCTTTTACATAACATTGTGATATAATCGCGCAAATTTATAATAAAAAGGTTTTAAACATGCTAATATTTATTTTGAACGCGGGCAGTTCATCTTTAAAATATCAATTGATGAACCATGCGACACATAGAGTCTTAGCATCGGGATTGTGTGAAAGAATTGGAATTGATGGCAGAATTATTCATAAAGCCAATAAGCTAAAAACCACTACAGAAGTTGAACTCTCTTCTCATAAAGAAGCCATTGCTAAAGTATTAGAACTTTTATCATCAGGTCCTCAAAAAGTTGTTGATAATATTGATGAAGACATTGATGCCATAGGACACAGAGTTGTACATGGAGGTGAATATTTTCATGAATCGGTGATTATTGATGAGAGTGTTTTAGAAAAATTAGAAAAACTCATTCCTCTTGCTCCGTTACATAACCCTGCACATATTTTAGGTATTAAGATTTGTATGGAGTTAATGCCAGGAAAACCAAATGTAGCTGTTTTTGACACTGCTTTTCACCAAACCATGCCAGCATACAACTTTATGTATGCCCTCCCTTATGAAGATTACACCGAACATGGTGTCAGAAAATATGGATTTCACGGTACAAGTCACCACTACGTTTCAGATGTGGCAGAAAAAATGCTCAAAAAAGACAATGCCAAAATCATTGTTTGTCATTTAGGTAACGGTTCATCTATTTGTGCCATTAAAGAGGGAAAATCATTTGATACTTCTATGGGATTAACTCCCTTAGAAGGGCTTATGATGGGTACACGTTCGGGAGATTTGGATCCAGCAGTGATCTCTTTTTTGATGGATAAAAAAGATATGAAAGCCGATGAATTTGTGGATTATCTGAATAAAAAATCTGGACTTTTAGGTGTCTCAGGTATCAGTTCAGATTTAAGAGAAGTCATAGCAGCCAGCCAAAATGGAGATGAAAGAGCCACCTTAGCCATTGACATTCAATGCAGCAGAATCAAAAAATATATCTGTTCATATGCAGGAGGTATGGGTGGAGTTGATGCCATCTGTTTTACTGCAGGAATTGGAGAAAATGCTGACTTGGTTCGAGAAAAAGTGTGCCAAGGCCTTGAGTTCATGGGAATTGAACTGGATGTTACAAAAAACAAAAACACAGAATCACACAGCAGAGAAATCAATACAGAGAGTTCAAAAGTAAAAATTTATGTCATCCCAACCAATGAAGAGTTTGTCATATCAAATGACACATACAACCTAACAAAAGCGTAATGCTTTTGTTTATAATGCGTATGGTAAACTCGTAACAATTGGTAAAACTGCTCTAAAAAACATTACAAAACTTCACAAAAAATAAAATATTTTCCAAATATGTCAAATTTATGTACATTTTTGTCTAGATAATATAGAATATTCTTTCAACTAGATTGTGCACACAAATGCTATTTAATTGCTACGCTTTTAAATTATAATCTATATTCACAAAAAATGAAAGGAATCTGAATGGGTCTAATTGACAGTATTAAAGAAAATGCTAGAAAAAATCTTAAAACGATTGTTCTTCCAGAGTCTGAAGACGAAAGAGTTCTAAAAGCCGTTGAGCAAGTTATCAATGACAAAACAGCAAACGTAATATTAATAGGAGAAGAAGAGACTATTAAAAACGATGCAGCAAAATGTGGAGCAAATATTGCAGGAGCAACTATCGTTGACCCTAAAAAATTTGCCAATATTGATGTTTATGTCAATGAATTGGTTGAACTGAGAAAAGCCAAAGGCTTAACACAAGCACAAGCACAAGAGCTTATGACAAGTGAACCAAGATTTTTTGGTTGCATGATGGTGAGATTAGGTGATGCCGATGGTTTGGTTGCAGGTTCTAACTCAGCAACAGCCGATGTTTTAAAAGCTGCCATTCAAGTCATTAAAACTGCCCCTGGTATTAAAACCGTATCTTCTACTTTTGTCATGGAAACAGCGGATGGAAAATTTGGTGATAATGGTTTGATTCTCTTTGGAGATTGTGCCGTTTTACCTGATCCTACTTCAGAACAATTAGCAGATATTGCTGCTTCAACAGCGGCAACAGCAAAAAGTGTTGTAGGTTTAGAGCCAAGAGTTGCTATGTTGTCGTTCTCTACGATGGGTTCAGCTTCTCATCCATTGGTGGATAAAGTTAAAAATGCCGTTCAAATTCTAAAAGAGAGAAATGTTGATTTCGCTTTTGATGGTGAAATGCAAGCCGATGCAGCCATTGTTGAAGCCATTGGTAAGAAAAAAGCACCAGAGAGTAAAGTTGCAGGAACTGCCAATGTATTAATTTTCCCAGATTTGCAATCAGGAAATATCGGGTATAAACTCGTACAAAGATTTGCAGGCGCAGATGCTCATGGACCAATTGTACAAGGTTTAGCCAAACCAGTCAATGACTTATCAAGAGGGTGTTCAGTAGAAGACATTTCAAATTTGGTTGCAATTACTGCAACACAATGTAAATAAATTAAATTCATAAAAGGAAAATATCAATGTTAGTATTCATCTTAAATGCAGGTAGTTCATCATTAAAATATCAATTAATGAATCCAGTGAACAAAGAAGTTTTAGCAGTGGGGCTATGCGAAAGAATTGGAATCGATGGTGTTTTAACACATGAGTTTGGAAACGATCAAAAACTAAAATTTGAAGTGCCAATGCCTACGCATAAAGAAGCCATTGAATTGGTTCTTAGAACATTAACTCAAGGGGAAGGAAAAGTGATTAACTCTACGGACGATATCGATGCCATTGGGCACAGAGCCGTTCACGGAGGAGAAGAGTTTGCCAGTTCAGTTATGGTAACCGACAAAGTCATTGAAACCATGACAAAATTGATTCCATTGGCACCATTACACAACCCTGCAAATATCATGGGAATGCAAATTTGTCAAGAGTTAATGCCAACAAAACCAAATGTTGCTGTTTTTGATACGGCATTTCACCAAACAATGCCAGATTACGCTTTTATGTATGCATTGCCATATGAGCAATATTCTAAACACGGTATCAGAAAATATGGTTTCCACGGGACCAGTCACTTCTTTGTATCAAACGAAGCAAGAAATATGTTGGATAAAAAACACAATACCAGAATTATTGTGTGTCACTTAGGAAATGGTTCTTCGGTATCAGCTGTGTTAAATGGAAAATGTATTGATACGTCAATGGGTCTTACTCCAGTTCAAGGGTTAATGATGGGAACAAGAGCAGGAGATGTAGGAGCTGGTGCTATCAGTTATATGATGACTCAAGAGGGTATGACCATCAATGAAACTCTGGATGTTATGAATAAAAAATCAGGTATCTTAGGAATTTCTGGGAAATCATCAGATTTAAGAGAAGTATTAGAAGGTATGTCAGCAGGCGATGACAGATGTCGATTGGCGGTTGAAATGGTTGCCTATAACATCAAAAAATATGTGGGTTCATACGTTGCAGCACTTGATGGTGTTGATGCGTTATGTTTCACAGGTGGAATTGGTGAAAACTCATCACTCATCAGAGAGATTGTTTGTTCAGGGTTAGATGGAATGGGATTAATTCTTGACCCAACAAAAAACAACAAAAGAAAAAGTGTAGCAAGAGATATTGCAACAAACAGTTCAGCAGCACGAATTTTTGTTATTCCTACAAATGAAGAGTATGTCATTGCAAATGATACATACAAAGTCGTAACAGAATCTAAAGCGAAATAACTCTCTGAACAAAACGTTTAAACTGGGATGCAAATTGCATCCCAGTTTTTAATACATTTATAACCCTCTCATCTCATCACTTTCTCTAAAGCAACTTGTATGTATAATGATTGTATATATCTACCCAAAACAGATTTAGAATTTAAACTATAAAATAAATCAAGGCAGAGAGTTAGATTTATGAAAGAGCATACAAACAGTATGTGACTGAGTGAATTTAACTCTCTAACGCCGATTTATGCAATAGGTTAAAGAGCTAAATCTATTTTTTTTAATATGCTTTTAACCCACTCACTAGACTCATAGAGAAGTTTGAAACTGCTTCGCTCATCACTTTGTCTAAGAATTCATCCATTTTATCTTTTTTTGTCCAAATAGGTTTGTCGATATTGGCCAATTTATACAACTCATTTTGTGCATAATTTAAAGTAGCAACCTCATCAACTAAACCCACCTCTTTGGCTTGACGTGCAGTGAAAATATGTGCATTGGCATAGGTTTCATGGTTTTTAACATCCAAATTTCTGGCATTGGCAACGTCAGTAATGAACATATCATAGGTATCATTAATCACCGATTCCAACTCTGCTTTTTCATAATCTTTCCACTCTCGTGAAAACGTACCTGCCTCTTTATATTTCCCAATTTTAATTGTTTGAGTCTTTATGCCAATTTTTTGCATCAACTCTTCAATGTTCGCCCCTTGGAAAATCACACCAATAGATCCGACCATACTTCCTGGATTGGCAACAATTTTATTTGCCCAAATTGAAGCATAATAACTTCCGCTTGCCATAATACCACTGGCATATGCCACAACGGGTTTTTTCGCTCTTAACTCTTTGATGGCATACGCTAACTCCACAGAAGGAGCAACAGAACCACCCGGTGAATTGACATTAAACAAAATCCCTTTAATGTTTTTACTGCTTGATGCTTTTTCTATCTCTTCAAGTGTTTTTTGCACATCTAAGATGGGTCCTGTTAAATCAATTTTTTGCACATTTGCCACTTGAGAATCTTTTGACTCATCTCCTGTGGTTAAGAATATGACGATGGTAATAAAAACAATGGTTTTAAAATATTTGGTAATAAAATCCAATGTTTTGGTTATAGGTAAAAAGAGTATTTTAAAAAATTCAAACATGTTCGCCTCCTATAATGACATTGCTTACATTTTTTGTGTGTAAAATAACATGGGTACATACTGCCTCTTCACTCTTTACACTTTGAGGAAGATTCAACGATATTATATCTGCATCTTTGCCTTTTTCCAAGACCCCTTTGTTTAATCCAAAAGCCTCTGCCCCATTTGCCGTTGCACTGTGTATCAATCTTTTTGCAAACGAGTTGACATTTTCATCCACATGTATCATAAGAGCATTTCTCAACTCATCAAAGAGTGAAAGTGAATTGTTTGAACTCAAACCATCGGTACCAATTGTAAAAGGAATATCATGCAACGCTTTTAAATTAAGTTTACTGTTATTTAACAATCGATTTGAGGTCACACAGTGATTCACAGAGGCATTTAACTCTTTGATTAAATCCAACTCATCACTTTTAGCTTCCACACAATGGGTAAAACTTAAATTTTTTATGCCCTTAAATTGGTTTAAAAACTCTACAGGAGAGTTCACCGAAGTGTGTTGCCCTAAAAAGTTCATAAAAAAGTCCAAAAATCCGCCACTGCTGTTTTCCAACCACTCTTTCTCTTCCACACTCTCTAAAAAGTGAGCACTCACTGGCAGACTCATCTGTTTTGCCAATTGTAACACCTCTCTTAATAAAAAAGGGTGTACCGAATAGGGAGAGTGAATTGCTACTGCAGGATAAAAGTTTTTTCTTTTTGATTTTATGCTGGCATTGAGTCGTGCTTTAAAATCATCAAACAAGGAATCAATCATTTCAGGTTTTGAACCAATGGCTTCATTAAAATAGACCACATTCAATTTTGAGTTCAAACACGCTTCCAAATCAAAGCCATACGAACTGATAGCCCCAATGGTCGTTGTACCTGTTCTTAAAACATGTTTTAACTCTTCTTGTAAAAAAGCCGTATCGGCTTCTTGAATGAGTTCGTCTCTTGAAGCAATCACAGAGTGCAACCAATCCATAAAATTGCCGTATTTTAAAATGGTTTTATTGGCACTGAACTCCAAATGAATATGAGAGTTAATTAACCCTGGCATCAATACCGAAGTTTCACCTAAATCTTTTATGGTTATAGTGGGGTATCTCTCTTTGATGTTTTCTACAGAGTCTACATCGATGATTTTTTCATCATAAACGACAGCACCATTTTGAATGATGGTGCCCTTTGTGTCAGAAGTAATAAGCCATGAGGCTTTAAGTATTTCCATTATTTTGCTTGATTTTTTTGTGCTTCTTCAATGGCTTTAATTTCAGTACAAATTTGTGTTAAAGCAATCAATGCCATGTGATATCCAAATGGACCAAAACCAGCAATAACTCCAGTAGAACTTGCTGCTGTGATTGATTTTTGTCTGAACTCTTCTCTTTTATAAATGTTTGAAATATGAACTTCAACGGTTGGAAGTGCCACTGCTGCTAACGCATCTCTAATGGCAATTGAAGTGTGTGTATACGCTGCAGGATTGATAATAATTCCTTGAACTTCACCTAAACACTCTTGAATTTTATCAACAATTTCACCCTCTAAATTTGATTGAAAAAACTCCAATTCAATTCCATTTTGCGCTGCACTTGATTTCATTTGTTCATGAATTTGCTCTAATGTCATAGGCCCATAAACATTCTTCTCTCTTACACCCAACATATTTAAGTTTGGACCTTGAATAACTGCTATTTTCATACTTATATTTCCTTTTATAAATTTTAGGTATGATTATATTCAATATTTAGTTAATTACAAATCAAAACTAAGGGAAAGTATGCACAATTATATTTTAAAAGATGAAAATGCGATTTATTATGAGTGCGGATACTCATGTGATAATGTCATATTTATACAATTAGGAAAAGAGGCTTTTTTTATCACCGATGCCAGATACAGCATTGAAGCCAAACAACATGTCAAAAATGCCCAAGTCATTGAGAGCAAAACACTCATCAAAACGGCCAAAGAGCTTCTCAAAAAATCAAAAGTAAAAAAAATGGTTTTTGATGGCAACGATTTCAGTTATGACTCATACCAAGCATTGGTTTCACACTCATCTGTCAAATTTATCAACAAACCTCATTTTTCTCATCTTAAGCGGGTCATTAAAACCACACAAGAAATCGACTATTTAAAAAAAGCTTCTCAACTAGGTCAAAAAGGGTTCAATGCCTTAGCCAAATATCTCAGAAAAAATGGCTTTGATGAAAATGAGAAATTTTTACACTTTAAAGCCACTGAAAAAATGAGCCAACAAGGGGTGTATGATTTAAGCTTTGATCCCATTGTAGCAATCAATGAAAATGCCGCCAAACCTCACGCTTTACCCACAAGCAAACGACTCAACAAAGATGATTTGATTCTTGTAGATGCGGGGGTAAAATTTAAACGATACTGCTCAGATAGAACTTGCACAGCACATGTTGATTTTGAAAAACTCAATTTCAAACGAGAGCAAACATTTAAAAACAAAAAACATCAAAAAATCTATGATATTGTTTTAAAAGCACAACTCAATGCCATTGAAAAAGCCCGTGTAGGAATGAAAGCCAAAGATATTGATGCCTTAACAAGAAATGTCATTGCAAAAGCGGGATATGAAAAATATTTTGTACACTCAACAGGTCATGGGGTGGGTCTTGATATTCATGAACACCCCTATATCAACTCAAAATCAGATGTAATAATTGAAGAGAATATGGTCTTTACGATTGAACCAGGCATTTATTTGCCCAATGAGTTTGGGGTCAGAATTGAAGACACCATTGTCATGCAAAATGGAAAGGCAGTAATCCTCTGATTTTAAAAAGAGCAAAAATAAATCTTGACTTTAATACTCAAGATTTATTTTTCGGGATTAAAACACGTAAATATGAAAAAAAAATTATCTGCAAATTTAACACTATTTCAAACTTCACATTTTCCCTATAAAGCAAAGTTTGACTCTAATAAAAAATATGAAGTAACCATTGGAATTGGGGGAAATATTGGCAATGTAAAAAAAACTTTTGATAAGCTTTTCTTATGTTTATTAAAAGACTCAAGATTTGATATTCTTATAACAAGTCCCCTACTTTTAAATCCCCCATTTGGTTTTTTGGAACAAAACTATTTTTTAAATGGTATAATTTCGCTCAAAACAAATCTAAGTATAAATGAATTTTTCAAATCAATGCAAAGATTTGAAAACAGATTCAAAAGAACTCGCTCTTTTAAAGATGCTCCAAGAACGCTTGATATAGACATAATATTTTTTGCTAATAAAAGAATTAATACAGAGAAACTGACTATACCGCATAAGAATTGGAGCCAAAGAGAGTCGGTTGTTATACCGTTATCAAGGATGTATAAATGAAAACAAAAATTGTTGTGGGAATGAGTGGAGGAATTGACTCATCAGTAACAGCGTATATGCTACAACAACAAGGTTATGAAGTTGAAGGTGTTTACATGAAACTTCATGACATTAGAGATGGCTATCACGAAAATAATATCGAAACAGGGCAAAAAGTTGCACGTTTTTTAGGGATTAAATACCATGTTCTCGATGTTTCAGATAAATTTGAAAAAGAGGTCTATGACTACTTTGTTCAATCATATTTAGCAGGAATTACCCCAAATCCATGTGTTAAATGTAATCGAACCATCAAATTTGGTGCGCTTTTTGAGTTTGCTAAAAGTATCAAAGCGGACTTTGTTGCCACAGGGCATTATGCAAAAACCGATGGAAAATTCATCTATGAAGCAGAAGATAAATCAAAAGACCAAAGCTATTTTTTAGCCCAAGTTAAAAAAGAGGTTTTACCTCACATCATGTTTCCTATGAGTAAATATATCAAAGAAGATATCATCCAATTAGGAAACGGTTTAAACGAAATTTTTAAAGAGATCAGTGAGAAAAAAGAGTCTCAAGAAATTTGTTTTGTTGAAAATGTCTACACCGATGTCATTGAAAAACATGCCAACATCGATAAACCGGGAATTGTCTTAGATGAAAATGGGAAAGAGGTCGGTATTCATAAAGGATACATGCACTATACCATTGGGAAAAGAAGAGGTTTTACTGTACATGGAGCATTGGATCCTCATTTTGTAAAAGAGCTTAATCCTAAAGACAACACCATTGTTGTAGGAACAAAAGAGTCATTAAAAATTTCAGAAGTCAGAATCAACAATTTGAATATGTATATTGATGATATAACCTTTAATGCGGGAGTGAAACTTCGATATCGAAGTGTTACTACACCAAGTCAAATTGAAATTTTACCCAATGGTGAAGCCATCATTAAACTTCAAGAACCCGTATATGGTGTTGCCAAAGGACAAGTGGCAGTATTTTATGAAGCCGACAAAGTTTTAGGTTCGGGTTGGATTATTGATACAAAATAAAACCAAATAATAATACAAGATTTTTTTCGATATAATCAGAAAAATTTTAGTCTATTAAAGGAAAATTGATGAGGGGATATAAACTTTTTAGCGGTTCAGCAAACCCAGAATTTACTGCAAAAGTGGGTGAATACCTAAATACTACAGTGGGTGAAGCTGACTTAAAAAGATTTAGTGACGGTGAAATTTCTGTCCAAATTACTGAAAGTGTTCGAGGAAGAGATGTATTTATAGTACAACCCACTTGTGCACCTGCAAACGACAACTTAATGGAACTTCTCATCATGGTTGATGCCCTTAAACGTTCAAGTGCCAGTTTTATTACGGCCGTTATTCCCTATTTAGGATACGCAAGACAAGACAGAAAAGCGGCACCTCGTGTTCCAATTTCGGCAAAATTGGTTGCAGATATGCTTCAAACAGCAGGAGTAAACCGAGTTATAACCATTGATTTACACGCCGCACAAATTCAAGGATTTTTTAACATTCCTGTGGATAACTTATTTGGTTCAATTTTATTTGTCAATTATATTCGTTCGAAAAACTTAGCCAACCCAATTATTGCAAGCCCAGATATTGGCGGCGTAGCACGTGCAAGAAGTTATGCAGAAAAATTGGGGTTAGACTTAGTGATTGTAGATAAAAAACGAGAAAAAGCCAACCAATCTGAAGTGATGAATATCATCGGTGATGTTCAAGGTAAAGATGTTATTTTAGTTGATGACATGGTCGATACAGCAGGAACATTGGTCAAAGCAGCAGAAGTACTTAAAAGCCGAGGGGCAACATCAGTAATGGCTTGTTGTACACACGGTGTGTTAAGTGGTCCAGCATACGAAAGACTTGATAGTGGTGATGCTTTAGATGAATTGGTGGTTTCTGATACCATTCCTTTAAAAAGAGAACACTCAAAAATTACAGTATTAACCGCTTCTAAAATGATCGGTGAAGCCGTAAGACGAATCTACAACAACGAATCGGTCAACGAAATTTTTAATTTCTAATTTTCCTTCTTTTGTGATGTTCAAAATTGAATATAATTTAGAACATCACGAAATTGTAACTCATCATCTCTCATGTGACCTTTTTATGCTATTATATTTCATACACCTCTACAAATAAAAAGGAATACGTATGAAAAAAATATTACTCTCAACTGTTTTGTCTGCTGTCATATTACTTGCAGCCAATAATGATTATAAATATGAAATTACACCCATGATTGGGGGTGCATACACCGAAGGCAATCTGAATTTAGACAGAAATTATACCAATATAGGTTTGGCTTTGGGATTTAATTTAGAAGAGTCAATGTTTGACCAAGTTGAATTGGGAATTTTAAGAACATTGCAAAGCGTTGATTATGAAAATTCAGCAGGAAAAACTTCCATTACAAGAATGTTTGCCAATGTAATAAAAGAGTATCCACTGACAAACAACAGTGCTGTGTACGCTTTAGTAGGTGCGGGTGTTGAAGTTTTCAGTAAAGATCAATTTAACAACAATGATGGGCTTTTTGGAAACTATGGTTTTGGGTATAAATATACCTTCGACAATGACATGGCACTTAAATTCGATTTACGCCATTTGATTGAATCAGACCATGCAGACAATAACTTACTTTATACAGTAGGCTTGGCCATTCCATTTGGTCAAAAAGCAGCCAATGCTCCTGCAGAAGAAAAAGCTGTAGCCCAAGAAGAGAAACAAGAGACACAAGCTTCAGCTGTAAACCCAGATATGGATAATGATGGTGTTCTTAACGCCTCTGACAAATGTCCAAATACACCTGCAAATGACATTGTTAATGCGAATGGTTGTACCATCGTGGTCAATTTAAAAGTGAATTTCGACACAGATAAATCTCTCATTAAACCTTCATACGATGGAAAAATTGAAAAATTTGCCACGATTTTGAAAAAATACCCAAAAATCAAAACCACCCTTTCAGCACACACAGACAGTGTGGGGGAAGAGAAGTATAACCTTGCCCTTTCACAAAGAAGAGCCAACAGCGTTAAACAAGCCCTTATAGAACTGGATGTTCCCGAAAACAGAATCAAAACCATAGGTTATGGTGAATCTCAACCCATTGGCAATAACAACACTGTAGATGGAAGAGCACAAAACCGAAGAGTGGAAGCCACTGTTTCTAAATAACTCCTTTTAGATTACAAGCAGATGCTTGTAATCTAAACTTCTCATAATTTTTCAATTTAACTTAACACTTACTCATATTTGGATATAATCGCGAAAATATATATTAAATAGGACAAACCCTTGCAAAAAAATATTAGAAACTTTAGTATTATTGCCCATATTGACCACGGAAAATCAACCCTTGCTGACAGAATTATTCAAGAGTGTGGTGCCGTAGCAGACAGAGACTTATCTGCTCAAATGATGGATACTATGGATATTGAACAAGAACGAGGTATCACTATTAAAGCCCAAAGTGTAAGATTGAACTATGTCAAAGATGGTCAAGCTTATATCTTGAATCTTATTGACACCCCAGGGCACGTTGACTTTTCATATGAAGTGAGCCGTTCATTGGCCTCTTCAGATGGTGCTCTTTTAATCATTGATGCCACGCAAGGTGTAGAAGCGCAAACCATTGCCAATGTCTATATTGCCATGGACAATGACTTAGAAATTCTTCCTGTTGTCAATAAAATTGACCTTCCAAGTGCGGACCCAGACAGAGTTTTAGAAGAAGTCGAAGATGCCATTGGAATTGATTGTACTTTACATAACTTAATCAGTGCAAAAACGGGGGTGGGAGTCAAAGAGTTAATTGATGCCATTGTTGATCGAGTTCCTTCACCCGTAGGTGATACCAATGCTCCAACAAAAGCGTTGATTTATGACTCATGGTTTGACAACTACTTAGGTGCTTTAGCCCTTGTGCGAGTCTATGATGGAAGCATTAAAAAAGGTCAAATGTTACGAATGATGAACACCAAAGAGGAGCACCAAGTGCTTAATTTGATGTATCCACACCCAAGAAAACCCACTCAAACAAAAGAGATTGCCACAGGTGAAATTGGAATTGTGGTTTTAGGACTTAAAACCGTTAACAGTATCGCCGTGGGTGATACCATGACCGATGCCAAAAATCCAACAGCAGAAGTGATTGACGGTTTTGAACCCGCAAAACCTTTTGTATTTGCAGGAATTTACCCAATTGAAACGGACAAATTTGAAGACTTAAGAGACGCTCTGAATAAACTCCAACTCAATGACTCTTCGATCTCATTTGAACCAGAGAGTTCAGCAGCCTTAGGAAGTGGATTTAGAACAGGGTTTTTAGGAATGCTTCACATGGAAGTGATTAAAGAGCGGTTAGAACGAGAGTTCGACTTAGATTTAATTGCGACAGCGCCTACGGTTATTTATGAAATTTTAAAAACCGATGGAACAAGAATCAGCATCCAAAATCCAAGTGAATTGCCAGCACCTAACTACATTGATACCATTTTTGAACCCTATGTAAGAGCCACCATTTTAGTGCCCGATGAGTTTTTAGGAAATGTAATTAAACTCTTAAACGACAAAAGAGCCATTCAAAACAAAATGGATTATATTGGGAAAAGAGTTCTTTTAGATTACGATATTCCAATGAATGAAATTGTTATGGACTTTTACGACAAACTCAAATCAAGTACTAAAGGGTATGCCTCTTTTGATTACGAACCAATTGGTTTTAGACCGGGAGTTTTACAAAAACTTGATATTAAAGTTGCTGGTGAAGTGGTGGATGCTCTGTCTATCATTGTTCCAGAAAACAAAGCCTTGAGTAAAGGAAGAGAGTTTATCAAAGCCTTAAAAGAGCTTATTCCAAGACAACTCTTTGAAGTGGCTATTCAAGCGAGTATCGGAAGCAATATTATTGCAAGAGAAACCGTAAAATCTACAGGGAAAAACGTAACAGCTAAGTGTTATGGTGGGGATATTACAAGAAAAAGAAAACTGCTAGAGAAACAAAAAGCAGGGAAGAAAAGAATGAAGGCCATAGGAAAAGTCAATGTGCCGCAAGAGGCATTCATGGCCGTTCTTAAAATCTAATCTTTCACGCATCTTCTGCGTTGGAAAAGAAAATTTATATACTCACTTAGAATACTAAGCTCCTACATAAATTTTCTCTTCCGCCTTGAATCTACATAAAATCTTAGATTTTAAAGTGTTCTAATTTCTTTTACTATTTTCATTTTAAAGTTTTTTACTTGATTAGTAAAATGATTATTTAAAGTTATATATTCTTCTTTATATGAAGAGCCTTTGTTTTTAGCCTGAAACTCATTAAGTTCATCCCATTTAGATAATATTGTATTATAATCACTAATTAATATTTCTAAATAAATACTAATTATCATTTCTATTTTAATTAAATCATAGACAAACTTTTTATCTCTTTCTTCTGACAAAGAATTTGAAATACTATTACCTTCTAATCTTTGTATAAACATTGCACTATTAAGTGAATAATAATTGAACCAATTATCTATTTCAATATACAATTCTTCTAACTTATTTCTTTTTAATTCAATTTCTTTATATTTTTTTTTAGTTTTTTCAAGAAAAAAATCTTTTAATATTGAAGCAACAAAACCTATAATCCCACCTGCTAACAGTAATATGAAACTTTCCATATTTATCCTTTTATTTTTATTATATTTAACCTATCCTAAAACTTTTTAGAGACATTCTATTTTTTGCTAGTTCAAGGCGAAGTATGAATTTTAAAGCGGAGTGTACAATTAGTACATGAGCATTTAACATTTATGCTTCAACGCAGAAATCGTGAAAAAGAGGATGTTTATTAAAAGTTTTTACTCAGCAATTTTGGAAAGAACACTGGGTCTAGTCAGCATAAAAAATCTGAAAGCAAAAATAAACGTTACGATTTCCGCACATGACAAAGCTAAAAAAATTCCTATCTTTCCAAAAATAAAAGGCAAGATAAAAATAAATATCATAGGAAAAATCAAACTTCTCATGATGGCTATGAGTCCTGAATAAAGTGGCTTTTGTATAGAGGTCAGATATGCACTTGCAAGCATATTTAAGCCTGAGAAAATAAACGCTGGCCACACATATGAGATAAACGTTATGGCTATCTCTTTTGTTTTTATATCACTCTCATTGATAAATATATTGATCAATGTCTCTGGGGTGATGATAACAAACAGTGTTAAAACGATTTCAACGCTTAAAATACTTACTAATCCCAATTTCAAAAAACTCTTCATTCGATGAAAATATTGTGCACCATAATTCTTACTGATAATGGCTTGCAAAGAGTCAGAAACGGCAAAACTTGTCATAATACTGATGGTTATAAAATATCCCACAATAGTAAAAGAAGCAATACCCAATGGGCCAAATGTTTTAAGCAAAATATAGTTAAAAACTAAAATCGTAATCCCTACAGAAGATTCATTGATAAACTCTGAAGAGCCATTTTTTAACGCATTAAAAATGGTTAAAAAACTCCCTCTTGGTTTTACAAGTCTGAGGGTAGTATGTTTAAGAAAAAAGTGTGGCATTAACACCAAAAGAATCATTGTATGTGAAATACCTGTAGCATAAGCTGCCCCACTGATTCCCCAATTAAATTTTACAATAAAAAGATAATCCAAAAGGATATTGACTGACGAACTTAAAAGCAACGCTAAAAAAGATAAATTGGGATTTTCATCCACTTTTACAAAATAATCAACGGTAATTCCCACCATTAAAAATGGCAGAAAATTTAAAATAACAGGAAGATACTTTAAGGTTTCAACTCTTAATTCCTCTTTCACATTAATCACATCTAAAACATTTTCAACATTGACATACAACAAAAAATTTAAAACAACAGAGAGTACCACAATGACATAAATCGCTTTTGAAAAGACATTTGAAGCTTCTGCTTTGTTGCCCTCCCCCATTAATTTACCCGTTATTACAGAACTTCCAACAGCAAACATCAAAGAGAAACCAAACAAAATATTAAACAGAGGAAAAGAGACTGTAATGGCGGCTAAACTCACCGAACCCACATAATTTCCTACAAAATAACCGTCAATAATGCTCGCAGAAGAGATGGCCAAAAAGCCTAACATGGAAGGAATAACATATTTAAAAAAGAGTATAAAAGGTTTTGAATCCAGCATAAATGTTCTTTGGTATATTTTTTTAAACAGAATACCCTATTATCTTAAAAAGAGTCATTAATATGCAATGTAAACATTACATCTCATCCATAAAAAACGTTGTTTTATTGGCAAAGTTTTCACTCATCCATGCTCAGACAACAAAGCCATGTCTAAATCATTATTTCTTTACAACCAAACTTTGGTTAGAATACTATTATGAGATGCCTAACGTGTGAAAAACCCTCTTTTCAAATCATCTGCAAGAAGTGTCAAAGCACTTTGCTTGCGCCTCATTTTCATAAAAAAGAGTTGGTGAAAGATTTTTTTGTTTACTCCTTTTACGACTACGAAGAGATTGAAAAACTCATTTTCAGCAAGTATCATTTTCATGGAGACAGAGTTTTTAATATTTTGGCCAAACTCTCGTTTGCAAAATTTGCACAATCGTTTGATTATCCGCATTTGGTTTTAGCCCTCCCTATTGATGACCACACCCGACACGATTTTTCTCAAACGGCCATTTTGGCAAAACATTTAAAAACAGAAAATATCACACCTGTTTACAATACGTTAAAAGCTTCCAATGTGGTGAAATATGCGGGAAAAGATTTGGAGTTTCGACAAAAAAATCCTCGTAAATTTATCTACACTGGTTCAACTCATCAAACAGCGATTTTAGTTGATGACTTAATGACCACAGGAACGACCATTTTAGAAGCCAAAAAAGTTTTAAAAAAAGCCAATATAGAAGTGCTTTTTGCACTGACTTTATGTTCGGTTCATCATTAATTTCTCACACCTTAAGTGTTTAATATTAATAATAAGATATAATCTGCGTATATAAAAGTAGGAATATTGATGATAGGAATAATTGATTATAATATGGGAAACCTCGCAAGTGTTTACAACGCTTGCCATTTATTGGATGCCAAAGCTCATATTGTAAAAGACCCAAACGAATTAAAAAACTATGATAGAATCATTTTACCCGGAGTTGGCGCTTTTGGTGATGCCATGAAAAACCTCAATGAAACAGGTATGCGACAAGCCATTTTGGATTACTCAAAAAGTGGAAAACCCATGATGGGTATCTGCCTTGGGATGCAACTTTTGTTTGAATCTTCACAAGAGTTTGGCGCACATGAAGGGCTTGGACTCATTGATGGCCACATTGTAAAATTTGACAAATCAAAAATGCACGATGATTTTAAAATCCCTCACATGGGTTGGAACACCATACAAAACAAAAACAGTATGCTCTTTCATGGATTAAACAATCCTTACCTCTATTTTGTGCATTCATACCATGTTGAAACATCAGATATCAATGTCATTGGTTACACACAATATGGATACACATTTGCCAGTGCAGTAAACAAAGATAACATTTATGGTATTCAACCTCATCCTGAAAAATCACACGACAACGGATTGCGCGTATTAAAAAATTTTATGTCAATAAAATAACAGGAGTTATCCCATGAAAACAATAGCAATCACTGGAGCATCTGGCTTTGTTGGAACACATTTAACCCACTTCTTTAAAGAGTTGGGTTATGAGGTTTTAAAAATATCGCGAGCTGAATTATTACAACCCAATGTTTTAGAAGTAACGTTAAGCAAAACCGATATTGTCATAAATCTTGCAGGTGCAAACATCATTCACCGATGGACAGAAAGCTACAAAAAAGAGTTGTATTCAAGCCGAATTGATACAACCAAAGCACTCGTTACTGCTATAAAAACCATAAGCAACAAACCCAAAGTGTTTATCTCAACTTCTGCTGTTGGAATCTATTCAAACAAACAAATTAACAGTGAAGATGATTTTGAGTATGCAGAAGGGTTTTTAGCCACTTTATGTCAAACATGGGAAGAAGAGGCTCTCAAAGCCAAAGAAAACACACGTGTTTGTATCTTCCGATTTGGAATTGTTTTAGGAAAAGATGGCGGTGCTTTACAAAGTATGTTGCCACCTTTTAAACTGGGATTAGGTGGAACCATTGGCAATGGAAACCAATACTTCTCCTTTATTCATATCGATGATTTAATGCAAGCCTTTAAATTTGTCATTGAAAAAGAAACGTTAGAGGGTGCGTTTAATTTAGCAGCACCTACACCTACAACCAACAAAGGTTTAACCCTAGCTTTAGGAAAAACACTTAAAAAACCAACATTTTTACCCGTACCACCTTTTGTATTAAGACTCATTTTCAGTGAAGGGGCAACCGTTTTAACCGATGGACAAAGTATGATTCCCAAACGACTGGAAGAGAGTGGATTTAAATTTACATATCAAAATATAGAAGAGACAATCGAAAATTTATTAGGAGAGAAACAGTAACAATGGATATATTACCTGCAATTGATTTAAAAGATGGAAAAGCCGTACGTTTAAGCAAAGGGCTAATGGAGAGTGCAAAAATTTACTCAGATGAGCCTTGGCAAGTGGCAAAACGTTTTGAAGAACTTGGAAGCAAATGGCTTCATATTGTTGACTTAAATGGTGCATTTGCAGGTGAACCTGCGAACTTAGAGCAAATCAGAAAAATCAGAGAAAACTGCAATTTAAAAATTGAACTCGGGGGTGGAATTCGAGATGAAGCCACCATTAAAATGTACATCGAACTGGGTGTTGACCGACTTATTTTAGGTTCAATTGCGGTTAAAAATCCTCAATTTGTTAAAGATATGGCTGCAAAATACCCCATTGCCGTAGGAATTGATGCCATGAATGGGATGGTTGCAGTTGAAGGGTGGGCAGAAGTTTCAACCATGGAAGCAACTACTTTAGCCAAAGAGTTTGCCAATGCAGGGGTTCAAGCCATTATTTGTACCGATATTTCAAAAGATGGCATGTTGTGTGGTGTAAACGTCGAGTTTACCCAAGACATAGCCTTAGCAAGTGGTGTTGAGACCATTGCCAGTGGTGGAGTCAAAGACATTCAAGATATTATCAACTGCAAAAACAACGGAAATATTGCAGGAGTGATTGTGGGAAAAGCTTTTTATGAAGGTACCATCAATTTAGAAGAAGCCTTTAAAGTTTTATAAGAATTTACTTAAAGAATAATATTATAATAATTTTATTTATGTTAATATAATGAAAAAAATTTAAAGGCAATATAAAATGACTTCAAATAAGAAAATTACTCTTATTATCTTCAGCATGGTCACGTTATTAACCCTAATCATTGTTGCACTGGTTGCATTGGGTTCAAGACAAAGTGGTTATGACAGCGCTAAAAAAAGAGCGTATTTAACGGCTGAAATTGTAAAAAATGCTCTGACATCTCATATGGTCAATGGAAATATGAATCAAAGAGATGTTTTCTTAAGCAGTATCGAAAGATTACAAGAGCTTGATGGACTTTGGATTATTCGTTCACCAAAAGTGAGTGAACAGTTTGGAAACTCTAATTTGACCAATGAAACACCCCATGATGAAATTGATAAAAGAGTTCTCACTACAGGAAAAGAGGAGCTTAAAATTGATGAATCACTTCAAAAAGCAAGCTTAAGAATCACCATACCTTATACGGCTTCATCATCTGACAAACCTAACTGCCTTACGTGTCATGTTGCACAAGAGGGTGAAGTTTTAGGAGCAATCTCTTTAAAATTTGATATTCAAGATGACAGAATATCCAGTATTGCCATTTTATTAAATATTATTGGAATCGTAGTTCTCTTTTTGATTTTCATTTTGATTTTCATCAGTAAAAAAATCCAACCCTATACCTCATCTTTTGATTCAATCATTGATGTATTAAAACAAGTTCATGAAGGGAACTACTCAATTCGTGCAAAAGAGGGAACACTCAAAGAGGATAAAGAAGCTTCACTGTGGCTCAATGAAATCATTGAAAAACTTGAAACCGTTTTAACAGGCATTGAACAAAATTTAACGGCGTTTGTTCACAATCGATCAACGAATGTTAACAACGATAAACTGCTTACAGCAAAAGAGATTATTGAAGATATATCAGAAATTTATAACTTCAAAAAAACCATTGAAACCGACTTAAGAAAAGATGACATCTATTACAGATTGATTCAAGTGTTTAAAGACAAACTTAAAGTTAAACAGTTCTGTATTTTTGAAAATGATTTGACCAAAGATGAAAGAAAAACAATATACGTCACCCCAAATACCAATGTATGTTGTAATGTTACAAGCAACATTAAAGAGTTGTGTCGTGCAGAGAGAACCGATATTATTGTTTCATCAGAAAATTTCCCTGAAATATGTCGAGAAGCAACTTGCCCAACATGCAAAGATTATACGTGTATTCCATTTTTAATCAATGAGCAAAAAAGTGTTACCGTACATATTTTATGTCAAAATGAAGAAGATTTAAAACATGTCAAATATCAAATTGGTATCATCAAAAAATATTTAGAAGAGACAAAACCTATTTTGGAAAGTCGAATGTTGATGGATGTTTTAAGAGAGAGAAACTTAATTGATGGATTAACGGGTCTTTATAACAGAAAATACTTAGATGAATTTATTGATCGAACCATGCCAAAAGAGATTGAGAATAACACAACCTATGCCATTATGTTCTTAGACATCGATTACTTCAAAATGGTCAATGATACCTATGGACACGATGCGGGAGATACTATTTTACAAAAACTTTCAAAAACCATGAAAGATGCAATTGGCAGAGATGAGTTTATCATTCGATTTGGAGGAGAAGAGTTCCTTATCATTATGAAAAATCCAACTGAAGAGAGTGCAAAAGCTCTTGCTATGAAAATCAATCAAGAGTTTGCAAAACTGGTTTATACATTCAATAATGAATCATTCAGTAAAACGGTAAGTATTGGTTATGCCTTCTTCCCAAGTGATACTGACCAAATCTGGAAATGTATTAAATTTGCTGATTTATGTCTGTATGAAGCCAAAGAGACTGGACGAAATAAAGTCATTCGATTCAAAAAAGAACTTCTTAAAAATGCCGATAAAAATGAGTACTAAGCCTTAATGTGCTTAGTACTTTCACTTATTTTTTTAGCCTTAGCATACAGCTTTTTCCAAGATGGCAATATGCAAGGCCTCTATATTAATATGGGCATTGCCCTTGTTTTCATCATTCTACTTTTACGCAATATTCTCAAACAAAAAAACTAATTCCTACTCTATACTCATATAATTGTATATTTTATATACAATTGAAAGAGAATCATTTTTTACAGTTACGGTAAAATTTTATTTACTTATTTACTATTTAGGCTTAATTATGAAACATCCTTACACATATATATTGGGGAAAGAGACTTACACTTTTAAAAACTTATCCGACTTAATGGCGAAAGCCACACCAAAAAGATCAGGTGATATCTTAGCAGGCGTTGGAGCCTCTTCATCACAAGAGAGAGTTGTTGCACAAATGTGTCTGGCAGAAGTACCTCTTAAAACATTTTTAAACGATTTGCTTATCCCTTATGAAGACGATGAAATTACCCGACTTATCATTGATGACCATGAGAGTGAAGCTTTTCAACTTATCTCTCATTTAACCGTGGGTGATTTCAGAGATTGGTTATTAAGTGACGCTACAACAGTTGAAGTAATCAAACAAGCAAGAGCAGGTATGACACCAGAAATGGTTGCTGCTGTCTCTAAAATCATGCGCAATCAAGATTTAATCTTAGTAGCTAAAAAATGCCCTGTAACAACCTCATTTAGAGATACCATTGGGTTAAAAAATCATTTATCAACCAGACTTCAACCCAATCATCCAACCGATGATGTCAGAGGAATTACGGCAAGTATTTTAGATGGATTATTGTATGGAAATGGTGATGCCGTTATTGGAATTAATCCTGCAACAGACAATGTAGAACAAACCATCAAGTTACTTAAAATCATGGATGAAATTATTACTCAATATGAAATTCCTACACAATCTTGTGTTTTAACGCATGTGACCAATACCATTGAAGCCATTGAAAAAAAAGCGCCTGTTGATTTGGTCTTCCAATCCATTGGAGGAACCCAAGCAACCAACACAAGTTTTGGAGTCAATCTGGCTGTTTTAAAAGAGGCACGAGAAGCAGCTTTATCACTCAATCGTGGAACCGTAGGAAACAATGTCATGTATTTTGAAACAGGACAAGGAAGTTCACTCTCTGCTAATGCAAACTTTGGTCTTGATCAACAAACTTGTGAAGTAAGAGCGTATGCAGTGGCCAAAAAATTTGACCCCCTTTTAGTCAATACCGTTGTTGGTTTTATTGGCCCTGAATATCTGTTTGATGGTAAAGAGATTACACGTGCTGGACTTGAAGACCATTTTTGTGGAAAACTCTTAGGACTTCCTATGGGGTGTGATATTTGTTATACCAATCATGCCGATGCAGATCAAAATGATATGGATAACTTACTGACACTTCTTGGTGTAGCAGGATGCAACTTTATTATGGGAATTCCAGGTTCAGATGATATTATGCTCAATTACCAAACCACCTCTTTTCATGATGCTTTGTATGCCAGAAGAGTATTAAATCTGCATGCTGCTCCTGAGTTTGAAATATGGTTGAAAAAGATGGAGATATTTACCAATACCGATACTTTTTCACTCAATAACAATATCCCTGCTGGATTTTCAAAATCATTGGCAAAAGTCATTGGAGCATAAAATGGAAAATATTCAAAACATAAAAACAGCAAAAACACATTCAAATGTTATCAATAATCCTTGGTCTGTTTTACGAGAATACACCGATGCAAGAATAGGACTGGGACGAAGTGGCATCAGTCTTCCTACTTCACATCTTTTGGAGTTTCAATTGGCTCATGCAAAAGCACAAGATGCCGTTCATTTGCCTTTGGATGTGGAGGACATTTTAGACAAATTAGATAATACCTCTTTTAACATCAATTTAATCAGTGAAAATGTGCACTCTCATGAAGTATTAAAAAAGGGGCATTCTACCCTTTTACTGCATTCAAAAGCGGCCAATCGAGTTATGTATTTGCAAAGACCCGATTTGGGCAGAAGACTCAATCAAGCATCGTTGAATACACTTAAAAGTCATATTCCTGCGCATACTAAAGCATATGATTTGGCCATTGTCATAGTTGATGGGCTTTCTTCTTTGGCCATTAAAGAGAATGCCGTTAATTTTATTGACAAACTGTGTCAAGCCCTTTCGCAAGATACTCAAAAATGGAGTTTGGCTCCTTTTACTGTTGTTGAGCAAGGGAGAGTCGCCATTGGTGATGAAATTGGCATGACGTTAAATGCCAAAGCGACATTGGTATTAATAGGAGAGAGACCAGGATTAAGTTCTCCTGACAGTCTTGGATTATATCTTACCTGGGATGCTCAGGTTGGCCTTACAGATGCAAACAGAAATTGCATCTCAAATATTCGATTAGATGGATTGTCATACGATGAGGCTGTAAAAAAATCAATCTATTTGCTGAAAGAATCAAGAAGATTATCCTTATCTGGAGTCAATCTAAAAGATAGAACAACAAGTAATGAAATCGAACAAAGAATAAGTGAAGAAAATTTTCTTCTAAATTAAAGGGAAAAGAATGGGAAAAGTAAAAATTGACCAAGACTATCTTGCAAAAAGACAGTTAAAAAGAGGAACAGCAGGTTGGATATTGCTTGCTGGATTAGGTATTTCATATGTTATTTCAGGTGATTTTGCTGGATGGAACTTTGGTATTGCAGAAGCTGGTTGGGGTGGTTTTGCCATTGCCGCTGCGTTAATGGCTGTGATGTATTTTTGTTTGGTTTTGGCATTAGCTGAAATGTCAGCAGCAATACCTGCTGCAGGAGGCGGATACAGTTTTGCCAGACAAGTTATGGGACCAGCTGGTGGGTATTTAACTGGGCTTGCTATTTTAATTGAGTATGCCATAGCACCTGCTGCAATTGTTATATTTATAGGTTCGGCGGTTGAAGCATTATTGGGGATCAATGGTCCGATTATTTATGCTCTGTTTTATGCCGTGTTTATTGCCATTCACCTTTTTGGTGCAGGTGAAGCTTTAAAAACAATGATGGTCATCAGTGCGTTAGCAGTCTTTGCAATTATTGCCACTGCCGTTGCATTAATTGGGAATTTTGATATGACAAAACTGTTTGATATTGCTGTTTCTACTGATGTGGCAGGAGCTACAAGCTTTTTACCATTTGGTTGGCATGGTGTTTGGGCAGCATTGCCATTTGGTATGTGGTTATTCCTAGCTGTTGAAGGTGTACCTTTAGCTGCTGAAGAAGCGAAAAACCCTGAAAAAGATGTACCAAAAGGGATTATTGCAGCAATGCTTTTTTTACTTTTTTCTGCTGTTTTAGTTGTATTTTTACTAGCAGGTGTTGCGGGTGCTGATGCCATGGGTAAAAGTGCTGTTCCATTGGTCGATGCATTAAATACGAATGGAAACAGTACCTTAGCAACTGTGGTAAATGTGTTGGGATTAGCAGGTTTAATTGCTTCATTTTTCTCTATCATTTATGGGTACAGCAGATTGGTATTTGCTCTATCAAGAGCGGGATATTTACCACAATTTTTATCGTTAACCAGTAAAAAGAAAACACCTACATGGGCCTTAATTGTTCCAGGTATTTTAGGTTTCTTAGCTTCATTAACGGGAGAAGGTGATTTGATGTTAGGTATGGCTGTTGTAGGAGCTACAATATCATATGCATTAATGGCATTCAGTCATATTTTACTCAGAGTTAAAAATCCTGATATGCCAAGACCATATAAAACTCCAGGAGGAGTATTCACTTCAAGTATTGCATTGGTATTATCTATTATTGCTTTAACAGGAGTTTATGCTTTTGATCCAAGAGCGTTTAACTATACAATTATTTTATATGTTATTGGTGCTTTATATTTCTTCTTATACAGCAAAAACCATTTGGTTGCGAAAACAGCCGAAGAAGAGTTTGCAATGCTCGAAGCTGCTGAAGCTGACTTAACTCACGAGTTAAGTGAAAATTAATTGCTCTTTTTTAATAACACAGACTTCATGTCTGTGTTATTTCTCCTCTTCAACCAAAGTATAATGCAACTCCAAACCTTTTGAAGTTGCCACAAATCCATTGATATTGATTTTCCCCTCATGTACCATCTTGTGATGCTCTTTACACAAAGGAATAAGATTGTATTTGTGATTGACATTGACGTGTCCAATAAAGCCCTCTTTGTTTGCTCTGGCTTGCTCTTTGATATGATGCACATCATCCACAGCTCGACCACAAATGATACACGTTGAAAGAATCATATTTTTGTTGTACTTGCTTTGTTTTTGTTGCGTCACTCTTTCTATGGGTTCATAATCATCGGTGATTTTTTTACGTATGTCATTGGCGACTCTTAAAAACTCTTGATCCATATGCAAAGATTTGGCATATTCCAAACCATACATACTGCTACCACTTCCATATTTGAGTTTTCTATCAAATATGAGTTTATCCTCTTCATCTTTGTACATTACACTTAAGTGCAAGCAAATGACGTTTTTGAGTTTTTGAATCTCTTCTAGTTCGGGCAGTTGGTGTAAGTGTGTTGCAAACAAAAAAATTGATTGCAATTTAGAAAGCTTTAAAATGGCACTGGCAACAATACTCACTCCACTCATAGTTTCTGTGCTGTGAGAGATTTCATCGCCTAAAACAAGTGAGTTTTTTGTTGCACGGTTGAAAATATTTTTTAACTCCAACATCTCAACAGCAAAAGAGCTTAAGCCTTTGGCAATATTATCGCTTCCACTGATACGCGTATAAATGGCATCAAAAATTGAAAAACGCATCGATTTACACGGCACATAAAATCCTGATTGTGCTAAAATCACAGCAATTCCCACGGATTTCATGAGTGAAGATTTTCCACTTGAATTGATACCATAAAGCAAAATACCGTGCATTTTATTGTCGTATAAATTAATCGGATTTGAGTTTTTAATAATCACATTGTTTTTATACTCTTCACTGGCTAAACTCAACTCTCCTAAGATAATATCATTGGGCACGTATATGCCTTGCTCTTCTGAAGCTTCAATGATGGGGTGCCGTAAATCAATGAGTTCTACAAAATTTTCTTCTTCTTTGGTTTTAACAATTTTAGGGCACACATAGTTGTATTTTTTTGCCGTTTTTATGTTTGAAACCGTGACATCAATCTCGGCTATAAAGGTCACCAAACCTTCAAGCAACACAGAAAACTTATTTTCAAATTCAACAAGTTTTTCTTTAAAAACCAATTTATTCAGTTCAATGATTTTTCGTAAATTGTGTACATATTTATCTGAGATCTCTTCGGTCAATGCCGAAGTGATTTTGACAGAGTTGGTTTGTATGCGTATTTTAAAATCTTTAAAAAGCAGTAAATCATTATCAATGACCAAATGAGCATTTTCTAACTCTTTTTTAATGAGATTATATCGGTTTTTGGTTAAGCCGATAAAAAAGCCCTCTTTATCAAGACGATTGATACTGATAAAATTGGAATCGCTTGTTTTTAAAAAGCTTAACATGTGTGTTTTAATCATTTCCAATTTAGAATACAACACTGCATTGGCACTCATGAGTTCATCTATTTTTGTATTAATGCCTGAACTTATCATGTTATCTTCCACATCTTTAAGCATATATTTGCCACTGATACTCAAATCAAATGTCGAATAAATAGAGTCAATAAAAAGTTGTAAATCACTTGATGAACATGGTGACTCAAAAAATTTATAGTTTTCCATAAAGGTTACAACCTCTTTGATGCTCAATAAAGAGTCATACAAATAGTTCAATTCAAAAGGGTGTAAACGACTCAATTTTATTCTTCGTGTTAAACGTTCAATGTCATAAATATTGGCCAACTCATTCTCAATGGGAGCATGAAAATCATACAACTCTTTTGAAAGAGCGTATCTTCGTAGAAGCTCTTTGGCATCTTTGACAGGGTGAGTGAGTCTCTCTTTTAAAAGTCGTTTCCCCATAGCCGTTGATGTGTTGTTCATGAGTTTAATTAAGCTGGGATTATGAGGCGTATCAATGACATTGAGTTGTTCAAGCGCATTGTTTCCCAAATAGATATATTTGCTCACATCCAGTTTTATGGGATGAGAGAGTTTTTGAATAATCTTAGCATCGTGGCTGATAACAAAATCAACCAATGTGGCCAAGGATTCTGTTGCCAAAGGTACTCTCTCCATGTCCAAATGTTCAATGGAAGTTAAAAGCGATTCTATGTTAAAAACATTTTTAAACAACTCATTTTGATAACTGATTTTGGGTCTAAAGGTATTTAAATGAAAGGTTTTATGCGAAAGTTCCAAATACTCTATAATCTCTTTTTGATTGATACTTTTATCCGAAAATGAGATAATCACTTCACTGGTTTTGTGCATATTCATATAGTTAAAAGCTTCATCTAAGGCATACGATTTATCTTCACTCGTACCATGAACTTCATTGTAGTAACATTTTCCTGTCGTCACATCAATGGCGCTGTATCCAATGGAATAAATGCCTTTATTCATGTCCACCAATAAACTCGTGATATTATTTTCATCTTGGTCAATGACAAAATCAAAGTTTGTTCCAGGACTCACCACGGTATCTAAGTATCGTGTGACTTTAGGCGGAACTCCTTTTTGTCGTATAAGCGCAATGGTATATTTTTGTTCTCCAATAATACGTGCAAGGTGCTTTTCAAGTGAAATAGCAGGCACACCTGCCATGATAGGATTCTCTTTTGAGTTTTCTAAAATAGATTTATTTTTTCGTGTCAGTTGAATATTTAACAGTTCGGCAATCTCTTTGGCTTTTCCAATTTGCTCCTCTTCATTGTTGACTTCATACACTTCAAAGAAAGTCCCTATTTCCATAAGAACAACGGTGTTTTTCCCATATTTTTGTTCAAAATATCGTTGCAGTTTAAAATAACTTACGGTTAAAAGTTCTTTTTTATCTTCTAATATTTCATTGACTTCATTTGCTACCAAAATTTATTTCCTAACCCCTGTCCATTCTCGTATAAGTGTTCGCTCTTCTTTTGTCATATTGGCTTCTTCATGCATAGATAAATATGAAGTTAAAGGCATGGCAACATAAACTGCTCTGAATATCTCTTTAAGTTTTTTTGTTTTCTCTTCAGCTGTATAATCTTCCCAAACAGAGAAGTTCACCCACTTCCTTGCTACTTCAACGTGATTGGTAATCATCCATGAAACAGGAGCAATACTGGCGTACCAAGGAAACCTTGTTTCATGGGAATGGCAATCATAACATGAACGTTTTAAAATCGCTTTGATTTCATGTGGCGCTTGTATCTCTTTGGTAATATCCACTGAAGCATCGATATTATCTCTTGGAATAAATTGAATTCCTATAAAAAGTATCAATATAATCATCAGTGTATTTTTCAATTTTCTTCTCCTAAAAAAAGAGTGTAAACTCTTTTTATCTCTTCAATAAGCAAAGGAATGCTTACATTTCTTCCTTTTTTTAAAAACTCTTTTTGCTCAATATATAACATCATGGTTGGCAATGAAAAAACGCCAAATTGAGCTGTGGTTTCAATGGCAACATCGGTTTGTATTTCAATGAGTTTTATTTTAGGGAAATTTTCTTTAAACAAAGCAGTGATTTTGGGTTTTAATGCTTTACACACCGAGCAGTTTTCTCCACTAAAATAGAGAAACACTGCGTCATTGTTTTGAATAATTTGATGAACTTCTTCGCTATTATTTACTGGTATCATCGTTTTTGGCATTTGCTGCTGCATCTGCAGCTGCCTCTTCTTCTTTTAATTTCTCTTCATGTCGTGCTTCAAAAATATCACGTCGGCTTAAACTGATCCCTTTCATGTGTGTCAATGGAAATGCAAAGGCAATTCCTTTTCCCGTTGTAGTAATATGAAGCGAATGAATAATGGATTTAATCACCGCATTGACTCTTATTTCAGGCAATAAAAACAATAACAATGAGTCATTGGCTTCAAAAGAGGTTCTATAGAAGTTATCCATTGCTCCTAATCCCATTCCATCGGCTCTTAGAACCGTCACACCAGAAGCACCAGCCGCACTTGCAGCTTGCATTGCATCAAGTTTTTTATCTTTAGGAACAATAATAACCACAGCAGAAAAAGACATTTTTAAAGAGTGTCTTCGATCACTTCCATCAATATTGACTGTTGCTAAATCCATGTTTTCTGCATCAACAAGAGCATCTCGTAAAATATTGGCTGTTTCAATTTCTGTATCTGATTTAACACCAAGTTTTTCAGTTAATACCCCATAAAGCATCACCGTAATCATAGGAAACAGTGAAGCAAAAGCAATTAACCCAAACCCATCAATTAAAGGATTTCTTCCCGGAATATTTGTAGCCAATCCAATTCCTAAAGCTGCGACTAAAGGAACAGTAACCGTTGATGTTGTTACCCCTCCACTGTCATAGGCAATGGGAATAATATATTTGGGTGCAATAAACGTTAAAATAATGACAACCATATATCCCACGATGATGTAGTAGTGAATATGCCCTCCGTCAACAATTCTAAAAGCCCCTAAAGCAATACCAATAGCAACACCAAGGGCAACAAAGAGTCTGAGAGCAAAATCATTGATTTTACCATCACTGATCTCTTTTGCTTTTTTTGCAATCGCCACGAGTGCAGGTTCTGCCATGGTTGTTGAGAATCCAATGGCAAAAGCAAAAGCATAAATAATCAGAGTTGATTTGCCACGGGTCAATTCATATGCCATGGTTTCACCCAGTGAAAATAGCCCCATCTCCAATCCAAGAATAAAGGCATAAAGTCCTAAAATAACCAAACCAAAACCTAAAAAGACCGTTGAAAGGTTTTTAATGTGTTTTTTCAGTACCCCATATTGGAAAAATAGAATAATGGCTAAAATAGGAAAAACATCTTTTGCAACATTTGTAAATCCCCAAATAACTGATTTAACGGTAATGTCTGTGGGTGAAGAGATAATTAATGGTCCTGTAACTTGAACAACATCTTTGGCTTCAACCAAATTATACACCGCAATTCCATACACTTGTACAAAAATCATTGGCGTCAATGAAGCAAAAGCAATCAAACCAAAACCATCAATCACAGGGTTTCTTCCTTTAATTGAAGAAGCCAAACCAATACCAAGAGCTGCCACTAAGGGCACAGTAACTGTCGAAGTTGTTACTCCCCCTAAATCGTATGCCAAGCCAATAATCTCTTGAGGTGCAAAAAAGGTCACTCCCACAACTAAAATATATCCAATAATGATATAGTAGTGGATAGGATGACCTTTTATGATTCTAAATACACCCAATAAAATAGCAAACCCAACCGAACCAGCGACAACCAATCTTAATACAGTAGCATCAATTCTTCCACTGGAAATTGAAGCAGCTTTATCGGCAATAACCGCCAAAGCAGGCTCTGCAATAGTAGTACCAAAACCAATTAGAAAACCAAAAATAAGTATCCATATTGTCCAACCTGATTTTGCAAAATCTCTGGCTAAGCCTTCCCCAATAGGGAAAATACCAATTTCCAAACCTTGCAAAAATATTGCCAATCCCACACCCACAATAGACAAACCAATGGCAGTTGAAACCCAATTTTCAGGCACAGATTGAATGATGGCCAATTGGAAAAATAGAATGACAATAACAATAGGCAATAAATCCCGGAATGACTCTCTGAGTAGTTTTAGAAAAAAGTTAAACTGCATCATTTTATAAACTGTTCCCCTCAATGACTTTTTTAAATTGATTTAAATCTTCACGATAACCCATAACAACAAGGGTATCTCCCTCATCAATTTTATGATTAATTCCGCTGGCGTTAAAAATAAAATTCTCTCCGATTTCTCTGTCGGTAATTCCAATGACTAAAATCCTATTTTCACGACTAAAATTAATCTCTTTTAAAAACTTTCCATTTAAAATGGATCTTTTTTCAATGGTAAATTCTGCAATATTAAGTTGAGAATCAGAAAAAAGTATATTATCTAAAATTTCTAAAATTAAAGGTTTATGTAACATTCTAAAAATTCTTAATGCCCCAATTTCATACGAATTGATGATTTTATTTGCCCCTGCTAAAATCATCTTTTTGCTGTCTCCTGCAGTGTGAGCATTGGAGATAATTTTTACATGTTTATTTAAGTTTCGTACAGATAACGTGACAAATAAATTGTTATTGTCCGAAGTCGTCACACAAAAAAAGGCTTTGATATTCTCTTGAATACCCACTTCAATCAGTTCACTGTCATTCATTAAGTCATAGTTGTATATATTTTTAAAACCATCACTCATGGCTTTGGCAAAAAGTTTTTTATCCGATTCTACAATAACCAACTCATATTTTTTATTCTCTAATACTTGCACAATCTTTTGGCCTAAATTGCCATACCCAAAAATAATTACTTTATTATTCATTGTAAGCCTCAAAATAAAGGGATGCCATATCAATTTTAAGTTGATTAATTGACTCTTTGTGTCCAATTAAAATTAAAATATCTTTTATTTTCACCACATAATCTGCATTGGTTGGAGTAAAAATAAAATTTTGTCTGTCTTGGGCATCGACCACACCAATAAAAGTTAAATTGTATCGTTGAAAATCCAATTCTGATAGCTTTAACCCAATCACCGTAGCATTGTCCAGTACTTCAATTTCATCTACGGTTACACCATCTTCTCGGTTTAATAAAATTTCATCTATGGCGTCAAAAGCAACGGGTTGTCCAATATATTCAGCTGCAACAAAAGAGGATATTTCATTGGTTGCCATAATTTTATTGGCACCTGCAATTTCAAATTTAGGAATGGATTGAGAAAGATTGGCTCTGGCAATGATATTGATTTTGGGATTTAATGTTTTTGCACTTAATATAATGGATAAATTCACCGCGTCATTGTTGGTCAAGGCAATAATATTGGAAGCCCCATTATTGATTCCAATCTCTTCAAGAAGGTGCATATTCGTTGCATCTCCTTTGATGGCCAAGTAGTGTTCACTCTTAGCATTTTTAATGTTTTGTTCCTCTAAATCTATAATAAGAAATTTACTTTTTATCTTTTTAAGTTCATTGGCTAAAATAGAACCCATCACTCCAAAACCACAAATAATGGTAAAATCTCTCAGTTTTGAAGCTTCATTTTGAACTCTCTCTTCTTTGATATTTTCCATTCGTTCAGCAAGCCCAGTTGTAATAATCGATGTACCAAAAGCGATGACCAAAAAGCCTGAAATGATCAATACCAATGTAACCAATTTCCCCTCAATGGTTAAGGGAGTTACATCTCCATACCCAACTGTTGATATGGTAATGATTGACCAATAAACGGCATCAAAATAGTTATTGACATTGTCATTTACACCTGAACCTTCATAAATAAACATGATGGTTGAACCAAAAAATACCACCATAATATATAAAACAGCTAAAGTATAAAGTTCAAATTTTCTCTCTTTAAAAACAAGAGAAAACTCTTTTAATGAGTTGGTATATCGTAAAATTTTAAAGAGTCTAAAAAGTAAAAAGATTCTTAAAATTCTTAACGGTCGATAGTAAGGCAAGATGGCCAATAAGTCAATGATGGACATAGGAGAGAAGATGAAGTCAAGCTTATGTTTCATGACACGTTTTAAAGCTTTTAAAAGATTAAACTCTTTATCCAAAACTTGGGCTTGTTCGTAATCGGCAATAATGATTTTGTGCATATCACAACTTACCCATAAACGTCCTAGCCACTCTATGATAAAAATAATAATGGCAAACATTTCATAATCATACAAAACGGCTATTTTTTTGTGATTGACTTCAAAAATCAAAATGGCAATGGTACTTAAGACCAAAAAAATCATAAAAATATCAAAATATTTTTTATACGCAAATTGATTGTTTTCCAGAATGTTGTAGACAAAAGTTTTAATTCGTCTGTATTTTTTAGATGATTCAAAATAGTATGCTAAAAAGACGAATATTTTTGCCATATGTTATCTGTTGTCAAAAGAGAAATTCCCTTTTGACACGCTTCCTTTATACTTGATGTTCTGTGGTTTTTGCCAATCTCTCTTTTTGAGAAAGGTATGAATTTAATGCTCCTAAATAGGCTTTTGCAGTTGCTAACATGGTATCAATACTCAATCCATGTCCCACAAATGAAGGGGATGTTTCATCAAACGTAACTCTTGTGGTCACTTTGGCCAATGCATCTTTTCCCTCTGTTACTGCTGTAACTTTGTAATCATTTAACGTTCCATTGTATCCGGTTAATCGGTCAATGGTTTTGAAAATCGCATCCATTGTACCATCACCAATAGCAGCATCTTTCATGATTTCATCTTTGTATTTAATTGAAACCGCTGCTGTTGGAACACCTGCTGTGCAATCACTGATTTGTAATCCAACCAATTCGTATGTTTTAGAAGAGTTTAATGACTCATCTGTAATTAACATTCGAACATCATCATCGGTAACATCTTTTTTCTTATCGGCCAATAATTTAAATCGTTCAAATGCTGCATTTAACTCTTCGTCACTGACTTTATCAAATCCCATGTGAACAATTTTATCTCTAAAAGCTGCACGACCAGAGTGTTTTCCTAAAATTAATGTGCTCTCTTTAAACACACCTACATCTTCAGGTTTCATAATTTCATACGTCTCTTGATGTTTTAATACACCATCTTGATGAATCCCACTTTCGTGAGAGAACGCATTTTTACCCACAATGGCTTTATTTTGTTGTGGCTCAACACCTGTAATGGTAGCAACCAATCGTGATGTTGCATAAATTTCAGGCGTATTGATGGTTGTATATAAATCACCAAACGCATCTTTTCGTGTTTTAATCGCCATAACCGCTTCTTCTAAAGCAGAATTCCCTGCTCTCTCACCCAACCCATTCATGGTCACTTCAATTTGTCTTGCCCCATTTAAAACAGCCGCTAAGGTATTGGCTGTTGCCAATCCTAAATCGTTGTGATTGTGTACAGAAATAATCGCACGATCACCCGTAAAGTCACTTAACTCTTTCACCATTGCCCCTAATTCTGTTGGCAATCGATACCCTACCGTATCGGGTAAATTAATGGTTCTTACTCCTGCACCAATAATGGCATCAATGACCTCTTTCATAAAAGAGATATCACTTCTTCCCGCATCTTCTAAAGAGAACTCAACATCATCAACAAATGTTTTGGCATATTGTACAGCGTGTATTGCTCTTTTAATCACCTCATCTTCACTCATTTTTAATTTGTATTTCATATGAATTGGGGATGTTGCAATAAAGGTGTGAATTCGATGCAATGGCGCACGACTCACTGCCAAACCTGCTTGTTTGATGTCATTGTCAATGGCTCGACTTAACGAACAGATTGATGACTTTGTAACTTGTTCAGCAATTCTGCTGACCGCATCAAAATCCCCAGGACTTGCTGCTGCAAAACCTGCTTCAATGACATCTACTCCTAACTTTTCTAATTGTAAAGCGACTTTTATTTTCTCTTCCGTGTTCATTGAACAACCTGGACTTTGTTCTCCATCTCTTAATGTTGTATCAAATACTATGATTTTATTTTTATCCATTGTAATTACCTTTATAAATTGGTTACATTATATCTATTTTTTAATAAAAAAATAAAAAAACTATTTTGTGATTGTTGATTGATTAATTTTTGTGTAAAAATTAGAGAGAAAGACAGAGGAGCAGAAGAGTGTTAACACTTTTTATGAAATGGTTATTGCAAAAATTAAATTTTTTCATTTTACTCTCCTTGTTTTTTGTAATGACGAATTATAATTTATATTATTCAATTTGTCAAGTAAAAAAAAGGTCTTTGAAAATCAAAGACCTTTTTTAAGTTTTTTTTTAATACTACTTTTTATTCTCTTCAGGTTTTTCTGTTATTGTTTCAGTCGTTTCATCTTCAATAAGTTCATCTTTTTCCTCTTTGAGAGGTGTCTCATCTTCACTGACAATGGCATCTGAGTGTAAATCACCGTCTTCATACACAACACCACCATTTTCTTTGATGATATCTCGAACTCTTTGCCCCTCTAAAACTTCAATATCAAGCAGTTCTGCTGTCATTTGCTCAATGGCTGCTTTATTCTCTTTCAAAGCTTCCAGAACAATTTTATATCGTTCATTGAGGGTAGATTTAACATGTTCATCCAAATTCTTTGACATTTCATCTGAAAAATCTTTTTGTGTTTGTCCACCTAAAAATTGATTTGATCTTTTTTCTAAAACCATCAATCCTGCCACATCACTCATACCATATACAGACGCCATCGATTTAATAATATCTGTCGCTCTTTCTAAGTCATTTCCTGCACCCGTACTGATTTCACCAATAAATACCTCTTCTGCGGCACGTCCTCCTAAAAGGGTATCAACCTCAGCAATAAGTTCATGTTTTTGCATTAAATATTTATTCTCTTCAGGGGTATTCAGTGTATATCCCAAGGCAGCTAGACCTCTTGGAATAATGGAAACTTTATTGACTTTTTTAGCCCCTTTGGTAATTTCAGCAATTAACGCGTGACCACTTTCATGGTAAGCTACAATTTTTCGCTCTTTAGGAGAGATTCGTCTTGATTTTTTCTCCAATCCAGCAATTTGTCTCTCTACGGCTTCTTTGAACTCTGAATACGCCACCTCTTCTTTTGAAGCTCGTCCTGCTAAAAGTGCTGCTTCATTGATAATGTTTGCCAAATCAGCACCTGCAAGCCCAGCTGTCATACGTGCCACTTCAATTAAATCGACATCTTTTCCTAATTTAACATTTTTAATGTGTACTTTTAATATCTCAACTCGACCTTCAAAATCGGGTTTATCCACCAACACTTGTCTGTCAAATCTTCCAGGTCTTAATAATGCTGGGTCTAAAACTTCTGGTCGGTTAGTTGCTGCCAATACAATCACAGGTGCCGCTTCCGTTGCAAACCCATCCATCTCAGCTAAAAGTTGATTAAGCGTTTGTTCTCTCTCGTCATTTCCACCCATTGGACCACCAGAAGCTCTGCTTTTACCAATGGCATCAATCTCATCAATAAAAATAATCGCTGGTGCTACTTTTTTTGCTTGTTCAAACAAATCTCTTACTCTGCTTGCCCCAACTCCCACAAACATCTCAATGAAGGCTGAACCAGAAACACTTAAAAACTCTACATTGGCTTCACCCGCAACGGCTTTAGCAAGAAGTGTTTTCCCTGTACCCGGAGGTCCTACTAAAAGAACACCTTTAGGAATTTGAGCCCCCAATTTAATATATCTGTCGGGAGATTTTAAAAAATCAACCACTTCTTGCACTTCCTCTTTGGCCTCTTTATTTCCTGCAACATCATCAAACGTAACGTTAGGTTTTTCAGAATTGATCATCTTTTTAGAACTTCCAATTCCAAGAAGACCTCCGCCTCCGCCTCCCATGCTTTTTTGCATTCTTCGTGCCAAAAACATCCAAATGGCAAAAAAGATAAAAATAGGTAAAACCCAACCAAATAACATATCGGCTAAAAGATTCTCTTCATTCACGCCACCGTAAGCAATACCACTTTTTTCCAATTGAGGGACCAATGTTTCATCTGGAATGACTCTTCTGGCACTGTACGTGGTAATTCCACTTGCAGTCTGTTTTGAAACCGCTTTAATGGTTGTATTTCCAATACCGACATACTCTATTTTATCATCTGCAATTAATTTTTTTAACTCTGAATAGGGAACGGTTTTTTGTTGTGTTTTCCCGTACGATTGAATTTGTCCATTTGTTACCTCAGTGGTTTGATCTTGAGGGAACATTGTTTTAAAAACAAAAATAGTTACAATAGAAAAAAGAACAAATACTAATAATGGGTTGCTGTTAAAAAAGTTATTATTATTTCCATCATCGTTATTATTCTGATTACTGTTTTTTTTCTTAGCCATGTAATAAACTCCTTAAAATTTTATGCTTTTGTGTAAACCAAAGTGACCCATTCATTTTTTTGAATAAAATCAACTTCTTTTAAATCTTTATATTTTTTTTGAACTTTCTCTAAATGATTTTCTAAAATCCCAGAAAGGATAAGTATACCATTTTCCTTCATACTTTTCTTCAAATCTGTGGCAATCATGGCCAAAACATCTGCCACAATATTTGCAACCACCACATCATACGTTTTGTCTGTTTTTGTAACGCTTCCAGCCCAAGATTCATTGACGCAAGCCTCATTTAATTGAAAATTCTCATACGCGTTACTCACCGCAAATTCATCGGTATCACAAATATCAACCAAAGCACCTTTTTTTGAAGCACCAATGGCCAATATTCCACTTCCACATCCTACGTCAAGCAAAGTATCATTGACTTTAACATACTTATCAATGGCCAATAAACAACTGCTTGTGGTTTCATGGTGTCCTGAACCAAAGGATAAGGCTGGATCGATAATGATATTAATTTTGTTCTCTTTGGGTTGCTCCCAAGTAGGATAGATATAAAAATTACCTACCTCAACGGCTTTTATTGCTTCTCTGTACTTTCTAATCCAATCTTCGTTTTTTTCTTGTGTCAATTGTGTGCTACATTGCACATTTAACTCTTTGGCAAACGCTTGAATTCCAGCTTCAATATCACTCAAATCCTCTTCACTTCTTGAAATTAACGTTCCGTCCAACTCTTCAATGGCTTCATCGGTCAATGTACTGAGTAAATCTAAAAATATGTCATAATGTTTTTCTGGTTTTATTTGTAACTCATAATAATAATCTAACAATGCATCATTCCTTTGTAAAGCGTTTTTTATTCTATCAAATAGTTATTTGTATGTCGTTTAAAAAAAGTTTTCTATCATATCTCGCATCACATCGGCATCTGAAATGTGATTGATAATATCTCTAAATTCAGTAGCACCAGTGTACCCCTTTGAGTATGAGTGCAACAGTTTTCGGAACATCACCGCTCCATGTAATCCATGAAATTTCAAAGTGGCATCAAAATGTTCTAAAATAATCTCTCTCTTTAACTCATTTGAGATATCGGCATCGTCAATACCATGTTTAATTTGATAAAAAATCCAAGGTTTTCCAATGGCACCACGACCAATCATTACACCATTGGCATGCGTGTATGTTAAAACCTCTTGAGCTTTAGCATAATCTTTTATGTCTCCATTGGCAATAACGGGAATAGAGACACTCTCTTTCATTAACTTAATGGCATCGTAATCCACAGGTGCTTTATAAGCCCCTGCTCGTGTTCGTCCATGAACAGACATAAAATCCACCCCGCAAGCTTCTACGGCTTTGGCAATATCCACAGGTATTTTTTCATTCACCCCAATTCTTACTTTGGCACTGGTATAGGTTTTTTTTGAATACTTCTGTACCGTACTTAAAATCAACTCCAATTTTTTTAAATCACCCAGAAGATTTGAACCACTTCCGTGATTAAACACTTTAGGTGCAGGACAACCACAATTTAAATCAATGCCATCAATGCCATCCATGTCGTTTAAGATTTCAACAGCATCACGAATGAGCTCGGGTTTGTTTCCTGCAATTTGAACAAAATAGGGATCTTCTGCTTCACTCTTTTCAATCATTTTGAGTGTTTTAGCAGAGTTATAAACCAAGGCATTTGAAGAGATCATCTCTGAAATGGTTAAATCTGCACCAAACTTTTTAACAACAGCACGAAAAGGTAAATCTGTATAACCTGCAAGGGGAGCCAACACCACAAGGGGTTGGCTAAAATCAATTTTTTTCATATTTATTTAAGGTAGCTGATTGAGTCTAATGTGTAATTTTTCCCAGAATCTTTCAAATCAAGTAATGCTCGAAATGCACTGTATTCCTCTTTTGAACTGCTTGAAAAAATATCTCTGATTTTATCAATCATTTCAAATTCAAAAAGAACATACATGTAAGCTTCTTGAGCCAACTCGTTATGGTTTGATAACTCTTCGAAAATTTCAATAATTTCATCTGGAATCAGACTGCTTTTATACATTTTTGCAATTTGAATAAACTCATTGGATGTAAACTCAGCGCTTTTAATCTCTTTTAATAATTCATCTTTATCCAACGAAAACTCTGTTTGAACACTGTCTCTTTTAAAGAGTTCCATTAACATCTCTTTATTCATTTTAATATTAGGCAATATCTTTTTAATTGACGTCATTGATTTACCTTCAAGTACTTTATAAAAAGCTGCTTCAATCTCTTCAAAAGAGTGATTGCTTGGTCTTTTCAAAACGTCCAATGCAAAATCGATTTGTTCATTGATTTTATTGATACTGTTTTTCTTTGCTAACGCATTGGTTGCGTCAAGTTTAACACTTAATGATGTATATTTCCCATGGTTAATATCCACAATAGCTTTTGCCAATTCACGAATCTCTTTATTGTTTGAGTTGAATGTTTCTGTTTTAATCTCAACATTCACTTGAGAAAGAAATTCTGCTATATCTTTAAATAATGAATTCTTAAATTTAATTGTTTCATCTTTTTTAAGCAGACTATTTTTCAGACATTTAATCATGTTCTCTTTATCTTTAGCTACCCCCATTGTTTCAATATAATGTTTCAAACCATAAAATACCATGTGAAGTATTGATGCTAAAAACAGTACCACTAAAGGTAAAATTACCCATAAAGCTACTGGCAGCGTAAATGTCTTTTCAAACAGCATTATTTGAAAATCAGTTTTTTGAATGCTAAATACGTATCCTGCTACTACAGCTATAAATACAATTGACGCAACAATATATTTTTTAAGTCCCATATTTATTCCTTATTATACTACTGTTCTACCTCGTAAATTTCTCTACACGGTGTACAAAACTTTGCAAATGGTTTTGCTCGTAATCTTCCCAATGAAATTAATTCATCACACATTTCACATACACCATAAGTGCCTTGTTCGATTCTTTTTAAAGCGTCATCAATCTCTTTGAGCTCTTTAACTTGTTGATTTGCAATAATGCCTTCTTTAAAACTGTCACTGCTAATTTCAGCGAAATCGACATCATCATTACACTCTGAATTTTTCAAAGAGTCAATACTATTTCTGCTCTCTTGAATGTTTTGAGTAATTGATTCTTTTCGCTTTATAAGAATCTCTTGTAACTCTTCAATTTGTTTTCTATTTGCCAAAATAAACCTCTTTTTAAAAATTTGTTGAGGATTATACTTAAATTTTCATAAATTACTTATGATATGGATGATTATTTATTATACACAATGCTCTAAAGAGTTGTTCTTGTAGTACAAGGTTCGCGATTTTATGCGCCATTGTTAAGTCACTCAAAGTTACAATTTTATCACATTTTTTTAAAAAATCACGCTCGAAACCATACGCTCCTCCAATAAAAAAATTGACAACTGTGCTGTTTTCAATCATTTTGGCAAACTCAAAACTCTCCATTTTACTGCCCAAAACATCCAAAGCAATATTGTAGCCATTCATATACGGTTCAAATGCTTCAGAATAAGATTGTTGTGCCTCTTTTTCACCTAGGGTTTGTGCTTTGGCTATTTTTTTATTGAACAGACTCACACTCTCTACTTTAGCATATTTTGAAGACATTTTCATGAATTCCTTGCACAACTTATCAAACTCATCATTGCTTGGTTTGGCAATGGCATAGATGTTAATTTTAATCACAATAAAGCCCGCTTCCTATCACATTAAATGCAATGTTTTTTATTTTGTCTTCTATACTTACCCCTCCAATTGCACATACAGGATGCTTCGATATTTTTGCCAAATATGAGATCTTTTCACCTAAAACAGTTGAAACATCTTTGGTTGTGGTTGTTTTGTATGCCCCCAATCCAATATAATCTAATGCCCATTCATTGGCTTGCAAAATCTCGATTTCATTGTGGGTTGAGAGTCCAAGAATTTTATCTTTTATTTTTTTACGAATAAGTTGTATGGCCACTTTTTTATCGTTTTTATAAAATTTTTCTAAATCTTCTTGCCCTAAATGTAAACCATGAGCATGCTCTATTAACTCAATTTTATCATTAATAATAATAGGAATATTCGTATGAGATGTTAAATAGTTTAGCTGCTCTATTTGAAAAGAGGCATCACTGATTTTATCGCGATATTGAATCAATGTAACATTCAGTTTTTGACAAAGGGTTACAAACTCTTCAAGTGTGATGTTTTTTTTTAGCAGTGTTTCATAATCGCACAAAGCATAAATAGGTGTCTTCAAGCTTGAAGCTTGAAGTACATTTGGAATATAGTTTTTAAACATTACTTATGAAGCAACACTCTCTTTATTAAACAGTTTTAATAAATCAGAGATGGTTTGTTTCATATCTTTTCTGTTAACAACCATATCAATCGAACCATGTTCAAGTAAAAACTCTGCTCGCTGGAACCCTTCAGGCAGATCTGCTCCAATGGTTTGTTTAATCACTCTTTGTCCTGCAAATCCAACCAATGCACCTGGCTCTGCCATAATAATATCACCAAGCAATGCAAATGAAGCCGAAACTCCACCCATCGTAGGATCCGTTAAAACAGAGATGTAAGGCAATTTAGCTGCATCGAGTTTTTTAAGCGCAGCAGAGGTTTTGGCCATTTGCATTAACGCAAATGTACTCTCTTGCATTCTTGCCCCACCGGATGCTGAAACAATTACCACACCACATTTTTTCTCAATGGCTCGATTAATGGCTCGAACAATTTTTTCACCCTCAACAGAGCCTAAACTTCCTCCCATAAATGAGAAATCAAATATCACTATTTGGGCATCAACATCATTGATTTTACACTCGCCACTGACAACAGATGAGCTTCGTTTGGTTTTACTTAAAGCTTCATCCAATCTTTTTTTATACGACTTTTTATCCACAAAATTTAAAGGATCAGTAGGTTTTAAAGAGGCATCATGTTCAACAAAACTCCCTTCATCACAAAGAATTTCAATTCTTCTTTGTGCACCTATTCTCATGTGAAAATTACATTTAGGACAAATGTTATTTTGATTTTCCACTTCTTTAAAAAACATCAACGCATTACACTCTGGACACTTTACCCAATGACTCGGTGCATCTTTTGTTGTTGGTCTCTCTTTTTTATCAAATTTTATTTTTTTAAATAGATTTTTTAAATCCATACCCAATCCTTATTTATAGTTATTTTAAAGCCTCGAATTTTTCAAGTTCATCCAATTGTTCCCAAGGATAATCACTTTGACCCACTTGTCCTCTGCTGGCAACATCTGCATAAAGGAATGTTTCACTGCTTGGTTTATCTAAATTAAACTTTTTAGTAATCCATCTTGGGGTTAAACTGAATGTGTTAATGACAAATTCAGATAAAACATCGTCATTGACTTTTGTATATGTTCCACACGTATCAACTGAAACTGAAGTTGGACGTGCCACTCCAATGGCATACGAGATTTGTACATTACATTTTTTTGCTAATCCAGCCGCTACAATATGTTTTGCAATCCAACGAGCTGCATATAATCCACTTCTGTCCACTTTTGTGTAGTCTTTAGAAGATTGCGCTCCTCCACCAATAGGGGCATAACCACCAAATGAATCCACAATCAATTTTCGCCCTGTCAATCCAGAATCGTGCAGAGATGAGTGACTGACATATCTTCCTGTTGGGTTAATATGAATAATCGTTGTTTTTGGGTCATACAACTCTGTTGGAAGACCTGTATCATCAATTAATCCTTGAATTAAACTTCTTACTTCTGTAATGTCCATGCTTTCAGTACTTGGAGCACTCACAACAATGGTGTGTATTTTTTTAGGTTTACAATTTTCAAAATTCTCTTTTGAACCATAATCAATGGTCACTTGTGTTTTAATATCCACACCCAATTTATGATTGTGAGTTAACGCATAATTATAAACTTTATCACATAACATTCTGGCATACGTAATGGCTGCAGGCATAAAATCTGCTGTTTCACTCGAAGCAAAACCAAACATAATACCTTGATCTCCTGCACCAATTTCACCATCTTCTTGATCAACCCCTTGATTAATATCAGGACTTTGTTGATTCAATAAAACTTGTACTTTCACATCATCAGGGTGTAAGCATTGCTCTTTTGTAAAAGCACTCTTCCCATCATAACCAATTTTCGCCAATGCATCTTTTACAATTTTTTCATAATCCGCAATACTTAATTTTGCATTTGACTTCACTTCACCGCCAATAACCACATGTTTACCAGCAACAAAAACTTCTGAAGCAACTCTTGAGTTGCTGTCTTCTATTATCAATCTATCAACGATACTGTCTGCAATAATATCTGCACATTTGTCTGGGTGACCAGGACTTACTACTTCTGAAGTAAATAAATACTCTTTTTTGTTTTCCATCTTTGTTTTCCTCTTAGGTTTTCCATTTTTGTTTTCCATTATTTTTAATTACATTTTCTTTCGTGCTTCAAAAAAATAATAAATTCACAATTATATAAGAACAGTTTAAACTATTCCACCGTAACACTTTTTGCCAAGTTTCTTGGCATATCCACATCATTGCCCAATCTTACTGATATTTCCATCGAAAATAACTGTAAAACAACCAACATTTCAAAAAATTCCAACATGTAGTGATCTTTTTTGTTGGTTTGTATAAAATCATCTGCAAGTTCAAAACTCAAAGGTGAGATAGCACATATGGTACTGTCTCTTGCACTTAACTCTTCCACATTACTTTTGATTTTATCATAAAGTAAATTCTGAGGCATTAAAGCAATTGTAAAAAGTTCTGGGTCTGCTAAAGCAATTGGACCGTGTTTCATCTCACCTGCTGGGTAACCCTCGGCATGTAAATATGAAATTTCTTTTAATTTTAAAGCACCTTCAAGTGCTAATGGGAAAAAGACGTCTCGTCCTATAAAGAAAAAACCATGGCCATGCAGATATCGTTTTGATAATCTTTTTGTCTTCTCATGAAGAGAGTTGCTTGCAATAAGTGAAGAGGGAACCTCTCTTAAAGCATGAATCTCTCTTTCTAATTTTGAAGCTTCAATGGCATTTTTTTGTTGTGCAAAATACAGAGCCATCATCCACAATACGACCACTTGTGTTGAAAATGCCTTGGTACTTGCGACCCCTTTTTCAATTCCTGCTCGCGTTAAAATAGAGTAATCCGCCACTCGGGTCATTGATGAGTTATCCACATTACACACAACAATTGATTTTAAACCACTCTTTTTTGCCATTTTTAATGCTTCTAAGGTATCTGCGGTTTCACCACTTTGAGAGATAACAATAAACAGAGTATCGGTTGTCAACAGTGGTTCTTTGTATCTGAATTCACTGGCAATTTCTACACTGCATTTGACTTTTGCCAATCTTTCAAACAGATATGAAGCAGATAATCCCGCATGATAAGAAGTACCGCAAGCACAAATTTTGATTTCGCGAATACCCTCAATAATGCTTGCATCTACTTCATCAAAACGAATTGTTTTGTCATATAATCTTCCAAGCATTGTATCACTGACCACTCGGCTTTGTTCGTAAATCTCTTTTTCCATAAAAAATCGGAAACCCTCTTTTTGAGCAAACTGTTTAGAAGTAGGTAATGTACTCCATGAAACAGCACTCTTGTCAAAAAAAGTAATGGCATCTTTAGATGCCACTCCTCCTGCTCCATCTTCTAAATAAACCACTTCATTGCACAAACCAATTAACGGAGCATCGGAAGAGGCAAAAAGCACTTCATTGGCTTCAATTCCACGAGCGACAATCAAAGGAGAACCGTGTTTAAAGAAATAGATATTTTCAGGGCACGCTTTTGAAATGAGCAATATAGAGTAAGCCCCTTCGAGTCTTTTTATCGTATTTTCAAATGCTTCTTGGCAATTATTGAGTTGATTTTGATAATATTCAAACAAGTGAACAATCACTTCTGTATCGGTTTGAGAGACAAATTTATGACCGTTTGAAATCAACTCCTCTTTTAACTCTTTGTAGTTTTCAATGATTCCATTATGTACCACATATGAGTACTCACCCAAATGGGGATGGGCATTTAATTCTGTGGGTTTACCATGTGTAGCCCATCTTGTATGCCCAATTCCAAGAGCATAGTGTGCTTCCAGTTTTGAATTGTTGATTTTTTCTTCTAAATTGCTCAGTTTTCCCAAGGCTTTATAGACAGATATTTTCTCGCCGTTAAGCACTGCTATACCAGCAGAATCATAGCCTCTGTATTCAAGCTCTTTTAAGCCATTTAATAAAATATCTACTGTTTTATTTTTACCGATATAACCAACAATTCCACACATAATAAACAGACCTTAATATTATAATTATAAGCGCATATTCTATTTAATTTTTACTAAAAAAACGCTTTTACTGTTTTCTCTTTAAAATGTACTGCCGTGAATAATAACTGCAAAAGAGTCAATTAGACCTTTTTATGCTACACTTTATTATCACAAAAGGAGAAATACTTTATTATGAAACGATTTCTTGCACCTTTTATTTCCATACTTGTTTTTATACTATTGCTTACGAGTACCAACTATTTATACCAAACAACCAAAGAAACTTATATTGAAAAAGATAAAAACAGAGTCTTAAAAGAACTCAGCCAAATACGTGCAAAATTGGAGCAATCCATCAACAGCACATTTTTATTAATCAACGGGCTCATGGCCTATGTAACAACACATCCCAATCTTTCTCAAAAAGATTTTAAAGATTATTCACAAGAACTGATGTCGCATAGCATTCATATAAAAAATATTACGCTGGCCCCCAATAACATTATTCGCTATGTTTACCCATTAAAAGGGAATGAAGCCGCACTGAATTTGAACTTACTTTCAAACCCAAATCAAAAAAGAACTGTAGAACGAATGTTAAAAGAGAAAAAAACCGTCATAGCAGGTCCTGTAACCTTAGTTCAAGGGGGAGAAGCTTTTATCAATCGCTCTCCCATTTTTATCAATGATACCTATTGGGGAATGTCAAGTATTCCCATTAAAATGGAATCAATTTTTAACGATGCTGGTTTAAAAGAGCGCTCAGGATATTTGGATTTTGCACTTAGAGGGAAAGATGGCTTAGGAGAAAAAGGGGATGTTTTTTTTGGAGACAAATCTCTTTTTACCCATAAAGAAAGTCAAATTCTTGATGTGACGTTAATCAATGGATATTGGCAACTAGCAGCAAAATTCAACCATTTTTATCAGCCTAAAAATCCCAATTGGATACTCTATATTGGAATTATTTTATCATTTGCTATCTCTTTGTTGGTTTTTTATTTTATTAATACACAACACACTTTACATATATTGAACTTAAAAATGAAAAAATATATCGACGTTATCGACAGTTCTGTTATAACTTCAACAACCGATTTATCGGGTAATATTTTAAGTGTTTCAACCGCTTTTAGCCAAATCAGTGGATACAGCAAAAACGAGTTACTGGGGAAAAATCATAGAATACTTAAAAGCAATGAAATGCCCCAAGAGCTTTATCATGATATGTGGACAACCATCAGCAAGTACAATAAAACTTGGCAAGGTGAGATAAAAAACAGAAAAAAAGATGGCACTATTTATTGGGTAGATGCAACCATTTCCCCCATTTTTAATGAAGAGGGGAAAAAGCTTGGATACACTTCTGTACGACAAGATATTACCGATAAAAAAATTATAGAAGAGATCTCTATAACCGATGGCTTAACGAACATCTATAATCGAAGACATTTTAATGAACTCTTTCCAAAAATCATCAACAGTGCAAAACGAAACAATGAATTGATCTGCTTTTTAATCTTAGATATTGACCACTTTAAACAGTATAATGATACCTATGGCCATCAAATGGGAGACAAGGTCCTTCAAGATATTGCTAAAGCACTCCAAGACTCTTCAAAAAGAGCCGATGATTATTGTTTTAGACTTGGAGGTGAAGAGTTTGGTATGATTTTCAAAGTCGATAACAGACAAAATGCGTTGGAATTTGCAAATAAAATTAAAGAGAACATTCTCAGTCTGAAAATTGAACATAAAAACAACAGTGCCAGTGATTATGTCACTGCCTCAATGGGATTGGTTTGTGAACATGCCAATGAGATTGAATCTATTGATAGTATCTATAAACAAGCCGATGATTTATTGTATAAATCAAAAGAAAATGGTAGAAATAAAATCAGTGTCAAAAATTGATACTTCACTGCTTTAACAAGCAGCACTCTTCATCTGTGGGTAATTAACATAGATGCATTTAAATACGAATGCAGTTGTCAAAATTGTGCATAAAAAAAGGTAAAGAGTTTGCTCTTTACCTTTTTTACTCTGTCCTTTGGACTTTGTGGCTTCGCTACGCTACGACCACTTCGTCTGCGAAAGCTAAAAACGTGACGCAGGTCACGTTTTCTTACGCTTTCTTACATCATACCTGGCATTCCGCCCATTCCACCCATTCCGCTCATATCTGGCATAGCAGGTTTATCTTCTTTAATATCTGTAACCGTTGCTTCTGTTGTTAAAAGAAGTGATGCCACTGAAACAGCATTTTGCATTGCAACTCTTTCAACTTTTGCAGGATCAACAATTCCAGCTGCGAACATATCTACATATTCACCTGTAGCTGCATTAAATCCGAAGTTTTCATCTTTGGCTTTTTCAACTTCATTGGCAACAACACCTGCATCAAAACCAGCATTGGTTGCAATTTGTTTCAATGGCGCTTTAATGGCTCTTAAAACAATGGCTGCACCAATGGCTTCATCACCTTCTAAATCTAAAGCAACTTTAGCCCCTGCTCGAATTAAAGCAGCTCCACCACCAATAACAATACCCTCTTCAACAGCAGCTCTTGTTGCACTTAAGGCATCGTCCACTCTGTCTTTTTTCTCTTTCATTTCCATTTCAGTTGCAGCACCAACTTTAATAACCGCTACACCACCTGAAAGTTTTGCCAATCTCTCTTGCAGTTTTTCTCTGTCGTAGTCACTTGTTGTGTTAGCAATTTCATTTCTGATTTGCCCTACTCTTGCTTGAACCGCTGCTTTATCACCGCTTCCATCTACAAGGGTAGTGTTGTCTTTGTCAATCACAACTCTTGCAGCTGTTCCTAAAACTTCAAGACCACAACCTTCAAGAGTCATTCCCATCTCTTCAGCAACTACCGTTCCACCAGTTAAAACAGCAATATCTTGTAACATCGCTTTTCTTCTGTCACCAAATCCTGGTGCTTTAACAGCAGCAATATTTAAACTTCCTCTTAATCGGTTTACCACCAATGTTGCTAAGGCTTCACCATCAACATCTTCTGCAATGATTAATAGAGGTCGTCCACTTTTATTGACTTGTTCTAAAATAGGTAACATCTCTTTTAAGTTAGAGATTTTTTTATCACACAATAAAATAAATGGGTGTTCTAACTCTGTAATCATTTTTTCAGTATTGGTTACAAAGTAAGGTGATAAATAGCCTCTGTCAAACTGCATACCCTCTACAACATCCAATTCATCCGAGATACCTTTTGCTTCTTCAACCGTAATAACTCCATCTTTTCCTACTTTATCCATGGCTTCAGCAATCATTGCACCGATGGCTTTATCACTGTTGGCAGAAATTGTTGCCACTTGCTCAATTTCAGTTTTATTGGCAACTTCTTTAGAAGCTTTTTTAAGTTCAACTAAAATCGCATCGCACGCTTTGTCCATTCCTCTTTTTAAAGAGATTGGATTTGCTCCAGCTGTTACGTTTCTTAACCCCTCTTTGAAAATTGAGTACGCTAAAACGGTTGCGGTAGTTGTTCCATCCCCTGCTTCATCCGCAGTTTTAGATGCCACTTCTTTCACCAATTGTGCACCCATGTTTTCTAACGTATCCGAGAGTTCAATCTCACGTGCAACTGAAACACCATCTTTAGTAATTGATGGTGCACCAAAAGATTTTTGTAATAAAACATTTCTTCCTCTTGGCCCCATAGTCACTTTTACTGCATCTGCTAACTTTTCTACACCTGCAAATAATCTGTTTCTTGCGTTATCACTAAATAATACTTCTTTTGCCATTACTTGATTACTCCTAATACATCTTTGATTTCTAAAATTAAATAATCTACACCCTCAAGGGCTAACTCTGTTCCTGAATATTTTCCAAAAACAACCGTATCGTTTAACTCAACATTTTTTACATCACTTCCAATTGCAACAACCGTTGCAGTTGATGGCTTCTCTTTTGCATTATCTGGAATATAAATCCCACTAGCAGTTTTATTTTCTACTTCTGTTCTTTTTACAAGAACTCTTTCACCTAAAGGCTTAAAATTCATTATTGCTTCTCCTGTAAGATTTTATTATTTTTATATTAGCACTCTAAAAATATGAGTGCTAAAATTATAGTAAATTTTTGAAATATTGTCAAGTAGTTTGAGTTGATATGACTAAAGTTTATTTTAGTTATGTCGATAGAGATATTTTTCCAATAAGTGTCTTAAATTGCTTTGAATTGAAGCATCAAAACCGTTTAAACTCTCTTCGCATTTTAAGGCTAGCGTATTTGCACTTTTAAGCGCTCCATCCAATCCCAACAAATTGACAAAAGAGTTTTTAGCCGCGTCATTATTGGTTGTTTTTCCTGCTTCATCTGAGGTTTGTGTCTCATCAATGATGTCATCTTGAATTTGAAATAAAAGACCAATGTCCAATCCAAAAGAGTAAAGTTCATCTTGTACTTTTGCTTCAAGCCCAGCAATAATTGCCCCCATTTTTAAAGAAGCAGCAATGAGTTTTGCCGTTTTATGCAGATGTAAAAATTCCAATTGTTCCAGTTGAAGTTTTTGATTCTCAAAATAGCAATCAATGGCTTGACCAATAATCATACCATCAATTCCTCCATCGTTTGAGAGAAGTTTAACCAATTCAATTCTTACTTCGGCACTCAATGGTGCATGAGCAATAAGGTTAAATGCATGCGTATTTAAAGCATCCCCCACCAAAATCGCAGTCACTTCATCATACGTTGTATGAAGCGTGGGATACCCTCGTCGTAAAGAGGCATCATCCATAGCAGGTAAATCATCATGAATTAAAGAGTAGGTATGCAACATCTCTAACCCCAAAGCAACGGGCAAAGCATTTTTAACCAAAAGTTTTTGAGTGGAATCAACAACAGATAAAAGAAGTAAAGGTCGAAACCTTTTCCCTCCTGCAGTTAACATCTCCTGCAAAGCTTTTTCAAAAATAGGATGAAATGTTTTGCTTTCAGGCAGATGCGTTAATAAATATTCTTCAAATTGATTTTGTAGTGTTATCATAGAGTCTTTTATTTTTGAGCGAATGGATTTACGCCACCCATCATGCTCATTGCCATCATTTTTTTATTTTCGTCAGATTGTTTAATCACATCATTCATTGCGCTGATTAAGAGTATTTGTAATGAATCTTTATCTTCAAGTAAAGAGTCATCTATTTTTAAATCAATCACTTCTGAATTGCCATTGATAGAGAGTTCAACCATGCCACCGCCAGCTTTAGAAGTGAAGATTTTATCTTCATTGTCTTCTTTTGCTTTCTCGGCCATATCTTGAACTTGTTTCATCACATCATTTAAGTTTAATTTACTTAAATCAATGCCTTCAAACATGGTCACTCCCAATCAGTTCATGAGTTACACAGGTAATATTGTTGTTATCATCAACAAGTACTACGGTTGGTTTATACGCTTCAAGTTCATTTTCATTGTATGAAGCATATGAGATAACAATAATTTTATCTCCAATTTCAACTTTTCTTGCTGCTGCTCCATTTAAACACATATCTTTACTTCCCGCTTTACCTTTTATAACATATGTGGCAAATCTTTCACCGTTATTGACATTGACTATTTCTACTTTTTGTCCCACTCTTAATTTAGAAGCATTCATAAGCTCCTCATCAATTGTAATTGAACCCACGTAGTTTAAGTTTGCGTCCGTTACAGTTGCTCTATGGATTTTACTATAAAGCATATCAAATGTCATCTACTACTACCTTTTATTTGTTTAATTCTATTGGTGCTCCCCAAAATTGTTCAGGAATTAAAAATTCTGCAATGGGGTTTCCATTAATTATATGTTCGTCCACAATTCTATCTATTTTTTCCTTAGACAATTGTATGTACATATGATGACCTGGTTCTACTAACATTACAGGACCCATTTGACATCTTCCAAGACATGAAGTTCTGATTGTTTGAACCGGTCCCATTAAACCTTTTTCCATCATTTTACCCGCAAGATGATTGAACAAATCTCTGGTCGTTTCGTTGACACAGCTCGGTTTTGGCATACCAGGAGGGGAAGCTTGCTCACACTTAAAGATATAAAATGTTGGTTGTGGAATCGAAGGCATTTCCATATAAAGTTCCTTTTATTTAAGATAAATTTTGTCCGATTATAATACAAAAAAAGTTAAGTAATTATAAAAATATTATTTTAATCACGGATTAAAAAGATAAATAATATACTACTACCAATTTACACACTTTTACAATTTTAAGGAAAAAATATGCGAAAAATATTCTTTTTTGTTACACTTTGTCTCTCACTGTTTGCAGCAAATCCCATTGCAGTAATGCAAACCAATCAAGGTACCATTGAGATAGAACTCTATCCATCAAAAGCACCCAAAGCCGTAGAAAATTTTATCACTCACTCAAAAAACGGTTATTATAATGGATTAATTTTTCATCGAATCATTAAAAATTTTATGATTCAAGGGGGTGATCCAACAGGTACGGGACGTGGTGGAGAATCGATTTGGAAAAAAGATTTTGAAGATGAGTTTTCACCCAATGCAGTCTTTGATAAACCAGGTATTTTAGCAATGGCCAATGCAGGGCCAAATACTAACGGCAGTCAATTTTTCATTACCACAGTGCCAGCATATTGGCTCAATGGAAGACACACCATCTTTGGTACAGTCATTAAAGGTATGGATGTTGTTCATAAATTAGAAAATGTTGAAACCAATGGGAATTATGGTGGGAATAAACCCCTCAAAGATCAAAAAATAATTAACATCACAATAAAATAAGAGTGCGCTCTTATTTTATTTAAACAGACGACTCATTATGTTTTTATCTCCTGTATTAAGCAGAGCTCTTTCGAGTTGTTCAACCCTTTTTGCGCCCTCTTTGGCTTTGGATTTCCAATACTCAAGTTTTTCAGTCAGTGTTTCAACATCTTCGGCAGATTCAATTTGAAACAGATACTCTTTGTTCTGTTTTTCAAGCTCTTTAATTTTTGTCTCTAAGTTCACTTTGGTTTGTAGCACAGCTCGTTGCATCTCATCTTTTAAAGCTTCTTGCTCTTCATTGAGTTTTTTAATCTCCATTTTTAAATCTTGATTTGATTTATTCAATTTAAGCGTAGAAGAGGTATCCTCTTCCACAGCAGCATTTTTAAGCGCGTATGCCAGCTCTCTTTGCAATTTTTTATTTTCAGTAATGAGTTTTTCACCATTATAAACCAAACGGTCTTTTTCTAAATCAGAGGCTTTCATCAATTTTTGTAAATCATGAATTCTTTTATTCAACTCATTGATAATGGCATTTAATTCCCCACTGCTCTCTTTCCCTTTGAGGAAAATTTCGCTTTTATCTTTTATCAATGCTTTTTGTATGTCTCTTTTTTGATTGACATCAGAAGTGATATCTTTTTGAATTGAAATGGTACCTGTGACTTCCCCTGCATCACTGAGTGTCGCAATGGTATATGAATCCACCACATAGGTGTCTCCAAACTTTGTTTGATTTTTTATTTTACCATTCCATGATTCATTATTTAAAATCGCTTTTGTAAGGTCTTTATAGACAGTTGAATTGACATCTTTATGAATTAACGTATCAAAACCTTGTCCCAATAACTCCTCTTGGTCATATCCTGTAATATCACAAAAATGTTGATTCACATAGGTAATTTTAAAATTCGTATCAGTCTTAAGTACAATGTTGTTTTTATCAATAACATCTTTGTATTTTTCTAACTCTTTGTGTTGTTGTTCAATCATAAACTCTTGGTATAATACATTGGCCAAGTCATTCATAACCGTCAATAACCGTCTGATATCAATGGGTTTAATAATATAATCATACACACGAAGTTTAATCGCATCGGCTAAATATTCATTGTCAGAATACGCTGTAGCAAACATTACCGGAACTTTAGCATCTGTTTTTCTGATTTCCTTGACCATATCAATACCAGTGAGTTTAGGCATGTTAATATCACTTAAAACAACATCAATATCATTTTGATGCTCTTTAAAAAGAGCTAATCCCTCTTCTCCATTTGCAGCGGTATAAACCGTATCAAAAAAGTTTCCAAGTAAGGAAGACAACTCATTTCGGATATTGTCGTCATCTTCAACATAAAGTGCTTTTAATCTTTTTAGTAATTTTTTATCAATCGACATCTACTTAATATCCATACTTACAATGAGTTCAATAAACTTAATAAAATCAAAAGGTTTTAATAAGTAATTACTCACCCCTAAATCTTCGGCTTTTTTAATAAATTCGGATTCTGTATGTGCAGACATCACTACTACAGGAACTTTTAACCCTCTTTTATTGATTTGTTCAATCATCTCAAGACCATTCATAATGGGCATATTAATATCTGTAATCACAGCATCAATATCACTGTTTTTTTCTAAAATTGCCAACGCTTCTTCCCCATTTCTGGCTGTAAGAAAATTGCTGTTTAATTTTCGTAGCGTATCTTCAATAATATTGATTAAATCTTCTTCATCTTCTACAAAGAGAAGTTTCAGTTCTCTGAGTTTTTGAATCTTTTCTTGCATAATTGTTCCTAATGCTTCAAACTTTTTATGAATCTTTTAACTCATCTTTATGTACAACATATTCTATATCCATAATTACGAGCATTTTGCTGTCTTCTAAACGCACAAAACCTTTTAAATATTTTGATGGAATTGCCGAACCCAAATCAGATACGGGTGCTAAATCATTGATATTTAATCGTTGAACATCATCCACTTTATCCACAACAATACCAATCATTCTTTTATCTTCAGTAATAACCGCAATAACCGCAGTATTATCATTATAGACAATTTCGCCTGTTTGAAATTTAATTCGAACATCTAAAATAGGAACCACTTCCCCTCTTAAATTAATTAAACCTTTTACCCAATTTGTGGTGTTAGGCAGTGTTGTAATAATTTCAGGATAGGTTAAAATTTCTCTGATTTTAGGTAACTCGATAGCGTACTTCATGCTACCCAATTCAAATGTCATATACTCCGCAGTATTTGCGTAATCAATCTTTTTTTCCTCTTGTTGGCTCGCCATAAATATCTCCTTTATTCCAATTGTTCTTGATACATTGCAATAAATTTATTTTGTAAATCGTGCTAAATTATACGAAATAAACTCTTAAAACAAGGCAACAAATTCATAAAAATTATTATTTATATGACTTTATCTCAAGAACTTTTGTTTTAACAACTCTGTTTGTACTTTCTAAATCAATTATATCATGAATTTCTAATTCATCCAAATCAATTATTTTATTCTCTTTGGTCGTTTGAACAAATCCTCTTTTTATTTTCTTATCAGGATGATTAAGCGTAAAGGAATTCATCACAAAATTCAACTCTTCACTTTTTTTATTCCATATCTGTTTAAATGCCAAAGAAAATTTTTGAGATAAGTCATTGATGTTCTCTTCAATAAATTGAAATTTATTCAAAAAAGAGTTTTGCTTAAATGAGTGCATCAAATAGTTTAACTCTTGTGTTTTATTGGTTAGGTTAATTAAAAAACTTCTTCTAAAATCATCATACAAACCATCTAAATATATTCTCATATCATTCATATCTGGCAAGGCCATTTCCATCGCATTTGAAGGCGTTGCAGCACGAACATCCGCCACAAAATCGGAAATAACAAAGTCAACTTCATGTCCCACTGCCGATATAATAGGTGTTTTTGCACTGTATATGGCATTGGCCACACACTCTTCATTAAAAGCCCACAAATCTTCAATGCTTCCGCCACCTCGACCCACAATCATAATATCTGCTTCTAAACTGTCTGCTTTTAAAATGGCTTGAACAATGGCTTCTTTTGAACCTTCTCCTTGTACCAAAGTCGGAATAAGAATCAGCTTTGTTAAAGGCCAGCGATGTGTTGCCACTTTTTTCATATCTTCAATGGCTGCGCCAGTACTTGAAGTTACAATCGCAATGGTTTTAGGATATTTCGGTAAGAGTTTTTTATTTTTAGGATCAAAATATCCTTGGGTTTGAAGTTTGGTTTTGAGTTGCTCATACGCCAAAGCCAACTCTCCTACGCCTGAGGGTTGAATTTTACTGCAAAGCAGTTGATAGTTTCCTCGTGGGGCATAGACCGTAATGGAACCTGTGATATTGATTTTTTGTCCCACTTCAAGACGAAATTTCAGATACTGTGCATTGCCTTTAAACATAACACATGAGATGGTTGAACTTTCATCTTTAATTGAAAAGTAGATGTGCCCAGAGTTATGATAGGTCAAATTTGAGACCTCACCCTCCACACTGACGTATGAAAAAGTGGTCTCTAAAAGAGCTTTAATTTGATGATTTAATTCAGATACACTTAAAGGATTAAGCATATATCAGATTTTTCTCGCAATAAACAGCGTGGAGATATTCATAGAAAACCCTTTGACATAAATGGGTTCTAATCCCGCTTGTTTTAACTCGTTTGATAAGTTTTGAGTGGTCAGAAACTCATCAATAGAGTTCGGTAAATAGGTATATGCCTCTTTATTTTTTGAAATGATTCCACCCAAAGTAGGCAAAATTTTATTCATATAAAAATCAGTCAAATGGTCTAAGATGCTCTCTTTAGGATTTTTTGTAAACTCTAAAATTACTAAGAGTCCATCTTTTTTAAGCACTCTGGCAAACTCATCAAATGCTTTTTGCCGTTCGACCACATTTCTTATTCCATAAGAGATTGATATGATATCTGCACTGTTCTCTTCAAAAGGCATAGAAGCAGCACCTGACTCTATAAACTCAACATCAGGTAACTTTTGTTTGGCCACATTCATCATACCAACGCTTGGATCTACTCCTACGATTTTGTTGAGTTTAATGTGTGCTTTTTTTGATGTTTTTTGCCAATAATCAATCATATCCCCTGTACCACAAGCCACATCAATGACTTTTTCAATCTCTTTTTTGTCATAAAAAGAGTAAGCCAAATGACACGCTTTGTTTCTCCAAGTTTTGTCTATTCCCATGCTCAGAACTCTGTTTGCCACATCATATGTTCCTGCAATTTCATTAAACATTGATACGATTTTTTCTTGTTTGCCCATTCTTTATAATCCCTAAATCTTTTTTATAATATATACTTACACACTATTAATCCCAGTATAAATCCAACATTAATAGCGATTAACACTCTCATAATTCCCAACTCTTTATTGGCTTGTGGAATCATCTCTAAAACAATTTTTTGATGCCGCAAAGCTTCATTAAAACCTTTTGACGCTTCATTGATATCTTTTACCGTTTTTTGTAACGACATCTCCGTCATCTCAATTTTTTCAACAAGATCTTTAGCTTGTTTAAAGCTCATATCACTCATTTTTTAATTTCAATCCATTGTTCTAATTTTGCAAAAATTTTATACAACACATCGATCGTATAATCTTTTGACTCTATTTGCATTCGTCTGAAAAAGAGATATTTTCTTGCACTGGCTAAATCCCCTATCTCTTTTGCTTGCATCGCTTTTTGTGCAAAATCAGTATTGTTAAATGCCATCTCCCAAACAGTGCTTCCCAAATACCGACTGATGGTAATAACCTTATCATTTTTTACGGGAAAATAGTTTGGATTTTTTACAAAATCACAAATAACAGAGTCACTGTTAAGATATTTATGCCCAAAAAAGTTAATGAATTGTTCTTCAATATAATCGGCTTCCATACTGATGGCTCGATTGAGTGCAAAAAACATATTTTTTTCTGCATTTTTCTCTATCTTTTTAATTTTATTCATGGTTGCTATTGCATTTTTACCATCGAGTTCACCATCACCTAAAGGAATAATCCATTTCACATTGTCATACGTTCCGATTTTTTTAATTTCATCCAAAACCAATGAAGAGGTTTTATTTCCCCCTACATCAACAATAATTTCATGATTGTCATCTGTTAAAATTAATTCATCCAATTCGGTGAGTTTATTCGTACCTAACATTCTTTTATTCACAATGTCTGTTCGAGTAAAAGATTGTGAATCGTTATTTTCATCATCTATTTCAATATACGTTACTTTTTTACCGTGCATTTTATATAAAAATGGCGCGATTATTTGCATAGCAACTGTTGATTTCCCAACGCCACCTTTTGTTTGTGGAATAATTATCATAATTTAAACCCTTGGATTGTTTTTCATAAACTCTACGATTTTACCGTGCAAGCGACAATAAATCTTGTTTAGAGTAATATCAAAGCCATAAATTTGTACTATTTTATCGAAATATTCATTAATTCCATATTCACACCACGCCTTCATTTGCTCATATGATTCAAATTCATACCCAAAACTTTTTAAAAGTTTGTGAGTATATTTGTCAACAACCATTTCATCTTGGGCGCAGGTATAGCAAAGAATCGCATCAGCACTTTCGCAACCAATGCCTTTTTGTTCCAACAACCAATCTCTGGTGACAGTTTTTTGAAAATTTTCAAAGTTACCAAACTGCCCAATGATATTTTTACACAACTGTTTAAGACGAACCGCTTTTTGATTTTTAAAACCACTGGGTGTTATGGCAAAAATCAATACTTCAATATCAACATTTGCCATTCTTTCTAACGTTAAAAGCTCTGCACTTTTTAAATTAACAAGCGATTTTTCAACATTACTCCATTTGGTATTTTGAGTTAAAATTGCACCCACAAGTGTCTCAAAACATCCGTGACTGGGCCACCAAAACTCAGGAGAGTTTTCAAGAAGTTTTTTCTCTTTTAGAAAAACTAAAAGCTCAAAACTGTTATTCAACAAATGCCTTAGTAATCACATCTTCATGTGAAGAGCAATAAGATTTGACTTTAAATGCTTCAATGGTTTTCCCATCAATGATATCTAAAACGACAAATTGTAAAATGGATTTGCAAGCGTTGGGCACTTTAAAATGCCCATTTAATCCCGTTGTAGCTCTGTATATTGGCATCTCTTTTTCCATACCAATGACATTGTCTCGGCACCCTGTTAAACCTACATCAGTAACATATGCGGTTCCTTCATCAATTTGTAAGTCGTCGGTACCTATGTGGGTATGTGTGCCACAAATGGCACTGACTCTGTTTTTAAACATCATATGCAACACCCGTTTTTCACTCGTGGCTTCAGCATGAAAATCAATGAATATATTCTTTATGCCCTCATTGTGCAGTTTCTCCACAAGTTTGCTTGCCCAATTAAAAGGGTTTTCAACATGAGGCATGGAGTACATTCCCATGAGATTTACAATTGCCAGTTTTTCATCATTTACCATAACGACTCTTACGCCAGAGCCTAAAACACCTTCAGGATAGTTATCTGGTCTTAAAACCGGTTTGGTTTCAAGCAGAGCTAACATATCGGATTTTTTATCAAAAGAGTGATTGCCTCCAGTTAAGATATCAATACCACATTTAAGCAATTCATCACAGTTTTTCACCGTAAGTCCAAAACCATGACTGGCATTTTCTCCATTGGCAATCACAAAATCAATATTAAACTCTTTTTTAAATGCGTGTAATTTATCTTTTATTATTTTTCTTCCTGGACGACCTACGATGTCTCCAATAAAAGCTATTCTCATTTTTTTAATCTCACTTCAAATACTGCACCACCATTTTTATTAAAGGCAGTTATTGTTCCATTTTGTTGTTCTATTATTTTTTTAGATATATTTAAGCCAACACCCATACCACTGTGCTCTTTTGAAGAGACAAATGCATCAAAAATTTGGTTCATCATCTCTTCTTTGATTCCACCTGCATTGTCTTCAAACGAAACAATCACATCGGTTTCATCTTCTGTGAGATAAATTTTTAAAACTCTTTTTTCATATTGCACTACATTAGATAACTCATCCAAAGCATTATTCACAATAACAATCCAAACTTGCTCAACTCTTTGTTTTTGGACTTTACAAATAAACTCATACTCATTTTTATTGATGTCATCTATTGTAAATAATTTATCATTGATATATATTTCTGAAATCTGTTTTGAACGGTTGTATGTCATTGTTAAAGCTGTAATTATAGTTGAATAAATATTTACATTCTCTTTTATCTCATTTGAACTTTGAGAGATCTCTCTCATGGACTCTACAATGTTAGCGATTCGATTGATTCCCTCTTTGATACGGACAGTGTCCTCTTTCATACGTGTTTTAATCTCGCTTTCAGGTAAATCATCTATATCATACCCCATCATCTCAAAATTCCCTTTAACATAGGTTAATGGCGTATTAATTTCATGCGTAATTCCAGCAGCAAGAGAACCAATAGAGGTGAGTTTGATGTTTCTGAGTTGCTCCTCTTGATGAAGTTTATCTTTTTGACGGCTCTTCTCAACCTCTTTTTTGATTTTCAATTCAAGATTTTGATTGAGTTCTTGCAGTTTTCTTTTATCTTGCAGTGAGTTCACTACCAAAACAAAATATTTTTTCCCAGGCAACAAATTCAACGAGATTTCAAGATGAATCTCTGTGCCATCTTTATGAATAAATATTTTCTCAATATTGCTGATAAAACCTGTCTCTTGAGCTTCAACAAATATTTTTTGCAGCAGATTGCTTGAATTTTTTAAAATAATATCAAAACAACTCATTTTCAAAAGTTCATCGCTGGTATAGCCTAAAAGTTCAGAGAACATAAAATTGACTTTTCTAAAATTCCCCATAAGATCCGTCAAACCAATTCCACTGTGTGCATTTTCAAAAATAGCATTGTACTCTTGGACTTGATAGTTAATATCACTGTAGAGGTTTTCTATGATTTTTTTATCGGTGATATTATTTCGAATAGCAGTAAATCCAATAATCTCTGCATCATCATTAAAAATGGGATCAATATACGATTCAACCCAATAATAACCCCCATCTTTTTTAATTCCTTTTAATTCAACTATTTTTGAACTTCCTTGTTTGACCAAATTCCACATTTCATCATACTGTTCATCACTCATATCAGGGTGCATCAACACTTTATGAGAGCGCCCAATGAGTTCTTGTTTAGAAAAACCTGAAACATCACAAAAAGCGGTACTGACATCAACAATATTGACCTCTTTATCCAATTTTATTGACATGACATGTTTGTCAATAATATTCAAACTGACATTCAGCTCTTCTGAACTCTTTTTCATGGAAATGTCTAAAGTTCGATTGGTCTCTTCTGTTTTTTTAAAAAGATTAGCGATGGGATTTGAGAAAAGAAATGCCAATATAACAGATATGATAAAACCAAAAAATAACATCATAAAAAAATAGTTTTCAAAATTTTCAAAGAAATTATAAAAAGAGAATTGTTTTACTTTTGTTAATAAAATAATATAATTCCCAGAGTTGAGGTAAACCCGTTTTGAAATAAAATCATCGCCGACATAATTGTCGAATTCTAAAATATTTGTTGAATCCTGTGCATACTCTTTGTAGATGTTTTTATTGGGGAAAAAATATTTTGACCAGCTGTATTTTGAGTTTTTATGAATTAAAAAATTGCCCTCTTTATCAAAAATATAGGTGTTGTCATTATACGACTTTTGTACTTTTTGCAACAGGCTATTTACATCGATTACAAAAGAGATAAAACCTTGTTCATTTTTAATGATAAATCGTAAAATATATTTTACAGGCAGAACAATTTCGCCCTCTTCTTTATAAATATTAAAAGTCGAATTCCAAATTTCATCTTTTTTAAGTATCTGTATATTTTTATAATCATCTTGAATAATTTTATTCTCTAACTTCTCTTTAGGCACAACTTTAATACTCTTACCGTAGGCATCTACTCGTAAAAGCTCTTTGCCTCGAAGATTTAAAAACTTCATTTGCAAAATATTTTCATTGCTTGATAAAAGTACCTTAAACAAGTCAATTATATCTTTTGTCTTGCTGGTATTTTTCACATATTCTTGCAACGTATGGCTGTTATTGACAGCGGTTATTTCACTGTTTATTCTATTGAGATAATCCAGTAAAAGTTGTTCTTTATACTCTAAGGCTTTTTGAACCTCTTGGTATTCTTTATTTTTCCTATCAATTTCATAAAACTTTTTTGAAAACAGAGAAAACAGACCAAATAAAATAAATGAAAACAGCAAAAATGCAATAAAAAGTTTTATAAAAAAAGACAATTTCATTAGACTCTTCTCTCTTTTCTTCTGTCTTGATTAACCAATTTAATATAAAAAACTGTCTTATTGAGTTCATTGTCAAACCAAATTTGTGCACCAATTTTTTCAATTAATAATTTAACAATATAGAGATTAATTCCAATATTTATATTGGTTTTTTCATCATAATGGTCAGAAAAAACTTCATTGATAATATTTTTTGATTCTCCTTGGACATTATCTTGGTATTTAATAAGCACATCTTGATTATCTTCAATAATCGAAATTTTTATTTCACCTTTTTCAATTGAATTGGCGATGAATTGTTCAATGGAACTTTTTAAGATATTGATCATAATTTGTTTAATTTCATTAAAAACACCGTAACAATATATCTCTTTTTTTGACTCTATTGTAATGGAAATATTATGAATTTGACAACTGTTTTTTACCAACGAAATGGATTCATTGACAGCAGAAAATACATTGTATTTATCATTGCTGTTTTGATCACTGAAAAATGTTTTAAACTCATTTAATGTCATTGAAAGTATTTTCAGTTCTTCTTCAACTTTATCATGAATATTTTTTAAACTCTTCGGCGTCATATCCTCTTTTTCGATTCGAGCACTGAGTTGAGCAAGTTGAATTGAGATATTAGAGATGGGGTTCTTCCACTGATGAGAGACGGAATCCAAAATTTTTCCCATAAGAATAATCTTCGTTTTATCCACCAAAGAGTCATCTCGCATTTTAATTTCATTGAGTTTATTGGATAAATCCTCTTTCAAAAGATTATTGATTTTTTTGAGTTGTTTGGCATCGGTGATATTCATACGAATGGAAGAGTAACCTATGACATTTTGATTGAGATCATACTTAGGAAAAATTATCCCTTTTACCCAATAAGAGTTCCCATTTTTGTCAATGTTTTTAATTTCACCTTCCCACTTTTTATGATTGTGCAAATCTTTCCACATATTTTCGAAAAACTTTTTTGACATATCGGGATGACGTATGATATTAATATTCCGCCCCACTATCTCTTTTTTTGTATATCCACATAAATCACAAAAGGCTTCCGTGATATTGGTGATAAATCCGCTGGTGTCTGTCTCTATCATTACCACATATTTATCAATTGCCATGAGTACATCATCATATTTTTTTACAATTGTCGTGTATCTGTAGTTGTAAATATTGAGTAAATAGGTTAAGACAAAGAAGAGTAAAAAAAGAGATAAAAAGAAAAACAATTCCCATTGTGCACGATTTAAAATTTTATCTATATCTGAATCTTTATCCGTACCTGCTGCAACAACATACACACTGTTTTCATTGGTTAACGCATTAAACAAAGGCAAAAAAACAGAGGACTGATACTTTTTATCATAAAAAAACATATAAGCAAACTCTTTGGCATTTTCCATATTATCTTTAATGATATTTTGTCTGTCTTTGCCTATCTTTTCAAAAAGTGTGGGTTTGTATTTAAAAAATTTAAACACATTGTCCTCAATGCTGTAACTGCTGTTTAAGTCAAAATTGACAAAATGTTTTTGCTGTTGTTTCAATAATTTTTTTTCTAAGGTTTTATTATTGTAGATAAAAAAGACATCAAACTCTAAATCTTTTTCCATTAAATTGGCAATGGCATCAAAGCTGAACTCAATTTCAATGACACCTAAGGGTTTTAAGTGGTTATCCATGAGAGGTTTCATAAAACTCACAGAAGGAAACGTTTCACTCACTTCAATGCCATCTATGGATTGAAGTGAAGAATTGACAAACAAAAGGCTCTCTCGATTGTTTACAATATCGCCAAACACATCTTTGTTTTTCATTCTTAAAAAAGCTTCATTATTTGAAAGATAAAAATTGATTTGTTTGATGCCAAAAGTTTTAAAATAGAAAAATTTCTCTTTTAAGTATTCATAAAGTTCTGCTCGTGCAGCAGCTTTATTCAGTGAACTGTTTTGGTATAGTGAGATAATTTTTTCATCATAAAGTAAATTGTTCACAAAAATCAATTCAGCAATTTGTTTGCTGTGTTCATACGCATTTTTATAAGAGAGTTTAACCGCTTGTGTGTCATCTTGTAACTGAGTTTGAATCTGTTCATTTTTATAAAACTCAATTACAAAACTTGCCACGACACCCAAAAGAAGAAATACAAAAGCATACCTAAAAATTAGGTTTTTTTTATTCATAGAGTTATGACTTTAACACTTCTGTTATTTTTGTTTCTAACGCTTGCAGTGAATCAAAAGGTTTCATCACATAATTCGTTGCACCCACTTTATGAGACTTCAACACTCTGTCTAAAGTTGAATATGCCGTCATTATGACAACTTTTTGATCTTCTTTACTCTTCATTATTTTTTCCAATGCTTCAAGTCCATTCATTTGAGGCATCATAATATCAAGTAAAACCAAATCAAAATCGTCTCTTTCAACTGCACTCACCCCATGTACTGGATTTGAAAACGTTGTCACACTGAATTTACCATTTTTCGTTAAAAATCGACTCAGCATATTTAGAATTTCTGTTTCATCATCAATAATTGCTATTTTATATGTTCTCTCCATGTTTTGCTCCTAATTAAACAAATAAATCTTTTGCAGCTCGTTTCATCACCGCTTCACTTTTCTCTTCTAAAATTCTGTCTAAATAATAAAATACTTGTTCACTCCCCTCTTCAACTTGGAATATTTTATCTTCAATGAGTTGTTTTGAACAAGAGACTTCATGTCCAGAACACTGCTCTGCTAACAGATTTGCTTCGTGGTGTACTTGATGGTGATATTTTTCTAAATGTTTATAAGATGGAACAAAACTGAACTCTTCTCGTCCAAGACCGGTATCATACCATTTACCCAATCGACAATTATGGTGATCTACGGCTTTAAAGTTGTGTTCTCCCCCAAAGATGAGTTGGTAGAGATTATTTTTATAAATAACGTGATCAAGTTTTGCCAAGTTAATGAAAATTTTATTTGAAATACTTTCAACTTCATAGACCGATCTGCTCGCATTTTTTTGGAAATTTTTCATCAGTTTATTTAACACACTGACTCTCTCTTTTGTCTCATTAACAACTTTAGCAACCACATCGGAACTCTCTTTAATTCTTTGAGTCTCCACATGAATTGAATCGACTACAGCTTTAATTTGTTTTGCTGCATCGGCACTTCTTGTTGCTAAGTTTCTCACCTCTTGAGCAACAACAGCAAACCCTTTTCCTGCCTCTCCTGCCGTAGCTGCTTCAACTGCTGCATTAAGAGATAAAATATTGGTTTGGAAAGCAATCTCTTGAATAAGATTAATCACTTGAGAAATGTCTTTCCCTTTAACAACCAGTGAATTTACTACTTCATTTTCTATCTCAATTTGAGTGTGTAAATTGCCTGTATCATTAACAATCTCTTGTGTTAGGTTTAACCCATCCGTTGAACCCGAAGCTGTCTCTTTTGATTCTGTCATCATAGATTGTAACTCTTCTAAAAGAGAAAGATAGGTACTTTGTGTATTGCTTAAAGAGTAGGTCATGTTTTTATTGTGTCGCTCTAATAAACCGCCCTCTTTATTGTCATGTACCGAAGTTTTTTTCAAAGAGACAATACAGTAATCTTTATACTTTTTAATGACTACTTTTGCTTCACAATCATCCATAATAAGTCGTTCTTGTTTGTTTAAAGCAGCATTAAGAACAATACTATAATCTTTCACATTCGTTTGAGCAACGGTATTAGCAAAAAAGAGTTCATTATCAGGAGAGAAAACAACCAATCCTTCTTCTTGCGATAAAGAAGCAATATTTTTGAACAATTCAAGCTCATTTTTGACTTTTTCAACATCATTGGTTTTTGGAAGTGTTGCAATCTCTTTTTCAAATTGTTCAATTTTTTGATTCTTTAAAGAGATCTCTTTTTGAAGCGATTCAATCTCTTTTGATAAATTGACAATATCATCTTGTAATTTTTTATTGGGGAAAAACATTTTTTACCTTTTATGCATATTGTTAAATTAGGCAATAATATCAAAAATATAATAAATGACCTATAAATCAGAAAAAAAATTATATTTTTTGTGTACAAACTACCGCACTTGCAAAAGCAAATTGAAAATTATATCCACCCAATTCTCCTGTAACATCCAAACATTCACCCAAAAAGTAGAGATCTTTTTGAAACAGACTTTGCAGTGTTTTCCCCTCTATCTCATCGGTATGAATACCTCCTTTTGTCACTTCAGCTTTGGTGTATCCAAAATTGCCTGCCGGTGAAAATTCATAATGCTTCAAGGTATGAAGTCGTGTAAGTTCCTCTTTACTTAACTGGCTTACGGGTTTATCTTCAACTTTAATGGCTTGCAAAAATTCCAATGAAAATCTTTTCGGCAGGGGTAAAGCAGAGCTGATATGTCGGTTTCCTTTTAAAAAAGTTTCTACTTTTTTATTGGGTAAAAAATCCAATACCATTTTCCCTTTTTTCCACGCCAAAGAGGCGTTTAAAATTAAAGGACCAGAACACCCTTTATGGGCAAACAGCAAACTGCCTTCATAAACTTTGTTTTCAACTTGAATTTGTGCATCTAAAGAGATTCCACTTAAGTTTTTAAACCAAAACTGCTCTCTTTGTACAGTAAAACCTACCAATGCAGGAGAGAGTGTTTTAATGGTATGTCCAAACTTTTTGGCAATCTCATACGCAATACAACTTGCCCCCAAAGAAGGGTAAGAAAGCCCACCTGATGCCACGATGAGTTTTTTAGCTTCAATGGTTTTATGTTCGCTTTTAATACAGTAGTGTTCATTAAATTCAACATCTGTTACAGTGGTATTTAAAAAAGTGGTCGCATGTTGGGTCAATCGTGAAAACATCGCAATAACATCATTGGAGGAGTTACAAAAATAGGTGCCTTTAACAATCTTTTCATGAATTTTAGGTTCCACCCCATTTGTTTTTAAAAAATTCAATAGAGCATGATGATCAAAGGCATTTAAAATGGGTTCAATAAAGTGTGGATCACCAACATAATTGTGAACACTCAGATATTTATTGGTGATGTTACACTTTGCTCCACCACTGACTTTAATCTTTGCCCCAATGGTTGCATTGGCATCAATAAGGCAGACATTTTTATCTTTTAAAAGTGCAGCAGCCATCAAACCACTTGCACCCGCTCCAATGATTGCAACATCAAAAAGCAAATCTAGGACTCCACTTTGACTATTTTAAAGATATTGGTACTGTTTTCATACGCATATTCCAGTTTAAAAGCATTGGCTTTTAAAATAGAGTTTACAATATAAAGTCCCAAACCAAAACTCTCTTTGTCTTTATATTCACTGGCAAAAAATGGTTCAAAATAGGCTTCTAACTCATGGGCGAGTGCTTTGCCTTTGTTTTCAAACACAATTGCTTCCCCTTGAGTTTTTATGGTGACGCGTTTATCACTTGAGTGTTTAATTCCATTATCAATAAGGTTTTTAACTGCCACGCTGAAAAGATTATAATTGACATGCAATTTGATATTATCAAAATGCATATCCACAATATCTTCATCAATCATCAAAGCATCAATGGCATTATCTACAATGTCGTTGAGATAATAAAAATTTTGTTCCATATTTTTTGATGAAGAAATCAACTCTTCGATTAAACCAAATTCGTTGATTAAACTCTCTAATCGATTAAAGACATTGACCATTTTTTCATCGTTTTTTTCATCATGAGGAAGTTGTGTTAAAAATTTTCCTTTGGTAATAGGCGTTTTCAGTTCATGCATAATATTTCGAATAAAGACATTTCTGGATTCTTTGATATTGTTAAGTTTTTGTGCAGCTTTTTTAAACTCCATTGCCAACAAAGAGACCTCATCTTGAGCCGTGGTATTACAACACTCAAAATCAAAATTCTCTTCACCCAATGAAGTCACTTTCTCTTTCAAAATTTTTAAGGGATAGAGTTTTTTCAAAATGGTTAAATAACTGAATATCAACGTAATGATAATCAATCCAAAAACAGCAATAATATACAATGAACTGTTCATAAGTTCAGATTGATTGTCTCTTAAAATGACTTCCATTCCGCCCATTTTTGTTGAAGCATCATGTTTTAAATAGAGATAATAGACATTTTTTAATGACAACACCCGTATGGTTATATTTCTGAAACTTTTTTCAAATTCAACAACCGTTTTCGGATTATATGTAATGCCTCGAAGCGTATTGATATCATCAATAAAATCAAAGCCCATATCGTCCAAACTGGCTTTAAAATCAGGAGTGAGTCCTTGTCTTTTATTGTGTTCTAGAACCATTTTAGCAATGGGAGAATACTTCTTTTTCAAATTGTGTTGATTGTTTTTATAGTTGTGTGTCATCAAAACCAAAAAACTTGCAACCACAAACAAAAGCGAGACAATAAAACTCACGGTCAGTGTAAAAATTATGGATTCTCTTTTCATTGTAAAAATTTATACCCCATTCCTCTTATAGTTTGAAGATACTTTGGAACTTTCGGATTATCTTCAATTTTTTGTCTGATTCGATTAATTATAACGGCCAGACTTCCAACATTATCATAATCACTGTTTAATAAATCTGAATTTTCAAAAATATCATCTCGAGAGACAATAAATCCTTCACGTTTAATCAACAACGACAAGACTTCATACTCAGCAGCAGTTAATCGCAACACTTCATTTTTTCTTTTAATCTCTTTTTTTGCTTCATCGAACTCAAAATCTTTTTGAAGTTCAACGCTGTTTTGCATATTTTTATTGAACCGTCTTAAGATGGTTTTGATACGAACTTCAAGTTCTCGTGGGTCATAGGGTTTGGGTAAGTAATCATCAGCTCCCAATTCAAGGGCAATAACTTTATCGGTAATGTCACTTCGTGCAGAAGAGATAATAATAGGAATATTATGCTCTTTGAGTATGGCTTTACATAAATCTAAGCCATCCATTCCAGGAAGACTTAAATCCAAAATAATCAAATCATAACTGTTAAAACGCAAACTTGAAAGAGCCAAAAAAGGCTCTTCAAAGTTGGTCACTTCTATGTGAAACTGTTTAAGATATTGAATTAAAACTTCGGCAAGCTCTCTGTCATCTTCTACCATAGCAATTTTGATCAAAATTTGGCCCTTCTTTCATTCTCTCTTCTTTTAAATCCATGAGAACTTTTAATTGTGCTTTTTGTTTTGCGGTTAAAATATCATAAATTTGAGCAATTGTTTCTGCTCTTGATTTTATCATATTTTCTCTTTGGTGCTGTGCCATTTTGATATATTTTGCTTTATCAAAACCATCATTTGTAAATGCCTCATATCGTGAAGGCATATTTTTTCTGCTTTCACGCATAATTTTTTGAACATCGGTTTGTTGCGCTTGAGTTAATGTGATTTTATTCAACATTCGCATAAACCCGTGTGAAGATTTGCCCATTTTCATTGAGCAGCCATTTTGTTGCATCATCATTTTTTGACCTTGCATGGGTTGCATTTGTGCACTGAGTGAAATTGTCAAACAAGAGGCTAAAAGCACACTTGATAAGATTTTTGTTTGTAGTTTCATAATAGACTCCTTAAATTGTCATACTGAAATTATAAGGGATCCATATAAACCATTTTTAAATCGAATATTAACGCAATCTAAACAGAAGTTATTTTATGTTACGCAGATACTTTAACGCCGTGGCAATAATGTCATCGTCATCTTTACTTGGAGATTTTATGGTCTCTTTGGTTTCATCTTCTTTGACAAAAGTGATGTTCATTTCATAACTTGACACCGTTTTTATTTTTTTATTCATGGCAAAAATTTTAATTAAAATCAACTCAATAAACTGTTTGGTTGGAGTATCTGGTCGTCCAAATCGGTCTTCCATCTCCTCTTCAATGGCATACACCTCTTCATTGTGTAAAGCTTTACTCAATCGTCGGTAAAGTTCCAGTCGAACCCTGTCTTCGGTGATATAATCACTGCTGATATACGCACTGATGGCAAGTTTTATATCCACACTTTTATGTTGTGTTTTGGTATCACCACTCAAACTGGCCAACGCATCTTCAAGCATTTTGAGATACAAACCATAACCAATTTGTTTGATATGTCCACTTTGAGCTTCTCCAATAATATTTCCACCCCCACGAATTTCTAAATCTTGGTGTGCCAATGCTGTTCCACTTCCTAAGTATGAATTGGATTCTAAAGCCACCAGTCGTTTGATGGCATCGGGAGTGATTCGTTTTTTATCTTCAACCACAAAATAACAAAATCCCTCTTTGCTTCCTCGACCGACTCGTCCTCTTAATTGGTGTAAATCGGCAATTCCAAATCGATCTGCCCCATCAATGATAATGGTATTGGCCTTAGGCAAATGAAGCCCTGATTCCACAATAGAAGTTGCCAATAAAATATCAAAATTTCCCTCTTCAAAATCGTACAAAATCTTTTCAGCATGCGCAGGTGTTACTTGGGAGTGAATTACCTCTATTTTAATGTTGGGCAATAACTCTTGTAAATCTTTTCGTTTGGCTTCAATGGAAGCGATGTTATTGTGCACATAAAAGAGTTGCCCGCCTCTTCTTTTCTCTCTTAAAATAATCTCTTTAATGAGTTTATCGCTGTGCTCTTTAACAAATGTTCGCACACCCAATCTTTGACTTGGAGGGGTTAAAAGTGAACTCATTCCTTTGAGTTTTGAAAGCGCAAGATTGAGCGTTCGTGGAATTGGCGTGGCGCTCATTGAAAAAATGTGCACATCTTCTCGTAAGTTTTTGAGTTTCTCTTTTTGTTTGACGCCAAATTTATGCTCTTCATCAATAATAACCAATGCCAAATCATGGGTTTGCACTTCAAGTAAGGAGTGTGTTCCTACAACCAAATCATACGTACCATCGGCCAAACCTTTTTTGATATGCGCTTTGTCTTTGGCACTTGTTTTTCCATCAAGTTTGGCCATTTTGATTCCCAATGGCTCAAATCGTTTTTTCATTCCACTGTAGTGTTGATTGGTCAACAATGACGTAGGACAAACAAAAAGGACTTGATGTCCGTTTAAAAAGGTTGCTACAATTCCATTCATGGCAATTTCTGTTTTACCAAAGCCCACATCTCCACTTAAGAGTCTGTCCATAACTCGACCACTGCTTAAATCTGCAAACATCTCTTTGATTGAACGATTTTGGTCTTTGGTGTATTCAAAGCCCGCATTGTGTCTGAATGCATTGAGCTGTTCACTGCTGACATCGTATTGAATTCCATTGACAAGTTCTCTAGCAGCTGCAAGTTTGATAATGTCATTGGCAATGGCAAAAAGCCGCTCTTTAACTTTGGATTTAAGTTTGGCAAAACTTCCTTTCCCCAACTTATCCAACATCGCATAACTTGAACCATCGGCCACATAACGGTCAATAATATCAATGTTTTCAACAGGAATAAGCAGTTTGTCATCGTTGGCGTAAAGCAAAATCACAAAATCTCTTTTAGCGCCCATTACAACAACGGGTTCTATGCCTTTAAATTGTCCAATTCCATACTCTTCATGTACAACATAATCGCCCACTTGAAGTTCATCAAGTACAAGTTTTACCCGTTTTTTTCGTCTTTTTTTAACCTCTTTGTTGAGTGAAATAATCACTTCATCATCACTGACAAGATTAATCATATACTCTTTAAAAACGTAATTGATTTTTTTACTGCTTAACTCTAAATCAAAGGCTTTAACTTTGGCTTCAGTTGCACTGATAATAGTAAACTTTTTGCCCTCATGAAAAGTTAAAAACTCTTTGACATTTGTAGGTGCAATTGGGGCATACGTTGTACTTCTTGGAATTTGAAGCGTGAGTAAAAACTTCTCTTTTGTAACCCTTTTTTCTTCAAAAATATAGGCTTCATCCAGTTCACTTAACGCTTCAGAAGTGATATATGAGTTGAGTCTTTGAGGTAAATATTCCCCCAATTCATCCAAATACCAAAACCCTAAAGAGTGAATGTCTTGAATAAACGCATCGGTTTTAACCGTTTGAATTTCATCGTTGATTTTTTCAAAACTTTCGGCATTTAACGCCAAAAAAGCTGGACTGATTTTAAAACTCTCCAGCTCCTCTTTGTTTGATTTTTGATCTTCAATATCAAAGTGTCGAATGCTCTCAATTTCATCATCAAAAAGTGATATTCGATACCCCATCTCACTTCCAAGCGGACAGATATCAATAATGTCTCCACGGATTGAAACTTCCCCTTCACTTGTTACAATATCGACAAAATAGTATCCCCAATTGTAAAGCTTACTTTTAAACTCTTCAAGGTTGAGAGTTTGTGCAAAACTGATTTCAAAGCTGTCAAAACACTCTTGTTTTGGCATAGCAAAACTGATAGTACGAATGGGAGCAATGAGGATTTTATTCTGTTTTTTATAAGCATAATAGTCATTGAGTGTTTTGGTAATATCTTGCAATTCATCACTAAAAGCCAACAAATCATCACCAAAGTTGGCTCTGAAATCGGGCAGTGTAAAGGGGTGTAAATTGTGATACGCTACAACATCTTGTGCCATTTGTGCTTGTTTGTCATCATTGACAATGAGCAGTTGGCAATCGTTTTTACTCTTAAAAAAGCTGAAAAGATTTTGCATTATTGGGCAACTTCAAAGTCGTTGGTTGTTTTATCAAATTTAAATGCTTGAAACGGCAATTCATCGAGTTGAAAAATCAATTTGCACGACTTAAAAGAGGTTTTCGACAATCCCACTTTAACCACTTCTAAAATATACGCTTTGGTTGAAAACGTTGTACTTGTTGAGTTTCCCGTATAAACCAACTCTTCACCTTCAACGGCAATGAATCCCTCTTTTACTAAATGTTTATTAAAAATTTCTTTATTTTCAAGGCCAACTGCCTCTATGACTAATAATACGTCCAAACTCTTTCCTTACATTACTAACGTGCTGATTAATCCAATAATCCCACCAAAAAATGCCCCCCAAACGACCAACCAACCTAAATGTTCTTTTATCATTTTTTGCACAATTTCTTTGACCATTTTAGGCGTGAGTTCATCCAGTCGTTTATTGACAATTGAACTGACTTTTTCAAAAATATCATCACTGACATTTGAACTGCCTAGGCTTTCATGCAAAGCTTGTTGAAAAGAGTCATTTTGCGATATTTTCACAATTGCACTTTGCAATTTATGAATAAACGGTTCTCGTAAAGGCTCTAAGGCTGCAACTCCACCAAACATTCCAAGCATTCCACCAAAAGGGGATTGAATGACTGCTTCTTTGAGTGATTCAAAGGCTGGTGTGAAATCGGTTTTTTCTAAAATAGGCGTCATGTTAAAGTGCGATTTTTTTGAAGTGACTTCTTCTTCAAAAAAACGTTGAAGATTCTCTTTGGTAAAAAACTCATTCATCATTAAATTATGAATCCCCTCTTTAAATTGAGTGAATCGGTTCTCTACCACACCACTTCCATAAAAAAAAGGCACTTTTTCAAACAACATATGAATGGCAATGGCGTTGGTTAATGCACCACTTAGTGCAAAAAGTCCAATCATATAAAGAGCTTCATTGTGCAGCATAAACCCAACGATTGCTAAAATCAGTGCTAAAAAATTCGATACGATTGATTTATTCATGGTTATCCTCTGTATTTTTATAAACGCGATTTTAACATAAAGAAACTAATGATTTAACAAGCCTTGATACAAAGTAACTTGTTTGTAACCAATATTCTATAGAATTTTTGAAATTTAAGGACAAAACACCAATGATAGATGTAGAAAAAGAGATATTAAAAAAATTTCCTGCTTTGCAAAAAGACAGTTCGGTATTAAAAAAATCACTGCTGAAAATAGCCAAAAAGATAGTTCATGAAGATACTATTAATACCTTTTTAGTAGAAAATGCCCACTTAAAAGGGTTTGAATTTATTGATGCGGTGTTAGAATATTTTGATTTTGATTATATTGTTTCAAGCAATGATTTAGAAAACATCCCCACAACAGGAAAAGTCGTTATCATTGCCAATCACCCTTTAGGTGGCTTAGATGCTTTATGTCTTTTAAAAATGATCAGTCAAGTCAGAAAAGATGTCAAAATCATTGCCAATGATTTTTTAGCAGGATTTGACGCACTAAAATCACTCTTTATTCCTATTGATAACTATAAACTCAAACAATCAAAATCAGATATTAAAACCATTTATGAAGCACTGAATAATGAAGAAGCCATCATTATATTCCCAGCAGGGGAAGTGAGTCGCGTTGGAGCAAAAGGGGTCAAAGATCCCGTATGGAATAAAGGGTTTTTAAACTTTGCCATTAACTCAAATGCACCTATTTTGCCTATTCTTGTTGATGGGAAAAACTCTAAAACTTTTTACACCATTTCCGTGATTAACAAAACATTCTCAACGCTGCTTTTATCGCATGAAATGTTCAATAAAAAATCAAAAAACCTGCACATGAAAGTGGGTGAAATTATTCCCAATGAGTTTATTGCACCTAAAGGTTTAGAGAAAAAACATTTGATCAATTTGTATAAAAAACATCTCTATTCTCTTAAAAAGAGCAGAAAATCTTTTTTTGTCACGCAAAAAGCCATTGCCCGACCGCAAGATCGGCGATTAATTAAAGAAGAACTCAAAGCTTCACAACTCATAGGTCAAACCAATGATGGCAAAAAAATCTATTTGTATGACTACAAAGATGACTCTATTGTCTTAAAAGAGTTGGGACGATTAAGAGAGATCAGTTTTAGAAAAGTGGGGGAAGGGGTCAATAAAAAAAGAGATACCGACAAATATGACATCTACTATCGGCACATTATCCTTTGGGATGAAGATGAGCTTGAAATCGTGGGAGCATACCGAATTGGAGAGAGCAATTTCATACGAGAGTCTTTAGGAATTGATGGTTTTTATTCCAATACCCTTTTTAAATTCAATGAAAAATTTTTGCCTAAACTTGAAAATTCAATCGAATTGGGAAGAAGTTTTGTGCAACCAAAATATTGGGGTACACGAGCCTTGGACTACTTATGGTATGGAATTGGTGCATATTTAAAAAGCAATCCTCATATTCAATATATGTTTGGACCAGTGAGTTTAAGCAGTAACTACCCTAAAACAGCCAAAGATTTGATTGTATTTTACTACACGCACTACTATCAAAATAATGAAAAACTCGTATCTCCTATGCAACCGTATCAATACACCAACTCCGTGGTGGATTTACAAGAACTTTTCTCTTTAGACAATGCCAAAAAAGATTTTAAAAACCTCAAATTTGCTTTGTCAAATATGCAAGTGACGGTTCCAACTCTATATAAACAGTACAGTGAATTGTGTGAAGAGAATGGCATTAAGTTTTTAGGTTTTAACGTTGATGCTTCCTTTTCAGATTGCATTGATGGTTTTATTATTGTAGATATAGCAAAAATAAAAATGGCACAAAAAGAGCGTTATATTGAGAATTCAAAAGGTAAAAAAGAGTAACTCTTTTTTGCCTTTTATATCTCCCTAATCTCTTTAACCAATGCTTTTGCCACTTCAGAGTTTTGCACGACAATATGTTTTAAATGAAGTGGACTTAATGCCTCTTTCTCTTCACATTTAATCACTTTTACAATGGTCTTAATATTTTTTGTCAAATCATTAATGACTTCACAAATCAAATGAAGTTTTTCAGGGTTGTCAATCGCCACAATAATCGCCGATGCCCGTTTGATTTTAACCGACTCCAAAATGTGTTTATGTGCCGCGTTTCCAAATAAAATGGGTTCACCTTGTTGTTGTCCCACTTCAAAATATTTCAAATTGTGTTCAATAATAAAATACTCTTTTTCATCTTTTTTAAGCTCTTTGACAACCTCTTGTCCCAAATTCCCATATCCTAAAACAATAATATGATTTTTGGTATCGTGTTCAACTTGTAAGGCATTGCATACCATCATACTGTCTTCTGGCACCAAACTTGCTGCAATTCTTGAAAGATTTTTAAGCACGATGGGCGTTAAGATCATTGAAAGTACAATCGTTACAATCAACACTTGCGAATAGATGGGACTGATAAGATGATTGTTTCGGGCAAGTTCTAAAACTGCCAATGAAAACTCTCCAATTTGTACCAAAGACAAAGCCGTTTTAAAAGCGACTCTTTTGGTGTCATCGACTCGAACAATGGCATAAATAATGACGTATTTTAAGCCAATAAGTACGGGCAATAAAATTACAATGGTGAAAAAATATTGTGCAATAATGGCAAAATTGATTTGCATTCCCACTGTAATAAAAAAGACACCCAAAAGCAAATTTCTAAAAGGAGTCAAATCGGCTTCAACTTGGTGTTTGAACTTGGTTTCAGAAATCATCATCCCCGCAACAAAAGCTCCAAGTGAGTAGGAAAAGCCAAAATAGTGGGCAATATACGAAGCACCAATGGCTATAAATAAAACCGATCCCACAAACAATTCATCCGATTTTGATTTACTGACGTGTTCAAAAAAGGGCTCTAAAAGATATTTCCCCACTAAAAAAAGAATAGTAATCAAAGCAAATGCAGCAATGGTCGTTTGAAAAATCAAATGAACAACCGATTCTCCACTCGAAGCAGTAAAAATTGTAATCATCAATAAAATAGGGATGACCGCAATGTCTTGCATGATCAATATCCCAAGCACTCTTCGTCCGTAAGGTTTACTGATTTCGCGTGTTTCATTGAATGTTTTTAAAACAATGGCTGTTGAAGACAAGGACAAAGCTGTTCCTAAAACCATGGAGGTTTTAAAATCAAAACCTAAAACATAATAACTGATAAAATAGACAAAAAGAGTGGTCACCGCAATTTGAAGTGTTCCTGTTAAAAAAACTTCTTTTTTCATTCTCATTAAAGAGTCAAAAGAGAACTCCAAACCAATGGTAAACATTAAAAAAACAATACCAAACTCTGCAATCTCTTTTAATTCATGATTATCTACAGCTTCATGAAGACCAAACGCATAGGTAATAATAGTACCTGTAACAATGTAACCAATGATAGTAGGCAAGTGTAATTTTTTTAATAATAAATTGACAACAATCGATATAAAAATAGTTGCAACAATAATTCCTAACATCTAAAATTCCCTTAATAATGTATAATGCATCTGTTTATACCCCTCTTTCCTTTTTTTATACGCAGAGTAAAGCATCGCATTTTTTGTATCTAAAAAATCAATGGCCAAACAATCTTGTCCATCTCTTCCAATACGTCCTAAATATTGAATAAGTCTACCATAATAAGAAATAGGAGTAGCAAAAATTATGGTGTTTAAATGAGGAAAATCTATCCCTTCCCCAAAAAAGGAGGTGGTAGCAAGGATTAACTTTGCCTCTTGCACCAACTGCATATTTTCAGATTGCTCTTTTTTACTTTGGTTTCCATGTACACTTAAAAAAGTCATCCCCTCTTGCTCTAAAAGTTGTTCTAATTCGCTGATATGTTCAAGTCTGTCGGTTAAAACCAAAATATGACGTTGACTGTTTTGTTTGATTTCCTTGATAATTTGAGCATTTCTTTTTTTGTCCAGACATACTTGCCCAATAATATTGGCATAATTGTCTAAATTTGATTCAAAATCGGTTTTAACAATTTTCACCTTATTGGTGTAGGTCTTTTTCTTTTTAAACTCATAAGCAATTTGACCCAATTGTTGAAATAAAATGGGTTCTAAACCATCTTTTCTATTGGGTGTGGCACTCAAACCTAAAATATATTTTCCTTTAAACCCTTTGATGATTTGCTCAAAGGTAACAGCGGGAATATGATGACACTCATCCACAATCACAAACGAATAATTTTCTACCAATTCAGGTGTATTTTTTAAACTTTGCATGGTGGCTATATCCAGCTTTTTATTGAGTTTATTCTTCCCTTTACCCAAATAGCCAATCTCTTTTTTATTCATATTAAAATAGTCAACACATCGTTCAATCCATTGGTCCAATAGCATGTTTTTATTGACCACGATTAATGTATTACACCCTCTTAATTCAATCATTTTTGCCCCAATGAGTGTTTTGCCAAAACCAGGAGGTGCAACACAAATACAATTATCATATTTAATGATCTCTTTGATGGCTTCATTCTGTTCTTTTCGTAATGTAAAAAGAACTTTTCCAAATTGCTCCGCTTGGAAAAATCTTCTCTCTTCAATGCTGTATTGTGCATCATTGGCTTGAAAAAGCTCTTTTATTTGAACCAAAAGTCCTCGTGGCAGTTTTAAAAACTGATTGTGCTCTTCATACGATTTTATGACACGAGGGACATTAAACAGAGGTTTCCTTAACTGTAAAAGTATTTTGACTTGGGGATTATCAAAAGAGGCCATTGCTTTTAAGGTATTAAGCAAACTTTTTGATAAACCAACGGTGTTAATGTAAATAAAATCATTGAGATACATTTTAATTGTTTTATTAGGAAAAATAATTTTCTCATGATTTTCTATAAAAAGGGGCGTATCTTCACTGTTGGAGGTTAAATGTTCAATCTCAATTCTTGAAACTTTAGTCACATGACTTAAATAATCCCATTGATCTTCTATGGTCTGTTTTGTTAGCACATCTATGAAAACTGTTTTCTCTTCATCACGCAGTTTCAACTGCAAAGGTAACGCCAATGGTGTGCCCAAATTGCTCTGGTTTGAAAACGCTTGATTGGGATATATTTTCCCAGAAGTATTGCTGTGTTTATAGATTTTTTCACCCAACTCTTTGGCTCTTTTGGCTTCTGTTTGTGTTGAAAAAAATATCCAAACATGAAAATCACCACTGGCTGTTCGTTCAAAATAACCATTGATTTTTAACTGATTTAACCCCATTTTGATTTTATATAAATCGGCTTCAATGATCTCTAAAACCAAATAATTGCACAGATTTGATGCAATAATCGAATACGTTGCCAACTCTTCATTGCCACGTAAATGTTGCTCAATGGCTTCATTGCTCAAAGGCAGATAATCTTCTCCTTTAAATGTACGAGTTACAGGGAAATAAGCTTGTTTTTTGGTATCTTTACTGACCCATTTTTTAGCATAAATATCGGTTTTTCCTACAAATAAAGATTTAAAAAGTTCAATTTTCTCTTCTTTGGAAAACTCTTTTTTGGTGTTGATTTGTTCTTCTAAGAGGGCAATCTCTTTTAAGATTTCCTCTTTTTGTAAGTAAAGCGCTTGAAGTTTTTTTTCAATATCATTCATGGCTTTTTATTTATCGTGGCTTATTTTACCTTGAATGCTTTCCGTTACGTGTTTGTATCGACTGCTTAAGGTGTAGTTTTTGACTTTTCCTTGCCCTTCAAACAAACCATTAGGTTCAATAGTTAAGTGATTGTATTTCAAATCACCTCGCACTTTTCCATGGGATAAAATCTCAATCTCATCGCAATCGATTTTTCCATCGACATAACCATTAACTGACATATTCTCAGCCTCAATTTTTCCGTAAAACTCACCCGTTTTACCAATAATCACATAGGTTGCCATGGTAATAACACCTTCAAATTTTCCATCAATATGAATGGTGCCTCGCGTATTGATTCCCCCAATAATGTGAGTACCATGAGGAATTACTGTTGCGCCAGTTTGTTCTTGTGACTGTTTATCATTGCGACCAAAGATTCCCACTCAACTCTCCTTTGTGCTTGGAAAATAGCTTCATAATTTTTAATATTCCATTTTATAAAATCCCATGGATCTAAAATTTTTGTTGCATATTTTACTTCATAATGTAAATGAGGTCCAGTGCTTCGTCCACTGTTTCCACTTAAACCTACAATTTGACCTTTTCTGATGACATCTCCCACTTTAACTTTTATTGAGTTTAAGTGAGCATAAACCGTTTCAAAACCATAATTATGCAAAATCATAACCACTCGTCCAAAACCGCCTCTGTCATTATTTAAAATATATTTTACTACCCCATCTGCCGTTGCATGCACTGGTGTTCTCATTTTTGCTCGTAAATCAATTCCTCTGTGAAACTTTTTATCGTGTGTTACAGGGTGTATTCTGTAACCAAAACTTGCCGTAACGGCAACCTCTGCAAGAGGACTTCCACTTGGAATAATTTGAAGCATAAACATTTTTTGTGTTGTATCCATTCGAGCCAATGTGGCTCTTTGGATTAAAGAAGAAGTGTCATTACCTTTGATACCAATTAACTCTTCAATATCATCAAGTTTGGAACCCAATTCATCAATATCTTTTATTTTATCTTTTATTTGCATAGAGTACATTGAATTTTGAGCTTTTAATTTGCTCTCTTTCTCCTCTAATACCCTTATTTTATACTCTTTCTCTTTTTTTATCTCTGTAATATCTTCTTTTAATGCAGAAATAAACCAAAAAGCCCCGCTTAATATGACTAAAAACAGGGGTACAATGACTTTAACACTCTTCTTAATAAACTGATGTATATTATACGATTTTGTTCCATTTATATCGGATACGGTTATGATTAATCTATTTTTCATCTTCTTCTTTAATGGTTAAAAATTTTTCTACTACACTAAATGATCCAAACACCAAATAGTTTTTCGACTCTTCTATGATAGTAAAATCATCATATTTTATACCTAAATTTTCACACGTTTGCATTAAAATATCTTTTTTTACAATACGTTTATCATCCACTTCTAAAATAAAAAGTTCTTCAATAATGGGTTTTAAGATTTCCAAAACTTTCTTGTAATCTTTGTCTTCAAAACTGTTATAGACCAATGAAATTTTTTCATTTTTATGGATAAACTCTTGAACAATGACCGATGCGGCTAAAGGATTATGCCCTACATCAATGGTGATGTTAGGCGCAATTTTTTGACATCGTCCAAAGAGTTGGACATCTTCAAATTTTTTCAAATCAATTTCAATGTTTAAATACTCCAAAGCAGTTAACACCAAATTGAGATTTTCATATAAATACGTAGGGAAATTTTTAAGAGAAGAGGTATCAAACTTTTTGGCTTCAGTATAATTGTATAATGAAGCCACTTCATAAACCTCTTTATGCGTTTGTTTGTTGACAATCATTTTATTATCGCACGCGCGCAGTTTGGTTATGGCAATTTCAGTAACGGTGTCACCTAAAAAGCTTTGATGGTCTAAATCAATGGCAGTAATCAAACTTAAATCATTGATGACAACATTGGTTGCATCGTACTCTCCACCCAGCCCTGCTTCTAAAACCAAATAATCCAAATGTGAACTTAAAAGCAGTGCTATTAACGTGGTATATTCAAAATAGGTGAGTTTTTCAATAATATCAGCGGGAAGTATATCTTTGAGTTGATTGTGTGCTTCATTTAAAACTTCATTGCTGACATCTGCCCCATTAATCCATATGCGCTCATTAAATTTTTGAATATGAGGTGACGAGTAGTGAAGCGTTTTAAAGCCCGATTTGACCAAATAATGTGCCAAAAACCTTCCCGTGCTTCCTTTTCCATTCGTACCTACAATATGAATCACATATGGGAGTTTCACGTAAAGTCGTAAAAACTCCCATGCGATTTTAATGGTATTAAAGTCTATCTTATCGTAGTAGAGACTTTTTTGCTCTAAAAACGCTTCCAAATTCAAACTATTTTGAAGTTTCTTCATTGAGTGGTTCTTCATCCATTGTTTTCTCTTTTCGGAATGTTTCAATGGCAAGTTTTGAAATGACTTCATCCAAAGCTTTTGCAGAAGCTTGTCTTACTGCTTCAAATCGATTGGCTTCTGAAATCTCATTTGTTCCATCTACAGAGAAATCATACGTACCGCTGACTTGTACTTTTCCTTTTCCACCTGGTCCAACGTAGCTGACACTGATGGTCACGGTTGCTCGATAGAGTTTAATGTACCCTTTATTATCATACTGAACCACACCCATTGAGACCGAATCAAGTTTTACATACAGTAAAGTATCGGCCAAACTTTTATCAAATACCAATTGTGAATCAAATCGATTGACTACAATTTCACTCATGGCATCTTTTATAATAACCGAGTTTTTAGGGTCAATAACATCAACAAATATATCAACATACACTTTACCCTGAATCTTATCTTTGGCATAATGAGATGAGGGCTTATATCCACATCCAATAAGTACTAATATCGATAAAATAGCTAATATTACTGTCTGTTTTTTCATACTATCCCTTAATAACAAAATTGACCAATTTATTTGGCACAACAATCTCTTTAATCAATTCATTGCCATCAAGCCATTTGGCTGCTTTGAGTTTTGCAGAGGCTAAAATCTCCTCTTTACTGGCTTCAGGTGAAACTTCTACTTCAGATCTTTTTTTACCATTGATGGTTATGGCTAAAAGAAGTGTATCTAATGTAAAAACCTCTTCTTTAATGCTTAAAGGTTTATCAAAATTCAATTTATCAAAAAGCATTTCACTGATTTCCCAACATAAATGCGGAATAATCGGTTCTAAAATATTGGTCAAAATCCAATACCCTTCTGCCCAAACCAATGGATTTTGTTGATTTTGCAACGCATTCATTGCTTCCATTGATGAAGCAATTAAGGTGTTAAACGCATAGGTTTTCGTAAAGACTTCATTTGACTTTTTCAACGCTTCATAGACTTTTCTTCGAGCCTCTTTTTCATCTTTATTTAAACTCTCGTGGTTGATGTTTTCAATTTGAGCCAAATTATCAAATGCAACCAAAGAGACTCTTTCAGCAAACTTTTTGATAAATCTAAATGCCCCTTCAACAGCACTGTCATTCCACTCTAACTCTTTAGTAGGTGGCGCAGCAAACATCATAAAAAGTCTTGCTGTATCTGCACCATATTTTTGAATAATCAAATCAGGATCAACCACATTGCCTTTAGATTTTGACATTTTTGCCCCATCTTTTAAAACCATTCCTTGAGTCAGCAATCGTTTAAAAGGCTCTTTTGAATTGGTGTATCCTAAAGAGTTCAACGCTTTGGTAAAAAATCGTGCATAAAGAAGGTGTAAAATGGCATGTTCAATTCCACCAATATATTGGTCAACGTCCATCCAATAATTGCTGTCTGCTTTATTGATTCCCTCTTTGTTCCAAGATTTTGGATTGGTGGCATATCGCAAAAAGTACCAACTTGATTGTACAAATGTATCCAAGGTGTCTGTCTCTCTTACTGCAGGTTTACCACATTTTGGACAAGCACAATGTTTCCAAGTGGGGTGATTATCCAATGGATTTCCCTCTCCTGTGATTTCAACATCTTCTGGTAAAGCAATGGGTAAATTTTTAATCTTTTCAGGTACTAAACCACACTCTTCACAATGCACAAATGGAATCGGCGCTCCCCAATATCTTTGTCTTGAAATTCCCCAATCTCGCAGTTTATAGTTAATCTGTTTTTTTCCAAGAGAGTTTTTCTCAAAGTGATATATAATCGCTTTTTTGGCTTCATTGCTTTTTAACCCAGTAAAGGTTTCACTCTCAATAAGTGTTCCTGCTTCAGTAAACGCCTCTTTTAAGTATCCAATTTTTTCCTCTTTAACAATAACCTCTTTGATGGGTAAATCATATTGTCGAGCAAATTCAAAATCTCTTTGATCGTGTGCAGGCACTGCCATAACAGCTCCACCGCCATATGAAGCCAAAACAAAGTTAGCTACCCATACAGGGATTTTTTCATTGGTTAATGGGTGAATAACATCCAATTCTAAACTCACACCCTCTTTAGGTAAGGTTGCTCTGTCACGTTCAGAATGTTTTTGCATATTTTTAATGGCATTGATTTTTGATTCACTCAAAAGATTGTTTTCAACCATGTATTGCACAATTGGGTGTTCTGGTGCAAGCGCTGAATATGAAACCCCATAAATGGTATCGGGTCTGGTGGTAAAAACTTTATAATTATTAAAATTTTTATCCAATTTGTATCGAGAGTCTAACGTTAAATTCAAGGTAAACTCTAAACCTTCGCTTCGCCCTATCCAATTCTCTTGCATGGTCAAAACTTGGCTTGGCCACTCGTTTTCTAAACCTTTTAAGTCATCCAATAACTCTTGGGCGTATTGTGTAATTGCCACATAATATCCCGGCATATCTTTTTGCACAATTTCATTATCACATCTCCAACAACAACCATCTTCAACTTGTTCATTGGCCAAAACCGTATGACAATCTTCACACCAGTTTACGGTAGTTGATTTTCGGTACAGAAGTCCCGATTCAAACATTTTGATAATAAACTCTTGTTCCCATTTGGTATACAACTCATCACTGGTTGCAAACTCTCTTGTTTTAGAAAACGAAAGCCCCAAAGAGTTTAACTCTTTTCTCATATAATCGATGTTCTCATATGTCCATTTTTTAGGGTGAAGTTTATGTTTAATGGCTGCATTTTCTGCGGGCATTCCAAAACTGTCCCATCCAATTGGATGCAGAACATTAAAATCTGCTTTTCTAAAATATCGTGCGAAGGCATCGCCTAAACAGTAGTTTCTCACGTGTCCCATATGGATTCTTCCACTTGGATATGGGAACATACTTAAAATATATTTTTTCTCTTTTTTTTGTTCATCACTGGGTTCAAAACTGTTATTTGCATCCCAATAAGATTGCCATTTAAACTCAATTTCTTGTGGATTATACTGCATTAATATGTATCCTTCTCTTGGCTTCTTGCACTTTCAATCAATGCAAGAGCAATAGAAAAAGAGTTTGCAACAATTGCACCAATAGCAAGCGCAATGGCCATTCGGACATTATGTGTAAAGGTTAAAACCATAAACGCAGGAATAAGATGTAAGTCTGCAACAAGTGAACTTGCTAATAACTCAGCTGATAATAGGTTTTTTACCCCTATTTTTAAAATTGTAGAGATGACATTAACACCTGCGGCTAAAAAGAGTGCTATGGCATTTGGTTCATATAAAAACCCTGCTGTAGTTGTTAATGACATAAGTGAAAAGAAGATGTACGTGACTTTACCCCAATCCATGTTTATCCTTTGATTTGTTTTATTAAAGGCTAATATTCTATCCAAATCTTGGTAAGAAAATACTTTTACTGGGGTGAAGAAAAAGTTTTAAATTAAATAATTTTTACTCAACATTTTTATATTGTAAAGATTTAACCAACTGGTAAATCAAATACGTAATAAGAAGCTTAAAAAAAAGTTCGATAATCAATGCAAAACTGAATGATGCACGTAAATAATGTATTGGAAACAAATTGTGTAAAAGGAAATTGAGTGCGAAATCATTGGTGACGTAAAAATATGCCCCCGTTGTTCCAAGCAAAATCAACCAAAGCAGATTTATTTTGTTCCAAAAAATAAAATTATAAATACATCCCCATGTAAAAACTGCAATATAGACTCCAATAAAAAACTCTTTTCCAATGCTGTCAGGCATGGGAACAATAAACAATGAACTTCCCCCGACAAAAAAGTACTCAAAAAGTGAAGAAACGATTTCAAATAAAAGAATCCAAAAAAGTACCAACTGCCAATCTTGCGCATGATTTGAAGTTATCTTATCAAAATTATGTTTTAAACTTTTTAATTTGCTCATTTTGTCCCAAATTCTATAAAATATATTCAAAAATTATAACAAAAAATAATTAATTTATACCATAAATATTGTCACTTTTGAATTTTCATTCACTCATGTAACTATTTCCGACGTGTATTTTGCCGTATGGAAATAATCAGTTGGTAAATTAAGTAGGCGATGGTGATTTTGTAGATTAAGCCACCAAAAGTTAAATGCTCTTTTCCACTCATTATTGAAAAGGGATTAATCGTATTAGAAATACAATATAAATTCAAGTCATGAGATAATATTCCATAAAGCCCATATGTCAAAAATGTAAATACAATTGTAAAAAAAATTCTGGCAAAGTTTTCTAATATCGCAATATTAATTCCAAATATGATGATGACAATACTTGGAATAAAAGAGATAAAATTAACACCAAAAAGTTCAATATTATTTTTCATAATACCAATTCCAAAACTTATATTGAGAATCCAAAAAAGTGCTAAAAGCCAATCTTGGGAATGATTCGAAGAGATTCCATGCAGTGTAAAAATCAGTTTTTCAAAAAAATCTTTTCCCCACTTTAACTCTTTTTCACGTTCTTTCATTTCTAAAGCGTAAAATTTATTGGCTTCAATGATATTGTTTTGTTTTTCAAATGAGTCTTTTATAATTCTCGCTGTTTCACGATTTTCAACATCTACTATTTCATTTTTTTCATTTTTACTTATATTTAACAAATTGACTTTTTGGTTAAAAAGAGTATCTCTTAAATTTAATGGTTTTTCAAAAATTACATCTCTAAAAACTGCGTATCCATCATAAGAAGTGTATTTTTGCTTCACTACTTCTTTGAAAGTAGTTCCTGAAAAATCAGCAACACTTTCATAAATAACTCCTTCTAAATCAACTTCTTTATTAAAAGTACATCCATTATTAATAAAATCATCTTTAAAAATACTATCTTTAAAACTTATTTCATTTTCAATTGTAAGGTCTTCCCATAATATTAAAGAATCAAACTCACATTTTTCAAATTCTAAAGTTGGTTTAATCGAGCTATCAGTACAAGTAATTTTTCCTTGAAATTTGCAATTTTTAAAAATAATTTTTTCTTTTTTAAATCGATTTAAATTTTCTGTATCAACTGCAGGAAAAACTATATTCTTCAATTCTACATATTTATTTTCATTTGAATATACTATCTTAGTAATTTCTTTTAAAAATTCTTTAGCCTGATGAATCTCTCCATCTTTTTCACAATGTAAAATACACTTATTTTGTTTTTCATCAAAATATTCATCTTTAAATTTTTCATTACAAACACTGCATTTATGTTTAGCCATTTTTACTCTTTAAATTTTATATTTTAATATTATCACAATTTTGTTTTATTTTTGTAAACACCTAAAGGTCTTCGCTTCTTCTGACTTTGTGTGGACAAAGTAAGCAAAACCACCAACGGCTTCAAAGCCCATTCGGGTTCCCTCACTTATTATTTTATTCTTTTCAGCTCTGCAAAACTCGCTACAAGGTGCATTTAGCACCTTGCTTAACGCTCAAACAGTTTCGAGCTTGTTTTGAAAAAAATAAAATAAACGTTCGGCTTTTGCAGGGGTTGGAAAAGAGAGGATAAGGACATTTACTTATTTGATTGTTGATATTTTAAACTTCTTCTTTATTCAAGTTATAAAAGATATTTTGAATTGTTAATTTAAAAATTATAGGAAAACGTAGTTTATAAATATTAGATTTTGTGAGAAGTCAAGGCGGAGAGGAATTTTAAAGCGGAGCGTACATGTAGTACGTGAGCATTTAAAATTTCTCTCCAACGCAGAATAATTGCGAAAGATGATGTTTAGAAACTGCGTTTCTTAGATAGTGCCCTGCTCATACATGGCTCTTAACTTATCTTTCTCTTTTTGCCGTTTCAACTTCTCCGCTTCTTTATTTCTGAAATCTGAAATAGAGAATTTTAACTGCACTAAAAATGATGCGGCGATAAAAATTGATGAATAGGTACCTACAACAATTCCTACTACCATAGTAAAGGCAAAACCATGGATAATCTCTCCACCGAAGGCAAAAAGGGTAATGACCACAAAAAATGTTGTCAATGACGTTAATGTTGTTCTTGAAAGAGTTTTAGAAACCGAATCATTGACCACTTGATTTAAGTCAGACTCTTTAGAATCGGTAACACCCTCTCTGATTCTGTCAAATACGATGATGGTATCATTGAGTGAGTACCCTAAAATGGTTAAAATTGCCGCTAAAATATCCAAGTTTACATCAATTCTAAAAAGGGCAATCGCTCCTAAAGCAATGGTAACATCGTGGATTAATGCCAAAATTGAAGCCACCGCAAAACGCCACTCAAATCGGAAGCTGACATACAGTAAAATCACAAAGAGTGATAAACCTAACGCCATCAACCCTTTTTCTCTTAGTTCGTCTCCTACTTTTGGTCCAACCATATCAACTCGTCTGATTTCAAAGTTTCCTGTTGCTTTTAAAAGTTCTGCAACTTGGTCTCCAATATCTGTACCCAAGGTGGTTGAAGAGCCAGTAATTCGGATGACCACTTCCTCTTTTGAACCAAACTCAGAGATTACCGCATTTGAAAATTTATCGTGTTGTTTTAAAATCTCTCGAATATCTTTAATGGGTGCAGGTTGTTCATACTTAACTTGTACAAGTGTTCCCCCAGCAAAATCAATTCCAAAGTTTAAACCTTTTGAAAAGAGTATACCAAGAGACAATAAAACCATAAAAGCCGATAATGCCATAAAGGGCAATCTTTTTCCCATAAAATTATATATTTTATCTGTTTTAAAAAATTCCATTGTTAAATCCCAAACCATTTTTTGTTGTTTTTGTCTTTGATAATCTTGTTTTGCAACATTTCATAGATACCGTGTGTTCCTAAAATTGCTGTTAACATAGAGGCCACAATACCAATAGAAATGGTTACAGCAAACCCCTTGATTGGCCCTGTTCCATACGCATATAAAATCACTGCCACTAACAATGTGGTTACGTTGGCATCTAAAATGGCTCTCATGGCATTTGCGTATCCATCTTCAATGGCTTTACCTACTGATTGTCCTGATTTAATCAATTCTCGGATTCTTTCAGTGATAATAACGTTGGCATCAACCGCCATACCAATCGTTAAAACAATCCCAGCCATTCCAGGAAGAGTCAAGGTTGCGCCAAACATTGCCATAATAGCAATGATAATAAAAATATTGGTCACTAAAGCAATATTGGCAATCAATCCCGCTCGACGATAATAGGCCAACATAAATACAACAACCAAAACAAAACCAAAAATCAAAGCCATCATTGAAGCTTTAATTGAGTCTGCACCCAAACTAGGCCCTACACTTCGTTTTTCTAAGAGTTTTACACTCGCAGGCAGTGCCCCACTTCGTAAAGCAATGGCAACATTTCCTGCTTCTTGTAAGCTAAATCCACCTGAAATTTGCCCACTTCCTCCACCAATTCTCTCTCGAATATTGGGTGCAGAGTAAACTTTCCCGTCCAATACAACCGCCAATCGTTTTCCCACATTTTTACCCGTAAAATCACCAAAAATTCTTGCCCCACTTGAGTTCAGGGTAAAGTTAATAATGGCTTGGTTGGATTTATCAAAAGCCACTTGAGCATCAATGACTTGGCTTCCATTTAAAATGGGTATCTCTTTGACTAAGTATTTAATATTTGGACTTTCAGAACTCTCTAAAATAATATCCCCATATTGAGCCGCTTGTGTGCTACTAAGTGCATAAACTTGGTCGGCAATGGCTTCATCGACCGCCATGAGTTCTAGATTTGCGGGTTTTGAAATCAACTCTCGTGCAGCTTTCTCTTCAGCGACACTTTTGATTCCAGGAAGTTCAACTACAATGTCTGCTTCCCCTTGTCGTATAACCGTAGGTTCAGCCAAACCAAATTGATCCAATCGATTACGAATGGTTTCCACCGCTTGAGAAACAGAGAGGTCTTTGACCACAGCTATTTCTGCATCACTTAATGTCACCGAATAGGACAAAGGAGTCGGTTTTGTTATGACAAGCCCTTTGATTTTTTCCAACATGGCATCAACTTTTGGAAGTTCATCTTCATCTAAAACAGTAAAACTGATGAGTTCACCATCAATGCTTAAATCTTCAATTAAAATCTCTTCGTCGTCTGCAAAGTATTTGATTGAAGTTGCGTATGTTTTAATTTTTGAAGTGACCGCTTCTTCGGTATTAACACCTAAAAGCATATGGAGTCCACCTTGTAAATCAAGTCCTAAATTTATTTTTTTTCCACTGTCTGTTTGTAAAAATGATGGTATAGAAAAAACAACACCGAAAATTATACTGAGTGTAAATATTATGAGTCTATAATTAAAGATTTTCAATTCTTTCCCTTAGAAGTAGTAGTGTATGTGCGTGCTTGAATAAAACATGTAGTTGCTACATGTTTTATCAAATATGATTAGTCTTCTAATACTTTTGAAACAAATTCTCTTACAAGTTTCATTTCACTGTTATCAGGATTTTTAACCACTAAATGATCATCTGCTACTTTTGTAACTTCAACCATTAAGCCACCATGTGTTACAATCTTATCACCTTTTTTAAGATTAGCAACCAACTCTTTGTGTGCTTTGGCTTGTTTTTGTTGTGGTCTAATAATTAAAAAGTAAAATATTGCAAATAATGCAACCAGAGGTAATAATGAACTTATTAAGTCTCCATTTTGTCCCATCTAATATCCTTTGTAAGCGTTTTTTATGTTTTTATTAAAACGGGTAAATTTTAACAAAACAAACATAATAAAGGGCTTGAACACAGCTCTTTTTTTCTCTACATTTCTCTATTTGTCCTATATTGGATTAGAAATTAAACTCATCAACTCTCTTTTAGGACTTTGGGCACTATATTTACTTTTAACCATTCCAAAAAACGCACTCTTTTATGCGGGATTTTTTATTGGTATTTTTTGGTTTTATTGGGTGAGTTTCAGTTTTATTTATTATGAATTAATCTATCTCATACCTTTAGTGATTTTAGGCTTTGCATTGGGATACGGGATTATTTTTTATTTGACGGCCCTTTTTGACCACATTATTTTTAGAGCCCTAGCCCTTTTTGCGTTGAGTTATTTTGCCCCTTTAGGCTTTAATTGGCTTCAAATTGAGTTGCTTTTTGTCCACAGCTATTTTGGTATTGATAAGTTGGACTTATTTACTCTTTTACTCTCTCTTGTTCTGTTTACTTATTACAAATATTGGGCATTTATTCTTTTAATTTTCCCTTTAACTTTTGCCCAACCAAAACCCATTGAAAATGCATTAAACATTGATATGCCTCAACTGAATCTGCCTCAAAAAGACAAATGGAAACACAAAAACACCTCGGCAATTATTGATACCAATTTGGAATTCATTGACACGGCAATTCAAAATGGTGCAGATGTTGTTGTACTTCCAGAGACTTCATTCCCACTGCTTTTAAATAAAAATCAACAACTTTATGAACTGCTTCAAGAAAAATCAAACAGCATTGATATTATTTTGGGTTCTTTGTATGAAAACAAAGGAGAGTATCACAACTCAACCTATTACTTTTCAAATGGAAATGTTGAAGTGGGACACAAAGTAGTGCTTGTGCCATTTGGGGAAGCCATCCCTTTACCTGAAAAAATACGAGATTTTATCAATGAGACTTTTTACAATGGTGCTAAAGATTACACCAAAGCCAATGCCCCCACAGATTTTGATATCAAAGGGGTGAAATTCAGAAATGCGATCTGTTATGAAACCACAACGCCAGAGATATTTGAAAACTTAAATGGGGTCAAATATATGATTTCCATTTCTAATAACGCCTGGTTTACCCCCTCAATTGAACCTACATTGCAAAAACTGTTAATGCAATATTACGCCGACCTCTACCGTGTTACGATTTACGCCTCTGCTAATGGAAGCAAAAATCAAATCATAGTGCCCCGATAACTTAATGCGACAGGGCACTGTTTTGTATATTTCCTTTTAATTTGATGGCCAAAATATAAAAGACTGCGGGAATAATAATCAACGTTAAAAAAGCAGAACTGACCATTCCCCCAATCATAGGTGCGGCTATTCTTTGCATCACTTCACTTCCGACACCATTGATATACATAATAGGAATCAATCCACCTAAAATGGCAAAAAGTGTCATCAGTTTTGGTCGGAGTCTTAACACAGCCCCTTTATAAATGGCATGAAAAATATGCGTATCGTTAATTTCCACACATTTATCTTTTAACTCTTTCATCGCTTCATGCAGATAGACCAACATCACAATCGACGTTTCAGCTGCCACGCCAAGAAGAGCTAAAAAGCCGACAATAACTGCAATGGAAATATTAAAATTGAGATACTCTAAATAAAATATTCCACCCGTTAAGGCAAAGGGTAACGTAAAAAATATGATGATGGTATAAGTGATATTACGCAATGCAAAATAAATCAGTAAAAATATAATCACAAATGTCAAAGGAATAATGTACATTAGTCGTTGCATGGCACTCTCTAAATATTCACTCTGCCCTGCCCACTCCATATAATATCCTGTAGGCAAGTTGACCTCTTCGAGCAATTTTTTGGCTTCATCTTTATACTGTTTTGCTGAAATATCCGTTTTGGGGGTGATATAAATAAAATTCACGTTCAAAGCTTTTTCTGATTTTATAACAGAAGGGCCATTTTCATATTTTAAGTCAGCAAACATTCGTAAAGGTTGAAATCCCAATTGGGTTTTAATTTGTAAATTCCCCAAGGCGTTGATATCTTCTCGTTGACTCATTTCATATCGTAAACTCATAGGATACCTCTCAAGAGAATCGAGCATGGTTGAAATTTGTGTACCCGCAACTCCTAATGAAATGGTACTTAACACATCATTTTTCGTAATACCATATCGCGCAAGCAATTCATTGTTTACATCAATGTTCAAGTAATACCCCGAATTAATTTTGTCCGATGACACAGAGAGTGTTTTGTCAAATTTTTTAAGTTTTTGCTCAATTTTTAACGCTGTCTCTTCCAACTTTTGATGGTCATTCCCATACAATTTAATCCCAAGAGGTGTTCGAATACCTGTCAATAACATATCAATACGTCCTCGAATTGGGTAGGTCCAAGAGTTAATCAACCCAACAACTTGAAGTTTTTCATCCATGGCTTTCATGAGTTTTTTATACGTCATTCCCTCTCGCCATTGATCTTGTGGTTTAAACTGCACAATGGTTTCAATCATGGCCAAAGGTGCTGGGTCAGTTGCCGTATCGGCTCGCCCCGCTTTTCCAAAAACGGTTTCAACCTCTGGAAATGATTTCAAAATTTGATTGGTTTTTTGGGTTAACTCTTTGGATAAATCAATCCCTATTCCATACGGCGTTACAGGCATATACATAAAAGTTTGTTCATTCATCATGGGCATAAATTCCCAATTGAGTTTTTTATACACAGGATACGCCACAATAAGAGTCGCCATAAAAATCAATACAATCCCATATCTAAAACGCAATGAAAATTTTAACAATGGAGAATAGAGTTTGATAAAAAATTTATTCAAAATATTTTTATTTTCGTCCATGATTTTTCCACGAATAAAAAATATCATCAAAATGGGTACCAAGGTAATAGATAAAATCGCCCCAGCAATCATGGCAAACGATTTTGTAAATGCCAATGGGGAAAAGAGTCGTCCCTCTTGTCCCGTTAAGGCAAAAATAGGTAAAAATGAAACCACCACCAAAATCAGTGCAAAAAAGATGGGACGCCCCACTTGTTTGGCGGATTTGATGATAATTTCCATGCGCTCTTTGTTTGAAATATCCTCCTTGCCTTGAAGATATTTATGCGCATTTTCCACCATAACAATCGTAGCATCAACCATGGCTCCAATGGCAATGGCAATTCCTCCTAAACTCATGATGTTTGAACCCAAACCAAACAGTTTCATGAATAAAAAAGTCAACCCCACCGTAATGGGCAAGGTAATGATGATAATAAGGGCACTTCTAAAATGAAACAGAAACAATCCACTGACCACCATAACAATGATACTCTCTTCAAAAAGTGTGCTTTTTAGGGTATCTATGGCTTTATCAATAAGTGAACTTCTGTCATAGGTTTCAACCACTTCAACGTCATCAAGTTTTAAACTTTTCAATTTCTCTTTAACGGCTTTGATGACTTTATACGGATTTTCACCGTATCGAACCACCACAATTCCACCCACGGTTTCACCCTCACCATTTAAGTCTGCCATGCCTCTTCTTGAAGCAGAGGTCACATTCACTTGTGCAATATCTTTGATGGTCAAAGGAACAGAGTTGATTGTTTTAATGGCAATGTTTTCAATGTCCACCACACTTTTTAAATACCCTCTGGCAGTAATGATATGTTCAAAGCCATTTTCAAGAATAATTCGACCACCTTTATCATCATTGTTTTTAGTCAACGCATTTTTAACCTCAGCGATGCTTAAATTGAATTGCACCATTTTATCTTGGTTGAGGGTAATTTCATAGTTTTTAATAAACCCACCAATTGAAGCAATTTCTGAAACTCCATCCACTCCTAAAAGTGCAAATTTATAGTAATAATCTTGCAAGGTTCTAAGCTCTGCTAAGTTTTTTGTTTTTGAACGAAGTGCGTACTCATACGCCCACCCCACTCCCGTGGCATCAGGACCAATAGCTACATTTGAACCTTCTGGAAAAGTTCCTTGAAGTTGTGAGAGTTGTTCTAAAATTCGGTTTCGAGAATCGTATAAATCTGTACCATCTTTAAAAATGATGTAAATAAGTGCATTTTGAAAACTGCTCATGGCACGCACGGTTTGAATGTTGGGCAAACTCATCAAGTTTGAAATCAAAGGGTAGGAAATTTGTTCCTCAATGGTTTGAGGACTTTGACCCGCCCATTTGACTTGAACAATCACCTGTGGTGGTGATAAATCGGGCAGTGCGTCTAAACTGGTATTTCGAATCGACCAAATTGAGGCAATGGTTAAAATCAGTGTCAAAAAAAGAATACTAAACTTATTTTTAACGCTCAATTCAATTATTTTTTCAACCATGATATTTTGCTACCACTCTTCATCTTTGGAGTATAAGCCATTAGTAAGAGCATCTGAATCAAGCAAGAACAGCGCATTATCCATCACCTCTTCTCCTGCTTTTACACCACTGATGATTTGAAATTTATTGGGGCTAATTCTTTTGGCAACCACTTCTATGGGTTCAAACTCTTTTGCACCTACAGGTAAAAAAACATAGTGTTTATTGGCTTTGGTAATTACGGCTGTTTTGGGTAAAGTCAGCATATTTTCTATTTGTGTTGCAATATCAACTTTAGCAAACATATTGGGGGAGAGTTTTAAGTTCTTATTCTCCAAAATAAATCGTACATTGACTGTTTTTGTTTTCTCATTCACATAAGGATAGATAAAATCAACCCTACTTTTAATGGGCTCATCTATGCCATCAATATACACTTTTGCCTTCATGCCTTTTTTTATAAAAGAAGTATCGGATTGATACACTTGGGCAATAAACCAAAGTTGGTCAATATTGCCCAATTGCAAAAGCAGCATCCCTTTTTTTGCAAAGCTTCCTTGATTGATGTTTTTTTTCATCAAAATGGCATTGAGTGGAGCGTAAAAAGTGATCTCATCTAAACTTTTTTGACTCTTTTTGATTTTTTCAAGCTCTTTGGAATTAAGATCTAAAGCAAGCAGTTTTTCATACGCACTTTTTGCCAAATTGGGGTTGATTTTCTCCATAATTTTAAGCTCTTTTTGTATGGTTAACACTTCATTGGAATAGATTGAAAAAAGCGGTTCTCCTTTTTTGATATACATAAACTCTTTAGAGGCATCTAATTTTGTAATATAACCATCAAAACGCACAACAATATCTCTTATGTCACTGCTGTTAAGTTGGGTTTGTCCATAAAATTGTTTGACAATGGCTCTTTTTTCTTCTTGAACTTTCACAACTGTTTTGTTAAAAAGTTGTTGTGCCTCAATGATTTTGGCATCTAAAGCACAAAGGGTTAAAAGCATAAAAAAAAGTGTTGTATTTAAAAGCTTCATTTTAAAGTATCCTTATAATAAAGCGTTTGTGAATAAGCTTGAAAATAGCTTTGCAGTTCATCCAACGCATTTAACTCAAAACCAATAAGTTCATTTAAATTGCCAATTACCTCTTGCGGTTTGACTTTTTCCAAAGCATTATACGCTTCAAGAGACTCTTGCACTTTTTGTTTGGTTGGAATGATACTTTGCTCTAAAAGTCTATACGTTGCATAAGCAGTGTGTAACTCATTTTTCAAAATTTGCGTTTTTGTTTTGAAACTTTTTTTCAAATCTTCATAGTTGCTCAACGCCTCTTGTTTTTTTGATTTTGCCACTAATACTTTGCTGTTCTCTGTTCCATAAATGGCAAGAGGAATCCCCACAGAGACGTTCACATAATCTTGAAATTTGTCATCTCTTTGAAAATATGCTACGTTAAATTTTATGTCAGGAATTTTATTTTCTGCTTCAAATTTGGACATATCTGAAGCTTTTGAAACTTTGAGTTTCTCTATTTGCAGTTTGGGATGATGTTGATAATCAAAGGTAATTTCTGTGTCATCAACTCTTAAAGGCATATCTATTTTTTCAATTTTTTCTTGGGTAATATTTTCCAGTTTCAAATATAAATTATCCACCATATTTTTAAGTTTTATTTTTTGTAAACTGATTTTTGAATATAAAATTTGGGCATTCAGTGCTTGTGTTTGTAATGCTTGATTGTTTTCATACAAAGCCACATTCAAATCTTCAAGTTGTTTAATGTTGTTTAAATACTCATCAAAAAGTTGAAGTTTTTTTTCAAATATCACAATCGTATAAGCAAGTTCATATATTTTTGAACGCAATTCGAGTTTTTTATCTGCCAAAAGATACTCACTGATTTGTTTCTCTTTTTTAGCAACCTCTTCTTTGATTTCGAGTTTATCGCCCATAGGAATGAGTTGTGTCACACCTATGTATTGAGCTTGCATCGCTTCTGTGTCTCTTTTGTTTATCTCTTGAAATTGTATATCATTGGCACCAAAGGTTAGTACAGGATTTTGCCACTTTCGTGAAAGAGCAATATTTTCATTGGCACTGTTGATGGCGTTTTGTAAGCTTTGAAGAGTGTAGTTTTTTTCATACGACAAAGTTACCATATCTTCAATTGGTGTTGAAAAGCTTGATGTTATTACAACAAAAAAGAGCAGAAACGATTTCAATAACATCAGTTATTTACGCTCCCTTTCACCATTCTTACTTCACCATCGGGTGTTTTGAATTTAAGTTGATATTGCCATGTTCCACTCATACCTAAATTGACATTGCAACCGTATTTTCCCTCTTTATACGTGGCCTTCGCTTTATGTTCCATATAGGGCATTCCTGGCATTTCTGGCATGAAAAATTTCACTTTGACTTGTGCATTGTCAATGATTTTATCCCTATGAGAAATCACAATATCCACCGTGTTGTTCCCAGATACAAAAGGCTTTTCTGTACTCATAATAACTTTAAAATCATCTCGCGTCATCATCTCATTGTGATACGCCATATGTGTTCTTGAGTCATGCATCTTCATATTTGAGTGATCCATACCATTCATGCCATTACTTGCTGCAAACAAAGCACTGCTTGTGATTAATGATACTCCTAAAACAAAGCTGTTTACTTTTTTCATTCTCTGTCCTTCTAGCTGATTTCTAAAAGTATAGAGTTAAATTGTGTAGTTTATGTGAAGTTGATTTATTGAGAGGGTTTTATTGGTGCTTGTATCAGAGCCTATTCGTAAGCTCTGATAATAATGCCTTTTTTGCCATCTTTTGAGAGCAAATTGTACGTTGCAGTATAGGCTTTTGCTTTTCGTTTGGTGTGCACTTTTATCACCCAATTGGCTTCAATGGCACGAAATTTTGCCAATCCAAATTGAGTAAATTTTTTCATGCTGTTAATGCTGTGTTGATTCACACCCAATTTATCATAAATAAAGTTATTGATTTCCAGATTTTTATACAAGGTAAATTCTGTTTCATCCACTAACCCAATAATCTCAAAATATTGTGCATTTTTATGTTTATCAATAAAACTCACAATACTGTTTCGGCACGTTTTGCTGATGGCATAACTTCCTGTTGGCATGTCATAACATTTGGCAAACTCTTTAACTCGGGTGATTTTTTTGCCCGTTGTTTCATTCACTTGCGGTGGCATGGCCTCTTCCATAGTACTGCTTTGTATTGCAACCGCTTCTTGTGGAGTTTCAACGGATTCCATTTTCACTTGTGCTTGTTGAAGTTGTTCTTTGAGTTGTGCATTCTCATTTAAAAGGGTTTGTTTTTGTTCTGACGCATCATCAAACTTTTTTTGCAGATTTTTATAACTTGATTGTGTTACATACTGAGTTCGTACTTCATAGGGCAAGTCACCAAAACGGCTTACTTTTTCTACATTTTCAACGTTTGTCACTTGAGGAAGAGGCTTTCTAAAGTGTTCATGATAGTAAAAATAGCCCATAACACCCAAGCCTAACGTTAAAATTGAATACGCAATATAGTGTAAAATATTACTGGATTGGCTTTCTTCGTTTTCCATTCTTTTTCTCCTGTACTGATTTAAATTATTATACTCTATAAAAGTTACAAATAATATTTACGGTATTTTTTGCTGATTGCTTCTAAAATATCCTCTTTTGAAAACTCTTCATTCTCTATTTGTACTTCATACGCAAAAGCTAAAATGGTTTTAAAGGTTTTATCGGGCTTAAAGCCTAACGCAATTAAATCCCGACCCAAAACCAAGGGCTTTAATGCTTCATTTTCAATATGAAGTTCGCGTGCCACTTTTAAAAGCCATGACACCGCTTCATAACATTTGGATTTGTCTTTTAATGTTCTTCCCAAACAATCGGCTTGTGAAATCAGACACAAATCTTCAATATTGACTTTGTTGGACAATCGTTTCACTGCATTGCGTGAAGATTGTTGTAAAAAGAGTTGAAAAGGTGCCAAGTGATACTCCACCAATTCAACTACATTTTTGATGAGTTTTTTGTCATTGGTGAGTTTTTCTAAAAAACTCAACGTTGGAACAATCCCCTCTTTTTCATGTTTGTAAGAGGTAATTTTTCCATTTATCACCTCTGTGGTGGCAGGTTTTCCCAAATCGTGGCATAAAATCGCCAACATCAAATAGAGGTTTTTAAATGCATCAGAGGTTCTTAATTTTGCCATTTCATCCAAACACAATAAGGTATGAATCCAAACATCTCCTTCTGGATGATATTCTGGCTCTTGAGGACAATCCACCAACGCTTCTAACTCAGGGAAAAAAGGCAAAAGTTTCAACTCTTTTAAGAGTTCAAAGCCCAAAGATGGTCGTTTGGCCTTAAGAAGCAGTTTTTTAAACTCTTCGAAAATTCTGTTGCTTGAAAGCGTTTGCATCTCTCCGCCTTGAACCAATGTTTGGCACAATCTTTTTGTTTGAGAATCCAATGTAAATTCAAAACGTGCACAAAATTGTATCGCTCGATAAACACGTAAAGGATCTTCTACAAAAGTCTCTTCATTGATGTGTCGAAGTGTTTTATTTTCTAAATCTTTTAAGCCATCATAGGGGTCAATAAATTGTTGTGTGCAATAATCATAACCAATGGCATTAATAGTAAAGTCACGTCGGATACTGGCTTGTTTGAAACTCATACTGGCATCAGTAATGATTTCAAATCCAGTATAGCCCACACCTACTTTTTTCTCTACGCGTGGCAAAGCAAAATCAAACTCATATTCGCGTGTTGAGAGTTTTAAAACACCAAAACTTTTTCCCACAAGTTTCACCGTTCCAAAAGCACTCAGAATCTTAGCAATGTGTTCGTAGTCATTTAAGTTAAAGATTTCAACATCGTAATCTTTAATCTCTAAATCTAAGAAGTAATCCCGTACACAACCCCCTACAAGAACAGGTTTTGCACCATGTTCTTGTAAGGCTTTTAATACATCTTGTAGTATGTTCGGAATAAAGAAGTTATTTTTTCTCTTTGAAAAGGTGTACATCGGTTTGTGGATAAGGAATGCTAATTCCTTCCTCATCAAAAGTCATTTTGATATTTTCTGTCAAAGCAAATTTTACATCCCAATAATCAGGCGTATTCACCCATGCTCGTACCACAAAATTCACCGATGAATCTGCCAGTTCTCCAACAGCAACTGTAATGCCATCTTCAACAAGCACTTTTTCATTGGCTGTAATAATTTTGGTTAGTATCTCTTTGGCTTTTTTAATGTCATCGTCGTAACCAATACCAATGGTTAAATCAACTCTTCGTTTATCATGTGCATTAATATTGGTAATACTTCCCGCTGTAATCGCTGAATTTGGCACTAAAATCATTTGATTATCACCGGTGGTAAACTCTGTGTTAAAAAGATGAATCTCAGTAATTTTACCTGTCACTCCACCTGCTGTTACTACATCACCAATTCTAAATGGTTTAAAGAAAATCAACATTACACCCGAAGCAAAGTTTGATAAAGAGTCTTTTAATGCCAAACCAACCGCCAAACCTGCTGCACCTATGATGGCTAAAAATGAAGTGGTTTCGACTCCCACTTCTTCCAAGGCCGATAAAATAACCACTATCAGTAAGACATAATAGATGATGTCTTCAAAAAAGTTAATCAAAGTGGCATCAAGTTTTGGATTTTTTCTTAAAAATTTAACGGCAACACCCGTAATCTCTTTGACAAGCCACTTCCCAATGACAAAAATTAACAGTGCATAAATAATGTTCAGCACATACTCTAAAATAATATCCATGTAAACTCCTAGTTTATCAATTTAATCAATTCTGGTACAACTCTCTCTAAAGCCACATCTTGTTTTTCTAATGTTTTTCTATTGACAATTTCAACCAATCCATCACTTAACTTTTTACCAATGACTATTGCATATGGAAAACCAATCAATTCAAAATCACCCATTTTAAAACCAAATCGCGCAGCTTTTCTGTCATCTAAAATGGCATCAATCCCTACGGCTTTTAAATCAGCATACACTTTTTCACCTATGGCCAATTCGTCCTCATTTTTTGCATTTGATACAATCACATCCACCATAAAAGGTGCAGTCTCTTTACTCCAGATACACCCTTTTTCATCGTGACTTTGTTCAATTACCGCAGCAATTAATCGTGAAACACCAATTCCATATGTTCCCATCACAAAAGGTTGTGCTTTTCCGTTTGAATCTAAAAAGTTTGCGCCCAATGGTTCTGAATACTTTGTTCCCAATTGGAAAATATGCCCTGCTTCAATCCCTTTGGTGTGATACAATTCTCCACCACAACAAGGACATTTATCTCCCTCTTGAACCGCAATCAAATCAAAATATTTAACCTCTTTGAGTGTTGAAAGAGAAGTACCTGTTAAATGATAATTCTCTTCATTGGCACCACACACCAAACCATCTTCATTTTGAATCTCTTTATCAATGATAAAAAGTGTCCCTTTAGGCAAGTTAAAAGGCCCCACATACCCAGCACATAATCCCGCTGCTTGAATATCCTCTTCGGTTGCATCAATTAACTCTAATGCATTGACGGAATTACACGCTTTGGTCTCTTCAAGTTCATCATCACCTCGAACAAAGAAAACCACCAATTGGGTTTTATCTTCATAAATTGCTGTTTTAATTACGGCTTTAATCGTTTGCGCTTGTGACACACTTAAAAAGTTACTCACCTCTTCAATGGTTTTTAAACCAATGGTTTCAACTTTTTCTTCTTGAATAGGGGTATTGGTGTTTTCATACCATTTTTTAACCTCTTTTTTGGCTCGCGTTGCTGCTTCAATATTCGCACCATACGAGCACTCTTTACACACAACAATGGTATCTTCCCCTGAGTTGGCTAACACCATAAACTCTTTTGAACCACTTCCCCCAATGGCACCAGAATCTGCTGCAACAACCCTGAACTCTAAACCCAATCGTGTGAAAATTTTTGAATAAGTTGCTTCCATGTGATGAAATTCACGCACCATGTCTTCTTCATTTTCATGGAAACTGTACCCATCTTTCATCAAGAACTCTCGGCCTCTCATAAGACCAAATCGTGGTCGGGCCTCATCTCTGAATTTGGTGTTAATTTGATACAAATTCAAAGGCAAATCTTTGTATGAAGTGACTCTGTTTTTCACCAATTCCACCATTGCCTCTTCATTCGTAGGTGAGAGTACAAAATCATTGTGTTTTCTGTCTTTAATTTTCAGCATCTCTGCCCCCATTTTAGAGGCTCGACCTGAAGCTTCCCATAAACTCAATGGCGTTACAAATCCCAATTGAACTTCATTGCATCCAGCACAATCTAACTCCTCTTTGACCACCGCTCTGATTTTTTCTAAAACGATTTTTCCCAAAGGCATATAGTTATAAAGTCCTGCCCCTTGTTGATTGATAAATCCACCTCGAATTAAAAATTGATGAGAAGGAAGCGTCGCATCATTAGGTGTCTCTTTGGTTGTGGGTATAAACATATTACTGAATTTCATAAAAATCTTTTCCTAACTATTAAATTTTATTGCATGTTCACATTGATAAAAAGTATTTGAATCATGTTGCAAACCAAAAACCGATTGAACGGTGCCTAAAACCACATCACATTCAACTTTTTTTGAAATATCTTTTAACTGTTTTGTGGGTTCATGTAAAAACTCGGTTAACACAGTTTCACACAGTTTTCTTACATTGGCTTCTTGATGGGCATCAATAAACCCTTTTTTAATGGCATTGGCTATTTTTTTGTTGATGACATCTTCCGCTTTGAGATACAAATGTTTTACCACAGGTTCTATCTCTAAAGCTTTCAAGCACTCAAAAAATTCCATTGATAAGTTATTGACAATCAAATAGGCTTGTTTGGCTTGTTCTACACGTAAATTCATATTTTCATTGACAATGTCTTGTAAATCATCCACAGCAAATACGGTTAAATTTGGACTTTGAATTTCATCAATGTCTCTTGGTACTGCTATGTCAAACCAATATCGTGCAAATGAACACTCTTTGACCATGTTTTGTTTGATAATAGGATATGGAGCAGACGTTGCTGTTACCATAATCGGCAGTTCATTTAAAAGTTTGTCAATATTTTCATAGGGTTCAACTTCGATACTTCTTTCAAACGTATCGGCAAGCAGTTTTGCTTTTTTGATGTTTCGGCTGAGTAAAACCACATCAAAACCATAACTTAAAAGATGTTTGATGGTCAATTCACTCATCTCACCTGCACCTACAACCAAAGCTTTCACCCCTTGGGTATCTTTGATAATATCTTTGGCTTTTGCCACAGCAGTTGAGGCCACAGAAACCGAACCCGTACCCAAACTTGTACTGTTTCTCACACTTGCAGCACATTTAAATGCGTATGTCATGGCTCTTGTAATGCCTTGATCGCAATACCCTTTTGCCAATGATAAGCGATACGCATCTTTGAGTTGTCCCACAATTTGCGTTTCACCAATGACCAATGAGTCTAAAGCCGATGCCACCGTAAAAAGATGGTGAATCGCACCTGCATTGTCATAAATATCAGCACGATGTGCCAAATCTTCATAATCAAGGCTTGAGTATCGTGCCAGTGTCTTAATAATAATCTCTTGAGCCCTGTCGATATCATTGACCGTTGAAATGATTTCAACTCGATTACAAGTTGAAAGCAAAACAGCCTCTTTGATGATTTGATTATCCAATATCGTTTTCAAAAAAGTTTCTACAGCACTGTTGTCTGGAAAAGCCAATTTTTCTCGGGTATGAATATCTGTATTTTTATGGGTAAAACTTATGCTTAAATAGCTCATTTTTTAAAACTCTCTTTCTATCATCGCTTTCATTATCAAAATTAAATCGGTGCTGTTTTCATCTTTTAAAACAGCAATGGCTTCATTTCCAAGGGTTTTAGCTTGTAAAATTGAATCACTTAAAGCCCCCGTTAGGTTCATTTGTTTTTTTATCCAAGCCGCTTCTTCTTGCGTTAATGGTTTTTTATACAATGCTTCCAGACGTGTTTTGTCTTCCAATCTTTCATGTAAAAGCAAGTATGGAATGGTCACTTTCCCTTCCACAAAATCCAACATGGCAGGTTTTCCTAATGTCGCACTGTCTTGAGTAATATCTAAAATATCGTCCACCATTTGAAAAGCCAATCCCAAATTTTTTCCATAAAGGGCATATTTATCTTTGTCTTTATTTGCCATTATCGCCGCTGCTTTTGCTGCAGCTTCAATCAATGAACCCGTTTTTTTATAAATCATATCAAGGTATTTATCATAATCGCTGTTAAATTCAGCCGTTAAATCCACATCTAACATTTCACCAATACTCAATAGTGTTACTGCATTTGAAATGGTATACGCGATTTCAGAGGGCATGAAAGTCAATTGAGTAAAGGCTTTGGAGTATAAAATATCTCCAAACATAATGGCAGTTTTGTTATCAAACAAAGCATTGACAGAGGGTTGACCTCTTCGGGTGTCTGACTCATCAATCACATCATCGTGCAACAACGAAGCCGCATGAATCATCTCTACAATGGCACACAGCTTAATTGAATCTTCATGAATACCTGCAATTTTTAAAATCAATTTACTTCTTAACATTTTTCCTGTTGCAAGTAAATCCAAAAGTTGCAACGATTTTGCATCGTTACACTCTTGAACAAAAATTTTAATTTGGTTTTTAACTTGATTTAACGCTTCCACAAAAAAACCTTATGAATCTAATCTGCAAATAATTTCACCTGCAAACTCCACATAAAGACCTTTTTTCATCTTTGCAACCTCATCGGCATTTTCAAAAATAAATTGATGAATCATTTTATTAATATCAAAATCTTCAGCTTGATCTTTTGATAAAAGAAGTTCCATGGCGGCATATCGTTCTATGATTTTATCCATCTCATCTTCAACCACATCTGAACTGGCTTGTTTTGAAATGTCAAAAAATTTTGATTTGGGACTTCCCATAAAAATATCATCTTCGTCTTCGCTAAACCAATCTTTCATATAACTCATATCTTGTCCTTTTTTATAGCAATACTGTTTTTGTTTATATCTTAATAATTATCTAATCTTACTCTTACTGATTGTGCATGGGCAGTTAAACCTTCTGTGTCAGCTAAGAGTGCACACGCTTCTCCCAGTTCATTGATGGCTTCTTGTGAAAAACTGATAATCGATGATTTTTTCAAAAAGTTTTCCACATTTAAAGGAGAATAAAACTTCGCTGTACTTCCTGTTGGAAGCGTATGATTTGGACCCGCAATGTAATCCCCTATTGGTTCAGGGGTATTTTTACCTAAAAATATTGCCCCAGCATGTTTGATTTTTGGCAGAAGTTCAAACGCATTTTGTGTCATGATTTCTAAGTGTTCTGGTGCAATTTCATTCATCAAATCAATGGCTTCTTGCATTGAAGAGGCCACAATAATTGCCCCTCTTTCATCAATTGATTTTTTGGCAATTTCGCGTCGGCTGAGTGTTGTTAAATACGCATCGACTTCATGTGAGGTAAATTTTGCTACCTCATCACAGGTTGTAATCATAATTGAACTCGCCATTTCATCGTGTTCGGCTTGTGAAAGTAAATCAATGGCCAAATATTTTGGATTGGCACTTGAATCACTTAAAATTCCAATTTCACTTGGACCTGCAATCATATCGATGTGCACTTCTCCAAAAACCAATTTTTTGGCCGTTGCCACAAAAATATTTCCAGGTCCTGTAATCACATCAACTTTAGGAATTGTTTCCGTTCCATACGCCATAGCAGCAATCGCACTTGCTCCTCCTACTTTGTAAGCTTTGGTAATTCCACATAAGTGACACGCCGCGAGTAAAAGTTCATTGGGTTCATTATTAGGAGTTGGAGTACATACAACAATCTCTTCAACACCTGCAACAATCGCAGGAATGGCATTCATAAGCAAACTGCTGGGATATGCAGCTTTCCCTCCTGGAATGTAAAGCCCCGCTCTGTCAACAGGCGTAACTTTTTGTCCTAAAATGGTGCCGTTTTTTTCAAAATCAATCCACGATTTGGGTAACTGTTTTTCATGATACGATTTGATTCGGTTGTATGCCATGTGCAGGGCATCTCTTAATGGTGTGTCCAATTTATCGTAAGCATTTTTCATATCAGTAACGGAGATTTGTAACTCTTCATCTGAGTTAACTTTCCATTTATCAAACTTTTCAATGTGTTGTTTTAATGCGCTGTTTTTATTTTCAATAATATCATCAATAATGTTTGTAACAATCGATGAAACCTCTTTTATATCTGTTTTTGCTCTGCTTAAAATGTGTTCAAATTCATCTTTAAAATTTGCATCAGAAGTGTTTATAATTTTCATACAGTCCTCTATTTCGTTTTTTCTAATATCTCTTGTACAATATTTTCAAGTTTTTTATTCTCTACATCAATGACAATATCGGCAACTTCTTCATACAAAGGTACTCTTGTTTTGTAAAGTTTTTTTGCCTCTTTAATGTTTTGTAACAAGGGTCTTTTTTTGAGTTTATTTTTGGCATTGGGAGCTTTGTTGATTCTATTTAAAATCCCATCAAATGAGGATTTCAAATAAATAATTGTGCCCAATTGGCTTAAATTTGGTCGTTTATAAAAACCTCCACCAATAGAGATAATTGAGTTATCTACACTCTTTTCAATCCAATTAGCACACTCTTGTTCGAGGTTTCTAAAATACTCCTCACCCTCTTTTGCAAAAATTGTTTTAATTTTTCTGTTTTGTAAACTCTCAATTAAATCATCCGTATCTACGGCAAAACGTTTGCTTTTTAAGGCCAATGCTCTGGCAACTGTGCCTTTGCCTACACCCATAAAACCCATTAGTATTATATTATCTTTTTTCATAGTCAGAGATTATATCTAAAATTAGGTAAATTTTATGAAAGAGGCAAGTCAATTACAAATTCAGCCCCTCGATAAGAGACATTTTCGTAAGTATACGTAACATTTTGAACTTTGATGTGTCCTTGCATATGCTCTTCAATAATTTGATGTGTCATATAGAGTCCAATTCCCGTCCCATGACTGCTGTGTTTGGTCGTAAAATAGGGTTCAAATATTTGTGTGATTACATCTTCTCGTATGCCTCCTCCATTATCTTTAATGGAAATAATGGCTCTGTTTAACTTTTTATATACATCAATAAAAATATATTTGTTGTGCTCTTTTGTAATTAAAACATCTTTTGCATTGTACAAAATATTGATCAGCGCTTGAATAAACTCATTTTCATAACTTTGAATGGTATACTCTTCAAATTTGCCATAAATCACTTCAATTTGATTGATTTTAAACATTCCAGCTAATAAATTGATATTTTTCAACATCACATCTTTTACACTGAACTGTTTTCTCTCTTTTTCGCTTTTAAAGAAATTTCTAAAATCATCTATGGTTTGAGAGAGATGTTGCACAGTATTATTGAGTCGATCCAAATCTTTTTTGGCATCATCGATGTTAAATGCCCCATACTCCATTTGAAGTTTCATTCCCGTAGTTGTTGTACTGATTACATTTAAAGGTTGTCTCCATTGGTGAGCAATATTGCCTATCATTTCACCCATGGCAGCCATTTTACTTTGTTGAATGAGCAGTTTTTCTTTCTTTTTCACTTCACTGATATCAACCAAAACAGAAATACGTACATTTTTATCATTTAAAATGATGTTCGAACCTTGGGCAATGGCATAAAATGTTGAACCATCTTTTCTCAACCCTTCCAATTCATACAAAGCTGCACTTTTAGTTTTAAATTTTTTCTCGACGTCTTTAATTGAAGAAAAATGAACAAAACTTATCATCTTTAAGCCTTTCATCTCCTCTTTTGAACCGTATCCAAACATATTTACTGCAACGTCATTGACATCTATACAAATCTCATTTTCAAAAACAAAAACCGCTTCAATGACACATTCAAAAATCAACTCTATGCTGTTTAAAGATTTTTCCAACTTATCTTTTGTTTTATAAAGTTCATAATTCATCTTTTCCAACTCTAAAGATTGCTGTTGTATATGTAAGTTATATCTTTTTAATTGTTGATTTCTGTAAAACCCCAAACCAATAACGACTAAGAAAAAGAGTGTAATTTCAGCAATCAGTTTAATGTCAACTGATTTTTCTTGAGTGACTGAAATCCATCGGTTAAGAATTTCTTGTTCTGTGGCCTCATTGATAGTTGCAATGGCTTTATTGAAAATATTTAATAATTGAGGTTCATCGTTTCGTACGCCAACACCTAAGTCTAAGTTTTCATCAAACTTTCCTGCTATTTTCAACTCCCCAATATAGTTATTTTGTACTTGGTATCCCACGGTGGCTAATGTTCCAATAAATCCCATAAGATTTCCTTTAGAAACCATATTTAAGCCTTCGGTTATATTCTCAACTTCCACCAATTTATTGTGCGGATATTTTTTCTTTAATAACTCTGTGAATGCATAGTCTTTTACAATAGCCAAAGGCTTTTCATTGATAACATCTTTAATGTTTGAGATAAACAACTGATCCATTCGTGTAGCAATGACGATTGGGAAGCGAATATAAGGCCGCGTAAAACTCATGTATTGTTTTCGGCTTGGTGTGGGTGCAGCTAAAGAGAAAATATCACACTTTCTGACTTTTGCAAATTGAATTGATTGTGTCCATGTTTGAGTAGGCACAAGTTGTATGGGAATACCAATTTTATCTTCTAATATTTTCATGTACTCCGAAGTCATACCTATATGTTTGCCCTTATCAAGCTTCTCGTACGGCAACCAATCAGGATCAATACACATAGTAATGACTTTTTTGCTGTTTAAATACAATTTCTCTTCTGGTGTAAAAAAGAGAGTGTCATCGCCTTTTTTGTCGGTTCTGTTCAAGGCAAAAACCATACTGTCAATATCTATATTTTCATGCAATACATTTTCTTCTAACAGTTCTTCAACACTTTTTTCAAGCAGTGATATATCAACTTCTCCTATTTTATACACTTTATTCATAATAAGTTTTTCAGTTTCATTGGCTTCAAAAATCAACGCCTCTTTTGACTTCTTCATGGAATATTTGGTGTAAATCAAATTGATAATTTCAGGCTTGTTTTTTAAGGCATATTCCCAACCTTTGTTGGTTGCTTCAATGAATCGTTGTGTCTTATCTGGGTTATTTTTCACCTCTTGTGTTGTAGCAAATACGTTAAGTCCCATGCCATTGATACCATAATTGAGAGGATCAAGAATGTTGTATGCTTTTTTGGCTTTTTGAATATCATACAATTCATTAGAGACATACGCACTGATAACATCCACTTTGCCACTGACAAAATCTTTGACATCAAAGGTATGTGGTACGAGTTTATACTCATTGGGGCTAATACGAAATTTTTTTAGCAGTGTTGCAAGAGTTGACTCTTTGAGTTCTGCAGGATTCGCCATGATGGTTCTGTTTTTTAAATCATTGGGCGTTAAAATATTTTGTTGAGTAATAAATACCAAAGCGGAGCGTTTAAAATAATTTGCCAGTAAGGTCAGAGGTACTTTGTTATCTTCATACGCCAATAAAGACAGATCATACGTTACATAGGTTGCTTTTGATGATTTTAACTCTTGAATGACATTTATATTTGATTCAAACTCTTTTATGTCAACATCTAAACCAGCATCTTCATAAAATCCTTTCTCTTTTGCAGCAATAAAACCTGCAAATTCAAACTGGTATTTCCAATTGAGCTGAAGAGTTACTTTTTCTAATGGTGTTGTGTGTGCGAAAAGACATAGGCTAAAAAAAACGAGGGTTAAAAATAATTTCATTATAAACACCTGGATAATAATTGTGATTATTATATCTTTTTAAAATTAAAGTTCAATGATATTGCTTTCTTTTATATCGTTTTAACATTGATTTATTGCCTAAAAGACCCCCTTGATGGATGTACAAATATGTTTGATCATCACGGTTCTCTTCTAAATATTTTTCAAGGCTCAAAAAACCCAAAGGATCATAAAGCAAATCAAACTCAATATTGGTCTGTTCATACACCTTGATATGCATCTCATAAAACTCTCTGTAGAGTTTTCCAAAATGATATTTTTTACGGTGTTGTACAATCGTAGGATGTAAAGATTCATCTTTTTCTAAACTTAAAAATTGGCTTTTCAAATAGCTTTCACCACCTACACAAGCGCATGTTATGACTTTAAAAGGCAGATTTTTTTGTAAAAAAAGTGCGGTTGTTCCTGTTCCACTGGGAAGGACAACCACCAAATTCGTGAGTTTATTTTCATTCGCCCAACTCATAATTTCATTGGCCAAAATCTTCACTCCAAATTCTGCTTCTTTTTCACGTCCCCCTTCTTGAACAAAAAGGGTCTCTTCTTCATTGTCTAAAACAATACGCTTAATATATTCATTGGGGCTTAATGAGGTTTTGGAAGAAGATAAATCAATAATATTGGCACCATTTTCTGATGCATAAAAATAGTTTCCTTCTGGGTTCTTTATTAAATATGAGGCAATATGATCCACATAAAAGTCAAATTCCCAATTTTTTATTTTGGCCAATTGTGAAAAAGAGTATAAAGAGTTTGCTTGTGGAGAACCATAAGAGATAAGTTTTTTCACCTTTGGAAATTCATGCACCAAATAGTAGTAAAATTTACGCGCTTTATTGCCAGAAAATTTCGTATCCAGTAAATCATCGCGTTTTACAAAAAGGAGATGGTCATTAAATTTCGTTTTGTGAATGGGAGAGTTTATATAATTCATACCAAGATTATACTACAATTAACAAAAATATTTTAGGAATGATTTATGGATTTATTGACGTATGTTGAAAAAGGTGGAGTGATTGTTTATATCTTAATTGCTCTGAATATGGTAGGCTACACTATTATTATTTGGAAATTTTTAACCCTGCCTAAGAAAAACAGCTTGACAAAAAAAATTATTACAAAACTCAATTTCTCACACAATATTAATGCCCAAATAGAGTATGAAATCAAAAAACTTGAAGTGGGTCTTAATTTTATTAAAAATATTGCCTCCATTGCACCCCTTTTAGGACTTTTAGGTACGGTTGTTGGAGTTTTAAATGCTTTTGAAGCCATCACAGCAAATGGATTGGGAAACCCAAGTATATTTTCAAGTGGCATTTCTATCGCCCTTATTACCACAATTGCAGGGCTTATTGTTGCCATTCCTCACCATATTTGTTACAACTATTTTATTGCCATATTGGATGAATTAGAGTTAAAAGTTAAAAAAGAAGCAGTTGAAGTTCAATGAAAAGAAGAGAGCGACTCAATACCGATTTGACCCCTTTAGTGGATGTTATCTTTATTTTACTGATTTTTTTTATCGTCACATCTGTTTTTAAAAAAGAGGAGTTGGCACTGGTGTTAGATCTTCCCAGTTCCAATGCCAAAGAGGCAAAAATAGAACAAAAACAGATTTCAATAGAATTGAGTGAAGAAAAAATTGCCTATTTGGGCAAAGAGGTCAATGTAAATGAGTTGAATTTATCGCTTATGAAAATTACAGATAAATCAAAATCGATTATTTTAAGAATTGATAAAAATGTGAAATATGAAAGAGTGGTTAAAATTTTGGATTTACTTCAAGAGCATAAATTAAATAATTTGGCATTGGTGACTAACGAATAAAAAGCATACAGTCGAAAAACTATCGACTGTAACACTTGACTTAATTTTTATTGACACATCTCAAATCTGAAAATGCGGTTTCGAGTCTTTTCATAACACCTTCTTGTCCCGCTCTTAAAAACTTTCTTGGATCATAGTAACTTTTATTGGGTTTATCTTCGCCCTCAGGGTTACCAATTTGTCCTTGCAAATAGGCTCTGTTTTTTGCTTCATATCCTCGAACACCATCCCAGAATGCCCATTGGGTATCGGTATCAATGTTCATTTTAATCACACCATAATCAATGGCTTCTTGTATCTCTTCTAAAAGAGAGCCTGACCCTCCATGAAAAACAAAATTTACAGGTTTAGAATCTGAGCCATGTTTTTGTGCAATAAACTGTTGTGAATTGTCTAAAATTTTAGGCGAGAGTTGTACGTTCCCAGGTTTATAAACCCCATGTACATTTCCAAAACTTGCTGCAATAGTAAAATTGGGTGAGACTTTTTTCAACTCTTCATACGCATAAGAGACCTCTTCTGGTTGAGTATATAATAGGGCATTATCAACGTTGCTGTTATCTACACCATCTTCTTCTCCACCCGTGATTCCCAATTCTATTTCAATCATCATATCTAAGGCATTCATTTTTTGAAAATACTCAACACACGTTGCGATGTTCTCTTCAAGTGGATCTTCACTTAAATCCAACATGTGTGATGTAAAAAGAGGTCGTCCTGTTCTTTCAAAATGGTTTTTCCCAGCAACTAAAAGTGCATCAATCCAAGGAAGCAGTTTTCTCGCCGCATGGTCGGTGTGTAAAATAACAGGAATACCATAAGCAGCCGCAACAGCATGCACATGGTTTGCCCCACTGATACCACCTAAAATTGCTGCATCTTCAGCATTTAAACCTTTTCCAGCAAAAAATGCTGCTCCACCATTTGAAAATTGAATAATAACTGGTGATTTTGCTCTGCTGGCACTTTCTAAAACAGCATTGATAGAGTCTGTCCCAACCACATTAACAGCAGGAATAGCAAACTTATTCTCTTTGGCATAATCAAACAATTTTTGTGCTTCACTTCCCGTTAAAACACCTGGCTTTACAACGTCTAATACTCCCACTTCTGCTCCTTACTTAATATCTATTTTAGCGTTTTCTTTTAATTTAGCCACCACTTTTTTAATGGCCGTTCTGAACTCTTCTTGAACAAGTACTTGTTTGATTTTTAATTTTACATCATCAAACGATAATTTTTTTGAAGGAACTTTACTTTCTAAATAGATTACATGGTATCCAAACTGTGTTTTAACCGGTGTTTTTGAATATTCACCTTTTTTCAAAGCCATTGCTGCTTGTGAGAATTCTGGAACCATCTGTTTTGGTGAAAATTCACCCAACGAACCACCGTTTTTAGCCATTGGTCCAGTTGATAATTTTTTTGCGAGTTCAATAAATTTTTCTTCAACATTTTTAGCAGATTTTAATGTTTTGATAATATCTTTTGCCTCTTTTTCTGTTTCAACAACAATGTGTCTGGCATTTAATTTTTCGTCTGTTTGAAATTTTGATTCATTTAAAGTGTAGTAGGCTTTCATTTGAGCATCTGTTACAGAAATCTTTTTAAACTCTTCTTGCATCCAAATCTCTAAAGCCAAATCTTTTTTAATTTTTTCTAAAGCTGCAGTAAATCCTGCATTTTTTTCTATACCACTTGCTATGGCTTTATCTGTTAAGAGTTTTTTCTCTACCAGTTGATTGATTACCATATCTTGTGTATTTTTTGGTAATGTGTCAAAATCGACTTGTGGATTTCTTAATACAACGGCAATCTCATCTTTTGTAATATTTTCACCATTTACTGTTGCATAAATATCTTTTGCAACCAAACTTGTTGAGACAAGTGCTAAACTCGTCACCAAACTCAATACTAATTTTTTACTTTTAAACATCATTTGCATAATTATTCCTTGAAAGTTTTTTATAGGTGATATTCTATCTTTTTTTTATTAACAAATAGTTAACTTCTCTCTGATTTGAAGACAACTCCCTTTCAAAAAGAGATTATTATACAATGATTAAGCAAAATTTTAAAATTTAGCTTAAAAAACCTTTAAAAAAAATTCTTCTTATGCTATAATGCCGAAAATTTAAACTTAACTTAAATTTAAGCTTACAAAAACGTCATACAAAGGGATTTAATTTATGAGAATTTTAATTATTGAAGATGAAATCACATTAAACCGAACTCTTCAAGAGGGTTTAACTGATTTTGGTTACCAAGTTGATACAGCAGAAAACTATAAAGATGCTGAATATTTTATCGACATTAGAAACTATGACCTCGTTCTAACCGATTGGATGTTGCCAGATGGCGACGGAATTGAATTGTGTAAAATTGTTAAAAACAGAAGTTCACGAACAGCTGTTGTTATTCTTTCAGCACGTGATGATAAAGAGAGTGAAATAGAAGCACTTAAATCAGGGGCAGATGATTATATTAAAAAACCATTTGATTTCGATATTTTACTTGCAAGAATTGAAGCAAGATTGAGATTTGGTGGAACAAACATCATTGAAATTGATGATTTATCAATCAATCCTGATGAAGAAAAAATCATGTACAATGGTGAAGAGATTGAATTAAAAGGTAAACCTTTTGAAGTCTTAACACATCTTGCTCGACACAGAGATCAAATTGTTTCTAAAGAACAACTGCTTGATGCAATCTGGGAAGAACCAGAATTAGTAACACCAAACGTTATTGAAGTTGCTATCAATCAAATCAGACAAAAAATGGACAAACCTTTGAATATCTCTACTATTGAGACAATCAGAAGAAGAGGTTACCGATTTTGTTACCCTAATACCAACGAAGAAGCACAAAAATAATTTTAACACGTGAAGATATAATATGAACAATACGAAGAGCATTTACAAACAGTTTTACCAAAAACTTGTATTTGCTACTTCTTTGTTCATAATTACCCTCTCCTTTATCTTCTACGGCTACACCAAAGCAACCATTTATGAAGACATTAAAGAGAGCATTTTATCCGATGCCAAACTCATTTATAAAGTGAGTAAAGAGTCTAATATTGGGACAGCTTCGTTTAATGTTATTACTCTAGGTGATGTCAATGTAGACATTGTAACTCTGCCAAATGAAAACGATATCAAATACTCAAACTTCAGTCAAAATAATGATTATTATGTTCAATTGATTTACCCTTTTGATATTCAAAACAAAAAATTTATTAAAATTACAAAAAATATTAACTCATCCAGAAAAATGCTCAGTAAAATTTTTAATAATATTTTTCTCTTAAGTCTGGGTGGACTTATTATGGTCATTTTATATGCATTTACTGTTTCCAAAACACTCTTAAGACCCATCATTCAAATTACCGAAAAACTCTCAAATATGAATGAAAATTTTTTGACCCAAATTGATAAAAAGAATTTGCCCATTGAGTTTCACCCCTTAGCCAACTCAATTAATACCTTAACCAATAAGATACAGAACTTTGTTAAATTTAAAAAAGAGCTTTTTATTGGGGCTGCACATGAACTTAAAACCCCTTTAGCTGTCATGAAACTTAAAAATGAAGTGACCTTAATGAAAAAAAGAGAGTGTACCAAATATGAAGATACACTCAAACTCACCATCAATCAAATCAATGATATGAATAAAATGATTTCATCCATTTTAGATATGGGAAGAGCCGAAGGTGCCCAATTTGAAAAACCCATTGAGATTGACTTGGTCACGTTTATGAGTGCTAAAATTAAAGATTATAAACTCTTGTCTGAACAAAAAAACATCGATCTGGTTTTCAGATCTAAAGTGAACTCTTTTATCACCATTATTCAAGCCACCCTCTTAACACAAATCATTCAAAACTTTGTACAAAATGCCATTAAATTTACTCCATCAGGAAAAGGTATCGAAGTGAATCTTTACAAATATAAAGATACTGCCGTCATTGAAGTCATTGATGAAGGAAGAGGAATTGATGAAAAAATTGATCTGTTTGCCCCATTTAAACGAGTCGGGGGAGAAGCGGGAGCAGGATTGGGTCTGTTTTTAGCTAAAAATGCTGCAGATACTTTAGGTGCAACCATTGAATTGCGTAACAGAAGAGATGGTCAAACCGGTTGTATTGCCAGTTTGATTCTCTCCAGCAATCCTACGTGTAAGATTTAACTGAACAACTTTCTGTGTTCAATTTTTGTGCAATGATTTTGCACCACTTTCATACCAGCTTTTTTTGCTTTTTCAGCAGCATCATTGTTTACAAGACCCAATTGAGTCCAAACACAATCAATATCACCACGTTCAATACAGGCATCAACAACCAAACCAATCACATCGGGTTTTCTAAAAATGTCGACCATATCCACTTTAAAAGGAATCTCTTTTAAACTTCGGTAGACTTTTTCTCCTAAAATCATATCTTCTTTAGGGTAGACAGGCACAATTTTAAACCCCACATTTTTCAGATAGTTTGCCACCATATTACTGGCTTTGCTCTCATCGGGAGAGCACCCTATGATTGCAATGGTTTTAGTATTTTCAAAAATAGCTTTCATCTCATCACTGTTTGAGTTAACTGTTGGAAATTCACACTCCATTATTCACACCTTTTTAATCTTTCTTGAATAAAATTCTTCACATCATCATAATTGATGGTTTCAACAAAATCCATAAATTTTGCTCCAGAAGCATTGGGATGCCCGCCACCTTTGGCCAGTTTTTCAGCCAAAATGCCAACATCGATTTTGCCATCTGCTCGCAAAGAGACATTGCCTCTTCGACTGATATCAATAAAAAAATCATACTCATCGTTGGCTTTTAAAAAAGCATTTGCTGGAATAGATATTGAACCTAAGGTATACGTTAATAAGCCTTTATGCCCTCTGTACGTTATGGTTAAGTCCTCTTTTCTGTTTTCTAATGAGTGTACCAAATATTTGGCGCTGAGATTATCAATGGTATCGTTGGACCCATTGCATTTTAAATACTCTTTTTTTAGAAAATGTATCTCATCATCAAGTTTTATATGACCATCTTTTTCTTTGATGTATGCAGCTGCTGACTTTAAAAGTGAAATTCTAAATGCTCTGTTTTCATCCGCAAAAAGAATGTTGTTAATCTCACTTGCACGACTGACCAATCGCATCAATACTTTTCCAAATTCAAAATTTTCAACTTCATGATCCAACCAAATATCCACTGCATTTATGGCATCAACCAGCGGTTTAATCCAAGCATTTTCTTGGCAATTAAATCCTTCATACTCATCAAACAAATAGTCATAAACAATTTTTGTCGCACATCTGGTGGTATCTAACAAGTACCACTCATACATATTGGCACTTTTTTGTCCTGTAGCGTGGTGATCTAAAAGTTGCAGTTTAATATTCGCACCTGCCTCATTTAACGCAGTAATCTCTTTATTCAAATCTTTTGATTCACCTACGGTTAAGTTCAAATCGGTGATTAAAAAGAGTATCTCAGAGTCTAAATTTTTTTTTATCTCTTGTAAAACTGCTTCTATGCTTTGTTTAACTTCTGAACCATAATTGGCATTGATATAAAAACCTGTTTTAAAAAACTCTTTGGTCAAAAGTTGACACGCGTAACCATCTAAATCGGTATGGGAAATGTGGTAGAACTTCATTCAGAGATATCTTTCAAAGTTAAATCTTCTAAAAACAAATTTATTTTGGATTGTAAGTTGTTTAATAAAGGCCAAATTGTACAACAATTACCTCTCTCAGATGGGCACGCATCAATCGAAGGAGAACACTCAAAAACAGAAGGGATTTTCTCTTCCGCTGCTGTGGTGATTTCCATAATGGTAATCTCTTCATACGGTTTATTTAATGAAAACCCACCATTAACACCTTTATACGACTTTACTATGCCATTTTTGGCCAAATTTTGCATGATTTTTGCTAAAAAAGATTTTGAAATATTTAACTCACGAGAAAGTACATCAACATTTTTTGACTCTTCACTCTTTGCAATAGAAATAAGGGAAAGAAGTGCATACTCGCTCTTTTTTGTAAGTAACATAAAATTCCTAATATATAATTTTTGTTTATTCTACAAAAATAAAGATTAAGGTAAGTGAAATTCTGGGAAATAGTTTGAAATGTTTAAGAAAGGAATTCAAAGGCCAAGTGGCCTTTAAATAATTATTTAGCTCTGATTCCTAAATCTGCTACTAATGAAGTAAATTTAGCATAATCAGTTTTTCTTAGGTATTTAAGAAGTCTTTTTCTTTTTCCTACCATTTTAAGTAGACCTAATCTTGAAGAGTGGTCTTTTTTATTGATTTTTAAATGTTCTGTTAACACTTTAATTTGTTCAGTTAAAATTGCAATTTGCACCTCTGACGAACCTGTGTCCTTGTCAGCTCTTCTGTATTTCGCTATAATCTCGTTTTTTACGTCCTGATCTAAAGCCATGATGACCTCCTGATTGGTATATAATCTCACTGTTTTTCAAGTGGACGCGTATTATAATAAAAATTGTATTAAAACTTCTTTAAAAAAATAAGTTTTATCTTAAGCAGAAAAAGGGAACAGATGAATATCATCGATTTTGAAAACATACATGCCAGTTATGAAGAGAGACTTATTTTAAAAGAGTTGACATTAAAAATTAAAGAGCAAGAACATTGGGCGATTTTAGGAGCCAATGGAAGTGGAAAATCAACGCTGATTAAACTCATCTCTTCAGAAATTCATCCTCGACAACAGTATACTTATAAAAAAGAGATTTTAGGCAAAGAGCGTTACTCTTTACTTGATTTAAAAAAAATGCTGGGGATTATTACCAATGATTTGCACAACTACTTTTATACACAAGGAGCTTATTTAACCGCCTATGAAGTGGTTTTAAGTGGGCACTACAGTTCCATTGGTATTTTTAAACACCAAGATTTCACTCAAGAACAACATGACAAAGCCATGGAAGTTTTAGAGTTTTTAGAGATTACGCATTTAAAAGACAAACAAGTGGGTACCATGAGTACAGGAGAGTTACGAAAGTCTATCATAGGAAGAGCATTGGTGCATGAACCCAAAGCTTTTATACTGGATGAACCCACTGTTGGTTTGGATATAAAAGCACAAATCAATTTTATTGAACTTTTACGTAAACTCTCTAAAAAATCGACCATCATTTTAGTCACACATCACATTGAAGAGATATTTGAAGAGATTAACCATATTGCTTTGATTAAAAATCAAACCATCTTTAAACAAGGGTTCAAACAAGAGATTCTGACCTCAGAAAATATCTCTGAAACTTTTGACACGCCTTTGAGTGTTGGACAAAATGGAGGCCGCTATTTTATTCAACCTCTGCACTAAGAGAAAAAACCTCTTCTCTTAGGCAATAAAATTTAAAGAACTTAAAACACCTGCTGTACCATCTTCTCTTAAAAATATGGAACTGGATTTAAGTTGAGCAATACCCTCCTTGACCGATTTATTGTATGAAAATTCAGTTGTCATGTCATTCAAATACAACGCACCAATACCGGATTGTCCCAAGGCAATTAACGTATCTTCGCCGCTTTCATTTTTTGTCCAAATTCTCAAATCATCAAAAATGGGGTCATTTTCATCAATCCAATCATTGCCATCGCTGTCATAGGCTCTTAACTCTGCAAAAGCATCATTGGTATTGGGACCAAAAAGCTCACTGCCATTATCAATGCTTCCATTTGAATCTCTGTCCCACGCCAAAAAACCATTGCCATCTTTTAACCGCGGTATTTCTAATTGTGTCCCATCTGAATTGATGTCAAAATTAAAATACATGCTTTCGCTTACACTGTCAAAGGCCGTACTGCTACTTGCATATTGTATGACCAATGGATCTAAAAATCTCACCTCTTCAAAGTTGATGGTTTCACTGTGCTTTTCATAAAACTCTTTTGTGTAAGACAAGTCCAAATCAATCGTAATATCTTTGTCTGCAGTTTTTATAATGGCTTGCGTATTAAACTCAACTGAATCTTTTTTCGTGTATTCCACACTGCGCTCAATAGTGGCACTGTTTTTAATCAGCAGTTTTTGAGACTCTTGAACAGGCAAGGAACACGATTCATCAAGATTCAGTGACGCCAAATTAATTTTTTTCCCTCCACATAAAAACTTTTGCAATATCAACTCTAAAATCACTCTACGAATGGCTGATTCATGAGGATTTACAAAGTTATCATTTGTGTTTTTTATACTGTTTGAAGAGAGATCTTCTAAATTATTTTGATTGATGTCTTCGCTGTTTTCATCAGCCAAACCAAGTATTTCTTGTTTGAAACTAAAATATGATTGATAAGACATTTCCAAAGAACTTTGAGTATGCGAACTCATTTTCACGTCTGATGATTCAATTTTCATAATAACTCCTTTTTGAATTTGTTATTATTAATGATAATACATTCAGAAAAAAAAATGAAGAGAAAAAGGGTATAAATAATCAATAAAATTATTTATACTGAGCTTTTTAATTTAATATAAAGAATTGAAGAAACAACATAGACGCATCAGCCTCCTGTTTCATAAAAGGCTCTGCTTGAAGTAGTATCGTCATTCCACCTATTCTTTTCGGGCTTTTTAGACAAAACATCTTTTAAAATCGCTACGGCTTTTTCAATATCGTTATTTTGAATCGCATCTTTGATGCTTTGAGCATCTTCAAAATATAAACATGGAATCAACACCCCACTTGCTGTCAATCTTACCCGATTACATGTGGCACAAAAATCATCTTTATGCGGTTCAATAATACCAAAGACATAACCATCTTCCAGCTTGTAGTTTTGAGAAGGGGAACTGCCTGTTCTCTCTATTTTTGTAAAGGGATATTTTGCTTTTATGATCTCTTGCAGTTCTTCAGAAGTGTACCCTTTGGCATCTATCATAGCATGTTGATTCTCCATAAACTCAATGAAACGAATCTCATACCCTTTAGTTTTACAAAATTCTAAAATATCAAGAATTTCGCCATCATTAATACCTTGCATAGGAACACAATTGACTTTGATTTTAAGCCCGACTTCACGTGCCTTTTCAATCCCTTCTAACACTTTTTTTAACACATCTTTTTGTGCAATTTTTTCTGCAACTTCTTCTTTTAAAGAGTCCAAGGAGACATTGATTCTTTTTAAACCTGCATCTTTGAGTTTTTGGGCATAATTGGACAATAAATAGCCATTTGTCGTTAATGCTAAGTCAATATCTTCTTTATAATCGGCAATCATTTTAACAAAATGTTCTAAACCATCTCGTAAAAGTGGTTCTCCTCCAGTAATTCTGACTTTTTTAATTCCCTCATCAATGGCAACTTTTGTAAATTTAAACAAATCCTCATATGATAATAAATTCTCCCTTGGAACCCAAGAAAAGGGTTTTTCTGGCATACAGTATTGGCATCTGAAGTTACATCTTTCTGTAACAGAGACCCGTAAATAATCAACCATACGGTTGTGTCCATCTATTAACATATTCATCCACTTAATTATAATTTTTGATAGGATAATATAAAATGGCTTAAATAAAATGTTATCAGATAGCTAACTTCTCTTTAAAAGAAATTATTAAAATTGTCGATTCTTTCAAATCTAAGTGAATATATCCTATAAACCATCTGATATTTTAATCTTTCAAGGAAATAGGCATGGTATATTTAACAGGTGCAGGGCCTGGAGACACAGAACTTTTAACACTTAAAGCCGCACGTGTCATACAAACAGCAGATATTATTATCTATGACAGATTGGCCAATCCCGATATTTTAAACATGGCAAAAAAGAGTGTTGTTTTAACGTATGTAGGAAAAGAGAACAAAAAACACACCGTTCGACAAGAACAAATCAATGAAATTATCTATCAAGCTTCACTTAAGCATACCAATGTGGTACGTTTAAAAGGGGGAGACCCTTTTGTTTTTGGACGAGGAGGAGAAGAAGCCCTATATTTGTATGACAGAGACGTTGCTTTTGAAATAATCCCCGGTATCAGCTCTGCAGTATCTGTTCCAGCGTATGCAGGGATACCCGTCACACACAGAGGTGTAACCACCTCTTTTCGAGTTGTCACAGGACATGAAACACCTCACAAAAAGATTTCACAACTTGAGTGGCAAACTTTTTTAAACGATGAAACCATTGTCTTTTTAATGGGTTATCACAACATTGAACTCATTACGTCTAAACTCATATCTTTAGGAAAACGTCCTGATTATCCTTGTGCAGTTATCTCTAAAGGAACCACCCCTGAACAAAGAGTCGTTACAGGCACTCTAGAAAATATTGTAAAACTCTCAGTGGGTATGCCAACCCCTGCTATTATTGTTGTAGGAGAGGTAGTCACACTTCGAGATAAAATTCAATGGTTTCAGCCTAAATAACAATCAATGATGTGCAGAAGAGATTTTATCCTCTTTTTGCCATCGTCGTTTTAAATTATTGATATAAACAATTAATATAAAAAAGATTGAGGATGTCACACCCAAAACCATAAGCAAACTGGTCTCTTCTGGTACGGTATCAAGCAAAATAAGTTTTCGAATAATGACCACAAAAGCAATCTCTAAAAACGTCAAAGCATACTCAAAACCACTCTTTATAAACAGGGTTTTAACAATGGCTAAAACAATGAGCGTAAACAATCCATCGGTAAGAATCATTTTAATTGAAACAAAATCCAATGCCCCTTGTGAGAGAGTAAATGAGATCATTTTATGCGAAAGACTTATGATACAAATGGCCAAATAGAACATCATACTGATTATAAACAGATATTTAAGCATATTAATAAAACGCAAAAGTATGATATCTACTCTCTTTTCTAAAATTTTATCAATGCTGTTGACTTTAATAAAAACCTTTTCGACGATACTTTTTTTAGCAGCTTCTTTCACGTGGATTTTCCTTGTGTGTGGTGAAGTAAATTTTTCCGAATAGTATCACAGAAGTGCTAAAAAAACAAGAGAAAATGAACCAATATTCATAAAGAATTTTTTCTTACTTTTTTTGCCAATTTTGAATATAATCTTGCGCTTTTTTATCCAAGAATTGCATACGTTCTTTCCCTTTGGGCATGGTTTTTCTGTACTGTTTCATCTGGAGTAAAAATTCAATCATTGAATCGGGTATGAGTTTTGAAAAATAGATTCGAAGTTGTTTTGCCACCGCTGGAGATGCCCCTCCTGTAGAAATGGCAATGGTTAAATCCCCTTTTTTAACATACGAAGGAAAGATAAAATCGCAGTATTTTTGTAAATCTACACAGTTACACAAACAGTTTTTGCCTCGTGTTTCAAAATAAATCTGCTCTTGTAAAACAAAATTATCAATGGCAGCTATGACAATATCAAACCCCTCAATATCGTTTTTTTCATACGCTTTTTTTAACTGTCTGAGTTGATGCTCTTGAATGAGTTTTTGAGTCTGTGCATTGAACTCTTGGGCAATCAAAGTGATGTTTTTTGTAAAATCAAGCAGATGTTCAAGCTTCTCTAACGCCACACTCCCACCACCAATGATAAGAATTTTTTTGTCATCAAACTTTAAAAATGCGGGGAAATATGCCATGGTTGCCCTTTTATTCGAAATAAGCTTTTAAAGCTTCTTTATTGATTTTTTTATTTTTAATATCTATGAGATGTTCATCTTTAAAGCGTTTCAGTGTTCGAGAAAGGGTTTCAGGTGTCATATTTAGAATTTGAGCAATGTGCACATTTTTGGTGCTAAAAAAGTTCTCATCATTCTCATAAATATATTTTGCTACTTTCTCTTTGGTATCTAAAACCAAATGCGTAGAGATGATATTTTCAAGATTTTTAATTTTTTTAAGAAGTGAAATGTTCATCTTAAAACACAATTCTGGAGAAGTGAGAATGATCTCTTTTAATTTTAAAAAATCAATCTTAAGTACTTCAATAGGCGTAAATGCTTCAGCGGTTGCAGGATAAGCAATTTGTTGAAAACTCGCCGCTTCGGCAATGAGTTCCCCCGCTTGAAAATATTTTAAAATAATCTCTTTATTATTGGAAGCTGTTTTGTAAAGTTTGATGATGCCTTTGGTTAAAATATACAAATAATCCGATTCATCGCCCTCATAAAAGAGAATATTCTCTTTGTTTAACTTTTCAAAAAAAGTAAACTCTTTGATTTTTTCAAGCGTTGTTTCATCTAAATCACTGAATAAAAAAATATCTCTTACTCTATCTACCACAATCTCTCCTATATATTTTCAAGCAAACAATAACCCTCTTCAATAGACGCAACACGTTTGGTGCTAAAGAGTAAAATTGCTGCATTGAGTTTTGCCAATTGCATGATTCCAACACTTGGATTGTTTAAAATTTCAATGTTCTCTTCAATGGTAATATTTTCATACTCTTTGGAATATTCAATGCCAAAATCAGCCAAAGAAACACTCTTTTCAATGATGTCGCCCTCAATTTTTTCCCAATATTTAAAGTCTGAAAACACTTCTGGATTTCCTTCACTTCCTTTAAGTATCACCATTTTAGAGTAGTTTTCACCAAAAAGGTCAAAATATTTTTTCACATACGGTTTATGAAAAGCCGAAGTAATGGCATATTTTGAATTGGCTGGATTTAAAAGCTTCTCAACAGTATTAAAAATCGATCGCATAAAGAGTTTTTTTCTCAAGTCAGTCAATTGTGATAACTCTTCAAAATAATCCGATCGATCAAAATATTTAATATTCTCAGAGAGTTTAATCGATGTCACCAAATGTTTTAGTGTCAAACCTTTTTTCGCAGGTTGTGCGAAATCTCCTGAAATGACAATATCAAAGGGTTTAACATCGCTGTTTTGTTCAAAAAGTTTTTTAAGTATGTGTCCATACAAAGGAAACAAAAAGGGTTGGTCTGTTTTTCCATCGTATGAAAATCCCAACTCCACACTCTCAAAAATATCGACTCTTTTGATGTATTTATCAAAAGCCTTATAACACCCTTTAAGTTCATCATCGCTTTCAAGTTTAACCCTTAAGCACATTAAAAAAGCGGCCGCTTGCTCAGGCTCACACTGGTTTTCCAAAATTTGTTCAATGGCTTCACCTATCTCTTCTTGAGTCAAATCTCTGTTTGACTTAGGTCCTGTTGCAACAGCTTTTATGTATTTAAAAAAACTCATTATGACTCCTGTATTATCTCTTTATAATATTAGCATATAAAACAGAGTAATGGCTTATAAACTCTTTAAAGAGGATAATTTATATCTTATTTAAAGATAGAAACACCTACTTTTTTACTCTATACTTTTTATAGTCTAAAAGTGCTATAATACACTACAACATAATAAAATATGCTCTTTAAAAGGAACTATCGTGGATTATAATAACAGTGAATTTTTAGTTGAAACCGTTTTAGAGGAAAACGAAATCATTGAATCAAAAACAGATTTAAAAGGGGTAATCACTTATGCCAATGAAACTTTTGCTAAAATCAGTGGTTATTCGGTAGAAGAGTTAGTAGGAAAATCTCATAACATTGTACGACACCCAGATATGCCAAAAATTGTCTTTAAAGAGATGTGGCAAACCATCAAGGAGTATAACATTTGGAAAGGGTTTATCAAAAACATGACCAAAGATGGTGGTTTTTATTGGGTTCATGCGGAAGTATCAGGCGTATTTAGTAACAGAGAGATTGTTGCGTACAAATCCATACAAACCCCCATTCGTTATGAAGATAAACTCGAATCTCAAATCAAATACGATAAAATCAGAGAAAACACCAAAGGTGAACTCAAACGAACAGTCATGTACCAATAAGGAACGGTATATGTTTAAATGGCTCAGCTGCTTACTTTTTTTTGCAATGCAATTAAATGCTTATTCGAGCCATGTAATTAATGCATATGCTGTGAGTGTTTATGATAAAGATATGCATGAAGAGAATATCCAAGGCAAACGTCAAACTTCCAAGGATTATAATGGGGTAGTTTATTCTAAAATATATGTATTTGGTACACTTCTTCAAGCACGAGTCCATGTCAAGATTGGCAATTCTATAGGAAGTGAAATAGACCAAAGAGCCATTGTGAAAAATAATTTACACATTGGGAATGAACTCATTTTCAAACATTCCACCGTGAAAAGTGGCTATTTAGAAGTGAGTGTCGATAATAAGATTTTTGATCAAAGTTTGTATGTAAAGTAGGCAGTTCACTTTTCTTACGATTTTGCCTCCGGTGGTGCTCATTCTTCGCACATCACCTTCGGTTCCGAACCTAGAAAAGTGAAGCAGTTCACTTTTCTTACGATTTTGCCTTCGGTGGTGTTCGTTCCTCACACATCACCTTTGGTTCCGAACCTAGAAAAGTGAAGCAGTTCACTTTTCTTACGGTTCTCACATATATTTTTTTAGGACTTCTGGGATTTTTATGCTTCCATCTGCTTGTTGATAGTTTTCCATAATAGCTACTAACGTTCTTCCAACAGCTAAACTTGAACCATTTAACGTATGTGCTAAGGTATTCTTTTTCCCATCTTTAAATCGGATTTTTGCTCGTCTTGCTTGGAACTCTCGGGTATTAGAAATAGAAGAGATTTCTCTGAATTTTCCTTGTCCTGGAAGCCAAACTTCTAAGTCAATCGTTGTGGCAGCACTGAAACCCAAATCACCTGTACATAACTGTACTTTTTGGTGGCATAGACCCAATGAACTCAATAAATCACTCGCACATTTCACCATTTGTTCAAAAACCACATCACTTTGAGCAGGCGTAGTAATGGCTACCATTTCTACTTTATCAAATTGGTGTTGTCTTATTAATCCTCTGGTATCTCTTCCTGCACTTCCCGCTTCTTTTCTAAAACAAGGCGTGTATGAAGTCAATAAAAGTGGCAGTTCTGCTTCTTCTAAAATTTCATCGTTATACAGATTGGTTAAACTCACTTCTGCTGTGGGGATAAGGTATAAATCTTCTCCCTCAATTTTAAATAAATCATCGGCAAATTTTGGCAATTGACCTGTGCCTTGAAGGGTATTTGAGTTCGCCATAAACGGCACATACCACTCATTAAATCCACGCTCTCGGTTAAAGTCCAACATGTAGTTAATTAGCGCTCGCTCCATTCTTGCAGCTTGTCCACTTAAGGCTGTAAATCTTGACTTGGCAATTTTTACTCCTCTTACAAAATCAAGCGTACCGTTGGCTTCACCTAAATCCCAATGTTCTTTGGGTTCAAAGCTGAATTCTGGTTTAATCCCCACAACTTCTAACACCACATTTTCGTTTTCATCCGCACCACTTGGAACAGCATCATCCGGTAAATTTGGCACACCTAAAGCAATCGCTTCCAGTTCCTCTTCTAAAACTCTCACTTCCTCTTCTAAAGTTTGTTTTTGAGTTTTAAGGGCATTGATATTCTCTTGTAAAGGGGCAACATCTAAGCCCTCTTTTTTATATCGTCCAAACTCTTTTGAAAGAAGATTTTGTTGAGCTGTGACCTCTTCCATGAGTTGTCTTTTATCTTTTGCATTTAAAGCCAATGTTTTTAAAGAGGCCAAAACTTGAGCGTCCACACCTTTTCTTGTCAGCTTTGCTGCAACGCTTTCGTAATCTCTTTGTAATAATTTTATATCAACCATTCATCTCTACTTTTATTATCATATTTCCATCTTCATATACCGCGCGAAAATGGTGTTTTTCACAAAATACTTCATTCATAATCATGCATCGTTTATTGGCAACTTCTAAAGCTTCTTCAACAGTATCAAACTCTTCAATAGCCGCAAAATCCGACTCTTGGAAGCATTTACACTCTTTTTCCATTTTAATTAAAGCCATACTACTCCAATTCATTTTTGCAAATTATATCAAACAAAAGCCTACAACTTTCTTTTTTATCATTTTCTAATGAGAATTTATATAAAGTGGTTATGATACTATCTTTAGGATATGCCATGAATAACTTCTTAAAAATATACCTTCCTATTTTCATTTTTGTATTTTTGGCTTTTTTTGTGACTTCTCGTTTTATTGAACCCGCACCAGAAAAAAAACTCATCATTGCAGCAGGAAGTCTGGATGGCACATATTATAAAACTGCAATGGAATACAAAAAACTTTTAGAACAAGATAAAGTAGAAGTGACCATTTTACAGACTGCTGGTTCAATTGAAAATGCGCAACTGCTTGAAGCCAAAAAAGCCGATATTGCATTTATTCAAAATGGCATTTTAACTTCAAAACAAAAAGAGAATTTGGAATCATTGGCCTCAATTTATTATGAACCTTTATGGGTTTTTTATAAAAGTAAAGGATTTCAAATTAACTATATCATTGAACTCATTGGTCAAAAAACATCGATTGGCACACAAGGAAGTGGCACACAAGATTTATCATTAACCATTTTAAATGACAATGGCATCAATGAAAGCAACAGTACTCTTTTAAATTATACGACACAAGATGCCAAAGAAGCTCTTTTAAAAGGGGAAATCGATGCTATGGTTTTGGTGGTTTCACCCAATGCCCCAATTATTAAAGAGCTGCTTGAAAATCCAACAATCAATATCTTAAGTATTAAAAGAGCCCGTGCTTACAGTCAAAAATACTCATTTTTAACGACTTTGACCCTTTATGAGGGAACAATGGATTTATATAAAAATCTTCCCTATAACAACATCAACCTTTTAGCCACCACTGCAAATTTGGTCTCAAGAGAGGGAATTTCAGATGAACTGATTCGTCTGTTTTTAAAAAAAGTCAAAATGACACACACGAAAAAAACCCTCTTTTCTCAAGAGAATGAGTTCCCCAATTTGAATAACTTAGAGACAAAAATCAACTCCGAAGCTCAAAAATATTTTGAAAATGGCGACAGTTGGTTGGAGTCTATTTTCCCTTATTGGATTGCTTCAAATATTGACCGACTCAAAATTTTAATCATTCCTTTTTTAACTTTATTGTTCCCACTGTTTAAAGGGGTGATGCCTCTTTATCGCTGGACAATGCGCTCAAAAATCTACAAATGGTATGACGATATCAATGATATTGACAAAACCATTCCACGTCTTACGCATGAAGAGCTGCTGAGCAATTTAGCCACCATTGAGAATTTAAAAATTGAAATCAGCAATCAAACCAAAGTGCCATTGGCTTTTATGGGGGAGTACTACAATTTACTTTTACATGTTGAGATGGTGATTACAAAAATAAAAGAAAAGCTAAAAACTAATTCGCTATAATAAAAAAAAATTTAGAGGAATAGAGTTTGAGAATTTTATCAGGTATTCAGCCATCAGGAACGATTCACATTGGAAATTATTTTGGAATGATTAAAAAAATGATTGAATCCCAAGACGATGGCGAACTGTTTGCATTTATTGCATCATATCACGCGATGACATCTGTCAAAGACAAAGATTTTTTACAAAAAAATATCATGGAAGCTACGGTTAACTTTTTAGCATTGGGAATGGATCCAGAGAAATCAACCTTTTGGGTACAACACGATGTCAAAGAGGTACTTGAACTCTATTGGATTCTTTCAAACCATACCTCTATGGGTCTGTTAGAGCGAGCACACTCATATAAAGATAAAGTAGCCAGAGGTTTTCCAACAAACCATGGTCTGTTCTCTTATCCTGTTTTAATGGCAGCGGATATATTATTGTTCGATTCAAATATTGTGCCTGTAGGAAAAGACCAAATTCAACATGTGGAGATTACACGAGATATTGCCAACACGTTTAACAATCACTGTGGCAAAGAGATTTTTATAATGCCTGAAGCAAAAGTGGATGAAATTGTTGCTACTGTACCTGGAACCGATGGAGCGAAAATGTCAAAGTCATATGGCAATACCATTGATATGTTTGGAACGGCAAAAGGGGTAAAAAAACAAGTCATGTCAGTGGTAACAGATTCAAAAGGTTTGGATGAAGCCAAAGATTATACCACTTGCAATATCTATAAATTGTGTGAACTTTTTATGTCAGAAGATGAGTTACAAGTATTACAAAAAAGATATGCCACGCCAGGTGAAGGGTATGGTCATTTTAAGCTCACTCTTTTAGATAAAATCAATGAGCACTTTGCCCCCTATGCGGACAAACGAAATTACTACTTCAATCACCCAGAAGAAGTGCGAGAAATTTTAGCACATGGTGCTTCAAAAGCCAGAAAAATTGCTCAAGCTAAAATGGAAATCATTCGAGAGGCAGTGGGCTTAAAATATTAAGCCCATCTATTTTATCTTCTCTTTGCCGTTAAACTCTTTGGCATTGGCATGAGAAACAATCAATTTTGCTATTGTATCCGTTGACATTGCAATCTCTTTTGTTCCCGATGCAATGGCCGCATTCTCTTGCGTTTGTTTATCCAATTGTGAAACGGCATCATTGATTTGTTCAATTCCAATCAACTGCTCTTTGCTTGAGTTTTCAACATCTTTGATAAGCTCAATGGTATGTGTAATTTTTTCACTTAAATGTTTATAACCATCAATCATATCTTCAGCAATATTTTTACCCTGATTCGCTTTCATAGTGGCATGCTCAACTAAGGTTTTAATCTTTTTTGCAGCATCTGCACTTCTTGAAGCTAAGTTTCGTACCTCTTGTGCAACTACAGCAAAGCCTTTCCCTGCCTCTCCCGCGGTTGCTGCTTCAACCGCAGCATTAAGGCTTAGAATATTGGTTTGAAAGGCAATTTGATCAATGACAGTGATGGCGTCATTAATGGCAATAACTTGTTTATCAATATCTTCCATTGCCAAAGTCGTTTCATTTGCCAATTTGCTTCCACTGTTTGCTGAAGAGGTTACATCGGTTGCTAAGTGTGCCATTTGTGCAATGTTATTGGTATTGCTTCTGATATTTGATGTAATCTCCTCTAATGCAGCGGCTGTTTGTTCTAAACTGGAAGCCGCTTCATTGGCGCTGTGATTTAAATCTGTCACATTCACTGAAAGTTTGTCTGAACTCTTCTCTAAAAGCAAACCATTCTCTTTATTTTCTATAAGCATACTTGTCACAGAATCGCCTAAGATATTCACTCCTTGTGCCAGTTTTAAAAGGTGTTCTTGCAATCCTTGAGTATTGACTCTTTTTCTGTAATCGTAACTGCTGTACTGAGTTAAAATTGACAATACATTCTCAATATTAAACTCCAAGTGTTTTGCCATATCATTAAGAACAGACTGCAACTTAAGCAATGAAGGATTGCTCACTTTTACATTGAGTCGCTGCGATAAATCACCCGCTTCAAATTTTCCTAAAACTTCAATCGTAGTATGAATAAGTTGATTGTCTTCTTCAATATCTTTTTGAACTTTTTTGATGTTTTTATTGACTTCATTGGCCATTAATCCCAACTCATCATGAGAGTTTAATTGTATGGGTTCAACACTTTGAGTAGATTTATTCAAGTATTTAAAAAAGCCTTGTAAGCCATCTTGAAACAGATAAATGGGCTCAATTAAGAACCGTTTTACCATAGGCAATATCGCTAACACAGATATAATAATCAACGCAATGGCTGTAATAAAAGAGATACTCAATGATTTATTGATTTGAGCATGCACCTCTTGGATTATAAGCTCCATTTGATCATCAATCATATCGACATAAATTCCCGTTACAACTACCCAGTTTAATTCAGGAATATAAATTGACGATGCCATTTTAGGTACAATTTCTCCTGTTTTAGGACGTTTATAAGAGTATGTTACATATTTGTTTTCTTTGGCATTTTTAATCAAATCCAAGCGAAATTTGTACCCTTTAACGTCAGGTTCATCAATATTTGTTTTTTGATTATTTAATTCGGGTTTGGTCGCATGAAATCCAAAATAGACACCATCTTCTTTGACTTCATACGCAAAAAAGTAACCACTTTTATCTTCTAAATAACGAACACCACTTAAAAGTTTAATGATCTCTTGCTTGGCTACTTCTTTGTCTGGATTATTATTCAATGTTGTTTGAATCAGTGATTTTGCCACTGTCAATTCATTTTTTAAAAGCAACTGTTTTTCTTGAACAATGGCATTCTCAAACTCAACAATGGTTTGTTTCAACAATGAATCGGTTTTTAAATAGCTGATAACTGACATAATAACAATTCCACAAACTAAAGGGATGATTGTTAATAACAACATTTTTGACTTTAATGATTTCATTTTTTCTCCTAAACAAAGGAGAGATTTTATCAAAAAAGTGTCACAAATAGAGTATCCTAAAAAATTATTTTTAAAATACTTTTATTTAAATTTTTTTTAGAAAGCCTCTATTTTATAGCTAATTATAAGTAAAACTAATAACTTTATGAATATTATTTACAATAGACTCTACTCTAGCCTGCCACAGTTGAGCAAAAGTTTCTTGCTCTTGTAAATTGGCCGTTTTTGCAATGCATTTTTGCATTAAAATGGGCATATCTTCGTGAGGAGGAATTCTATTTGGCGTATAAAAAACATCCACACTTTTTCCTGTGTCTCGTCGTGTAAATCGGACGTTTGAGGGTATATCCATATTAAAAAACATCAAATGCCGTCTGTCAAAGTTTCCACCTATGCCTTTAAATCCCAAATGCGACGTTGCGCCAGTGATATTGCCAATGACATTGGCAACCACCCCAGCCGTGCCCTCTTTTGAGTCCTCTTTAAACTCTACTTTGATTTCACCTCGTTGAGGCAATTCCTCTTTGTAAAGCGCTTTTAAACCTTCAAGTGTCATAAGATAGGCGCCTAAAACAGTAGGACACGAATGTCCCGCACATTTGACTATATCCAAATAAGAAAATTCGATAATGCCTTCATCAAAAGCACCTAAAAATTGGGAAAGTTTGTCTTGAAGTGTTATGGTTTCAATGGTGTTATAAAACAAAGGGTAATTCATGGGAATCCTTTTACTTTTTTTTACAAACGAATATTAACTTATCGGCCTCATCAAAACTGTGTAAATTGAAATTTTTTATCTCTTCTATTTCAAAGTGTGCATCGTTTAATGCTTTTTTTAAAAATGCCAGCTTATGATAAAACTGCACGATAAAATCTTGCTCTTTTTTAAACAAACCATTTTTGCTTAAAGAAAAAAGTGTAATATCGGTTGTAAGTTTTTCATCTTCAAAAACTGCATCAATGGCAATAAACTTATCCTCTAGGTTTATATTTAAAGACCCTTGCGCAATATCTTCGAAGCCAAAAAGTGAGTTTACATCAAAAATAAAATATCCGCCTTGATTCAAAACAAGGTTGGCTTCATTGAAAAATGTGGGAATTTCTTTTGGGGGAATGTAGTTAATCACATCAAAAATGGCTGTAGCACAATCGTATTTTTCTTTGACATCTTTTAATGCTGTACAAGAAGCCTCAAGCCCTTTTTCTTTGCAATGTTTGATTTGTTCACTGCTTAAATCAATGCCAAAAGCTTGGACATCATTGAATTTTAAGTGTTGTAAAAACGCCCCTTGTCCACACCCAATATCTAAAATATTGTTTTGTTGTTTATGAAAAAGAATGCTTAAAAACTCTTTATGTAAACGTCTGACTTCCTCTTCAAAGTCTAAAAACTCTTCAATACGAGCGTAGAGATTTAAGCCCATTAAAGTGTCGCTTCGATTCTTTCTCTTAAGTCTAAAATTAAATCTTTTTTAGCATAAAAAGAGTTTTTGTTTGAAATTAAATAGACTGAACTTTCCATAATGGTAGGCCCTACTTCAAGCCCATTTTGTTTCATGGTTGTACCTGTTTCCACAATATCCACAATACAATCACTCAACCCCACTAAGGGTGCCAATTCGATTGAACCATAAAGTTTAATGATTTCAACCGCCATGGCTTTTTGTTCAAAATATTTTTTCGCAATGGTTTCGTGTTTGGTAGCAACTTTGATTAAACTTTTTGTCCAATCCAGCTCTTCGCCAGCTCTTAACCCAATGGCCACTTTACATCGCCCTAATCCTAAGTCCAACAATTTAATTAAGTCGTACTCTTTTTCTTCAAGAACATCAAGCCCTACTACACCTAAATCAGCTGCTCCATACATTACATACGTTGGTACGTCTTGGTTTCTCACATTTAAAAAAGTGAATCCCGCTTTTTTTAAAATGAGTTTTCTGTCCTCAAAAACAAACTTTTCACCGAATGCTTTTTCGAACTTCTCCAAGGTCTGTTCTGCAATTCTTCCTTTAGGCAATGCAACTGTTAGCATTAATAATCCCTTTCATATTCTCAAATATTATATCTTTTTTAAAACTGCTGTCAGGGAAAAATGAGCTTAAAAACTCGCCATCTCCACCTGTAAAAAACAGTTTTTTGTTGTGTGCTATCTCTTGTATGGGTAAAATAATTGCTTTTAAAATAGAGTAAGAAATAGCATCTTTTGTATTTTGTGGTATTTTATCTAAGTTTAGCTTTATAGAAAAATCGAAATCCAATTTTGGTGAGATTTGAGGGTATATTTCACGAAAATTTTTAATGCCAGGTAAAATAAAGCCCCCTTTATGTACACCATCCTCCATAATATCTACCGTAATAGCACTGCCTGCATCCACAATAACCCCATTTTCACACCCCACACACGCCACTTTTCTGTCAATACCCATGCCCACATATGTAGTTTCAAACTTCATATACTGCTCTAAGTTAATTGCTGTGGGGTATTGGCTTAAGAGTTTTGCGGTGGCTTTTTCATTGACACTGATAAAATAAATTCTCTTTTTGAGTTCAGGTAAGTTTTCATGCAAAAAATATTTTTGCTCTTTGCCTTCAATTAAAAAATGAAACGTGCTGTTTCCAATATCACATAAAATCATTTTTCACACTCCACTCATTTTACTTTAAATTTCAAAGACATACTGAATTCATCAACGCATTAAATATTTTACACTATTGATATCATTGAGGTTTTTATACTCTTCTATTTCACACTTAACAGCCTCTGATATATCTATGTTATTTTTAATTATAACTTATTTGCTTTAATGTTTGGCTTGTATGTTTAATTGTTATTTTTAAATATCTACTTACGCACTTTTTGTCGCTTTTCCCCTTTCCCATGTTCAGATAAAAAATCAATCCTTTAATGAATCTTAATACAACAAATTAACAAAAACTTAACACCTTTTTTTTAAAATACACGCAATTAAAAAAAAGGAAGTATACGTGAAGAAGAGGATAATTTTATGTTTATCATTATGTACAAGTTTACTCTTAGCCGAAGAGAAAACTACTGAAAATAAAGAAACGATTGTTTTAGAAAAAATACAAGTTGTTTCTATTGTGGAATCTGAAAATCCATTAAAAATTATAGCGGACCCAAAAAATCCGATTCAACCCATTCCTGCGAGTGATGGTGCGGATTTTTTAAAAAATATACCTGGTTTTTCTGTTAAGAGAAAAGGGGGAACAGATGGTGACCCAATATTAAGAGGAATGTCGGGTTCTAAACTTGGAATATTTTCTGATGGACAAGAGATTTATGGAGGATGTGGAGGAAGAATGGATCCACCTACAGCATATATTTTCCCTGAGTCTTACGATAGTGTAGTTATTACCAAAGGGCCTCAAACGGTATTAGTCGGTTCTGGTTTTTCTGCTGGTGTGGTCCAATTTGAGAAGAATCCTAAATATTATTCTACACCAGCTTATGATATTTACTCTTCTTTTAAGCAAGGAAGCTTTGGAAGAAGTGATCAATTTATTGATGTCAGTGGAGGAGGACCTTTAGGATATGCACAATTAATTGCAACTCGTTCACATTCAGATGATTATAAAGATGGTAGAGGTGATACTGTAAACTCTGAATACACAAGATGGAATACAAGTCTTACTTTAGGATATACCCCTACAGATGATACCACTTTTGAAATCTCAGGTTCAAAAGGAGATGGTGAAGCAAAATATGCTGATAGAACGATGGATGCTTCAAAATTACTCAGAGAGAATATTGCACTCAAAATAATAAAATATAATCTGGCAAAAAATATAGACAAAGTTGAAATGCAAGTTTATAGAAACTATGTCGACCATATCATGGATAATTATTCATTAAGAGAACCCCCTATTAGTCCAATGACAGGACAAAAAGCCTATTCCGCTATGAACCCAGATAGAACAACAATTGGAGGAAATCTAAAAGTTACTACTGAAATACCATCTCTTTTATTGACAAATATAACTGGTATAGATTTTAAAGAAGATGAACATACAGGAAGAAGTGCTATGATGAAAACATCTGCTGCTTTAGCTGACAGTACCATGCTTTCAGCATCAAGACAAACTGATTTTGATTTTTCACAAATGGGCTTTTTTAATGAATCTACCATTGATATCAATGAAGATAACCGAATCATTGCTGGAATCAGACTGGACAAGCATGAAGTTACGGATAAAAGAACAAAACTGGGAATGTTGATTTATAATAACCCCAATTATAATAAAACAGAAAAAGATACTTTAACAAGTGGATTTATAAGATATGAAAAAGATATTCCCGATTATGGTTTGAATACCTATATTGGATTTGGACATGCTGAACGATTTGCTGATTATTGGGAAAGAACAAAATATAACCTTGAGGGCATAACCAATGCAAACAAATCAGACCCAAATGCAATCACTTCACAAAATACTCCAGAACCTGAAAAAACAAATCAAATTGATATTGGAGCCAACTGGGCAACGGGTGATTTCACAACTTCAATTTCTATGTTTTATAGTAAAGTCAATGACTATATTTTAAATAGATGGTTCGATGAGAATGGAAATCAAATGACTGTTCCTTATGGCATGGGCACCACAACATATACAACCGTATCTAATATTGATGCAACCATTTATGGTGGAGAATTAAGTGCGAGTTATAACATAACCAATGAGTATAAAATTATAGGATCATTAACACATGTTATTGGGAAAAATGATACAGATAATAAACCTTTAGCTCAACAACCACCACTTGAAGGTAAACTCTCTGTTATGTATGATGATGGCAAATATTCAGCTGGACTTCTTGCAAGATTTATCTCAAAACAAGACAGATATGACATTGGCGCTGGAAGTATTGTTATGAATGGGGTTGATAAAGGGGAAACACCTGGTGCTTCAATTTTCTCTATCAATGGTGGTTATAAATATAATAAAAATGTTTCACTCTCTTTTGGAGTTGACAATTTATTTGACAAAGCATATATAGAACACTTAAGTAATTCAAATGTTTCAAGTGCTACTACTTTTATGGCTCAAGAAAGAATATATGAACCAGGTAGAAATGTTTGGTTTGAATTAAAAACTAAATTCTAAAGTATAATCAAAATTATACCCTAGAGGTTATCTCTACTTTCAATGTGGAGATAAGCTCTAAAAAATAGGCAAACATATATTCTGTTAATTTATAAAAAATAGTGATAAAATCATCAAAAAATTAAAAAATATTTCTCATCCACTTTCCACTCATTTTGCTTCAAAAACTCTTTTGCTTTTGAACAAAGAGGTGAACTAATCAGCAATATTTTCTTTTTAAAATTATGCCCTTGAAAATCGGCTAATTTACAGCAAAGTTCAATAAGTTCTTCAGCATTCTTTCGTATAAATCTGCTTTTTGAATCGTATATAAAAATAGCGTAATAGTTTTTATCAATTCCCGTTCCACAATAAATTTCAACTTTTTTGCGACTCCCAATGGTTTTGGGTTCAATTTTTTCTATGGCTTTAAAAATAATATCTTTGTTGTTAAAATATTGGGTTAAATCTCTCAAACAGTGTTTCCTTATAAAAAAAATATTGTATCAAAAAATTCGTTTTAAAAGCGTTAAGAGGAAGTTTTATTTATAAAGTAATAATCAATATCATTTCATTTTAAGTCAATTTTATATAGACTATACAAAACATTATAGTTGGAAAAATGATATGTCAAACACCTGTAACTTTGGTTTAAATGACCATAAACCTTATTTGGATACTCACAGTCATGAACATCACGACCATGACCACGAACACCATCATGAGCACGGACACTCACATGACCACAGAAGTGGTGATAAAAAACTTTTAAAGATTGCCCTGATTATCACATTTATTACGATGATAGCCGAGTTTGCTGCGGGGTTTGTGTCGCACTCATTGGCACTGATTTCCGATGCCATCCATATGTTTACGCACTCATTTGCCTTAATTGTTTCTCTTATTGCCATTATATTAGCCAGCAAACAAGCCCCACTTGCAAAGACATTTGGTTACTACAGAGCGGAAGTCTTAGCAGCGTTTATCAATGGTATTACCATTGTATTATCCATTGTTTGGATTTTATATGAAGCCGTACTACGCTTTTTAAACCCCACGGTTATTGACCTTAAAGTCGCCTCCATTGTTGCAATTATTGGGCTTGTTGTGAATATTATCACGGGGGTGATTTTAATGCAAGGAGATAGAAACAATCTCAATTTAAAATCAGCATTTGTGCATATGTTAAGCGATGCCCTCTCTTCGGTTGCCATTATTATTGGCTACATTGTCATCTATTTCACTCAATGGTATTTTATTGATATTATTTTGGCAATTTTGGTGGCATTTGTAATCGGGAAATGGGCAGTGGGCATTTTAAAAAGTTCCACCAATACCTTAATGGAAACTTCTCCTTTAGACATTGATACCATAAAAGCTTTTATTGAAAAAAACGAAAAAGTCATCGAACTGCACGATGTACACATTTGGGAAATCACCCAAGATATGTACAACATGACTGCCCATGTTAAAATAGATAAAAAATACATTAAAAACTACGAAGAGATATTACACAACATCAACCATAATTTAAAAGCGAAATTCAAAATTGTGCACACAACGTTTCAATTTGAGTGGTAAGAGACTCTTTTAACTTAAAAAGAGTTTCACTAAAAAGTAGCCTCCAACGATGAGCCAAACAAACAGTATCGAAGCCAAATAAACGGGTTTTGCTCCAACTTGTTGAAACTTATCGTAACTCGTTTGCATTCCTAAAGCACTCATGGCCATGGTCAATAAAAAGGTATCTGTTTCATTGATGATATCCAACCAAAAAACGGGCACAAAATCAAAAGAGTTAAAACCCACAACCACAATAAAAAAAACAGCAAACCATGGAATGGTGATTTTTTGTTTTGTGGTATTGGTGTGCAGAGTACTTTTTATCATCCAAAAAGATAAGACCAACAAAAAAGGTGCCAACATCATCACCCGTATCATTTTAACAATAACTGCATTTTGCGCAACCGTTTGCCCTAAAGCCGTAGATGCGCCAACAACATGCGCCACTTCATGCAAAGTTGCTCCAATATAAACACCCATTGCATTTTCATTTAAAACAAAAATCCCCATTTTATATAAAAACGGATACAAAAACATAGATACCGTTCCAAACACAACCACAGTAGAAACAGCAATGGCACTTTTATGCGCTTGAGATTTAAGCACAGATTCTGTTGCTAATACAGCAGCTGCTCCACAAATAGCACTTCCTGCACTGGTTAATATGGTGGTTTCTCTGTCCAGTTTTAACACTTTGATTCCAATAAAATAACCCAAAACAAAAGTCGTTGCTACTACAATAAATGCAATCAATACCCCTGCAATACCCACATCTTGAATATTTTGAAAGGTCAATCTGAAGCCGTAAAATATGATTCCCAAACGTAAAATGGTTTTCGTTGAGAAATGAATTCCCGCTTCAAAAACATGGGATACTCGCTTTTTAACCGTATTCGCATACACCATTCCCAATACAATTCCAATGATCAAAGGGCTGATTGCCAAATTTTTAAACCAAGAAATATCTGAAATAGCAGTGGCTGCAAATGCAAATACCATTACAAAAAATAGACCTTTTGCGTTGTGTTTCATCTTAAATCCTTTCTTTATGTTGAAACTATAGCAGGTGTAATTTAATTTGTAAAATATATTAAATATAATATAATAATATATATTTTTAATAAGGAAAGGCATGACACTCAAAGAGTTAAATTTTTTCTACTGCTTAAGCGAAAATCCGCAAGTTACTCAAGTGGCAAAAGAGCTTAATATCAGCCAATCTGCTATCTCATTGGCGATTAAATCTTTGGAGCAGAAACTGGGAGAAAGCCTATTTGACAGAGTGGGTAAAAAACTGGTACTCAATGAACGAGGTCGTTTTTTTAAAGAACAAACCTATGCACACTATGTAGCACTTAAAGATGCCCAAACACTTTTTCAAACCAATCAACTTGCAGGTAGACTCAATATTGCTGCAAGTAAAACCATTTCAAACTACCTCATGCCCGATATCTATTTTAACTTTTTAGCAACACACAAAGAGGTCTCTTTTGATATTAACTCCATTAATTCCACTCAAATTATTGAACAAATTGTCAATTCTAAATTGGATATTGGCTTAATAGAGACCAATTTATCGCACTCAAATATCATAAAAGAGCACTTATGTGATGATGAACTCATAATCGTAACCAGTGATAAAAACTCTCCTCGAAAGCTTTTTATTGATACCATAGAAAAAAAGTGGATTTTACGAGAAGTGGGTTCTGGAACACGGGAAATTTTCATAGATCGTTTGGGTGATATGGCAAAAGAGTTAGATATTTTTATGGAGTTACACAGTTTTCAAGAGATTAAATCCATCTTGTTAAAAAATCCCAATACCATCAGTGCCATTTCAAGAGTAGCAGTAGAAAAAGAGCTGAAAGCTCAAACCCTTTTTGAAATAAAACTCATTAATATAGAGTTCAAACGCGCCTTCTCTTTGATTTATCACAAAGACAAATCAAAAAGCTTGCTCTTTAACACCTTCATTGCATTTTTAAAAAAATCATTACAAACTTAAGGAAACTTGTTATAAAAACTTTTTTCTGCACCAAAGTTCAAAACAGCGATTGGTAATATAGTATCGATTATCCTCTTTATCAATGATTTCATCTTTATAGAGATTACGTATGGCAGTATTTAAAGAAGATTTCGTCATTTGGAGTTTAAAAAGCGTCTCTTTGGTATAAAGTTCAATACCATCCGTAATAATAATGGCTTTCAGTGCTACTTTTTTGGGTATGCTTAAACGATCCAAAAGCATTTTAAAATAACCACTTTTACTCTCAAAAAGCTGTTGGCACACTTCATCAATGTCCTCTTTGGTAATTTTTTGATTGATGTTTTGTTCCCCTTTATAATAAAGATGATAACAAAACTCTTGTATGAGTTTGGTCTCTCCATCGGTTTTGGCATATAAATACTCAAACTGCTCTAAATCAAGTCTTCCCTCGAATTTTTTGTCCACAAAGGCATAAAATTGTTCCAAAGGAATGGCTTTAATTTCCATCTGCTTTACTGTGTCATACAAAGGAGATTTCTTTTTAGAAAACAGGTCTGTTAAAAGATGTCTTTTTAAGCCAGTAAAGATGTAATTCACCTCAGGATACTTCTCCATAAATTCATGCAAAATAAAGGCAATTTTTGTATCTTTAATGGGCATAATTTGTTGAAATTCATCAAAAGCAATCACAACTTTTTTGCCATAATTTTCTGAAAGCTTTTCAAGACCTCGATAAATATCTGACATCAACTCTTCAAAATTATACGAGTTTAGTGTTGGGATAAACTCAATGTCGCCGTCATCTTTAATGGTTGCAGAAAACGTGACTCGGTTAAAAAGCGCTTTAAGCTCTTTAAGCACACTCTTGTAATTGCAAGGCATATTAAACGCAATCTGCTTATAAAATACCTTAATAAAATCAATCGCATTGTTGATGTCAAACAAATCAATATAAATTGGAATATAGTGTTTTTTATCAATTTTATCGGCAAAAAAAACTTTTATTAAAGAGGTTTTTCCCACTTTTCGTTTTGAATATAAAAGCACATTCAAATGATTTGAAATCATCTGTTCTAAGTGTTCCAACTCTTCATCTCTGAAGCAAAAATTTTCATCACAACACGAATTCTGATATAAAAAAGGATTCATGTTTCTCCTTCATCAAATTATTTTCTGCGTTTAGCACTTTTAAGAAATGATTTAAATAACAGTTTTAAAAACTCAATATACGCAAAAATTTCAAAAAATAATTTATTTAATTAATAAAATAAATTTACTCTATAAATTTAATATTTTTCTAATATATAAACTTATTATTTTTTGTAGTATCTCTAAAAAATACTTAAAGTTGCCATAAATGAATACAATTAATATCTTTTATAAGTCCCATTTTACCGATATTAAAGACTATTTATTTATTTTGAGTTAAGGTGTGCTCTTGTATTATTGGAACTGTTACTTCACCTATAAAAAAAGGTTTTTACTTTTTTATAGTGTCGTTAAATCATTATTAAATATTATATAAATAATCAACTGTCATTATTAATTTATCTAATGATTTAATATAAGTAATTATTAAATTATCAGATAACTTTTAGTGTGTTATTAATGTAAAAGGATGTTCATGAACACAGAAGTTTCCCGTAGAAAGTTTCTCCAAGGGAGTATCGCACTGAGTGTCATTGGTGGAATGGCCTCAACCAACCTTTTTTCAAATGAAGAGAAAAAAGGCGAAATAAAAATCACTACAAAAACAAGCACAACTCAAGCACAAACAGTACCTACACTTTGTGAAATGTGTGTAAACAAATGTGCTTTAATTGCCAGAGTCGAAAACAATATTATTACCAAACTTGATCCCAATCCACTTTTCCCTAAATCCCGCAATATGCTGTGTGCCAGAGGAAATGCAGGAATACAAGCCTTGTATGACCCAGACAGACTTAAATACCCCATGATCAGAGTAGGAGAGAAAGGCGAAGGTAAATTCAAACGAGTCACGTGGGATGAAGCGTTTGAATATATCAAAGAAAAAACGGTAAAAATTTTAGATGAAGAGCAAGACAATCGTTCCAGTTTTATGTTTTGTGCCGGTGAAGGAATGGCAGAACACACCTTTAAAACCTTTTATGATGGTTTTGGTTCATCAAATTGGCTCAATCACTCTTCTATTTGTTTGCAAACAGTGGCATCGGCTTATGGAGTAACACTTGGAACATACCCACAAGCTGACCTTGAAAATGCCCAATACATTATCATGGCGGGGGCAAATCGAGCGGAAGCTTTTGTGACTCCAGATACCATGGATTTTGTTAAAAAAGTTAAAGCCAAAAAAAACAGTGCAAAACTCATTTGTGTTGATCCTAGATTTACAAACACAGCAGCAAAATCGGATAAATGGTTGGCCATAAAACCTGGAACAGATTTGGCATTTGTTTTGGCTTTGACTTATGTTACATTAAAAGAAGAGTTATACAACAAAACCTATGTGGCTGAAAACTTCAATGGCTTTGAAGAGTACAATGCAATGATTTTAAAAGAGAACTATACGCCAGAATGGGCAGAAAAAATTACGGGCATAAAAGCCAAAGAGATATATGAAATTGCAAGAGAGTTTATGGCAAATGCACCCAAAGCCATCTACTACCCAGGACGACGAAGTACCTTTGCTAAAAATGATTTTCAACTCAGACGTGCAATGGCCATCTTCCAAGCCTTAGGAGGAGGAATTGATTGCAAAGGAGGTCTCGTTTTTGGGAAACAATTTAAACTCAAAAATCATGAAGAGATTATTCCCATGTACGATAACGCCAAATCAAGAGCAGTCGTCATGAACAATCAACACATCGGTTATGACAGCTGTGCCATTGTCAGTGGCGGAGGTTCTTGGATAAGTTGGAGAAACAACTTCTTAGAAGGAACCCAACCGTATAAAGTTCGTGGGATGTTTTGTTATAAACACAATCCCATGATGAATATGCCCAACACAGTAAAAACAGCTCAAATGCTCAAAAAAATGGAGTTGGTTGTCTGCATAGATACTATGCCAAGTGATACAGTTATGTATGCAGATGTTGTCTTGCCTGAGTGTACCTATCTTGAAAGAACCGATCCTGTAAAAACATTTGGCGGTGTTGAACCTGCTATTGCGCAACGAAATAAAGTAATCAACCCTATGTATGAGAGTAAACCTGTTATTGAAATTATGCGAGCGTTGACCAATAAAATATCCAAACCTCTTTTTGAAATTACAAAAAAATATGATGAAGAGGTTCAAAGTGAAATTGCATCTTCAAGCGAAGAAGAGGTCTATGAAGAGTTTGATTTAGCCAAACCTTTTATGTTTTCTCAAGAGCAAATCAATGAACACTCAGTAAGCGACTATCCTGATGCAGCAGAAAAATTAAAAACACAGGGGGTCTATTATCCCAAAATGGATGAATATTTCAAACAGTTATCTGAAAATGAGTTTGAATACTATCCTGAAGCTGCCAAAAGCTACAGTGTTAATGGCGGGAAACCTGTGACTCCTTCAAAAAAAGTGGAGTGCAATATAGAATCATTTACCAAAAAAGGCATTGATCCTATGCCAATGTGGAGAGATGAGTATATGTATAGCATCCCTAAAAATCAATTCAGACTCATGACGGGAAGACATGCTCAATATACACAAACAGGTACAGCCAATAATGCCATGCTCAAAGATTTAATGTATCAAAACTATCTTTGGATAAACAAACATGTGGCAACAGAAAAAAATATTGCTTTTGGGGACATCATTGAAGTGAGCTCAAAAATTGGAAAAACTTCCTTAAGAGCTTATCCCACAGAAAAAATTGCTCCTGATAATCTCTTTTTTATACATGGGTTTGGGCAAGAGAGTTCAGAGTTAAGTTGGGCATATAAAAATGGTGGAAATGATAATGCCATCATTGAAGATTTCATGGAGCCTGTCTATGGTGCAGCTGCCATGCATGAAACCAACGTAGAAATAAGAAAGGTTTAACAATGGCAAGATACGGAATGGTTTTAGACTATAAAAACTGTATAAATTGTAAAGCCTGTGAAACGGCATGTAAAGAAGAAAATGGTGTGTTATTGGGTGCTGATAATCACAGAATATGGGTAGGAATGAAAGAGATTGAAGGAGAGTATCCCAATTTGAGTATTGCTTCAAATACTTTTTACCCCAGCCAATGTCAGCATTGTGATGAAGCACCGTGTCAAGAAGTTTGCCCAACCAATGCGACCTATTATGATAAAGATGGACAAGTCAGAGTAGATGCTGATAAATGTATTTTATGCAGTTATTGCATGAATGCCTGTCCTTACGATGCAAGATATGTGGACGACAGAACAAATACAGTTGATAAGTGTACTTTCTGTACCGATACCCGACTTGCCAGGGGAGAAACCACAACGGCATGTCAAAATACCTGTCCGACAAAAGTGAGAATTTTTGGTGACTTAGATGATCCAAACAGCGAAATCAGTCAAGTGCTTCAAAACAGAGAACACTTTACTTTAAAATCGAATCTCGGCACAAAACCAAAACTGTTTTATCTGATTTAAGGGATTATTATGCGTATTAAAGAATTTATTACAACCATTCCAATAAAAAAAGTCACGCTGAGTGATATTGTATCGTTTGAAAAAACTCCAATTAATCTGCTTATTGCAGGCGTGACCTTACTGTTTTTAGTTCTGTTTGCTGTAGGCATTACCACTTACATTTTGCATGGACATCATGCGTATAATGTGACCAAAGAGCACCCTTGGGGGCTTTTAATTGCGGTCTATATCTTTTTTGTGGTGAGTTCAACAGGACTTTGCATTGTCGGTTCACTAGGCGATGTATTTGGATTTAAAGATTACATGATGATATCAAAACGTGCTATTTTTGGCTCAATTATAACCATTGTTTCTGGTTTTGCTGTTATTGCTTTTGAAATTGGACACCCAATAACGATGGTGATATACAACATTTTAACACCGGGATTTACCAGTGCAATTTGGTGGATGGGAACACTGTATGGATTGTACATGACTTTTATGATCATAGAGTTTGTATTTTTACTCAAACACGACATGAAAATGGCAAAAATATTTGGGCTTACGGGTCTTCTTGTAGGGTTAGCAGCGCATTCTAACTTAGGTGGAGTATTTGGATTTCTAAATGCCAGAACCATATCAAATGGGGTATTTTATCCGATGTATTTTATCTTAACGGCTTTTATTACGGGTATTTTTCTTTCATTTATCATGTATGGCTTTAAATACAGACTTAAATTTGATGAAAAAGCAACGTTATTGCTTACAAATTTAGCAAAAATACAAGGGCTTTTGATTGCCATATTGATGTTTTTTGTTACATGGAAAATGCTCACCGATGTTTATGGTGGCATGCCAAATCGAGCAGAAGTTACGCGCCATATTTTTTCAAGCGCAACCTTTTGGGCTGAAGTATTTTTTGCGATGGTCATACCTTTGTTTATCATTCTAAAAAGTGCAGGGAAAAATATTGTTGGAATGTTTTGGGGCTCTCTTATTGGAATGGTAGGTATCTTTTTCATGAGATACAACTTGGTACATGACACCCAACTCAAACCTTTACAAATGTTAAAAACAAGCGAATATCAGCTTGTACCAACATGGATAGAATATTTCCCTTCAGTTACGGAAGTTATGATATCTCTTGGGGGATTGGGGCTTTGTCTATTTTTATACTATATGGGTACGAAACTGTTTAATTTAGACGAATAAAAATTTACTAGGAGGAGAGATGAAAAAAAGTTTAATCATATGCAGTTTATGTCTGATGCTTTTTGCCAATGAAAAGGCAATTGTCCCAAAAGATGTTGCACTACAAGAAGCAAAACACGCTGCACATAAATTACATACTACTTTAAGTTCTATTGTTAAAGCAAAATTTCGGCATGAGGGTGCGCTTGCTGCGGCAAAATTTTGTGCCGATGAATCTTATACAAAAATAAAGGAGTTAAACGAAGAACTCGGAGAGAATATTTCCATAAAAAGAGTGAGTCTTTTTAACAGAAATCCAAAATCATCTCCACAAAGAGACGAAATAGATATTTTAAAAGCATTTGATCTTCTTGAAGAATCGGATGCGTATATGCCAAATGGCATTGTACAAGTTGCAGATTATAACACTTACAAAGTCTATTTTCCTGCAATGATGGCAAGTAAAACGTGTAAAGTGTGTCATGGGAATAAAAGCAACCTTGACCCAAAAATTCAAACTCTATTTGAAGAAAAATACCCTTCTGACAAAGCTTTTGGTTTTAAAAGTGGACAAGTACGCGGTGCTGTTATTGTAACGGTCAAAATAAAAAATGAAGAGAATAAACTTAAATAAAAGGAGAAACAATGAAAACAATTAAATTATTAGCAGGTGCAGTTATTGCTTGCGGATTGAGTGTTTGTGCAAATGCGGATGAGTATACTCAAGGGGAAATATACACCGCCATGTGTCAAAAATGTCATGGACAATATGCAGAAGGAAATCCTGCAAAAAAAGGGCCTTCACTTATTGGAAAAACAAAAGAAGAGTTATCTGTAGATATTTATGAACTTGAAAGTGGTGGGTACCAATCTTCAGGAAGCGGACATGACATTATGGAGTACAATTTGGGTGTCATTGAAAATAAAGGGATGAAAGTCAATCCCGATAAAATGGCAGAATACATCTACACAAGTTTTGGGAAAAAATAGATTCACTAAAGCCTAGAAAGTCTTCACTTTCACGGCTTTTTTGAGTTTTTAAAAACTCAAATTAAGAGTAAAAAAGTGGTGATTGTTGAAATAACAATTCCCACTGATACTTTAAAAACAATGGCTTGATGTTCAAAAATAAAAAGCAAAAAGGCAATGGCTACTGGATTTAAATAGACATATGCCATGAGTTTTTTAGGTCCAATACCAATGGCGGCTTGTTGGTACAAATAGACAGTAAACAGTGTTGCTCCAATGGTTAAATAGAGCATATAAAAGATTAAATCACCTTGAATTTTCCCCCATTGCAAGGGAATGTCAAAACTCAATAACGATAAAAACATCCAAATACAACCACCTACTAATGTACAAAAAACCAACACCAAGAGTTCATCCGTTTTTCGATGTAAAAACTTCATGGAGACAGAGTAAAATACCATGGCAATAATGGCAAATAAAAAGATAGTATCCCCTTGATTTAATGAAAAATTTAAAAAGAGGTTCAAATCCCCTTTAAAAACAACCATGCCCGTTCCAAACATTCCAATCAAATAAATAACAAACTGTCTCATACTCATTTTATCTTTAAAAATAAACAGACAAACAAGGGCGGTAAAAAGAGGTACCAGTGTAAAAAGCGTTCCAGTATTTAATGCCGTGGTTGTCTCTAAGGCTTTGAACAGTCCAATAAAATATAAAGAGTAAAATAGGCTAATTATCATGGCTCTGGGCAGAGTTGTTGCTATGTTATCTCGATATTTTTTATTTAAAAATATGATTGGCGCTAAAAAAAATGATGCCAAAACAAAACGCAAAAGAGTTAATGAGATAGGATCAATGATACCTGAGAGTTTTTGTGAAACGATAAATGAACCAGCAACTAAAAACGTGGCAATCAGAACTAAAAAATGCGCTTTGAGGATTTGTTTCAAAATATTTCCTTTGCAAAATATTTTGAAACATTAATCCAATAAAAAAGATTTGTCATCCACATAGGTTAATTTAAAACTCAATCCTATGATTTTTTAACAAACTCTTGTTTGAGTTTAATGGCACCAACACCAGTGACTTTACAATCTATGTTATGACCATCGTTTCCATCAACAAGTCGAATACCTTTAATTTTAGTACCAACTTTAATCCCCGATGAACTTCCTTTGACTTTTAAATCTTTTATTACCGTAACATCATCACCATCGCTTAAAATTGTACCGTTCGCATCTTTGACTACGAAGCTTTCACTTTCAGCTTCTGCTGCATCTTGTGACCATTCATGTGCACACTCTGGACAAATTAATAGACTCCCATCTTCGTATGTATACTCACTTCCACATTTTGGGCAATTTGGTAATTGACTCATTACTTTCCTTTTAAACTTTTTTGGCATTGTAAGATATTACGCCCATAATGTCAAATTACAGAAGTGTATTAAAACCATTTTTATCATTAACTTTGATACAAAATTTGACATTTCATTCCTCATTTTATCGATGATCATACTTAAAATACTATTTTCATCAAATCCTCATGAATGAATGTATAGTTTAGTTTTGATACAAGCAAATCACTCTTTACTGTTTTTTTATTGCTTTCATTTTTGCTTGAATCAAAAGTTGGAACAGGTAAACCTGATACTTTTGCACAATAGGTATAAAACTCTTTTTTTGTGGGATGGGAAGGAGCAACGCAATTAAAAGTTTCATTAAAAATATCTTGCTTGACTACTTTTTGTATTATATTGATACAATCATCCCTATGTATCATATTTACAGGTGTATCTGCATCTTTTACAACTTTGCCGTTTGGGAAAAACTTTGCAGGATTTCTTCCATATCCTATAAGTCCAGCAAACCTTAAAATTGTTATTTCAAGATTTGTCTTTTTAAACAGATTTTCTATTTCAAGTAAAGGAGTTGTTTCATCTTTTAAAACTGAAATTGAACTGATAAAAACAATTTTTTTGATATTTGAATTTAATATATGTTTTATCAACTCTTTAAATCCATCAATATTTTTTGAGGGAATATTTATAATCAAAATATCTGAAGATAAAAACTTATCAATATCCCCATTTAAATTATTTATATCAACAATAAATGGTATGATATTTTCATCTTTTAAGTTTTCAAATTTAGAAGACGAAGTTGTAGATAATTTTATGGAAAACTCTTTTGATAATAATTGGGCTAAGGGAAAACCTAACCAACCACTACCTAAAACAGTAATACTATTCATATTAAGAGTTTTCTTTCAAATTTTCATACTCGTCTGATGTCATACTTGGTACAAATTCTATTATTTCATAATTTGCAACATTTGCAAGTTTAAAAGGGTCTTTTGCAAGCACTTCTTGTAACTTCTCTTTTGAATCAAGTTTTGAGAGTATCACTCCACCATCTCTTGGTATCTTTCTTCCTGATGCTATAAAATTTCCTTCTTTATATTGTTCTTTTAAATATTTTACATGTGCTTCAAGATGAGTATCTACCTCATCCAGTGATTTTATATAAGTTAAGTTTATTATAAACATTTCTATCCTTTTCGTCTATTTTAAAACAGAACATATTACTATAAATAGGATTACATAATTTTAATTTAATAAAAAGTATGGAATAATTTTACTAACTAAATAGTTAGTTAGGAATAGAGATGAAAAAAAGAAATGCAGAACAGACAAAAGAACTTATCTTAAATACAGCCATATCTTTGTTTGCAAAAAATGGTTTTGATGGTCTTAGAGTGGATGATTTGGCAATAAAAGCGGAAGTAAATAAAGCGACTATTTATTATCACTTCAAAGATAAGAATTTTATTTTTGAAAAAATTTTATTGGATATGTCAAAGTTGATTTTAGAAGAGATTGAAAAAACAAAAGACAGTAGTGCCAATCCAAAAAAACAGCTTGAAGCATTTTTAGATGCAATTATTTTTATCATCACAACAAAAAGAGACTTAGCCAAAATCATGATGCAAGAACTGGCTTTTAATGGAAAAAACCTTTCAGATGAAGCAAAAAAACATTTTTTTAAGATAATTTATATTTTGCAACTTATTTTAAAAGAAGGCATCAAACAAAAACTATTTAGAGATATTGACCCTTTCTTAATTCATGCAACTACTATTGGGAGTTTAAACTATTATTATACAATGAAAGAAGCAGCATTAAGTGAAAAAAATGAAGAGTTCAAAGTAGACTTTTGTGAAGAGAGTGCCAATAAGATAAAAGAGATGATTTTAAACTATGTATTAATATAGTTTAATTTTTTTTATCTCATTTATTAACCAACTGGTTAGTTATATATTTATAAGGAGTAAAAATGTTTGAATCCATTATGGAAGCTAAGATAAAACAGTGGGAAAAAGAGAAAAACAAACCAGGTTATGTGCCTCCACCACCTGTAAAAAGTACCTTTGGAAAACCCATTGAACAAACTTTGATTGATGAGATTGAGGAGTCAGTTATAAAAGCTTCAAAAAGTACAAATGAGGAAGAGAAACAAACGTTTCTAAAAAAAGCCACTGCATTAGAAACACAACTGTTACTCTCATTTGAAAATCAGGGGCTTTATTTAATCGCTCAAAAGACACAAAAAAGGTTGCAAAAGTTTAGAATGGATAATCTATAATACTCCATTCTAAACTGCTACGCTTTATTCATTATCCTCAGCCACTGCATTTTTATTCACATGAGAATAGAGTACTATCCCTAAAGAAAAAACTGCCAGAGTTAATAACTGCAATGTTACGAAATTCCAACCCCCTTTTTCCCAACACAGTACTCCAATAAATGTACCCATAGAACCACCTACAAACATTGATGACATGTATGCTGTGTTTATTCTACTGTGTGCTTTTTCATCTAAGCCATAAATTTGTGATAAATTATTGATTTGAATTGCTTGAAATCCTATATCTAAAAGTAGAGTTGCTACAATAAAAGCATATAAATTTGTATCAAAAACTTTAATCAAAATTATACTAATTATTATCATCAATCCTGAAATTAGCTTAATTCCATTGGCATTTATAGTATCTGATAATCTTCCAATATAAGGTGCCAACAAAGCACCTGCCACGGCTAGTACTCCAAACAGTCCAATAATGTCACTGTCATAATTAAAAGGGGCTTGACTTAATTTAAAAGTCAACGTTGTCCAAAAAGAACAAAAAATTCCAAATGAAATGGCAATCAATAAGGTATTTCTTCTAAGCAGTGAAAATCTTTTTAACTGATAAATGGATGATTTTAAAAGTGAAAAATAACTGTTTGAAAAGTGGGATTCCATATTGGGTAATGTTTTTGAAATAAAAATTATCGTTGCAAATACTAAAAGTGCAGAAAAACCAAATATTACATGCCAATTATCAAACCACTCCGTTATATATCCACTGAGTGTTCTTGCCAATAAAATTCCAGTTAATAATCCGCTGAATATGGTTCCAACCACTCTGCCCTTCTCTTTTCCACTCATGGCTGCACCCATTGGGATGACCACTTGTGCGGAAACAGCAAATAACCCTGTCATCAAACTTAAAAGATACAACACAAAAATATTGTTGATAAAAGCGAGTCCAAGTAAAGACAACCCCAATAAAACATGCAAAATTATCATTAATTTTTTCCGATTCATTTTATCGCCAAGAGGGCTTACAAAAAATAGTCCCAATCCATATCCTACTTGAGAAAATGTAGGCAAATTTCCTACTGCCAGATGACTCACATTTAAATCTTTTGCTATATCATTTAAAATGGGTTGATTATAATAGATATTTGCAACACTAATTCCTGCGGTTGCGGACATAACAAAAATTTGTTTTTTTGTAATCATTGTATATTCCTTATTTCATTTTGTATATACAATCATATCAAACAAAAAAAAGATTTTTGATGCCAATTTCAAGCTAAAAATTGCTCAAATCAAACATTTTGTAAAGTTCGATAAGAGTAAGGAGTTTGATTGACCCTTTTTTTAAAAAAGTTTATAAAGTGAGCAGAATCTTCGTACCCTAAAGAGTAAGCAATCTCATTGACATTCCAGCTAGTATGCTTAAGTAAGATTTTTGCCTCTTCTAAAACTCTTGATGCAATGAGTTCTCTCGTGGTTTTTTCCGTAACCTCTTTTAACGTTCTGTTGAGATGATTGGTATGAACATTAAGCGATTTGGCATAATCTCTGGGTGCTTTTAAATCCAATCTTTCATGCGGCAAGTTTATAGGAAATTGTCGATTTAATAACTCAGTAAAGAGAGAGGTTATTTTAGTTTTTTTATCGGTTGGGGTATTTTGCACGCTTTTAGCAGGTTCCATTTTCATAGCCAAATGAATAAGCTCTATGGTTAAGTTTCTTAATATATCATCTTTGAAATCATATTCTGTTTCTTTTTCTTCAAACATCTTTTCAAATATTCTTTCCACTTCTTTTAATGCACTTTCATCCAATAAAAAAAGTTTATTCCCTTCTATTTTAAACAAAGGATAATTTCTGATTGTGCCAAAATTATGAAAAAACTCTTCGGTAAAAATACAAAAATAACCATCTTTTTTTCCATCCATGGAGTCCCAACTGTAAGGCACCAAGGGATCCGAAAACAACAAAGCATATTTTTGGCTCTCAAGCGTTTTATCCGCATAGTGAACTCTGTTTGGCCCTTTTAAAAGGGTAATTTTGAAATAGTTTTTTCTGCTGTAAGGTACAGTAATGCACCCTGTTCTTCTGAATACATTAAAATGTCCAATCCCATTATTCAAATCTTTTGGTAAAGGCAGTGTTGTTCTTTTATAAAATTCTTCGATATTTTCCATAAAAAATTATATCTATTTATACATAACAATCCACATACAAAATTGCAAAACCACCAAGCCCTAGGTATATGAGGATTTTTATGATAGAATGGAATCACTATCTGGAATTGATTATAAAAAGAAAAAGTCGAATCTTAGAGAAAAAGACCCTTACTCCTATAATCAAGTATCCTATCCCTTGAATTTCTGTCCTTAAAATTTTAATTTTAAAACACTTCAATATTTAAAACAGAAAAAATGTAACTCATTCAACCTATCTGGGAAACTGACCTTTCCTCCATAAAACTAAATGCATAAAACTGTATAAAAGGAAATCATATGATAAATAAAATAAGTGATAAAAATGGCTGAATTTATAGTTGAATACCCCTACATCTTAGCGCTGTTTATTTTTTTAGCCCGAGTTGCCGACGTATCGTTAGGAACATTCCGTACCATTGTTATATTCCGCGGATACAAAGTTATGGCTTCATTAATTGGTTTTGTTGAAATCATTATTTGGTTAGTAGCTGCTGGACAAGTGTTTAAAAACCTTGATCAATGGCATTTAGCCTTTGCCTATTCAGCGGGTTTTGCTACAGGTATTTATGTGGGAATGTGGATTGAGAATCGTTTTGCTATTGGCAAAGAACTCATACGATGTATCTCATTTAATCGTGATATTTTAGCCGACAAAATTCGAGAAGAAGGCTTTAAAGTTGTCTCTGTTGATGGAGATATGGGAGAAGAGAAACCCGTCGAAGTTCTATTTATTGTTGAAAGAAGACGTAATATTCCAAAACTCATAGAGTTAATTAATATTCTTGACCAAAATGCCGTATACACAGTATCGGATTTAAAAAGTGTGTACGAAGGCACAAACTATTCAGGTGAGCGCAGTTTTTGGAACAAAAGAAAGAGCAGATAATGTACTTAATCATAAGGAGATTACACCATGTATAAATTAAAAATAGGCGTTATTGGAACGTCAAAAAAAACCGATGAAAGAAGGCGTCCCATTCACCCAAGCCATCTGTTACGAATACCCGAGGCTTTACGAAAACAACTCATCTTTGAAGAGGGTTATGGTGAACCTTTTGGTGTGTCCGATAAAGAGCTTGCAGCAATAACAGGCGGCATTGATACTAGACACAATCTTTTGGCCAATATTGGTACAGTCATTATCAATAAACCCATCTTATCTGACTTAGAAGAACTTCGTGAGGGTGGAACACTTTGGGGTTATGTGCATTGCGTACAACAAAAAGAGATAACCCAAGCTGCCATCAAACGAAAACAGACCCTTATTGCCTTTGAAGATATGTTTATTTGGTCACCCGAAGGTCAAGCAGGTCGACACACTTTTTATAAAAACAATGAGATGGCAGGTTATTGTGCAGTCATACATGCTTTACAACTTAAAGGGATTGATGGACACTATGGAAACCAACGTAAAACCATTATTTTTGGTTTTGGAGCCGTGAGTCGTGGTGCGGTTTATGCCCTAAAAGCACACGGTTTTAGAGATATTACCATTTGTGTACAACGCCCTGACCATGAAGTCAGAGAAGAGGTTCTGGATTGTCATTATGTCAGAATTCAAGAAGGCAATAGTAATCAGCCACGGATGATTGTAATAGAACATGATGGCTCTATTAGTCCACTCTCAGAACTTATCGCTCAATCAGATATTATTGTCAATGGCGTGCTACAAGATACGGCAAATCCGACTGATTTTATCATTGAAGAGGAGCGTTCAAGTTTGAAAGCAGACAGTTTAATTATTGATGTGAGTTGTGATGAAGGGATGGGCTTCTTTTTTGCAAAACCCACTACTTTTGAAAAACCCATGTTTAAATACAACCGTGTCGATTATTATGCCGTTGATCACACCCCCAGTTTTCTTTGGGAGAGTGCAACACGTTCTATTTCCGCTGCATTAATTGTATATCTGTCCACAGTATTAGCAGGCAAAGAGGCGTGGCAAAAAAATGAAACCATTCGACAAGCCATTAATATCGACAAAGGTGTCATTGTTAATAAAGCCATCTTAACCTTTCAAAATCGTAACGCAAAATTTTCCGATACATCTTTAAAAGAGAATTCAACGCTAAGTAGAAGTAATACTTAAATCATTTCATGGTTATTTTAATCTTACTTAAGACAAATAATTATATTATGCTCACTTTATTGTGACTCAAATTCTATTAGGGGCAGCCATACAATATTAAAATATTATTTGTCTTGATCCTATTTTAAGCACTGTCTCAAAATTAAAAATCTAAAGGAATTCAAAAACAATGATTCAAGAAGAGACTTTTATAAAAAAGATTCACTATTTATATGAACTTGAAAGATATAAACAAGTTATAGAGTTATGTATGAAACATCTTTATGCCGAACATGAACATGTTGAATATTTGTATACTATCCTTGTTGAATCGTATTTAGAACTCAAACTCTTTGATAAAGCAGAAATATTTATACATGAAGCTCTTCAGAAATTTCCTAATAAGAGCTATTATCATGCTTTATTGGCTCGAGTCTATTTGGGAAGAATGAATTATTCAAAAGCCTTAAAAGAGATTAATATTGCTCTTAATTTAGAACCTACGGATGATTATTTATTTTACCTAAAAGCAGTGATACTTAATAACAGATATGAATTCATTGATGCAGAAAAAATGATTTTAAAAGCGTTGGAACAAGAGAGTAACAATGTTGATTATATGTCTTTACATGCACAAATACTGCACAATCTTGGCAATAAAAAATACAAAGAAGTTTTAGATAATATTCTTGCAATTGATCCCAACAACAGTGATGCAATTTATTTAATGAGCAGCACAAATACTACCTCATTTGTAAAACAGAAAATGGGGTTTTTAAAAGCGCTTAAAATAAACCCTTTCAGCAAAACCTATCAATCTGCCCTTAAAACAAATAAAAGAGATTTAATTATATTTGTACTCTCAATTGTTGCAATAACAGTTGAGATTTTTTTAACATTTCAAGCCGATGTACCCAGTGTTGTGATAAAATCCATAGCCATTTTTATTATCATATCTATAATTCATTTGTCCTATTACTCTTTAGAAGCCTATTTTTTAACCGCTTTTGCAATATTTCCATTTTTAATAGATGAAAAAAAAATAAGTATAAGTTTGATCATCATATCTTTGGTTATAAGCTTAGTTGTTGCTTATTTTTTAAGAAATATTGCAACTTTTTTTAAAACAGCCATTGTCTCAGTGATTGAAGCAACGCAAGAAACAAAAAGCACCATAAAATATTTGACCATCAAAGATTTACCTGAATTATTAAAAGCAAATGTTGTAAAAATTATTTTATTAATTCTTTCCGTAGTGGCTTTTTTAAATGAATTAGCCATCTCTGCTTCAATGATTTTTATTATTCCATTGTTTGTTTTAGTTGTAAAAAAACAATTCAGTTTTTCTTCACTGGTTAAAGCATTTGTGTTATTATATTTATTGAAAATCATATTCATTTTAATACTTCCAACAATAAATATCTGTCCCCCATTTTCACATTGGATTTTAGCTTTATTGATGGGAATTATCTATACAGAAACCGTGAGGAGAATCATATGAGTGAAATATTAGCGAACAGCAATAAAGAAGAGGTATTACAAGATACGTTAAAACAAACTTTTTTATTTGAAAAAGAGTTAAACATAACATTTGAAGATGTAGCAGGGCTTGATACATTGAAAAAAAAAGCCAATATGAAAATTATTATGCCATTTCAAAAACCAGAACTTTTTAAAAAATACAATAAAAAAATTGGTGGGGGCATTTTAATGTATGGAGCTCCTGGCTGTGGTAAAACCCATTTTGCAAAAGCAATTGCGGGTGAATGTAAAGCCTCATTTTTTCATGTCAATATTGACCAAATACTTGATATGTGGTTAGGTAACAGTGAAAAAAATATCACCACTTTGTTTAAAGAAGCAAGAGAACATAAACCTTCTGTGATATTTATTGACGAAATAGATGCGTTAGGAAGAAAACGTGAACTATTAAAACACTCAAGCAGTTCAAGCGTAATTAATACGTTTTTAGCCCAATTGGATGGTTTTGATTCCGATAATGAGGGTATTTTAATCATTGGAGCAACAAATGCTCCTTGGGATGTAGACAGTGCCTTTAAACGTACAGGACGATTTGATACACTTTTTTTTGTTCCACCACCAGATGATAATGGAAGAGAAACCTTGTTCAAAATTTTATTAAAAGATATTCCAACGTATCAAATCGATTATAAAAAACTGGCAAGTGAAACGAATTTTTATTCTGGTGCAGATATAAAAGGGATTGTAGATTCGGCTATAGAAACGGTTTTGGATGAAATTATTGAAACAAATAACGAAAGAGACGTTCTCACAGAAGATATTTTAGCCTCCATTGCAACAATCAAACCCTCTATAACTGAATGGTTTGAACTTGTCAATAATGTATTAGAATATGCAAATGAATCAGGAGAATATGATGAAGTAGCTGAGTATGTTGCATTCAATAAACCCAAAAAAAAGAAAATTATGGGGTTTTTATAAATTTATAGCTTTAACCCCAACTTTTCATCAAGCCCTAACATGATATTCATATTTTGAACAGCCGCACCTGAAGCCCCTTTTCCAAGGTTGTCCAGTCGTGAGATGACCAGCAAATAATCTTGCGAATCATACACTGATATTTCGATTCGGTTGGTGTTGTTGCACTTCATGGCATCCAAAAAACCATCATCAAGATAGGCACTGTCATCTTCAATGATTTTAACAAATGGCTCACCACTGTAGTATGTTTTATAAAGTTCTATGAGTTCTGCTTTAGAGACTTTTTTTTGCAATTCATCTTTTATAAGATATGACATTACCAACATTCCTTGCTCAAAATTCCCTACGCTTGGTGTAAAAAATGGCGCGGAATCTAAACCTAAAACATATTTCATTTCAGGCAAATGTTTGTGACTCAATCCTAAGGCATACGGTCGTTGACTCTCAAATTTTCCTTGATTTTCTGATGCTTTATATGTATCAATTAATGCTCTTCCCCCACCACTGTATCCAGTAATCGAGTGACAAACAATTTTTTGACTTTTTGCAACAATGCCATTTTGAATCAAAGGATTCATCGCCATGATAAAACCACTGGCATGACACCCTGGTACACAGACCCGTTTTGAGTTTTTTATTTTTTCTCGTTGAGTTGCATTGAGTTCAGCAATTCCATATGTCCAATCTGGGTTTGTACGATGAGCAGTACTTGCATCGATTACTTTGGTATTACGGTTCGTAATAAGTTTTACAGACTCTTTTGAAGCCTCATCGGGAAGACATAAAAAAACCAAATCGGCTTCATTTAAAAACTTTTTTTTAATTTCAATATCTTTTTTATCTTCTTCTTTGATGCTTAAAAGTTCAAGTTCATCTCTGTGTTTTAACATTTCATTGATTTTTAGTCCCGTTGTTCCAAACTGACCATCTACAAAAATTTTATATTTCATTGTTTCTCTTTTATAAGTTTCTTAATTGAGATTTTAACCTCATTTGCTTTAATATTGTATTTTAAATGCAACTAAACGTATGAGTTAATCTTTAATTCCAAAATACTCCATTGCAATTTGTTTGGCTTTGGCTCCTGTTGCATCTTTATTTTTAATATTAAAAGCAAATATTTTGGTCTCACTGTTTTGTTTTATAAATCCCACAAACCAACCTACTTTATTACAACTTCCCGTTTTCCCAGCAAACACATACCCTTGTTTTTTTTCTAATGTGATAATATCTTTTAACGTATGGATTGTTTTTTCTGAAAAAGGCAAATCCTCTTCCACCACTCTTTTTAAAAAATCCACTTGCTCATTGAGCGATATTTTTAAACTGCCTTTGCCCAACCAAAAATTTGTCAAAAAGTGTGAGGTATCCCCGTTACCATACCCTACTTTACGCACATATTCTTGCATTCTTTTTGCGCCAATACGTCGGGCAAGTTCTTGATAAAACCACACTGCTGATACTGCAATGGCTGAACGCATGGTGTGATCTTTATTCCAAACAGCATACTCGCGTTCGACGTTATCCCATGGAATAATGGCATGTTCATCTTTTATTACGCCCGTTTCAAGCGCTATCATGCTGTTTAAAATTTTAAATGTAGAACAGGGATTGAGTCGTTCATTGCTGTGTTCCCCATATACCACTCTTTTTGCACTGCTTACATCCAGTATCACCGCACTGCCATTAAGTGTGCCAAAATTCGGCTCTTGTGCCCACACAAATACCGTTGCCATAATCCAAGTTATGAGTGTACGCATAACACCCCTTTTAATGGTTATTTTAGATAATTTCATTGGATACTATATATTATTATCCCTGAAAATATTATTCTAAAAACCAATAGTTGCTTTTTGCTTTATCCTTTTTTAGCGTACATCTCTTCTAAATGGGCGGTATCTTTAAAAAATTGGTATTTCAGAATCTTTCCCTCTTTTATTTTTATAAATGCCATCCAAGAAGTATCAAACTCAGCACCATTTCTTTTTATTTCATACTTTAAATACCCTTTGATAAACGCTTCATCTTCATTTGAAGCAGAGTTGTCCACGCGAAACTCTTTGGTGATATAAAAATCATTTAGGTGTTTAAAAAACTTTTTTAACTCCTCTTTCCCCAAATAAGTACCATAAAGTTCTGGGGCAGTATTGCTGCTGTCTTTTACTGCAATATATTCTATCTTTTCATCAACTAAACTCAATGCTTTTTCTATATTACCTGTTCCTATAGAGTTATAATACTCAAGTACTATTTCATGTGCAAGTTTTTTGTGTTGTAAATTTAAAAACTCTTTTGTGTGTAAAATGGCTCCAAAATGGTGCACAATATTAATTTCAAAGAACTCTTTTTCCTCTTTGGTAAAGGCACTTGTGGCATCACTTAACACATACGTGTTATAGCCTTTATCGTGAGCATCTCTCAGTGTTGATTCCACACAAACATTTGTAGCGTATCCCATTAAAAAGATATTTTCAATGCCATTATTTCTTAAAATTGTATTGAGATTTGAACCTGCAAAACCACTTACACCAACTCTTCCTGAGATAACAAACTCACTCTCTTTTGGCAAAAAATCCTTAGAATACTCTTGGCTATTTCCTTGCCAAGTTTTCACCTTTTGAATAACGGCTCTGAGACCTAATGTTGCTTTTTCTTTTCCAAACTCTTTATAATCACTGCTTACAATAAAAGGGATATGTACAATATTCATACCCATTTTACGCGCATGTTCTAAAACTTTTTTGGAGTTTACTTTAGACTCTTCAAATTGTTTTTTATCTTTCATCAAATGTTCTAATTTTGCATTTTGTCCTAACCACTCATTTTGATACTCTATAAGCACCAAGGCACTTTTTTTAGTATCAATTTCCATTAGAAAAGACCTCTTTCGCAGCAAACAGACCATTTAAAGCACAAGGAAAACCTCCATAAACTGCCATTTGCATAATCACTTCTATAATCTCTTCTTTACTGCACCCAACATTGAGTCCTGCATGAATATGCACTTTAAGTTGTGGTGCTGCATTTCCCATGACTGTAAGTGCAGCAATGGTTGCGATTTCTCTTGATTTTAAATCTAATTTATCTCTGGTATAAATATCCCCAAAAGGAAACTCTATAAGCAAATCTGCAAACTCTGGCGCAATATCTTTTAAAGCATCAATGACCTTTTCCCCTGCATTGCCATCAACCTCTTTTAATTTTTCCCAACCTTTGTTGTATCGTTCTGATTTCATTATGAATCCTTTGTTTTATTTGGACAAAGTATAAATCAATCTAAAACGTAAAGGTATAAGAAAAAGGGTTTATTTTATAAGTTTTGTTCCCTAAACAGTAAAGGAGTAGTTTTATAATATTTCTTAAATTGGATAATAAACCAAGAAACACTGGAATATCCGCAGGAAGTGGCTATTTGAGAGACACTTTTTTGAGTGTTTTTAAGAAGCGTTGTAGCAAGGCAGAGTCTTTTTTCATCTAACCACTCTTTGGGATTTTGATTATAGATTCTCATCATCTCTTTTCGTAAGGCTTTTGAGTTCAAACGCGTGAGTTTACACATATCGTCAACACTGGTCAAAATGTCAAGATTCTCTTCTAAAATATACTTTATACGTGAAGATTTTGTCTGTACAATTTTGTTTAAAAATGCGCTGAATTTTTCTCTATCTTTTGACAAAGCATATAAAAAAAGCTCATCCACTTTTAATTTGGCTAACGCCAAAGTATTATTGACCTGAGATTGAAAGTAACAATTGATTGTTTTAATGCAATCCACCATAAACGTATCTCTTTTTAAAAGTAAAATCTCTTTTTGCTCTTTACTCTCTAAAACAATTTGATACTTTTGAATGAAATTAAAAATATACTCATCATCAAAAAAGAGCAAAATGGATTCAAAACTGTTTTTATCACCAAGGATTTCACTCATAAAATAGTTGCCTTGAGACAAAAACAATAGATCAGAGTTATCTATAGAAATATCACCGTTTTCTAAGTGCAAAACTTTGCCACCGTTGATCAATAAAATGGCCAGATGCATGCTGTTTCTCAAAGAGACCATATCTTGTTTGTATCGTGTAGATTTTGCAACAATGATACTTTCATCGTTGATAATTTGATACAACTCTTTGTTTTCAAAGAGAAAATGGGGTAAGGAAATTTTCATATTACAGCAATTTGCCCAATGATATAAACACTCATTTAATATCCCTATCTATAACCGTTTTTTTTGAGTTTCATTAACTCATTATGTTCAAAAAGAAACATCAAGGTTTCTTGAACATAATACCTTATACTATCTCTGGTTGTTTTGTCAAGTTCATAAACTTTTTGGGCTCTTAAGGTTTTACCTTTCCCAAAAAGTAAGCCATATTTGTCATTGATGTGCCGACCTCGAAACCAACCCAAATGAATATAATTCTCTTTGATACGAATATAACAAAATCCACCCTCTTTTGAATAAAGTGTCGTAATATTTTCGCTGTGCCTCTCTTTGGCATCGTTGCCAATAGATATTTTTATATAATCACGCACTTGCAAAAAAAGTTCAGCATATTCACTGTTACAATCTTTTTCAAAAGAACTTCTTTTTAACATCTGCTTATTTTTTTCCTTTAAACACACACACTCTGTTTCGTCCAGCCTCTTTTGCATCGTAAAGGGCATCATCCGCATTGATCAATAATTCATCAATACTTTGCATATCATTATAGTTGGATACAACTCCAAAAGAGGCCTTAAAATTAGATATGAACTCTCTGTTTTCTAAAACTATGACCCCTTTTGAAATAGCAATACGTAAACGCTCCGCAATTTTTACCGCCTCTTCAATATCGGTTTGAGGTAACAAAATAGCAAACTCTTCTCCACCAATACGTCCAATTAAATCAATATCTCGTAAAATACTTTTACTGATTTCTGCAATTTTTTGAAGCACCAAATCCCCAATACTGTGCCCATAAGTGTCATTAAATTTTTTAAAATGATCAATATCAAACATAATCAAAGAGAGTTTTCCTCCATGTCGTTTATGACGAGACCACTCTAGCTCAGCATGTTCTATAAAATATCGTCTGTTAGGTAAATTGGTTAAAAAATCGGTATATGCACGTTCTTCCAACTCCAAGTGTGTATTTCTATTATCTATAGCAATGGCCGCTAAATTTGCTGCAAAATGAATTCGTTCAATATCATTTGCATTAGGAAGTGTCGGTATTCCATGATAAATGGCAAAAGTCCCAAGTACTTTCCCCGATGAAGAGATAATAGGTTCGGACCAACAAGAGGCCAATCCCGCTTTTTTTGCTAATTTTTTATAGGGTTTCCAATATTCATGTGTCATAATATCTTTTACTATAACACGTTTTTTAGTGAAAGCTGCCGTACCACAAGAACCCACACCTATGCCTATCTCAAGACCATTTATGGCATCGTTATAAAATTTTGGCAAGCTGGGTGCTGCACCTGTTAATAAACGTTTGCCCTCTTTATCTAACAACAAAATACTGCCTTGGGAATGTGTCTCTTCTGATTCAATGGTTTTGACAATACTGTTTAATATCTCATTCAAAGGTGCATTTTTGGCAACCAGTTCAAGCATTGCATCATGAGCACGATTTCGTAACTCACTCTCCCAATGTGCTGTTATGTCATTGTAACTGGCAAGGCGCAAACCATTGAGCCATGAAACACGTATGAATACTTGACGCGAACTGCCATCTTTACACGTAACACTCACTTCTAACTCAGGAGAAAATGTTTTTTTCTTAGTGGTCTCTATGATCTTTTTATGCCACGTTTCAATCACCGTTTCCCTATACTCTTTATTGGGATATGCTTTTTGAAACCAGACATCCAATGTAGGAATATCTTCAATGGTATAACCAAAAAGTTGTGTGAATTGATGATTTAAATACTCTATTTTCCCTTCACTGCTTGACCAACCTATTCCTACGGGAGAGGAGTCTAAAATATCTTTTAAATGGATTTTTTGTTCTTTATTTTCATTAAGATCGTGTTTTAAACTCGCTTCACGAAATTTAGACAAACCATTCATAGCTAACATATGTGCCATTTTAACCACACAATCCATTAAAGACTCCATCTGTTTTTTTTCAACAACGGGCACTCTACTTATGGCTTGTAAGTAGCTGGTTTCATCATAATGATATTTTTTTGCCTGTTTAGAAAAAAACTCCATATTGGGTTCTTTGTTTAAAACTTGTCCTAAAAACAATGTTGCCAATTGTTTTCCTTCAAGTACAATAGGCGTAGCATAATCAACCAATCCATTTTTGCACAAAGCACAATTGACTTCGCCTTCGCACATATTCTTCATCAAAGAGATATCACTTTGTATACAACTTAATTTAGCTTCCTCATTCACTCGATGAAACTTTGCACAAGCTTCTGTCCAACCTGCCTGTATAATAACCTGTCCATCAATATCGACAAGACCATTTGGAATTCCAGTTGCTTTATAAAAACTCTCTAGAAGTTGTTCAAATTCTGAGACATTAACCAAATCAATAAACTTACAATCCTCAATACCACTCATATTTCTCTTAATTCCCATACTTTACCCAACAACCTCTGCTTTAAATTATGTAACATTTTAATACAGTTTAGCTTTTATACTAGTAAAAACTAGCAATAAAGTCACTAAATAACCAATAAAAAAAATTGAGTTGAGATTTTAACTTTGTATTTGCATTAAAGCAGCGGTTTCTTTGTCGTTGTTACTCTCTCTTTGCATGAGTTGTTGGGCAATCTCTTCTCTTTTTTCACGAGATAGGTTTTGCCCCGCTTTGATTTTGCAACTTATAACAGAAGGGGTCAATTCAAAAACAGCGGTATTTTCTACCATTTTAGTATACATAGGACTATTTGCATCAATGGTTTCATAGCCCCCTTCACTTTGAAGTTTTTCCATAAGTTTATTGAGTACAATCACTTTTGCTTCAGGAGTATGCATCTGTTTTATGGTGCCTTCAAAATGAACCGATGCAAAAAACTGTGTAGCAGGACATGCTACTAAAGCATGACTAAAATATGAAGGAATTAAAGAGTAGGCTTTTACAACCAAAAAAGAGGCCTTTGAATTATGGGCAATGGCTTGAACCTTTCGACCCTCTTTGGCACCATGAATAAATATTTTATTTTTATGCCACACAAAATTGACTGCCACACCATAAGGTTTTCCTTCTGAAATCAAACTCAATGTTCCATATTCACACTCAAATAATATTTTTTCAATTTGCTCTTTGTCTTCAACATTAAATTCACTTCTTCTCATAAATTCCATTTCCTCTGTATTTCATAGGCAGATAGTCCATTCCCATATGATTTTTAATCTCATCTTCTTTTACAAAACCAAAAGATTCATACACCTTTATGGCATAAACAGACGAGTTCACTTCCATGGTTTCAATAACCAACTCATCTTTGACAAATTCCCACAATTTTTTAGCTATTTTTTGCCCTTGAAATTTAACGTCAACAAACAGATGATAGAGTTTTGTTTGATTGTGTAATGCAATAAAACCAACCATTTTATTCTCAATGATATAGACAAAATGTTGATACTCACAGCTTAAAATACGCGCTTCAAAAGCTTCTTTTGTAATGGTATCCAAAAACCATTGAGGAGCGTGTTCATTAAAAATGAAGTGGTTCAGTTGGTGAACCAAACGACTCAAATGTGCAGCATCATCTTTTCGTGCTTTACGAATATATTGTTGTATATCAGGAAGATGATTGACCATTTCGTCATAAGTTGTATGCTCTTGAAGTGCTTTTATCACACTCTTTAAAGGTTTGCAATAGAGTTTTTGCAAATCGGTTTCATGCTCTTTTAACTCAAATGCCAACTGCTCTTTTGGTGGTATAAATTGAGCATTTACCCCTTTTTTATTTCCTCTGGCATCGACTCTGTACCAACCATATTGTTTAAAATAGATGGCATTTAAGCCATGTAAACAGTAAATGTCCTCTTGGTATTCTGAACAACTCAGTCGTTGATAACAAAAAGCCGTTGGAATATTGTTGGCACGTAATAAAGCAGCAAGAAGATGCGATTTGGCATAACACCAACCGGTTTTATGTTTTAACACATCGCTGGCAATACACGTTGTGATGTTCTCTTTATAATCTCCACTGTGACGTATTTCATCACGAACATATTCAAAACAATTTTTTGCTATTTCTACATCGGAATTACAATTTAATGCCAGTTCACGCGCGAGTGTTTGAATATCTGGGTGTAGGTAATCAATGATCTCACTGTACTCTAAATAATTCTTCAAAACCAATTACTCTCTTCCGTAATATGCCATCAATGAAGCTTTTGCCAAAGTATGCGCATTCAGATAAAAGCCCACTAAAGCAGCTTTTGCATTTTCATCCAAACCAAGTGACGGTATGTCCAATGCGAACACCGTAAAAATGTATCGATGGGGTTTATCTCCTACAGGAGGACAAGCGCCACCAAAACCCGTTTTCCCAAAATCGGTCATGCTTTGAATGGCCATTTTAGAAAACGAATTGCCAAAGCCCTCTTGTAAAGATGTTTTATCTTTTGGAATATCAAAAACCACCCAATGCCACCAGCCAGAACCAGTAGGTGCATCAGGGTCATACACCATCACAGCAAAAGATTGTGTACCAGTAGGTGCATTTTCCCAAGAGAGTTTGGGTGAAATATTCTCACCCGTACAACCAGAACCATTAAATACCTGTTTGTTTGAAAGTTGCCCACTGATGTCACTGCTTTTTAGAGTAAACCCTTGTGCCAATAGTAATCCCGCTGTACATAAAAATCCAATGAATACCTTTTTCATGCTCTTCCTTTTAACTTATTACACGTTTACTTGTATCATAAACCAATTCATAATAATAGTTGTTATTATACTCAAACTCTTGAATGACTTCAAGCCCAAGTTTTTTGGTATGGGCTTCAAAAGAGCGTGGGTTGATTTTATTAATAAAGGTGACTAAAATAGGGTATCGTTTGGCCATTTTTTCTCGTGCAAAATCAAATATGCTTTCTAAAACCCCACTTCCTCGAACACTTTTATCCACACATACAGGACCGTATTGGTAAGAGTTATCCACGCTGAGTTTTTGACCTAAATAGCTTAATTGGGATAACTCTTTTATCATGTGTGCAAACATGGGCCATACGGACCAAAACTGCCAAGAAGCTGCCATAACATAGGCAATAATCTCACCATCTTTTAACGCAATAAACAGACCTTGCTCTTCATTGATGAGTTGTGTTAATTGCGCTTTTGTAAAAGGCGTTGTTATAAAACCATCTTTTTTATCTTCTTCTTTTATACTGTCAATTTGATACTTAAAATGCAGTGCTAAAACTTTGTCAATATCACCAATTTGTGCTCTTCTTAATGTCATTTTTTCCCTTTGAGTTTCTACTTACCTAAATTAAAAATTCCGCGTACCAAATGATACAAAACAAAAAGAAAAATCAGCGGTAAAAGGATGGTTTGAAACACAAAAGCGATAATAAGTGCCACAATATATTCGCTTGAATTGTCCACTGCACTTTTGTACTCATCGACTTTTTTTGCATAATAGTTTGAATCAAATTTTTCGGCCACTTTATTAAAAAAAGAGCCCTCTTCTTTTTGTTCAATCGTATTCACCGTCACTTCATTGACTTGATTTTTTACTTCCACAATATTCTCATTGAGTTGTTCAATATTATAATCTTGTTTGACAAAACTGTTGTACGCAAAATCATTGACCAATCCAATCAAGGGCACAGCAAAACGAAGAAATACCAGTATGACAGTAATTTTAAAGAAAAGCGTTCTGAAGCGTTCATCACGCGAAAATCGGTAGAATATCCACAAGTTTAATACAACAATACAACTAAACAAAATGTAATTATAGACATCGCCCGTGACAAAATTCATCATGATTTTTTGAATACCCAAAGAAACCATGCTCGCTAACATCACAAAAGAGAACTGTTCCACTAAGTCATTCACAGGATCTAAAACTTCTCCAATGGCTACGGTTAAAAACGGTAAATCCAATTCGGTGCCTTGGGCAAGAGAAATCACCGCATTTAAAGCTTTGGCACTTCCAAAAACAATCACCGATTGAGTAAAACTTTTATCAATAAGCGCTTTGCCTTTGGTATCAAGGGTATAACTAAAAGCAAAAAAGAGGATTAAAATGGATAACAATAAAATCAGAACTTTATTCCAGTGAGTTTTTAAAAATGACATCATTTCTCTTTTTTTAGTTTTTTACATTATAACAAAAAAGAAGTATTAATTTCTAACTTTTAGTCAAATACAAATCACTCTACACGCCATGACTCAATTTAAACTTTATGCCCAACGATAAATATGATTTCATCCTCTATTACTATATTATTGTTTGAGAGTTGATTTTCTAACTCTTCAATGCCTTTTTCAATATCTTCACGTGTAAATTCTGCTAAATCAGACATAAATCTCTCTCTTAACATGGTGTACCATTTTTGTTTATCAACGCTAAAATTAAAACTCTCAATGGTTGTATCTATTTTAAAGCCCACTTTTTTAGCTTCTTTTTCAAACAATTTATAATCGGGTTGATTGGCTTTAAACTTCTCTTTTGCTTTTTTAAATAGCGGTATTTTTGTATTTTGTGGACGCGTTATAAGTAAAAACTTTCCATTGTGATTGAGTTGTAAAAAAAGTTTTTCCCACATTGCCTCTCGATTAAAGATATGATGAATGACCTCTTTAAAGAGTATTTTGTCAAATTTTTTATTTCGGTTTAAAAAATCTTCACTGGTTTCATTGTATAGGGTAAATTTATTATATTCGTTGGCAATATTTGTCATATCCAAAGAGGGTTCAACAAAATAAATGGGCTCATTAAAAGCAACTTCACTCTCAATTTTTTTAGTATAAAGTCCTGTTCCTGCACCTATGTCTACAAAAATATCGCTGTTTTTAAAATCCAATAATTCTATTATTTTTGTTACCATCCAATGCATATATTCAGGTGTAAAACTCCAATTTTTATCAAAATCATCGGCAATGTTGTCATAGTGTTTGTTCATTATTATCTCCCAAGGAAGTTATATTATAGTAAAAGTTATGTAAAATACTCTAAATTTATATTTATCGGAGCTACACTTAAAAATGAATTATGATTTAGAAGATGTTATTGATAATTTGAAGTTTTCATATATTTCAAAAAGTTCAATTCATGGCAATGGCTTATTTGCCAATGCAGATATTGATGAAAATATTACTCTAGGCGAACTTGATGGGCAATTCATTCAATGGGACTTGCATAAAGAGTATGATTTTACCTTAGAGTGGAATGCAATTACAAAAAATATTTTACTCGTTCGTCCGTATAGAACAAAATACAGTTTTATCAATCATAGCAGAGAACCCAATTTAGAGATTCACTATAATCCCTTAAGAATCATCACTAAAAAGAGCATCAAACTCAATGAAGAATTGACGCTTGATTATAGAAAAGAGCCTTTACCCGATGAATATATTACAAACATAGGTGACTATTTATGATTATAAATTTTTTCTGTTTCCAACCAATATTATTTAATGAACAAACATTTTTTTATCTTCAGTCGAATAATTTTATTCCAAATAAGAATTGGGAAAAAGTCGATAACAACTATAAAAACAGCCATTGTTGTGGTATTGTAGATTATTTAAAATTTATCGAAAGACATGATTTATACCTTTTAAATGACTTTAACAACACTCAAAACTATGAGTTCAAATTTCTTAATGGTTTAGATTTTTTACATCTCAATCAAGAAGAGACGACGCATGCCGTTTTTTATGATAAAGACTATAAAATATTTTTTATTGTCTTTAAAATTTCCATTGAATTAAACTCTAAATTTCACACAGATAATTTGATTGGCTTATATCAAAATATCAGAAATGAATTGGTCGTAGACAGCATCAATGGCAATACAACCATTTCAAAGTGGGCAGAAAATATAAGAGAGTATGCAATAAAAAGTATAAATGAAATATTCAATGATACGAAATCTTGTAATATCATTGAAAACAGTGGCTATATTTTTAGTTCTTACTCAAATTTTGATTTTACACATATTGAAAATATACAATCATACAAAGATGACTTTTTGACAACGAATCACCATATTGACCTCATCGATGAAAAAAAAGAGAGCTTTGAAAATTTTTCATTTTTAAAATCTAAGTCAACTGAAATGTTTAATTACGCCAATTCTCCTTATATCTTTTTTCTTGGCTGGAGATTTGCAACCATTTATGGAATTAAAAACAGCGATGATTTGAAACTGATTCCAATTTTTCTGAATTTACAAAATATATATTTCCAAATTGACAATTTTTATAAACCCTATTTAAGCAAGCTGTACGAAGAGATAAGATTTAACAACGACTATAATTCGCTGAATGATAAAGTCGAAATTTTCGATAAACTTGAAGTGGCTTTTCAAAATCTGATTTTTGAAAAAAGTAAATTTATTTCAGAATTAAAACCTTTTCAATCAGAAATATTTGAAGAGATGGAAAATTACTGGGGTATGCAAAAAGATTATGACAATATTGAAAAAACACTGCAAATTTGTCAAACTTCACTGGACAGAAAACTCAGTATTGAAAGAAATACCATTCAAGAAAAACAGAGTAATATTCTCTTTTTCTTGGCCATTATTCAAATATTTTCAGTGATAAGTATATCCGTTGACTTTTTCAGTTTACTGGGGCTAAAAGCCAATGGAGAACACAAATCATACTTGCTTTTTTTAGAAAACAATTTATTACTTATGTTAACAGCAACATCATTTTTACTTATATTTATAGCCTATTATAAACAGACCTATTACAGAGTAAAAAAATTATTCAAAAAAAGCACTTAAGTGAGTTTAAACGCATGAAAACACTCAGCTATGAAGAACAAACCAAAATTACCCGTGCTATTATCAAAGCAGCTGTGTTAATGCTTGAATTTGGGGCAGAAAGCAAACTTATAGAACAGACTTCACAACGTATGGGTAAAGCCCTAGGCGTTGATTCGGTTGAAATTTCACTGATTCCATCTGCGATTGTTTTGACCACACTCAAACAAGATCAATCGGTTACCACCACAAGAAGAGCACATCATAAACCTATCAATATGTCCATAGTGTGTGATGTTCAAACCATTTGCATTAATTTAGAAAAACATCAACACCCCGTCCAAGAGGTGATGCAACTGCTCAAAGATATTCAACCTAATTACTACAATCGTTGGTTGGTTGTTTTTATGGTAGGATTTGCTTGTGCTTCATTTGCTTATTTAAGAGGGGCAGATATGCCTGCATTTTTTATTACCTTTTTGGCTTCATCTGTAGCCATGTTTGTTCGACAAGAGTTGGCACGAAAACAGTTTATTTTACTGCTGAGTTTTGGCATGACCGCTTTTGTAGCAACGCTCATTGCCAGTCTTTCACAGCTCAATGGAATCAGTTCCACTGCCAATATTGCACTCTCTTCCAGTGTGCTTTTGCTTGTACCTGGATTTCCTTTTATCAACTCCTTTTTAGATGCGGTAAAAGGGTATTTGAGTATGGGTTGGGGAAGATGGCTTCAAGCCACACTCTTAACTCTGGCAACCTCTATGGGCATTATTTTTGCCATGTCAATTTTAAATATTAAGGGGTGGTAAGATGAGTGCCATTTTAATTAAATTCTTACTTGATGCCCTATTTTCAGCCATTCCCGCCGTTGGCTTTGGTATGGTTTTTAATGTGCCTAAAAGTGCATTAAAATTTTGTGCTTTAGGTGGAGCGATTACTTACACAACCCGAACCCTATTTTTGAATCTGGGACTTTCCATTGAACTCTCAACCTTTTTGGCATCCCTTCTCATAGGCATGATTACGGTCTATTGGTCAAGAAAATATATCGTTCCAAGACCCATTTACACCGTAGCTTCGATTATTCCTCTCATCCCAGGAACCTACGCCTTTAGTGCCATGATCAGTTTGATGGATATGAACACCCATGGTGTCTCTCCAGAACTCATCTCCTTGTTCGTAGAAAACGGCTTGAAATCAATCTCAATCTTAGGAGCCATCAGCTTTGGCTTAGCACTGCCATCGCTTTACTTCATACGATACAATCGACCGATTATTTAAAAAAGTGAATGAAAAGTAATAAGTATATTATTTAATTATAATGTTTTAATTCTGTTTAAAGTAGTAAAACTATACAATTCAAAGGAATAGTACAATATCTGCAATATCTTTTAACTAAAAATAAGTTAAAGAATATTGCTAAGTGTTTATAAAACAAGCTAAAGATAAAAGAGAATATTAAATGGACAAAATATGTATAGTGGGACTTGGTTATGTTGGGTTACCCTTGGCCCATGCGTTTAGTGAAAAGTATGAAGTTGTTGGTTTTGATATAAATCAACCAAGAATTGACGAACTTAACAATGGATTTGACAAAACACTTGAATTGTCTGATGAACAAGTCAAAGAATCTCTGAAAAATGGAATGAAATTTACGTTAAATATTAATGATATCAAAGATGCAAATATTTATATCGTGACGGTTCCAACTCCAATAGATAAAAGTAATCGTCCAGATCTTACTCCTCTTGTAAAATCATCGCAAAGTGTTGGAAAAGTACTCAAAAAGAATGATATTGTTATTTATGAATCTACCGTTTATCCTGGTGTTACAGAAGAAGTTTGTGTACCAGAACTAGAAAAAATAAGTGGCTTAAAATTTAATGAAGATTTTTTTTGTGGCTATTCTCCTGAAAGAATTAACCCCGGAGATAAAGAACATACCGTTACAAAAATCCTTAAAGTAACTTCTGGAAGTACGCCAGAAATTGCAGATAAAGTTGATGCTTTGTATCAATCAATTATTACAGCTGGAACACACAAAGCTTCAAGTATCAAAGTTGCCGAAGCCAGTAAGGTTATTGAGAACACACAAAGAGATGTCAATATTGCTTTAATCAATGAATTGGCATTAATATTTCATACCATGGGAATTGACACAAATGAAGTCATTGAAGCAGCAGCAACAAAATGGAATTTTATTAAATTAACCCCAGGATTAGTTGGTGGACATTGTATTGGAGTTGATCCTTATTATCTTACTTATAAGGCTCAAGAATTAGGGTACAAACCAAATTTAATTTTAGGTGCCAGACAAATAAACAGTGGCATGGGGAAATATGTTGCAGAAAGAGTAATAAAACTTATGATTAAAAAAAGTTTTATCATTAAAAATTCTAACGTTTTGATTCTGGGATTAACTTTTAAAGAAAATTGTCCCGACATTCGAAATACAAAAGTTATTGATATTATTGATGAATTAAAAGAATACGGTTGCAACATTGATGTATATGACCCATGGGCAAAAGCTCAAGAGGTAAAACATGAATATAATATTGATATTTTAGATACGGATAAAAAATTAAATATTGAAAATTATAATGCCATTATCTTAGCTGTTGGACACAATGAGTTTCGAAAATTAAATCTTAAAAAAAGCGAAAATCAAGTTATTTTTGATGTCAAATCATTTTTGGATAAATCTATTATTGATGAGAGATTATAAATATATAATGTAATAAAGTTCAATTCATTGGATAAAAACAATAAAATATAGAGGGTAATAAATGAGCAAAATATTAAATTTAATAGGACGTACCAAAGAACTTTTTGACGATGATATAAAGAATTATGAAGAAAAACTTTCAGAAATAGTATCAACATCAACTTTTTTAGTAATTGGTGGAGCTGGAAGTATAGGACAAGCTGTAACAAAAGAGATATTTAAACGAAATCCTAAAAAACTGCATGTAGTTGACATATCAGAAAATAATATGGTTGAACTTGTTCGAGATATAAGAAGTTCTTTTGGGTATATTAATGGAGAATTTGCTACTTTTGCACTTGATATTGGAAGTAGTGAATATGATGCTTTTATTAAAGCGGATGGAAAATATGATTATGTTTTAAATCTTTCTGCTCTTAAACATGTAAGAAGTGAAAAAGACCCTTTTACTCTTATGAGAATGATTGAAACTAATGTTTTTAATACGGATAAAACTTTACAACAATCAATTGAAAATGGAACCAAAAAATATTTTTGTGTAAGCACTGACAAAGCTGCGAATCCAGTTAATATGATGGGTGCAAGTAAAAGAATTATGGAAATGTTTGTAATGCGAAAATCTCAACAAATAGATGTTTCAATGGCAAGATTTGCCAATGTTGCTTTTAGTGATGGAAGTTTACTTCATGGATTTAATCAAAGAATTCAGAAAAATCAACCAATTGTTGCACCAAATGATATAAAAAGATATTTTGTTACTCCACAAGAAAGTGGAGAGCTTTGTCTTATGTCTTGTATTTTTGGAGAAAATAGAGATATATTTTTCCCAAAACTTAGCGAAAATTTACACCTTATTACTTTTGCTGATATTGCCATTAAGTATTTAAAAGATTTAGGATATGAACCTTATTTATGTAAAACAGAAGATGAAGCAAGAGATTTAGCGAAAACTTTGCCATCTGAGGGTAAATGGCCTTGTTTATTTACCTCTAGTGATACAACAGGTGAAAAAGATTTTGAAGAGTTTTTTACAGATAAAGAAGTTTTAGATATGGATAAATTTGAGAATCTTGGAATTATTAAAAATGAACCTATATTTGATGAAAACAAACTCAATCATTTTGAAACTACAATTAAAATTTTTAAACAAGATTTACTATGGACAAAAGATGATATTGTAAAAGAATTTTTTAGTATGATTCCAGACTTTGGACATAAAGAAACTGGTAAATATCTTGATGGAAAGATGTAAGAGAAGCATGTTTTGTCTAAAACAATAGCAATATTACAATCTAACTATATCCCATGGAAAGGTTATTTTGACCTTATTAATATGGTGGATGAATTTGTATTTTATGATGAAGTTCAATACACTAAAAATGATTGGAGAAATCGCAATAAAATTAAAACTTTACAAGGGGTACAGTGGTTAACAATTCCTGTAAAACAAGAAAGTTTAGAGCAAAAAATAAAAGATACTAAAATTTCAGATAAAAAATGGAATATTAAACATTGGCGAACGCTTTCACAAAACTATTCAAAAGCCAACTATTATAAAGAGTATAAAGATATTTTTGAAGAGTTATATCTGACTTGCAATGAAGAGTACTTAAGTCAAATTAATTATAAGTTTATTAGTACTATTAATGACATACTAGGGATAAAAACTAAATTACGATACTCAAGTGAATTTGAACTAATTGATGGGCAAACTGAAAAACTACTTAGTATTTGTAAACAATGTGAATCAAATAAATACTTAAGTGGACCAGCTGCAAAAGATTATTTTAATGAATCATTAGCAAAACAAGAAAATATAAAAATTGAATGGATGAATTATAGCGAATATAAAGAGTATGAACAACTTCATCCACCTTTTGAACATGGTGTGAGTATTTTGGATTTGATATTTAATGAAGGCAGTAATGCAACAAAATTTATGAAGAGTTTTAAATGAAAAAAATAGATTATTCCATAATTGTTCCTGTATATAAATCAAAAGAGTCTTTGAAAATATTAGCACAAAAAGTAGATGAACTTTTTTGTGTTGATTTAAAAGATAAGAGATATGAACTTATCTTTGTGAATGATAGTCCTTTTGATAAGGAGACATGTGCTGTTCTTTGTAGTGTATTTAACAATAATGCAAATATTAAAGTTATTGAATTAACAAAAAATTTTGGTCAACAATCAGCAGTGTTATGTGGCATCTCAAATTCAATAGGACAATATGTAATTACCATGGATGATGATATGCAACATGACCCTTTTGATATATTAAAGCTTATAGAAAAACAATCACATGACATAGTTATAGCAAAATTCAAAAGTAAAAAACACAATATATTTAAAAGAGTAACCAGTTATATTAAAGGATATTTTGATTATATTATTTTAGATAAACCAAAGCATATTAAACTAACATCTTTTAGGTTGTTTAATAGGATTATTGCTGATAATATCTTAAAAATAGGTACGTCTTATCCATTTATTCCTGCATTGCTGTTTTTGGTTTCTACTGATATTGTGAATGTTGAAGTTCCACATTATGCACGAGAAGAGGGAAAAAGTAACTACACATTAGGTAAAATGATTAAACTTTTTACCAATTTATTGATTAATAACTCTTCTTTACTCTTAAAATATATAGGATATATGGGACTCATCTTAGCGTTACTAAGTTTTATGTATGCAGGTATAATTATTTATAGAAAAATATTTTTTGATATAGCTTTTCAAGGGTGGAGTTCATTAATGGTGGTAATACTATTTTTTGGTGGAATGATTATGTTTACGCTTGGAGTTATCGGGGAATACTTAATACGCATTATTCATACGTCTGAAAACAGACCTCATTATTTTATTAGAGAAATAAAGAATAAAAAAGATGAATAGAATTTTTATTACAGGTATGGGACGTTCGGGGACGACACTTTTAGAAAAATTGCTCTCAAACCATGAAAAGATTGAAATTTTATCACAACCTTTTCCTTTACTTTTTGTTGAAGTGAAAAAAGCTTTTTTAAAAAGTATAGGAATTGAAAAATATTATGTTTTAAATGATAATTGTTTTAATGGAGATTATGAAATTGAGAAATTTAGGAATTTTTTATTTGAGTACACAATAAATTATGATGCTATTAAAAAGATATTTGAAGAAATGAAAACCTATTCTGGACAAATGACTAAAATAGAATTTAAAATTCCCGTTAGAGAAAAGTATACTTTTTTAGAGCTCTATGATTTAATTATTACAAATGCATTATTAAAAAATAAAGTACAGTATTTTGGGACAAAAGAGATAATGTGTGAGGAATTTTTACCTTTTTTAAGTGAAAATAATACTAAAGTAATTGTTATTATAAGGAATCCCAAGGATGTTGTTGCTTCTGTAAATTATCCTAAAAAAGAGAAATATTTAGGAAATAAAAAACCTACCTTATTCATTTTAGAATCTTGGTTAAAAACAATAGATTATATTAAGAACTTCGAGACAAATCCAAATATATTATATATTAAATATGAAGATTTAGTTAAGGATACTTATAACACACTTTCTACAATTACCCAATTTTTAGAAATAAACTCGTTTAAAATTAATCATTTTGCAGATGGTATTTGTGATAGTAATGGTGAACTTTGGAAAGCCAATACTTCTTTTGATACACAAACTTCTTTTATCTCTTTTCAATCTATAGGCGGATATAAACATGTTTTATCAGAAAGTGAAATTCATTACATTGAAACAGTATGTCACAAGGAAATGATATTAATGGAATATGACTTTTTAACCTTACCAGATACAACTATTATTAAAGAATTTAAAGATTATAATATAGAAGATTCTACTCATTTGGATAAAAATTATAGTTCATTGCCAATAAATATAGAAAAACAATTAGTACGATATCAAAAAAATAGCAAGGATAAAATTTGAAGACAATTAATGCAATCATGGCTGGAATGTCAAGAGCAGGTACATCTTTTATGTATCATAACTTACAAAAACATCCTCAAATATTTTTACCAGCAAGAAAAGAAGTTTGTTTTTTTGCACATAATTTTAATAAAGGGATTGAGTGGTACAAAAACTTTTTTAATGATAAAAAAGAAAATGAGATTGCTATTGATATTTGTGGCGTCTATTTTACAGATAATGAAGCGTTAGACAGGTTAAAAAGTTTTGAAGACAATCCTAAGATTATATTATGTATTAGAAATCCTTATGAATGGATTTATTCGTTTTATGAACAGTATTCCAATGGCTTTAATATGCCTTCTTTTGAAAAATTTATTACAAAAGGATGCACAATAGATAGAGAAGGTGAAAAAGTGCATATAGATTTTAGAAATGAAAAAGTTTCTAAAACTATAGAAGCATATATGCAAACTTTTAAAGGGCGAATTTTGATATATGATTTTGCTTTTTTTGAAAAAGAACCCTTAACTGTTTTAAAGGCTATTGAAAACTTTTTAGAGGTTGAAAACTGGTTTAATGATAATAATTTTAATAATTCAAAAATAAATGCAAGTGGAAGAAAAGGAAGTAAACTGTTTGATAGAATGCTTCAGATAAAAGGAGTAGTTGCATTAATCTTAAAGCTTTTTCCAAAGAGCTTAATATTAAAGCTAAGAGAAAAACGAGAGTTAAAAGAGGCAAAAGGAGTACAAAAGGTAATTCTAAAAGACAAATACTCTGATAAAGAGCAGAACTTAGTAAAATCTTTATTTGAAAACGATCATAAGTATATTAGTGAACTCTTTAAACAAAAATCAATCATAGAGATTTAAAGTGTTTCAATATATTAAATATATAATTGGAATTATTTTATTTTTATATTTATTTTCCTTAATAAATATAAATGAACTATTGCTCACTTTTAAAAAAATTACATTAATTGAACTTATATCGATTATTTTCATCTCCTTTTTACTTTTATTGTTGCAAGCATTTCGATTACATATGTTGATTTATAATTATGTATCTAGTTATAAAGAAACTATAAAATTATCATTTGTAAGCCAATTTTTTAGTAATTTTTTACCAGGTGGTGTGGCGGGTGATTTTTACAAAATTAATTTTTTAAGGAAAAATAAGCTCTCTGTAAGTAGTGGAATTGCCAAAATAGGTATTGACAGATTTTCAGGCTTAGTAGTTTTATTGATCTTCAGTACCTTCTACTTTTTATTTAATTCAAATTGGTTCATACAAAATCTGAGTATTGAAATGAATAAAGTCTATTGGCTGTTGTTTTTTGCAATATTATTGCCATTCATATTTTTTATTTTTACAAATAACTTTAAAGATAAAATTTTTAAAATATATGAGAATATTAAAATTGATTTATTAAAAATAGAAAAAACAAAGTTATATGCTTTTGTTGTATTAAACATAATTGTATTCATAGTACGTTTGTTGAAATTCCAACTCATATTTTGGGTCTTAAATTATGACTTTAATTTTTTTGATTTAATTTTAGTAGCATTTGTTTCACAGATAGCAGGTATGTTACCTATTAGTATAGGAGGATTAGGTGTTGTAGAAGTTTCATTGGTTTTCGGATTAAGCTTATTTAATGTACCTGAACAAACAGCATTTGCCTTTGCTATATTAAATAGGGCTACAATTTGGATTGTATCCATAGTAGGTGGAATTTATTGGTTTAAATTTAAATCAAATATTATATTTACGGAAAAAAATGACAGCATTAATTGATGCCAATATAAACTACATTGATAAGAGTTTTAGATGATTATTTTTTTTAAACATGCTTGTTGATAGCTATGAGCAAATTTAAAATAAGTTATGATTATTCATTTATTGTTTTTGGGCTGATATTTGTTTCTATATTTTCAGTTTTGTTTTTGGATAGACAATTAGTGCAACTAAAATAGTGGAGATTTAATTACGATGGTTGTGATATTTATAATAAGTAGAGGTATCTAGTGATAACACAAGAGTATAAAGAATTAGATGGTGTAAAAATCTTTCATGAAAATCAAAAAGAATCTCACGAAGATTACAAAGCCAAAGGCTTAGACAAATTATACAAGCAAGAGGAAAAACATTTTTGGTTTATAGCACGAAAAGAGTTCATTTTACAAAATATCCAACAATATACGTCTAAAAAAGAAAAAGTTATTGAAATAGGTGCAGGTACTGGAAACGTATCAAGATATTTACAAAAAAATGGATATGAAAATATTTCTGTAGGTGAGATGCACTTAAATGGCTTAAAGTATGCTCAAAGTTATGGGATGAAAAATTGCTATCAGTTTGATTTGCTTGATACTCCTTTTGAAAATGAGTTTGATGCTGTTTGTATGTTTGATGTTTTGGAGCATATACCTGATGATAATATAGCTTTACAAAATGTTCATAATATGCTTACAAAGGGAGGGGAAATAGTGATTACTGTCCCTTCTCATATGTGGTTATGGAATCGAGATGATGCAAGAGCAGGACACAAAATACGATATATAAAAAAAGAGTTGGTTGAAAAATTAGAACAAAATAACTTTGAAGTTTTAACTGCTAGATACTTTTTTATAAGTATAACGCCACTTCTATTTTTAAGAAGAATTTTAAATAAAGATGATGGACGTAAAGTAAGGGATGAAGAATATAATCATGATATTTCCATGAATACACTGCTTAGCAAGATTTTACTTTTTATTTCAAGAATTGAGAATAAACTCAATAAGTTTTTACCAAATTGGTTTGGTGGAAGTTTATTTGTGATTGCAAGGAAAAAAAATTGATACCATTTAACCGTCCAACATCTACAGGAAATGAAGAAAAATATGTTTTAGAGTCAATGAAAAGCAGTAAAATCTCAGGAGATGGATATTTTACAAAAAGATGTCATAATTGGTTTGAAGATAAATTACAATGTAAAAAAGCTCTTCTCACAACGTCATGTACACATGCTTTGGAAATGGCTGCATTACTTCTTAACATACAAATGGGGGATGAAGTGATTATGCCATCATATACTTTTGTTAGTACTGCAAATGCCTTTGTCCTTCGTGGTGCCAAAATAGTCTTTGTGGATATTCGTCCAGATACTATGAATATAGATGAAACAAAAATAGAACAAGCTATTACTAATAAAACAAAAGTAATAGTACCTGTTCACTATGCAGGTGTTGGGTGTGAAATGGATACTATCATGGATATAGCAAATCGCCATAGCCTTTTTGTGGTTGAAGATGCAGCGCAAGGCATGATGAGTACATACAAGGGAAAAGCTCTTGGAACGATAGGACATCTTGGAGCGTTCAGCTTTCATGAAACAAAAAACTACACAAGTGCTGGTGAAGGTGGACTGCTTATTATTAATGATGAGAAGTTTATCCAAAGAGCTGAAATTATAAGAGAAAAAGGGACGAACCGAAGTCTCTTTTTTCGTGGAATGGTAGATAAGTATTCGTGGGTAGATATAGGAAGCAGTTATCTTATGAACGACGTTAGTGCAGCATATCTATGGGGAAATCTTGAATTTGCCGAAGAAATAAATCAAGACAGATTGCAAAGTTGGCAGAATTATTATGATGGCTTAGCACAATTAGAAATAAACAATTTAATTAAACTTCCTGTGATTTCTCATGCTGACGAATACAATGCCCACATGTTTTATATTAAAGTTAAAAATCTTGATGAGAGAACAACATTGCTTGCATATTTAAAACAAAACGGTATAAATGCAGTTTTTCACTATGTACCACTTCACACAGCGCCAGCTGGAATAAAATTTGGAAGATTCGATGGAAAAGATGAATTTACTACGATTTTAAGTGGAAATTTAATAAGATTACCCATGTATTATGGATTAGAAAGAGATGAGATTACTAAAATTTGTGGAGTTATAAATGAGTTTTTTGAAAAGTGATAAAAAAAGTATATTAATACTATTTATTATTTACACGATAGCAAACGTTTTTTTCTTGATAAATTACAACGGTATTTATTGGGATGATTGGGAGTTATATGACCAAGAATATGATGCTGTCTTACAAATGTTTCTTCAAGCAGCTGGAAATTTGGGTTATATTAATACTCCTATTCGTTATATAATTGCAAATAGTGGTGATATAGGGATATTTTTAAGTAGAGTATTAATCTTTTCATTCATTTTCTTCAGTGGTATTTTCATATTTAAGATATTGGCTCGATTAACTTTTATTTCAAAATTAGAACGAATGTTTGTGGTGTTATTTTTTATTATAGCCCCTTTAAACAGTGCAAAAATTGCTTTAATTAATTTCCAATCCAATCTAAGAATTTGTATTTTCTTTTTTGCCTTTTATTTACTAAGTAAATATTTAGTAGATGAGAAAGGTAAAATTGGTTTTAGAATTTTACTGTTGTGTTTATTCTTTATAAGTTTTGGAACAAATTCAGTATTGGTCTTTTATGCTATAGTATTGTTGTACATTTTTTATATTACTTACTCTTATGAGAATAGTGTATTGAAAAATATATATACATTTATTAAAACCAAAATAGATTTTATTTTATTACCCATAATTTTTTTTGTAATTAAATCTATTTATTTTGTTCCGAGTGGTTTAAGTGAAGGGTATAATAAAATTAATTTGAATAATATTATTAATTTGAAGCTATATTTTCAAACTTTTCAATCGAACTTTATTGTACCTATTCAAATTTCTTTTTTTTCTATGAGTTCTGTTATAATAATTCTTATATTATTGTTACTGTTATTATCCAATTTATTCACAAGACAAAACAATGAGATGCATAAAAAAGATGTTTATTTATTTATTCTGGGATTAGTGATATTTTTTTTAGGAGCTTTCCCATACATAGCAGTTGGGAAAACACCAAGTTTAGGTGATTGGGCGTCTAGATTTCAACTATTATTGCCTTTGGGGTTTTCTTTTATTTTATACTATGGTATTCAAATTAGTTCAAATTTATTAAATTTTAAAGAAATAGTTAAATATTTTGTTTATTTAATACTAATTATATCTTTTATAATGTTTCATATGAAAGAACAAATTAAATATAATATTGATTGGTATTATCAAAAAAGTATTATAGAAAACTTTAAAACCAATGATTTAATTATTAAAAACAATACTTTTATAATTAACAATAAAATTAAAAAAAATTTAGCTCAAAATAGATATGTTCGCTTTTACGAATTTAATGGAATGTCTAGAGAAGCTTTTGGAAAAGATGATAAGTTTTTTGTAAATTCAGAAAAAGAATTAAGACGATATAGTTCTTATAAAAATAGAAAACAGATGAATTTTTATACATGGAATGAAAATGAAAAAATATATTTTACAATCAAAGATAACAGTAATCTTTTTAATCAAAAAAGTATCAGAAAGAATATAAAATATTTATTTAGGTTAAAATACTTAGAACTTTTTAAACCGTTGGAGTTTAAAAAAGAAATTTCAAATTTAATTTCTATAGAATTTACAGAAAAGTAATTATTTGTATAATAAATTAGTTAAAAATAAAGGATAAAAATGCAAGAAAAAAGAGCAGTGATTTTAGCAGGAGGGAAAGGTACTAGACTTAAACCTTATACTGTAGTTCTACCTAAACCACTGATGCCAATTGGGGAATATCCTATACTAGAAGTGATTATCCGACAGTTAAAACAGCATGGATTTACTCATATTACTATGGCCGTTAATCATCAAGCAGAGATAATCAAGGCGTTCTTTGGTGATGGTTCCAAATGGGGTATAAAAATTGATTATTCACTTGAAGAAAAAGCATTGAGTACAATGGCACCATTAAAACTTATCAAAAATTTACCAGATAATTTTCTTGTAATGAATGGAGATATTTTGACAGATTTAGATTATGGTAAATTTTATGAAAATCATGTAAACAATAAAAATATCTTTACCATTTCATCATATCAAAGAGAAGTACGATCAGAATTTGGAGTATTGGAAGTGGATGAGTGGAATACATTATCAGGTTTTAAAGAAAAACCAGTATCAGTTTATGATGTGAGTATGGGAATTTATATGGTTTCTAAAGAAGCTGTAGATTATATTCCAGAAGATACTTTTTATGGTTTTGATCATCTTATGCTTGATTTGATGAAAAATAAAGAAGAACCAAAAGTAGAAAAGTTTAATGGTTATTGGCTTGATATTGGAAGACCTGATGACTATGCACAAGCAATAGAAGAGTTTGATAGTATGAAAGAAAAATTTATAAAATGAAGTCAATATTAGTAACTGGAGCTAATGGATTTATTGGGTCAGCTCTTATAGAAAATCTTGAAAGTTTTGGTTTTAATGTAATCAAATTTAATTCATCAGATGGAGATATATCAAATTATATTTTTTTGAAAGAGTATGAAAATACAGATATTTATCATATATTTCATCTTGCTGCTAAAACTTTTGTTCCAGATAGTTGGGAAAATCCTTTAGAATTTTACAAAACATCTGTTTTAGGTACAGGACAGATTTTAGAATTATGCAGACATAAAAATATACCGTTAACATTTGTAAGTGCATATTTATATGGATTACCTGAGCAATTACCAATAACTGAAGATGCTACGATAAAATCAAATAATCCTTATGCTCATTCTAAATATTTAGCAGAAGAACTCTGTAGATTTTATTCAGAGTATTACAATGTAAAAGTAACTATCGCAAGACCATTTAATATTTATGGAAAAAATCAAAAAGATATGTTTTTAATTCCATATATTATAAAGCAAGTGTTAAATGATGAGGTTATAAAAGTAAAAGACTTGTATCCAAAAAGAGATTATATATATTTGGATGATTTAATTTCGGGATTAATCAAAACTTTAGATAATGAGAAACAATTTTCTGTATATAACTTTGGTTCAGGCGAGGAATTGAGCGTTCAGGAGATTATTGATATAATACAAAAAATTGCACCTACAAATAAAGAAGTTATATCAGAAAATCAAGAAAGACAAAATGAAATTATGAATGTGGTTGCAGATATCAAAAAAGCAAATTATGATTTAAATTGGAAACCTACCTTTAGTTTTGAAGATGGTATAACAGAAATTTTAAAGGATATGAAAAATGCAAATTAAAAACATACCAATAAACAAAGGTAACTATAATAGTTTTGAAACACAAGAAAGAGAAAAACTTTTTGAAGAATATAAATCAGAGGGATGGAAAAGTGAATATACTGAGTATAGAGCTAACTGGAGTAAATTTCCATTAGAACAGATTGTGAATGAATATCCTTTATTGGTTGATTTGGAACTTGCTTCTGTATGTAATTTGAAATGTCCTATGTGCTATACAATTACAGATGAATTCAAGGAAAAAGTTAATGCGAAGCTTCTAGACTTTGAATTATTTAAAAAAATTATTGACGAAATTGCAGGGAAAGTTCCTGCACTAAGACTTAGCCTAAGAGGAGAATCAACACTTCATCCTAAATTTATTGAATGTATAAAATATGCTAAAGATAAAGGTATAAATGAAATATCAACACTTACAAATGGCAGTAAACTTGAACTTGAATATTTCAAAAAGATTGTTGATGCAGGAATCGATTGGATAACAATTTCAGTCGATGGATTAGATGATAAATATGAAAAAATCAGAAAACCTTTAAAATTCAATGATACTTTACAAAAAATAAAAGATATGCACCAGTATAAGTTAGATAATGGATTGCACAAACCTGTTATAAAAATTCAGTCATTGTGGCCATCAATCAAAAAAGACCCTTCTAAATTTTTTAATACATTTGAGCCTATAACTAATTTAATAGCATTTAATCCTTTAATAGATTACTTACAAAATGATTCTGATATTGTATACATTGAAAATTTTTCTTGCCCTCAACTCTACCAAAGATTGGTTGTTGGTGCTGATGGTTCTGTGATGATGTGTTCAAATGATGAAGAAAATGATCATATCATTGGCAATGCAAACATCGAAACAATTTATAATATATGGCATGGAGAAGCTTTAAATAAAGTAAGAGCATTACATAAAAAACAGGATGGATATAAAAATCTCGATGTATGTAAGAGATGTTATCTTCCAAGAGCAACAGAAGCCAGTGAAACATCAGAAGTAAATGGCAGAAAATTTGATATTTTAAATTATGTGAATAGAGCACAAAATGTTGGAGAATAAAGTTGATAAAGCCTCTGTCAGAAATAAGGGTGGAGTAATACAATCATTAATAACTTTATATAAGATAAAAAGATTTGGAATTATTGCTGGCAAAAATTGTGTTATTAAACGCAACAGTGAGTTTCATCTGACAGATGGTGCAGTATTGGAAATTGGCAATAATGTTGTTATTCAAGATTATGCTTTTTTACAATTAACAAAACCAAATCCAAGAGTAATTATTGGAGATGATGTTGTTATTGGAAGACATAATATGATAACTGCAAAGGGAAATATTACTATAGGTAGCTATACTAGGATTGGAGCATTTGTTCAAATTCTTGATCAAGGTCATGGATTTGAAAAAGATAATTTAATTATGAATCAAAATGCAATTATAGAAGATACAACAATTGGTGAAGATTGTTGGATTGGAACAGGTGTTAAAATAGGAAATGGAGTAGTGATAGGTGCAAATGCTGTCGTAACAAAAGATATACCTGATTACGCGATTGTAGGTGGAATACCTGCTAAAATAATAAAATATAGGGAATAATAATGCTTAAAAATTTTAAAAAAGACAGATGTTATATTATTGCTGAAATTGGTGGTAATTTTGTAACTTTTGATGAAGCAAAAAAGTTAGTAGATTTAGCGTATGAGTCAGGAGTAGATGCCGTTAAATTACAAACTTATAGGGCTGATACCATCGTAACTAAAACAGCTAAATTTGATTTGGATAATGTGGGAGAGATGGTACAACATGAGCTTTTTGAAAAATATCAAATTGATTTTGCGTTGCATAAAAAAGTATTTGACTATATCGACTCTAAAGGGTTAGATTGGTTCTCAACACCTTCTCATAAAACAGATGTCGATATGCTTGATGAATTAGGCGTATCAGCTCATAAATTAGGTGCAGATGATGCTACTAATTTACCTTTTATACAATATGTAGCTTCAACCAATAAACCAATACTACTTTCAAGTGGCATGTGTACTTTAGAAGAAGTAAGAGAAATGATAAATGCTTGTTTAGTGATGGGAAATGATAAGATCATACTGTTCCACACAGTTTCAAACTATCCGACATATCCAGAACAAGTCAATCTTTTAGCTATGCAAACGCTTAAAAGAGAGTTTCCTTTTTTAACAGTTGGCTTTTCAGATCACACTATTGGGAGTACTGCTTGTTTTGCTGCTGCTTGCATGGGAGCTGAAGTAGTAGAAAAGCATTTTACTTATGATAAAAATGCAGATGGACCAGACCACCAACTTTCAGCAAATCCTCAAGAGATGAAAGAAATAGTTGATAGAATCAGAGAATTTGAAGTTATGAAAGGCTCAGGTGCAAAAAAACCAGTTGGAAAAGAGATAACCAATAGAGCAAAAAATAGAAAAAGTATAGTCACCATCAAACCGATAAAAAAAGGTGAGTTGTTGAGTATGGAAAATATCGATATCAAAAGACCAGGGCATGGCATTGAACCAAAATATTTTGATCAGATTTTAGGGAAAAGAGCCGATAAAGATTTAAAAGAAGATGAAGTTTTATCTTGGAGTGATTTGTCTTGAAAATAGGGATTATCATACAAGCGAGAATGGGTTCAAGCCGATTACCAGGAAAAGTTTTAAAAAAAATTGGAACTAAAAATCTGCTTGAGCATATTTTATTTAGACTTTCAAAGCTAAAAAATAATGTAGAAATTATTATTGCTACGAGTAATCTGTCACAAGACGATGCTATAGAATCTTTTTGTGCGCAAAATAATATCGATTGTTTTAGAGGATCAGAATTAAATGTCTTGGAAAGATACTACCTGTGCGCAAAAGAAAATGATTTTACTCATATAGTAAGACTTACAGGAGATAACCCTTTTACAGACATAGAAGAGCTGGATCATCTGATAGATTTACATGTAAGCTCATTTGCTGACTATAGTAGGTCTTTTGCAGTCCTTCCAAAAGGTGTTGGTGGTGAGATATTTACATTTGATGCATTAGAACAAAGCTATAACAATGGCTTTAAAGAAAATCACATAGAACATGTCAATGAATATATTGAGGAAAATGAACATTTATTTACCATAGCAGAGCTAGCTGTAAATGCAAATAAAAGAAGACCTGATCTTAGTCTTACTGTAGATACGCCAGAAGATTATAGAAAAGCCTGCTTTATAGTGGAACAAAGTAAAAATGAATACATCACTACTGAGGAAGCAATAAAACTATGTTTGCAATATGTATAGAAGCTTCTCATAGCAAAGGAATGGGGCATCTCTTTAGAATGCTTAATTTTACTGAATATTTAAAAAGTAAAAATGAAGATTTTATATTTTTAATAAATGATAATGAAAAAACAAAAAACATTCTACACGAAAAAAATATAAATTTTGAAGTAGTAAATTTATCTGATTATGATAGTAACTGGGAGAGTGCGTTCATAAAACAATATGACATTAACTACTGGATAAATGACAGACTAGAAACAGATATTAATCATGCAGAAAATATTTTAAAAAATAGTTGCAAACTAATAACCTTTGATGATTTAGGAAGTGGTGCAAGACTAAGTGATATAAATGTGTGTGGACTTTTTTTTAATAAAGAAAATATAGAAGCTAAAAAGATTTTAAAAGGTATAAAATATTTAATTTTAAATCATGACATAGATACATTTAAAAGAGAGAGAAAAGATATACAAACTATTTTAGTTACTTTGGGTGGTAGTGACACCTATGGTGTGACTATAAAAGTTTTAAAATTATTAAAAAAGTATAAACTTAAAGCAACTATTCACATAGGTCCATCTTTTGAACATAATGATGAGCTAAAACAAGAGTTGACAGAAAATTTTGAAGTAATAAATTTTATACCGTCATTGATTGAAGAGTTCGCTAAATATGACTTAGCAATTACAGGTGGTGGTGTCACGCCATTTGAGGCAAATGCTTCTGGTCTTCCTTGTTTAATCATTGCAAATGAGCTATTTGAGATTCCAAATGGAGAGTTCTTAGATAGTATCAATGCTAGTAAGTTTTTGGGATATTATGAAAGTATAAACGAAGATGTATTTAAAAATATTTTTGAACTAAATCTAACAGAAATGAGTAAACAAGGACTTTCCCATCTCAACACTAAAGCAACAGAAAAAATATATAAGGAAATTGTAAATAAATGAGAAAAACAGTAGTCATACATCAACCAGATTTTTTATCATACTTAGGATTTTTTCATAGATTACTTCATTCTGATTTATATATTGTTCTTGATGATGTACAGTTCGTAAAATCTAATAATAGTTGGACGCATAGAGATAAAATTAAAACACAAAATGGGGATCAATGGCTGACCATAAATGTAAAAAAAGCTTCTAGGGATACAAATATAAATGAGATATTATTCAGTGATACTATAAATTGGAAAAAACAAAATTTAGATTTATTAAAGCAAAACTATAGAAAAGCAGAATATTTTGATGAAATATTTCCCTATCTTGAAAAATTATATTCTCATGATTATGAAAAATTGTCTGAGTTTAATATGGCTTCCATATTAATGCTTATGGAGTTATTTGATATAAAAATAGATATAGTTTATTCATCTACTTTAAAAACAACACAAGCTAAAAGTGAAAGGTTGGTTGAACTACTGACTCAAGTTGATGCAACTCATTATCTTTCTGGAGTTGGGGCAAGAGATTATCATAAAGATGAGCCTTTTGATACAGCTGGTTTAAAAGTTGTTTGGCAAGAATTTAAGCATCCTATATACCCTCAATTGCATGGCGAATTTATACCATACCTTAGCAGCATAGATATACTTTTTAATTGTGGTATAAAAAGATCAAGAGAAATTTTAAGGAGTATATAGATGAATGTATTGGCAATAGGTGCTCATTTTGATGATATTGAGTTAGGTTGTGGTGGAGCATTGGCAAAGCATGTTTCAGATGGGGATAATGTATATGCTTATGTAGCGACAAAATCAGGTTTTACAAATCATCAAAATATAGAAATACGCTCAGATGAAGTTGCTACTACTGAAGGTGAAAATGCTATGAAAGTCTTAGGTGTAGAGCTTATTAAGGGAAGTTTTAATACCTTGGAAGTAGAATTTATAGACAAATTAAATCTTGAAATAATTAAAATTGTAGAAGATAAGAAAATAGATACAGTATATTCTCACTGGATGGGCGATATTCACCATGACCATCAAGCGGTTGCAAGAGCTTCGCTTCATAGCTGTAGACATGTTTCAAGACAGTTAATGTATCGAAGTAATTGGTACCATTCAAACCTAGATTTTAAAGGCAATTTCTATATTGATATTTCCCATTTTTGGGAGAAAAAAAAGCAATCTATTGAAGCTCATATTTCGGAGATGGATCGCACAGGTAGTAAATGGATCGAATTTTTTCACAATGAGGCAAAAAATGCAGGGCAAAGAATTGGTGTAGAAAAAGCCGAAGTTTTTGAGGTTGTAAAATGGTTGAATTAGTTGATAAAAAAGTATTTTTATCAACTACTGCACTTGAAGAATTTTGGGATAAGAATGCTAAAAATGGTGTATTCTTAGGCGAATGGTGTAAGTTATATGATAGAAAACAAGAGTACGAAAAATTAAAATTTGACACATTGGAATATCTATGGATTAAAAAAGACAATATAGATGAGGGAATCAAGTATTGTGAAGAGATTTATCCAAAAGTATTAAATAAATTAGTTTTTATATTAAATAAACAACATAATTTAGATAAAGATTATCTTTATTGGGATATTCTTTTGAAGCCATGGCTTACAATATACATACAGATTATTTATGATAAGTATAGACATATAAAGCTAGCTTATGAGAAGTATAATAGTATATACACTTACGTATTAAGTGAAAAGTCTTATCAATGCATATATATTCCAGTTCAATTTTTATCTCAAGTAATGAACAAAGATGCATACAATTTACAATTATATTCGCAAATAATTAGATTTCTAAATATAGAGTGTACAGAAATAGATTTTAATATAAAAACGGACGAAATATATTTAAAAACTAAAGTATCGAATAAAGAAATAGTATTACGAACAATATCAAGAATTTTTAATAAAATATTCAATAAATACACTATTTTAATAGCAAATCCATCTTTTAAACAAGAAAGTATAAAAAAAATATTTCATTTATGGTTAAAATCTGGATTTTTATTTTCATTTAATAATTTTAAGTATGATATTGATGTTAAGTATGATAGAAATCTACAATTACGACATAAACTATTTACAATAGATGATCAAGATAAAAGTTTTGAGAATTTAGTATTTAATACATTTGTGTATAATTTTCCAATTTTATATCTTGAGGGATATTCCAATTTTAATGAAAAAGTTCATAACTTGAATATACCAATACCAGACATGATTTACACGTCGCAATTAATTCATAGTAATGAAATATTTAAATTTTACGTTGCAGATAATTATTCTAAATTTATAAAGTGTTATGGACAGCATGGAGGGGGATATGGTGTTGATGTTATAAATATACCTGAAGAAATAGAGAAAAACTATGCAGATATTTATTTTTCTTATGGTTGGAAGGAAGAAAGTAAAGTAAGACCTTTGTCTATGGCACCATTTTCTAATGATAAAATTACCGATAATGGTGAAATTAATTTAATACTTAATTCAATGTCAAGATATTTTTATAAGTTTACGTATCAACCAGAAAGTACTAAGGGGGGTATATCTTTAAAGAATATTCAGTTATTTTTAAATAATTTAAGAAATGTGTATAAGGTAAGCGTAAGATTATATCTTTATGATTTCCAATTAAATACTAAGAAAATATTATTAAATGATAATAAATTACTATCTTTAGATAATGAAACAAGTTATTCACAAAAGCTAATTTCTTCACGCTTAAATATTTTTAGCCATTTCTCAACAGGGCATCTTGAGTCATTATCAATAAATAAGCCAACAATAATAGTAATTCCAGCAGATGTATATCATTTTAGAGATAATGCTAAACCTTACATACAAAAACTAAAGGATGCAAATATTTTATTTGATAATCCTATTGAAGCATCTGAATTTGTAGATAATGTATATGGACATATAGATACTTGGTGGTTGTCAGATAAAGTACAAAAAGTTAGAGAAGAATTTTGTTATCTCTATAGCAGAACATCAGAAAATTGGGCTGATGAGTGGATAAAAGAGTTTACTTCTATTTTGGAAAATGATGCAAGAAAGTAGTCTAAAAAAACGGTATGTTATTAAACTTTTTGCCAACATTATAAATATTTTGTTAAATGCAATTATAATAGCTATCATTCCAAAAGCACTTGGTCCTGTATATTATGGTCAGTTTGTGTACTTGCAAGATTTTTTTAACAAAACTATAAGTTTTTTGGACATGGGGAGCTCTATGGCTTTTTTTATCAAGCTTAGTGCTAGACATGATAGAAAAGAACTGATAACCTTTTATTTCCTTTATTCGTTTATAGTTTTATGCTTGATATTGAGCTTTGTATATATGAGTGATATTTTTAGTTTTATTCATTATATTATTCCTGATATATCACTAGAATATATTTATATGGCGTTAGTGTTAGGTTTTTTTACATGGTTTACCCAAATATTTATCAAGATATCCGATGCATATGCTTTAACAGTTTCTGTTGAACTTATCAAAATAGGTCACAAAGTACTCTCTTTATTATTGTTGCTATTTTTTGTCTATCAGTTAGCTTTTGATTTAAAGTTGTTCTTCTACTTTCACTATATAGCTCTTATCACTTTTTTACTCATCATTTCATGGCTTTTTATAAAAAAAGAGATATTCAAAAACATTCTCAATTCGCAATTTTCAATTCTCAAGTTAAGCAAAGAGTTTATCATCTACTGTCATCCACTTTTAGTATATAGTATCATTGGATTTGTGGCAGGACTTTTTGATATATGGCTGCTTCAAAAAGTTACAGGCAGTGAGCAGATGGGTTTTTATGGACTTGCATATAGTTTGGCAGCCATGTGTTTTTTATTTACAAGTGCGATGACTCCCATAATTACGAGAGAGTTTAGTAAGTCTTACGAACAAAAAGATTTAGAAGCTATGCGAAAGCTTTTTTATAGATATATACCTATGCTTTACAGTATAGCTACATATTTTTCAGTCTTTATATCTGTTCAAAGTGAAAATGTATTGATGATATTTACGGATGAAAAATTTAAAGACGCTTTTTTAGTGCTAGTTATTATGGCACTTTATCCTATCCATCAAACCTATGGGCAATTAAGTGGCAGTATATTTTATGCAACTGGACAAACTAAACTTATGAGAAATATTGCTTTATTTACTATGCCATTAGGAATTGTTATTTCATTTATATTTATTTATCTTTTAGATTTGGGTGCAGTTGGCTTAGCCTATAAGATGTTGATAGGACAAGTTATAGGAGTGAATATTCAGTTATATTTTAATGCTAGGTTTCTAAATTTAAAGTTAAAGTATTTTTTATGGCATCAGATTTATTCAATATTTTCTTTCGTTATTTTAGCTTATATTGCATCAAATATATTAGTTTTTAATGTATCACTTTTTGATTTCCTATTTTCAGGATTTTTATATACGATTTTAGTAATAATATTCGTTTATATTTTTCCACAAGTTTTCGCTATAAAAAGAGATGAAATCGATTCATTAATAATAAATTTTGTCAAAAAGTATAATTAAATTTACTTTTATTATAAAAAAATATCTGAGGTGGTATAGCAATATGAAGAGCTTTTTACGAGATATATTAATGTCTTTCCCTGGAAATATTGGCTATGTTTTAAGAAGAATTGTTTTTAAAAAGATTTTTTCTGTAAATAATATAACAATAGGAAGAAATTCTTTTATGTCATATCGGAATATAACTATTGGCGAAGATTTCCGTATTGATACAAATGCACTTATTGCAGCAGAAAATGGAAGTTTGAGTATTGGGAAAAATGTAGGGCTTATGTCTAATTCACAAATAAATGCGAATCGGTCAAGAATCACCATAGGAAATTATGTTCTTATTGCACCTAATGTTGTAATACAAGGAGTTAATCATAATTGTGATATTACAGGTAAACCTATATTATTTTCTGGAGACCAAAAAGATAAGAATTTTATAGATATAGGTGATGATGTTTGGATAGGAGCTAATGCGATTATTACACCGGGTGTAAGAATTGGAAAAGGTGCAATTATTGGAGCAGGTTCCGTTGTAACAAAAGATATACCAGAATATATGATAGTGGGTGGAATTCCAGCTAAGATTATTAAAAAGAGAACAGAATGTCTAACAAAGTAAATAATTATAGCAAGAGTATTTTTATCATAAGGTTGAACAATGACTATTAAAGTTTTGGATTGTACACTAAGAGATGGTGGGTATATCAATGAATGGAGGTTTTCTAATGAACATATTAAAACAATTATTACTTCCCTTGAAGAATCAAATGTAGATATTATAGAATGTGGTTATTTGGATGATCAAAAAGGTACAAACGAAGATTCGACACTTTTTAGTAATTTGGATACAGTTGATAAAATTTTAGTTGATACTAATAATTTTATTCAAAAAGTAGTTATGATAAATTTAGGTGATTATAATGTGAAAAATTTGTTACCAAAAAATCAAACAAGAATTGATGGTATTAGGCTTGCTTTTCACAAAGATAAATTAAAGGAAGCTTTGATTATTTCTAAAACAATTATTGATTTAGGGTATCAGCTATATTTTCAGCCAATGATTACAAAGAATTATCAAGATATTGAATTTCTTTCTATGATTGAGGAAGTCAACAAATATAATCCTTATGCTTTTTATATAGTAGATAGTTTTGGTTCTATGACACTAGAGGAATTTAATAAATATTTGATATTAGCAAATCATAATTTAAATAATACTATTGCTTTAGGATATCATTCACATAATAACATGCAACTGGCATTTTCTAATGCAGTAGGCATGTGTACTTCCACTATAAAAAGGGGTCTGATTATTGATTCTAGTATTTATGGAATAGGTCGAGGGGCTGGTAATTTAAATACTGAACTTATATTTGATTATTTAAATAAAACTTTTGATAAAAAATATGATACATTACCGTTATTAGAAATAATTGATAAATTCTTAAATTCTATGATGAAAAAAACTCCATGGGGATTTTCTCCCGCTCAATTTTTATCTGCTTCGTTTAATTGTCATCCTAATTATGCAACGTATCTTATTAATAAGAATACAAATCATATTGTAGGTATTCAAAAAATACTTGAAAAACTTCCAAATAAAATAAAATCATCTTTTGATAAAGAATTTATAAAGAAGTTATATGTAGACTCCATTTTAGAAGAAAAAACTTCTCTTAAAGGAAAATTTAATTTAGATATAAATAAAAAAGTTTTACTGTTAGCTTCTGGTAAAAGTGTCAATGAAAATTTAGAAATGATTATTTCTAAAATTGATGATAAAAACTATATAACAATATCTTTAAATCATATATCAAAATTTAATACAGATTTTTGCTTTTTTACGAATCAAAAAAGATTTGATGAATTCAGTCCAAAAATTGATATATCAAAGACGATTATTACCAACAATATTTTTTCAGAATTAAATATCACTTCGGTATTAGACTTTAAATCATTGGCGTATACAAATAATAATTTAACAACCAATGTGGCAATATTGGCATTGAATCATTTAATGTCTTTAGGATTTAAAGAAGTTGAAATAGCAGGTCTTGATGGATATAAGTCAAGTTTAGATAATTATAATTATGATGAGACAAGCTTTATTGCAGATAAAAAAGCTCTTTTAGAAGAAAATGAACTTTTAAAAGGAGCGTTAGAATATATACAACATTATATCAAAATTGACTTTGTTACACCATCGATTTATGAAAATGATATGACTTTAAGAATTATAGGAATTATTCCAGCAAGATATAAATCATCTAGATTTGAAGGGAAACCACTTTGTTTAATCAAAGAGATACCTATGATAAAAAGAACATACACTCAAGCAAAAAAATCAAAACTTCTTAATAAATTGGTTGTTGCAACTGACAGTGATATAATAAAAGAGTATTGTGAAAGTGAAAATATTCCTGTTGTTATGACCAGTGAGGATTGTTTAACTGGAACAGATAGAATAGCACAAGTATCTCAAAGTGAACATTATGATTTATATGTAAATATTCAAGGTGATGAACCAGTTATTGACCCAATTGGTATAGATGAAGTTGTTGAAGAATTTAAAAAATATCGTGATAAATATATAGCATATAATTTATATAAAATTATAGAGGATGAAACTGAAGTCAACAGTGACACCATTATAAAAGTAATTGTCAATGAAAATAATGAACTTATGTATATGTCTAGATTAGGCACTCCTTATAATAAAACAAATAAAAAAGTAAAATATAAAAAGCAAGTATGTGTCTATGGTTTTACTAAAGAAGCTTTAAAAGTATTTTCTTCTAGAAATAAAACGTTAAATGAACAATTTGAAGATATTGAAATTTTAAGATTTTTAGATATGGGATATAAAGTTAAAATGAGAGAAACTTTTGTTGACTCCATTGCCGTTGATGTACCAGAAGACATAAAAAAAGTTGAGCTTTTTTTAGAAAAAAATGGATTGAAATAATGATAAAAAATATTCTATTTGATTTTGATGGTGTAATACTTGACAGTATGCCAATACGAGATTTTGGTTTTAAAGAAATTTTCAAAGATTTTGATAAGGATATAGTTGAGAAATTATTACAATATCATCGTCAAAATGGTGGATTATCTAGATATGTAAAAATAAGATACTTTTACGAAGAATTATTAGTTCAAGAAATATCCGAAAATAGAATTCAAGAACTGGCAGAAGAATTCTCAAAAATAATGAAAAAAGAATTAACTAATAAGCAATACATCATAGATGAAACGTATGAATTTATAAAGAATAATACAACTAAATACAATTTGCATATAGTTTCAGGTTCTGATGAGAAAGAATTACAATATTTGTGTAAAGAATTAGGATTAGAAAAATATTTTATATCTATTAATGGTTCTCCTACTCCAAAAAATGAGATAGTGAAAAAAGTACTAAGAGAATATAATTATATGTTAAATGAAACCATACTTATAGGTGATAGTATAAATGACTTTGAAGCAGCAAAAATAAATAATATAGATTTTTATGGATTTAATAATGAAAATTTAATAAATTGTTCAAAAACTTATATTGATAAGTTTGAAAATATTTTATTTTTAGATTATGGAATCGGAGAAAACAGTATTTCAAAGGAAAATAGGACTTTTTGTAATATTAAAGAGAATGAAGGGAAAGTAGACTATCTATTGTTTTTTGACTCTAGGGCATTAACAATTAATCAAAATGAGTATGATGAGACATATTTGATTAAAATGCTTGAAATATTTAATAAATGTTTCAAATCATATATTGCTGTTTCTCGACCTAAAAATATTACAATATTTGCAACATTACTCAATTTTTTAGAGAATAATAAAGATATAAAATTTAAGAATTTAATCACAAATGTCGGCTTTGTTGATTTTACTCCTAAAAAGAATGAATTTATTGAAGATATGTTATTACAAATTAAATATTTACATAATGAAGAAATTAAAATTGAAAAATTATCTAATTATGATATGCAAAATGGAAATGATTTTTTGTATAGTTTGCTTTATAAACAAGAGTATAAAAATTTTATTCGTAATACAATAGACAGTTATAAATTTAATAAAACTTTTTTTATGAATACTCCTGAAATTTCTGAAATGATTAAAATTGATAGGAATAGACCTATAGAGTTTTTTACAAAGATTTTAGTAAGCAATCAATTAATAGATGAAATTAGTAAATTGTCTCATTTGATTAATTTGAGAAAACTTTTTAAAGATGAAGAAAGACAATATACTTATGATGCGGTTCATTATACTTTAGAAGGACATCAGTGTATAATTGATAAAATTATGAGTACTAATGAGTTCTGAACAGTTAGATTCTTTTTATCATAAGAATAAAAAAGTTTTTCATAATTATATAAATAATATCAAGCAAAATAGTCAATGGGATATATATTCTATTATCAATGAAACTCTTATTAAAAACCCATACACAAGTGTGTTTGTTCTTAATTTCTTTAGAAACAACACTCAACCTAAGAATAAGTTTGTAGTATTTTTGAAAAGTTGTATAAAGTTGTATATTAAAAGTTTTTATCTTATATTCTCTTATTTTATAGCATATATTTTATTTAAAATATACTATAAAAAACAAAGAAAGAATAAGCTTAATATTATCATAGATGTCTTTGGACTTGTAGATAAAGTAAATAAGGAAGAGCAATTTAATGAAAATTATTTAGCAGATGTTTATGAAATATTTGAAAAAAATGCTATTCAATATGCAATATTACTGAGACCTTATCAAGTTGGTAAGAACCCTTTTAAACTGAAAAAATTTTTTAAAATAATAAATGAAGATAAAAGAGATTTTATTTTGGAGTATGAGTTATTAAAGTTAAATGACTTTATTAGATTGTTTGGATATTTTTTGATATATCCATTTAAAACACTTAGATTGTTACAAAATGAAAATGAAAATACCGATATATCTTTTAATTATTCATTAATTATAGATATTCAAAATGTGAATTTTGAAAGTTTTACCAGACATATTTTAGGTGAAAAATTAGCTAATATTAGTTCTCTTAAAAAAATATATTCTTGGAGTGAATTCCAAGTTATAGAAAGAAGCTTTAATTATTCTATAAGAAAAAACAGTGATACCATTGAATTGATTGGATTACAATTTTTCTTAAATTATGAAACATATTTTAATACGTATGTAGATGATTTAGATTATGAAATGTTAAGTTCACCCCATAAAATATTAGTCAATGGGAAATATTATCTTCAAAACAGAGAGAAAGTAAGATATGATATAGGAGTTTCTCTTAGATATAAAGATATTTTTCTTTTTAAGTGCATAAAAGAAGAGAAAAATATTTTACTTTTAGGTTCTTATATAGCAACAGATACAATGCATATGCTTAAAAGTATAGAAGCGTTTGAAAATGTAATATTTAAAAATCATCCAGTTGTTGATATTAGAAAATTAGGAAAGCTATCAAAAAATATAACAGTAACAAATGAAAATATTTATAAACTTTTTGAAAATACAAAGTTAGTTATAGCCACTGCATCAGGAACAGGAGTTGAAGCTGTGTCGTGTGGTATTTCGGTGATAATTATTGCCAGTAATGATAATCTAACCGCCAATCCATTGATAGAATATGGGAAAGGAAAGATTTGGGATATTGCTTTTAGTAAAGATGATGTTGGGATATTATATAATAAACTCATTGAATATAGAAAGAATAATATTGAGGATATAAAAAAGATATCAATGTGGTATAAGGAAAACTTTTTTATTCAACCAACAAAGGAAAATATTATTAATGCGTTTGATTTAAATAAGGAGTAAATACAAATATGAAAGTATTATTATTGGCAGGTGGATTTGGAACGAGATTGAGTGAAGAAACAGATATTAGACCAAAACCTATGGTTGAAATAGGTGGAAAACCAATTTTATGGCATATCATGAAAACATATTCTCAATATGGGTTTAATGAATTTGTAGTACTTTTAGGATATAAAGGTTATTATATAAAAGAGTACTTTGCAAATTATTTTTTGCATCAAAGTGATGTGACTATAGATATGGCAAATGGTTCTATAGAGATACATAATAATTCAAGTGAACCTTGGAAAGTAACGCTCCTTGATACAGGACTTGATAGTATGACTGGTGGGAGAATCAAAAGAGCACAAGAGTTTGTAGGAGATGAGCCATTTATGCTTACTTATGGAGATGGGGTGGCTGATATTAATATAGATGAATTAATTAAATTTCATAAAACTCATGGGAAAGCTATGACTATGACTTCAGCACAACCAGATGGTAGATTTGGTGCTTTAGATATTGATGATCATAATAAAGTAAATGAATTTAAAGAGAAACCAAAAGGTGATGGTAGCTGGATAAATGCTGGTTATTTTATATGTGAGCCAAAAGTGTTTGACTATATTACAGAAGGAAATGGAACAATATTTGAGCAAGCACCTTTGATGAATCTAGCAAAAGACGGAGAAGTTTTTACATATAAACACGCTGGTTTTTGGATGCCTATGGATACGTTAAGAGACAAAAATACTTTACAAAAATTGTGGGAAACAAATAAAGCTCCTTGGAAAGTCTGGTAATGTTTAACAATATTTATCAAAATAAAAAAGTATTAGTAACCGGTCACACAGGCTTTAAAGGAACTTGGCTTACTGCTTGGTTATTGCAATTAGGAGCAAAAGTCGTAGGAATTTCAAAAGATATACCCACTCAGCCATCAATGTTTGAAGAGTTAAAATTAGAAAATAAAATCACACATTATCAAGAAGACATAAGAGATTTATCTAAAATGATAGAGATAATTTCTTCTGAGAAACCAGAAATCTTATTTCATTTAGCTGCACAACCTATAGTTTCAACATCATATAATGAACCAATAGAAACTATTTCATCAAATGTGATGGGTACGGCAAATATTCTTGAAGCTTTGAAAATATCAAATCATAAATGCACGGCTATTATTATTACAAGTGATAAAGCTTATGATAATGTTGAGCAAGTGTGGGGTTATAAAGAAGATGATAAAATGGGTGGAAAAGATATTTATAGTGGGAGTAAAGGCGCTGCTGAGCTTATTATAAAGTCATACTATCACTCTTTTTTTAAAAATCCTAATTCAAATATTAAACTTGCAATTGGACGAGCTGGAAATGTCATCGGTGGTGGTGATTGGGCTAAAGATAGAATAGTAGTAGATTGTATGCAAGCTTGGAGTGAAGAAAAAATTGTAGAGATAAGAGCTCCAAAAGCCACAAGACCTTGGCAACATGTATTAGAGCCATTAAGTGGGTATTTAAATCTTGGTCAAGTCTTGTTTGAAGATTCTTCTTTACATGGAGAAGCATTTAATTTTGGACCACGAGCAGAACAAAATCACACAGTTGAAGAGCTTTTGATAGATTTAAGTAAATATTGGGATTTTAGAAATGTGAATGATGCTTATAAAGTAACTGGTAATATTTCATTTCACGAAGCAGGTCTTTTAAAACTCAATTGTGATAAGGCTTTATTTCATTTTAAATGGCAAGCCAATCTTGAATATAAAGATACTATTAGATTTACAAGTGAGTGGTATTATGCCTTTTATCATAGTGATAAAACAAATAAAAATATTTATGCTATAACAATGAAACAAATTCAAGAATATGAAATTTTAGCAAAACAAAAAGGCTTGATTTGGACAAAATAATCGTTACTTCATTAAAACAAATTCATCATCCAAAAGGTGATATATATCATGCTATGAAAAAAACTGATAGAGGCTTTGAAGGTTTTGGAGAAGCTTATTTTTCAACTATAAATAAAAATGAGATAAAAGGCTGGAAGAAACATACTCAAATGACTTTAAACTTAGTTGTACCTATTGGAGCGATAGAGTTTGTAATATATGATGAAGAGAGTAAAGAGTTTTTTTCTATAAAATTATCGCAAAATAATTATAAAAGGTTGACAGTGAAACCTACTCTTTGGGTTGCATTTAGGGGAATAGAGGAACATAATATGCTTTTAAATTTAGCAAGTATTGAGCATGACCCCAACGAAGCTATTAATGTTGTATTAAGTGATATAGACTACAGATGGAGCAAACTATGATAAAGTTTTGGCAGATAAATTGGTTTGATATAGAGTTTAGTAGTTTTACAAAGGTAACTTCAATGAAACAAGCAGACGAAGATTTCTATAGTATGTTTTATATTGAGTTTTTTAAAAAATTTAATTCTTATAATGAATTACCGGATAGTTGGAGAAAAGATAAAGAAATCTTAGCTAATTTTATTTTTGAGCATATAAAAAACAAACAAAAGGTATTATCTGTAGGTAGTGGAAATGGTTTTATTGAAAATGAATTATCTAAAAAATGGGGGAAAGAGCTAGTCGCTATTGAACCTTCAAAAACTTCTTCAAAATGGTTAAAAAAAAATGAAAAAATAAAACTTATAAATGGTTATTTCCCAGATTGTTTACATAGCACAGACAAATTTGATTTTGCTTATATGAGTTACATTGATTATGTATTTGATGATAATATGTATGTAAATATGTTAAAGGATATTAAAGAATATCCAATTAATGATTTTTTACTTATAGGAGCTAGTGTTTATACTCCAAACTTTAAAGAATCAATAAAGTATTTAATTAAAAATTTGCTTAGTTTCATTGGGCTTTATAATCAGCAACGATGGGGGTATCAAAGAACTGTGATGGAACATTTAGCAATATTTAAAAAAGCTGGATATAAAAATATTGAATATGGAAAATTAGAAAATGGCACGTACTGGATAAGAGCTAAAAATGAATAAGATAAGACTTTCGAAATCATCTATTTCACAAGCTGAAAAAGAAGCTGTATTAAAGGTGCTTGATAAAGAGTATCTTGGCATGGGGGAAGAGGTAAAACTATTTGAAGAGAAAATACAACATTATCTTCAAACAAAGATGGATGTTGTTTGTGTAAATACAGGAACATCAGCACTTCATTTGGCATTGAGTGCTTTAGAACTTAGTGCTAGTGATGAAGTCCTCGTACCATCTCTTACTTACATTGCTTCATATCAGGCAATTTCAGCCACAGGTGCTAAACCTATATCATGTGAAGTTAATCAACAAACTTTATTTATAGATATTGAAGATGCTAGAAAAAAAGTTACTAAAAATACCAAAGTAATTATGCCCGTACACTATGCTAGTAGTTCAAAAGGTATGGATGAAGTTTATAAATTGGCAAAAGAATACAATCTTCGAGTTGTTGAAGATGCCGCACAAGCTTTTGGAAGTAAACGAGACTGTGAATTTATAGGAACACATGGAGATATTATCTGTTTTAGTTTTGATGGAATAAAGAATATTACATCAGGAGAAGGAGGGGCAATACTTTCACAGGATAAAGAATTTATACAAAAAGTTCAAGATGGGAGACTTCTTGGTGTAGAAAAAGATACAGATAAAAGATACTCAGGGCAGAGAAGCTGGGATTTTGATGTTAATTATCAAGGCTTTAGATATCATATGAGTAATATTATGGCAGCCATTGGCATAGCCCAACTAACTAGGTTACAAGATTTTAGTGTCAAACGACAAGAGATTGCTAAAAAATATATAAAAGCCTTTAGTACTATAGATAAAATTAAAATGCTAGATTTTGATTTTAATGAAGTTTTACCTCATATCTTTGTTATAAAAGTAAGTAATAGAAATGAATTAAGAGAATATTTACTTTCAAATAATATAGAATGTGGAATTCATTATAAACCAAATCATTTACTTAGTAAATATAAATTCAATACTCAAGCATTGCCAATAACAGAAAAAATATATAGTGAAATAATAACGTTACCTTGTCATTTTGATTTGACTAAAAAAGAACAAGATATAATTATAGAAAAAATAAGTGAATTTTATGCGTGATAAAAAACCTTTAATTTCAATTATAATGAATTGCTATAATAGTGATCAATATCTTGAAGAAGCTATAAACAGCATTTTTTTTCAAACATACAAAAACTGGGAAATAATTTTTTGGGATAATCAATCAGTAGATAGAAGTGCAGAAATTGTCAAATCATATAGAGATCAAAGAATAAAATACTTTTATGCACCTACACATACTACATTGGGTGAAGCTAGAAATAAAGCTTTAGAAAAAGTTAATGGAGAATTTATTTCTTTTTTAGATTGTGATGATTTATATTTATCTGAAAAATTAGAAAAAACTTTAAATGCTTTTAATGAAAATGAAATAGGGTTAGTTTATACTAATGGTTATACATTGTATAATAATGAAAATAAAAAAAAAGTTTTTTATAAAGAAATTCAGTCGACTGGTGATTTATTTGTAGATTGGTTATCTAGCTATCAAGTTATGATACCTAGTGTTATGTTTAGAAAGAATGTATTAAATGATTTAGAGTATTGGTTTGATACCAGATTTAATATGATAGAAGAATTTGATTTTTTTATACGAATATCTAAAAAATGGAAAGTAAATTATTGTCATGAAAATCTTTGTGTATGGAGAGCACATGTTGGAAGCCTCACTTGGACAAAAAAAGAATTTTTCGAACAAGAGAATAAACAGTTTTTGGAATGTATTGTAATCAAATACCCTGAAATCGCTAATACAATTAGTCTTAATAAATTTAAAGCAAAAATAGCATATCAAGAGTTTTATAATACTTGGAACAAAAAAAATAAGGCGGAAAGAAAATTACTTATTCCTTATTTGTTTGTTGAGAAAAGATTGATTTTAGTTTATATATTTTCTTTTCTCAATTTAAATAGTTTTAATAAAATTTTAAAAAAACTAGGTAAAAATGTTTAAGCTAAATCATTCAAATATATTTTATAAGTTTTTACTCTTTATGCCTTTTGTCGCAATTATTTCTAATAAATTAAGCCCAATTATAGCTTATGCTATCATTGGCTGTTTTTTATTATCTTTTTTATTTTTTAAAATACAATTTAACCAACTTAAAATAGGTCTCTTGCTATATCTTTTCTTTTTAACAATAATTTTATACATCTCATTTATTTATCAACAATTGCAATACGATTTTAATAATTTATACTATATACAATTTTTTGGTTCCCAATTGTTATTATTATTTATTTTTACATTATTTATTAATATTAATTATGTAAATAATATCTACCTAAAATCATTTTTTAAAACATTGATTTATATAGTTTTTTTTTCAGTTATTTTAGATTATATTTTATTACAAAATGGCATGTTTGAAAGTCAAATGATGTTCAAAGCAGCAGCATCTTCATATCATGGTAAACCATTAGGAATATTTGGCCAATTTAGTATAAATTCATCATATATAGTTATTTTTTATATGCTTTATTTGTCTTTTGAAAATAAATTAAATAAAACATTATGTATGTTTTTGTTTTCATTAGTCACAGTTACTGTATTGCTCGAAGACTCTGGTACAGGTTATATTGTTTACTGTCTGCTTATTATAACAATATTTTACAAATTCAAAATTGTAAGGTACATATTTTTACCAATGGGAGTAATAATAGTGTATTTTATTATACAGAGTAATTTGGTAACAAAAATTTCTTATACTTATTTAAATTTTTTATATCAATACTTTAACGAAATACTTAATGTAAATTATGTAAGTCACATACATACAATTAGTGATATTTTATTTGGGATAGATGGTAATTATAACTTTCCTATAGACTTTGGTCCTTTATTTCTTATTGCAAAGGTAGGATTTTTATATTTTATATTTTATTCAATAGCCATTTTTTATATGATTCATAAAGCACCAGATAGATATTTTAAAATGGCAATAATCTCATTAGTTTTAGGAAATATACATTATCCAACATTGTTTTATCCTATAATGAATGTATTGTTGCCATTACTTTTTATATATGTAATAAATTTTAAAAAAGGCATTCTAAACAATGAATATATTAATAAGATGTAGGGTGAGTTTATATCAATGTTTCTTTATACAATAAATTTATTAAAAGGAAATAATATATGATAAAAAATATAGTAATTGGTAAAAATAGTAACTTATCTAATCATATTTATAAACAACTTTCTAATTGTTCTTTAATATCTTCTCGAGAAATATTTAATGATGTTAACATATTATTAGAATTTAAATACGAAAATATCAATATAATATTTAATAATTTTCAGCCTGCAATCGAGCTAAATAGCATTGAAAACAATAGTAAATATATAACTAATTCTATTTTAATTACTTCAATGATTCTAGACTATTTTAAAAATACACAAATAAATAAACTTATTTACACAAGTAGCAGCTCTGTATATGGGAATAATATATTATGCAGTGAAAAAGATGATTTGAAACCTATGAATTTGCATGCATCATTAAAGGTTGCAAATGAAAAGTTAATAGAGAATTATTGTAGTAAAAATAATATTGATTACACCATAGCAAGAATATTTAATATGTATGGAGGAGATGACAACTTTTCTGTCATAAGCAAGATAATTAAAGCATATAAAACTAGTCAAGAGCTTACCATTGCAAATAATGGAAATGCTATTAGAGATTTTATACACATAGATGATGTTGTAAACTCCTATATCAGAATATTAGAAATAAGAGGTTTAAATATTGTAAATATTGGAACGGGAACAGGTCATTCCATAAAAAATATACTAGATTTTCTAGAAAATAATAAAATCTCAATAAAAACTAAAAACATTTATAGAGATGAATTGAAAACCTCTACGGCGAACAATCGATTATTATGTGAAGTAGTCTGTATAGATAGTTTTACGGATATTCGGACATATTTAAAAAAAGAGTTAGATATATGAATAAGATGGTTATAATCGTTACGGTCCCTGTTGTTTTAGAAACATGGCTTAAAGGGCAACCGAGATTTTTATCGCAATATTATGAAGTAGAAATAATAACTTCCTATGCGGAGAATATAAAAAATATCGAAAAGTATGAAAATGTTTCCATTAAGGTTATGGATCTAAACAGAAAAATAAACTTATTGAAAGATTTAAAAGTTTTAATACAACTGTTTATATATCTGATGAAATCTCGTCCGACTATAGTGTATACACTGTCACCAAAAGCAGGATTATTGGGAATGGTTGCTTCTTGGATATCAAGAATTCCATATAGAATTCACAATGTGGTAGGTTTGCCTCATCTCGAAGCACAAGGGAAGAGAAAATCTATTTTGATTTTTACGGAGACGTTGACATACTGGTTTTCTACAAATTTATATTGCAATAGTTTTAACTTAATAGGGGAAATGAAAAAGTTAACTAATAAGGCAGTAAACGTAATTGGTAATGGTTCCGTTAACGGGGTGGATACGCAATACTTTTTAGACAATGTAGAACAGCATGAAAGAGCTGATATACGTCATAAAAACAGCATAAAAGATGGTGACTTTGTCCTGACTTTCGTAGGTAGAATTGTCAAAGATAAGGGAATCAATGAGTTAGTAAATGTTTTTATGAGATTAAGTAAAAAATATGAAAATTTAAAACTATTGCTAATAGGTGATTATGAAGATGAGTTAAACCCTCTATCGAGTAAGAGTAGAAAGTATATTGAAACAGAGAAGAAAATAGTTCACCTAGAATTTCAAGAAGACATCAGAAAATATTTATCAATATCAGATCTCTTTGTATTACCTTCTTACAGAGAAGGTTTGCCAAATGTACTGATCGAAGCGGGGAGTTACGGTATACCATTGTTAGCAACAAATATAAATGGGTGTAATGAAGTTATAATAAATGGCAAAAATGGATCTTTAGTAAATAAAAAAGATGAAGATAGTCTGTATAAAGCAATTGAAAAATTTCTTGTTGATAAGGAATATTATCATTTTATAAAAAATAATGTGAGAAAAAGTATTATTGATAGATATTCTCAAGAATATTTTTATAATGAACTCTATAAAGAATTTTTAATGATAGAAAAGAATCAAAATTGAAAAAGATATTAGTTACAGGTGCAAATGGTTTTATTGGAGGTTATTTTATAGATAAATACAAGAGTAAATATAATATACAGAAGTTCTCATTTTTAAATGATGATGTTGAAAATCTACATATTGAAGATGTAGATATAATTATTCATCTATCCGCTCTTGTCCATCAGATCAATGAAGTAAGTGTACAGGAATATGATAGAGTTAATGTTGTTCAAACTTTATATTTAGCTAAGAGAGCTAAAGAAAATGGTGTAAAACAATTTGTTTTTATAAGTACTATCGCAGTTTATAGTGGAGAACTTGAAAAACTTGATGAAAATAGTTATTGTGACCCTATCACATATTATGGGAAAAGTAAGCTGAAAGCCGAGCAAGAACTTTTAAAACTAAATGATGAGACTTTTATAGTAAGTATCATTAGACCACCGATGGTATATGGAAACAATGCACCAGGAAACATAGATTTATTGGTAAAATTAGTTAAAAAAGCTTTGATCATACCTTTAGGTAGAATAACTAATAAAAGGAGTTTTGTGTATGTAGGTAATCTTTCGTATCTGATAAATGAGGTTATAGAACAGCAACATAATGGTATTTTTTTGGCAAGTGATGATAAGCCGTTGAGTACTACGATGTTGATTGAACTTATTGCTAAAAATCTTGATAAGAAAATATATCTAACAAAAATACCTTTTTTTGAAATACTATTGAAAATGGCTAAACCATCATTTCATAAAAGACTTTATGGAAGTTTGGTTGTAGATGATAGTGCTACACGTGAATGCTTAGATTTAACCTATCCATATACTATTGAAGATGGAATAAAACTTATGATAGGGGGAGAAAATATTTGATATATGGAGTACTTTTTGTCATATCGTTTATAATAACTTATTTAGTTAAAAACTATGCAATTAAAAAATCTTTAGTTGCCCAAGTTAATGAAAGAAGCAGTCATACGACACCCACCCCTCATGGTGGAGGAATTGCAATTGCAATTGCATGGTTTTTAGGACTCATTTATCTCTATTTTACAAAGCAAATTGACCATTCACTGTTTTATGCACTTTTAGTTGGAGTTCTTATTTCAGTTGTGAGTTTTTTTGATGATATCTTTGAACTCAGTGCAAAGTTAAGACTCTTTGTTCAAGCTCTTGTTGCAATTTTAGGGTTACTAGCATTAGGTGGATTTCACACTTTAAATTTTGGTCTGTTTATCATTGAGAATCAACTCTTTACTAATATGTTTGCTTTTTTTATGATTATTTGGTTTATTAATCTTTATAACTTTTTAGATGGAATTGATGGCTATGCGGGAAGTGAAGCCATATTTTTGTCTCTTGCAGGATTTGTTTTATTTGGTGGAAATCACTTTTTAATTTTAGCCGTTGCCGTTTTAGGTTTTTTATATTGGAACTGGCACAAAGCTAAAATATTTATGGGTGATGTAGGAAGTACTCTTTTAGGATATAACATTGCAATTTTTACTGTCTATTATACCAATGTTCAAAGCAGTAACTTCTGGCTTTGGATAATACTCTTTGGTCTTTTTTGGTTTGATGCAACCTTAACTTTAATACGACGATATAAAAATGGTGAAAAACTGAGTCAAGCACATAAAAAACATGCTTATCAACGATTGCATCAAAGTGGATGGAACCACAGAAAAATTGTAAGTTATTCGATTTTTACCAATCTATTACTTTTTTGTATTGTTTATTTTATTTCCAATTTGTTTTTAGCATTTATAATTTCAATTATGTTACTTTTTAGTATAATAAAATTTATAAATAAACAAAAGGCATTTAAGTAATGATAAACATCGATAAAAGAATTCTTAATTTTATAGTCATTATAACTCTGACTCTTTTTACATTTTGGTGGACTTTTTTTATTTTCCATATCAAGTTTGATATAAAACCTGTTCTTCTAGTTCTTTTGGTGCGTATGCTTGCATCTGCACTCATATTTCAAGATTTCAGTCTCAGTTGGAGTAAAGCAAGCCAGAAAACCTTTTTAATCAAATGTTTTGTTTATTCAGTTGCCTTTGTAATCTATTTTCCTTTTTTATATGGAAAAGTTAGATTCGCTTTTTTAGTCTCTGAAGTTTGTTTATATATTCTTGCCATTAATTTTTTTATGTATGTTTATTATTCTGTTGTCAATAAAAGTAATACAAGTAAAACCAAATCACTTGTCATTTATGGCGCTGGTCGAGCTGGAATGAAACTTTCTGACGAGTTTAAAAACAGTGCTTATAAAATAACTTATTTTATTGATGATAATAAATCATTACATAAAAGAAGCATTGATGGTATAAAAATCATCTCTCAGAAATATTTAAAAAGAGTATTAAAAAACAGAAAATTTGACCTTTTAGTCATTGCAATGCCATCGGCAGAACAAAAAAGAATCAAACTCATCTATGAAAGATTAAACCCTTACTTTAAACAAATAAAAATTTTACCCAGTTTAGAAAATATTTTAGAAAATACGAACTTTAGTACCCAATTACAAGATATCTCTGTTGAAGATTTACTTGCACGCCATCCAAAAGATTTAGATAAAGCACAAATAGAAGCGTTTATAAAAGACAAAGTCGTTTTAATTACAGGAGCTGGTGGAAGTATTGGAAGTGAAATCAGCCGACAGTGCCAAAAGTTTGGTGCGAAACAGCTTATTTTACTCGATCACAGTGAATACAATCTTTATCAAATTACTGAAGAGTTAAATGAAACTAATGTTATTTCTGTTATGCAAACCGTCAGAAACTTTGGTTTTGTCGAAAATACGTTCAAAAAATACCAACCACAAATTGTTATTCACGCAGCTGCTTATAAACACGTGCCATTAGTAGAAGATAATATCTTAGAAGGTATTTCAAACAATATTATGGGTACAAAAAATTGTATTGATTTAGCGATAAAATATAATGCTGAAAAATTTGTCCTCATTTCAACAGATAAGGCCGTGCGTCCTACGAATGTAATGGGGACAACCAAACGTATTTGTGAACTCTATGCACAAAATGTTAAACCCAATAATACCGAAATTGTTGCCGTTCGATTTGGAAATGTTTTGGGAAGCAGCGGAAGTGTTATTCCAAAATTTAAAGAACAAATTGCCAATGGAAAACCTATTACGGTAACTCACCCTGACATTACACGTTACTTTATGCTCATACCAGAAGCGTGTGAACTCGTACTTCAAGCAGCAAGTATTGGTAAAGGTGGAGAAATTTTCATTTTAGACATGGGAGAGCCCATAAAAATAGTTGATTTGGCAAAAAAGATGATTGATTTAAGTGGACGAGATGACATTCAAATAGTATTTTGTGGGCTTAGACCAGGCGAAAAGCTTTATGAAGAATTACTTATCAACGACAGTGATAAAAAAACAGATTATGAGTCAATTACTGTCGCTTCTTCAACGAAATTTGATATTGAACTTTTAAATAAAAAAATTGAAGAACTTTTAGTTTGTGAAGATAAAATCAAAGTATTAAAAGAGATTGTTCCAGAGTTTAATCATCAATTAAATTAACCTCAACAAAGAGATATTTTAAGAATCACTGTTAAAAATATCTCTTGTATATACTTTTTCTTTGACATCCATAATACTATCACTGAGTCTGTTTGCAACAATAACATCTGCAATATTTTTAAATTCATTTAAATCTTTGATGACTCTTGAGTTAAAAAAACTCTCATCTTCACAAGCAGGTTCATAAATAACCACTTCAATGCCTTTTGCTTTGATTCGTTTCATGATTCCTTGAATAGCAGAACTTCTGAAATTATCTGAACCACTTTTCATAACCAGTCTGTAAATACCAACTATTTTTGGCTGTTTTTTAAGAATAGTATCTGCGATAAAATCTTTTCGAGTACTGTTGGCTTTTACAATGGCTTCAATCATATTTGAAGGCACATTGGCATAATTGGCTAAGAGTTGTTTGGTATCTTTAGGCAAACAATACCCACCATAACCAAAACTTGGATTATTGTAATGTTTTCCTATTCGTGGATCTAACCCTACGCCTTCAATAATTTGTTTTGTATCTAAACCATGAGTTTGAGCATAGGTATCCAATTCATTAAAATAAGCCACTCTCATTGCCAAATAGGTATTGGCAAAAAGTTTAATGGCTTCCGCTTCTGTTGAATGGGTAAAAAGAATTTCAATATTTTTTTTCAGTGCACCATCAGCTAATAGCTTGGCAAAAATAGTGGCTCTTTCACTTTTCTCACCCACAATGATTCGGCTTGGATAAAGATTGTCATGTAATGCCAACCCTTCTCTTAAAAACTCAGGAGAAAAGATAATATTAGATGTATTGAATTTTTCATTTAAAGATTTGGTGTACCCTACTGGAATGGTAGATTTAATTACCATGGTTGCCGTTGGATTAATACTTAACACATCTGCAATAACATATTCAATCGATTTGGTATTAAAATAGTTGGTTTCAGGGTCATAATCAGTCGGCGTTGCGATGATAATATAATCGGCATCTTTGTATGCCTCTTCCTTATCTAGTGTCGCTTTAAAATCCAAATCATCTCTTTGAAGATACTCTTCAATCTCTTTATCTTCAATGGGTGATTTTTTATTTTGTAACATCTTCACTTTTTCAGGAATAATATCCAATGCAACCACTTTGTTGTGTTGTGCAAGTAAAATTCCATTACTTAACCCAACGTATCCAGTACCAGCTATGGCTATCTTATATTTTTTATTATTCATTTTCTTTCCAATATATTTTAAAATGGGAAAAATAGAGGAACCAGTCCAATAACCAATAGACTATATACAACAGAAACAATGGCTCCACTTTTTAAAAATACTTTCATATCATATCCCCCAATACTGTACACCATCAAATTGGTTTGATAACCATAGGGCATTAAAAAACTCGCACTGGCCCCATAAACAACTGCCATAATAAACGGTAACAAACTGCTATCAAACGCCAAAGCAGTTGAGTATGCAATAGGAAAGCTCAATGCTGCAGCTGCATTATTTGTGATTATTTCTGTCAATAAAAAAGTAAACAGATATATTGAAACAAAAGCACCAAATACACCATAACCACCAAAAATAAAATTTAACCCTTCCGCAAGTGATTGCGCAAGTCCACTTTGAATCATAACCGTTGCGATTCCCAAAGCTGAACCTATAATAATCATCAATTCAAAGGGAAATCTTCTTTTGATTTCACTTATAGTTATAAAGCCAAATATTATAAACAGAACAAGTAAAATAAAGAGTCCTTTAATCAGTGGCAAAATGCCAATAAAACTTACAAATAAAACACTGAAAAAACCACCTAACACAATATAACTTTCTTTTTTTGACAATCTTTTTTCAATGCCTATTTGATTTGTAAAATAAAAATTCTTGTTGATATTATCTCGTTTCATAAAATCTTGTCCAATGGCCAAAACAAGATTATCTCCCACATGAAGCTTAATATCACTTATTTTGCCAGATAGTTTTTCATTTCCTCGTTTAATTGCAATAACAGAAGCATTAAACTTACTTCTAAAATTTGACTCTTTTATGGTTTTATTAATCATTGTTGAATCATTTGAGAGAATAACTTCTATGATATTATCACTTAAATTGTGTTGCTGATGAATCAATTCTAAGCCAGAAAACTGCTTTAATATCTCAATATGTTTAACATCACCACTGAAAAGCAAAATATCATTCTCGTTTAATATTTCACTGGGTTCGACAGGCGAAATCACTTTGCCTTCTCTGTATATTTCACTTAAAAAAAGATACTCTAAATTTCTTAAATTATTTTGTAATACCGTTTGCCCTATTAATTTAGAATCAGCTAAAACTTTTGCCTCTAAAAAATAATTCTCTTTTATTTTATCCACTTGAATATTGGGTAAAAATCTTGAAATTACTACCAACACTCCTGCGCCAATAAGAGCAATCGGAAGTCCTACATAGATAAAATCAAATAGTTTCAGTGGAGTCAACCCATTTTCAATCATAAAACTGTTGATTAATAAATTGGTTGATGTCCCAATTAAAGTGATTGTACCACCAAAAATAGCCGCGTATGATAATGGCAATAATAATCTGGATGGAGCATGAAACTTATTTTGATTTACAACACTTATCATAGAGGCAACAACGGCTGTATTATTTAAAAAAGCAGAAAAAAGTGAAGTAAAAAGAGACATTTTTAAAAGTGATTTAATATAAGAAGCTGAAAAAAGTTTATTTGAAATAGTTTGTATAAAAGAGGTCTTTTCAAAAACAATAGAGACAATCAACAACAGCAATAAAGTAATTAATGAGGGATTAACAAAGCCATGAAGCATTTTATCCAATTTAATCAAATCAAAAAAGTAATAAAACAACAATAACCCAAAAAATAAAAATGAGGCTCTGATTTTATTTTTAATTAAAAGAAACAACAATATACATAAAGATACAAATACGACATAGCTCATTTCACTTATCTCACTATAAACCATGGATTTAATAAGTGCTCTTTATTATATACCACAGCTTCATTTTCATTATAAATAACCACTTCTTTACCCGATTCAATAACAATGGCATGTGCTGCTGCTGTATCCCACTCCATAGTAGGAGCCAGTCTTGGATAGATATCAGCACTTCCTTCAGCCACCATACAAAGCTTTAAGCTGCTCCCTTTTGAAACTTGTTCTATTTTCAAAGTATCAAGATTGTCAATAAAGCTTTGTGTTTCTTCTGATAAATGAGATTTACTCGCCACAACTCTTAAACATTTTTGAGGTTCATTGTTAAACAAAAATGGCAGTTTTTGCCCATTTTTATAGGCACCCTCACCTTTTTTTGAACAGTATATATCATTTAAAGCAGGTGCATATACAACCCCTAATACTGGAATAGTTTTATGTATTAAAGCAATATTAACCGTAAATTCACCATTCTTTTGAATAAACTCTTTGGTTCCATCAATGGGATCAATACACCAATAGTACTCCCACTCTTTTCTCATTGAAAAAGGAACTTCAGCATTTTCTTCCGACATTAAAGGAATAGTAGGAAAATATTTTTTTAATTGGGTGCAAATGATTTCATTAGAGAGTTTATCTGCTTGCGTTAAAGGAGATTTGTCATCTTTATACTCAATTTGAAAATCTTTATCATAAATTTTCATGATGGCATTCCCTGCTTGAAGTGCAATATCTTTTATAATATCAATACTAATTGTTTTAAATTGCGTAGTCATTTTCATCCCCTTTAATATATCCATACTTTATAAGATGAAATATAACTTTATCCGCACACGCTTGTATATCACACTCATCTGTTTTTAACTGAATTTGAGGTTCTACTGGAGCTTCATATGGAGAATCAATACCTGTAAAATTTTTAATAGCACCCTCCCTGGCTTTTTTATATAAACCTTTGGGATCTCTTTTTTCACAAATGCTCAAAGGGGTATCGATAAAAACTTCTAAAAATTCATCATAACCAACCAAACTTCTGGCAATCTGTCTGTCACTCTTAAAGGGACTGATAAATGCTGTTAAGACGATTAACCCGGCATCGACAAAAAGTTTACTCACTTCCCCTATTCTTCTGATGTTTTCAACACGTTCCATTTCGGTAAAACCCAAATCTTTATTTAAACCATGTCGTACATTATCACCATCCAATAAATAAGTTTTAATACCTTTTTTATGTAATTCTTCTTCAACAGCATTGGCAATAGTTGATTTTCCACTTCCACTAAGCCCTGTAAACCACAAAATACATGGTTTTTGATTCAATAAAGATATTCTTTTCTCTTTTGTAACGTGTTGGTTCTGCCAAACAATATTACTCTTTTCCAAGTTCTTCTTCCTTCTCTTTAATAAAATGAGTGATGGCTTTTTTTATATTTTTTAACTTTTTAGGGTCCCCTTGAAGTCGATTAAAATGCTTTTCAATATTTTCATTCTCTTTTATTTTAATGTCTGCAATACTCGAGCAAACATCTAAAAAAACAGAATACGGAACTTCATCTCCTCTTTTTAAAAAATGAATGGCTCGTTGCAGTGAAACAAAAGGATTGACACTGATTGTAGAAAGATTATTCACTTTAGTATTGATATAATTGATAAATTCAATCCTAATATCCGTATTAATTACTTCAATTTTTTTTGTTTTTGTAGTTAAAATACATTCAAAAGCAATTTTTGTGGAATCAAAATCGAATCCATCGACTAAATATGACAAAGAAGCATTTTCAAACTTTTCCCTAAAAACCAATTGAAAAATATCGTCTTCAAATTTATATGTATAAGAGTTATTTTCATATTCAAAATAGTGCTTATCTAGAACTTCATTCACCACTTCTCTCTCTGTTTTCACAGGAAAAATCAAATCAAGGTCTCTAAAAGTATCCGATTTAATGCAAGAACCTGCTAAATAAAACTTTATATTTTCGCCTATTATCTCTTTTGTGACAAGCTTTGAAAAAAAAAGTTCTAATTTCATAATGACATTATGCAATCTTGTATCAAATTGCACTTCTATATCAGGAGTTACAATGCTTTGATATTGTTTCCAAAAATTATAATACATTGATTATTGATTCTGATTTTTATAAAAATAGTTGGTGGCTTTCACAAATCCATCAATACTTCCGCAATCAAATCTTTGACCATCAAATTTAACCCCTAAAACTTTTCCTTGTTGCGCTTGAATTAAAAGGGCATCTGTAATTTGTATTTCGCCCCCTTTACCTGGTTTGGTTTCTCTTAAAATATCAAAAATATCTGGGGTTAAAATGTATCTTCCTATAATCGCCAAATTACTTGGTGCATCTTGAGATTCTGGTTTTTCGACCATATTTGAAATTTTAAAAATATTCTTTTCAATTTCAACTCCTGCAATAACCCCATATTTATTACTATTTTCCAAAGGTATCTCTTCAATAGCTACAATTGAACATTGATATTTTTCATAAAGTGTTATCATTTGAGAGAGTACTCCTACTTTGGCATCACACAAATCATCGGCAAGTACGACCGCAAAAGGCTCATACCCTATTAACGTTTCACCCGAAAGAATGGCATGACCCAATCCTTTTACCTCTGCTTGTCTGGTGTATGAAAAAGTACATTTTTCAATAACATTCTGAATTTCAGTTAAGCAATACTCTTGTAAAGTCCCTTTTATTTGATGTTCCAATTCATAAGAAATATCAAAATGATCCTCGATGGCTCTCTTCCCTCGTCCCGTTACAATTGCCATGGTTGTACACCCAGCTTCTATGGCCTCTTCCACACCATATTGAATAAGGGGTTTGGTTAAAATAGGTAACATCTCTTTGGGAGTTGCTTTTGTTGCAGGTAAAAATCGTGTTCCATAACCTGCAGCGGGGAACAAACATTTTTTAATCAATTTTATCTTCTTTAAAACTTTTTATAAATTGCATGAAAAAAGCTAAAAAAATCGCTATTATAAAACTTGTTACAAAAGCGACGACAATAATGAGTTTTTTCTTTGGTGCCACGGGATGATTATCAACCATTATTTGGCCAACAATCTCTGTATTCTTATAATTATGTGGTTCAGAAAGTAAAATTAATAAATTTTTCTCCTCATTTAACCTATCAACAGCAGTCGTTAAAAGCTCATTTTTTTTATTTTCCATATCTAAAACTGAATTACTTGTATCCATAATAAAATTTGAAATATCTCTTTTTTGCATTAACTCTAGCGCTGCTAATGATGGATTTTTATCTTGAATAGATGTTAAATTTTTATCAATTGATTTTAATAATTTTGAATATTCTCGTATAATCTCTTTTTTAGCTTGAATCTTTTTATCTAATAGTACGATTTCTTTATCTTTAATATCGGAAATTTTTACTTCAATATCTTTAATATCCAATTCTCGTTTTTGCTTTACATCATTTAAGATTTTTTGATGTTCAGTTTGAATATAGTTTTTAATATTTTCAAGTTTTTTTACCAACAAATCATTGGATATACCCTCTGCTTCTATTTCAATATAATTTTTCAATCCTTTAGGAACACTGATTTTGGTAATCCTAGTTTCTTGTTTTATTGAAGTTTTTTCAATATCAATAAATAAAATTTCCAATTTTTTTGTTAACTCTGAGACATTATCAAGAAGAATTTTACTACTATTATTTGATACTTTATATTCGCCAATTTCAAATAATGCTTTGGCTTTATACGTAGGTGTTTTTAAAAATGCAAAAACAGTGGCGCAAAGAGTTACTACCAAAACAACACCTGCAATAAACACTCGTTTATTCCAAATCGTTTTAAACAACTCCCTTAAGTCTATTTCATCTTCTTGAATAACATTTTCTTTCATTGGTTTCCTTTAATTATGTTTACTATAATACTAAATCGTCACTTAACTATTACTAAACGTTACTATCTATTTCTTCTGTATCTCAAACCGTTGTGCCCGAACGGTTAGGTCAGTTATAACTCCCTTAAAATTTAACACATCTAACACTGCTTGTGCAATATCCTCTGGCAACAAGTGAGCATTGACATTTTCACTGGGTTCAAAATTAAGTTCATCAAAAAAATTGCTTTTAGTTAAGTCGGGATTAATGGTCGTAACTTTTACATCTGCCCGTCGTAACTCTTCAAACAAGGACAAACCAAAATCTCTTAAACCACTTTTGGTTGCTGTGTACAAAGCTGAAAACTTTGAGTGTTTGGTTGCTTCTATTGAAGCAATATTGATAATATGTCCTTTGGTTTTTTTCAAACTTCGTAAAACTAAACTGCTTAAAATAATGGGTGCGGTTAAATTCACATCAATGAGTTCTTTGATTTTTGCGACACTGATCTCTTCATGGGGTTTAAACATTCCAAACCCAGCACAATTTACCAAAACATCAATTTCATGCTCTTTTAAAATGGCTTTAACCTCTTTTTCTAACTCTGTACTCTTTTCTAATCGTGTTTTTAATTTTATAATTTCATAGCCATTGTTCTGTAAAGTTTCGCAAATGGCTTTTCCAATACCTGAACTGTAGCCCGTAACGATTGCTTTCATTTTTCAACTCTTTATAATAGATTTTTTCATTTTAATTCGAATATAAAAGAGGATAAAAATGCCAAGTAAAACTAAAATCCCAATGATAATCACCCTTAAATATTCATGAATCAAAACTTCATTATGACCAATAAAATAACCTAAAAAAGCTAAAATTAATACCCAAATTCCTGCACCCAAACTCGTATAAAGGGAAAATTTAAGTAAATCCATTTTAGCTAAGCCTGCAGGCAAAGAAATGTACTGTCTGACTGCGGGAATCAGTCGTCCTGAAAAAGTTGAAATGTGTCCATGCTTGGCAAAGAACTCTTCCATTTTTTGCATGGTTTCTTCTTTGATTAACACATATTTTCCATATTTAGCAATAAATTTTCGACCAAACTTCAAGGCCAAATAATAATTAAAAAGTGCACCCGCTAAACTTCCTGCAATACCTGAAAAAACTGCCATAAGAAGATTCATTTCCCCTTTATAGGCCAAATATCCTGCAGGAATCATCACAACTTCACTGGGAAAGGGGAAAAATGAACTCTCTAAAAACATCATAATAAATATGCCCATGTAACCCAAATCACTTACGGTTTTAACAATAAAATCAACTACTTCATGCAACATAGGCTAAACTCTTTTCTTTCTTTTTAAGTTCAGATTCTACCATAGAGTGTGTAAAAGTATTGTATACAAAGATTTCAGTTTTGAGAATATAAAATAACTCTGTTCCGCCCGCTCTCTTTTACTTGGTATAAGGCCTTATCTGATTTTTCTAAAACCTCATCAAAATTGCTTTCATCTGTTAATTTTGCAATACCAATACTTACCGTAATATAAACATCTTCATCTTTAATTCTCATTGCTGTTTTTTCAAGTGCTTTGCGAATCTTTTCTCCCAATATCTTAACACCACTCTCTTGTGTATTCTGAATACAAGCCAAAAACTCTTCGCCTCCCACTCTTCCAAAGAGATCACTTGATCTCATATAAGATTGTGTTATTGTTGAAAATGCTTTTAAAACATCATCTCCAGCTAAGTGCCCATAAGTGTCATTAACTTCCTTAAAATGGTCCAAATCAAAACTCATAATAAAAAGAGATGTCTTATTTCGTTTGGCTATCTCAAAATATTTATTGGCCAATTTAAGAAAAAATGCTCTGTTATAAATGCCGGTTAACGAGTCAAAATTAGCCAATTTTTTTAGTTCAGCATTTTTTTCTTCTAACTCTTTTGTTCTTTGTTGCACTTTTTCTTTAAGCGTTTCATTCAATTCAATAATATCCAGCTGATGTTTTTTACGATACAAATCCGCAATACTCAATCGATAGAGAATAAAGTAAAGTACTATGAGAAAAAAGGAAGAGGAGATATAATACATTAAATCTATTTTATTGATGATTTTATTGAACTCTTCTTGAATATAAGTAATATCATAATAGATTTCAATGGCACCATCAAAATTTCCTTTTTTAAACATAGGAACATTAATCTCTGCCATATCAATTGGAGTAACAGCATTATCAAGCGTCTTCATGTCTTTATAAATGACTTTATATGTAATTTTTTGTTTATTTTGAACAGCAGAACTATCTTTCATTCCAATCTCTGTTAACACCGTTGAAGCAATTACAATACCTTTATCATCAAAAAGTTTTATATGAGGTATTTCAAAATTCTTTTTTATAAGTTTGAGTTCATCATTTATGGATAAGCCAATGCCCTCTTTGTGTGTTTGAATGTGTCTGGAAATTTTTTGACTCTCAATCAAAACCATCTTAATCATATGATCAAAAAAAAGTGGCTTTAGTATGGTTCGGCCTACAAAAAGTCCCAATATAATAAGTATAAATGTGCTTATAATATAGATACGAAAACTTTTTTTCGTAAATAAGTTTTGAACAATCTCTTTGCTATCAAAATGATTCATTGTAAGCCTTTATACCTGTTTAATTGTCTCATTGTAACACAAAAATCGGCTAAATGTGAGATTTTGAATCATTATTCACTGAAAATGTGATTTTTGTTATTTTCTATTTTTACTGCAGTAATTTCGGTTTTGCTCTATTTTATTTTGATAACTCAGCTTCATAAACTCTTCCATTTGGTTATTTGAAATATATTCATAACCAAAAGTTTCTCGCCACAAACTTTCATCTTCCATACATAAATAAAAGTAGACCTCTTTGTGCCAAGGAGCAAAAGAGTCATACGCATGTTTAAACATCTCTTTTTTAATCTCCAATGGATACGATTGTTTTCCATTGGCATCAATAAAAGGCATTTGCAATATTTTAGATTTAAAATTTCTGCTGCGTATTTTTTGAATCACTGGTTTGATAAAAGTTAACGTTCCAAAAGAGACCAATGCCACTTTTTTGGCATCAAACGACTCAATGAGCGATTGATACACTTTTCCATACTCCTCAAGATAGTTTTCATAGTGAACAATGGGGTGAAAGTGAAACCCCACCAATACTCCTTTTTGACTGAGCTTTTGTGCAGCATCAAGACGCTGTTCCAAAGAAGCGGCCAAATGCTCTTCATTTTCAATAATTGTTGGGGTATTTAACGACCACGTACAAATGATATTTTTTGGCACATCGTTTTCTAAAAAATATTTGATGTTATTGGATTTGGTTTTAAACTCCAAAATCACATTGGGATGATCAAATGCAAATTCAAACAAAGCATCTAAAATGCCCTCTTTATTTCCCCACATCAAAGAGTCTGAACTCTGTCCTGTACCTATATGATAAGTCTCATTGGGATCCAGTTGTAAATTTTTCAGATTCTCTTTAAAGTTACTGTCAAAACCAATTTTATCTTGATTATAAAAAGATTGAATGGAGCAATAACTGCAATCAAATCCACACGATTGTACGGCATCTAACGTAAGTAAATTGCAACATCGCGTTTTGGGACTGGCAACAGGGCAAGCTCCTAACGCTGTTTTTTCGCCTTCAAATGAAGTAAAAGAGAATTTACGAATATCATCTTTGTACAACGCTTTTGAAAAGTTTTTGTAACTGTTGGGTTGCTTTTTTAATCTCTCCCAAACCGACCTAATATCATTAAAGGCAACTTTTCTATTGGGATAGTCTGCTTTAAATACTTTTTGAATATCCTCTTCATGCCACATGACAAAATCAATGGCAAAATCAATGAGTTGCTTTAACTCTTGAAAACTGAACTCATACTGCAGAGCTTTTTCTTTGATAAACAGTTGCGTTTCTAAAGGCAAATGATTATAGTTGGTTTTAGGAATATGTTCACTCAATTTTTCTTCATAATTCATAGGAACTCTTTAAGTTGTTTGAGTGAATTTTGCACAAGTTCAATCACAAAACTTTTTTTAGGTATGCTGGTATCTAAATAATCCGATACCACTTTAAAAACATAAATCTCACTTGTAGGTAAGTGTTTTTGTGCAACATAATGAAAATATTGCGCTTCCATATCTACAAGCTGTGTCGTTAATGCTGTTATATCGCTCAAAGGTTTATCCACCGTTGTAAGTGTTGCTTGTGGTATCTTTAAAAGCGCATGAGAAGTACAAAGAAGTGTTCCAATGGCAATGGATTCATCACGGCAACCTGCAATTCCAATATTAATGGCTTTTGTTATATTAAAATTTTCAAAAATGTATGTTAATTTTTCTATGGTTTGAGTTTTTCCCATACCAGAAACAATTAAAACGTGAGTTTCATTTTCATATATAAAAGTATGTTGTTGATTTTGTATGAGTTTGAGTGTATCAATAAGGGGTCTTGCTTCTGCAAGTAATGCTGTATGAATAACTGTTTTTGAGGAGTTTGACATCATGTCAAAGTATCAAGGTATTTTATTAAATACCTTGATTTGAAAAACTACTTTCTAAGCTCTTTAATTTTAGCTTTTTTACCAGTTAATCCTCTTAAGTAGTGAAGTTTCGCTCTTCTTACTCTACCTTTTCTTAATACATTGATCTCTTTTAAAGAGTCAGAGTATAATGGGAAAATTCTCTCTACACCAACGTTGTTAGCACCAATTTTTCTGATTGTAAAAGTAGCGCCTGTACCTTCACCATGTCTAGCAATAACGATACCCTCGAATGCTTGAACTCTTGTTTTACTACCTTCTTTAATCTCAACACCAAGTTTTAAAGTATCACCTGCTCTGAATTGAGGGATCTCTTTGTTTTCAAGTTGCGCTGCTTCAAAGCTTGCAATATATCTGTTTTTCATCGTTTTTCCTTATTAGGTCTATAATATTTTGTTTTACAAATGGACATCTGGAATTTTAAGTCGGAAATTTTACTATGATTTCCCTTTAAGAATTCTTTAACAACGCTTAGATTTTCAAAAATTTCCGGTTTTGCAAAAGAAGGTGCCTCTAAAAGTTGATTTTCATAGCTCTCAACCTCCAAAGACTCGGCATTGCCAAGTACTCCTTCAACATTTCTTGAAATTGCATCCATCATGGTTAATGAAGGTAATTCTCCCCCTGTTAAGATAAATTCACCAATTGAAAAGACTTCATCGGCATATTTTTCAATAACACGCTCATCAATTCCTTCATATCTGCCACTTACAAAAACAATGTTTTTTTTCTTTGATAGTCTTTTAGCATCATTTTGCTTAAAAGCTTTAGCAGCAGCCAAAGGAAATATGATATACGCCTCTTCATTTTTTGCTTTTATGGCATCTAAACAATCAAAAAGAGGCTGACACGTCATCAGCATTCCTGCGCCACCACTTATCATGGGAGCATCGACTTTTAAATGCTTATTTTGCGTGTAATCTCTTGGATTGTAGAATTCATACTCAACAAATCCTGACTCCACTGCTCTTTTTAAAATGGAATCTTGAAAATAAAACTCTATTAAATTTGGGAAGAGTGTTACGAATGTAAATTTCAAATTATTATAGTCACACTTTAAATGTAAGTGTGATACCCCTTTCTTTTTTTAAAAGTCTATCATAATAATTTTTATTTTAAATTAAGCATTAATCATCTATATTCTATTTTTCAAAAGGTACAACAGATGAGACACCTAAAAGGTTTTAGAAAAAACTACTTTTCACTGTCTGCAATAACGGCATATGCAACTGCTAAGAAATTAAATGACAATGAAGTACGCTCTAAAAAAAGTGCTTTTATCTGCCTAAGTATTGGTGATGAAAAAGAAGAAGAGTCTCCCCCTTTAGAAGAACTTTTATTACAAATTTCATCTTATACAGTAGGTCAAAAACCTTGTTATTGTAACTGTTTTTTTACATTAAAAACAAAACTTGCAATCTCAATTTTTAAATTTATCCCTCGATGCCCCTATTATTCGACACACTTTGCCTTTAGGCGTACAGGCGTTCATCCACCACATTTTATACTTTAATCACACAAACAAACACAAAATAAATTAAGGATAATAAAATGATAGAAAGCACCTATATTGTAGGTTTTCCAAGAATTGGAGAACAAAGAGAGTTAAAAAAAGTATTAGAGAGTTATTGGGCCAATAATTGTTCATTTAGTGAGGTTCAAAATGTTGCAAGTGAGCTAAAAAAAAGACACTGGAATTATCAAAAAGATGCAGGTATTTCATACATAAGTTCAAATGACTTCTCTCTTTATGACACTGTTTTAGATACGGCCATTATGTTAAATGCCATTCCCAAACGATTTAAAAATTTACGGGCCGAAGAGTTATATTTTTCTATGGCAAGAGGAAACAGCTCTTCAGTTGCAATGGAGATGACAAAATGGTTTAATACAAACTACCACTATATCGTTCCCGAACTCTCTTTAGAAGATGAGTATAAACTGAATGCTTCAAAAATAATCAATGAATATAATGAAGCAAAAGCCCTAGGAGTAAAAACAAAAATTAATCTTATGGGTCCCCTTACCTTTCTGGCCCTTTCAAAAAGAGTCGATGGGGGAGATAGCTTTGAACTGCTTCATAAAATCTTGCCCATTTACATTGAACTGTTTTATGAGTTATCAAAACTTGATGAAGTTGTAACCATTCAAATGGATGAGCCTATTTTTGTAAAAGAGAATGAGGCAAAATTTTTAAGTTTGATAAAACCCACCTATGATGAGTTGTCCTTAACGACAAATAACATAAAAATCATCGTAACAACTTATTTTGAACACTCTAATGAAGCCACAAAAATTTTGGTTCATACTCCTATTTGGGGAATCGGACTTGATTTTTTATATGGAGATAAAAATTCAGATGCCTTAGAGTCTATTGCTCAAAGCGATAAATATTTAATTGCAGGGGTCATTGATGGAAGAAATATTTGGAAAAATGATATTCACAAATCTCTAAAACGTTTATCTGACATCTCTGCTGTGATAAAAAAAGAGAAAATCATTATCGCTTCTTCGTGTTCTCTCTTACACACGCCTTTTACCCTAAAATATGAAAACACGCTTGATGATGACATTAAAAACTGGCTGAGTTTTGCTTGCGAAAAACTGGATGAAATAGTACTGCTTTCAAAAGTGTTTCATCAAGGAGTTGAAAATTTAGAGGCAAAAGAACTCGAAGCCCTCAATAAAAATAAAGCGGCAAACAAAAGCAGACAAACGTCACTTTTAATCCATGACAAAAAAGTGCAAGACAGAGTTGAAAATTTTAAAACACTCAGCAGAGAGGGAACATATGCGGAGAGAATCAAAATACAAAAAGCACTGTTAAACTATGATTGCTTAGCTACTACAACGATTGGTTCATTCCCTCAAACCAATGAAATAAGAAAATCAAGAAGAGATTTCAAAACAAATGCGATCTCAAAAGAGGCATATACACAATCAATGAAAAATTACATCGATGAGTGTATCGCTTTTCAAGAAGAGTGCAATTTAGATGTTTTAGTACACGGTGAGCCTGAAAGAAATGACATGGTGGAATATTTTGGTGAACAACTCAAAGGGTATGGATTTACAATCAATGGTTGGGTTCAAAGTTATGGAAGCAGATGCGTAAAACCTCCATTTATCTATGGAGATATTTCAAGACCAAAGGCAATGACCGTAGATTGGATTACGTATGCTCAAAGTAAAACAAAAAAAATCATGAAAGGAATGTTAACCGGCCCTGTCACAATACTCAATTGGTCTTTTGTAAGAGATGATAAACCAAGAGATGAAGTCTCAAAACAAATTGCTGTAGCTTTAAGTGATGAAATAGATGATTTACAAAATGCTGGCATTAAAATCATTCAAGTAGATGAAGCTGCTTTTAAAGAGGGTTATCCTTTAAGAAAAGCTAACATCAAAACCTATGAAAATTGGGCCGTCAGAGATTTCAAAATTTGTGTCAGCAGTGCAAAAAAACAGACTCAAATTCATACGCATATGTGTTACAGTGAATTTAATGATATCATCCAAACCATTGAAGATATGGATGCAGATGTGATTTCAATCGAAACAGCCAGAAGTGGCAATGAACTCTTAAAAGTATTTAAAAAACATGGATATAAACAAGAAGTTGGACCAGGTGTTTACGATATTCACTCTCCTCGAATTCCCAGCGTAGAGGAAATCATTAAACAAATCAAAAGCCTCTTAGAAGTTTTACCCAAAGAGCAACTTTGGATTAATCCAGATTGTGGTTTAAAAACCAGAAAATGGGAAGAGGTCATCCCCAGTTTAAAAAATATGGTAGAAGCCGTAGAACGTATCAAAAAAGAGAATAACTAGAGGAAACGATAAAAACAGTTTTTATTTATGAGAGTAAAAACTGTTTTTAGATACTATAACAAACAATAAAATATAAGAAGTAAAAATGATTACACTCAATGACATAAAAAAAGCAAAAACAAGATTAGATGGGGTGATTCAAGATACACCTTTAACATTTGCACCCAATTTAAGTAAACAGCTGGATGCTCAAATTTACTTAAAAAAAGAGAACTTACAAATTACAGGAAGTTTTAAAATTCGAGGGGCATTTAACAAAGTTGCAACCTTAACACAAGAACAAAAAGATGCAGGTGTAGTTGCTGCAAGTGCAGGAAACCACGCCCAAGGATTGGCATTTTCTGCACAATATTTTAATTGCAAAGCCACCATTTTCATGCCAGAAGCTACGCCACTTACAAAAGTCAGTGGGGTAAAAGCATACAACGCCGAAGTTGTCTTAACGGGGCAAAATTATGATGAAGCCTATGCTGCAGCCATGGCATATACAAAAGCAAATAATAAAGTTTTTGTTCACCCTTTTGCCGATAATGATGTCATTGCGGGGCAAGGTTCAATTGCTTTAGATATTTACAATGAACTCAACGATTACGATATTTTAGTCGTACCCATTGGTGGCGGTGGACTCATCAGTGGTGCGGCCATTGCAGCTAAAGCACTCAATCCAAAGCTTAGAATTGTGGGAGTTGTTGCCAGTGGGGCAAGGGCCATGAAAGAGTCCTACGAAGCAAAAAATGCCATTGATTCAATGGCCGTTAAAACCATTGCCGATGGAATTGCTGTTCGTGATGTTACACCTAAGATGCTCAATTATGTTTTAGAGTATGTGGATCAAATTGTTGAAGTCAGTGACAATGAAATTGCCAATGCCATTTTGTTTTTACTTGAAAAACAAAAATTGGTCGTAGAAGGAGCTGGAGCTGTTTCTGTTGCTGCACTCATGCACAATGTTTTTGACTTTAAAAATAAAAAAGTCGTTGCTGTTTTAAGTGGAGGGAATATTGATGTTACCATGCTTTCACTGATCATTGAAAAAGGGTTAGTGAAATCAAATCGAAAAATGAATTTGATTGTTACACTTATTGATAAACCTGGTTCTTTAAAACATTTAACCACAATTTTCCAAGAGTGTGATGCGAACATTGTACAGATTGATTACGACAGAAATTCAGTCAAATTAGACTTTGGACAAGCCAATGTTACGATTGCCCTTGAAACAAAAGGGGAAGCACACCAATGTAACATAAGGGAACAGTTAAGTTTAAATGGGTATAAATTCAAAGAAATATAAGCAAACTTTGTATATCATACAAAACTAAAACTAGAAAAAAATAATAAAAAACGTTTAAAGGAAGAGAATGGAAGGTAGATTATTTACGTTCTTAGGAGCAATCGGTGGACACTCACAAGAATGGATTATTTTATCGCACTTGATATTAACAGTTGCGATTATATTTGTGATAGCCAGAGCTGCTACTACAAGAATGCAACTGGTACCAACAGGTTCGCAAAATGTGATGGAGATGTTTATTGGTGGGATCATCGCAATGGGTGCTGACACTATGGGTGAACAAAATGCACGAAGATATTTACCCTTAATTGGTTCATTGGCTTTGGTTATTTTTGTAAGCAATATGATTGGAGTTATTCCAGGTTTTGAAGCACCAACAGCAAACATTAACTTTACACTGTCTTTGGCATTGATTGTTTTTATTTACTACAATTACGTGGGTATTAAACTCAATGGTTTTTTCAACTATTTTAAACACTTTATGGGACCAATGCCTATACTTGCTCCTTTAATGTTTCCAATTGAAATCATTTCTCACTTATCAAGAATTATCTCTTTATCGTTCCGACTTTTTGGGTCAATTCGAGGAGATGACATGTTCTTAATGGTACTTTTAATGTTGGTGCCTTGGTTATTACCATTACCAGGTTTCTTCTTATTAACTGCATTTGGATTATTACAAGCATTTATTTTCAGTATCTTAACATACGTTTATATTGCAGGTTCAGTTATGATGGCGGAAGAAGACCATCACTAAATAGTTGGTCTGAGTAAGCATCACTCAAACATAGAATCTGTTGTTAAAAGGGGAAAAGAGGAAACTCTTTTCCCCTTTTTTATTTCTAACGCAACAACTTCTTTTTATCCCTTTCAATCAATTTGAACATAAGTTATTATAGAATGTCTAAATATTTAAACCAAGGACACTTTCGTGCAGAACGACTTCTTTTCGTACCTTATAACCGATCCAAAATATTACAGCAATGAACCAAAAAAATTCAAAGAAAAACTCTCAGAAGTTTTAAAAAAAAATCAAATCAATATGGCCTGCTTCAGAGATAAAGAGTCTGAGAATTATGAAGAGTTAGCAACGGTTTTTGTACAAACGTGCAAAGCTTTTAATGTTAAAAAAATACTGCTTAATGAACGCTATGAATTGGCAAAAAAAGTCGGAGCAACAGGAGTGCATTTAACTTCCAAACAATTTGATAAAATCAAAGATGCCAAAAAAGATGCACTTTTTGTCGTCATTTCATGCCATAATCTCAACGACATAAAAAAAGCTCAAAATGCCCATACCAATGCCGTTACATTTTCTCCTATATTTGAAACACCTAACAAAGGGGAAGCCAAAGGGTTAGAGGTTTTAGAAGAAGCAGTTGAGTTATATGATATTGATATTATTGCCTTAGGTGGCATATTAAGCTTGGAACAAATTGACCAAATCAAATTAACCAAGGCTTCTGGCTACGCCTCTATACGCTATTTTATTTAATGTTCTCAAGATAGAATAAATAAGAAAAATACATTACACCTCTTTAAAAGTGCAACCCTCTTCTTTGAGATAGATAATGTATCCATACACCTCATCGCTTTTGACAATCTCTTTGATGGCTTTTTTATAATGTGCCACTTGTACAATATGCTCTTGCATCTCATCTTGTGTTGTTTTATAATCGTAAATAACATATTGGTTTTGGTTTTCTAAAAGTAAGTCCAAAATCTTTATCTCATTTTTATACATCAGCGCTTGCTCTTTATACAAATTGCTGTTGGCTATTTTTTGAGTAAACTCAGCTGAATTCAGAAGATGCGTAATACGTTTTTGAATATGCTTAAAATCTTCCTCTTTTAAAGCGTTTCCATATTTACTTTTTGCAAGAGAAAGAGCGTATTGTAAACTTTCAAGAGTAAAGTCACTCATCATCTCCAAACAGTAATGTGTTGCCAAACCAAAATATTTGGAGTGTAAAGAGTAGAGTTGGTGCTCTTTTGATTGTGCTATTTTTTTCTCTTGTTTTCCTAAATACAATGGTGTGTATTGAACATACTCTGTTTTTTCTTGCGGTGTGTGAATAAACTCTTTAACCGTAAGATTTCCCAAATGCATGGGCTCTAAATTAAGAACATCAAAAACTGACTTTTCCCTCTTTTTAAAGATAAAAAGATTGTTTTTTGCTCGTGTTAATGCCACATACAAAATATTGAGTTCATCATCCAAGGCAAGTTGTCTCTCTTGTTTCACAGCTTGAGCATAGTTCTCATCGAAGTTTTCTAAATTGGGCACTTTGTAGTAAATATTTTTTAAATTTACCTTCTCATACTCAAAAAGCAGTGATGATTTATCGTGATTTTTTCGTTTGATTCTGTCAATTAAAAGTACTGTATCAAACTCCAAACCTTTTGATTTAAATATGGTCAAAATTTGAATTCCTGATTGCTCTTTGTTTTCAATGCTGGATTCTAAAAAATCAATCTCATAAATAAAATCCAAAATATTTTGATAAGAGGAGCTCACCTCAAGGAGTTTAATCACATTTTCATCCATGCAATTTAACTGTGTGGCTACAAACTTAACCAATTGAGGCATTGTATACTCTTGTAAATCCACAGTTAAAAGAAACTCACTCAAAGGGGCTTTACCTAAAATGGCATTGCAATTCTCCTTGTAAATATCCTCTTTAAAATAGAGATACTTAATGGCATGAATCACCGCTTTGACATTCTCTTGATTAATCAATTTTGAGGTCATCTCAGTTGAAATTTTAACTTCAGGGAATTTTTCGCTCAAATAGGTATACAAAGCTAAGACATCGGAGTTGGTGTAGGTCAATATGGCAATATCATTGGCTTCAACGCCTTGTGCTAAAAGATACGCAATTTTTTCTGCAATGGTTTCAAACTTCTCTTCACTTAAAAGACTCTCATCTTCAATGACTTCAACGTACCCTCCTTTTTTCAAAGAGTGTTGTTCATAATACTCGTACGCACTTAATGCCAAAAAAACTTTATTGACAAACTCTACAATGTTGTGTGCACTTCGGTAATTGGTATGCAACGCTTCAACTTCAACTGAGCCATTCTCTTGAGCAACATAATCAAAAAGTTCTCGTTTTCCCCCACGAAATCGATAGATTGATTGTTTGGTATCTCCTACATAAAAAAATGTTTTAAACTCTGTTCCATATCCTGAGAGGATCTCTTGAATGATGGGTTCTAGGATTTTATATTGCAGTAATGAAGTGTCTTGAAATTCATCGATTAACAGATGTGTATAACGACTGTCAAGTCTGAAATACAAAAAGTCTTTATCAATGGTATTAAGCAACAAATCATAGACCAGATTAGAGATATCGTTGAACTCCAAATAGTTTTTGTTTTTGTTGTACTCTTTTCGAAAAGCATTAAAAGAGCCATAGAGTTCAAACAAACGACTCAAAGAGTATGAGGAACTCAGTTTGTAGTAATTTTTTAACTCTTTTTTTAAATTCGAAAAGTGGCTTTCTAAAATCTCATTTGCACATTTTTTAAAATAAGAGAACTCTGCTGCACGCTCTTTGGTCAACCACGTTGAGCCTTTTTTAATTAAAGCAGCAAAGTCATCAAAATCAACAGCACTGATGGCACTTTTTGAAGCCAATTCACAATTTTGCACAAACTCTTTGATTTTAAAAGCGTGTATCATTGCCTCTTTTTGCTGTAAAAAAATCAACTCTTTATTGATTTTAAACGCATCAAAAGATTCATTCTTTTGTATCAAATCTTTAAAAAGATCAAACAATGAATTGAATTTTTTATTCTCATATAAAAAGAAATCGACAAATTGATCAAATTGTCTTAAATCTAAAGATTTTAAAAATTTCAAACTCAAGTCATCACTGTTGTCCTCTTTAATTTCAAAATCATCATTGAGTCCAATATATCCACAAAATTCCCTGAGAATTTTATTGACAAACTTATCAATGGTATAAATAGAGAGTTCTGAACTGGAAAAACTCTTTAACAGTTTTGACTTTGCCCCAATAATTTCACCCCGACTCAAACCCGATTGTTCGACAATTGCACTCAAATAGGCTTCATCGTCTCCTAAAGTTAAGAGTGTTTGATAGATTCTTTCACTCATTTCATTGGCTGCTTTATTTGTAAAAGTTAAGGTTAAAATCTCTGTAGGATTGGCATTTAATAACAACAGTGAAATATATCGTACAGTCAGTGCAAATGTTTTTCCACTTCCTGCACTGGCTTTGAGTGCTAAATATTTTTTCATAAAAAGATTCTACTAAAGAAATGATTTACTTATGTTGATAAAACTTTAATAATTTATTTTTTATTTTTTACCTTGCTTTAAGCTTATTTTATAAGTGTTACTTTTATAATACTTTATTCGCTATTTTAATTTTTGTCAAAGGGTCGAATGTGAAAACAAGCAAAAAAATTTCTTTATTGCTGATTACAATTATGTCATTTTTATTTATTTTATTAATTACCAATGTAATTTATAACTTTAGAAACTACGGGCTTAAGAGCATTGAAAATAAAGCAAAAGTTGTTGCTGAAGTTGTCAAACACTCATTAACTTCACATATGGTCAATGGAGTTATTGAAAACAGAAAAATATTTTTAGACCAAATTGGAAGACTTGAAAATATCAATGACATTTGGTTGGTTCGATCGCCCATTATAATTAAACAATACGGTCAAGGATTAAATAACGAAACTTTACGAGACAGTATTGATCAAAAAGTTTTAGATACAGCACAAGAGCAAACCGTTATAGATGAACACTTTTTTGGTGCGAGTATGTACCGTGTAACCATTCCGTATATCAGCTCCTCAAAAGGACTTATCGATTGTATTGCATGTCATGATTCAAAAGAGGGAGATGTACTGGGTGCTATTTCCATTACCATGTCTATGGATGATCTTAAAGAGGTGGGTATCAGCACAGCAACCAATACAGCCGTTATTGCTCTTATTCTTACTTTACTGATTTTGTTTATTATCAACCGAGTTATCAATCCATTTTTAATTTTATTTGATGCCATTAATAATGTTATGAAACGCGCACATGATGGGGATTACTCTCAACGATTGGATGTCAATACTTCAAAAGAGGGGGAAGAGGTATCTCAATGGATTAACAGCTTCTTGGATAAATTACAAAATACTCTCAAAGATATTGAAAAAGAGATTTCAGTATTTTTATCCAATAAAACTGCCCTTTCAGATGACCCACTCATCAATGTCAATACTGCTGTTTCTAATCTCTCTTATGTTTATAAATTTAGAAAAACCATTGAACACGATGAAAAACTTGAAGATATCTATAAAAGAATCTCTTATGTATTGGAAAATCGACTGAACATTAAAAATTACAATATTCTTGAAGCCAATAAAAACACAGGGGAAATCACAGTTATTTATCAAAGCAATAAATTGCACTGTAACCCATTTGAATGTTGTCGAGCAAACCGTACAAATACGATTACTAACTCAATGCAATTCAATGAAATTTGCAATAATTCAAAAGAGAAAGATACCGAGTATTTGTGTATTCCATACACCATCTCACACGATGTCGATTTAATTATCTCTATTACTGCACCAACAAAAGATGCCTTAAATAAAATTCGTGAGAACATACCGATTATTGATGATTATATTAACACTGCAAAACCAGAAATTGTCAGTAAAAAACTGATGTATATTTTAGAGAAATCTGCGCGTACAGACTCTTTAACAGGATTGTATAACCGTAAATTTTTAGAAGAATCGGTTGAAACCATTGTATCTCAATCTACCCGAGGTAAAATTCCATATGGTATTTTAATGGTCGATATTGATTTCTTTAAAATGGTCAACGATACTTACGGACATGATGTTGGAGATGAAGCAATTCGTGTGATTGCACAAACACTTAAAGAGAATATTCGCACTTCCGATGTGGCCATACGATATGGGGGAGAAGAGTTTATGATTTTACTTTACAACTGTACCGAAGAGTATGTGGTTCAAGTTGCAGAAAAAATCAGAATTGCATTCTCACAAAAAGAGATTACCAAAAATAATGTCAGCTTCAGAAAAACCATCAGTATTGGTGCCTCTATTTTCCCTACACACACAGCAAATTTCTGGGAGTGTGTAAAATATGCTGACATCTCTTTATACGATGCAAAACATACAGGAAGAAACAAAGTCGTACTCTTTAGTAAAGAGTTATTAAAAGATGGAAACATTAACGAAAACTATTGATTAAGAAGAGCCTCATCTTGGGCTTTTCTTTCTACTTCACAAATCAAAACATCAACATTGTATTTGATTGCTTAAAAAAACAAATCATAAGGTCATTATAAAATAAAAAGAAATTTTTGAGTATAATTGCCCACTATTATATTTAAAAGGCATAATGATAATGCAAACAAAACACACCACAGTAGAAACCCTACTTGAAGCCATACCCTATATTAAGAAATTTTTTGGAAAAACGATTGTGATTAAATACGGAGGTTCTGCACAAACCAGCCCCGATTTAAAAGAGAAGTTTGCTCAAGACATTGCCCTACTCTCCCTTGTAGGAATTAAACCCGTCATTGTTCATGGCGGAGGAGCAAGAATTTCTGAACTGTTGGAAAAACTACAAATCACTTCTGAATTCATTGATGGACATCGTGTTACAAGTGAAGATACCATGCGTGTTGTTGAGATGGTCTTAAGTGGTGAAATCAATAAAAATATCACCTCTTTGCTCAATCATCATGGCGCAAAAGCCATTGGGATTTCAGGTAAAGACTCTTCAATCATTGAAGCTAAGCCAAAAGATGGTGGAAAATTTGGTTACACCGGAGTTGTAACAAAAGTCAATGCACAAATGATTAACAATCTTATTAAAGAGGGATTTATTCCTGTAATTGCGCCTATTGCAGACAGTGCACAACCCAATCACCCTGGATTTAATATCAATGCCGATGTCGCTGCTTCTAAAATTGCGGGTGCCATTGGTGCACAAAAAGTGCTTTTCTTAACGGATACTGTTGGGGTTTTAGATAAAAACAAAAATCTTTTAAACTCTTTGGACAAAGATGATGTAGAAGCCTATAAAAAAGATGGCACAATCAACGGAGGCATGATTCCAAAAGTGGATTCATGCATTGATGCCATTTACAATGGTGTAAATAAAGCCCACATTATTGATGGACGAGTGGAACACTCTATTTTATTAGAACTCTTCACCAGCAGTGGAATTGGAACACAATTTGTAAGAAAAGACAACCCAAACAATGGTATTGATATGAATAAATTATTAAATGATGAAATGTAAGGATTACAATGAATTTTATTGAAACACGAGGAAATGATACACAAAACCCAAGTGAAGTTACGTTTTCACAGGCCATTTTAAGTCCAAGTGCCTCATTTGGTGGACTTTATGTACCTAAAATACTTCCTCAATTGGGTTTAGAATTTGTAGAAAAACATTTAACAAGCAGTTATAAAACCTTAGCCTTTGACCTGCTTAAAAAATTTGAAATTGATATTGAAGAGAGCGAACTCAATGAAGCATTAAGTTTGTATGATCATTTTGATGATCCCTTAAATCCATCTCCAGTGGTAAAAGTCAAAGAGGATTTATTTGTTCAAGAGCAGTATCACGGACCAACAAGAGCTTTTAAAGATATGGCACTGCAACCATTTGGTTCAATTTTAAGTTCCATTGCAAAAAAAAATAAAGAGCACTATCTTATCCTTGCAGCCACTTCAGGAGATACAGGACCAGCTGCCTTAAATACTTTTAAAAATAAAGAGGGTATTCAAGTAGCTTGTTTGTATCCAAGTGGAGGAACAAGTGATGTACAAAGACTTCAAATGGTCTGTGAAGATGGCAAAAATTTAAAAGTCATTGGAATCAATGGAAATTTTGATGATGCACAAGCGGCTTTAAAAAACTTGTTAAGTTCAAATACATTTAAAGAGCAGTTGCAAAAACATGGCATTAAACTCAGTGCTGCAAACTCGGTGAATTTTGGACGAATTATTTTTCAAATTATTTATCATATTCACTCATATATTGAACTTTTGCGTCAAAAGGAAATCACGTTAGGTGAAAAAATCTATTTAATTGTTCCAAGTGGAAATTTTGGCAATGCCTTAGGTGGATATTATGCACAAAAAATGGGTATTCCTATTGAAAAGATTTTAATTGCATCCAATGAGAATAACATTTTAACTCAATGGATCAATGAAGGGGTTTATGATATTCGTGGTAAAGAGTTGATTTTAACCAAATCACCTGCCATGGATATTTTAAAATCTTCAAACATTGAAAGAGTTCTGTTTGATATGTTTGGAAGTGCACGAACAAAAGAGTTGATGGAAGATTTAAACACAAAAGAAATTTTCACCCTCACCCAAGAGGAAAAAGAGCAAATCCAAACAGTTTTTTCAGCAATAGATTCCGACGACGCTTATGGAGCATCTCAAATTAAAACATTTTTAGAAAATGGTTATTTAATGGATCCACATACAGCTACGTGTTTAAAAGCGTATGAACTTTTAAAAGAAAAACCTTTAAAAACAGTGATGTACTCGACCGCAGAGTGGACAAAATTCTCTCCAACGGTTTTAAATGCACTCAATCAAACCAATATTGTTTATTCAGATAAAGAGGCATTAGAAACCATAGCGGCTCAATATAATGCCCAAATACCTCAAAGTGTTCAAACATTATTCAGTGCAAAAATTATTCACAATACAGTCATTAATAAAGAAAATATTGAAGACGAAATCATTAAATTTATTCAATAATTTCTAAAATTATCAAAAAGATTTTTCTCTCTTTTTGATAATTAAATCTTATAATTCGTGTATTTTCTACTCATAAATAGTAGATATTTTTTATACACCACTGCTTCTCATTATTCTTTAAGTAACATTAAAATATAATAGCTAGATTTTATTTTAAAATAAGGAAGAGATAAATGTCTAACAATACAAATAGACGGGATTTTCTTGGTTATTCATTTGCAGCAGTTGCAGCTGTAGGTGGTGCCGCTTCTCTTGTTGGAATGAAACAAGCGTGGGATCCGTTGCCAAGCGTTTTAGCTGGTGGATATACTACAATTGATTTAGCTCCAATAAAAGCGGGAGAACCAGAAGTATTCACATGGAGAGGTAAGCCAATTTTTATTCTTAAAAAAACGGCAGATATGGAGAGTTCTGAAAGGGATTTACACATAGGTGAAGACAGATTTACTGTAGCAATCGGTCTTTGTACACACTTAGGTTGTATTCCAGCGTGGAAAAAAGACAAATGGAAATGCGCATGTCACGGGGGAGAGTTCAACCCAAGTGGACACCAAATTTTTGGGCCACCACCAAGACCATTTGATTTACCCCCATTTAAAGTTGAAGGAACTACAATCGTTCTTGGTTACGAAAGTCCTGAATACAAAAAAATTGCTGCTTATTTAGCAACACAAGCTTAGGAGAAGTAGAATGGCAAAATTTGAAAAAGCAAACTCAGTTGGTGAGTGGTTAGATCAAAGACTCAATACTACAGCTCTTAACAAAGTGTTAATGACTGAGTATTGGATTCCAAAAGATATTAACTTTTTGTGGGCTATGGGTGTACTTTTAGCTACCACATTCGGTATTTTAGTAATCTCTGGAATTTTTTTAATGATGTATTACAAACCTGATATTCATTTGGCGTTTGATTCTGTAAACTATACAATCATGCAAGAAGTTTCTTATGGATGGCTATTCAGACATATGCACGGTGTTGCAGCTTCTGTGGTATTCTTAATTATCTACATTCACATGTTTACGGGTATCTATTACGGTTCTTACAAACAAGGTCGAGAGATGATTTGGATTTCTGGTATGTTATTATTCATGACATTCAGTGCAGCTGGATTCTCAGGATATATGTTACCTTGGGGACAAATGTCTTACTGGGCAGCAATGGTTATTACTAACTTATTTGGTGGAATTCCATTCATTGGAGATGCACTTGTTGTTTGGATCAGAGGTGACTTTAACGTTGCTGATGCGACATTAACACGATTCTTTATGTTACACGTATTCCTTTTACCAATTGTTATTATGGGTATTATTGTATTACACTTCTATACATTAAGAATTCCTCACGTTAATAACCAAAATTCAGAAGAGTTTGATTTTGATGCGGAAGCAGAAAAATATTTAGCGGGAAATAAAAAAGAGTCAAAAGTTATTCCTTTTTGGCCGGTATTCATCTCTAAAGATTTAGCCGTAATGGGAATTTTCTTAATTTTTTACTTCTACTTAGTATTCTTCCATTATAACTTTGCAATGGATCCCGTTAACTTTGATCCAGCAGATAACATGGTAACACCTGCACACATCTACCCTGAGTGGTATTTCTTGTGGTCATATGAAGTATTAAGAGGTTTTTTCTTTAATGTTGGTCCGATTAAAGCATTTGATATTGGGTTAGCAGCATTTGGATTTGCAAATGTTATTTTCTTACTCTTACCATTTTTAGACAGAGATCCTAAAATCTTACCAGCACACCAAAGACCTAAATTCTTTATTTGGTTCTGGATTTTAATGGTTGATTTAATTGTATTAACGGTTTGGGGTAAATTACCACCAACTGGAACAAATGCTTATGTTGGATTTGTTGCAGCATTATCGTTTATTTTAATATTCTTAGCATTACCAATTATTTCTAAAATGGATGCTAAAAAAAGGGGTGCTAAATGAGAGAATTAAAAATATTAGCAGTAGTAGCAGCACTAACGCTGATTACATACTGGGGTGTTGAACCTTTTGCTCACTCACAAATGCATCCACATGTTGAAGCACCTGATTATAACTTTAAAGATGTTGATGGATTAAATGGTTTACAAGGAAATGCTGAAACAGGTGCAACTATTGTTCAAACAAATTGTACTGCATGTCACTCAATTCAATCGCAAGGTTTCCCAAGTATCATGGATAATGCTAGCACTGCAGCAGCATACGGTACTGTACCGCCAGATTTAGGAACAGCAGGAAAATTATACAATGCTGACTATTTAGCTGCATTTATAAAAGACCCTGCAAAAGCATCATTGGTTACACATAAATTCCAAGAAGGAAGAGCACATCCAATGCCTGGTTACTCTTGGATGCAACCTCAAGAGATTGCAGATATTGTTGCATATTTACAATCAATTGCTCCAAAAGAGATGACAAATAAAGAGATATTTATTGATGCTTGTCAAAGATGTCATGGTATTAAATATGGTGATATGAAAAATGGAACTATGAATGCATTTACACCTATTGAAAATATAAAATCATATATGGGAAAAGTTCCACCTGATTTATCTCAATACATTAAATCAAGAGGAGAAGAGTATATCCATGGATTTGTTAATGACCCTCAAAGATATTTAGAAGGGACAGCAATGCCTAGAGTTGGATTAACTGAAGAAGCAGAAACACAAGTTATTGCATATTTATCAGAAGTTGGTGACTCTAAAAAAGCACAAAGAGAGGCATTAGGACCTAAATTCTTAATCTATTTAGTAATCTTTGCAATTTTTGCTTGGTTATGGAAATCTAAACAATGGAGAGATATGCATTAAGCATATCTCTTTATACATAAGGGAAAATAATGAAAATCACTAAAATAATCGCAGCTGTAATCTTATGTGTATCATTTTCAAATGCACAAGATGTTATGCAAAAGTCAATGTCTTTAATGTCAGAGGGAATGAACCAAATTCAACAAGGGTTTTTAAACAATAATGTATCATTAATTCAAAATGGTACAGAACTTGTTAATAAAGGGAACGCTCTTTTTTCACATAAAGATATTATTGCAGACTATCTTCCTGCAGAAAAAAAACATATGACAAATGTAGCCGTTAATGCTTCAAAAAGAATTACATTGGATGTTAATGTTCTAAATTTAAACTTAGAAAACAAAGCATATATCAATGCTTCTAATGCTTATTCTGATATTTTAAATGCATGTTCAAGTTGCCATGCAATTGTAAGAAACTGGTAAATTATCACTTTAATATAAAGACTAATATCACTGTTAGTCTTTATATTTATCTCCCAAAAATCAATATATCTTAAATTATACTTTATTTTAAAAACTAACAATAAATTAACAAACCTTTATTAGAATTAGACTCTATTTTAAATAAGGAGGCTTCATGGATATCATAGGACAATTTCCGTTGTTTTATTTTCCAGAATACGGAAGTGCGTGGATGATGGGTATGACAGGAACCATACACATATTAGCATCTCATACTTCCGTTGGTGCTGCAATGCTTTTTGCATTTTTGGCTTACAAAGCGTATAAAGAAGACAGAAGTGATTTATACCCGTATATGAAAAGATACGGTATGTTTTTACTTATTTTCTCATATGTAATAGGTTCTATAACAGGTCCAGGGATTTGGTATACTGCAACAGCAGCCAGTCCAAGGGGTATCAGTGCACTTATACACAACTTTGTGTGGGTTTGGGCTACTGAATGGGTCTTTTTCGTTTATGAAGTTATTGGGGTATTTGTCCTTGTATATTTCATGGATAAAATTGATAAAAAAACCCATTTAAAACTTACATTCTCATTTGCATTGGCATCAGTAGGTACGTTAGCACTTATTATTGGAATCATAAGTTTTATGATGTGGCCAGGGACACAAGCATATTATGCGACAGGAAGTGCAAGTGATGCATTTTTTGGAACAAATACTTTCCCTCACATGTTCTTAAGAATTGGTTTTATGATAATGCTTTCAGGTGTTATTGGAATGGTTATTTCAAGTGCTATTAAAAAAGATAATGCTGAACTATCACAAGAACTCACCAGAAAAATGGGTTACGTAAGTATGTTGGGTGGATTTTTAGTTCTGTTCTTCTTTATGTGGTATATGGGAACTCTGCCAGACAACGCCCATGCTGTATTTAATGTAACTAAAGCTTCTGTTATTCAAAGCAGAATTATTCTTACGGTTGTTTTTTCAATCTATTTCTTAGTTGCTATTGTGAAGCCTCGATTTATAAGTACTCCATTAGCAGGATTAATGATTTTTGTTATTTTAATTGCAGGTATTTGGCCAGGTGAAAAACTCAGAGAATCTATGAGAAAACCATATGTTGCTGGTCAATATATCTATTCAAATCAGATTATCAGTCGTGATGTTCCAGGAAAAGGAATCAAAAGTGAATTACCTATCATAGCCGAAAAAGGTCTATTACAAGTAAATCCATTTATTCCAGAAAACTTAAGAGTCATCACAGATGAAAACAAACTTGAAGCAGGGAAACTTTTAACAAGAATGTCATGTTCAAATTGCCATTCACTAGAAAAAACAGGTGTATTCAGACCACTAAAAGATCGATTGGCTGGATTTGACAAAGAAGGAATAGTAGCCTTTTTACAAGTTCTGGGTGAAGGTGGTAGACCATATATGCCAACGCTAAAACTTCCAGAACAAGAATATGATGCCATTGCTGAATATATCGCATCATTGAAATATTAAGGAGGATTTATGGACGCATCAGTATTATTAGCATTAAGAGACCCTGCGGGGGTACCTTTCTATCCTGTCGTATTTCAAGCATTGTATGTTTTAACATGGGCTTTACACGCTGCTTTTGTTTTATTGGCATTGGGTTCAATGGGATTGTCTATCGTTGGAACGTTTAAACAAAAAAATGATCCAAATTGGAAAATATTAACACCTCATTTGATTCAAACGGGGAAAATAAGTATCTCTATACTTATTGTTTTGGGTGTTGCACCACTTTTGTTTACACAAGTTATTTATGACCCAAATTGGTATGTAGCAAATACATTGTCAGGTATGTGGGTATTTATTTTTATTTATACTTTAGTTGTTGGATACAGTATGTATTATTGGTATTATTATGCAAACAGAAAAAATGCAGGTGGAGGAAAACTTATTGGAATCATCTCATTTTTAATTTTAGTTTGCGCTGGAGTATTAATGCACAATTTTGCAGTCACTTCAATTATGCCAAATGATTGGATGAGTATGTATGCTCCTAATGGTGTTGTTGACAACAGCGGATGGACATTTAATGTAGATGTTATAAGATTAGCCTTTATGGTAAGTTTAGCAATTCCTGTTGTTGGAATATTTTTACAAAACTACAGTCGATTTTTAAGTACAAGAAAAGACTTTAGTCCTACATTTGTAGAGTATACAGCATCACTTGGAACAAATATTGGAGTTGTTGGATTGCTTATCAGTGCACTTGCATTTGTTGTATGGATGATGCAAATTGGATACTTAATGAATCCACTCTCTTTAGCAATTATTGTGGGAGTTGTGGTTTTATTGTTAATGGTTTTCAGAAATACTAATAGCTATGTTACAACCATTGTTTTGGTTGTTGTTGCCTTGCTAATCTCTGGAATGAGAGAACTCATTCGATTTGATATTATGAGCGGTTTAGGGTATAATATCTACGATTATCCAATGAATTTAGAAATTCCTACTATTTCAATGTTTTTACTTACATTCTTAATTTTGGGAGGAGTAGGTGTTGCTTACTTGTTAACCATGGCTTGGAAAGTAGGTAAAAATGAAGGTATTTTTGACGGTTCAAAGGATGTAGCTGTTACACGATTGGGTAACTATACACTTTCAATCATGGTTGTATGGATGGTGATCTATTTTGCTTGGGGAATGACAATATTATTTATGAATATACTCTAAATAATAAACACGTCTACCCATCTTATGCCAAAGAGTTTTTTAAACTCTTTGGCTTTTTTTATTATTGGAGTCATACCATGTCTGGCACGAAAATACTGTTTTTAGAAGATGATAAACTCTATCAAGAAACCATTAAAGACTTATTAGAAGAGGAATCTTTTATCGTTGATACCTGCAGCAATGGGCAAGAATTTTTAAACAAAATATTTAACACCATTTATGATTTATATATTTTGGATTTGAATGTTCCACAAATTGATGGTTTTGAAATTATGAATATATTACGAGAGTATCAAGATGAAACAATGAGGCTGGTTTTAAGCTCTATTCCAGACTCCACAAAACGCTCATTTAGAAGTGGCTGTGATGGATTTTTAAATAAAAACACCCATATTGAAGAACTTTTACTCAGAGTAAGAACATTAATTAAACGATCGTATAGAACCTACCACGATTTTATACCTATTTCAAACTCTTATACCTATGATATTTTCAATAAAAGAATTTATCACAACTCAACTGCTCTTGAAATTGAGAGCCAAGCACTTTTTATTTTAGATTACCTCATCAAAAAAAGAGGTCAATTTGTATCAAAAGTCGATCTTGAAAAAAATGTTTACCCCTCTAACAGCGAATCAAAATCAGCTGTCATTCGATATCACATCTGGAGTATAAGAAAAATAATTGGATTTGATTTAATTGAGTCACAAAAGAACAGAGGTTATAGACTGAAGCCAAAAGGTATTTAATGACTTCAGTATATTTATTAGATAAAAAACTAGGAGGAGATTCATCTAATTGAACTCTTTTGTTGTTTGGTACAATGTAATTATAAAAGAATTGTGTTAATTATCTGTTAGTTTAAAATCAAACAATTAATTTTGCTGCAACCGTTGTCATCGCAGTTTCACTTCTTAAAATCAGATCAGAATGAATACCTACAATCTTCTCTTTTGAAAAAAGTTCCACTTCTCTTTTTGAAAAGCCCCCTTCGCATCCCACAACAATTGTTTGTATATTTAAACTTGAATCCACTCTTTTTTCACTGAAATTAAACGCATATGCTTCAGGAAAAAGATTTAAAAATGTATCTAAAGAATCAACAATATCAAGTTGCATCAAAGAGCTTCGTCCACATTGTTGAGAAGAGTTTATTAAGATTTTATTCAATTTTTCAATATTGATTTTAAAATTCTTTTGTGAAAAATCAGCGTAGATAAACGTAAGCTTTTCAACACCCAATTCGTTCAAATAAGGGAGTTGCTTCTCAATGGTTTTAGGATCAACCACACACCAACCCATATGAAGTTTAACTGAAGCACCAATCTCTTTTTCTTCATACGTTTGTAACGTCAATGTTGCATCTCTTTTTGAAATGGCTTCCACTTTATAAAAATAGATTTGACCATCTTGCATATTTCTAAAAACCAGAATGTCATTTAAGGTGTGTCGTCGCACTTTAAAAAGATATTTATACGTTTCACCATCAATACGTAATATTCCTTGTGAAGCCAATTCATGATATATAAACTGCATATTAAAATACTTTTGAAATGATATATACTGTAATTAAAACCATAATTTCTATGGTATAGATTTTTTTTGCATACGGGTAAAACTCTTCTTGAAGTACCACATCACTTGTTTTAATGATTCTCATTTTTTTGTACCTTTTTATCTCAATAACCAATAAAAAGATTGATGTAGGAATCATCAATAACACCGTAGGATTTAAATCGTGATTATACGTTGCAACAATGGCTCCAGTGTATATAACAATTGCATTGGTCAAATGGTATAAAGGGGTCGTGAATTTTAATCTTTTGGCTAAAAATATGAAGTTTTTTTGTGTGCAGACACTGTAAATATTAAACATCATAACTGCCAGAAAAAAGTAAATTGTATATACGTGCGTAATGACTGCATCGTGCATAATGTCCATCGTTTATCTCTCTTTTAAAAAATTTTGGTATTATATCAAATTAAATAACAATCTAAGCATAAGCATTGCTTGGAGTTATGTAAGGAAAACCCATATGGCAGTCAGTGTCAAAGAAGCTATAAATATTTTATCAAACCAATATAAAAAACCAAAATATGAAATCGTACCCATTGAAAATGCTTTAAATAAAATCAGTGCAGAATCTCTTTTTGCCACACAAGCCCTTCCAAAATTTAATAACTCAGCCATGGATGGATATGCTATCTTATTTGAAGATACCCATAGCAAGCTGAAGATTACAAGTACTATTTTTGCAGGGGACAATAAAGATATTGAATTAATTTCTGGTCAATGCGTAAAAATAATGACCGGTGCAAAAATTCCTAAAAACTGTACGGCAATCATTCCATTTGAAGATGCCAAAATCATCAATGAAACAACCGTATGCATTCCTTCAAAGGTCAAAGAGAATCAACACATACGCTATATAGGTGAAGACATTCAAATCAAAGATAACATACTCAAAGAAGGGGATGAAATCAATTTTTCTAAAATCACCCTACTTTCAAGTCAAGGAATTTCACACGTCAAAGTATTTAAAAAACCGAACATTGTTGTTTTTGCTTCAGGCGAAGAGCTGAAATTGCATTATGAAAAAATTGAAGATTATCAAATTTATAACTCTAATACACCTACATTTATAGCCCGTTGTCAAGAACTTGGCTGCGATGTTACATTTATTGGGCAAGCAAGAGATAGCATTGATTCTATTAAAGAATCAATTCAAAACTCATTGGGAGCAGATTTGATTATCACCTCAGGGGGTGTCTCTGTTGGGGAAGCAGACTTTACCAAAGAGGCTTTTAATGCTCTTGGATTTGAGAGTTTATTTGACGGCATTATTGTCAAACCCGGTAAACCTACAGTTTTTGGAAAAATAGGAAACACCTTGATTTTAAATCTACCGGGTAACCCTTTGGCTGCTTCACTTATTTTTGAACTCTTTGGAAAAATACTCATTCAAAAACTTTTGGGACAAAAAGAGTGTTTTCATAATACAATCGATGCTAAAATGCATAAAACATTAAAAAACAAAAAAGGCAGAATAACCGTTGTACCCGGTTTTTTTGATGGTGTCTTTTTTCAAGCTTCAAATAAACGAAGTCCTGGAATGGTAAGTATATTAGCTTCATGCAATGCCATGATTGTTTTAGATGAAAATGTAGAGCACATAGAAGAAAATAAAACCGTAAAAGTATTGCCCATCAATTGGAAATTTTTTACGCAAGAAAATAAGGATTTTTTAACTCATGAATAAAAAAGCAGTATGTATTTTAAGTGGCGGAATGGACTCAACATTGGCAAGTTATATTGCTAAACATGAGGGATATGAAATCATTGCTGTACACTTTAATTACGGACAAAGAACACAAAAACGAGAACTCAAAGCATTCAGAGATATTTGTGAAGATTTAAATATTAAAGAGAAATATGAAGTTGATATTCCCTTTTTCACACAAATTGGGGAAAGTGCTTTAACCGATGTCGATATTGATGTGCCTATTGAGGGCGTTAAACCAGGCGTTCCTATTACGTATGTGCCTTTTAGAAATGGAATTTTTCTCTCAATTGCTGCAGCCATTGCGGAAAAAGAGGATGCCACTGCCATGTTTATAGGTGTTGTCGAAGAGGACAGCAGTGGCTACCCTGATTGCACAGACTCCTTTATTACTAAAATGAAAGAGGCCATCAATCAAGGCACCAAAGAGAGTACGAATATTGATATTCGAACCCCATTAGTACACATGATGAAATCAGATATTGTCACCAAAGCATTGGAACTGAATGTTCCCTTACAACACACTTGGAGTTGCTATAAAGAGGAAGAGCAAGCGTGTGGTGTGTGCGACAGTTGTCGATTGAGATTAAATGGATTTAAAATAGCCAATGCAACTGATCCCATTGCATATAAAGGAAATTGATGCATTGGAAAATATCGAAAGAGTTTGACTTTTGTTATGGTCACAGAGTTTGGTCACAAGAGTTAAATCCAGAATTTTCACTTGATCCTTGTTTGAAATGCCGCCATTTACATGGACATCAAGGCAAAATTATTATCTACTTACAAAGTGATGTTTTAACCAACGGTATGGTCACAGACTTTAAACATTTAAATTGGTTTAAAGCCTTTATTGATGATGTTTTAGATCACAAATTTATTTTAGATATTCATGATCCTTTATTTGAAACACTCTTACCTCACTATGCCAATAAAAAAGATTTAATTGAATTTCCAGAAGGGTTTAAAGCCTTTAATTTAACAAAAATCAAAGATGAACCAGAACACATATTAGAGATGTATGAGGGGTTTATTATTGTTGATTTTGTTCCAACAAGCGAAAATTTATCGGCTTGGATTATGAAAATTGTTCAAGAAAAAATAGAAAAACTCAACATTACCGTATCAAAAGTAGAGTTTTACGAAACTCCAAAAAGTAAGAGCAGTGTATATGCTTGAAGTCACTGAGATTTTTGGTCCAACCATTCAAGGTGAAGGTAAAAAAATAGGCACACCCTCTGTTTTTATTCGTTTTGGAAAATGCAATATGTCTTGCTCTGGATTTGAAGTAGAGTATGAAACACCCAGTGGTGCTAAAAAATACTCTTGTGATACCTATTACGCTGTCGATACTGCATTCAGAGAGAGCTGGTACAAATACAACAGCCATGAAGAAATCATTGCCGAGGTTGCTAAACTTATACCCAATAATTATAAACCCGATATTGTTATTACAGGAGGGGAACCTCTGATTTATTGGAAAAATGAAGCCTTTCAAAAACTCTTGGAATATTATGTGGACCATGATTTTAAGGTTACCATTGAAACCAATGCTTCTTTAGACATAGATTTTTCAAAAAACTATCAAAAAGAGATACTTTTTTCTATGAGCATCAAGCTCAGTAACAGCAAAGAACCTCTTTTTAAAAGAATCAATGAAAATACCCTAACAAAAATCAAACACAATGTTAAAGAGTATTATCTTAAGTTTGTCATTGAAAAACAGTTTATTACTGATGCTAAAAAAGAGATTGACGATATTCTAAAAATTATTCCACAAAGTAAAGTCTATTTAATGCCACGAGGTGACACCCAAGAAGAGATTAATCTCAATGCTCAAGCGGTTATTGATATGTGTGTCGAATATGGTTTTCATTACTCTGATCGATTACATATTCGACTTTGGGACAACAAGAAAGGTGTATAAGTTTGAAAAATATCGATTTTATTCAAAAAGAGATTTTTTTAGATACTTTTGATGTGATTGCTTTTATCCTTGATTTTTTAGAACAAGATGTCAATAAAATCATAGAAAAGGTGGATATCCCCACATTTTACCTTCTTGATTCTTATCACTTAATCTCCTTGGTTTTAAGAGCAAAAAGAAATATATTTTTAGAGTATGATGCTCATATTTCAGAAGAGGCTTTGAATGATTTAGAAATTACCGTAAAAAACTCTAATCTATTTTTGGCTTCAATTGGCTTTGAAAGTTCACTCTTTATGAAAGAGCAAACACCAAATACGACACATAACTTTGAACCAGAATTAATCTTACATGAAAAAGAGAATATCTACACGATTCAACCTCAAGTGCTTTTTTTTAAAGATTCATTAAAAATGGTGTGTGAAGATATTTTTTATACCCACATAGACATATCCGATATGAATTTAGTTTTTAATAAAAAAATTGATTCAAAAAAATGTACAAACTGTTCTGATTGTATCATCGCTTGTCCTACTTCAGCACTTTTTCATAACACTGCTCAAGACACCATCTCGTTTCAAAGTGGAAACTGTATTGGGTGCCAAATTTGTGAAGATGTGTGTCAAACTGCGGCAATTACAAAGAGCAATAGCCTCAATTTAATTGAGTATATGTTTAATAAAACAGAAAAGTTGGTCACTTTTAAGCAATCATTTCATGAAGAAAAAGATGCCTAAAATTTTATATAAACAAAATTTTGATAGAATACAAAAAATATAAAGGAAATGCAATGAAATTTAGTGGAACAAATGTACTCATAACGGGTGCAAGTCGGGGAATTGGTGCTCAAATTGCAAAAATTTTAGCATCTTATGGTTTAAAAGTATGGATTAACTACCGAAGTGGTGCAGATGAAGCTTTAAAAGTAAAAGAAGAGATAGAAGCAGCTGGGGGAAAAGCAGCTGTTATTCAAGCAGATGTAACCAAAGAAGAGGAATTTGTTGCAGCAGTTAAAGTTATTGTTGAATCAGATGGAGAACTTGCCTACCTTGTAAACAATGCAGGAATTACAAAAGATAAATTGGCATTACGAATGTCAGTAGATGATTTTACAGATGTGATTACTGCAAATTTAACCTCTGCTTTTATTGGGTGTAAAGAAGCTTTAAAAACCATGAGTAAAAAGAAATTTGGTTCAGTCGTAAATATCTCTTCTATTGTAGGAGAGATGGGAAATCCTGGACAAACGAACTATTCAGCTTCAAAAGGTGGATTAAATGCCATGACAAAATCATTTGCAAAAGAGGCCGCTTCAAGAGGAATCCGATACAATGCAGTAACCCCTGGATTTATCCAAACAGATATGACGCATGAGTTAAAAGAAGAAGTCAAAGCAGAGTATGAAAAAAACATTCCATTGAAAAGATTTGGTAATCCCAGTGAAGTTGCAGAAGCCGTTGCTTTCCTTTTAAGTGACAGTTCTAGTTACATTACAGGCGAGGTTTTAAAAGTTAATGGGGGACTCTACGTATAGTTTTATATTTATAAAAGAATATTTAAAATCTTTTTAGGTATAATTGCAAGACAATTTTTTAAAAGGAAAGAAAATGGCATTATTAGATGATGTAAAAGAAGTAGTAGTTGAGCAATTAGATTGCGATCCAGCTGAAGTTAAAGAAGAATCAAAATTCATTGAAGATTTAGGTGCAGATTCACTAGATGTTGTTGAATTGGTTATGGCTTTAGAAGAAAAATTCGATATCGAAATCCCTGATGAAGATGCTGAAAAAATTCTAACTGTTGGTGACGCAATCAACTACGTTGAAAATCATTCATAATTTAAATTAAAAAGTCAGTATAACTGACTTTTTATTTAAAGTATTGAGTTTTTTATCAATCGTCCTGTCAAATAGCAGAGAAAATTGAATAATTTAAATAATAATATAATATGGAGCATAAATTAATGAGAAGAGTAGTTATAACTGGTATTGGTACTATTAATTCTGTTGGACACAATGTTGAAGATTCATTTAAAGCAGTCGTAAATGGAGAGTGTGGAATTGATATAATTTCACTTTTTGATGCCAGTGAATACCCTGTTCAAATTGCAGGAGAGGTAAAAGATTTTGATCCAACAACAGTTATGGATAAAAAAGAGGTTAAAAAAGCAGACAGATTTATTCAACTTGGATTAAAAGCCGCCAACGAAGCAATGATGGATTCTGGATATATCTCTCAAGATCAAAAAAAAGTAGATGACTCAGTTTCAGAAAGATTTGGAATGATTTCAGCTTCTGGAATTGGTGGTTTATCAACAATTGAAAAAAATTCAGTGGCGTGTGAAACAAGAGGTCCTAGAAAAATATCTCCATTTTTTATTCCATCTTCTTTGGTCAATATGCTGGGGGGATTTATCTCTATTGAACATGGATTAAAAGGTCCAAGTTTATCTCATGTAACTGCTTGTGCTGCTTCAACTCATGCTATTGCAGATGCAGTTAAAACCATTATTTTAGGTGGTGCAGACCAAATTTTGGTTGTTGGTGCTGAAAGTGCTATTTGTGGAGCAGGTGTTGGTGGATTTGCCGCGATGAAAGCGTTAAGTGCAAGAAATGACGATCCTAAAACATCTTCAAGACCTTTTGATACAGACAGAGATGGATTTGTAATGGGAGAAGGTGCTGGTGCACTTGTATTAGAAACATTGGATTCAGCACTGGCAAGAGGTGCAAAAATTTATGCAGAAGTGATTGGATTTGGAGAAAGCGGTGATGCAAACCATATTACAGCTCCTGTTATGGATGGTCCTTTAAGAGCTATGAAAGCGGCTTTAGATATGGCAAAAAGAATCACAGGTGAAGATGTTAAAGTTGATTATATCAATGCACATGGAACTTCAACTCCTGTGGGTGATATGAATGAAACAGCTGCCATGAAAGAAGTTATTTGAAGGTCTGAAACTTGTCCTCCTATATCTTCTACAAAAGGTCAAATTGGTCACTGTTTAGGTGCAGCAGGTGCTATTGAAGCAATTTTTACAATCAAAGCACTGAATGAAGGTATCATTCCTCCAACCATTAATATTATTAACCAAGACCCTAAATGCGATTTAGATTATGTACCAAATGTTGCTAGAAAAGTAGAATTAACAACGGTTATGAGTAATAACTTTGGTTTTGGTGGAACCAACGGTTCTGTTATTTTTAGAAAATACAACTAATATTATAAAACTATCTTAAGGGGTGTTAACCCCCTTTTTTTTAAAGGAAAACATTGGCAACTTATCTACCATTTGAAGAGAAACTAAAAAATATAGAAGAAGAAATCATAGTTGCAAAATCTAAGGGTGATGAGCATGCTGCTGAAATACTCAAAGCAAAATTTGATAAAGAAGTAGAAAAAACATTCAAAAACTTAAGTGATTATCAAAAACTTCAACTGGCACGTCACCCTGACAGACCTTATGCACTGGATTATATTCGAACTTTATTAACAGACTCATATGAAATTCATGGAGACAGACATTTCAGTGATGACAGCGCAATTATCTGTTACATTGGTTATATCGGAAATGAAAAAGTCATGGTCATTGGTGAACAAAAAGGTAGAGGAACCAAAAATAAACTCAAAAGAAACTTTGGTATGCCCAATCCAGAAGGATACAGAAAAGCACTCAGATGTGCAAAAATGGCCGAAAAATTTAATCTTCCTATTTTAATGCTAGTAGACACTCCCGGTGCATATCCTGGTATTGGTGCAGAAGAGAGAAATCAAAGTGAAGCGATTGCAACAAACTTATATGAATTCTCTGACTTAAATACCATTACCATCTCTGTTGTTATTGGAGAAGGTGGTTCTGGTGGTGCATTGGCTATTTCTATTGCAGATAAACTGGCCATGATGAGATACTCTGTTTATGCCGTTATTTCGCCAGAAGGGTGTGCCGCTATTTTATGGAATGACCCTGCTCAAGCTGAAACAGCTGCCAATGCCTTAAAGATTACAGCAGAAGCACTTAAAGATTTAAATTTGATTGATGATGTAATTAATGAACCTCTTGTAGGTGGTCACAGAAGAAAAGAAGAAGCATGCAGAGCTTTAGGGGATTACTTCTTAACGCAATTAAAAGAGTTACGAAAATTAACTCCTGAGCAACGATATGAAAAAAGATACGAAAAACTTATGAAACTGGGTCAATTCAGCGAATAATATACCCATCTAACGGGTAACAAGTTTAACTTGTTACACCGTCTCCTTACAAACCAATCTTCCCACTCTTTCCCCGGCTAATATATGAAAATGCAAATGGTGAACCTCTTGTCCCCCATCCTCTTTAATATTTGTAATCAAACGATAGCCATTCTCTCTTATATTCAATTTTGATGCAATTTTATGAATAAATTCTGTCATCTCCGCCATAATCTTTGGAGGAATAACATCAAATGAATCATAGTGCTCTTTAGGAATAACTAAAACATGAATTTTACAAGCGGGGTTAATATCTTCAAATGCCAAGAAATTTTCATTTTCAAGTACCGTTCTGTTTGGTATCTCTCCATTGACAATTTTACAAAAAATACACATTTTATTTCCTCCATTTTTAACTCTAAAATATTATAACCAAACTCTAATAAAATTTTGAGTACAATAGCAAATTTTAACAAGAAAAATAGTATTAAAACAATGGAGAGATGTATTGAAAGAGTGGCTTGATAAAATCGAAAATGCTGATTGTCTTGAAACACTGGAAAACCTAAGAGTTGAAACTTTAGGGAAAAAAGGTGTCTTAACATTGGAGTTTGCAAAATTAAAAGATATTCCAAATGAACAGAAGAAAGCGTTTGCACAAAACTTAAATGAACAAAAAGCTGAAATAACAACAGCAATTGATAGCAAAAAAGAGATTTTAGAACACGTTGCTTTGGATAAAAAACTGGAATAAGAAAAAATTGATGTAACAAAGTTTAACAATGAGTTATCATGTGGTGCAGTGCACCCAGTGTCATGTATACCATGGACAGAGTAATTACCTATTTTCAAAACTTAAATTTTGCCGTAGAAGAAGGACCTTTGGTTGAAGATGATTTTCACAACTTTGAAGCATTGAATTTACCTAAATATCATCCAGCCAGAGATATGCAAGACACTTTTTATAATAAAGATTATACCCTTTTAAGAACGCATACTTCTCCCGTACAAATCAGAACCATGTTGGCACAAAAACCTCCTATTCGAATGATTGCCCCTGGAACCGTTTTTAGAAGAGATTTTGATATGACACATACCCCAATGTTTAACCAAGTTGAAGGATTGGTAGTTGACGGTGCAGATAAAATATCATTCGCCAATTTAAAACATGTCTTGGAAGAGTTTTTACGCCATATGTTTGGAGATGTTGATGTTCGATTCAGACCCTCATTTTTCCCTTTTACAGAACCTTCAGCAGAAGTAGATATCTCATGTGTCTTCTGTAAAGGTAAAGGGTGTCGCGTATGTTCACACACAGGATGGATTGAAATTCTGGGATGTGGAATTGTGGATGAAAATGTATTTAAAGCAGTAGGTTACGACGAAGTATCGGGTTATGCTTTTGGAATGGGTATTGAGAGAATTGCTATGCTCACACATGATATTTCAGATTTACGATCGCTTTTTGAAGGTGATTTAAGATTATTAGGACAATTTAAATGATAGTTACAAGAAGTTGGTTACAAGAATTTATTGACATATCAAATATATCTACAGATGAGATTTGCAAAACTTTAAACTCCATTGGATTAGAAGTTGATAGTACGTTAACGAACAAAGAATACCTTCTAAGGTGTTGTTGTAGGAAAAGTTTTAGAAAAAGTCAAACACCCAGATGCAGATAAATTAAATATTTGTCAAGTTGATTTTGGCAATGAAATTGTTCAAATTGTTTGTGGTGCAAAAAATGTGGATGCCGGCCAATTTGTTCCTGTTGCAACAGTGGGTTGTACTTTAGGTGAAGGTTTTAAAATCAAAGCGGCAAAACTAAGAGGTGTAGATTCAAATGGAATGATTTGTTCAACAACTGAGATTGGTTTACCTAAACTAAATGATGGCATTTTAGAACTTAGATGAATCCATTGGTAAATTAGATTTTAGGAAAAGAGTTAAGCCAATACCCACTGTTAAATGATGATATTATTGAAATAGAGTTAACAGCAAACCGAGGAGATTGTTTAAGTATCAATGGAATTGCCAGAGAACTCTCAACGTGTTTTAAACTGCCAATGCATGAAGAAGAGAAACATTTACTCTACAATGATTTTGGAATTGGGCAAGTTTTAGAAGTAGATACACAAAACAATATCGACGCCTCATTGGTCTTTAAAGCCGTTGATTTCAGTGAATTTGCACTTCCAGCTCTACAAAAAGTCAGAACTGCTTTAATTGATCAATATACAGAAAGTGATACCATTAGTTGATACTTTAACATATACGTCCCATACTACAGGTGTTATTTTAAATGCTTACCCCAAAATGCTGAAACAGAAAATAAAGGCGATTTATCACTTCTTCATATCAAAAAAGATTCAAACGGTTTTGATTGTGTTTATGGAAAAGAGCTTTTAAGTACCATTGGTGTTAAAAACAATATATCAACAAAACAAGAAGATGTTTTTATTTTAGAAGCCAGTTACGTTGAACCCGATTTAATTTCAAAAAAAGTATTTGAAACCAAAATCAAAACAGGTGATGTTTTTTATAAAAGTTCAAGAGGAAGTGAGCCAAATATCAAAGGTGGAATTGATTATATTACCACAATGATTTCAAAATTTGGTGCAAAAGTTTTTGCAGGAAGTGAAACCTTTATTGATGACAAAGAACAAATTGTTTTAGATATTTGCACCGATAAAGTCAACGCCATTATTGGTCAAGATATTCCAAAAGCACACATTGATACCATTTTAAATTCATTGGGATTTGAAGTCAAAGATGGAGGTACAGGGGTATTATCCATTAAAATTCCTCTCTTCAGACACGACATTAAAAACATTGCAGATGTCACTGAAGAGATTGTAAGAATTATTGGTATTGATAATATTCAATCAAAACCTTTGGCAATTGATGAAGTAAATAGAAGCAACAAAACATCAAAAGCCTTACTGAAAAAAAATCGACTCAGAGCCAAAGCCATTGCCAATGGTTTTTTTGAAGCAGTAACCTATATTTTTTCATCAAAAGAGAATTTAGAAAAATATGGTTTTGAAACCATAATAGACTCAAGAGAGCTAGATTTATTAAACCCTATTACAAAAGAGTTAGATACGTTTAGAACAACCTCTCTTTCACTAAATCTTATTGAAGCTTCTTCATACAATTTTAAATTGGGATTTAAAAAAGTCGCACTCTTTGAAATTGGAACTGTCTTTGATAAACAAAGAGAAGAGTTTAAAAAACTCTCATTTGTCTACTCTGGAGATAAAGAACAAGAGGATTTTTCCAATGCAGGAAAACCACACAATTTGACTTTTTTTGAGTTTGCACAAAAAGTTTTAAATGTTGTTGGTAAATTTGAATTTGTTCCCATGGAAGCAATGTCTCAAATGACTTAATTCACCCATATCAAAGTGGGAATGTAATTGTTGATGGTAAAAGTGTAGGTTATATTTCAAAACTTCATCCAAGTGTCGCTTCTGATTATGATTTACGTGATTCATTTATTGCTGAGATTGATTTTGATGCGATTAAAAATGATTTAATCAAAGGACCGCTTCATACTCTAAATTTCAAGCATCTAAAAAAGATTTAAGTATTATTGTTCCAAAATGATATGGATTTTACAGAACCATTAAAAACTGTATTGCTGCACTCTTTAGAAAATAATACCATTAAACAATTTAACTTAGTTGATATCTATAGTGATGAAAAGTTAGGAGAAAATGAGAGTTTAACTATTAGATTTGTTTTACAAAATGATGAAAAAACACTTAGATGAAGAAGATATTACAACTGCAATGAATACTATTTTAGAACAATTCCAAAACGATTTATCGGTCGGTATTAGAGTTTAAAAAAGACTAAAGTGGAAACATTTGAAAATTGAAAAATTAGTTAAACCTTTTAACATTGAAATTAATGACATTGCAAGTGATAAATCAATATCACATCGTTGTGCAATGTTTTCACTATTTTCTAAGTGACCAAACTTCACACATTAAAAATTTTTTAACCGCAGAAGATACTCTCAATACTTTAAGTATAGTTGAGCAATTAGGTGCAACAATACACAGAGTGGGAGGTGAGGTAAGTATCACACCAACGGCAAAATTGCAAGAACCCAAAAATGTCTTAGATTGTGGAAATTCAGGAACAGCCATGAGACTGTTTTGTGGGTTTCTATCCTCTGTTGAGGGCGCATTTACCCTTGTGGGTGATAAATATTTACACGAAAGACCCATGAAAAGAGTGGCTGATCCACTGAGAAGTATTGGTGCAAAAATTGATGGACGAGAAGAGGGAAATAAAGCGCCTCTTTTTATTCGTGGTTCAAAATTAAATGCCTTTGAATACGTTTCACCTGTTGATTCAGCACAAGTTAAATCAGCAATGATTCTAGCAGCACTAAGAGCCAGTGGTGTTTCAAAATATAAAGAAAATGAACTAACCCGTGATCACACAGAAAGAATGTTAAAAGGTATGGGAGCACATATAGAAACAAATGATGAGGGAGTTATAAAAATCCATCCTTTATCTGAAGGACATTTAAAACCACTAAATATTACAGTTCCAACCGATCCATGTTCGGCATTTTTCTTTGCACTTGCCGCTGCAATTACCCCTCATTCAAGAGTGTAACCATTAAAAATGTTACACTTAATCCTACGAGAATTGAAGCATACAGAGTTTTGAAAAGAATGGGTGCGGATATAATCTTTATAGAAAAAGAGAATGTTTATGAACCTATTGGAGATATTATTGTCAAACATAAAGAACTAAATGGGGTAAATGTGGTTGAAGATAATATCTCTTGGCTTATTGATGAACTCCCTGCACTTTAAGCATTGCTATGTCTTTTGCAAATGGAACGTCAATAGTCAGCAATGCCAAAGAGTTACGGGTTAAAGAGTGTGATAGAATTAAATCTGTTGTTTCAAAACCTTGAAATCTCTGTGGTGTGACGTATACTGAGTTTGAAGATGGCTATGAAATCATAGGTGGAACAATAACTCAAAAGTGCCACTATAGACTCTCATGGAGATCATAGAATTGCAATGAGTTTTGCTATTGCTGGTACTTGTATGTGATATGGAAATAAATGATACTGATTGTATTTTAACTTCATTTCCAAATTTTAAAGAACTGCTTGACTCTATAAATTAACAAAAGGATTAAGGCGCTTTGGTCTCCTTCTTCCTTTTTTATAAAAGGATATAATTGCTTGGGGTTTTGGATGAAAGTAAAATTAGCTTCAAGCTATGGTTTTTGTTTTGGTGTAAAAAGAGCAATAAAAATTGCAGAAAAGTATGAAAATTCAGCAACAATGGGACCACTGATTCATAATCAAAATGAAATCGATAGACTAAAAAACGACTATAATGTGGGTTTATATAACACCCTAAGAGATGTTAAACCCAAAGATACCGTTATCATTAGAACTCATGGTATTCCCAAAGATGATTTAAAAGAATTCAAACAAAAAGATGCAAAAGTTATAAATGCAACTTGTCCTTTTGTGACTACACCTCAACAAATAGTAAAAAAGATGTCAAATGAGAAATACAGCATTCTAATTTTTGGAGATGAAGACCATCCAGAAGTTAAAGGGGTAAAATCTTACGGTGAGGACCAAGATGATGTTCATGTTGTTTTAACGGTGGCTGATTTAGATGAGATTTAAACGTTTAAATATGATCACATTGCCACTGTTGCACAAACCACTAAAGAAAAAGAGATCTATTTAGAAATAGTCAATAAGCTTTGATTTTAAAAAACAAAGAAGTGCGCGTTTTTAATACCATTTGTGATGCAACATTTGAGAATCAAGATGCAGCAAGAGAGATCTCAAAAGAGGTGGATATTATGATTGTCATTGGGGGAAAAACTCATCCAATACCAAACAACTTCACTCCATTTGTTTGGAAAATTGCGCAGACAGCTATTTAATAGAAAATAAAAATGAATTACAAAATAAATGGTTTGAAAAAAAAGCCATATGTGGCATTACAGCGGGTGCCTCTACCCCTGATTGGATTATTCAAGAAGTGGTTAATGAAATAGATAAACTGTAAATTTAATTCTTTAAGAAAACATTAGATATAATCAACGGATTTAATAAAAAATAACGGCTAATACGAAGGAAAAATATGGGTATCGAAGATATTGAAATTGGTGAAGACTTTGATTTTGAGCAAATGCTCAATGAGTCTTTCGAAAATAGTGAAAACAACTCGGTGGTTGATGGTGTAATTGTTGAAATTACAGGTGATAGTGTTCTTGTTGATGTAGGACAAAAAGTGGAAGGAAGACTTCCTCTTTCTGAAATCACAATCGGTGGTGAAGTTCAATTCAAAGCTGGGGATCATTCTTCCCGTTATGTTAACGGGAAACAGAGGTGAAAGACCAACTATTTCTCATAGAAAAGTTTTACAAAAAGTAAAATTTGATGACTTTGTAAAAGCGCATGGTGAGAATGTTGAAGATGTTACCATTGAAGGTAAAATTACTGCCGTTAAAAAACAGAGGTGGATTTTTTAGTTGAAGATGATACTGGATTTGAATATTTTATGCCAATGGCGCAATCTTATCTGAAAGCAACTCACGGGGCAGTTGGTAAAAAAGTCAAAGCAAAAGTTTTAAAAATCAATGAAGCTCAAAACTCTATTATTATTTCTAGAAAAAAATTGATTGAAGACAGCAAACAAGAAAAAGATTCAAAAGTAACAGATATTTTGGAAAAAAACGAGCCAGTAAATGGTATCGTTAAAAAAATCACTTCTTATGGTATGTTTATTGATTTAGGTGGAATTGATGGTTTTGTTAACTACAATGAAATATCTTATAAAGGTCCTGTTAATCCAGCAAATTACTACGATGAAGGGGATGAAGTTTCTGTTATTGTATTATCTTATGATAAAGCGAAACAACATTTATCTCTGTCAATTAAAGCTGCTCTTCCAAATCCTTGGGAAGAGATTAAAGATGAATTAGAAGTAGGAGATGCGATTACCGTTACTGTTTCTAACTTCGAATCTTATGGTGCATTTGTTGATTTAGGAAATGACATTGAAGGATTACTTCATGTTTCAGAAATCTCTTGGAATAAAAATTTAAAAAATCCAAAAGATGTATTGACTTTAGGTGATGAAATTAATGTTGAAGTCATTGAACTGAATGTTGAGAAAAAAAGATTAAGAGTTTCATTAAAAAATCTTCAAGAAAAACCATTTACAAAATTTACCAAAGAGCACAATGTGGGTGATCTTGTTAAAGGTAAAATTGCAACCATTACTGACTTTGGTGCATTTGTTACTATTGGTGAAGTTGATGGATTATTACACAATGAAGAAGCGTCTTGGGATAACAATGCAAAATGTAAAACACTTTATAAAAAAGGTGATGAAGTTGAAGCTAAAATCATTAAAATCGACAAAGAAAAAGAAAACATCTCTCTATCAGTTAAAGAGATTTCTGATTCTCCAGCAAAAGCATTTGAAAAAAACATGCCATTGGTGACATCGTAAAAGGTGCTGTCAAAGATAATAAAGATTTTGGTCTTTTCATTAAATTAGATGACAACTTAGATGGTCTAATTAGAAAAGAAGACTTTGGTCCTTTAAATGTAGAAGATATTAAAGTTGGCGATGAATTTGAAGCGGTCGTAGTAAATATTGACACGAAGAAAAATAGAGTAAGATTATCTATTAAAAGGTTAGAGCAATCAACAAGAAAGAGAAACTTTAAAAGCGGTTAATGATGATTCTTCAATGACTTTAGGTGATATTACTTAAAGACCAAATTAAATAATTCGAGGATTTGTAGTAAAATGAGTAAACATACAATCGTAGTTTGTGATCACATTCATGAAGATGGTTTAAATATTTTACAAACTACTGAAGATATTAACTATGTATACGCAGCAGACATTGATAAAACAGCACTTTTAGATGTTATTAAAGATGCAGATGTTGCCATTACAAGAAGTTCTACAGATGTTGATGAAAAGTTTTTAAACGCAGCAACTAATCTAAAAGCCATTATTCGAGCAGGTGTAGGTTATGATAACGTAGATATGGAAGGTTGTAGCAAAAGAGGAATCATTGCTATGAATGTTCCAACTGCAAATACAATCGCGGCCGTTGAACTGACAATGACGCATATGCTCTCTTGCATGAGAAAATTTCCCTATGCACACAATCAACTCAAACTTGACAGAGTTTGGAAAAGAGAAGATTGGTATGGAATTGAGCTTTGTGGTAAAAAATTGGGTGTTATTGGTTTTGGTAACATTGGACATAGAGTTGCACTTCGAGCCAAATCTTTTGAAATGGACGTTGTAACATACGATCCGTACATCCCTTCAACTAAAGCAACAGATTTAGGCATAACGTACACAACAAATTTTGATGACATATTGTCTTGTGACATTATTACCATTCATACACCAAAAAACAAAGAGACTATTGATATGATTGGTGAAGAAGAAATTGCTAAAATGAAAGATGGTGTTATTTTAATCAACTGTGCAAGAGGTGGTTTATACAACGAAGAGGCACTAGTTACAACAATCTTAAAAGTGGTAAAATTGCCATGGCAGGTATTGATGTTTTTACTAAAGAGCCTGCAACAGCTAATCCTTTATTAGACTTAGAAAATATTACCGTAACTGCTCACTTAGGGGCAAATACAAAAGAGTCTCAAAGAGAAATTTCTCGACAAGCAGCCAACAATGCCATTGAATCTGCACGTGGAATTGCTTACCCTAATGCCTTGAATCTTCCAATAGATGAGAGTAAAATTCCTGCATTTGTTAAGCCCTATATTGAATTGACTCAAAAGATGGCATTTTTATTGGCACAAATCAGTAAAAGTGAAATTCGTTCAATCAATATTTCAGCTGAAGGCAAAATTTCTGAATATTTAGACTCTTTACAAACATTTGCGACCGTTGGTGTTTTAGCAGTAAGTTCTGGAAGTGAAGTCAATTATGTCAATGCAAATTTTATTGCAAAAGAGAAAGGCATAGAGTTAACTATGTCAGAACTGTCAAATCTCAGTGGATACCAAAATAAAGTTTCTATCAAAATTACTACACCTAAAGGCGTAAATACAATTTCTGGAACTGTATTTGATGAAGATGTTCAAAAAATTGTAGAGCTAAATGGATTTGACTTTGATATTGAACCAAAAGGTAAAATGATTATCATGAGAAATACAGACATTCCTGGCGTGATTGGGGAAGTAGGTAAACTTTTAGGTGATAATAAAATTAATATCTCTGACTTTAGACTCTCAAGAGGAAAAGATGGCGCATTAGCAGTTATCTTATTAGATGAATCATAACCAAGTTCAGATATATTAAAACAACTCGGTAATTTAGAAGCTGCAATTGCAGTTGCATATGCTGAAATTTAAGGAGAAAATATGGCAATTGGTATGAGTGAATTAAAAAAGGGATTAAAAATCGAAGTCGATGGTGTTCCTTACAAAATTACTGAGTATCAACATGTAAAACCGGGTAAAGGGGCTGCATTTGTTAGATGTAAAATTAAGTCATTTTTAAATGGAAAAGTCATTGAAAAGACTTTCCATGCAGGTGATAAATGTGAAGTTCCAGACTTACAACAAAAACAGATGCAATTCTTATACGATGATGGTGAACTGTTGCAATTTATGGATGCAACACAACTTATGAACAAGATGGTTTAACATATGACCAAGTAGGTGATGCTTTTGAATGGATTATTGATGGGATGAGTGTTGATATGATGTTTTATAATGGAAAAGCTATTACTGTTGAACCTCCAATGCAACTGTTGAACTTAAAATCGTTGAAACTCCACCTAACTTTAAAGGGGACTCTCAAGGTGGTAAAAAACCTGCTACGTTAGAATCAGGTGGGCGTTGTTCAAATTCCTTTTCACCTAGTTGAAGGGGATATTATCAAAGTGATACAAAAACAGGTGAATACCTAGAAAAAGTTAAATAAAACTATAAATCTTTATCGCTATAAACTGCGATAGAGATTTCTTTTCTTCAGTCACTGACACTTTGTCAGCTCCTTCATCAAAAAAAACTCTCTCTTGTTTCTATCGATAAATATTCACAGTTTAATGATATTAAAGATTCACATCATCCAAAAGATGGCTTATTAATGATTATCATAGGAATTGGATTAGGTGTTATATTAGTTTGTTTTTTATTTTTTTTTTTTTGTTGAAATTTTTTTCTAAAAAAAATTTTGGTTGAAAAAAAAAAAAAAAAAAAAAAAAAAAATATAAATAAAAAAAAATTTTTTTATATAAAAAAAAATTTTTTTTTTTTTTGAAGGTAGAAATACTTTTTTTTTAGATATATGATTTTCTCTTCACCAATATAATTCTCATGCACGATTTCAAAATCCATATCGATTTCATTTAAGGCATTCATACCATTTCTGATTTTTGGACTTACAAGTAAAATAATATAATCAATTTTATCTTTTAATTTATTCATTAAATTATAAGTGCCTTCAACCATAATGAATTTATAATCTAATAGTTTAAATAAATCATCACTTATAATTACTTCTCTATTGGGTATTTTAAAAAGTGGGATATTAGTATCAAATACTTTATTTTTAGTGTAAATCATAATATTAGGAGCACGTCCTGCAATATATCTTGCATCAAGTGTTGGTTTATCGGTTCTTACTGTATTGCCACCAATAAGCAATAAATCAATCTTATCTCTGAGTGTATGCACATACGCTTTGGTTTGATTAGAAGAAATAGATCCATCAATAGAACCATTTAATGTCTGTGCCATTTTATAAAAGATAAATGAACCACTTTTCCACTTGATAAATGGATATAAAAGCTCATATGCTTCTTTTTCCATACAACCAAGACTCACTTCAATATTTTCTTTTTGAAGCGTTTCTATGCCTCCTGAGGCCTCTTTATTAATATCTTTATGCGCAATAACTACTTTATTGGGTTTTAACTCTTTAATTAAGTTTGCACAAGCAGGTGTTTTACCCATATGATTACATGGTTCCAAGGTAACATAAATTGTGCAATCATGAAAAAATCCATTGTGGTTTTTGATTAAATACTCATGTATTTTAAAGGGGTCATTTACAGTTTTTAGATAATCGTTTGGATTTTTCTTTAAGATAAGCAGCTTTAAGTGCATTTACTTCAGCATGAGGCTTGTCCTGCACTTCCTTATGAGCTTCAATAGAAAGTAGCTCCCCATTTTTTACAACAACACAGCCAACAGCTGGGTTTGGATAGGTTATTAGTTGATATTTCCAAGCTTCATCAATGGCTAGCTTCATATAAAAGTTATCATTGATAATCATCAGTTCTCTTTTTTTATGTAAAAAAAAGTTTAAAAAAAAATTTTTTTTTTTTTTTTTTTTTTTTATTTTACCATTCAAAATATGTTGATGCAGAAGATATTTCATCATATGAGATTATCTCTTCACCATGTTCTGTTTCGAGTTTAATTTCATTGTTATCTGCGGCAATTAATCCACCTTCTTATAGTATTTTTATCAAAATCTTTTACTCTTACATTTTCATCCAATAGAGGCTTTATAGTGGTGTTGTCTTTTTTAGTTTTCTTTCAATTCCAGGAGAACTAACTTCTAGATTATATTTACCATTCATTGGTTCATCTAAATCCAACAAGGGTGATATCTTTCTTGAAACTTCAGCGCACTTATCTAAATTAATTCCATTGGGAGAAGTGATATAAATTCTATAAATATTGGTTTCATTCTCTTTTACTGTTACAATATCATAAAGATTGACACCACATCCGTCAACAGCAATTTCTATTGATTCATCTAATGTCATTTATCTTCCTTTTTACTTTTTGCTATTTGTCCAAATAAATCTTCAATGTTCATGCTGTTTTCTAAAGTGTTATCATTTTCAAATTTGAAATTTGGACATTTATACCAACCGTTGCACTTGTCAAAACATAGGATTTGATTCTTCCATTAGCTTTAAACAACAAATCATTGATCTGTTTTATCTCTTCTTTACTGAAGTCACTTCCGTCATAATAAACAACAGCATCATACTTACCATTTTTACAATTTACACCGGTAATGGCTAAAGTATTAATTCTTGTGTCATTCAATGTTGCCAGAGCTTCTGGAAGAAGCTCCATAAGCAACGATTCTGTTCTTTGTAGGTTGATACTTTTCATTATGCTGCCAATTATATAGAGTCACTTTCTCTTTCTTATTTGAATAAATGTTTCGATGAAGTCACCAACTTTGATATCGTTGAATTTGTCAAACATAATACCACATTCATACCCATTTGCTACTTCTTTAACATCATCTTTAAATCGTTTTAAGCGATGAAATTTTACCAGTATATGTTACAACACCATCTCTAATAATTCTTGCATGTCCACCTCTGATAACTTTACCATCAGTTACTAAACATCCTGCAACTGTTCCAATTTTTGGAACAACAAATGTATCTCTAACTTCTGCTTGTCCGGTATTTTCTTCTCGAATAACTGCACTCATCATACCAGATAGTGTATCTTTAACATCATCAATTAAATCATAAATGATTGAGTACGTATTGATTGTAATACCATCTGCTTTTGCTTTTTGTTTAACATTCCCTGTAGGTCGAACGTTAAATCCTAAAATAATACAACCCTCACTCGCACCTGCAAGAACTAAGTCAGATTCAGTAATCCCACCTACTGCTGCATGAATAACTTTTACTTTTACCTCTTCATTGGCAATTTTTTCTAATGAACCTTTAATCGCTTCTAAAGAACCACCAACATCAGTTTTAATAATAACTGGCAGTTGTTTGATTTTACCTTCTGCAATCAACCCACTCATCTCTTCTAACGAAACTTTTGTAGATTTTGATAACTCTTTAGCTCTTGCATGTTCAGCTCTAGTTGTAGCAATCTCTCTAGCTTCTTTATCACTGTCTTGTGCCACCATAATCGAACCAGTTGCTGGAACTTCATTTAATCCTAAAACATTCCCTGTTTCAGAAAGCCCTAGCTCTTTAACTGGTTTTCCTAAGTCAGTTGGTTATGGCTTTAACCCTTCCAAATGTTGTATCACAAACAATATTATCACCAACTTTAAGTGTCACCATTTTGAACAATAACCGTTGCAACTGGTCCTCTACCTTTTTCAACTGTTGATTCAACAACCACAGATTTTGATTTGGCAGTTGGATCTGCTTTAAGTTCAAGAAGTTCCGCTTGGATTAAAATATTTTCTAATAAATCGTCAATACCTTCACCTGTTTTTGCTGAAACACCAATAAACTCAATATCTCCACCCCAATCAACTGGTGTCATACCTTTTTCAGCCATTTGCGCTTTAACCATGTCAATATTGGCCGCTTCTTTATCAATTTTATTCATGGCAACAATAATTGGGCATCCACTGGCTTTTGCATGAGCAATAACCTCTTCAGTTTGTGGTTTAACCCCATCATCAGCTGCAACAACAATAATAACAACATCAGTTACACTCGCACCTCGTGATCTCATTTCACTGAACGCGGCGTGACCTGGAGTATCGACAAAAGTAATCTTTTGACCATTTTGTTCAATGGTGTATGCAGAGATATGTTGAGTAATTCCACCAGCTTCACCCGAAGCAATTTTGGAAGATCTAATTTTATCAAGCAGTGAGGTTTTACCATGGTCAACGTGTCCCATAATGGTAACAACAGGTGGTCTTGTGACATAATTGCTGTCATCAATATCTTCTTCATGATAATCTTCAACATAGTTTACATCTTCTAACGCATCTTTGACCGTTACTTCAATACCAAACTCTTCACCCAAAATTTCTAATTCATCTTGTTTTAAGAAGTCATTTTTAGTAACCATCATTCCAAGACTAAATAATACAGTGATTACTTCAGCGGTTGTTTTTCCACACGCTTCTGCAAATTCATACACTCGAATATCTTCAGGAATAGTAACTTCCGTAATCTCTACTACTTCTTGAGTTCTTGAAACTCTTTTCTTTCTTTTCCCTCTTTTTAAACCTTGTGGTCTGTTTCCAAATGAGCAGGTCTTGAAGTGTTTGGTTGTACGAATGACTTTTTAGGTTTGTTCTCTTCTTCAAGAATTTTGGGAGCATCAGACACATCCATATCCAATAAAACAACTTCTTCACCCAATAAAGATTCGTCACTTGTATTCACTCTCTGATTGAGAACCTCTTTCAACTTCAATGACTTTTCCATGTTCATGTGCTTTTGCAAGCGTTTTCTTTTTCTCTTTTCTTATTTTAGCTTTTGCCACTTCATCTTTATTATCATCTTCTGATGATACATTACCTAAAATTTCACTCAAAGATTTCATTTTCTTTTTGCTGCTTGAGTTATCAAAACTGTTAAACTCAGGCTCTTTAATTTTTGGCTCTTCTGCTTTTACAGGTTGTTTCTTTTTTACAATCTTTAATCCACGTCTTTTAGGAACAATTCTATTGTTCGTATTTTTATCATCACTCTCTTCATCACTCTCATTGTCAACAGGAGCTGGTTCGCTTTCAACTTGAGCCACATCAGATTGAATCGCAGTTTTTTCAATAGCAATAGAAGATGGTTTTTTTGCTTCAACTCTTTTAGTTGTAGGTAATTCTTTTTTAACTTCTTTTTCTTCCACTAACTCTTGAACGATTTCAGGCTTAGCTTCTTCTTTTACTTCTTCAATCTTCTTAACTACTTTTTTAATAGCAGGTTTTTCAGCTTTTTTAGGAAGCTTTTCACTTTTACCTGTCATTATATAGTTTGCTATTTCTTCTGCATCTTCAAATGAAACTGCACTTTGAGGTGATTTAAGATCTATTTTTAAATCTTTTGCTTTCGCAATTACTTCAGCACTTGTAGCACCAGCCTCTTCTGCAATTTCATAAACTCTTACGTTATCTGACATGCGTTAATATCTCCTTAAGTTGTAAGATGTAATCATCTTTGTTTTTACAAACCCGGTAAAGCGTCTGTTCAATTTTTCTATTATTCTTATTTTCTGCAAGCACATCATTTATGCACTCTTGGCAAATATAAAAACTTCTACCATTATGTGTAAATGGCACAAGTTTTTTATCTTCACTGCATTGTAACCTTAGCATCATTTTTTGTAAATTTCGTGTTCTACATACGATGCACATTCTAAAGGGTTTTTCTAAATAAGCCAATATTATACCTATAATTTACTTAAAGTAGTTGTTTAATACTCTATTTTGACACCCGTGTTGTCAAAAGTAGTTGTAAAGACTTTAAAGTGAGGAAATTTTTCTCGTAACTTCGTTTCAAGTTTTTTTGCATCTTGTTTATGTGCAATACTGAACAAAGTTGAACCTGAACCAGAAAGTGTACTCATTAATGCACCATTGCCTAAAGAGATTTTTTGAACTTCAAAAAGTTCTGGCATTTGTTTCATTCGATAATATTGATGAAATCTGTCTTGTGAAGCAATTCTTAGCATGTCCCAATTTTCACTCATAAATGCAGCCGTCAATAAAGATGCATGCGAAAGGTTAAAAATAGCATCCTCTTTTGAGTATTTATACGGCAATGTTTTTCGTGAAAGTTGCGTTGAGATGGGTCGATTTGGAATAACAACAACGGGTGATAAACTCTTTGTTATATCTTTTCTAATAAATTGCACTTCATTATCCTGCACCGTTGCCACAGTAAAACCACCCATAACCGCTGGTGTAATATTATCCGGATGTGACTCATAAGCTAAAGCCAAATTTAAAAGTTTCTCTTTTGAAAGTTGAATTCCTTCAATCGCATATGCCGATGCAATGGCACTGACAATAACGGCAGATGATGAACCCAAGCCTCTTGAAAGCGGAATTTCATTCACAAATTCAAATCTGAAAAACCTTTTTTTAGTGCTTAAGTTATTATAAAAATCATTAAAAATAGCAATAAACATGTTGTTGTCTTTTAAGATAGGATTATTCGCACCCTCACCTCGCAGTGACACACTGTGAAATTTTGATGGCTTAATAACAACTTGATTTTTAATTCCTAAGGCAAGACCTAAGGCATCAAATCCTGGTCCTAAATTTGCACTTGTCGCGGGTACTGTAACTTTCACTCTTCTTTTCCTTTTTTCTAAACAGCTGGTAGATTATACTGAGGTAAATTATCGTTTGAAAAAATATTTTCATCTAAAATTTCAGGTAATTTAAAACTCTCTAATTTCAAATTTTCATCTATAAAATCAATTTTTATGTTGCCATTATCATTTAAAAAATATTTTTTCCCAAGCGCTTTTATCGGTGAATTCTCATTAAAATGAAATCCAGAAGTTGCATATAGTTCAATATTTTTAACAATGGATACGCTCTTTAAAAAGACATATGCAACTTTAATTGCCATATAACTGCCGGGCGCATTGACAAAAAAAAGTCTTTGCACCTCATACTTTTTGAGTATCTGATGAAATATAATCGGTATTATATCAGATGATTTGCCTTCTTTTTCATAAGTTTCAATTAATTTATTATCTTTGTACACTCCAACTAATATTGGATGTGAAAGTGATAGAATTAAAATATCCATTTTCCTTCTTTATTGAACCGTTGCAAAAGCCAGTTCAAAGACCTTGCTCTCTTCTTCTGCACTGTCTAAATCAATGATTTCATAATTCTCTTCAGATTCAAACAGTTTTTTGGTTAACAAATGATTTAAGTGATGACTTCCCGCATGAGCATCGTACTCACCAATTAAGGTATAGCCCAAAAGTGCCATGTCACCAATGGCATCTAAAATTTTATGTCGAACAAACTCATTTTCATATCGTAACCCCTCGGGATTAAGCACTTTGCTGTCATCTAACGCAATGGCATTTTCCAAACTTGCCCCTTGAGCCAAACCAATACTTCTTAAATATTGCACTTCATGTAAAAATCCAAAAGTTCTGGCTTTTGAAATATTCTCTTTATATTCACTGATTGAGTAATCAAATCGAAACTCTTGTTCTCCAATTACAGGATGACTGAAATCAATTGAAAAATCATAAACAATGTGATTTGAAGGTTTTAAAGAGACTTTTTTGCCATCGGGAGTATTGATTTCAACACTCTTTTTGATTTTTAACGCCTTTTTTGATGCATCCAATTCTTGAATGCCCACTTCATCGATAAGCAGACAATATCCACTGCTGCTTCCATCTAAAATAGGAACTTCATCATTGTCTAAAACAATTCTTAAATTATCAATACCATAGGCATACACAGCTGAAAGCAAATGTTCAATGGTGGAAATTATTACACCATCTTTCCCAATAACCGTTGCCATTTTTGTATCCACCACATTTTCAATGGTCAAAGGGATAGTTATCCCCTCATCTTTTCTGTAAAATATGATTCCCATATTGGCTTCTAAAGGCTCAAGTTTCATGGTAACAGGCACGCCTTTGTGAAGTCCTATTCCTACAATTTCGATTGATTTTTTAATGGTTCTTTGTTTCATTGATTCTCAATTACCTTTTTGGACTCATCTAAAATATCTGTGATGCGTGTTTTAATCCAATTTTTATCCATCCACTCTAATGGATTTACTTCAATCCCTTGTACTAGTACACCAAAATGCAGATGATCTCCCAATACAGCTCCTGTTGAACCTGTTTTTGCTATCATTTGATTGGCTTGAACCTCATCCCCTGCATTGACTTTTGACACACTCGTATGAGCATAGAGTGTTGCCAATCCCATTTTATGATCAATGATAATGGTATTGCCATATATTCCCACATATTTATTTAAAATAACTCTTCCAGGATTGGTCACTTCAATGGGTGCAAATTTCACACTGGCCCAATCAAGACCCAAATGCCATGCTTCATCAATTTTAACCCCATTATAATAATAATATCTTCTTTCAGCAAAACCTGCAGCTGTTCTTGATCCACTCAATCTTTGAAAAGGCTTTATATCAAATGAGGTCACTAAAGATCGATCCATATATTTTCGGGTGTCTTCTTTAAGTGTCTCTATATTTTTTGCTCTTAAGACTCTGTTTTCAGCAAGAAAAATATCTTCTAACTCTGTAGGTACGGGAAATGAACTCTGTTCTAAAACCGAAGTACTGACATTTTTAATAAATTTCTCTGAGATTTCAATTTTATCTTTTTTGATTTTTAAAGGTCGAATATATAAAGGAATTTTATTTCGTGTTTTATTGCCTGCTTTATCTATAGCTACAATCGATACTTGTTCAAATTCGTTGATAGTAACGGGCCAAGCAATCAATGCCATATAATAATTTTCTCTATAAAAAGGGGTCAAGGCAAATATCTCTTCATCGTTGTTAAATGAGATATAAGCTTTATCTAAATTTTCATCTGAAACTTTTACAACAACAACGGCACTTCCCCCTCTTCTAATGGCCAAAGAATTTCCAATAACTGTTGCAACCGGTCTCTCTTTATCAATTTTCACATTAAAACTTTCTACAACCGTATTGCCTTCTAAGAAGTTCCATTTACTGCTGTCGATGGCTTCAACAACAATTTCAACCTCTTTATTTTTAAAAAACATATCCAATTCTGGAGGGGCAAGTTTAAGATGAATCTCTTTTTTAGGCTCAGCTAAAATCTCTTGATTGAGCACAATCTCTTTATTGTCATCTTTAAACAGTACGCGATAATATTTAATTCCCGAGTTATCACTGATGGTCAAATCCAAAGAGTCTTTTAAATTCCAATAAATATTCTCTTTAAAATGAATAACCGGGCTCTCTTTTTCAAATTGTGGTGAAACAAAAATAAAACCACCTGCACCTAAAATAACCGCAAATACCAACAAAAACAGAATTTTACCTATACTATTTTTTTTTCTTCTCAACTAAATTCCTTTAATACTATCTCTTTTGCTTCAAAAACATCATTGCACTCCAATGAACACCCTGCAGCATTAAGATGTCCACCACCATTAAACTTTGCAGCAACAGTAGAAACATCTATTTTCTCTTTTGAACGCAAAGAGACTCTTACTTTCTCATTAGATACTCTAAAATAAATTGCTATTTTTACAACAGATATGTTTAAAACCATATTTAATGCAACCTCAGTATCCAATAACGTTGCACCTGTTTGTTTAAACCATTCCGGTTTGGCATAAATTGTCGCTATTTTCCCCTCATTGTGCAACTCTAAACTCTCAAAAATTTTGGGCAAAATTCTGTATTTTGCCAAAGAATCTCTTCGTGTAAGCAAATCTGCAATGAGAGAAGGGTTCGCGCCACATTTAACCAAATAATTGATTTTACCATAAGTAAATTCATCGCAACGATTCACAGTAAATGCTAAGGAGTCATCATAAATCCCCACATACATTGCCGTTGCGCTGTTTTTGGTAATATACAAACCATTGAATTTAAAAAAATCATACACCACTTCAGATGTAGAGGACTTAAATGGATCAACGAGATTGATTGTACCAAAATTGTCATTAGACTTATGATGGTCAAAATTGATATGAGGAATATTTTTAGGAATATCAATGCCCAATCTTGACTTTGCACCACAATCAACAGAAATAAGTAAATCATACGATTTGGGCAATTGGTTTGTTATTTTAGAATACCCATTGATAAAATCTAAATTTCGGGGTAAATCACTGCCCACATTAAAAACTTTGTGGTTGATTTTATTCTCTAAAAAATAGTTTGACAGCGCCAAAGCAGAAGCAATTGTATCTGCATCTGGGTTAACATGCGTTACTATTAATATGTATCGACTTTTTTCAATTAAACCTAACGCCGCAACCAAAGAAGAGGTATCTAATTTATTATTTAATATAAAATCTTTTTTCACGTTACCTCCTTTTTAGGTCTTAATCAAATCTCATTGAAAAATCCAACCACGTTGCTTGATGAATAATGCTTCCGCTACTGATGGCATCTACCCCTGTTGAAGCATACTCTTTAATGGTATTCAGTGAAATATTTCCACTGGCTTCAAGCAAAATATGGGGATACTCTTTATTTCTAAACGCCACCACCTCTTTGATTTGTTGGGTACTCATATTATCACACATAATAATATCACCCCCTGCATCCATGGCCTCTTTGACTTGCTCAAAAGTTTCACACTCTATTTCAATTTTGGTCACCCAAGAGATTCTTTTTCTGGCTTTTTTTACAAACTCTTTTAAGTTTTCAATGGTTCTTAAGTGAGTATCTTTAAGCATTAAACAATCATCAAGACCCAGTCTGTGGTTAATTGCCCCACCAACTCGTGACGCATACTTTTCAAAATCTCTCAATTGTGGTCTTGTTTTTCTTGTATCCAATAAAACCACACCTGTGTCCTCAATAAGTTTGGCATAACGGTTTGCCATGGTTGCAATTCCAGATGCGTGTTGAAGTATATTTAAAAAAGTTCTTTCACTTGATAACAAAATTGAAGCTTTTCCTTCTAAGGTTGCAATGACATCTCCCTTTTTAACACTGTCTCCATCAAATTTTAAAAACTTACAATCAAATTTTTCTGTTCGAGCTAAGACTCTGGCATATTTTACACCTGCAAGAATTCCATCAGATTTGGCAATGGCTCGTGCAGTAAATCTTCCTTTTGGAGCAACATCAAAAAACAGATCGCCTCGACCATTATCTTCAATAATGGCATTCTTTACGAATTTTTTTATATTAATCATACTTCAAACATCCTTTCTAATGCTACTTTTGCCCACTTTACTACATCTTCATCAACCAAAATTTCGTTTGCATAAGGTGCCTCTTGCTCTTTTTCAATCTCCAATAATGTTTTGTATACATCTTCCAATGTGGTTTCATTCATCGTAGGACACTCAGGCTTGGTCGAACTTAATATAAACGTATTTTTCTTTCTCAAACGATTGACCATATTATACTCAGTTCCGACAGCAACTTTTTGCTCTTTGGGTAACTCTTTAATAAAAGTGATTAATTGTGATGTTGAACCCACAAAATCTGCGGCATCACACACTTTAGGGTCACACTCAGGATGAACAGCGATTAAAATATCGGGATACTTATTTCTATAAAACTCAATATCTTCTACACTAAAGAGTTGATGCACGGAACAAAAACCGTTATAACAAATAATATCGGCTTCATTGATATTGCTTCCATCACCAATAACTGAAGATTTAAGGTGTAAACTCTTTGCAAAATTTTGTCCCAAACATCGATCGGGCACAAAAAAAATCTTTTTGCCCGATTTTAAACCCTTCTCTATGATTTTATACGCATTGGAACTTGTACAAACCATTCCACCCATTTCACCCACACGCGCTTTTACCGCTGCACTTGAGTTGATATAGGTAATGGGCAGTAAATCTTCATTTTTAATACCAATGTCATTTAACTTTTGTAAACATTCATCAAAATAATCAACATCTATCATTCGAGCCATCGCACAACAGGCGATTTTTGGCATCAAAACTCTTTTTTGTGGACTGAGCACTTTAACACTCTCACCCATAAATCCTACCCCACAAAAGAGTATATATTTGCTGGGAGTCTCCATTGCTTTTTTTGCAAGTTCTAAAGAATCACCCGTAATATCAGCCAGTTCAAACACTTCATCACGTTGATAAAAGTGTGCTACTATGGTTACATCGAGCTTCTCTTTTAGTTTTAAAATCTTCTTTTTTAAGTCCAAAGTCAACCTTCTTGGTTAATTTAATAAATCAGAATATAACAAAATTTTAGTTATAATCCTTTTAAACAAAAAAACTAACACAATCAAAGGTCTTTATATGGATTTTTTTTCTCAAACAAATATTTACTACTATATTGCTGCATATCTTTGCGGGTCAATCCCATTTGGGCTCATTTTGGCAAAATTTTTTGCAGGGGTAGATATTAAATCACAAGGGAGTAAAAGTATTGGGGCAACCAATGTTTTAAGAGTGGTCAAACAAACCAATCCCAGCTTAGCCAAAAAACTCAGTGTAGCAACGGTACTTTTAGATGCCTTAAAAGGAACGGTAGTTTTAATTATTGCCATGCTTTTAGGTGCCAGTGATGCCACCCTTTGGGCCATTGCCGTTTTAGCTGTTTTAGGACACTGTTACTCTGCGTTTCTTGGACTTGAAGGGGGAAAAGGTGTCGCAACGGGCTTAGGAGTATTTATTGTGCTCATTCCAATACCAACCATTATTGGTGCAGTGGTTTGGGGATTTTGTGCAAAAGTACTTAAAATTTCATCGCTTTCATCCCTTTTGGGATTAACGGCAGTTATTATTGCTGCATTGTTTATAAACAATGGATTAAACATCAACAGCAATGTACCCATGTATATCATTGCTTTCATTATATACTACAAACACATTCCAAATATTTTAAGACTCATTCGAGGAGAAGAGGGAAAAGTGACTACGAAGTAGTCTCTTTTTTCTTTATATTATGAAAGTTAAAATAGAAAAACTCACCTTTAACTGTATCGTTGGTATTTTACCTTTTGAAAGAGAAAAAGAACAACGAGTCATAATTGAGTGTTCATTTCACTATACTTATAAAAAGAGTATTTTTATTGATTATGCAAAAGTCGCACAAGAGATTGAAAAGATCATGAAAAAGAAAAAATTCAAACTTCTTGAAGATGCCATTGTTGATATAACTGAGAAACTCACTACTAAATATGCCCTCAAAAAACTCAAACTCAAAATTGCAAAACCTGACATTTTAAATAATTGTGTGGTTAGTTTATCAAATTAATCTGTAAATTTAAGCTTTAAAATAAATAATAGCTTAAATTATATCCTAAATGCAAAATAAAACGCCAGTTTAAGAAAACTTTAAAATTAACTCATGTAGAATTATCGCAACGGTGTATCGGAAAGGTATCTCTTTGCTTAGATATAGTTCGCGCGCTCCGATAATACTGATGAAAATTTCGAAATTTAGGAGAACAAATGAAAAAATTCGTAAAAATGAGTTTAGTAGCAGCTGTTGCAGTTGCAGGATTAACAAGTGCTAACGCAAAACCTTTAACTGAGGCTATTCAAGATGTAGATGTATCTGGTACAGTTGTATATAGATATCAAGGTAACGATAACGATGTTGCTGGTACAGACAATAGTACAACAAACTATTATAAAATTGGTTTAAATTTATCATCTAAAGTAAATGATGATGTTAAATTAAATACAAGATTCTTAGTTTCTGACCCAAGTGCTACAGGTACTGGTGATGGAGGTTTTGCTACACTAGATTCAAGTGATAATGGAGATCAAAACGTTGGTGTTGAATTATCAACTGTTAACTTTGCATACACTGGTATTGCAAACACAACTGTTATTGCTGGTAAACAAGGGTTAACTACTCCTTGGACTGTTGCAGTTGATTCAGATTCAAATGAGCAAACTGGTACAGGGCTTTTAGCACTTTCAAACCTTGGGCCTGTTACTGTTGCAGCTGCATACTTTAACCAAACAAACTTAAATATTTCTGGTGACGTTTTACCAGGTATTGGACTTGCAGATACTCAAGTTGGTGGTGCTGATGTTTCTGCTGTTGCTGTAATTGTTCCAGTTGGTCCTGTTACATTAGATGCTTGGTATTTAGATATGCAAGACATTTTTGATACATATACATTTGGTGCGAATGCAAAATTTGATGTAAGTGGTATTAAATTAGGTGTTGATGCTAGATATACAGAATTAACATTAGATGATTGGGCTGCTACTGCACTTCATAATTCAAAAGATTCAAACTCTTTGGCAAAAATTGTTTTAACTGCTGATGCAGGTTTAATTGATGCTAAATTAGCATATGCTATGTCTGACTCAGATGGTGGAATTGCTGCATTAGATAATGATGCTACTACATCAATTACTGGATGGAATATCAATGGTAATAACAAAATGGATTTAGATTACTACCAAGTCGTAGTTGGTGTTGATGCATTAGAAAACTTAAACATCTCTGCTAACTATGGTAATGCTCAATATAAATCAACAAACGTAGCTGGTGCACTTGATATAGAAGAAGAAGAAGTGTATGTACAAGCTGTTTACAATATGAGTAAAAACTTGTCTACATATGTTAGATATGGTACTTATACAAAAGACACTGGTTCTACTGAAAACAATGATGACGTTAGAGGAAGATTACAAATCCAATACTCTTTCTAATAAGAGCTGTTTGATTTAGTCTACTAAACTCACTTTAAAGGTTAGGACAAACTGTCCTAACCTTTTTTTATGCTTCACATTACACCTCCCTAAGCAAAACTATGTTATTATCTTTTTTTTAAAAGGAATCCTATGCTTAAAAAATCGTTATTAACAACTTGTTTACTTGTTTCAAGCTTCACTTTTGTACAAGCTCAAACTACCATGTGTTTTAAAGAGAACCATGCTTCTATGATGACCATTGAGTCTGTTGCCTTAGATGGAGGTGAATGTGGCTCATCAAAGAGTGTCAAAGAGATGAAAAGTACTGGCTGGAGTGTGGAAGATATCAAAATGACTCCAGGAACAACTGGTACCAATTTTGTATACATCTTTAAAAAAGGCTCAAACAACATCAATGAAGAGGAGTTGATGAATAAACTCTATATCAAACTTGAAAAAGAGAAAAAAGCCAAAGAAACAAAAGCCAGAAATGAGCAAATACAAGCCAATATTGAAGCGGGTAAAAGAATTTATATCAAAAGCTGTCAAAGTTGTCATGGTGAAAAAGGTGAACTTCAAACCAATACGGCTACTGGGATTAATGCGTTAAGTATTTCAGATTTTACAACAAAAATGAAAGAGTACAAAAATGGGGCAAACAGCAATATTATTATGTCTCCGTATGGACAAGCAACCACTTCACAAGATGACGTTAATATCTATTTTTATATTAAATCACTTAATACTCCTAAAAATGATGAGGCAACTGCAAAATAAATGGATGCATACGAATACTCTGAACTCTTAAAACTGTTAAATAAAAAACTTCAAAATATCAAAGATATTTTGAAGCCAGATGCATTGAATCAACGACTCAAAGAGATAGAAGCACTTGAATCGAATCAAGACTTTTGGAGCAATGTAGAACAAGCCACTCAAATTGGTATTGAAAAAAACAGAATTTTAAGCAAACTCTCTCGTTTTAATAAAGCCAATAAATCGCTCAAAGATACCAATGAAATTTATGAAATGGCATCGGCTGATAAAGATGACGATACCTTAGAGATGCTTTTTGATGAAGCAGAAGATGTCAAAGAGCTCATTCAAGCCACAGAAATTGCCGTGATGCTTTCAAATCCTGATGATGCGTTAAATGCTATTATTACCATTCATCCAGGTGCGGGAGGAACAGAGAGTCAAGACTGGGCAAGTATGCTTTACAGAATGTATTTACGCTGGGCAGAGCGCCAAAATTTTAAAGTAGAAGTACTTGATTATCAAGATGGAGAAGAAGCGGGCATTAAAGATGTCTCTTTTATCATAAAAGGAGAAAATGCGTATGGCTATTTAAAAGCAGAGAATGGTATTCACAGACTTGTACGTATCTCTCCTTTTGATTCCAATGCCAAACGACACACCTCGTTTTCTTCTGTCATGGTCTCTCCTGAAGTGGATGACAATATTGACATCGAAATTGAAGACAAAGAGATTCGTATCGATACGTATCGTTCAAGTGGTGCAGGTGGACAACATGTAAATAAAACAGAGAGTGCCATTCGAATTACGCATCTGCCTACAAATATTGTAGTACAGTGTCAAAATGACCGAAGTCAGCATAAAAATAAAGCCAGTGCATTAAAAATGCTAAAATCAAGATTGTATGAATATGAACTTGAAAAACTGCAAGCGACAAAAGATGGTGTTGAAAAGAGTGATAACGGTTGGGGTCATCAAATTCGTTCATACGTATTACAACCCTACCAACAAATCAAAGACACTCGAAGCGGTATTGGATACTCCAATGTTGAAGCCATACTCGATGGAGACATCACAAAAATGATTGAAGATGTCTTGATTGCTACGGCAAAATAAAACCTATTTTTAAAGTAAAAAGGGGAAAGTCAAACGACTTTCCCCTTTTTTTATCTTATACAACTCTTAGAATGCATACGTTACGTTAGCATATACTTTGTCGTAATCTTTCGCTGCTGCAGTATCATCATAATTTACATACGTTACCGATGCAGATAACTCTTCCGTAAAATTGTATCCAACAATTAAATTTAACTCATCTGTATCTGTATTTGTTGTACCATATTCAGTTGTACCATATAAGGCAGTTAAACTTACATCTGCAATTGTATATGATGCACTTCCATAATATGTTGTTGCATCTGTTCCATATACATTTGTTCCATCATCAAATGGATTGATGTTATCACCATATGCAGACATGCTTCCTACGGCACCAGTTTTATCTGTTTGAATATAACCAGCTGCAAGAGCAACACCAGCTACGTTTAATCTGGCTTCTAAATTTAAAATATCTCCATCATCTGTTGTAGATACATCCTCATTTGTTTGAGCATAGTGTGCTGTTACACCAAACATATCTGTATCATACGCCACTTTTGTACCATAAAAGTCTGCAAAATTTAGTGCAGAATAGTAGTAAGGGTTAATCAATAATCCTTCAACTCCTGTATATTGTACATCTAATACATATGCACCGTCTTTAGTAATTTCAGTGAAATCTTCTTGAGTATCAATTCCAATTTCTGCTTTTCTGTTTGTGTATCCTAAGATGATTGAGGTATTAGGCACAGCTTTAATTACACCAACAACCGCATCATTATAATCACCCAACCACTCAAGATCAATGGCTTGTCGACCAATAATTAATGCAACATTATCATCTTCATATTTCACGTTTGCTTCAGTAATAATTCCTTTATTTGCATAAGAAGCAACATAATCACCACTCTCTTTTGAATCTAACTCATGATTCCCTCTGAATCCAACTTTAGCACTGATACCATAAATAGTATCTGTTTCAAATGACAATCCAATTGATCCAGAAGTTAAAGCTGAATCTGCTGTTCCACCTTTTGCATCTACATTTTCAGTATAAACAGTTATATCACCACTTGCTTTACCATTTGCGAATGCCTCTTTAATGGTTGATGACTCTGCAAATAATGCACTGCTACTGATTAATAATCCACATGCTACTAAACTTAATTTTTTCATTTTGATCCTTTTTTTTTATTTTCGCACTTTTAAATCTACTGATTAGATTTCGATTTAGAATTGAAAAAATTCATGAAAAATTATAACAACATATTACAAATAATCAAACATATTATGTGTATATTTTTTATACAATAATGGTGCAAGTTTGATTTCTTACTTAAAAAAGTGTTCTTTTTGTTTTAAAACATTCTCAATTGATGACTAAAATGTATACTAAATATACATTTATCTGGCACACAGCGTTGTATACGGACAATACTGACAAGTTAATTTATCTTCACATTTTTTGAAATTGACACTTTTGGTATTTAACTCTTGTAACACACTGTCCAAACGGATGAGTTTTTCATTTAAGACTTGTTCTTCAATCATTGTTGCACTGTTTAAATCGTAATAATAGGGTTTAATATTCCGTTGCTTCAAGTTTCTGTTCTCTTCTAACTGATTTTTCATAGCAAGAAAATAGAACTCCAGTTGGAAATCTGTACTTTTTTCATAGGTTTTAATTGTATCAACTTTCAAAGAACTGCTTGTTTTATAATCTATGATTTCATAAGCATCATTTGAAACATCAATTCTGTCAATGACCCCTTTTAAGACAATATTGTTATGAACAATTTTAAAAGGCATCTCTGTTTGAAACACTTCTTTTTCTTTTTCAAACTCTTTTTTCTCATTTTGAATAAAATTTTGCAGTTTTTGTTTCCAAATCTCTAAATCCAAAATCAAAAAAGGATTGAGGTTTTGTATATTTTGGAAATATTCATTTAAAATATCATGAGTTGTTGTCGCTTCAACTCTTCTGTTTTTATTAAAAAAATCTTCCAAAACTTTATGAATAAAACGTCCCAACTCAAACCCTTCTGGCTTTAGACTGAAATGGTGTTCATGAATTTTTGCAATATATTTCAAATAGAACTTTCTTTTACATTCACACAATATCTTTAAAGAGGTTGCTGACCACTCTACGCTTGCTAAATTTATATCAAAAACAATATCATCATTAAAATGGCTTAATCTGTTTTTCGTGTATAAAATGTTTTTGTAGACTTCGTCATAAGTTTTATTCTCAATTTTATACGTAGGAAACAGCTCATTGGCAAATCGACTGATTTGTGAAGTTTCATTTCTTACGTACGATATAAAAACCTCTTTGGCATTTTTACACAACTTATTGTAATAATATTTTTGCAGATTTTCACGATCTTTTAGTGTGGGCAATTGTGCATGTTTTTTAACAGCTGTAGATAAAAACTTATCTTTTATACTTCTTTTAGGCACAATGCCTTCATTAAAATCCACAATAATTACGCCATCAAAAAAAGCACCTCTTGTCTCTAACAGTCCCATTACGGTTATGACTCCACCATTAATATCATCTGTTGTGATTTGAGATACTCTTTGAAGCATAAATTTATACGCCTCTTTTAACGAAATAGTTTGATTGTAGTTAAAAATCAAATTTTTAAGTTTGAAAACTTCTTCTTCAAATTTTTCCAATATATCTTCATTTGGCTCATCTTTTTTCACAAATTCAACAATCTCTTCAAAAAGTTCGATGGTAATTTGTCGGTTCCATGAGCTTTTTATTTTTGTGTTTAAATACTCATTATCTAAATTGAGGAAATTGACATAATCAATATTTTTTTGTTCATTTTCATTAAAATAGTGGTAGATGGCATCAACAGTACTAAATAACTTAGAGGTTTTAATCTCTCTTCCCATCGCATAATTGAAGTATGCCTCATCATCAAAAAGTTGCAGTGTTTGTGTAAACTGTTCATCGGGGACAATTAAAACAATCTTTTCTGCTTTTATGCCACGATGTATCATATCTGTAATGGCTTTTTTTACAAAAGCGATTTGGTTGACTCTGGTACTGAACGCTTTTAATTCAATGGTTTGGATTTTATTTTGCAACGCATTGACAGATACAATCTCTTTTGTAGAGATATTTATTTTATATCTTTTATTCTCTTCCAATAAAAAACCACTCTTTACAAACTTTTCATACGATTTTTTATTGTATTCGTTGGTATCTAAGTGAATAATGACTTCTGTAAGCTTGGAAATGGCTTCTATCAAGTCAAATTCAAAGTTTGTGAAGTAACCCTCGAAAAATATTTCGATTGTCGTATACTGCTTTATATACGCTTTATTGATAGCATATACATTGCCCAGTGTTATTTTGTCCACATAACCATTCTCTTCTAACAATTGGATATAGTTCTCTTTAATTTTTTTTAGAATTGATAAATGCTCTTCATAAAACTCATACGTATCTGCACTTTGTATGGTTTCAATACTGACTTTTTCTGCACTTAATTCACTGAAAAATCTGAAAATGTAATTGCTTTGTTTGATAAAATCATTAAAGTTATTTGAAATGCCCAATTTTGAGAAATTTTTGATATTTGTAGATTCTTTTAGAAATAAGAATTGATGCTCTTCATCTATAAACTGTCGGTTCCCCACCGTAATAGACTTAAAGAAGAGTTCATCAATACTTAAAAGTGTAGGTAAGAGCCTATTTTCGTTAAAATTGTTAACATAGGCTCGAATGGCTCTTGATGTTGGAAAAACCAACAAATGTTTAGATGGCATTTGATTTAAAGTAAATATAACCTTTATTATCACCTACCGTAATTACACCTGTTATATTCCAATTGCCTTTTAAGAGTAACTCAAATTGTGAATGGTAGCTGTCATTTACCAGCATAAAATTCTCCAAATTAATATCACTCTTATTATTTGTTGCTCTTGTAACTCTTAAAGTAATAAGAGCATTTGGTACAACAGCTTGCGTTATTTTATCTTTGATAATAATATCAATGCTGTTTTCACCGACATTAAAAATATCTTTATGTGTTGATTTATCTTCAATGACTCTTTGAGAAAAGTAAATATCATCGAATGATAAACCAAATGTTTGTTTATTCATTTTGATTTCAAAAGTATATTTTTCTAAAAATCTTTGATTTGATTCTGAAATTTCATTAAAATTCATTTCAACTTTTTGATATGAATTTAAAAAACTTTCATCTTGATTAACAGGCACTTTTATTGCACTGCTGATAGTCCAAATAATCATTCCTAAGGTAAATGTGAAAATTGCTATAAACAGTAAAGGCCAATAATTTCTTTTCATTAAATATCCTATCTCTTTTTACTTCGTAATACGGCAACCGTATAAAGAATCAATCCAACTATAACGATAAAATATATAAATACTCTCCAAATTGTACCAATCGTTTTACCACTGTTTCCAATGCTTGACTCTAATGTAATATTTTGACTGCTTGCAATATCATCAGCAATTTGAGCATAGCCATTTAAAGCTGCTGCGCTGACTTTTGACAAAAGTAAATTTTTATCTTTTGATGCAAGTAATGGGATAACATAATCATTTAAAATTTCATCTTTATCAATCACTTTTTTTAATTCGTTTGAAACAATTAGATTTACATGTGTTTGCTCAAGTGACATGGTCAATAAAGCATAAGGCGTTTTGAGTTCTTTTATTATATTTTCTTCGACAGATTTTATTTGTTCAAATTTTTCTTTGGCTGAAACAGTACGATCAATGCCATAATCATCTTTAACATAAAGATAAATTTTTACACCGGTTTTGGTTTCAACTTCAGTACCAATTTCTAATATTTTTTCTATTGCGCGAGGATCTATGAGATCATCATGACTTAATATATATTTGTTTGTGCTTGCATAAATATGTGTAGTTAAAAAAAGTAGAAGTGTAAAAAACACTTCTACTTTAAAGTTTTGTAAAGTTCTCAACTTAACCTACGAATAGTCTATCTGGAGATAGAAATGTAAGATAAATTGATAGCGCTGCTATAGCAACCAGTAAAATACCAATAATTTTATCCATAACAGTACTCCTTACTTACCAACAAGTTCATAGTGCTTACTGTTGTCAGCACTATTAAACTTAATTGCATTTATATCTTGATTGATTTTATAAAAGTTAGTTGCTTGAGCATTTTGAGCTCCCCAGCCTAAAAACTGAAGTGCACCAAGAATAGAAAGCAACAACACTGTAGCAATTAACATTCCAGTTACACCATGAATGCTAAATACTCCTCTTTCATTATCGTTCATTTGAGTATTACCTGCCATCTTATTCTCCTAAACTTCTAATATAACTGGCTAATGCATTATATTGTGTTTCGTTAAGTCTTCCTTTGAAAGAAGGCATTTGTCCAATATTAGCTTTTTTACCGTTATCTAATACACTTGCAACAAGTGAATCTTCATAAGTTTTAAGACTTGGAGCGACATAAGCCATACCATTACCATCAGGACCGTGACATCCAGCACATACACCAAAAGATTCTGGAGCAGTACCTACAAATCCACCTGCAACATACTCAGCAACTTCATTGATATCTTTATCATCAGTTAACATCATAGGAGGCATTCCTGCTGGATATTGAGTTTTGAAATTATTTGCACCATTTTTAACAGTGTAAATAACACTCTCTTTAGTTAATCTTTTTGTAAGATTTTGCGCTTTTCCATCAATTCCGTTTGCATCTACACCATGACAAGGTGCACATTGTACTAAGAAAATTGATTCACCCATTGCATTCAAAGTTGCAGCATCTGGATTTTGCCATTTGCTTTCAAACTTAGAGTTATAGTCTAAAGTCTCTTCATTCCATTGTCCGATTTGAGAAAAACCGTTTGTTGGATATCCAACAGTCCAGTACCACATTCCCCAAACAATAGTTCCAATAAAAGCTAACGCCCAACCTGTTGGTAATTGGTTTTTAAATTCACCAATACCATCCCATTTCTCTTCAGCTAACTCACCGCTAGCTGTATCATTTTTAATTTGATTTACATATTTTAGCGCAACAAATACTGTTATACCAATAATTGCTAATCCCGCTAACATAGTAAGGTCGTTGATGTAATCCTCACCAAAGCTAAAAGCATCACCCGCTACGTAATAGGTTCCTGCCATTAAAGCAATGATAAGAATAATACCACCTATAACCATAGATTTCATATTAGTTCTCCTTATCCATTTTTTCTGATTTTTTCTCTCTAGATTCAAGAGGATTAGAACTTATAGAATCATCCAAAACCAGATTTGAGTACTTTTCAAAATCTCTTTCGCCTTTTTTGTCTCTTTTGTATATTGAATATGCATAAGAGTAAAACACAATAAAAACAATCAATACAAGAAAGAACTTAACATAGCCTTGAATATTTACCAAAGTTTCATAATCCATAATAATCCTCTTTTATTTTAAAGAATTTAAGTATGCGATTAACGCAACTATTTCAGGAACCTGACCGTTTGCAACGGCATCCTTAACTGCTTGGTTTTTCATACCTGCAGCAATTACTTTTGCTTCTTCTAAAGCTCTGGCTTTTGCTTCTTCATACGAACCAAGAGGAACGTCAACTTGACCATCACCATTTAAATCTTGGTCATATGGAGTTGAGAATACATTTTTAACAGTATACGCTTCAGCATAAGCCGTGTCAATATCAGCAATGTTTGTAAACATGTGCCCATATGCTGGCATGATTGAACCAGGAACAACTGATTTTGGATCTAACATATGATTTTCATGCCAGTCAGTAGTTCTATAATTACCCACTCTCATTAAATCTGGACCTGTTCTTTTTGAACCCCATAAAAATGGTCTGTCATATGCATACTCACCACTTAATGAATACATACCATATCTGTCAGTTTCTGATTTAAATGGTCTGATTAATTGTGAGTGACACGCATTACAAGAATCTTTAATATAAACTTGTCTTCCTGTTAACTCTAATACAGTATATGGTTTTGTACCAACTGTAGGTCTACTTTGTTTTGCGAAATCTGGAATAATTTCCACAAGTCCTGCAAATGCAACCATTAAAAATACAACAACCGCAAAGAAAAACGGTCTTTGTTCTAACCAATGAAACATGATAACCCCTTTCTCTTAAGCTGCCATAGGCGTTGCATTTGCTGGTTCTTGATCAAGAACTCTACCAGCAGTTGCAGTTTTATAAATATTATATGCGAACATAAATACACCAACTAAATATAATAATCCACCAACAGCTCTAATTACATAATAAGGATGTAATACATTTACTGTATCAATGAAAGAGTAAACCAATGAACCATATTCATCATATGCTCTCCACATCATACCTTGTGTAATACCAGCAATCCACATTGACGTAAAGTATAATACGATTGCAGTTGTTTGTAACCAAAATTGTGTATCCATTAATGATTTAGAATAGATTTCTCTTTTATACATTCTAGGAACCATATGAAATACTGCTGCCATAATCATAAATACAACCCATCCTAATGTACCATCATGTACGTGACCAGGAATCCAATCAGTAAAGTGCGCAATTGCATTTACAGATTTAATCGATTGAATTGGTCCTTCAATTGTTGATAACATGTAGAAAGTTGAAGCTAAAATCATGAATTTAATCAATGGATTAGTTTGTAATTGTTGCCACTCACCCTTCATAGTTAACAGCATATTAATAGCAGATCCCCATGATGGTAAAATAAGAATAACAGACATAACAGAACCCATAGTTTGCATCCAGTCTGGAACAGTTGAGTAAATCAAGTGGTGACCACCTGCCCATAAATAAACAAACAATAATCCCCAAAAAGCTAAGATAGAAAGTTTATAAGAATAAACATTTTGTCCTGACTCTTTTGGTAAAAAGTAGTAGATCATTGCAATAATTGGAACAGTAAATACAAAACCAACCGCATTGTGTCCATACCACCATTCAACCAGAGCATCATTACTTCCTGAATACATAGATACTGAGTGATACCAATCACCATATCCAGATACTAAAGCAGTTGGAACTTCCATATTGTTAAATAAATATAACATTGCTACCGCTAAGAACGAAGCAATATAATACCAAATAGAAATATAAAGAGTTCTCTCTCTTCTAATACCAATTAATCCAAAAATTGAGATACCCCAAAGTACCCACCACACAACAACAAGCAAGTCAATAGGCCATTCTAATTCAGCATACTCTTTAGAAGTTGTGATACCCATAAAAAGTGTAACAACCGCTAATAAAATAGTGATGAAATATAAAATGAAGTGAAGCTTAGCTACACCCATTAAGAATGGAGATTCCTTTAAAGAAACCTTCAATACTCTTTGTGCCACATAATACCATGTAGCAAAGATACCACTCAAACAAAAACCAAAAGCAACACCATTAGTGTGTAAAGGTCTTAATCTCGAGAATGTACCATATTCTCCTGCCAAATTATTTAGTTCAGGATATGCCATTTGGAATGCTAAAACCACTCCAATTACCATACCGATGATACCAAACAGAATTGTTGAAAACGTAAACGCTTTTGCAACTGAGTAGTCGTACTCAATCTGTGCACCGTTTTGCATCAATCTCCTCCTAATTTTTGATATACAAGTCACCATACAGTCACTTATCGAACTAATTCTATCGAAGTCGCTATAAATTTAAGCTTAATTACTTATTTGTTTTCTTAAGTTTTCTTTAATTTTATGTCACGTTTTAATCTTTTTTATACTTATCATTTAGAAATAATTTATCGCTATTTCAGATCAATATTAAGAAAGAGAGGGGAAAGAGTTAATGAAGAGTTTTTGTGTGCGTACTTCCACTTTTATGTGCCAAATAAATAAAAAAATAATTTACTTAAATTCAGATGCTACAGATTGAAACAACAAAAAAATTTATTCAATTTTCTGTCTAAAAGTGGATTCTTTATTTCCAATTTTTTAATGCAATTTGAGTCTCACGTTGCATGGTTTTTGCCTTTAAATCTTCACGTTTATCGTGCAATTTTTTCCCTTGAGCTGTTGCTATTTGTACTTTAACTAAATTTCTTGCATTAAAGTAGAGTTTTAAAGGCACAATTGTCATTCCCTCTTTACTGACTTTTTCAAAAAGTTTATTGATCTCTTTTTTGTGCATCAAAAGTTTTCGACTTCTTCTTTCATCGGGTCGGTAGGTCGTATGTGCTGTACTTAAATGTGAAATATGCATATTGAGTAAAAAAACTTCATTGCGAATAATACGCACATGAGAATCTTTTAAATTTACACGTCCATCTCGTATGGCTTTTACTTCACTGCCTTGAAGTTCAATACCCGCTTCATAGGTATCTAAAATAAAATAATCGTGAAAAGCTTTTTTATTTTTAAAAACCAAATTTTTCTTTTTTTCTTTTGCCATTATTGTTTTACCTTAAAAAATGAACTGCCACTGCCACTAAAATACCAATCTTTTTTTTCAAACGCTTTTAACGCGGGTTCATTTTGGAGTGCCGAAGTATATAGGTCATTTGCTTCTTCAATACTTAATGTCTTTAAAATATCAACGCTTTTCATACTCAACAATCTCTTTGCTTCATTTTCGGATATCTGTCGATAAAAATCTTCTCTGAATGTTTTAAATATTTTTCCCGTGTCACACTTGATGTTAGGTGTAAATGTTTCAATCTCCAAATCATCTTCTTCAAACGCTTCAACCACTTCTCCAATGCCTGTTACATTGGCACTTGAATACTCATAGATAAAAAACGGTACATCGGCTCCAATTTTTAAACCGATTTTTGCCAATTTCTCTTTTGAGTAGTACAAATCAAACAACTCATTGGCCAATAATAAAAAAGCAGCTGCATTGGAACTCCCACCACCAAGCCCTGCAAACTCTGGTATGTGTTTTTCGACTTTAACCGAATAGACTCTAAAAAATGCATCAATTTTTGGGCAATATTTTCTCAACTCTACAAATGCTTTATAAATAGTGTTTTGTTCTGTTTCACACCCAAATTCCCCGATTAAATTAAACTCATTTTTATCGTTTTGAGGAATAATTGAGACCGTATCATACAAATGATTTACACGCACAAACCGAGAAACAATTTCATGGTAATTCTCTCTTTTTGCTGCTATTTTTAAAAAAATATTGACTTTTGCATACGCTTTTTTTGTCATTTTCATCTACAATAATACCTTATTTAACAAATATTTTACCTTGTTGTTACTGATTTCAATGATACTGAAAAAATCATCAAAGACAATTAAATATTGCCCTTGTTCTTTGTGTTCTAAATAGTTTATATCGATTTTCTTACCATCATATAGCCACTCTTTTGTGCCTGTGTAAACATTCTCTTTTATGTCTAAAAAATCCAAAGGATTAAGATCTTTTTCATTCTCATAAAAAAAATCCCCTTCATGGATTCTTTCCAAATAAGAGAGTGTTCCAACTGCACCCAAGTTTTTAGCGATAATTTGCGCTAAACTGCGAATATACGATCCTTCGCTGACGGTTGCTTCAAAGGTAATAAACGGATGCGAGTACCCAATAAATTTGATTTCTTGAATATTCATCACCGACTCTTTTAACTCTACTTCAACACCATTTCTGGCCAACTCATATGCTCGCATGCCATCAACTTTTTTTGCACAATATTTGGGTGGGATATACGTTACATCACCTTTTAAACTCTCTATACATTTTTCTATCTCGTTTTTATCCAACACTTTTTCATCTTGAATATCAATAATATTTTCAATATCCAAAGAGTCTGAAGTTGTTCCAAGCCATAAAACTGCACGATAACTTTTAGGTGTTTTTTTTAAATATTTAAACAACTTTGAATATTGACCAAATGCAACAATCAAACAGCCGCATGCAAAAGGGTCTAATGTACCACTGAAACCTGCTTTTTTACTCTTATATTTCCGTTTTACACGCCCCAAATATGAGTTAGAACTCATGTACATTGGTTTATTTACCACAACCAATTTATTCAGCTGTTTTTTATCATAAAGTCTTTTTTGCATTTTCCCTCAAGCATTTTTGTTATTATGAGTTAGAATCTAAATGGCAGCTTATATTTTCTCAACAAATGAAGATAAAATATCTCTGTGGCTCCCACCAAAATTAATCGTAAGTTTAAAATCTTTTCCCGCTTTAACACTTTTTTGGACTCGTCCCATTCCAAAAATTTTGTGTTGTATTAAGTCACCTTTTTTATAAGTGTTCTGTTTTTCAATGGTCAAACAACCTTTAATCAGACCACATTCACTCAAAAATCTGCTTTTTAATAATGTTGCTCTTTTCCCTTTATAAAATCGAGAGTGTACAAAACTCAGTGTCAATTCATCCATGGCACGCGTGATAGCAACATATCCCAATCTTCTCTCTTCTTCAATATCGCTTCCATCGCCCACTATTGGGAAAAACCCCTCTTCAAAACCAATGACAAAAATATGTTTATACTCTAAGCCTTTTGAAGCATGTATACTCATCATAGAAACCGCTTCTTGACCTAACTCTTCTTGTTCACTGTCCAAAGCAATTTCATTTAAAAAATCGTCTAAGTCTAAATGTGGGTTTTGCATAAAATAGTCTCTGATATATCCATAAAACTCATCAATATTGGCTTGTCTGTCCATACCATCTGGAAGATTATCAAATGAACTTCTGAAATCAAATGTCTCTTCAAAAGAGTCCAAAAATCTCATTTTTGATTGGCTTAATACATCTTGCAAATCCAGAACAGACGCGATGAATACTTTCAAAGTTCGTGCATTTTTTTTACCCACCAATGTTGTTAATTCATCTGGCGTTGAATCATTGATAATGTTAAAAATAGATTTCTCACTCTCAGCAGATTGTGCATCGAGTTTATCAATAGTTGTTTTACCAATACCACGTTTGGGTTTATTGATAATTCTTTTAAAAGAGAAATTATCGTTTTTGTTGGTCAATGTTCTAAAATAAGCAATCAAATCTTTTATTTCAGAACGTTCATAAAACTTCATTCCACCTACAAGCTTATACGCAATACGTGCTTTGTTAAACCCCTCTTCTAAAGATCTTGAGAGAGCATTCACTCTGAATAAAATGGCAATATCTTTGGGACTCACACCTGAGTCAATTAATTTATTAATGTCATCTGCAATTTTTCTTGTCTCTTCATTTTCATCATGTGATTCATAGACTCGAACTGAATTCCCTTTACATTTCGTACCAATGAGTTTTTTTCCCATTCTGTCTCGGTTGTGTTCAATGAGTTGGTTGGCATGTTCTAAAATGGTGTCCGTCGATCGGTAGTTGTGTTCCAGTTTAATGACAGTGGTGTTCTCAAAAATTTCTGCAAAATTAATAATATTTTTTATGGTTGCCCCACGCCAGCCATAAATGGACTGGTCATCATCTCCCACAACACAAATATTGTTGTGTGTTGAACAGAGTTTTTTCAGCAATCTGTATTGCAATTCATTTGTATCTTGGTACTCATCGACCATGATATATTGATACTGATTGCTTGTTTTTTCACATAATTCTTTGTTTTGTTCTAAAATTTTATACGGTAAAAGCAGTAAATCATCAAAATCTACCAAATTGTTTTCGGCTAAATAATTTTCATACTTCTCATAAATGTCGGCAATTTGTTGATACACTTTTAATTGTGCGGCAGATTTTGCTTCTGCAGGGGTTAAAATGGAGTTCTTATATTTAGATATTTCACTTGCAACCATTGCTGTTGTCAGCTCTTTATCAATGGATTTTAATATTCTTTTTTTATCGTCAGTATCAATAATAATAAAATTGCTTTTTCGTCCAAGTTCTCTCATGTGCATTTTTAAAAACAGAAGCCCAAATTTGTGAAATGTACATAAAAGAGGTGATGTTAGGGAGTTTTTAATCAAAGACAATGCTCTTTCTCTCATCTCTTTGGCTGCTTTATTTGTAAATGTTAATGTCAAAATTGAAGAGGGATCAATCCCAATTGAGATTAAGTAAGCAAGCCTGCTTGTTATGGTTTTTGTCTTACCACTTCCTGCTCCAGCAAGAATTAATAAAGAACCGTCAATATGAGATGCAGCGACTTTTTGTGACTCATTGAGTGATGATAAAATATTTTCTGACATAAAAAAACTCCTAGAATCATTTATTATATCATATTAATAATAAATTAATTATCCGACTTAATTAATTTCTATATAAACAAATGTTATGATAATAATAACTTATTCTAAAGGCTAAAAATATATGCTTACCGATTTTGCAAAAATTGAAACATTTTTGACAGTTGTTCGAGAAAAGTCTTTTTCTAAAGCGTCTGCAAAACTTGGAATTTCACAACCTGCTGTAACGCAACAAATGAAATTTATCGAAGAGTATTTAGATACAAAAGTATTAGAAAGAAAGAAAAATGGCATAAGATTGACCAAAGAGGGCGCAATGCTGCATGCAATTGCACTGAAACTTGAAAAATGTGTTACCAATGCTGAAAAAGAGTTACTCAAAATTATGAATAAAGATATTACATTTATCTTTGGCGCATCGTTTATCATAGGAAATTACATATTGCCACGGTTTTTAAATGACTTAAAAGCCAACATTCATAATGATGTCTCCATTAACGTTACGGTTTCAGGTCAAGCCATTGATGATTTGTTGGATAAAAAAATCGATATCGCTTTGGTTGAAAATTATATTCCAGAAGAGAATATTATCTACAGAGAGTGGATGGAAGATGAAATTGTTGTCTTCTCTAATCAAAAACTCCCTGCACGTGCAAAAGCAACGGATTTGCTCTCATACAAATGGGTCTGTCGAAACCCCGATTCAAATACACGTGCAATTTTTAAAGAGAGTTTAGAAAAAGCCAACTTTCCCGATTGTGACTCCTTTGATGTTACCAGTGAAGTCACCAGTGCAACAACCATTGTACAAACAGTTTTACACGCTTCAAAAGAGAGTTCACCTACGGTCTCTATTGTTTCAAGAAATGCCATTGATACTCTTTTAAAAACAGGGGTACTGTTTGAGTCAAGAATTGGAACACAACGAATGCACAGAAAACTCTATATTGCTTATAGAAAAGACAGAAAACACGACGCATTTATTGAAAATGTGGTCGATTACCTTCTTAAAATGAAATAGTAACGAGTCTTCTCGTTACCTTTTAGAGTTAATAAATCAATCCCTCTTTTTTTAACGCTTTTTTAATATTGAACATTTGTTGATGTTTGTTTTTACACCAAGAAGGCGATAGAAGTGAACTGTCTGCAATACCAGCAGTGATTCTTTGAACATAAACATTTTTGGGCAATCGTTTTATAGATTCAACCACAGTATTGATGTAGAGTGTTTCACTAATAGGAGTGAAGTTTCCTTTTTTATACTCGTTGGTCAAAAGAGTATTTTTAACAACATACAAAGGGTGAAATTTAATGGAATCGACATGTAATTTTAATGTTTCATCTAAAGTATGAAGCATCATCTCTTGAGTCTCATTGGGCAAACCATAAATCAAGTGTGCACAAACAAGCAATCCTTTGTGTTTGGTTTTTTTAATCCATTTTCTCATATTAGAAGCATCATCACCGCGGTTGATTGTTTCTAGTGTTTTATCATAAAACGATTGCACCCCATACTCAACCCAAATCTCTTTTTCTAAAGAGAGTTCATACAGATAATCTAAAATATCTTCGCTCATACAATCCGTACGTGTTCCAATAGACAAACCCAAAACATTATCAAAGCTGAGCGCTTTCTCATAAAGTGCTTTAAGAGTATCAAGAGGAGCATACGTATTGGTAAACGATTGAAAATAGACAATAAACTTCTTTGCACCAAACTTTTTTTCCAGCCGTGTTTTTGTAACATTAAATTGCATTTCAAGTTGTTTAAGCTGATTGTTTAAATAGATATTTTCTGTGGTTTTTGGACTGAGTTTAAACTTCGATTTTTTATCTTGAAGATTGGGGCTAAAAGAGTCATTCTCGCAAAAAGAACAACCCCCATAAGCTACTGTACCATCAATGTTTGGACAGGTAAATCCACTGATACTGATGGGCACTTTGTAGACTTTTTCACCAAATTTATTCCGAAAATACCGACCAATGGTATTGACTGCTTTTAATTGCATTTGTAGAGATATTTTTTTAACCACAATTTACTTTACAAAATAATCGCCGTTAAAACTCTCTAAGGCATAATTTCTTTCACCACCAATTGAAGTGACCAAATCATCAATGCTTAAGTACTCCAATGAATCTGCTTCAATGTACTCTTTGACTTCCTCTTTGGTCATTCTGTATGAAATCAACTCCTCTTGATTGGGAGTATCAATTCCATAATAACATGGGAATTTAATTTCGGGACTGGCAACTCTGAAGTGAACCTCTTTTGCCCCAGCATCTTTTAACATCTTCACAATTCTTTTGCTGGTTGTTCCTCGAACAATTGAATCATCAATAACCAGCAGAGATTTCCCTTCAATCAACGATCTCATAGGACTGAGTTTCATTCTGACTTTTAAGTTTCTCATCTCTTGTGTGGGTTCAATGAAAGTTCTTCCAATATAATGATTTCGGATGATTCCATACTCAAAGGGAATCCCACTTTCACTGGCATATCCCAATGCTGCTGGAACACCAGAATCAGGTACAGGCACAACCATGTCATAATGTACATTTAAATGGGCATCATTTTGAGCCAATGTTCTTCCCATATTTTCTCTTGTTCTGTAAACAATTTTACCGTCAATGACTGAATCTGGTCTGGCGAAATAGACATATTCAAACGCGCAAGGTCTAAAATCTGGTTCATACAATTGAAGTGATTCTGGCTCATCTTTTCCTTCATCAAAAATCAACATTTCACCAGGTCTTACATCTCTGATAAACTCTGCATCAACCAAATCAAACGCACACGTTTCACTTGCAACAATATACCCACCACTTTTTAACTTTCCAATAGACAATGGCCGAATGCCATGTTTATCTCGAATAACAAACTGTTTAGAACGCGATTGCACAATAAAACAATACGCACCAATGGTTCTGTCTAATGCCTCTTTAATTCTATCTCTTAATCGGTCTTTTGAATTTTTTGCGATTAAATGAATTAAGTTTTCAGTATCCATTCCTGTTTGGTATATAGCCCCTTTATCAATTAAATCATTTCTGACTTCATCTTTATTGATTAAATTGCCATTATGAACAATAGATATTTCACCCAATTTATATTTTGCAAAAATAGGTTGAGCATCTAAAATAGAGTCTCCGCCCGCTGTTGAATATCTGTTATGACCTATGGCCATATTCCCTTTCAGAACTGTTAATGCCTCTTCCGTAAAAACTTCAGAAACCAAACCTCTGTTTTTAATTGTATGGATTTTACCATTGCATGATGAACTGATTCCTGTGGCTTCTTGCCCTCTGTGTTGCATTGAGAAAAGGGCTATTGAAGCCAGTCTTGCTGCATTTTCATTTCCGTATATTCCAACTATTGCGCACATAAATTAATCCTTATAATCCTAAACAATCATTTATCGAATAAAGACCTGTATCTTGTTTAACAAGCCATTTCGCTGCTTTTATTGCACCTTTTGAAAAAGTGTTTCGTGAAGTAGCTGTATGATGTAACTCGATGAATTCACCATCATTATATAGTCCAACCGTATGTCGTCCGACAATATCTCCACCACGTAAACTCATCACGCCAATTTCATCTTTTGTTCTTGCACCAATAACGCCATCTCGTCCACTGACTCTGACGGCATCAAGGTCTAAATCTCTTGCACGAGCAGCATGTTCTGCGAGAGTTAATGCTGTTCCAGATGGAGCATCTACTTTATGCCGATGGTGTTGTTCCACAATTTCAATGTCAAACTCTTTTAATGTTTTAGACGCCAATGAAACCAATTTATTTAAAACAGCAACCCCTAAACTCATATTTGTTGCATATAAAATAGGAACTTTTTTACTCGCTTCAATAAGAAGATTTTGTTGATGTTTATTAAACCCTGTTGTTGCAATAACCAAAGGTGTATTTCCACCATTCTCAACAATTTCAGTAAGAAGTGCTTCTGTTGCTGCGGGTGCACTGAAATCAATAACCACGTCAGATGCTTCTAATAACGTTTTCATATCATTCGTAACAATCGTACCTTCGGGTACAACTTTTTTCAGTTCATCAAAAACATGGCATGCACTCAATCTTACTTCTTGATCAGAAGCCAAATCATCAATTAACAATGACCCTACTCTTCCTGTACTTCCAATAACCCCTACGTTTATCATCGACTTTCCTCTTATCCTAAATATTCAATAATATTAACAGCTGCTGTTGCACCATCGGCTGCGGCACATACGACTTGTTTTGCCGCGTCAATTCTTACATCACCTGCAGCATACAATCCGGGTACCGATGTTTTCATTCGTAAATCAACCACCACTTCACCTTGTGCATTCACATCACACAGATAGTTTCCATCTTCTTGTTTCAAACAATCACTTAACACATCTCTTCCAACAAAAACAAACACACCAGGAACATCCAACTGTCTTGTCTCTCCTGTTTGTTTTGATTTTACAATCAATCCTGTCACGCCCATGTTATCACCAATGACTTCTTCAACATCAACATTCGTGACCTCTTCAATATTTTCACAATGTTTCATATGTTCAATGGTACTTGGTGCGGCTCTGTAAGTATCTCGTCTGTGAACTAAGTAAACTTTTGAACACGTTTTTGCCAAATAGACGGCTTCTTCAAGTGCTGAATCTCCACCACCGATTAATGCCACTTCTTTATTTTTATAAAAAAATCCATCGCACGTTGCACACGTAGAGATTCCTCTTCCAAAGAATTTATCTTCACCTACAAACCCTGCACGTCTTGGCACCGATCCTGTTGCAAGCAGAACCGTTTTTGCCTCTTGTTTGGTTCCATCTTCAAGTTCTATTTGAAATATGTTGTCATTTTTTGTTACTTTTAAAACTTGTTTCATTTCATGCTTTAATCCAAACTTCATGGCTTGTGCTGGCCAGCTCTCCATCAAATCCATACCAGAAACCACTGCACTTTGCCCAGGATAATTCTCTATTTCACTGCTTCCAGTAATTTGTCCACCAGGCATTCCCATTTCGAACATTGTTACGTTTTTTAATCCACCTCTTGTAGCGTATAAACCTGCTGTTAAACCAGCTGGTCCTCCCCCGATAATTGCTAAATCTAACATACAATTTCCTTCTTTGTTATTCATAATGTTTTTAATATGTTCATCTAAATTTTGATTTTTCTGTTCTTCTTAATGTAAAGGCACAATGATACTCAAAATTTATTAAGCACAAGATTAATTAAAAATATTTAACCCAATTGGTTAAGGTTTATTTCACTTTTAATGCCTCTTTACTAATCTTCTATAAAAGAATTTTTTGATACAATCGTGAAAAATAAAGATTAATGGAAATTTACATGGATATCAGAAAAGAGTTTTTAGAGTTTTTTCAAAGTAAAGGACACGAAATATATGACAGCATGTCATTGGTTCCCGATGATGCAACACTGCTATTTACAAATGCTGGAATGGTTCAATTCAAAGATATTTTTACAGGTGCAATTCCTCGACCTAAAAACCCTAAGGCAACAAGTTGCCAACTGTGTGTACGTGCGGGTGGGAAGCATAATGACTTAGAGAATGTTGGTTATACAGCACGACATCATACTCTCTTTGAGATGTTAGGAAACTTCTCTTTTGGTGATTATTTTAAAGAAGATGCCATTGCTCATGCTTGGGAATTTATCACAAAAAACTTAGCATTACCAGAAGAGAGACTCTGGGTAACGATTCACGAAACAGATGATGAAGCATTTAACTTATGGATCAAACATATTGCTCCTGAACGCATCAAAAGATTTGGGGACAAAGATAACTTTTGGTCTATGGGTGATACAGGGGCATGTGGCCCTTGCAGTGAAATTTTTTATGACCAAGGTGCCGATCATTTTTCTTCAAGTGAAGATTATTTAGGTGGGGAAGGTGATCGATTTTTAGAGATTTGGAACTTGGTTTTCATGCAATACGAAAGAGACAGCGCAGGAAAACTCAATCCGCTTCCAAAACCTTCCATTGATACAGGTATGGGACTTGAGCGTGTCATTGCCATTAAAGAGGGAAAATTTAACAATTTCGACTCTTCTATGTTTACCCCTCTCATCAACGAAGTTAAAAAATTAAGTCAAAAAGAACCAACGGCTGAAACAATAGGCAGTTTCAGAGTAATTGCTGATCACTTAAGAGCAGTCAGTTTTATGATTTCACATGGAATTTTGTTTGACAAAGAGGGTCGAGGTTATGTCTTAAGACGAATTTTAAGACGCGCCGTTCGACATGGTTACTTACTGGGATTTAGAAAACCATTTATGGCGAAACTGGTTGATACCTTGGTTTCTATGATGGGTGACCATTACACCGAATTGGCGGAAAAGAGCAAATATATTAAAGAACAAATCACACTTGAAGAGGATCGATTCTTTAAAACCATTGATTCAGGAATGGCGCTGTTTAATGAAGAGTTAGAACACACCAAAGATATTTTCAGCGGTGAAGTTGCTTTTAAACTTTATGATACATTTGGATTTCCATTAGACTTAACAGAAGATATGTTAAGAACCGTGAACTTAAATGTCGATTCTGAGAAATTTGATGCATTGATGTTGGAGCAAAAAACAAAAGCAAAAGCGGCCTGGAAAGGAAGCGGTGATGTCTCTAACTCGGGTGATTTTAAAAGTTTATTGGAAAAATATGGCAAAAATGAGTTTGTAGGATACACCAACAACGCTTACCGAACAAAAATTGTTGCTTTACTTGATAATGAGTTCAATGAAGTTTCGACACTACAACAAGGCCAAAGTGGTTGGGTTATGCTTGAACAAACGCCTTTTTATGCACAATCAGGTGGACAAGCAGGCGATGTGGGAATTATTGAAGACAACAAACACATTGCAGAGGTACTTGATACAAAAAAATTCTTTGATTTAAACTTATCTAAAATCAAAGTCGTTCAATCAAATTTAAATGCCGGTGAAGTCATTGATACCGTTGTTGTCAATCGATATGAAGTCGCAAAACATCACAGTGCGACTCACTTGTTGCAAAGTGCGTTAAAAATGGTTTTAGGAGACAATGTCTCTCAAGCGGGATCACTCAATGACTCAAGTCGATTGCGATTTGACTTCACCTATCCAAAAGCCATGACAGAGGCACAAATCAATGAAGTTGAAGATTTGGTCAACTCAATGATTACTCGAGGAATTGCTGGAAATGTTGAAGAGTTGCCTATTGAAGAAGCAAAACAAAAAGGTGCCATTGCCATGTTTGGTGAAAAATATGGGGATATGGTCAGAGTGGTTACTTTCAGTGATTTTTCTGTTGAATTTTGTGGTGGAATCCATGTACGAAATACAGCTGACATTGGTAGCTTTTTTATTACAAAAGAGTCAGGAGTCAGCGCAGGAGTAAGAAGAATTGAAGCCGTTTGTGGATTGGCAGCAACCACTTTTGCAAAAGACAATATTGCCAAACTTGCTCAAATTCAAGCAGAAGTTAAAAACATTGATCCCCTTGCAGGAATTGCCAAATTAAAAGAGCAAATCAAAGAACTCAAAAAAGAGTTACAAGAGGCACAAAATGCTGTTTCAACTCCCATTAAAGAAGAAAAAATAGGTGATGTCACAGTTGTGGTTGAAATTTTAGAAAATGGCGATTTGAAAAAGATTGTTGACGATTTAAAAAATGCTCATGAAAAAGTAGTCGTACTTCTCATTCAACCAAAAGATGATAAGGTATTGATTGTTGCAGGAAGCAAAAATACAGCACTCAAAGCCGGTGATTGGATTAAAAATATTGCGCCAATCGTCGGTGGAGGTGGTGGTGGAAGACCTGACTTCGCACAAGCGGGAGGAAAAGATATCACAAAAGTAGAAGAAGCTAAAACAGCTGCTTTACTTTATGCTAAGGAGAACATTTGAGAGAACTCAGCCATGAAATATTTGCAAACTTTTCTTCAATTATAGTATTTCTTCACGTCCTAAGTGCCATCATTTGGGTCGGAGGAATGATTGCCATACGATTTGCAATTCACTACTCAATGCAAACCATCATTGAGCCAAAATTAAAATTGGAAAGAACCTTAGAGAACCTTATTCGGTTTTTTAATATTGTTATTCCCATCATTGCAATTTTATTAATTACCGCCTTGATTATGGTCTTTGCAATTGATTTTAAAGGAACTTCTTTACAGTTTGCTATTCATATAAAAGAGAGCATTTGGACCATAATGACACTCGTTTTTATTGCCATTTATATCCGAAGAAACAAAGCAGAGAAAGCTTTTTTAGAAGATGATATGGTCAAAACAAGAGCCTATTTGGCACCCATTGCCCAATGGATGATTCCTTTAAATATTGTTTTAGGGTGTATTGCCATTTATTTGGGAATTATTTTAAGAGGTTTATAAAAATAAACCTCTTTTTTTATCTAACGTTTAAAGTGAGTCACTTGTGTTGGATACGCAAACTCTAAATGATTTGTTTTGATGATTTCTGCGAGTTTAAACATTACATCTTCTTTGACACTTAACCACTCAGACCAATTGGTTGTTCTTGAAAAACAGTAGACTAAAATATCCACCGAGGACTCACTAAACGCATCCAAATAAACCAAAATATCTCTTTTGATTCCTAAAATATCCTCTTTTTTAGCCAATTTGACATTCGTGGTCACCCCATCAATATTGGTCTTTTTACTGGCAATATCAGGATGATTTAAAAGCATTTGTTCAATGTCAATTAACGCTTGTCGAATGTCTTCAAAATTACTTTCATACGTTACTCCGATGTTCATCTTTATTCTTCGTCCAATAACACGTTTACTCCAGTTTTTTATGGAACTTGACGCCAATAAAGAGTTGGGAATAGAGACCAATGCATTATCAAAAGTTCGAATGGTAGTGGTTCTCATTTTTAACTCAATCACCGTTCCTTCGTAAGTATCTGTTACAATCCAATCCCCTTGACTAAAAGAGTTATCCAGCATTAAATTCACACTTGAAAAAAGGTTACTGACTGTCTCTTTGGCTGCAAAAGCAATGGCAATACCACCAATTCCCAGTGAGGCTAAAATCGCTTTTACATCAAACTCTAATTCGGTTAAAATAAATAACGTGACGATGATGACAAGAATAAAAGTAAAAAGTTTGAGTAAAAAACCGACCATCTCTTTTCGTACATTGGCGTGTCTTTCAAAAAATATTTCGGAGAAATTGTTGATCCACTCATCAAATATGTTATACACCAAATAACCACTGTTGATAATATACGCAATATTAATAAAGGTCTCAACTTTTGAGATATTAAACTGTCCTTTATGAATGATTTCAAAGAAGAGTTCAATTGAAAAAATGAGCAAATAAAACCGAATAGGAGAATAAAAAGCGTTGGTTAAAAAACGTTTGATGAGCGTGTTTTTTCTTTTAGTCGCTTGATTGCTCTGCCCTTTTTGAACCACTGTTATCATCAAAGGCATGACAAAAACAATCAAAGAGTTGATAATCAAGAAAAACAGTGTTGCCAATAATATGCTTCCAATATCGACTTGCAAATAGAAATTAAGATAGATATTGATATTTTCAACCAAATCATTTGAATTGATCAGCTTAATCCAATACTCTAAATTGAATTTACTCACCAAAAAGTTTGTTTTTTCAATTTTGTTACTGTTATTAGATAAATAGTTCAAAATCTCTAAATACGTTAATACATCGGTTTTATAAATGGAATAATTTAATCTCAACTCATCATATAACTTAGCATCGATATTTTTATTGTTATTGTAATAATCATCAAATTTTTTCTCCAAAGGGGCATTCTTGATATTTTTTTTGATGGTTTCAATATAGTTTCTCAATCCTTTTTGAGAGATATAACTGTTGCGTAATTTAATTAAATGGTTCATTCCTTCAAAAAACTCGACCGTATTGTTAATATACGTCACTTCAAGTTCATCCCGTATATAAGCAACATCATAACCATAACTCTCATTGGCAGACATTTTTGAGGTAAGTTGTTCTAAATTAGCAGTAATTTTCTCTTTATCAAAAAAGATGGGTTTATCATTGGCAACATAGTTTAAGATATTTTCTAAAAAAACTTTTTTGTGGACATACACATCACCTTCATTGGCTTTTTCATTAACGCGTAACTCTTTATTGAGCTCTTTTAAACTCTCAATATCAAGTTCAAATTCACTGCTGCTTTGTGCTTGTGCTTGTGGTTGCGGTTGCGGTTGCGGTTGAACTTTGTCCAAAACCGTATCAATGCCTAAAGCACTGCTTACAACAAAAAGTAAAACAAACAGAAAATGAAATTTTAAATATCTCCCCACGACTTCCCCTTTTTAATACAAATTAAAAACCACCGTACCAATACAATACCAATGGAATATAAACAACTGAAATTAATGTACTCAATAAAACCGTAAAACTGGCTTTTTCTGGTTTGGCTTTAAGTAATATGGCCAAGGTTACTGTGTTGCCTGCTAAAGGAACAATTGAGAACAAAAAGAGCACTTTATAAATATCTTCACTTAAAAAATGAAAAAGATTGTTATCTAAAAATATGATGGCCAAAATAATCGCTGGCCAAAGAATAAATTTATAAAAGTAGGCCACTTTGATATATTTTTTATCAAAATCATGCTCCAAATCAAAACCTTTCATCCCCATACCCAACATCATCATTCCTAAAATACCATATGCCCATTTAAAACTTTCAAAGTAAGGAACCACAACTTCAGGTGTTCTTATACCTAAAATATTTAATGTAACCCCAAAAATGAAAGCGTATAACAGTGGTAATTTTGCAACTTTTATCAACGATTGTTTGGCAGTAAAATTGCCTTTTGCTGTTACAAAAAACCCCGTTGTATTTTCATATAAAAGCGATGCCATCGTAGCAAAAATAAAAATATTCACCACTTGTGGTTCAAGTAAAATCATGGCAAGCGGAATACCAAAATAACCCGTATTCCCAGTGCCACAGGTAAACGCTAAGGTATTTAAACTGGGATCTTTCCAATGTGCTTTATAGTGATGCAAAATGAAAAAAGCGATGGCACTTCCTAACATAAATACAAACACAGGTAAAAAAATCAATTGTAAATTGATATTAATAGACAAAGTTGCAAAAAATACAACAAAAGGCCCCAAAATATAAATCAAAATAAACGCAACATAATCTCTTTTGACTTTAAAATAGTGTGCCAAAATATAACCAATAAAAATATTAAGATACAAAGGAGCAATTTTGCCTAAAAGAGTAAAAAAAAGTGTCATTAATCATCCTGCTGAAGTAAGTGTGATTTTACTATAATTTTAAATAATTTGCCAATACAAAAAGCACTATAACACAAAGCAGATACATTTTATACGTATACGATACATTTAATTTTAACATATCAAGTGCTTTTAAACTGTATCTGGATTGCATGGTTAAGTTCACACCAGAAAAAGGGGAACTTGAAACAGCCGTTGACCAAGACATTAAAAAGGTCATCGCAAGCAGCGTATGATTGAGTTCATTCATCCAATTTCCAATGACAGCAATAGAGATAATAGGATGTATTCCAATGAATGACAACAAAATCAAAATCAACAACAACACAGAAGCCACTTTGGCATCAAACACATCAAAAGGTAACTGAATATTCAAGCCCACTAAAATGGAACTGATTGCCACACCAAAAGCACCTGCAACCAAAAAAAGTGCCAACTCATTTTTCATTTTGGGTAACTCTTCAGTAATGTGTTTTCCAAAAAGTCTCATACTGTTTTGCACGGTTGTTTTTAAAGGAAGAATCACCAATGCTAATATAAGAGAAAAAAATGAGATCAACACTATGATTTTTAACAACGGATAGTAATGATTGGTTACAAGAACCATACCTGCTAATAAAAAAGGCAAATAAAGGGTTTCAAAATGAATGGGATACCCTTGAAACGTCTTAAAGTCATAATTTTTGTCAAAATGAATTTCAAGGTATGTAATAAAAAATGCCATCAGTGCCAAAAAGAGTCCTGAAATAATAATTGTCAATGAATTCAAATGAGGGGCATAGGTCATGGCTGCAGCAAAAGCTACAAAAAAAGGTGACCAATACGCATCTGAAGAGAAAGCTCGGGTCAATACCATGATTTGTATTTTACTCAAAGGAGCATTTTTATAAAGCTTGTCTGCAACCAAAATCAATGAAGAGAGGTTAATAACTGAACCAAAAAGATGAATGCCCACGTAGGTTTTAAAAAATGCACTTTTACCCGTAGGCAATTGTTTAATTTTTTCCTCTTTTGGAATGGCCACCAATCTTAAAAAAGCGACTCCAATTAAGAGAGTTAACAAATACTGATTGACCACAATCGCTTTTTTAAAATCGATCTCAAAATGGTTATAACTACTGATAAAAATAGAACAAAACGTTAAAATAAGCAAAATATAGATGAGTTTTTTATTGGCAATTTTATGAAAAAGAATCATCAACGCAACCCACGCAAAAATACCAGCAAAAATAAAAAGGTTGTTGTTGATAAAATAGGCATAATTTGTCAATAAAAAGGAGATAAAGATTAAAATACCGGCAATAGGTTCACTTAATTTCATGCGCGTATTATACAACTTTTTTATTATATTTGCTAAAATGAAAAAAAATTTAAAGGTTCATTTTGATACGACTGGGTTCTTCTTCACAAACGCGTGCACTCCTACTTAAGGCACACCATATTGATTTTATACAAAACGGTGGTTCTTTTAATGAAGATGCCATACAAACACCTCATCCAAAATCATTTGTATATGAAGCCACACAAGGGAAGTTCAATGAACTTTACAACAAATTTGGTACAGACGATATGCCCCTTTTAGTTGCAGATACAGTCGTCAGCTGTAATGGCGAACTTTTACGAAAAGCAAAAAATAAAGACGATGCCAGAAGAATGGTTCAAATGCAAAGCAATAACAGAGTTTCAATTATTACCTGCATGATTTACAAAAGCAAAAAAATTCAACTCATCGACATCTCTTCAACACACTATGTTTTCAACGAATTTGATAAAAAAGCACTTGATAACTACATCAATTCAGGTGAATGCATGGGAAAAGCGGGAGCAATTATGGTTGAAGGATTCTGCAAGCCCTATATCAAAAGTGTCCACGGATATGAGAGTACCGCCATGGGATTGTGCGTTGAGAAATTAAAACAAGTCTTAATATAAATCTAAGCCTACTGGTGTCATACTTTCTGTAATAACTGTTTGACTGGCCAAACTTATCGCGAGGTAAGGACGGAAAGCCACGGGTCTTTGTTTAAGATAGCCGGGTTGCTTAACTGCATTCACTGATGCACTTTTCTCCCCAACTTTTTTGAACATTCAACTTAGATTTGATTAAATTCATAAGGAGAGAGCCATGTTAGAATTTCAAAAAGGGGCCATCGATAAAATTCTTGTGACGTTGTTATTGATTATTGTGGGAGTGGGTATTGTTTTTATATTCAATACTTGGATTACAAATGATACTACTGATTTAATGGTTCCTCCAACAAGTAAAATTACTGCCGTTCCAAATGATACACCAGGGAACTGACAAATACAAGGATAACTTATGCCGCATTTACAGTTTGAAATCAACAAAAAAGTCAGCAATAATCTCAAAGAAAAGTTTGCGCAAAGCATCAGAGAAACTTTCAGTGAAGTCATGGATACGGGAACAGATCACATTGCAATTACCACAAGAGAGTATGAAAAATACAACCTCACCATTGGCAGAGCGAATTCCACAGATGCAATTTGTTTAATGAATTTAGACATAAGAGAAGGAAGAAGTTTAGAAAAAAGACGGGAACTGGCTCTGCGTTATATGGCGATTGTCAATGAGTTATTTCGCATTGACAATAAAAATCAATACATTACTTTCACTGAACATAAAGGCGAAGATTTCCATATGATTGAGAAATACCTCGGTGCTTGGGAGAGTGGAGAAGATCCTTTGGCTTAAAAGCCAAAAAGACTACTCTCCAATTCCATTTTTCCAATAAACTCTTTTTCATTGGCATTATCAACCACCACTTTCGCAATTCCTTGAGTCTTAATTGCAATCTCTTTCGTTGTTGATGCCACATTTGCATTTGATTGTGTTTGCTGATCAAGTTCGGCAACGGCATTATTAATTTGTTCTATACCTGCATATTGCTCTTTACTGGCATTCTCAACACTTTGAATGATATCCAATGTTTTGGAAATATTTTCGTGTAGTCCATGGTATCCATGAATCATCTTATCAGCAATCTCTTTCCCATAGTTGGCTTTTGAAGTAGCATTACTCACAAGTTCTTTAATCTCTTTAGCTGCTTCCGCACTTCGTGAAGCCAAATTTCTTACCTCTTGTGCAACCACAGCAAACCCTTTACCTGCTTCTCCAGCCGTAGCTGATTCAACAGCTGCATTCAAAGATAAAATATTGGTTTGAAAGGCAATTTGATCAATCACATTAATGGCTTCATAAATGGCTTCAACTTGTTCATTGATATTATCCATTGATACCGTTGTCTCTTGTGCTAACTTTTCACCATCGTTTGCAGATTGTTGTAATTGGTTGGCAAAACCAGCCATTTTTATAACGTTTTCCGTATTATTGGCAATATTACTGGTAATCTCCTCTAAAGCGGCTGCGGTCTCTTCAAGTGAAGCAGCTGCTTGATTGGAAGCACTGCTTAAAGATTCCACATTAAATAATAAATCATTCGCACTGCTTTGAAGTATCAATCCATTTTTCTTATTTTCAACCAACATTGCATTGATGATTTCTGCGAGTTGATTTAATCCTTGTGAGGTTTTACCTGTTGGGTTTGGAACTCTGTGTCTGAAATCCAACTGTTGAAATGTGCTTAATGCTCTTTGTATTTTATTCATATCTCCACATATGTTTTCTGCCATAATTGAAAGCATTTCATTGAAAATAACTTTCAACTCATGCAGACTTTTACTGTGGGTATCGTGTTCAATTTGTTTATATAAAATACCATTTTTGACCTCTTGGACAATCGCTTTAACATTATCAATAAAAATATTATCCTCTATAATTGCATTTTGTGTTTTAGCAATATTTTCATTGACCACTTTGGACATTTGGGAAAACTCATCTTTTCCACTGTCATCTAAATGTTCCACATCGTCACTGACCTTATTTAAATAGTTAAAAAATGACAATAAACCAGTTTGAAACTCTTTTAAAGCCTTAATAATAATATTCGCTAAAACAACAGTAATGAATAAAAACAGCCCAATACCAATTAAAGTAATGGTCAATAAAATATTTGAAAGGATGTTATCGGCTTTTTGTTTTTCCAGCATCAAAGTGGTATTAATCTCTTTTAATTTTGATTCCAAAGACAAACCTATAGGAACCATTTTTGAAATGATTAACAAAGACTCTGATGACTCAACAATTTGATTTTTTTGGAGTTCATCTATTCTTTTAAATGCAAGTTCTTCAAAATATTTGATATACGCTTGATTTAATGCAATTATTTCCTTGCACAAATTTATATTGGTATCAAGTTCAAGTTCAGATTCTAATTTTACCACTTGTTCATTTAATTCGGTAAAATCACTTTTAACGCTTTTGGCATTCTTATCATTGGGTGTACGTAAAAATTGGTAAACAGATATTCTACCTTTTAATACCTGTAACATAAAATTATTTGTTTGCTCTGCTGCTCTACTTTTTTTTTCTGTAATGCCCTCATAATGAGAATAAACCAAACCAGAAATGACCTGAATCATAATAAAAAGTATCGGTAATATCATTAGTTTTGTACGTGTACTCATATTTTTCAACATTTTTCACCCCTTCGTTATTAAATTTTATGTTCATTGTATTTGATAAATACTTAATTATTATTTAATTTTTTATGATAAATAGTAAAATAATATTTACCATTATAATTGGTTATTTTAAAATTATTTTTTGATTATTTGTAGAAATGGTAAAAAGAGTTTATTTGATTCTTTTTACCAATTGAGTAGGATTTAAAGCCAAAGAAAATTCAACTTCTTTTGTATCTCCGTGTTGTATAAATGCATCCTCATATTCAAATGAGGTCAAGGTAATGTTTGTAATTTTAGACTCATTTAAAAACTCTAAAAGAGCACTCCCAACACCACCCTCTTTTTGAGAATCAGAAAACACATACCAGTTTGTGTATGTGTTTGCAAGCTCTTTTAAAAGTTTCTTATCCAGAGGTTTCACAAATCTTAAATCTAAAATCGCAATGTCATCTCGATGCAGTTGAGCCGTTTGTATCGCTCGTGAAACACCTGCCCCATACCCTATGAAAAGTTTTGAGCTTCGACCCTCTTTTAAGAGTTGCGCACGACCCAATTTAAATGGCGTGGCTTTAAATTCCAACTCCTCAAAAGCACCTCTTGGGTATCTTATCGCACAAGGACTTGAACACGTATACGCAAAATCAACGGCATACTCCAATGTTTTTGTATCCCTTGGTGCACACAAAATCATATTTGGGATAAATCTTAAATAAGATATATCAAAGGCACCTTGATGGGTCTCTCCATCATTTCCTACAATTCCAGCCCGATCAATGGCAAATACCACGGGAAGATTCATCAAGCAGACATCGTGTATGATTTGATCAAACCCTCTTTGCAAAAAAGTAGAATAAATCGTGATAAAAGGTTTGAAACCCTCTTTTGCCATAGCAGCCATAGAAGTTACGGCATGCTGTTCAGCAATGGCCACATCCCAAAAACGATCAGGATACGCTTTTATGAGTTTATCTAAGCCTGTACCACTTGGCATAGCAGCAGTGACACCTACTACATTATCATGCTTTTGAGCTAAAGCTAAAAGGGCATCTGAGTAGACAGCTGTTGCAGATTTAACGGAGGCTTTTTTAATAAATGCACCTGTCTCTTTATCAAAAGGTCCCACTCCATGCCAGTGTTCATGATGACCTTCAGCAATGGCATAACCTTTACCTTTCATGGTTTTTGCGTGAACAATAACAGGTTTTCCCATCCCTTTTGCCAATTTAAGGGTATCAATAATTTCTTGAATATCATGCCCGTCGATGGGACCAATATAATCCACCCCCATCTCTTCAAAAATAATTCCTGGAGTAATGAGTTTCATACTCTCTTCTATTTTTTTAGCCAAATAGGTGGTACCTTCTGGAAAATGATTTCGTATAACTCTGTCAACTTTTTCTTTAAAACTTTGATAAAATTTACCCGCAAGCAATTTACTCAAATGTTTACTGATGGCGCCAAAAGGTTTGGCAATTGACATCTCATTGTCATTAAGAATAATCACCATAGGATATTTTCTGTCCCCCAACTCATTTAACGCTTCATAGACCATTCCTGCACTCATAGAACCATCTCCAATCATTACGATAGGTACTCTGTTCTCTTTTTTAAGCCGAATCGCTTTAGCCGCGCCAATGGCAACAGAAATAGACGTAGAACTGTGTCCTGCTACAAAGTAGTCTGCATTGCTCTCTTTGGGCTTAGTAAAGCCACTTAATCCATTAAACTGTCGTATGGTTTCAAACTCTTCCCAACGTTGAGTTAAGAGTTTATGGGGATAACACTGATGTGATACATCAAAAATAAAGGGGTCTGTCTCTACATCAAAAACATAATGCATTCCAATTGTGAGTTCAACAGCACCAAGAGTTGAAGAGAAATGCCCACCGTTTCTACTGACTACATCAATGATTCTCTTTCTGATTTGTAAGGCAAGTTCGGTTAACTCTTGTTTGTTTTTATTTTTAATATTCATATCGTTTTTAATCATACACCTTTACAGTTTTTAAACTCTCTAATACCTCATCTAACTTTTCAATTACAATGCTGTTTTGATCTTCTCGACCAATGGTAATTCGAATAGCATTTAATCCATAACCCGTTAAATCACGAATAATAATTCCTCGTTCAAGCAGCTCTTGTGCCACTTGTGCCGAAATATAATCTGCAGGCAATTTAAGGGTAATAAAATTGGTATAACTTTTAATATACTCTAAGCCTTTCGTTTGGGCATATGTTTCATACTTAACCATCTCTTCAAAGTTTTTTGCAATACACTCATTGACAAAAGCTTCATCTTTTAACGCTTCAATGGCAGCAGCTAATGAGAGTGTTGAAATATTAAAAGGGGGTCTTAATTTGTACAAAGTTTTAATAATATCAGGGTGAGCAATACCGTATCCTACTCTCATCCCTCCTAATGCATACGCTTTTGAAAATGTTCCTGTATAAATGGCATTAGGGAAAGTATGAATAATATCTGATGCTACAATTCGTTTCTTTTCATCTTTATATGCTGCGTACTCCATGTATGCACCATCGATAACAACCAACGTATTTTCATCGACCTCTTTTAAAAATTCATACACTTCCTCTTTATCTAAACATTCACCCAATGGATTGTTTGGCAAACATAAGAAAATGACATCCGCGCCGTGTTGTTTGTACAACGCTTTAAATTGTTCAATATTGTGTTCATCATCTTCAGTTTTAATAATAGTTGCACCCGTTTGTTTTCCATAAATTTCGTACATTGCAAACGTTGTTTTTGTCATTAAAATAGTCGATTTTTCATTGCATTTTGCATGAACACAAAACTCTAGAATTTGATCGCTTCCTGAACCAATAATGATATTATTACTGGCCACTTGATATTTCTCCCCTAATGCCTCTTTTAACTCAAACATAGAGTCATCTGGGTACATGAACATATTTTTTGACAAACTTTGAATCTTTTGTGTCACCAAAGGTGAAGTTCCATATGGATTCTCATTTGAAGCGAGTTTAATAATATCACATGGGTTGATTCCATACTCTCGAACAACTAACTCAATTGGTTTACCTGCTTCATAGGTCTTAACATTATCTAATACTTGGTTAAATTTCATACACTTATCCCTTTTTATATCGAATTATATATCATCAGCTTCTTTGACATAAGAGCCCAAGAATTTTATGCTCTCTTTGTGTTTTTCAAAGATTCCTTGAATGTTTTCATCACTTTTATGCCCATTAAAATCAATAAAAAATATTGAATTCCCTTCTACAATATGCGATTTAATTTTGGTTAAATTTATCCCTGCTTTATCAAAATCAATCAAAAAATCAACCAACGCACCAGGGGTATTGGGTAATTTTGCCAAAATAGATGTTTTGTCATTGCCGCTGGCTGCATTTTCAAAATCACTCACAATAAAAAATCGCGTTTTATTGTTGTCTTTATCTTCAATATTTTCAAACAATATTGGAAGATTGTACATTTTCGCACCCACATGAGAACAAATGGCCGCTGAATTTGGCTCAGCAAGTGCCAATTTTGCAGCTTTTGTAGTTGACTCAATAGGTATATGCTCCACTTCATCCAATCCAAAATTCTCTAAAAATCTGTGGCACTGCTCAAAAGCAATATCTTTTGAATAGATTCGTTTAATGTCACTGACTTTATCACACGTCGTTGCTAGGGTATGATGAATGTCTAAAATCACTTCTGCAATGATTTTTAAGTTATATTGACTCAAACAATTAATGGTATCGCTAACAATTCCATTTGAAGAGTTTTCTATAGGTATCACACCAAATCGTGCTTTTTTTGTGCTGACCTCTCGGAACACCCCTTTGATTGAACCAATCGATATATACGAACTCATTGCTCCAAATCGTGCTTCAGCAGCTTGGTGGGTAAAACTTCCATTGGGTCCTAAAAAAGCAATATTTTCAGGCAATTCCAAATTTCTAGATATGGCAAATATTTCTAAAAAGAGTGCTTCAATGGCAGCATTATTTAACAATCCTTTATTTTTTGCTTCCAGACGTTTAATGATCTCTTTTTCTCTTTCAGGTCGGTATATGGCGCCACCACTATTGGCTTTTACTACCCCCACTTGATGAACAAGTTCCATTCGTTCATTTATTAAGTCTAAAAGTTTATCATCAATAACATCTAATTTATTTCTCAGTTCTTTTAAACCTTGCTCTTTATTCATATTTCACCTTTACTGAAAAGTTCTAATACTTTACGCATATCTCGACAAATAGAGTCCGGTCGTTCCTCTTTTTTAAGTGTATGCAGTATTTCATTTTCATCTTTAATTTTCCCACTTAATACCAAACAAGTTTGCATATTTAAGTTTTTTGCCCCAATCAAATCACCAATCATATCATCTGAAACAGTGGTAATATCTTTAAAGTCCAATCCAATTAGCTCTCTGGCTTTATCATAAAAAGTAAAGCTGGGTTTTCCTACAACTTGATACTCTTTATTCACTGCAAACTTGATCATTTGCATGATTGCACCCACACCAGGGTACCGTTTTTTATCTTTGGCATAAATTGAAGTCTCATGCATTCCTACAAGATTTTCAGCCTTAATTCCACACTCAATCATCAAAGAGTAATCTTCATTGGTGTACTCTTTTTTAATGGATACAATCAACGCTTCTGGATTTTGGAAATCAAGTTCATACCCAAGTTCCACAATTATTGCAAGAAATTCACTGCTTCCAAAGGCAGCAACTCTTTTTTGAGGAACCACTTTTGTCAAAAGAGAGAAAGGATCAATATAATTTTTTATATTTAATCCTTTCTGTTTTAAATTATTTAAAAAAATCTCACTTTTTTCTTTGGTATTATTCGTAATGACAACATAAGGAATATTTTGAGTATTTAACGTATCAATAAATTCACACGCTCCCGAAATAGGCATTCGTTCTAAATCATCAATCAACGTTCCTTGAACATCAATAAAAAATCCTCTCTTACTCATTTATACATCCTATTAATTGTTTATAAACTCTTCTTCTAAGGCAATAATATCTTCAAAAGTTTCTCGTCTTCTGATCAATCGGTCTTGCCCATTTTCAATGGCAATTTCAGGTACTTTCCCTCGGGTATTATAGTTACTTGACATTGTAAATCCATAAGCTCCAGCGCTGTAAATAGCAACTAAATCATTGTGTTGAGTTTTTGGTAATTTAACATTTTTGGCAAAGAAATCCCCACTTTCACAAATTGGTCCAACTAAATTACAATCTGAAAACTCTTGATTATCATTTAAAACTTCAATTCTGTGATATGCATTATATAAAGCTGGTCTGATTAAATCATTCATCGCTCCATCAACGATAACAAATCTTTTATTTCCATTTACTTTTTCATACAAAACTTTTGTAACAAATATTCCAGCATTTCCAACCATGAATTTTCCTGGTTCACAAATAATTGTAATATCAAGCCCAAACATGCTTTCTAAAATAGATTGTGCATACTCTTGTGTATCAATTAAAGTTTCATCTTTGTAAACAATACCAAGTCCTCCACCCACATCAACAAATGATAATTCAATGTTTATAGCTTTTAAATTTCTTACCAAATCAGTAATGATTTTTACAGACTCTTTAATTGGTTGAAGTTGAGTAAGTTGAGAACCAATATGACAATGCATTCCAACTGGTTCTAAGTTTTCAGAATTTTTACATTGGATATACATTCTTTTTGCTGTATCAATATCAACTCCAAATTTATTTTCATGTAATCCTGTTGAAATATATGGATGTGTTAATGGGTCAATATTTGGATTTATTCTTATTGAAATTCTAGCTGTTTTCCCAAGTTCTTTGGCTATTAGTTCAACTCTATTTAACTCAGCATCACTTTCAACATTTATCATTAAAATATCAAATTCAAGTGCTTGTTTTATCTCTTCATCAATTTTTCCAACACCAGAAAAAATGATTTTATAAGGAGGAATCCCCACTTTTAAAGCACGTTTTACTTCACCAATACTAACACAATCAGCACCAGCTCCAAGGTTTGCTAAATGTTTAATAACACTTAAATTTGAATTTGCTTTTACTGCATATGCAATAAGTGATTTTCTAGCTTTAAAAGCACCCTTTAACTCTTCATATTGTTTTGTAATATGGTCAAAATCGTAAACATAATATGGTGTTTGATATTTGTTTGCTAACTCTTTAAAATTTATACTCATCATTATAATTATCCTATATTTAAAATCTTAATTTAAAATTTCATTAAATTTAAAAGTAAGATTTTGAGTGAAATTCAAGGCAGTGAAAAAATTCAGACACTCTTTTACTTCATGTCTGAATTTTTTCAACAACGCAGAAATTCGCCAAAAACGTATGCTTTATAGTTACTTTTCACCATTCCATGCGATAGAAGGTTTTCCCTCTTCATCAAATTCAACTGCTGGCATTCCCATGATATTAAATCCAGCATCCACATAGTGAATTTCACCCGTTACTGCACTGCTTAAGTCACTCAATAAATACATACCAGAGTTTCCAACTTCATCAATAGTTACATTCTTTTTAAGTGGTGAATGCGCTTCATTCCATTTTAACATGAATCTGAAATCACCAATTCCAGCTGCAGCCAGTGTTTTAATAGGACCTGCAGAAATTGCATTGACTCGGCAACCATCTTTTCCTAAATCTTCAGCAAGATATTTTGTTGTCATCTCTAAAGCTGCTTTTGCTACACCCATAAGGTTATAATTAGGGATGTATTTTACTCCACCATAATATGAGAGGGTAAGGATTGAAGCATTTTGACTTAAAAGAGGTTTTAACTCTCGTGTAATTTCAATTAAAGAGTAAACCGAAACATCCATAGCAATATCAAAGGCATTTTTAGAAATATCATAAAATCTTCCAGAAAGTCCCTCTTTAGGAGCAAAAGCAATTGAGTGAACAATAAAATCAATCTCTCCTAAATCTTTTTCTAATGAAACTTTTAGCGCTTTAATCTCTTCTAGATTTGATACGTCACACGGATAAACCAAATTTTCACTCCCAAACTCTGCTGCAATTGGTTCAACTCTTTTCTTTAACGCATCATTCAAATATGTAAATGCAATTTGAGCCCCTTGCGCGGCACATGCTTTTGCAATCCCATATGCAATAGACTTGTTGTTCGCAACTCCTAAAATAACCCCTTTTTTACCCTTCATTAACATATTATAACTCCTTTGTTGTTTCTATAATTTTTATAAAGTCTTCTGCAACCCAACTTGCCGTTCCAATTAATGCTCCATCGACATTGGGTATAGCACAAATTTTTTCTATGTTGCCAAAATTGACACTTCCCCCATAAAGCAGTGGTTTGTTGATCTCTTTTTTAATGGCATTGTGAATGTTTGAAATATCTTCAACCGTTGCCGTTACTCCTGTACCAATGGCCCAAACAGGTTCATAGGCAAGAATCAATTTGTCGTATGTGGTATCTATTCCTACAAGTTGTTCCCAAAGATACTCCAATGTCGATTGAAGTCCTTGTTCTTTTACCTCTAAAGGTTCACCAATACAGTAGATGATTTTGTATCCCAACTCTTTAAAATATTGAAATTTTTGTGCAATGGCTTCTTGCGTTTCACCTAAAATATGTCGTCTTTCACTGTGCCCAATTAAAATGGTTTTGATAAAAAACTCATCAAGTTGTTCAGTTCCAATTTCTCCCGTGAATGATCCCTTTTTAGTCGGATATGCATTTTGTACACCTATTGACAAATTTAAAACGGTTTCATACTCATCAAGAGAGGTTGCGGTAGGGAAAATATAGACTTCACTGGTACTGTTTGTTTTTAAATAGTTATTCACCAAGGAGATATATTTGGCTGTTGAGGCACGGGTATGATTGGTTTTAAAGTTTGCTGCAATAATTGGCATCAATCTTCCTCAATCACAAGAGCTTTAACACCCGGCAAAACTTTTCCCTCAATCAACTCCAATGACGCTCCACCCCCAGTGCTGATAAATGTCATTTCATCTTCATCGCCAGTAAGTCGTACCAAATCTGCTGTATCTCCACCACCTACAACTGTCGTGGCATACGAAGAGGCAACGGCATGAGAAATTTTGGCACTTCCTTTAGCAAATTTATCCATTTCATACACCCCCATTGGTCCATTCCAAAGAATGGTATGTGCATCTTCAAGCGCTTGCGAAAACAGCATCGCTGATGCTGGGCCAATATCCAATCCCATCCAATTTTTTGGAATCTCTTGAACCGTTGTTGGTTTTGCGAAAGCCTCTTTGTCAAAAGATTCAGCCGCAACCACATCAACTGGTAAATAAAATTTCACTCCCAAAGCTTTTGCCTCTTCCATGATTTTTAACGCTTCTGGTATTAGATGATCTTCAACCAATGAACGACCCACTTCATGACCTAAGGCTTTTAAGAAAGTAAATGCCATTCCTCCACCAATGATAATTTTGTCCACTTTAGGAACCAAGTTATGCAACGCTTCCAATTTCCCAGAAACTTTACTTCCCCCAACAATTGAAACAAATGGTCTTTTGGGATTATGTACGATATGATGAAAAAATTGAATCTCTTTGGCCAATAAAAACCCTGCTGCTTTTGAATCTTTATCAAAATATTTGGTAATACCTTCTACAGAAGAGTGCGCACGATGAGAGACTCCAAAAGCGTCATTGATATAAATATCTGCCATTGAAGCGAGTTTTTTAGAAAACTCTTCATCATTTTTGGTTTCACCTTTGTTGTATCTCAAATTTTCTAACAGTAAAATTTCACCCTGTTTTAAATTTTTTGCCAATTCCAATGTGTCGTTTTGAACCACATTTTTTGCCATAATAATCTCTTGTTTAAGCAAGGTGTGTAATCTTTTTGCAATGGGTTTTAACGAATATTTCTCTTCAAATGGCTCAGTAGGTCTTCCAAAATGAGAGGCTAATATAACAGAACAGTCATGGTCAATACAATATCTGATTGTATTTAACGCACTTCGAATTCTTCGGTCATCTGTAATGTTACTGTATTCATCCATTGGAACATTAAAATCACATCTGATAAATATTTTTTTACCGGTGATATTAATATTTTTAATCTCTTGTAATTTCATTCTTTCCCTTATTTATTTGCTACGTAAACAGCCATATCAATCAATCTTGACGAGTATCCCCACTCATTGTCATACCAAGTCATTACTTTAATCATATTTCCTGCTACTACTTGTGTTAAATCTGTAGCAATAATCGTTGAGTGTGTGTCTCCAATTAAATCTGAAGATACTTTCATCTCATTGTCCACAGCAACAATAAAAGGAAGCTCTTTTGCTTTTGCTTCAAACAGTGCATTGAGTTCCTCTTTGGTGGTATCTTTTTTTACAATCACATTTAAATCTACCATTGACACGTTTGGTGTTGGAACTCTCACACTTTGCCCATGCAATTTTCCATCAAGTTGTGGCATAACAAGTTTCATCGCTTTTGCAGCACCCGTAGTTGTAGGAATCATATTCATAGCAGCAGCTCTGGCTCTTCTTTTGTCAGATTTATGTTTGACATCTAAAATATTTTGATCATTGGTGTATGAGTGAATGGTTGTCATTAACCCTTTTTCAATTCCAAATGCATCGTCAATAATTTTAGCTACTGGTCCCAAACAATTGGTTGTACAAGAAGCATTTGAAATGATTGTTTCACCTTTATACTCTTTCTCATTTACTCCCAAAACAAACGTAGGCGTATTGTCTTTTGCAGGTGCAGACATGACCACTTTTTTTGCACCGTTATCCAAATAGACTTGTGCTTTTTCTAAAGTTAAATACGCACCCGTACACTCTAAAACAATTTCAGCCCCACAATCTTTAGTAAAAGTCAACTCTTTTGCATCTCTTGTATTGTATAATTTTGCTTTGACTTTTCCTATGGTGACATATCCATTTTCCACTTTTACTTCTTCGTTAAATGTCCCATGCACTGTATCATATTTTGTTAAGTACTCAAGCATATCAATACTTGATGTATCATTTATGGCAACTAATTCTACATCGTCCCTTTTAGAGATAATTCTAGCAACACATCTTCCAATTCTTCCAAAACCATTAATTGCAACTTTTACAGCCATTGTTTCCCTTTATTAGATTATTAAAATTTTCGTTATTTTATCTAAATATTGCTATAATATAATTTAAGTAAATGTCGTGAGGTAATTCTAATTGAAAATAGCAATATTTGGTGGTAGTTTTGACCCTCCGCACATTGGTCATGAAGCTATTGTAAAAGAAGCTTTGAAAACTTTAGATATTGACAAACTGTGTATCGTTCCCACTTTTTTAAATCCATTTAAAAAAACATTTTTTTTAGATGCCCCAATAAGGTTGGATTTACTCAAAAAACTTTTTGCCTCGTATAAAAAAGTTGAAATTTGTGAATATGAAGTCTCTCAACAAAAAGCAGTCTATACCATAGAAACGGTCAAATATTTACAACAATTGTACAGATGTGAAAAAATATATCTCATTATTGGTGAAGACAATTTACAGAAGTTACACTTATGGAAATTCTATGAAGAGTTAAAGCAGTGTGTTGAATTTGTTATCGCATTGAGAGAAGGTTACAGTCAAGGAAATGATTTATTAAAAGGATTAAAAACCTTGAATATTAATGTTCCAATCAGTTCTACAAGCATCAGAGACACATTTGATTTGTCCTTGATTCCAGAAACAATAAAAAAACAAGTGAAAGAGATTTTGCAAAAAGGTGAATAAAAATTGAAAAAAACAATCGACAAAATTCTAAAAGTGTTAGATGAAAAAAAAGCGGAAAATATTGAAGTCTTAGATTTAAAAGAGAAAGATTATATGGTGGATTATGTGGTAGTTGCTACAACGTTAAATGCCAGACATGGAGCATCACTGTTAAACTTTTTAAAAGATGAACTCAAACCTGCAGGTGAACAATTCATTCGAGTCGATGAAGATGAAGATTGGACAGTGATTGATTTAGGTGACACATTGATTCACTTGATGAGTGAAAAATACAGAACAAAATATACCATTGAAGAGTTTTTAAAAGAGATTCCCAAAAAACAAGCATAAGCTGTTTTTTGGGAAGAAGTTATTTCGATTGAGAAATACCTTCTCCTCTTAAAAGTTTATTATAATTTCCTGCTGCATCTTGTGCTCCACCTCTAAATCCCGTTACAAGTGAAAATATGACAACGAGGGCGAATAACAATAAAAACCACTTCATTACATAACCTCCTTTGCATCTATTCCTAAAAGCTTTAATCCTGTTCTAATACTTAATGATACCATGGTAAGTGCTTTTAAATACTCTTGTTCGTTTTGACTTCCTACAATTTTATGTTCGTTATAAAACTTATGCACACTTGCTGCTAACGAATAGAGATAATCAGTGATTTTCTGCATATCTCTTTTGTTAAATGCTTCATTTAAAATTGAAGGTAACAATAACGCTTCATAGATTAAATTTGCACTCTCCGATGTCAAGGTATCTGACTTATATTCTACCACATCTTCAAAACTCATTTGTGCTTTTTTAAAGAGTTGATTAATTCTGGCATGCGCATAATTGATATAAAAAATTGGGTTAGATGAGTCTTGGCTTTTTAAAATATCCAAATCAAACTCCAAATGAGTATCACTCTTTTTCGTCAAAAAGACAAATCGAAGGGCATCAGAACCAATCTCTTCCGCAATTTCAGATAATGAGATAACATTCCCAGCTCTTTTACTCATTTTGTAAGGCTCTCCACCTTTAAGCAGTGAAACCATTTGCGAAAGCAACACTTCCAATCTTTGAGGTTCAAATCCTAAAAATTTAATGGCAGCTTTTACCCGTGTAATGTACCCATGATGATCAGCACCCCAAATATTGATATATTTGTCGTATGCTCTATCAAATTTATTTTTATGATAAATAATGTCCCCTGCAAGATAAGTAGGAATACCATTTTCTCGTACAACAACTCTGTCAACATCGTCATTCAATTCTGTTGATTTAATCCATACTTTTTCATCTTTGGTGTACAATGAGCCATTGCTTTCCAATACACTTCGTGTGTTTTCCCAGGAGTCATAAAGCGATTTTTCACTGACAAAATTTTCAAACTCAATGCCAATTTTAAGTAAATCATTTTTAATTAAATCCAAAACTTCATCTTTAGCAAAAAGAGCCAATTCATCCATTCGTGTTGCATCTTCAAAAATTTCTTTTCCAAACTTTTCTTCAACAAGCTTGGCAATATCATAAAGATAATCTCCTCGATAATATTGTTCTGGATACTCAACATCTACTTTTAAAACCGATTCTCGTCCAGCAAGATACAAAGACAGACCCAAAAGATCCATTTGTGCACCTGCATCATTGATATAATATTCACTGGTAATATCATACCCTAAGTGTTTTCCCACTTTGTATAACGTATCACCAAAAATAGCTCCACGAGCATGCCCAATATGCAATGGTCCCGTAGGATTTGCACTCACATACTCCAGTAAAATTTTCTCATTTTTGGCTTCTTCTTTAGCAAAATTCTCCCCATCTTTTAAAGCTTGATTGACCAATTTCTCTAAAAATGCTGTTGAAAGTTTAAAGTTTAAAAAGCCATTGACCGCCTGCACGCTTTCAAACATTTCACTGTTTTCAAACTTATTGGCTAAATCTTGGGCAATAATCATGGGTGATTTTTTAAACTCTTTGGCTAAAGAGAACGCTACGGGGGTTGCGTAGTGCCCCAAAGAGATATCTTTGGGTTTTTCAAGCACTACACTTAATTGTAAAATTTCTTCAATATAACTTTTAACTACTGTTTGCAACTACAGACTCTTATACTGATTTTTTTTCGTTAATATTTTCTGACTTTGCTTCTACTTTTTTTTCTTCAATCTTTTCGTCAGCTTTTACAACTTCGTCTTCATCATCTTCTTTGACTGCTTTTTTGAAGTTTTTAATACCACTACCTAAACCTTTTGCTAATTCAGGAATTTTTTTACCTCCGAAAAGTAAAAGTATTACTAAAGCAATTAATACCCACTCCATACCACCTGGCATACTCATGTTATTCTCCTACGTAAATTTTATAATTTGTGCTCATTATATCTTTTTATTGCTTAAAAATAATCAATTCTATTTTAATAGAAATGTTACGATTTTATAACCAATCCCCGCTGCGAACACTGTCCCAAAGAGGTTAAAAAACATATTAGCAATGCCAAGAAATAACGAAGTTTCTAAAAGCAAAAAGCTCTCAATAGCAAAAGTTGAATACGTTGTCAGTGCACCTAAAAATCCTGAAGTCAAAAAGGATTTAAAGGTAATTGAAAAATTGTAGTGTAAAAAAATGGCAAATAAAATACCTATAATAAAACTTCCCAGAACATTAATAAACAATATTCCAAAAGGAAACTCACTTGGAATCGATTTTGTTATAACTGAGTTGGCATATACTCGGCTAATGGCACCTAAAAACCCCCCTGTTCCTACAGCTAAAAGCGTTTGCCAAGACAGGGTCATTTTGCCATCTCTTTTTCTAAAGTTTCTCTCATTTTTGCTTCTGTTTGAACAAACCAGTCACTCTCTTTTGAGGCAACTACTGGTTCTAAAAATATCACTTTAACCGTTCCTGGTATTGCATGAAGCGTTTTAGAATCCAAGACTTGTCTTGTATTTAACATGACAACGGGTTGAACTTTTAAGCCATATTTATCGGCCAAAATTCTCGCTCCAGATTTGAATTTTCCCATTGACTTTCCATCACTTCTTGTCCCTTCTGGGAACATTGCAATGGGTCTGCCTTTGCTCAACCTCTCTTTTGCTTCTCTGAGAAGTGTAACAATACCTGTTTTATCTTCTCTGTTAATTGAAATCATTTCAGGTGCTTTCATAATATGCCCAAAAAGGAACAAATCTGTAATCTCTTTTTTTCCAACCCACGCCAAATTTCTTGTGTGCAAATATTCCATAACCACAATATCAAGCAAAGATTGGTGATTCATAATCACCATGTCACAACTCTCATCCATTTTACCTTCAATTACAAACGTTATGCCCAAAAGTTTAATTTGCAATGCAGTCCATATTTTTCTTATTTTATGATTATGCTTTTTAAACAAATACATTGCGATTACCGTGATTAAAACGGTAATAGTAAACTGAATTAACGTAAATATTCCTCTAATTTTCGACAATATTACTCTCCTTTATCCATCCAACTGTTTTACTTTTATCATCAATATGAAAAAGAATCTTTGTAAAATCTTTATTTTTATTTAAAACTTCAGCGAGTTGTTTAGATTTGGTAATATGAAAAACGGTTGAATTTTTTGTTGGCAATATATATATTTTTGTTCCTTCTCCAATAACAATTGAATCATTGGGTTGAGCAAAAATATAAAAAACAAGCGTACAAAGTGCTGCAATGATAATATAGATAATTTTCCGTTTCCAAATATACAAAAGTGTAAATAGAAGTGCCACTGCTCCCGCTGCAAATTTTTTATACATCGCAACATTGCTGTCGTTTGGATTAAGATCTGTTTGGGTACTGACCAACTCTTCTTCAGCTTTAATGGGAACCGTAATCTTCTTAAAACTGTTCGTTTGGATATTGTAATAATTAAACACAATACTTTTGGTATAAATAGGTATGATTGCATTATAAATGAGTTTTTGATTGGGATAGTTCTCTTCAATGTGCATCACCGTTTGTTCTTTAAAACTTTTTAATTTAAAATCTTCAAGATTTCCATTGATGGCTTCAATTTCCAAAACCGTTAAAAGTTCATTGTTGCTGTACTGTTTGGTTTTACTTGAAATAACTTTTAAATCATCTGCAATAATATTTGAAAAAAGGTTATCTTTAACGGCAATATTGGTGTAATGAATCTTTTGTGGCTCTAAATATGAAACTTCAACAACCTCATCATTGTTGTAAACCACAATCTCAAATTTTGGCATTTTAAACTCAGGTGTATAGACTTTAAAAAAATAGGAGTTATCAACAGTATTAGCGCTATTGCCCACTTTCCAAGGTTCTTGAGGATTGATTACCGCAATATTTTTCCCATCTACAAATCGAGTCTCCACACGAGTGTACTCTTTGATTGAAATTAACGCTTCAATTTTAATGTTAAAACGCTGATAGATATAAATTTTATTGGGATAGGTGACATATTTGGGATAAATATTTTGCGTTTGATTTTCAGAAGAGTCAAAAGGAACCGCTTCAAACCAATTAATAAAAGTTGCTTTTTTTTCTTTTACAGCTGGCATTGCCTCTTCTTCAGGCATTGCAATGCTGTTCTGTTTTATCGCAGCAGGTTCATCTTGAATGGCATCATTTTGAAAAATAGATTGTTCGGTATTAAAGAATTGTTCTGTGCTAAAAGCCATATTAAAAATTAGAATAAATATAAATATCAATCTCATGCACAAGCCTATTAGTGTTTAAAAACAGCGAAAATCGCTGTTTTAGAATTTATTTGAAAAAACCTTGAAGCATTTTAACCCCATCATCACAACCTAAAAGCATCTCAATGGCTCTTTCTGGGTGTGGCATTAAACCAAATACATTTTTCTCTTTGTTACAAATACCTGCAATTTGTGCCACTGAACCATTTAAACTTTTAATGTTTCCATTTTCATCACAATATTTCAAAAGAATTTGCTCATTGGCTTCTAACTCTTTGAGTCCATTTTCATCAATAAAATAGTTTCCATCATGATGAGCCACAGGAATATTTACCACATCATTATTGTTTAACTCTTTTAGAAAAGTATTGTTATTGTTAATGACTTTAAGATGGTTATATTTTGAAATAAAATGTAAAGTGTTGTTTCTTTTCATCGCCCCAGGAAGTAATCCCGCTTCAAGCAAGATTTGAAATCCATTACAAATACCCAAAACTTTACCACCATTTTTTGCGAATTCACTCACACTGTTCATCACATTTGCAAATCGTGCAATCGCACCACTTCTTAAATAATCTCCATATGAAAAACCACCTGGAATAACAATCAAATCAGTGTTGCTTGGAATTTGACTCTCTTTATGCCAAAGAATAGTTACATTTGCACCTAATTTCTCAAAAGCATATTTTGTATCATATTCACAATTTGTTCCTGGGAATTGTAATACTGTTACATTCATTTGATTAACCTACAATTTCTATATCGTAATCTTCAATTACAGTATTTGCAAGAAGCTTTTCACACATGTTTTTGACCTCTTTTTGAGCATCCTCTTTATTTGTAGCATTTAATTCTAAAATAATTTGTTTCCCAATTCTGACATCTTTAACAATCTCTTTAAAACCTAAAGTATCTAAAGCGTGATGAGTTGCTTTCCCTTGATCATCAAGAACACCTTGTTTTAATCCTACATTTACAATTGCTTTCATTTATTACCCTCAATTTATATTTTTGCGATTATATCAAAAACCACCTTTAGCAGTTTCGATTTCAAGAGCTCACAACGCTCTACTTTAACACTATTTACTCAATCGTTTCAAAATGGTGCTGTATCCATTTAAGATTCCATTTTTAATCGAATCGGGAACATCTACATCCAATTTTTGACCTGGTTTTAGATCTTTGGCTTTCTCTTTCCAATTTTGGGCTTTTCCAAAATCTCGAAGAATTTGTTTGTCCATTGAGATATAATTCCCTGCATCAAAATCTTCTTTTGAAATAAATCTTGAACTCTCAGGAGTTAATACTTCATCGCCAAGTACCCACTCACCTTTTGAATTCACAAATATTTCAAGTTTGGTATCCACAACAATAATACCATTTGATTCTGCAAATGTTGTAAAATCTTTAAAGAGTTTTTCCAAACTTGAAACAATCTCAGGAAAGACTTCTCTGACTTTAGCTGAGTTTAATGGCTCATCTTTTAACCCTTTTGTTGTGGGGGTAAAAAGAGGTGTTTCAAATTTATGCCATTGAGGTAAATTTGCAGGCAAATTTAAACCGTAAGGGTCATTTCCATTTTGGCACGCATCATACAAAGAGCCTGTCAAATAGTTTCTAAAAATCAATTCAAATTGAACAATTTCTCCATCAATTTCAGTCTCTAAAGGTTTGCATAACTCCATAAGCTGACATCTTGGTGCTATGCTTAGTGCTTGGTCTACTGTTTCAGATAAAATAGCCGTTCTTATACCTGCAGCTTTTGCAAAAGCTGCTCCACTGTTAGAGATTGTCGTTTGAAAAATACCTTTTCCCTCAATTTCAAGATTTAAAGGAATATCAAATACTGAGCATCGGTCACTTCGTACCAGTAATACTTTTGGTTCATCGCCTGGACAAGTGTAAAGATCTGCATTTTTGCCAATATAAAAAAGGTTATATCCCAACTCTTCTAATTGTGAAATACCTTTTTGTGATGTAGTTTTCTTTGATTCAGGCCAAAGACCAAGTGCTACAATATCACCAATTTTCATTTTATTTATTTCCTTGCTATTTATTTTCTATAATAATTAAACTTTTTAAGATATCCACACCCGTTTTTAGCTGGTTGTCTTTGAGTAAATCCTCTGCAGTGATGACATCTGAGATTTTTTTATCCTCTTTTGGTTTCGTTGTTGTTTTGGTTGTTGTTTTGGTTGTTGTTTTGGTTGTTGTTTTGGTTGTTGTTTTGGTTTTAAGTTTATCATTTCCATCAACTTTTTCCAATTCACTCTCTAAATGTTTTTTTAAATCTGCCTCTTTTATCTTAAAGTCAGCATCGGGTTCTTGTGTTGCATTACCTGGATAAGAGATAATATCGGGAGTAATTCCTGTTGCTTGGATGGTTCTTCCACTTGGCAAATAGTATTTGGCAATGGTCAATTTAATTCCTTCCGTTTTCTCTTCATTGATCGGTAAAACCACTTGAACAGAACCTTTTCCAAATGTTTTTTCACCTACAAGAATGGCTCTTTTATGGTCTTGTAAAGCCCCACTGACAATCTCACTGGCACTGGCACTTCCCCCATTAACCAAAACAACCAAAGGCGCTTTTGTTAACGTTGTTGATGATTTGGCACTAAACCTCTCTTCACTGCTTTCATCTCGACCTTTTTGCGAAACAATAACACCACTGCTGACAAACAAATCTGTAACATCAATGGCTTGCGTTAACAATCCACCGGGATTGTTTCTTAAATCTAAAATAACCCCTTTGAATGTTTTATTGCCTAAAATTGCTTTTTTAAGTCCTTCTGCAACTTTTTTATCAAAACTGGTCACTCGTAAATACAAAATATCTTTGCCGATAGTTTTGGCATACACCGATTGAATTTTAATAATATCTCGAATCACTTCAATCGATAACGGTTTATTTTCACCTTTTCTCACAATGGTTAAAACAATCGGTGTTTTAGGTTTTCCACGCATAAGACCAACAGCTTCATCTAAGGTCACATTCAGTGTTGACGTTTCATCAATTTTTAAAATAATATCACCTGCTTTAATGCCTGCTTTATACGCAGGGGTATCATCAATAGGAGAGATAACTGTCAATGCACCATCTCTCATACCCACAGTAATACCCAATCCACCAAACTCACCGTCTGTTTGAATTTGCATCTCTTTGAAATATTTTTTATCCATGTAGGTTGAGTGTGCATCAAGTTCTTGCATCAAGCCTTTTAATGCTTTATTAATAATCTCTTCAAGTTTTATATCATCTACATAATATTTTTCAACCGTACCAATCACTTTGGTCAATTTCGATAGGGATTCAAATCGTGTTTTTGTAACATCAATAACACTTTGCTTTTCAAGATCAGACTTTATTTCTAAATTCTTTGTATCCGCAGCAGAATCAACAGTTGTAAAAACAAATAACAGTAAAAATGATAATAAAATATTCTTCATATATGAACCTTTTGTATTTAAAAATAAGATTTGAATTATATTCAATTTTTTATAAAAGTAAGATTTTATAAAAAATTTAGTAGTATTATGGACAATTTAATAAGAGGTTTGAATATATGAGCTTAAAAGAAAATGTCGATTTTGTAAAAGAGGAATTAAACTCTGAAGAGAAGTTTTTAGAAAGCTTTGTAAAAGTAGAGAGATTCTATAAAAAATATAAACTGCTAATTATCGTTGGCGTTACGATTTTAGTTCTTGGTACCATTGGTTATAATGTAAAAAATTATATAAATAAATCGAATAAACTGGAAGCAAATATTGCTTTTAATGAACTTCTTAAAAACCCAAGTGATAAAGAAGCACTTGAAACACTGAAAAATTCAAATGTAAAGCTTTATAACGTGGCTTTATATTTACAAGCAAAAGATAGCCATGAAAATGTTGAAATCAATGAAAGATATTTGAAAAATCTTTTGGAGTACAGCAAAGCCATCCAATCTTCAGACGTTGAAAAACTCAATACCCTTTCAATGCAAAATGATTTTTTACTCAAAGAGTTTGCCCTTTTTAACAAAGCACTGATATTAACTCAACAAGAGAAATACAGTGAAGCAAAAGAGACTCTAAAGTTGATTAAACAAGATTCAAAAGTAAATGATTTGGTTGTATTATTAAATCACTATTTACTGACCAAATAGGACAAAAAATGAAACTATTATTGACATTAGTTACAACATTACTTATCATGACAGGTTGTTCAAACAAACAATATTTTGAACCAGAAGATACACAAAGTTACCATGGAAAAGTTTCAGATTTAAAAGGAGACATTGAGAGTTTCAATCGAAGTGGTGCAACATTAGACAATCAACAATTTATCTCTCAACAAGGTGTTTCTGATGTTCTTCTTCCTGAAGGATTTGAATTTATTAACCGAAGTGATAACTCATTTATTGCAACAAATAACAAAGACAAAGTCTTAATTGATGATAATTTAATTGAAGTAGGAGATGTGGTTGTTGCCGCAACTATACAAGGCAATACCTTAGCACTGTTGTTCAGTAATAACTCTATTGCCATTTATGACACAGCTTCTGCCAAGTTCGTATTTAAAGAGTATTACAAAGAATCTGTTGCGAATGATACAAGAATTACCAATCCACTCTTCATGAGTAATCTTATCCTTTTCCCTACCCTTGATGGGAAAGTAATTGTGGTCAGTAAAGAGGAGAATAAGGTCTTAAAAAACATCGTTGTTGATCCGGGGGAAACATTTAATAATATTATCTTTTTAGATGTTATCAACGACACTTTGATTGCTGCAAGCAACAATAAAATCATTGCAGTGGGTACAGGAAGTTTAAATATTAAAGATTATGAAATCAGAGATGTCACCACAAATGGGAAAAATATTTTCTTGGCAACCATCGATGGGAAACTCATCAAAATGGATGAAAAATTAAATGTTTTAGGCACAAAAAAATATAAATTTGCTAAATTTTATGCTTTGGCATATGGAACATCGTTGTATGCGTTAGAGTCTCAAGGTTTTATTGTGAATGTGGATGATGATTTTCAAACAGACCGAGTCTATGATTTCTCATTTTCAGAAGATGCCAAAACCATTGCCATTAAAGACACCATCTATTTTGGGGATGAATATATAAAAGTTAAGTAGAAAGTCTACTTAACTTCTGAGATATTTGCTTCCAATATTTTCTATTAATACCGTGGCATAAGCGCCTTTTGGAAGGGTAAATCGCAACTTACATTTTTGTTCTTCTTTATTGTAGTTCACACTGATATCTCTTGGGAAAACAACGGCAGCTCTTCGCAAACCTTTCTCTTGAATATATGTATCATCAAACTCTTGTTCTATTTTTCCAGCTTCACCCATGCTTTTAAATACATTTCTTCCAGAGAGAAGTCCCGTTGGTACAATTTTATGGTTGTCATAATCTGATTGAATCTTTTCTGTAATATTTTTAGGGGTAAAAAACTTTTCATCACTTAATTGCATCATCACATCCCCACCTAAAAGATCAAATTTCTCTTTTGACATCAACAATCTTTTTGCCAACCAACGATTAAAAAAATCACTTTGATAGGCAGAAATTAACATTTTTTCAAGTTTTCTGTCCTTGATTTTCAAATCTCCATAAATGACTTTTTGCGCTTTTTCGAGATTTTCTTTGATATCTTTTCCAAATCTTTGGAATCCAAAAAAGTTTGGCATGCCCGCTTTAGCAATCTCTTTTAATCTTTTTTCAATGATGCCTACATCCTCTTCTTTAACTTCGTGCAAGTTAATTTCAAACGTGTTGCCTTTTAAATCACCAATGTTCAATTTTGTTCCATGTAAAAAAGTTTCAACTATTTCAATTTTTCCATGTTTAAATTTTTTTACATCTTTGGCATATTTTTTTGGGATAGAGAGGTATTGGGTAGTTGTAGCATTTTTATCTTTAAGTCCTGCGTAGCCAATCTCATTTTCGTAAATATTAAACCCCTTAGCGACTTTTTCAATCAAATCCCACGTCCCCAAATTCACTTTTTTGATTTTTAATATAATAAAATTTCCTCTGTTAGCAAAAGCAATAGGCTCTTCAACAACAACAAAGTCATCTACATTTTGATAAAATTTAAAATCTAAGGGTTTGTATTTTTGTATAAAAATTCTTTTCATGATTACTTTCTTTATTTTTTTGAGATTATACCCTAATATATTTTAAGGCATAAAAAAAGGCACCTTTTACAAGATGCCTTCTTTAGTTTAAAGGAGGGAGTTCAAAATTCGTCTAGTAGCTGTTCAATAAGCTTCGTATGACTTATTGATAAAACAAGTATAACCGTATTGCGTTAACAATGAAACAATCAATAGTTAATCAATAGTTAATATCTGGAATTCTTTCATAAAAAAAGGCATCTTATAAAAGATGCCTTTTTAAAAGGAGGAACTGAAAAAATTTTTGTTTAGCTACAGTAAGTTAATTCGCATTTAACTTATTGATAAAACAAGTATAACACGCAAACATTAACTGTTAACCAATGAACCGTTAACGATTTATTAATATCATTCGTTATTCAAACGGTCATCTTTCCAGTATTTTGTGCCTTGCAGGGTTGCTTGAATGGCCACCCCATTTTTTGTTATTTTATACAGTTTTACTCCAGGAGCTACCGTAATGGCAGCACTGATAGATCCGCCATGCTCTCCTGCAATAGCAGCAGCATCGGCTTGTGCATTGGCTTCCCAACCACTGTTAACAAAACGGTTAAAAACTTCTTCATTTTCAAAAAGAAAAACGGCTCGGAAATCTTTTACACCCAAACCAAAACCTGCACCCGCAGATGCCATTTTCATATAGGTATTTTCTCCACTTAAGTTATTGTGTGCTACGCCATAACCACCCTCCGCAGAAAAAAGAACCACATTTACGCCCACATTACTGAAAACAGCATATCCATAAGCTCTGTCCATATACATTTGGGCTTGAACATCATTTTGCAGAAGTCGGTTGAGTGTTTCGTCTCTCATTTTAATAATTTCTGCTCGATCTTCTTTGGGAGTATTCCCGTCCCAAAAACCAGAAAATGCAATAATAATCGATAAAAAAAGTATGCTTTTTAAAAGTTGTTTCATAAATTATTCCTCATAGTATATCACTATATATGCACATACTATACCATAAACAATAACTTAAAATATTGAGAAATTAAAACAAAAAATAATTATTCATTAAAGATTAATTTTAAGAGTTTATCGTCATTAATAACGCAGCTTGTTCCTTTAGCAACTGCTAAAAGTGGCTCATCTGAAAGTTCTACTGGAAGCTTAACGCATTCCGATATGTAAGTGTCAAGCCCTCGAATTAAAGAGCCACCACCGGTTAAAATAATTCCATTATCCACCGCATCAGCTGCTAAATCGGGAGGCATAATTTCCAATACGTTTTTAATGATATTGATGATTTCTCTTAAAGGCTCTTTAATGGCCAAACGAATACTTTCTGTACTGAGTTCTATGGTTGAAAGTAGACCAGAATTTTCACGTCCATTAACTTTCATGGTCAACTCTTCATCAAGTTGTATCGCACTGCCAATGGCTATTTTAATTCTTTCTGCCGCTCTTTTACCAATAAGCAATTTGTGGTTCTGTTTGACATATTGAATGATGGCTTCATCAAATTTATCTCCAGCTGCGCGTGTGGCTCTGCATAAAACCAAACCACCTAAAGCAGTGACAGCAACTTCTGTTGTTCCTGCGCCAATATCAACAATAATGTACCCTTCGGGGTCACTGACTGGAATTCCTGAACCAATAGCCGCTGCCATAGGTTCCTCAACCAGTATCACCTCTCTGGCACCCGCATTAGTTGCCGAATCTTTGACGGCATTTCTCTCAACTTGAGTCACACCAAAGGGCACACAAATTACAATTCGTGGTTTCAAAAACGATTTTCGTCGGTGTACTTTAGCCACAAAGTATTTAATCATGATTTCGGTCATCTCAAAATCAGCAATGACCCCACCTTGTATGGGTTGAATGGCATATATATCTTTATGCGTTTTTCCCATCATCTCTTTTGCCGCACTGCCAACAGCTAAGACTTTTTTCTGACCATACTTATCTTGAGACACAGCAATAACTGCAGGTTCATTTATCACAATTCCCCTGTCTTTGACAGAAATTATAATATTGGCTGTTCCTAAATCCATTGCAATATCACTTGAAAACAAACCTACAATTTTATCAAAAAGCATTTTTATTCCTTATGATGTACTTAACTCACATAATTGTAACTTTTATATCCTAAAATTCATGACTTTTTTAGTTTGATTAAGAGTCATTCTCTGTATATTTTACCCGTTTTTTTTAAAAAAAGCGTCACAGCATATGCAAATATCCCCAATCCAAGAAGAATCATCCCTACAAAATAGGTACCACCTACTCCCTGTGTAAAAGGTAAAGAAGTGGTGTTCATCCCAAAAAAACCCACCACTAAATTCAAAGGTAAAAAAACTCCTGAAAGCAAAGTCAACACATACATGGTTTTATTAATCCGTTCATTGCTGTTACTGACATAAAAGTTATACAACGCATCCAATTTCTCTAAAGAGTGTGAAGAAGAACGGTGACTTCGTTCAAGATGTTCTAAGATATCACTGAAATTTATCTCTAAGAAGTCATCTTCTCTCTTATAATTTTGCACAAATCGTTTCATCTGTTCAATCGTTTTAACTAAAGTTCTGTTGATTTTGATTAAACTGTTTTTATACAAAAACCACAAGTGATTGAAGTTTTTAACGTTTTCATTTTCATAAAAAGAGTCCTCGATATCTTCAATTTTGTCATAAATATCATTACTGACAGACATGGCACAGTTGACTTTCTCATTCAATAAAGTATACAACCCTTTGGTATCTTTTAAATCGGTGAATTCTTGTTTATTCCTATCATAAAAGTAATATGAATCATGTGTGAAAATAAATGCATTACTGATGAGTTCAAGTTCATTTTCCCCCTCTTTAAAAGGAAGCCTCACAATTAAAAGATCATACTCTTGAGTTTTTATAAAAATAGAAGGATGTATCTCGTTTTTAATATCTCTTAGGTGAAAATCATCTATTTCTACATTATGCATCTTCATCCTTTTTGTTGTTTATTTTAATGATGGGTTTTTGCATAAAAAGATTATTGGGGTAGATAATCAAATCCCCATCTTCATTTACAATATGTATTTGAAAGAGTGAAATTTCAACAATTTTCCCTGCAACTGAGTTGTCTCCATCGACAATTTTAATGCTCTCTCCTACTTTAGCAGGAAAGGTAAAAAAGATAATCACACTTGAGGTAATATTACTTAAAATGGACCATTGTGCGAATAAAGCAATACCAATGACGGCAAAAATCGATGAAACAAAAATCAAAATTCCATCAAAACTCATGCTCCAAATGGCTGCACCTAAAAAAATAGCAACAATGGTAATAACAACATTGATGCTTTTAGAGACATAATATATTCGCTTCTCATTGGCTTTTTTTAATGAGCCAATTTTTTGCAAAGAGTATTTAGAAACATTCAAGGTAATAATTGTTCCAACAACCAATATAATCGTTAATAAAATATTATGATCTAACATTGTAAACCTTTAAAAATTTTTACCATTATAACCAATACCCATTTAAAAAATTGAAGTACCCACTTTATAACTGCCTAAAGAGCTTTTTTTTGCATCAATAATATGAACAGCACAAGCCAAACATGGATCAAAAGAGTGTATGACTCTTAAAACTTCTAAAGGCTCTTTGGGATTGTTCAGTTTTATTCCAATTAAAGACTCTTCATAAGGGCCTCTTTGATTTTTGGCATCTTTAGGTGAGGCATTCCATGTTGTAGGTACCACCGCTTGATAGTTTTTTACCTTTTGATTCTCGATATTAACAAAGTGAGCCAATACTCCTCGTGGTACCTCATACACGCACCACCCTTGCGCATTTTTAGGCAAAGTATCAAAGCTGTACTTACTCCACGTTTGTTCATCATAATATTTGATGTTTTCAATGAGTTCATTCATAAAATCAAAAATAAACTCACAACAAATATTGGCCTCTATGGCTCTGGCGATATTTCTTCCAATAGTGGTACAAATGTCTTTGAGTTCTAAATCATTTTGTTGCAGAAAAGTATCCATATAGGGTTTAATCACAGGTGAATTTTTTAAATACCCTACAAGCATTCGAGATACAGGTCCAACTTCCATGGTCACTCCCTCATAACGAGGTGCCTTAATCCAAGAGTATTTCCCGCTTGTTTTTAAACTCCCATCTTCATTGATATCGGTATAAAAAGGTGTCGTGCTACCTTCAATAGGAAATACGGCTTTTTCATCGACATACCATGCGCGTGTTGCTTCTTCAGTTACGTTAGTTATATCAAACGATTCAATATTTTCAAAATCAAACCCTTTAATCACTCCTGCTTCAAAGAGTTGATTCTCTTTAGAAAAATCATATCCTCCCACTGCCATGAAATTTCCAACACCTAACCCATTGCCCGCATGTATATCCTCTTTATACACCTCACAGAGCATTTTTACATCAGGAAGATAGGCACGATTGATAAAATCATTGACCTCTTTTAAAATCAACATAAAATCATTCAATCGTGAAGAGTTGAGCATGTCCATAACCGAAGTAACTCCTCCCACAACCAAATATTGCGGGTGAGGCGTTTTTCCTGCAAAAATCGCAATGGCTTTTGAAATCTCTCTTTGAATCCTTAACGCTTCAAAATAGTGAGACATGTGGATTAAATTTTGTTCGGGCGTAAATTTATACCCTTCATGTCCCCAATAACCATTGGCAAACAGACCCAACCTTCCTGCTTTTATAAAATTGACCAACTTCTCTTTAACTGATTTTAGGTGTGCTTTTGAATTTCTGTAAGGTTCTGCCGAGTATTTTAAAGCCTCTTGTGTCGCTTTTTTTGCTTTGGCCTGACTGGCTGAAACCACATCCACAAAATCCAAAGAGTGCAGTTGATAATAGTGCACAATATGATCTTGTATAAACAAAGAGAGTGAGACCAAATTTCGCATGATGTGAGCATTTCTTGGTATGTCCATTTTATAGGCATCTTCAACTGATTCAATGGAAGCTCTGTAGTGAGAATGGGTACAAACTCCACAAATTCGTTGTGCAACAAGAGCTGTGTCTCTGGGATCTTTGCCTACAAGTATGGTTTCAATTCCTCGAAAAAGTTGCCCACTTGCCCAAGCTTCTTGAATGACATTGTTTTCATCAATTTCAACCTCTATGCGCAAATGCCCTTCGATTCTGGTAACAGGGTCAATGATAATCTTTTTTAAACTATTTTTTTTCATGACTGTTGGCATCCTTTAAAACTCTGTTATTAGCATATTCATCAAAGGCGATTTTCCCCTCACCACAAGCAAAACAACCATGACCACATGCCACTGGCCAAGAGGTGCCTTCATTGAATTTAACCAAAGAACAATTCAAATTGGAGTAAGGCCCTTTGCACCCCATATTAAACAGACACCACCCTTTTTTCGCACCTTCGTCTCCCCACTCTTGAACAAACTCACCCAAGTCATAATGTCCACGTCTTTCACAATTGTCATGGATTCGGTAACCATATGCAAAGGTGGGTCTGTTTTGTTCATCCAAAGAGGGTAACTCTGCAAACATCACATAGTGTAAAAGTGTTCCCACAATATTAATGGGATTGGTAGGGCAACCAGGAAGATTGATAATATCCTCTCTTTTTAAAGCTTCACGTACTCCCACAGCTTGTGTTGGGTTACTTCCAGAGGCAACCACTCCGCCATCGTAAGCACACGTTCCAACTGCCACAACCAAAGCGGCATCTTTGGCACATCGTTTTAAGAGTTCAATCCCCGTTTCTGCTTTTTCTCCAATACGAAGAAATTTTCCATCCAAACCAAGAGGAACTGCTCCTTCCACCAAAAGAATGTATTTGCCTTTCTCTTTTTCAATCAATTGCGATAACACACTCTCACTTTGTTCTCCGCTGGGTGCCATGAGTAACTCATGGTAATCCAAAGAGATAAAATCCAAAATCAACTCTTCTATTGTGGGGTGCGCTGATTTGATAAAACTTTCGCTGTTACCCGTACAATCGGATAACTCAATCCAAATAATGGGCAACTTATTTAAGTTCTTAAGCGCTTTATTGACACTGCTTTCATATTGGGGATGAAGCTTTAACTTTGCCGTAATCATTGAGACCATTTGATTGTACTCTTGGCTCATATCGTAAGATTTAATTGCGGATTCAAAGTTACTGGCATCCAGTTGATTTTGAGGGTGAAACTTGTTGAATTTTTCCAGTCGTTTTTGTACTTTTTGAAGTGCCTCTTGCTCTTTTTTGACTCGTTTTTCCTCTTTTATTTTTAGAGCGAGTTTAGGGTCAATGGGCGTATTTTCAATGATTTTTACAATGTCTTGTTTGCATCGTCCACAGACACGTCCTGCTTTTGTAAAAGGCGCTAAAGCATTAAAATTTTCTATGCAATTTTCTTGAATAATTTCAACCAAATCCAACTCATGAGTGGGTTTACAACTGCAGACCAATCGTCCTTTTTCGCTGACCAATCGATTGTCATACAGATAACTGGCATCAATGTTTTCATTATTTCGTATCATCTTTTTTAAATACATGACATCAATATTGGTATTGATTCCAATAAACCTCATCAGTTTATTGTTATTGATAATGTATTGGTCCACACGGTGATCTTTTTTGGAGGTCATGATGATTTTTTCATTATCAATATCATTCATATCATACTTTTTAGAGGTCACATCTGCAAGTAAAAAAGCACCCACTTTCAATGAATCAATAGCCACTTTGTGTTCAAACTCTTGATTAAGATTTAAAAGGGAAGCCACTGCCACATCACACTGATTAACACACTCTTTAACCCGTCTTGCAATAAAACCATCTTCTTTGATTTGGGCCGCTTCTCCTACAGCATAGATGTCATTTTCAGAAGTTTGCATACTGTTATTGACCAAAATCCCCTCATCGATTTCAAGACTTCCTTTAGCAAAATGAATATTAGGGGTAATGCCCACTCCAAAAATCACAAAGGGGTTATCAATCTCTTGCGTTTTAGTCACCACCTTAACAATATGATTGTTTTCAATTTGTGTGGAGACAATTTCATCCTTAAAAGAGAACTTGACTTTTTGATTGGATTCAAAGGTATTTTGGATTTGTTTAATTAACGCAATATCTAAATCTTTTGAATAAAGATATTCTCCCCTTGAAAGAATATGTATGGAAGCAGAGGTATTCATTTTTGAAATAATATCAAGCAGTTCTAAACAAATTGCACCCACCCCAACAAGCACTACGTTTCGATCAACAATGCCTTTGGCAATTTTTTGTGAATCGGCAATGTCTCTGAAAGCCGTTGCGTTATCCAAATTGTGTATATTAAAAAGTGTTTTGGGTTTAGAACCTGTGGCAATGATGAGTTTATCGTATTCAAAAGAAGCCGTTTTGGTGATGACCACTTTACTTTTGGTATAGATATCCGTCACCTCTTGATTGAGTTCCAATTTAACTTTGCTCTCAAGTGCCAGTTCAATATCTTCAATACCAAGAGATTGATTGACCAAAGAACACAGATGGATTCTGTCATAAGGTTTATAACTCTCTAAAGAGAGAATTTGAATATCGAGATTTTTTCTTTTTTTTAGCAGTTTATTTGCAATATATACTGCGCAAATTCCTCCACCTACAATGACTATTTTCATTCGATCAAAAGCTTTTTTACTTTTTTTCATATCATGCCTTTATCTTAAAGCGTTTTACATATTTCATTATACCTTAAGAGTGTTACTCAATGATTTCCTCATTATTTAACTCATAAAACTCACTTTGTTCCATGGCATTTTCACTGAAATACTCAATTTTATTTTCTGCTGTTTCAAGATTTTTCAATTTTGCAATATGAAAAATAGCATCCCCTTCTTGAACCAAAGGAATATCTGATTTTCCAATAATAACACCATCAAAAGGTGAAGTGATTTCAAAACTGTCGTTATCTAAAGGGGCATCAATATAGGCAATGATTTCATCTTTTTTCACCGTATCCCCTAACGCTTTAATGGTACGTATCATGCCACTTTCATTTGAACGTATCCATTGACTGGTTCTTGTAATAATAGGTATTTTAGGTGTTGTTTTTCTTAAAACTTTTGGAAACATCCCATTTTCTCTGAGCACATTCACAATGCCTTTAACCCCAATGCGTATTGAAGTTTCATCAAACCGAAGTGCTCCACCCGCTTCATAGAGTAAAATAGGAATACCTTTCTCTTGTGCTTCAGCTCGAAGTGACCCATCTCTTAACTCAGAATGAAGGATCACTGGGGCAGCAAATGCTTTGGCCAAATTAAACGTGAACTCATTATCAATATTGGTTCTTACTTGTGGAAGATTCGATTTGTGAATAGATGCAGTGTGCAAATCAATGCCCAATTGACACTTACTTACAATTTCATCAAAAAATATTTTTGCCACTCTGCTTGCCAGTGAGCCTTTTACACTTCCAGGGAAACTTCGATTTAAATCTCTTCTGTCAGGCAAATATCTTGAGAGTGTCATGATTCCATAAACATTGACAATGGGTACTAATATAATGGTACCCTTAACTTTGTTTAAAATATTGAGTTTTCTAAAACGTCTGATAATTTCAATACCATTGAGTTCATCACCATGAATGGCAGCACTGATAAACACAACGGGACCATCTTTTTTACCCCGTATGACTCTTACAGGAAGTTGCGTTGGTGTATTATATAACTTGGGCAACTCAAGATTGATGGTCATGTTACTTCCTCTTGGTACGTCAATCCCTCCTAAAATAAACTTTGAATTTGCCATTATGCTCCAATGTTATCTTTTTTTATTTTTCGTTTTTGAGGATTAAGTTCAGATTTTGGTTTTAAACTTTTTTCAATGTAATCCATTATTTTACCTGCAATATTAAAACCTGTAGATTTTTCAATGCCTTCAAGACCAGGCGATGAGTTAACTTCCATAACCAAAGGTCCTCTTGCAGATTCAATCATGTCTACACCACATACACCCAATCCCATCGCTTTTGCAGCTGCAATGGCAGTGGCTTTCTCTTTTCTTGTAAGTTTATGAGCAACGGCACTTCCCCCTTGATGTAAGTTTGATCGAAAATCTCCCTCAGCACCTTGTCGTCTCATCGCACCAACGACTTCGCCATTGACCACCAATGCTCGGATATCTGCACCCCCTGCTTCTTCTATGTACTCTTGAACCAGTAAGTTTACATCCATTCCATAAAACGCATCTAAAACTGACTTTGCTGCTTTTTCACTGTCAACAAGTACCACTCCCACACCTTGTGTTCCTTCCAATATTTTTAACACCAAAGGAGCACCACCACTTAATTCAATGACATCTTTTGCACTGGATTTATTTGAAGCAAACACCGTTCGAGGTAAATCGACTCCATTTTTTGACAACACTTGAAGACTTCTGAGTTTATCTCGACTTCGTGCAATGGCTAAATTTCCAGAAGTACTAAAAACATCCATCATTTCAAAGTGTCGAACCATAGCTGTTCCATAAAATGTTCGGCTTGCCCCAATTCTGGGTATAATGGCATCGGGTGTTGGCAATACTTTTCCTAAATAATTGACAACCAATTCACCTTTCATAATTTCAATTGTACATTTTAAATAATCAATAACTTTTACATCCCACCCTTTGGCTTCTGCTTCTTCAACCAATCTTGATGTTGAATAGAGCAATTTATTTCTTGATAATATATATACTTTCATAATATTCCTTTTATACTTTCTTTGTGAGATATTCTTCTTCAACGTCAACTAAAAAACGTGTTGATAAAAATTTTCGACCTATTAACATGGGATACTTCATATCGGAACGATTGGTTAAAGAGATAATGGTTTTATATCTTTTCCCAAAAAACAAAATACTGACTTTAATTGAGGGTCTTAACTGAACCGTACCGTTAGAGCTTTTTACTCTTTTAACTTTATATAAAGGTACTTTCATCTGTTTACCATGATACGATTGATGAACTTCATCGAGCAATTTAAAATGCACAAAGTTGTCATCATCTATAAAAATATCGTCACAGTGTAAGGCATTTGAATCTGCACCTGTATCTATTTTTGCATCTAAATCAAAGAGTTCTAAATCTAAAATTGAGACAATTTCTCTTCTTCCTATAATTTTCTTTCCAGACATATTTTTTCCTATTTAAAAAGATATTATATCAGAAAGTAGTTATTTTTTAATAGCTTGTTTTAGAGAAATAGTTTGTTCGTGTAGCCAAATTGTAATTGAAGAAAAAGGGAGTTAAAAAGAGCCTTTACTGGCTCTTTTTTTATTGTTTAAAATCTGTTTTTTACGAATGTTTTTAAGCGCAAACCACGCAATTTCTTCCATTGGCTTTTGCTTTATATAATGCGCTATCAGCTTGATATATTAATGTTTCTTCTGAGGTAGTCAATTCATATTGGGCAACTCCAATACTGATAGTAGCATGACCTATGCGATGAAATTCATACTTTTCAACGGCAAGTCTGAGTTTTTCAGCTAAAAGTTGCGCTTCACTTATGTTGGTTTCTGGCAAAATAATCAAAAACTCTTCTCCACCAAATCGTCCCACAATATCTGAAAGACGTACATTGTCAGATAATATTTTCGCTAAAGCAATTAAGGTTTCATCTCCTACTTGGTGACCATACACGTCATTGACCTTTTTAAAGAAATCAATATCTATAATCAGTAAACTGAGCGATTTTTTATATCTGTTTGCTCTTTCAATTTCAGTAACCATAACAGTGTCAAGTTGTCTACGATTATATAAACCTGTTAATTTATCAGTAACTGAGAGTTTTTCCAACTCTTTTTTAGCGGTCACATCAGTTCCTATTGACATATAAGAGTGCACATTCCCCTCTTCATCTTCAATGGGTATAATATTTTGTTCATACCAATAAAATGTGCCATCTTTTTTTTGATTTTTAACCAAACTGAACCATTTCTCACCTTTTTCAAGACTGTTCCATAATTTAACAAAATGCTCTTCTGGCGTATCTCGGTGTCTGAACATACTCATTTTTTGTCCAATAACTTCTTCTTTGCTGTAACCACACGATCTTAAAAAAGCTTTACTGACAGAAGTGATGATACTGCTTTTTTTTGTTGTTATGGTCAATACATAGTTGTCAATAATTTCAGCAAATCTTTTTAACTCACTATTGGAATTAACAAGTGCTTTTTGAAGTTTTGAAGGCACCAATGAAGCATACAAAGCAAGTGGAATACTGATTAGAATACTCAATAGCAGTACAAAGATGGTTGTTTTAATATTTGCCATAACCAAAGAGTATCGATACTCAGCTTTTGGTTTTAGTACAAATATAGCCTTATCTGTATTGTTCAAAATATCATTTAATGAAAAGGCATAAAAATCTTCACCTCTGCTTTCCCCATTTAAAATGGCTGAAGCTTGAGTTGGGAAATCATCGTATATTCTTCGACTGCTGTTGGTGTATTTTGACCATGAGTATTTATCCTCTGGGTGTAAAATAAAATAACCATCTTTATCCACGATGTAGTGTTCAAAAACAGTTGATTTTCTTACGCTGTCAAGAAGTTCTGTTGCTAAAATATTGATAATGACAGCACCTTTGAAGTGATTATCCACAAAGAGTGCTTTTGCCACTCTGATAGTAGGTCTAAAAGGAACCTCTACTTTCCCATTTTCAATATTTAAATCCAGTTTTGAGTGCCAAATTTGATCACTTTTTAAATTTTTAATTGTAAGGAAGTAGTCTCGTTTACTCTTGTCTTGAAGTTTCGCTTTTTCAACCACAAAAGGGGTGTCTTGCATATTGAGTCTGTCTATTCTTACTCTTTCGAAACCGTTCTCATCAAGAAAGCGTGTCTGCATAATATATTTATCTGTCATAGTAATGGCAAAAAATAGATTGATGAGATTCTCTTCTTTTTGTTTATCGGGATGCTTAATATACTCAATTAAACTCTTGTTGCTTGCTAATGCAACAACCAACATATCCATTTTATCAACAACTTGTTTGAGTGAAATGGTTTTTTTAATATACGCAATCTCTTGTGCACTTTTTTCAACATTTTCATCCACACCAATCATTTGAAGTTTATACCCAATTAAGGAACTAAAGAGGGTAATTACAATTCCAAAAATAATAAAATAGATTGAAAACATAAAACGAAACTTTTTCTGACTCATAGAGTTACCTTAAAGAATAATTTTTATTATGATAGTTAATCAAAACATAATACTTGTTTAATAAAGGGTTACTTATTTGAATAAAGTATTAATATAACATTAATACGACTTTATTGTTTTAAATTATGACTGTTAAAATACGCCTTATCTCTAAAATTTCTATTAGGTAAAAAAATTTATACCAATTTAAGCTTATTTGATTATTATTCCATTCACTCATTAATAGTTAATATGTTAACTTTTAATACAATAACATGATGAAGGAGTTGTAATGTCATTTAAATTAGATAATGTATTTGGGGTATTAATAGCAAATATCAGAAACAGTTTAAAAAATAATTTAGAAAAAGAGCTCATGAAGTACGATATCTCTGCTTCACAAAGTATTATTTTAAGACGATTGTGCGAAAAAGACAATTTAACACAAAAAGAACTCGCCGAAGATACCTACTTTTTACAGCCAAGTCTGACACTGCTCATCGATAAACTTGAAAGAAAAGGTTTAGTGCAAAGACAATCTAAACTCAATGATCGAAGAGCTTACAACATTTGTATCACTCAAAAAGGCAGAGAATTAGAAAAAATTTTAATCGATGCCAGCAATAAAGTTGAGAATGAAGCATTCCAAGGTATGGATGAAAATAACAAAACATTACTCATTCAAATGCTTAAAACTGTCTATTCTAACGTCAAGTAAACATTCATGCGTTTTATTTTATTTGCTCTTTTATTGACGGTTGCATTTACTGCTTGTGCACCAAAAGTTGTGACCTCAAATACACTTCTAAACAGAAAAATTGAAGCCGAACTTTTAAAAGATTTGAATGGTTTTTCCAGTAATGACATCTCATTAAAAAACGATTGGTGGAAAAATTTTGGGGATGAACAATTAAATGTCTTGATTCAAAATGCCATCAAAAATGCACCCACGTTAAAAGAACTCGAAGCCAAATATTCAAAAGCCAATAATATCATTAAAGCCAATCAATCGGCCAATTTACCTAAGGTTGATTTTAATGCAAGCGCTTCAAGACAACGATTCAGTGAAAATTATATCTTCCCAGAGCCTTTAGGTGGGAAATACTATGACTTTTATCAAACAGGGTTGAGTTTGGATTATGACTTCGATTTTTGGAACAGCCGAAGTTCCATCATTGCTTCATCAAAAAATGAAGCACTGGCTCAAAAAGCACTCATAAAAATGAAAGAGTTATCGGTTACCACCTCAATTGCAAAACTCTATATTTCATGGAATTATAAAATAAAGAAACTGCAAAGATTGAGAAGTTTGAAAAAACTGCTTTATGAAAAAAGAGAAATTTTGGAACATTTATACCAATTGGGATTGGAGAACAAAATCCGACTCAATGAGACTAATTCAAGCCTAGAAGAACTCAATCAAGCCATATATAAAAGCAAAAATGAAATCGAGGAGATTAAAACCTCTATTGGTATTATTGCAGGGTTATTCCCCTCTGAACTCGAAAGATTAAAAAACCCAAACATCTCAAAAGAGTATACGCTTTATATCCCTAAGGATATGCATTTGGACATCGTTTCACACCGACCACAAATAGCCATGGAAAAATATCTGTTACAAAGTAAAAGTGCGCTGATTGAAAATGCGAAATCGACCTATTATCCTAACATCAGTCTAAAAGGCTTGCTCCATTTCAGCTCATTTCCTTGGTCAAAACTCACCGATAAATCCTCCTTTGCACCCGAAGGTGGCGTCGCTTTCTCTTTGCCTATTTTTGATGGAGCTAAAAGAGATGCAAATTTAAATGCCAAAGTCAATGACTACAATGCGCATGTCTATAAATACAATGAAAGTGTTATTAAAGCGGTCAATGAAATTGTCAATTCACTGCATAAGTTAGATCTGTTAAAAGCAACACTGCAAGCAGAAAACAGCATATTAAAAAACAAAGAAAAAAACATTTTCATAGAAAAAGAGATTTATCAACTGGGATTAAAAAACAAACTTGACTATTTGGACTCAAAACTCCATCTTCAAAAAGAGGAACTGAAAAAAGTAACTTTACTCACTGAAGAGTTTGTTGAACACATCAATTTAATACAAGCACTTGGAGGTGGATACCAAGATAAGGCAGAAAATAATGGCAACAATAAGTAAAGCCGACATCACCACCGCTTTTGGCCAATGGGCAAATTTAGATTTGCCCATCTTTGTTTTTATTACCAAAGCCGTTTTGGCCTCACTGTTGTCGTTAAGTGCCTGCATGTACTTTAATTTAAGTATGCCACAAACTTCGGTATTTACGGTTTTTATTGTAATGCAACCTTTCAGTGGTATGGTTTTTTCAAAAAGTTTTTACCGACTCATTGGTACCATCATCGGCACCATCATAGCCATTGCCCTTGTGGGAGCATTTGCACAAGACAGAGTCTCATTTATTGCTGTTTTTGCCATTTGGATTGGTTTATGTGCGGGCATTGGTTTTATATCAAGAAACTTTATGTCTTATGGATTTGTACTTTCTGGATATACCATTGCGCTTGTAACCATGCCTACAATTGAAAACCCCTTAAACATATTTATTTTTGCTACGGACAGACTCTTTGAAGTGCTCATTGGACTTTTTTGTGCAAGTCTTATCAGTGAGGTTTTTTTTCCACAAAAGTTATCAAAAACACTTCTGAAAAGTGAAGAAAACAAATTCACGCTTATTGTCAATACCTTTGCAGATGCTTCAAATATTTTTGATATACATAAAGCTGCCATACACTATTCACGCGATATTTTAGGAACCGATGCCCTACGAATTAACAGTAATTTTGAAACCAATATGAAAAAACTTGACAAACTCTATTATAAAAGATTGAACTCAGAGTTCATGCACATCAGCACCACCTTTTTCTCTTTAAAAAATATCATCCACCATAACCAAGAAAAAGAGCTTTTTATAAAGACTTTACAAAAAATCTATGCCCCCATTGAACTGCTTTTGCAAAATTTTCAAAAACAAGAGATGACGCAAAAGAGTATTCATGCGTTAATTTTTGAGTTAAAAACAATAAAAAATGAGACCACGCATATCATTGAAAACGAAAAAAATGCATTAAATTTAAGTGACTTTGAGTTGATAAACGACTTTAATGCCATCTGCTCTTTGATGCAAAGATTAGAGAATGAACTGCTTGAATACTTCAGCACCTATGTTTTTTTTATCAACAATGACAAACAAATTATGCATCTTGAAAAATTTGCACAAAAATTAACATTTTCAGCCTACAGTGATAATGTCCTCATCTCCATGATGATTTTAAGAGGGGTATTGGCGCTTCTTTTTATGATGGGATTTTGGCTCATAACAGGGTGGCAATATGCAGTTTTTGCTGTTATGCCAGCTGTAGCGAATACTTTACTATTAAGTACTGCACCCAATCCAATAGGGGCAACCAAAGAGTTTTTTATTGGGTGTGCCATTGCACTAATATTAACACCTCTGTACAACTTTTATATCATTCCTATGTATGTGAATGATTTGCTCAGCTTTAATCTCTTTTTAACACCTGCGTTAATTTTAATTGCGCTGTTTATGATATTGCCGGGTAAAAATTTAATTGGTTTTGGAATTTTACTGATTTTTATCAATACCTGTGCCATATCAACACACTATAATACCACTTTTGTCTTTTTTGCCGACAATGCCATAGCAACAATTTTGGGGCTTTTGGTATCGGGTTCAAGTTTTATTCTGATTGATTTTGCTTCAACACTTTGGATTGAAAAAAGAGTAAAAAAAGCTCTTACTGCACAAATAAATATTTTGATTAAAGGGAAACTCTCCTTACAAAGAGTCAAATTAGAGAGTACAGGGTTTGACTTAATTCAACGATACACCACCTTAGGAAGATTAAACAGTGCCTCTTCCAACAAGGTTTTTAGCTGGTTACTCTCAACTTTGGAAATCGGGAAAGCCATCATTCATATAAGAGAGTTCTCAACACTTTTTGAACACGAAAAAAAACCTGCTCAAATAGCAAAAATATTGGAACAAATACGGGTATTTTTTGACGCAAAAAAATACTTCAGCAAAGAGGAACAAATGGCTCAAATAGGGCAAGAAATTGAAGCATTAAAAAACAGACACTGTCAATATGCCACCGATCAAAAGGCATTATCACAAATATGTTTGGAATTTTCAATGATCTATTCTTTGATGAAAAATACCGAACTTTTACCCGTAGGAGAAGAGCATTAATGAATGAAATTATCTCTGTATTTGGTGTACAAATTCCCGCCCTTGTTGCCATTTTTTTAATTGCAGGATTGATACAAGTTCTGTTAAACAAACTCTTAGCAGAACTTGAAGTTTACGATTTTGTGTGGCACCCAGGACTTTTTAGAACCGCCTTGTTTGTCTCCATTTTTTCAACTCTTTCGCTACTGATTTATAAATAAGGAAATCCCATGAAAAATAAAACCATAAAAATATTAAGATATATGATTACCTTTATTGTAGTAAGTGTTGCTGTGATATTAGGACTGACACTTTGGCATAACTATGTTGATTCAGCATGGACAAGAGACGGCAGAATCAGAGCCGACATTACCCTTGTCACACCCGATGTTTCAGGCATGATTAATGAAGTGTTTGTCAAAGACAACCAATATGTTAAAAAAGGTGAACCGCTGTTTGAAATCGACAAAAAAAGATTTGAAACCAATGTCCAAGAACTCAACTCCATTGTAAAAGTAAAAGAAGCAAACTATTTAATGACTCAAGCACAATATGAAAAAAGAGCCAAAGGAGACGACAGCATTATTCCTAAAGATATAAAAGACGATGCCAAATACAGAGCCATCATTGCACATGAAGAGCTCAATGAAGTCAAAGCCAAACTGGATATTGCAAAATTGGATTTACAAAGAGCAACCGTATACGCACCCACAAATGGCTGGATAAATAACTTGCTTTTGAAAAAAGGCGATTACATCAATAAAGGACAAAGTCATATATCTCTGCTCAATGAGAACAGCTTTTGGGTTTATGGTTATTTTGAAGAGCATAAAATACCAAAGATAAAAATAGGCGATGAAGCAAAAATGAACCCACTGGGAACAGATTTTATTCTAAAAGGTCACGTACAAAGCATAGCAAATGGTATCACTGACAGAGACAACCAAAGAGGAGACGGATTACTGGCAAATGTGAATCCCTCATTTACGTGGGTACGACTCGCCCAAAGGATACCCGTAAGAATTGCACTTGATGAAGTCCCAAAAGATTACACCCTAAGAGCAGGTACGACTTGTACCATTGAGATAGAGACGAAATAGTTATCTGCTTGGGTACTATATAGTTTAATTGGGTATTTTAGTGAAAAATATACAAAAACTGCCGAATTACTGCCGAGTAATAAAAAACAATGTTTTGGAAGCTTATCATATTTTAGGTAAGAATTGCGATAGAGTCATAATGGTGCGGATGAGAGGACTCGAACCTCCACACCGCGAGGCACCAGATCCTAAGTCTGGCGTGTCTACCAATTTCACCACATCCGCAGGTTTTTTTGCTAAAAAAAAGATTTAGGTAGACTAAATCTTAAAAAAATGGTACGCCCTAAAGGATTCGAACCTTTGGCCTACGCCTTAGAAGGGCGTTGCTCTATCCAGCTGAGCTAAGGACGCATATAAAAAAATGGGGTAGATAATGGGGCTCGAACCCACGACCCTCGGAACCACAACCCGATGCTCTAACCAACTGAGCTATATCTACCATTTAAAAAAATGGTCGGGGCGAGAGGATTCGAACCTCCGGCCCCCTGGTCCCAAACCAGGTGCGCTAACCAGACTGCGCTACGCCCCGACAAAACTAACTTTTATCTCAAAAAGTGGACGGAATTATAATATGTTTTTAAACAAATGTCAAGAGAATTCTCAGGAAATATTTTTTTTTTCAAAAATTCCCTCAGATTCTCTGTTATGCTCTTAAAACTGGATTAATCCATCCACAGGAGAACTCGCAGTTGCATAAGGTTTTTTAGGAATTCTTCCTGCTTTATATCCCATTCGTCCAGCGATTACTGCGTACTTCATGGCTTCTGCCATAGCAATTGGATTTTGTGCTCCTGCAATGGCAGTATTGGTTAAAACAGCTTCGGCACCCAACTCCATTGCAATGGCTGCATCACTCGCACATCCTACCCCTGCATCTACAATAACAGGCACTTTTACCGCATCTTTAATAAAAGCTACGTTGTATCTGTTTTGAATACCCAGTCCTGAACCAATGGGTGCAGCTAAAGGCATGATGGCATCTGCCCCAGCATCTTCTAATCGTTTCGCAATGATTGGGTCATCGTTGGTATACGCCATGATAGTAAACCCCTCTTTTTTTAGAATCTCACACGCTTTAATGGTTTCAATAACATCAGGGTAAAGCGTTTTTAAAGCATCTCCAATCACTTCAAGCTTAATAATATCAATTCCTGTTGCTTCACGCATGAGTCTGAATGTAGTGATGGCTTCTTCTGCTGTAAAACACCCTGCACTGTTTGGCAACAATCTTACATTAGTACCTTTAAAATAGTCTAACAAATTCTCTTCATTTGGATTGGTAATATTCACACGTCGAATTGCAACCGTAATCAACTCGCTGCCACTGGCAAGTGTGGCATCTTTTGTGGTTTGAAAATCTTTATATTTTCCACTTCCCACAATCAGTCGGCTGTTGAACTCATATTTCCCAATTCTTAATATATCACTCATTTTGTGTTTCCTTCTATAAAACTCAAGTACTCAATACTTGCATTTGTTATTTTAATTTCAATAATTTCGGGTAAATCATAGCTATGATTCTCTTTAATTTTCCTTTGAATTTTTTCAAAGTTTTCTTTTTTTGTTTTAATGTTCAACAACACCTCTTTATCTACACAAAGTTCCTTGTTCCAACGATAAATAGATTTCACTTTCGACATTTGCACACAAGCTGCCAACCTCTTTTTCACTAATATTTTGGCAATATTTTTGGCCTCTTTTTTATTGGCACACGTGGTTTGTACAATAATGGTTTTCACAGTTTTTTAATTTCCATAATCAAATCTTCTGGTGTAAGAGCATAGTTATTTTGTTCATATTTATTTGCAGCAATACTGTGTGCTAAACTTGCACTGATGGTGGCATTAAGGGGATTATACCCTTGTGCTAAGAGTGAAGCAATCAGACCTGTTAAAACATCTCCACTGCCTCCTTTGCTTAAAACAGCACTGCCATATTTATTGATATAGAGTTTAAAATCATACGCAATAATGGCATTTGCCCCTTTTAAATACAGTACAATGTTTGGATACTTAGCACTGAACATCAAAGCATATTTAAATCGATTGTTTTGCAACTCATCCACACCAATATCTGCAATTTTGCACAGCTTTAAAAGTGAACAAAACTCTTTAGGATGAGGCGTTAAGACCAAATTATCTTTTAAATAATCAATAATAACTTCATCGTAAAACAGATCCGCATCGATAACTTTAGGCAAATTGGTATTTAAAATTTCATTGATTTCAAAATCTGCATAATTGCCTAACCCCATGCCAATGGCAATGGCAGTGGTATTTTCTGGAAGTTTGTGGCATTGCATAATATGGTACGGCAAAGTCAAATTTTGGTGAGAAATAGTGGTCACCAATGAAGCACCAAAACAGTACGCTGCATCTGCAGCAAGAATACCGGCACCTTTTTTTTCACCCACAATCACGGCTAAGTGACCAAACGTCCCTTTGTGCGTATTTGAAAGGAGCCTAAAAGGTATCTCCATATCAAACTTGTCCAATAAAAAGATATTGGTTTCGCCCTCATATAAACTTCGGTGTAGACCCAAAGAGGCTACATGCACTTTTCCTACAAAATCTTTAACCAAGTCAGTATAGAGTGCCGTTTTTTGTGCCCCCATAGTAATTGTTACATTGCTTTTAAAACACACCGGACAAAGTTGCCCCTCTTGATTAATCCCTGATGGAATATCACACGCGATTTTAAAGGCTTTGATTTGATTGAGTTTATGGATAATTTTTATACTGAATTCATCTAAATCTCTGTTTAATCCAGAGCCATAGAGACAATCCACAATAACACTGCAAGGTAGCAGTTGTTCGATAGGTTTTATGCCAATGTTTTGTGCTCTTTGAAGTTGCAGTTGTGCCATTTTTGACTTTATGCCCAAAGGCAAAAAAAGATGAACATCGTACTTAGCAAACAACAATCGTGCCAAGGCAATCCCATCGGCACCATTGTTTCCAGCTCCGCACACAATTAAAACAGACTCGCCTGGTTCAAATTTTTCTTGAATAAATAACGCCATACTTAAAGCAGCATGTTCCATTAAAAGATCTTCACTCAAACCATATTGTTCATAACACTTTTTATCTGAAGTGTTCACTTCATTAAATACTTTTTGCATCAAAAATCCTAATCTATTTTTTCAAAAACTCACAAAAAAATACGGTATGATTGATTATAACAAAAAAAGAAATTTAATTCCTTTAAACCTTTTGGCATCAAAAACATTTTAGTGGCTAGAGCACGTCCCTTTTGTTCCCAGTTTTTCTAATTCTCCTGCAATCAACAATTTAATAGAATCTTCCACTTTTGGACTTCGTTTATCAAAATAAATATCCAAGCCCTTATTAAAAAAACCTTTAGCTGGACTTGACCCAATACCACTGACAACCAGCGCATCTGGGTTTAACTTCATAATATTATTAATAGCACTGCCACAAGAGCTCTCATGCCCTGGATTTTCAATCACTTCAACTTGCGCTATTTCATCTTTTTCAAGGGTTATAATTGTATAGAATTTTGCTTTACCAAAATGTGCACCTCTTTGACTTAAAAAACCATTATTCTCGTCTGTAGGAAATACTACTCTCATCTTCTATCCTTTAATATAAGTTTAAATTATTATTCTAAAGCTTTTACAGGGGCTTTAAAAGTGAATTGTAGTAAGTTAATTATTATGATTTGCTTATGTTAGTTATAACTTTAAGTTATAGTTAGTGAGTGGCTTATTCTCTATTTTGTTCTGAATTTCCAGCCATCTTTTTCTAAAATGGTTTTAATTTTTTCTTTTACATCGCCTTGTAATTCAAGCCATTCATTCGCAATAGCACCGCCACAGGCTAACTTTTTCTTTAAGAGTTTTAAAAGCTCTTTTTTCTCTTTCTCTTCTAAATAAAATCGACCCACAAGAGTGACAGGCTTGCCGTTTCTTTTTTCAAAAGTAAATACCAACTGGTGTTGATTTTTTGCCATAATTTCATTGCTGATACTTTTCTTTTTATCCTCTTTTTTGGTATCAAAGGTATCCCCTGAAAGTTTTGCACCCATTTCAAAAATCATTATAAAACCTTTACTCTTGATTGTATGTCTATTTCGTTCACATCGGTGAAATCGTTGTTTTTATATTGCTCAAGTGCCACTCTCCCAATCATTGCCGCATTGTCTGAGCAATATTTTAATTCGCTTAAATACAGTGTCGTATCATACTCTTTACACAGTGTTTCCATGGCCGTTCTTAATGCAATATTGGCACTGGCTCCTCCTACAATGGCGAAGTTTTTAGGAGGATTTACTTTAAAAAGTTTTTTCATTTTTTGAACAATATGTGCCACAGCAGTTTTTTGAAAAGAAGCACAAATATTGGCTTTGACTTCAAAAGTAATCTCCGCTTCTTTTTCAATTGCCATTCGAACAGCATTTTTTAATCCTGAATATGAAAACATGATTTCAGGACTCTGTCGTAATGGAATGGGAAACGCATAATGATTTTCATCCCCCTTTAGCGCATGCTCTTGAACCACAGGACCACCTGGATAACCCAATTCAAGCATTTTTGAGACCTTATCAAAACTCTCTCCAAAACTGTCATCTATGGTTTTGGCAACAATGTTCATATCATTTAAAGAGTTTACCTCAATGACTTGAGTATGCCCACCCGATACCAATAATACACTCATAGGTAAAATGGCCTCTTTTTCAATAAATAAAGAGTAGATATGCCCTTTGAGATGATTGACTGCAATTAATGGAAGATTCAAGCTGATGCTCAATGCTTTTGCCATAATCACCCCTTCCATTAACGTAACGGCTAAACCAGGAGCATTGGTTACGGCAATGGCTTTTAACCTAGGGAAAAAGGGTTTACACTCTTCCAAAATTTTGGGCAAGGCTTCTACGTGAAGTCTGGCAGCAAGTTCAGGTACCACACCACCATACATACTGTGTTGAAGTTCTTGCGATATTTTTTTATGATAGATTAACTCTTTGGTTTCAATAGAAGTGATGGCAATAGAGCTGTCATCACAACTGCTTTCAATGCTTAAAATCATTCTTGCAACTCACACTCTTCTTCTCGCTTAATCCAATCCAATGCACAATCAAGTTTTCCAAAACCCGATTGGGCATTGATATGTCCTGCATTTTCCATGATTTTCATGCCCACATTCAACTCTTGTTGTAACGCCATGGCTTCTTCAAAGTTCATATAAGGGTCATTGTCAGAAATGGCCATTATGACCTCTTTACTCTTCAAATTTTTAGGTTCACGGTAGGGAAAAAATGTGGTTAATTCTTTTAGGTCACAATTTTTTCTCACAGGGGCAACAAGCATCAATTTATCCAATAAAATATCTAACTCATCTACAATATGAAACCAAGCAATATTTCCCAAAGAGTGGCACACAACTATATTGGGTTGGAAATGCTCTACCTCTTTTTTAATAAAGGCTTTCCACTCATCCAAATTGGGAAAATCCATATTGGGCAAATGGGGAAATGAAACCACATAGTTCTCTTTGATTAAATCTGCGGCTAAATGTGCTTGCCAATGAGGATATGAACTTCCACCCCAACCATGTAATATTAATACTCGTTTACTCACTGCTTATCCTATTTTATTGTTCTGACACATCGAACATATTTATTGACATTTCTGTTGTCAAAATATGCTGTACCGCTTACGAAATTCATATAATCGGCATAAAACCACAGTGTTCTAAAATGCGCTTTTATTGCCCAATATCCAGTAGGGACGTTGTATTTAAATGCTTTGTGTATGTACGTTTTAAAATTTTGTTTATCTACAATGGTTTCAAACTCTTCAAGCGTGGGCAAGCGCCAATTTGTATACCCTCCATATCTGAGATTTTCACAATAAGGTTCTGCCTCTTTATGACTCATTTGTTTGAGAATATTCTCTTTATTGTCCATCCACATTAATCTGTTTTGAGTATCAACAACAACTTCTAAAGATGGGTTTCGATTCATAGCTGCTTGTAAAATAGTCGTAAGGAAGAGAACAGATAAAAAATATTTCATTATCACTCCTTTATTTCAAATTTGCCTTTTTCAATTTTGCTTTTAATCTCTTTGTTTATTAACTCTATGTTTATTTTACCATTTTCTTTGAAGATTAGTCCAACCAACTCTTTAGATATGACAGGAGAGGAGTTTGAGCTGTTGTGTTTTTTCCACTCTTCAAATTTTGCTTCGTAAATATCAAGCACACTTTTTTCAAATTTGTTTCTTGAAAAAATCAAATACACCACAAGTGCGACTATAATTCCAAAAGGGAGAAGTAAATCAAGATTCACAAAAAATCCTTACTTCTTTATCAATAGCAAAAATATCATCCAGAGATGTTGCGTGTACTGTATCAAACTTTTCTAATGCTCTTAAACTGATATTCGCAATATTTAAAAAAGGAATTTCATTGTTTAAAAACTTAGCCACACCCACTTCATTGGCAGCATTTAAGACCACACCCAATTGAGGATTTTGTACAATAAAATCTTTCACTTGCCAAATAGGGTATCTTTGAACATCTATGGCTCGAAACTCCAAGGAACCCACTTTAACCAAATCAACAGGTTTTAAAATGGCTTCGGTAATTTTTTTAGTAATGGCATACGCAATAGGAAGTTGCATTGAAGCATTCGCAATATGTGCAGTGGTACTGCCGTCTTTAAAGTTAATCATCGCATGAATAAGTGATTTTGTTTCAATAATGGCATCCAGTTTTGTGGTATTAAAAAGCCATTTTGCTTCCAACAGTTCAAAAAGTTTATTGGTCATGGTTGCACTGTCAATGGTAATTTTATTTCCCATTGACCAATTGGGATGATTTAACGCCTCCTTTACGGTGACCGTTTTAAGTCTTTCAAGCGGATAATCTCGAAATGAACCACCACTTGCAGTAATGGTCATAGACTCCATAGGTTTATCTTGAAGTAAATACCAAAGTCCAAAGTGCTCACTGTCAATGGGTATGAGTCTGCTTTGGTCTATAAATTGTCCTGCAACAACCAAAGACTCTTTATTGGCCAAAGCAATTTTTTTGCCACACTCCATGGCTTTAAGGGTGGGTTTTAAACCTAAAAAGCCAACAAGTGCATTGACCACTGTTTGAGAATGCGAGGTTTCAATCGCTTCTAAAATAGCCTCTTGCCCAAAGCTGACATTGGGGTGATTGACTTTTGAAATATCCTCTTTATTGGCAATGACCACTTTTTTAGGATTGACCTCTTTGATTTGTTCATTTAATCGTGCAATATTATTGCCAGCAACCAATACTTCAACATTTAAACCAAATTTTTTCGCAACCTCAATGGTATTACAACCAATGGAACCTGTACTTCCTAATAGTATCAAACGACCGCTCTTAATAATACAAGCATCACAATACCAGCAAATAAAAAGCCATCTGTTCTGTCTAATACGCCACCGTGCCCAGGTAAGATGTTACCACTGTCTTTGACATCGGCTTCTCGTTTTAAATAACTTTCAAATAAATCTCCAAACACCGAAGAGAGTGCCACCACTAAAGATATAAGTAAAGCGGTAAAATAAGAGACTTGCTCAATGGCAAAAAGTGGTCCTAAGATAGCGGCTAAAATAATTCCCCCAATTAAACCCTCTATGGTTTTATTTGGGCTGGTTTCACAAAATTTTGTTTTTCCAATACTTCGACCCACATAATAAGCTCCCACATCGGCACTGGCAACAATAAATAAAATCCACCATAATACTCTGATTCCAAAACCATTATACAAAGCCAATAAAAATAAAAATGACGCCAATGGATACAGAAGTGGTAAAATTATTCTTTTATCAATATCTCTTTTGTAAGCCAAAATCGAGGCAAAAACAACCAGTGCAACAAAAATCAAATCGTCTGCTTGTGTATAAAAATATGCAATAATCCAAGTGATACCTGCAAATTGATATATAAGAGTATTTTCAACTTTAAACAGCTTCATCGCTTCATCAACACCAATAATCATAAACACACCAAAAAATAACCAAACTACAAATAATGTATCAATATAACTGACCAGAATAAACACAGCAAACAGAGCCAAGGCTGTCATAATTCTTGTTGAACTGCTTTTGATTAATTCAAACATTTAAATCCCTCTAATTTTTTCTCATTTTAGCATTATTAAACTTTACAAGCTTTGAGAATGGGTTAAGATATACTTCCCATGAAGACTTTTTTGGTTGCCATTTTTATCCATGAGTTTAGACAAAGAAAAAATCACATGAGTGTTTTCATTGGATTTAGCATTTTCAATGGCATCAACAGAGGTATAAAAATAGGTTCCAGCAAGATCCAATCGAGAACTGTTGGCTTTTATTCCCACTTGTGCATAAATATCTGTTGCAGTTATAAGTAAAGAGGCATTTCTGCTCTCAATGGCTGTTTTTGGAGCAAAAAATGTGCTGTTTAAAATATGTACACTGGAATTAAACACTTCAAGATGATTTATTTTTGCATTTTCTATGACAATATTTTTGCAATTATACAAAATGATTTTCTCATACTCTCCTGAAATAATCTGATTGCTCTTTTTATCCAGTCGCAAGACTTTTTTGAATGTTTGGAAAGTTTGTTGAGTATCATGGGGTGTTATCTCTTTATGTAAAAATACATTTAAAAATGAAAAATATTCATCATACGCATCTCGCATAGGAACATGCCCGCTGCTGGTTATAATTTTCAACGTTGAATTGGGTATCATTTTATTTAAAATATACCCTGTTCTTAAAGGTGCCACGCTGTCTTCTTGCCCCCACAATATAAAAGTGGGGACATCAATTTTTGGAATAACTTGACTGAAATCTTTAATCCCTAAGGTATATCCTGCAATCACTTCAGGGGTAGAGGTTGAGACAAACTCATCCATATTTAAAGAGAACCAATTGCCTATTTTATTCATAAAATTCGAAAAAGAGGTCACCCATTTACTGTCATTGGTTTGGTTGGAAAATTGAGTATTAAATATTTTATCAATCCTTGCTGTAATTAAAAAATTACTGTATGCCTCTTTATATAAAATTCCTGCTACATCAATGAGCATCAACTTTTTAACCATACCAAAATGTTTTGCCGTAAAATTAAGTGCCAAAGCACCACCCATAGAGTGCCCTACGAGATAAAAAGGTTTTGTACAATATTTATTGGTCAGATAAAAAATCAATCGGGTGTAGTTTTCAGGAGAGTATAACTGTTTTGATTTAGACGATTGTCCAAACCCGGGTAAATCAAAAGTAATAATATAATACTCTTTTTGAAGTTTTTGAATGGTTTTATTCCAAATCAAAGAGGCATCACTGCCTAAACCATGAATAAAAACGATGGTCTCTTTATTGGGATTACCTGCTGTTTTCACATAGACATATTCATTGAAAATGGGCTCTTTGATACGCTCTTCAAATGCATGCAAATTTGAAAAAAACAAAACAATGATAAAAAGTTTATATAGGTGTTGCATAACAAAAACTTTCTCTTTTTTGTATTCAAATCAAAATGAAAAAAATATTTATTTTAAGACTGAATCATTACCGTAAGTATACCAAAAGCATATTTTTCACTCTCTTGAGCATTTAAAATATCAAATGAAAATTCGCTGATATTGCCAAAAGCAACGCACAATTCTAATTGAACAATCACCTCTTTGATTTGGATCTCTTTGATTTGTTCTAAGTTTTTAACAGACACAATAAAACCTATTTTGGATTCATCTTGTGAAAAAGCGGCACTGCTTTGAGCTGCTGCTTCAAAAAGCATTGCAATAGTTGGTGCAAAAGGGAAAACACACTTAACTTTTGCTCTTTTTTCATCTACACTTAACACCTCTTGTGCAAATTTTATGGGAGCTAAATGGGGCAAATTCACAGTGTTATGCCTATAATATTTGATTTATTTTTTTTACACTCTTGTGCAATTGCAATTAAAAAAGCCAAAGATTTGGGCAAACTTTCATCCCATTTTTCAATATTGCACGTTGGCTCTTTTTGAGTGACTCTGACTTTTAAAGCCACTGCACACTCCAAATAATCAATACAATGATTAATCTGTTGAATATTTTCTATGTTGATGGTTTCTGTGGCTAAAAGCAATATCTCATCCCCATCTAAAGCTTTAATGGCACCCATTTTAAGAAGTCTGTCTCCCGTTTGTTCACCACAAGAGATGGTCATGATTTCATTCTCATTATTGTATAAAATAGAGCTGTATGAAGCCGCCGTATTGTAAACTGAGTTTTGGAAATCTGTCGGAGAAATTCCACTTTTTGTTGCAATGGCATTTAGAATAGTTGCGCTGGCTTCTAACTCCCCATAACCTGTCCCATACATAATACGACCATGAGAAAACTCAACTTGGTTAATCAATTCAATGGCCAGTTTTGAAGCTTGAGTCAATCTTCTTCTAAAAACCATTTTAGGCACAAGCTCTTTGGTAGTCAAATTGTCAATTTTCTTTTCCCCAACTAAATACGCACTGTTCAGGATTTCTAAATTTATCGTCATCGTACTTTCCCAAAAACCAGACTGGTATTGTTTCCACCAAAAGCAAATGAATTGCTTAAGACATAGTTCACTTCCATACTCACTGCTTCATTTGAAAATGCAACATCTTCTCTGTCAGGATGTTGAATATTTTTGCTTGGAGGTACCACATTGTGTTGAAGAACCATACATGCAATAATGGCTTCAAGTGCACCCGCAGCACCCAGAGTATGCCCAGTAACAGATTTGGTTGAACCTACATATGGTCTGAGTTCCCCAAAAAGTGTTCCAATAGCGTTGAGTTCGGCACTGTCATTGGCTTGTGTTCCCGTACCATGTGCATTAATGTACGCAATATCACTTTTTGCAATTTTGGCATCTTTTATGGCATTGTTCATCGCTTTTTGTGCCCCTTTTCCATCAGGATGGGGTTGGGTCATGTGGTGTGCATCTGAACTGTACCCCACCCCACAAATTTCAACAGCATTCTCTTGCTTCTCATCTTGAATGAGTAAAACTGCAATCCCTTCAGAGACATTCATACCCTCTCGATTAAGTTCAAAAGGGGTACAAGGCTTCGTTGATAACACACTCAATGCCCAAAATCCACACACCGTTGTGGCACACAAAGAATCAACCCCCACCACTAAAACATTTTTATATATCCCTTTAGCAATCACCTCTTTTGCATAACCTAAGGCATTGGCACTTGACGTACACGCAGTTGAGAATGAGATGTCATCATAAAAGTTAAAATGGGTTTTAAGTTGATGTGCAATGCCATCAATAGGGTGTTCTTTATAGTTAATGTTTGTATATGATTGTGAAGTAAAATAGCTCTCTTCTGTATGGCGCATTCCACCAACCGATGATCCAACAACAAGCAAAGTATTTGAAAAATCATTTAATGTAGAGTTATCCAAAATATATTGACAAGCATCTTGTAACAAAGTATCAAAACTTTTATCGGATTTGATCTCTCCGATGGCAACCGTAGTATCTGTTACATAACGTTGATTTAAAGAAATCGTCTCTTTTTTTTGGCAAATGGCTTCAAAAAGTTCTTGAGAGTTATTGCCTGCGCAAGAGACGCTGGTATATGAATTGATATAGGCTTTATTTGATATTTTCATTGATATATTTTAATAAATTATCAACTGAAGCAAAAATTTCATCATATTTTTCAGGATTATTAATTTTAACACCATACTCTTTTTCTATAATTAAAACCAACTCAATTGAATCCACAGAGTCTAAACCTAAACCCTCATCTCCAAAAAGCGCATCGCTGTCACTGATATCGTCAACGCTCATATCTTCAAGTTTTAAACCATCAATGAGGATTTGCTTAAATTCATTGTTTGATATACTCATTATTGTATGTCCTTATATGTTCTAAAGTAGGGATTATAATATCATCGTGCTTTTACTCCTCTTATAAAGTGCATTTATTTTACTTTTAAGTGACGTATTAATATAACATTTAGTGATATATAAGTAAAATAGCAAAAAATATTTTAGAAAGTAATCCATGGATTTTACAAAAAACTTATACACAATCGTAAAAAGTTCTCCATTGGAAAAAGAGATTAAACTTACAGATGAAGAGCATCTTATATTTAAAGCTCATTTCCCAGGAAATCCAATATTACCTGGTTTTTTACAAATAGAGATTGCGCAAGAACTGTTTAATCTTAAGATTAAAAAAATTAAAAAGTTAAAATTTCTGACACTGGTAAAACCTTCTACAATATTAACTTATACTAAACACCATAATAAAATATCTGTAAAAGATGAAAATAACAATAAGGTCAATGAATTAACTTATGAATAAATATATCGCGGTCATTCCCACTTATGACAATTTTCATACCATACAAACTGTCGTTGATGATGTCCTTAGCTATGGGCATAATATTATTGTAGTTGATGATGGTTCATCAACACCTTTACAACAAATTTTAAAGCCCAATGAGAACCTAACAATACTCAGACACGAACACAATCAAGGCAAAGGTGCTGCTATTATTACGGGAGCAAAAAAAGCCAAAGAGCTTGGATATTCCCATATAATAACACTTGATGGCGATGGGCAACATTTGGCAAGCGAAATAGAAAAACTCATTGCCATGTGCCCAAAAGATGAGATTGTCATTGGTGCACGAAATTTCAATATCTCAAATATCCCCAATGGTTCAAAGTTTGGACGATGGTTCAGTAATTTCTGGGCATGTTGGGATACGGGATATGAAATTACCGATTCTTTATCAGGGTTCAGAATATATCCTGTTTCTATTTTAGATTTGCCCATTAAAACCAAAAAATTTGATTGGGAAATGGAAGTCATAGTTCGCCATGCTGACAGTGGAAAAAACATTATAGAAACAAGCATAGAGTGTTACTACCCGCAAGCAGAAAACCGAGTCAGTCACTTTAAAAAATTTGAAGACACCGCATCAATTGTTTGGGTACATATCCAAATTTTGCCTTTCAAATGGATCAAAACAATCTTCAACATACAAAAAAACAAAAAATGATCACAAAACAACGGGGAAGTGCTTGGAGCATAAAGCTGGTTTTTAATCTTTACAAAATTTTTGGATATACCTTTATCTATTTTTTAATGTACCCCGTTACATTTTTTTATTTTATTTTTGCTTCAAACGTTAAAAAATCACTGGAAATATATTATCAAAGATTAGAAAAGCCCTTTACCAATGCCATTTATTATAGACATTTAAGATACTTTGCCATGTGTATGGTGGATCGATTTATCTCAAAATTTGCACCTCAAAGTTATGTTTTTGAGTACGCTCAAAAAAAAGCCATAAAAGAGATATTTGATTCAGGTGCACTTCTTTTGATGTCGCATTATGGCGGTTGGGCTTCAACAAGCAATGCACCAATCACTCAAAATAAAATCAATATCGTCATGAAAGAAGTTCTGCTTGATGGCATTAAAGCCATTGAAGATTCTCTGCCTTTAAAGGTCAATAATATTGACATTATTGATTTGAACAAAAGTGGTTTAGAGGTCTCCATTAAAATAGCCAATGCTTTGCTTGATAAAGAGATTGTTGCCATGATGGGAGACCGAAGCAATGACAGCAAATATAATGTGGGGCTACCATTTTTAGGTGATATTGGATTTTTCAATAAAAACCCATTTCAAATTGCCTATAAAACCCAAAAGCCTATTGTCGTACTTTTTGCCATCCTTAAAGGGATGCGACACTATCAAATTGAATGCCTAATAATAAACATGAATCAAAATTTAAAACAAGAAGAATCCATTCATGATGCAATGACGTTATATGTAAACTATTATGAAAAAATCTTACAACAAAATCCGCAACAGTGGTTTAATTTTTACAATTTCTGGGAGAAAAAATGAATTTAAGTATAGACAAGAGATACATCACATTAGATGAGATTAAAGAAGCCTCAACCATTGAAATATCAAAAGATCAAGCGTTTTTGGATTATATTAATCACACACATAACTTTTTAATGAATGAGATTAAAAATGGAAAACCCATTTATGGAATTACCACAGGGTATGGTGCCAGCGGAAAAAACTATGTTACTTTTGAAGACAGCAAAACGTTGCAAAAAAATCTTTTCAGATTTCATGGGTGTGGTATAGGTGAAAACTTATCTTATAAAGTATGTAAATACGCTGTAATAATGAGAACGGTCTCTTTGAGTAAAGCGCGTTCAGGAGTCAGTGTTGAATTGTTGCATCGACTTGAAATGCTCATTGAAAAAGATATTATTCCAGTTATTCCTTCACAAGGATCAGTGGGAGCAAGTGGTGACTTAACTCCATTATCTTATATTGCAGCAGTTATTGCTGGAGAGCGAGAAGTTTACTATAAAGGTGAAATCAAAGATGTAATGGAAGTCTACAGTGAACTTAATATCACCCCTTATGAGTTTAAACCCAAAGAAGCCTTAGCCATCATGAATGGAACAACTATCATGAGTGCCATTGCACTTGATGCCATTGAAAAGTTTGAAATTATTTTAGACTCTATGGAGTCCTATGTAGCAGGAATGTTTGAAGTACTTTTAGGGGATGATACACCTGTTGCTGATTTTGTGCACGATTCAAAACCTTTTAGTGGACAAATCAAAGCAGCTAAAAATATTCAAACAAAAATTGCAGGATCAAAACTCACTCATGGAAGAGATGACCGATATGACAAATTTTTTGCGGACAATGATTTGAATATTCAAGACAACTACTCAATGCGTTGTGCTCCACAAGTTCTGGGAGTCATTCGAGACAACTTAATTATTTCAAAAAATTGGGTTGAAACCGAGATAAATTCAGTCAATGATAACCCATTGATTGATGGAGAAAACCAAAAAATATACACTTCGGGGAATTTTTATGGTGGTTACGTGGCACACGCAATGGATACACTGAAAATTTGTGCTGCTAATTTAGCGGATTTACTCGATAAAGAGTTTGCTCTTTTGGTTGACCATAAATTCAACCGAGGTTTGGGTGAAAATTTAAAACTTTCAACAGAACCTTTTTATCATGGTTTTAAAGCCATGCAAATCAGTTTAAGTTCTTTAAGTGCGGATGTCATTAAAAACACAACCGCCGCTTCAATTCACTCAAGACCAACGGAATCTCTCAATCAAGATAAAGTATCAATGGGAACAACCGCAGCAAATGATTTTGCCAAAATGATGCCCGACTTACACAATATGCTCAGCATCGCGTTTATTGGAATGGCACAAGCGGTTGATATCAGAGGAGCAAGTGAAGTTTCACCTCATCTGAAAACAATCCATGATAGAATCAGAGCAATTGTCAAACCACTGTATGAAGACAGACGAATGGATTTTGATATTAAAAACATTAATGTTTTACTCCAAGAAGCAAAATTTATATAAAGAAGAACCCATGGAATTAAAAAAAGTATTGGTCACAGGCGCAACAGGAAGCATTGGTGAAGCCATTGTAAAAGAGTACGCTAAAAATGGTTACTATGTTTATATTCACTATAACAGCAATAAAAACAAAGCAAGTGAAATTTTAGACGCCATTGATCATCAAGGGGAATTAATTACATTTGATATGCAAGATAAAGCTTCGATAAAATTGGCTTTGGAAAATATCAGTGTGGATGTTCTCATTAACAACGCAGGTATCATTAAAGACAATCTTTTTTTCTTTATGGAAGACAGCCAATGGGAAGATGTGATTAATACCAATTTAAATGGGCTTTTTTATGTGACCAAAGTTATTTCAAGAACCATGATGATGAACAAAAAAGGCAGCATCGTAAATGTGGCTTCAGTTTCAGGTATCAGTGGAAATTCTGGTCAAGCCAACTACAGCGCAAGTAAAGGTGGTGTGATTGCTTTTACCAAAACCTTGTCCATAGAGCTTGGACGATATAACATTCGAGTCAATGCACTAGCACCTGGAATTATCGAATCTGAAATGATAGAGAACATCCCCAATGTTAAAGAGCTTAAAAAAGCCATCCCTCTTGGACGATTTGGAAAAGCGGAAGAAGTCGCAAGTTGTGCTTATTTTATTGGAAACAGTGCCACATATGTCAGCGGTGAAGTTTTAAATATCAGCGGAGCGATGGTTCGATAGATGATATGAATATGTTTCTCGGTTTCATTTATGCCCCTTTTGTTTTTATTGCATTAAGATATTTTGATATAAAAATGGTCTCCATGACTCTTTTTATATTGAGTTTAATGTGGTTACTCTTAAGCTTGAAAAAAGGGTATAAAGAGATGGCTCTGCCTCTTTTATATCTGATCATTGCCATTGCTACTTTTGTATTTCAAGAATTTATTATATTAAAAACGCTTCCTTTGATTATTTCAACATTGATTACGCTTTTGATTCTTATTTCATATGTGAACAAACAATCCATTATTATCTATTTTGCAAAAAAGATTCAGAAAAAAGAGTTTTCCAAAGAAGAAGAGCTCTATATTCACAACTCTACTCTTTTTTGGTTTTTTGTTTCAGCTGTGAATGTGGGTATTCATCTGAGTGTATTACTGAATAACAATATACAATTTTGGATATACTACAGTTCTGTTGGTTGGTATTTGGTCTTTATTGTAGGTGGAATCATGCAATTCTTGCATCGAAAATTGGTATTTTTAAAAAGAGATATTCATGAATAAATTTTTACTTTTTTCCCTGTTGAACAGTTTTGTATGGGCACAAACCATCCATTTTAAAGAACAAAAATATCTCTATGCTTTGGATAATTTTGTTTATAAAAAAGGTACCATAACATTTGAAAAAAACAGCATTAAACTCTCATACGAAAAAAGTACTCAGCTATTTGTGTATGAAAATGAAAAACTCTTCATCCAAAACAAAAACCATTTAAAAGAGATTGACTTAAACAAAGAAGTGGGTAAAAAAGTCTTTTTTCTGCTTTTAAAAGCCATTTACGAAGATGATACAACCACGCTTCAAAACTATTTTTCTATTTTAACAAACACAACAAAAACAACGTTAATTCCTAAAGAACCATTGGCTTCTTTTATAGAAAAAATTGAATACAAAAAAAACAAACGATTGGAATTTCTGACAATTTATCTTCTCAATCTTGATAGGATTACGGTTGAAGAAACTCATTAAATATTCAAATTTTTTAATACTTTTAGGTGCGCTTGCCCTATTGCTTTTAAGCAATAACTATAACCATATCAGTACCAATATACTCTCTGTTCTTCCTCAAAGCCAAAACAAAACACTCATCAAAGAGTATGAACAATTTAACAGCTCTAAGGTTATACTCTTAAGTGTAAAAGGTTTAAATAATCAAGCCTTAGAAACGATAAAGACATTAGAAGAAAAACTTTCAACTCTGCCATTTATTGAACATAAACAAGATTTGCAAAGTCAAAAAAATCATTCCAATAAATATGCCCTTTATACTCAAAAACTCAACACAGAAAAACTTGCTCAGCTTGATGTGAAAAAAGAGTTACAAAAACTTCATGATGATTTAACCCATTCCCTTTTTCCTACTCCTATAAATTTGAAAGACCCTTTTAATCTTTTTGAAAAACAACCTACCCCCACTTCAAAAGTTGGTTTAAAAAATGGTCATCTTATATTAAAAGAGTATGGTTACTTCTCCTATTTTCAACTCAGTTCTGAAGCTACAACATTAGAGGCTTACCAACAAATTTATACCGCTGTTCATGCTCTTACACAAGAGCATAAAGAGGTGACTGTTTTTAGCCCCATTTTTTATTACGTAGAAAATGCACATGCCATTAAAAGTGATGTCAATAAAATTATTCTTTTTGCTTCACTTTTACTGCTTGTTTTGTATGTTGTGCTTTTAAAAAACATCCGCCTGCTCTTAAACACACTCACTACGCTTGCAAGTTCAGCGATTATTGCCATTGTAGTTGTTTGCAGCTTATTTGAGGATGTCTCTGTTTTTGTAATTGTTTTTGGAGTTTCTATCAGTTCCGTTGCCATTGATTATATGTTTCATCATTATATGCACGGATATTATAAAGAGAAAAAAGCGTTTAACAAAGAGGTGTTTTTAGGTCTGTTCACCACACTTATTGCTTTTATTGCCGTCAGTTTTGTCTCTTTTAGCCTCATTCAACAAATTTCAATATTTGCTATTGTGTCGCTGATTTGTTCATATGTACAATTTGCTTTTATCTATCCACTGATACAATTCAAATCAAAAAAAGAGCCTACTTTTAGCTTCCCCACATTTGCTGTTCCTGCAAAATATATTCTTCTTTTTTCTGTTGGTGTGATTGTTTTATCGTTGAATTTTATTCATTTTGATACCAATTTAAAAAATCTTGATTATAACAATCAGCCTTTAAAAAAGAAAGAGCATTTTTTTACACACTATTTGGGAGATGAAGAAGGCATGAATATTTTAATCCAAGCAAAAAGTGTTGATGAGCTTATTGCCAATTTAAATAGTATAAAACCAAGTTTAACTGTTGAACATAATCCTCTTGATTATCTCATTGGTTGGGATACGTTTACAACACAAAATGCTCTTTTAGAAAATGCCCATTTTATGCAACTGAAAAGTGAGCTTAAGACCTACGCTTCTGCTCTTGGCTTTAGAAAAGATTTTTTCAAAAATGCCTATGTGCCGTTGAGCGAAAAACCGCAATACACACTGGCTGATTTAAGGGCACAAGGCTTGGATATTTTGCATTTTAAAGATAACTTGTTCTTAAGAGTTACGGTTCAAAAAGATGCCTACAAAGAGTTATCCCATTATGCTTTTGTAAAACCTTTGAGCATGAGTTTACTCTTTGAAGAGTCCATTTTAAAAGTCAAAGAGGAGCTTTTAAACTTAGGCAAAATTGCGTTACTTTTGATTCTTACTCTGTTGCTTTTTGTAACCAAAAAGAGGTTTTTTATCTCAATCAATTTTTTACTTTTTCCACTGGCAATGATTTTAGCCTATTCATTTTTTGTCCCTTTTAATATTTTACATATTTTTATGCTTTTTATTATCTTAGCTTTATGTATAGACTATGCCATTTACACAGCGAAAAATTTAGACAGCGAAACAAAAAAAGCCATTATCTACTCTCTTTTAAGTACCTTTGCTGGTTTTGGTGTACTTATTTTTAGCCAAATCAATGCTTTACAATCCATTGGAATCATTGCTTCCATTGGTATTGCAAGCCTTGCTTTACTTCTCATATTTTCAAAAAGGTTTACCCCATGCAATTAATTGTCTATAACGATGATGCAACAATAAATTATCACTGCTTAGATAAAGAGAATTTAGAAGATAAAAAACTCAAAAACCATATCGGTTTTATTGGTTCACACTCTAAAGAAGAGAATACATTAAATATCATTCAAGCATATCATTCAAACTCTAAAGCCATACTTTTTGATTATACCAATCAACCCATAGTTAAAAAACTTCATGCATTAGGTATCCCAAAATTTAAAGAAAATTTTGAACAAAAAACAGTTTTTGATGAGCAAGATTTTTCAATGATGTTTTTTACCAGCGGCTCTACAGGAGAGTCTGTTGGGGCATTAAAAACAAAAGCACACTTAGAAGAAGAAGTCAAAGTCTTAAGTGAAATGTTTGCAAAGCATAACATTAAAAGAGTCATTGTAACTGTACCGTTTATTCATATTTATGGCACACTTTTTGGCTTGCTCTACCCTTTGTTGAACAATATCGACATTATTTTAAAAGAGCATTTTTTACCTCATGATTTACTTGATTTGATTGATGAAAACTCATTAATCGTCACCACCCCTTTATATATTAAAGCCTTAAATAAAATATCTCAAAGTAAAGATTTAAGTCAATGTGTTTTTGTCAGTTCAACAGGTCCCTTAGATGCCTTAAGTGCCAAAGAGTTTTCACAAAAATTCAATACCCAAGTCATGCAAATTTTTGGCTCAACTGAAACAGGAGGCATTGCGTATAAGTACAATGATGATGAACTGTGGACACCCATGAAAAAAGTAGAAATTTCAACCAATGAACAAAGTGAATTAAAAATAAAATCCCCTTTTGTCTCGGATGTTTTATATGAAAATGGCTTCAAAAATATTCATGGAGAAATCCAAACATTCGATTACGTAGAGATTAAAAACAAACAATTTAAACTCGTAGGAAGAAGTTCTCAAATTCTTAAAATTGCAGGGAAAAGATACTCCACCATACAAATAGAACATATTTTAGAAGAGATAAAAGACATAACCAAAGCAATGGTTTTTGTAGACAAAGAAGAGAATTCATTAAGAGGAGAGACACTTAATATTACATTGGAAACTTCACATACCTTTACCACCAAAGAGATCAAAAAGATTTTGCAAGAGAATTTATCGAATTTGAAATTTTCTATTAAGTTACACCTTGTAGAAAAAATCCCCACTTCCAGTGTGGGTAAAAAATTAAAAATAATGTAACTTTTGTTATACTTCTAAAAATTAAAGAGAGTCAATGGCCATAAAAATAAGCAATCTTACTAAATCGTATAAAAATCAAACCATATTGGACAATTTGAATTTAGAGATTCAAGAGGGCTCGATTTTTGGACTGCTAGGACCCAATGGTGCAGGGAAAACCACCTTGGTTTCAATTTTAAACTCGCTTATAACTAAAGACCGTGGAAAAATTGAGATTTGTGGCTTTGATTTGGACAAACACCCAAAAGAGATAAAAAGCATCAGCAGTTTTGTTCCACAAACCTATGCGTTTTATCCCAAACTCAATGCCTATGAAAATTTGGAATTTTTTGGTGCACTTTATGGGTTAAAAAATTCCAAATTAAAAGATAGGATTGACTATACCATCGAAGCAACTTCTTTGGAAAAATATCTCAATAAAGAGGCCATCACCTATTCTGGAGGCTTAAAAAGAAGACTCAATATTGCCATTGGGTTATTAAACAATCCAAAAATTTTATATTTGGATGAACCAACTGTAGGCATTGACCCTCAATCAAGAAAATATATTTTAAATGTCATTAAAAACATCAATGCCAATGCAAAAACAACCATCATTTATACGTCTCATTATATGGAAGAGGTTGAATATCTTTGTGATGAGATTGCCATTTTAGACAACTCAAGAATTATTTTACAAGAGAAGAAAGAGACCTTAATACAACAAAGTTCACTTATTACTATTGAAACAAAAAACCACACAAAACAAGAGATCAATATCAAAGATGGCTATGAAGAACTTCTTGACTGTTTATGCGAAATGAAAAAAAACAAAATCACCATTGAAAACATTGATTTTGGTCATAACAATTTAGAAGAGATGTTTTTAAATATTACGAAACAGGATTTAAGAGACTGATGTTTAAATACTTACTAAAAAAAGAGTTTACCTTAATACTTCGAGACATTCACGCCTTACTTGTGCTTTTTATTATGCCCACACTCTTTATTTTAATCATGTCCTTAGCTCTTAAAAACAGTTACTCTAACAGTGTGGATGTTAAGCTCAAAGTTGCCATTTCAAGTAAAACTGACTCTAAAGAGGTCAAACAATTAATCCAAAACATTAATGAAAACAATTTTTTTGATGCCACTTATGTTGCACCAGAAGATAATAAAACCATTTTATATACTCAAATGTATGATTTTGTTATCCATATTTCACCTAAGTATCTTCAAGAAATTAAAAACAATGCACCCTCTTTTAAAATTGATTTAATGACAAAACCTGACATAAACAATCAAAAAATTGATTTGATAAAAAAACTCATTGTGGCTTCATCGACCAACGCCATTTTAAGTGATTTGTTAAAACGTCAAAATAAAACAACTCTTACTGACATAGAATCAAAAATTACAACCACCTTGTTGTATAAAAATGAAAACTTCAAAATCAAACCCACTTCTGTGCAACAAAGTGTGCCTGCATGGTTGGTTTTTTCAATGTTTTTTATACTCATTCCCATTTCCAATACCTTCATCAATGAAAAAAACTTTGGAACAATCAACAGAATACGAAGCATCAATGTCTCTTTATTTCCTATACTCATGAGCAAAATCTTTCCCTATTTTCTTATCAATCAGTTGCAAGTTGTTTTTATGATTTTAGTGGGAATCTATATTGTGCCTATTTTAGGTGGAGACACATTAATCATTGCTGGGAACAAAGCCTTGATTTTTTTAATCTCATCTGCTGTGAGTATGGCGTCTATCTCTTTTGCACTTTTAATTGCCAATATCAGTAAAACAACTGAAGAGGCAACAACGTATGGGGGGCTTTCAAATATTATACTCGCAGCTTTAGGTGGGATTATGGTTCCCAAATTTGTCATGCCAAAGTTTATGCAAGATATCACCGACTATTCACCTATGTCTTGGGGACTTGAAAGCTTTTTGGAAGTGTTCGTTCGAGGAGGAGATTTCAATGATATCTCGGTTTATGTTTATAAAATGGTTACCTTTGCTATAATTTGTTTAATCATTGCATACAGTTTATTAAAAAATAGGAGTTAGTTTGTGTTAGGTTCACAAGATGAAAGTTTAAAGTTAGCGTTAAAACAATTAATTATTGAAGAGTGTGACAGAGAAATCAATCCAGAAGATATTTCAGACAACGAAATCTTATTTGGCAGCGATTCACAACTGGAATTGGACTCTATGGATGCACTACAAATATCCATGGCTTTACATAAAAAATATGGTATCAGCACCAATGACAGTAAAGTATTACGAAAAATCATGACCTCTATTAATACTCTTGCTGATCATATTCAACCGGAGTAATACTTGAATTCATATATCATTGGCAGTTCACTTATGTGTAATATTGGGGATAACACCAACGATATTTCAACTCAACTTCAAAACATCACACAAAAGAATTATCTTGAAAATCTCAAACATATTTTTAAAGACAAACTTTTTTACTCTATTCAACAAAGTGCTCCTACCCAAGAAGAACGTTACAGAACCATTCTAAAAAAAATTGTATCAGATGCCATAAAAGATGCTCAACTCTCTTCTGAAGAGACCAAAGAGTTACACATTTTTATTGGTTCAACCTCTATGGGTATCAGTGTCAATGAAGAGTATCGCAAAATGTTTAACAAAGGAACCTCTTCCTTGGCTTTTAAAGAACTGGGGGGAGGTTTTATTGCTTCTTATGTTGAAAAACTTGTAGGTTCAAACCATAAAGCCATGCTTTTTTCTACAGCATGTACCTCAAGTGCCAATGCCTTAGCCTATGCTTCAAAACTTATTGAACATCAAAAAATCAAACGCGCCCTTGTCATTGGGCTTGAACTCTTTAATCAAGCCACGTATGGAGGATTCAGTTCATTAATGTTGCTTTCAAAAAATGGGATTTATCGCCCTTTTGACAAACACAGCGATGGTATTATTTTAGGAGAGGGATGTTCGGCGGTTGTGTTGGACTCAAAAAAAAGAGCTGAGAATAATTTCAAATACATCAGTTCAAGCAATATTTGTGATAACTACTCGGAAACAACCAGTGACCCCACAGGGATTCCCATTTTTAATACACTGCATCGTTGTTTAAAACAAAGTGGTTTAACACTGAAGGACATTGATTGTATTAAAGCCCATGCAACAGGAAGTGAAAACAACAACTCCTCAGAAGCAAAAGCCATCTCTTTGTTATTTAATGAGTATAAAACCACTACAAAAGTGACCTCGTTAAAACCCATTTTAGGACATACTTTAGGTGCTTGTGGTACCAATGAAATGATATTGATGTTTTATGCCATTAACAAAGGGTTTATTCCTGCCACTTTTGGTTTTGAAACACCTGCTGAAGATGTAAAATTCACTCCTGTTTTGGAGCATACTGCTTGTGAAAAAAAAGCCACAATACTTTTTAACTATGTTGCTTTTGGTGGCAATAACTGTTCAATTATTTTAAGCAATAAGGAGTAACTATGTACATTCATGCTACTTCCAAACTTATTAACAGCAATACCCCCATTACGCACTACAGAACACTCTTAAAAAGCCTTTCCGACATTAACTTAAGACGTTCATGTAAGTTTAATGTTTTGGCCGTTTATGGTGCATTGATGTGTTGTAAAGAGATTACCTTAAGTTCAAATACGGGCATTTATGTTGCTACAGAATATGGTTCTGTTCTTGAATTGGATAATATTTTAAATTCCTCTTCTGAAGAAACCCCTATGATTATGCCTTTTGATTTTTTAAATATTAATACCAATAATGTCGGTTTTTATGTCTCAAAAGCACTCCAAGCCTCTGGTAAAAACATGGTATTAACGGCCAAAAATTGTTCAGGAGAAAAAGCTTTACAGCTTGCAAAATTTGATTTGGATATAAAAGAGGTTGAAGATGTGTTAATTGGTGGAATCGATGAATCGGTCAGTAGCATAGAAAATGCGAACTTATACATTGATAACATTTTAAACCAAGAGTCAAAAGATGGAAGCTGTTGGATTTATGCCAATCGCCACAAAGAGAATGCCATAGCCCATATTGATGAAATCAATGAGTATGCCAACCTTCAAAACTTAGAAAAAGAGATGTTTTGCAATGCCCATATCACACTCAATCAATTCGCTACTCAAGATGAAGCATTAAAAGACTTATTAAAAGAGAATACGTTGATGCAACTCGACTCTTTTTATGGCACAGAGGGGATATTAAAAGTAATAGAACTTCTTAATTATAAAGGCAAATTAATTCATATTGCAAAAGACAATCAAGGCAAATATATGGTTATCAAGCTAAGCAAATAATTCTTATATCTGTTTTAATAATCTGCACGCTTTTTCTTCAAATTGCGCTGCTTCCAACAATTTATCTGCGATTTTATTAGCATCAAATTTATCCAGTTTTTTGCTTGATTCAACACAATACAGAGCAAACTCTCTGAGTGTATTTCCTGATTGTATAAATAAAGAGGAGGCCTCTTCTAAAATCTCATTATCCAAGTCATACACTTTTGCTTCTTGCAAAAATGCAGCATATAAAAAACGGAATCCCCCGCCACCTGTTCCTATCTCTTCTTGCATTCGCACAATGTGTGTTAAAAAATTTTTAAGGTATCTTTGATTGTTATCCAGTTTTAAAGAAGCAATCTTTTTGGCCAATCGTTTCATCCCTTTAATTCCAGCAAAAGGGAAAGGGGTGAGCATAGATTTGGCATTTTTAACGATGGCTTTTTTTATGATTTTTGAAAAATCAATCTCATTGGGAATACTTTTAGGGTAGTATAAAAACCCTTTTGGTGCAAAGGCACCTTTGGCAAATCTTGCTTGGGTCAATTTCTCTTCATTGCACAAAACAACCTCTTCAAAAACAGGGTCTGAAATGCAATAATCACTTCCTTGTTTTGCATAAACCAACAAGTTATGTGCATTAAAATGAAACTGCATATCTTTAGGAAAATAAGGCAGATAAAAAACCGATGTTTGGAGTCCAACGAGTTGATTGTTTTTCACAAAATTGGTTAAATCTTCATTGGCTTCTTCTTGAGATTTATACTTCTTTTTGACCATCTCTATGCCCAAAACTTTTGAGATTTTATTCACAATGTTCTTAGGAAGTTCTCGGTATGCAACAAGTGGCATATTGCTTATTTTAACAATAGGAAGATAGACAAATGAAAGTGAACTGGTTATTCCAAAAGCCATGGGTTCACTTAATTTTAATCCATAATTTGTCAGCAATGTAGAAATCACACCACTTTCACAATGGGCAAATTGAGCGTGTTTAAATGGTGTACTCATATTTCAAAATCCTTTAATTCTTCATAGGTTATGCCAAAGGCAACTGCGTATTTTTCCAAAAGTTTACGATTCAATTTTGTGAAGTTCTTCATTTTTAAATGCCGTTTTACTCTAAAAGAGAACATCCCTACCACACTTGAAAGTGTCGGCAAATCCATTCGGTTTTTATACATAAAATACTCTATGGGAGAAGCCGTGCCTTTTTTTATATTTTCAAGGCTCTCTTTGGCCAATGTTTCAAACTCTTCAACGGCAGTTTTTGTTGCAAACTCTTCTATGCTACTGGCATAATTCACGCGTTGAAACGCTCCCCCCTCACTTGAAACATACATCACTTTTTTTTGTCCATTTAAAGTGCTGTTCTCTTCTTGAGGAACTTCTATTTTATTCATTTAAACCACTTCAAGAGAGATAAAAGCCGTTGAAAAACGCCCACTTTCTGGGATATAACAGAGAATCTTATCGCCTTTAACTAACTTGTTTGAATGAAATAACTCTTCAAGAATAATATAAATAGAAGCACTTCCTGTGTTACCAAATTGTGTTAAATTGGTAAACCATTTTTCATAAGGGATTTCAAAATTTGCTTTTTTTAGGCCCTCATAGAGTTTATCTTTAAAATACATCGAAGAGAAATGAGGCAAAAAGTAGTTGTAGTCACTGCTTTTAAGATCTCTTTTTTCTAAAATCTCTTTTAAAGGTTTTACCACGGTATATTCAACAATATTTTCATTTAGAAGTTTGACATTTTGTTGTACACTCAATAAAGAGTCTTGCATCACATCTTTTTGCTCATAAGCTCGCCAAGATTGCACACTATTGTCTTCAAAAACTTTTAGACCACTGTACATACAAACGGGCATTTCACCCGCATATGAGAGCATATCAATAAACTCAATTTTCAGAGATATTTTATCTTTATTGGGTTGGTTTTCTACTCTCATGGCACCTGCACCATCAGATAACATCCATCGTAAGAAATCTTTTTCAAATGCAATGCTGCTGTTTTTTTCTAACTCATCTAATTTAATAATGGATTCTTCTGTAAAATTTTTTGCACTTAAAATTGGTGAGGAAGCTTCAGAACCACACGATACTGCTTTTGATATTTCTCCTGATTTGATACCATAATAGACATATTTTAAAGCATTTACTCCACTTAAACAAATTCCAGAAGCCGACACAGTCTCAATAGAACTGATGCCCAATTCTCCTTGAACCATAAGGGTGTGTCCTGGCATTAATTGATCAGGAGAAGTCGTTCCACAGGCCAAACACTCTATGTCTTTTAAAGAAAAATCTTCCTTTTCTAACTTTTTAATTGCATTGGAACAGAGTTGGGCATTGGTAAACAGTGGTTTTTGAGTCCCTTTTTCTAAAACATAAAACCTTCTTTGTATGCCATTGCTTCGCAAAACAATGTTTTTAACCTTAGATTTTTTGCCTGCTATACAGCCCAAATACTCTTCAATTTCATCATTAAATACGGGTTCATTGGGCATAAACTTTTGTATATCGTTAATATAAACACTGCTCATTTTTCTAAAAAATCCTTCATCCGAGTATCTTTACTGCCAGAGGGCAATTCATACAACTCTTTTTCTTGCAAAACTTTCTCTTTATTGATTTGTCTTATTATATATTGAATTACCATATTAATCGGCACCACTGTTACAATCATAAAGATTAAAAAAACCGTATATAACACCAGCACGGGCTTTCGTTTTGCACTGCCTTGAGGACCAAGATTTCGTATTAATTTTCCCCAAATCATAAAACTCTTTGTACCGATTTGTTCACTCTTAATGAATTTTTGGTTCACATTCACCGCTTTTAATCCATGACACATGGAGTTAAAGTTTTTTTCATCATTGTTTTGTAATCCGGCTTTAATGGCATGCCCAAAACGCGATGCATTTTTAATTTCATCGGGATGAATCCCCGCTTTGGGGAAAATTCCCCAAAGACTCTCTTTGTTTCCCGTAAGCAACCATCGTGGAGTCGTTACAAATGTGGCAAAAGAGTTGCCTTGATCGATTAAAACAATATTGTCAATTAATTTTGCACCCATATCATTTAATAATACTTTGACTTTTTCTTGTGCCATCACCCACATATTTCTGCAACCAATAACAGTAATAACGGGTTTGTTTTTTAATTTCTCTTTGGCATACGCACTTTTTAAAAATGCCGTTATAGGCAAAGAGGGGGACAAAAACCACACTTGATACGCCAATATGATTAAATCATATTCATTGTCATCTTCATCAATGGCTTCAATTTCACAAGGGTCTAAATAGACAGACTCTGGAAAACAGTCCATAAATGTCATAAAACTCCATGGAAAAGGATACGCTTTTTTGGGTGTTATTATGTGATGAATAATTTGGATATGCTTATCTGCTGCAAGAGGAGAACTCAATGAAGCAATCACTTCATTGAGTTGACCCGATTGAGAATAACTGACAATTAAAACTTTTTTCAATATTATATTTGCTCAAACAACAAGTTATAGCATAGACAATTCAAGATTAATTGCTGTTTCTAAATTTTTAACCCAACCGTTATAATTTTGATGAATTGTTCCTTTAGTAGGATCATATTTTAAATTCATACTGTTTTTATACGTAATTGAAAAATCTTTTTCTGTATACGCAATATCAACCACAGCAAAATGTTCTCTGAGAGTAATTTTTGCTTCTGCTAAACCCGGTTTAACTTTAGTTACTATCCAACCTTTTGAATAACCTGCTCTTTTGATTGCATTAAAAATTTTATCATCAGAGAGTTTAACACTGATTGGATCTTTTTGAACATTGTAAATCGATGCAACTCTACATCCAGTTAATACCAATCCAACTAGCACTAAGGCTCCTAAACTTTTTAATAACGTTTTCATTTTTCCCCTTTGTTTTTAAAATTAAAAATAATAATACCCAAGAGATGGTTTGTTTTTTCTTAATTTATACCTTAACTGTGACAGTACTGTAGGGATTGTACAAAACATTCGCACCTGACTGAATCTTCACATTTCTTCGTTGTGTATAATCAACCAAATAGTTTCCTTCAAAATCAACTGAAAATTGCGCACAAATTTTTGCGGCTTTTTCTATGACCTCATCGGGTATTGTTTTTTTACTGTTTTGAACAATGACATGAGAAGAGGGTCTCTCTTTTAAATGAAACCAAAAGTCACTGGCTTTTGAATTTTGAAGCAGATGAACATTTTCTCGTTCACTTGTTCCTAAAAGTATTTTATACCCTTGAAAGAAAAAGCTTTCATAGGGCTCTTGTTTTTTGGTTTTGGTTTGATTTCTCTCTTTTTTAGGAAAAAGAAATTCTATCTCATCAATACTTTTTGCCTCTTCTATTTGACTCAGCATGCGTTTTAAAAACTGTGCTTTTTGCTCTAAATTATCTCGCTCTAGATAGAGTTTTTTTGCTTTTTGTTTTGCTTTTTTTGCTTTAGCAAACAGATGATTAGCAAAACCCGATGGCGTGGGGTATTTTAAATCTAACGCCATTTTGATGACATTTCCTTCAAAATCAAAAACTTCAATGAACGATTGATACGGTTTAATGTTATGCATATTACTTAAAATCAAATTGGCTTTATTGTAAAACTCTTGTGACTCAAGTTCCAACTCTTCTTGTTGTGCCAAACCGTTCAACAAATTTTCAATTTTTTGCAACTGTTTTGTTATTTGTGAACGTTTTAATTTTTTTAAGACATCCAGCTCTTGCTGCTCTTTTTTTTCATACACCCCATAAAGATATGCTTCAATATTCTCAATGTTTTCCATTTTTGGAATAAAATCGGGTTTTGGTATAGCAGATAATAACATTCCCACTTTTACGACTCGACTGGATGAATATTCATCAATATGTCTTAACGCTTCTAAAACAACACTCTTTTCATCGGTTATAATGATATTGGTGTATTTCCCTGTAAATTCTAACTGCAGTTTTGTTTTGAGTGATTTATATGAAGATTGACTCAATACTTCAATACAAATGACTTTATCATCATTGAGCAGAGAAATATTTTCAATTTTAGAATTGTAAAATCTTTTTTGTAACACAACATCAAAAGGGGCGTTATAATCTTTTTTTGTATTAAAAGTATCCTCTTTTTTGTAAATTAACGCGTTGCTTTTAGAGAGATCAAAATAGATGCTGTTTTTGTTGTTAAACTCAATAATAATGGTATTATTGTCAACTCTTTTAATCAATTTTACTGCCGTACAATGTTCTTGTAAATAATCAACAATTGCTTTTAATATATAATATTTCATTATGTTTCACTTGCTATTTTTTTAGATAATTTTAAAACTTATATCATCTATTCAAAATTATAATATAAGTTTTTTTTATATTTTTATAGTATTTTTTTCAGAGTGCTTTTATATTCCTATGCTATAATTGTAGCTGAATTTATATTTTAGGGGAATAATTATGTCGAAATTATTAAAAATCGTTTTAGCAGGTGCACTTGTAGCTGGTATTGCTGCAACTACAGCTTCTGCTGATGTTGTTAAAGGTCAAAAACTTTTTGCAAAAAAATTAAAAAGTACTTGTGGAATGACAGGTGCAGAATTTGCTAGATCTCATTCACAAGATGATTGGAAAGCACTTAAAGATGGTGGAAAATTTGAAGAAGAAATTATCAAAATTTGTCCAGAGGTAAAAGCAGGAGATATCAAAAAGTCATGGCAAGAAGATATTTATGACTTTGCGTATGAATATGCAAATGATTCAGGTGTTGTTCCTTCTTGTTAATTCATAAAAAACACTACTAAAAGGTGGCAGTAACTTACTGCCACCTTTTTTTTTATTATATTTATTATAATAAATCTTAATAGTATATTAAGATGTAATTAAAACGAAGCATCGTATAATTAAAATAGGTAATCATAAAGGAGAGTTATGTTTAAAAAGAGTTTAATAGCACTGTCAGCAGTAGCAGCAATCGCTACAACTTCAGTTGCTAATGATGATGTGATGGCGCAACTTGAGGCATTAAAAGCCCAAATTGCAAAATTAGAAGCACAACTTAATCAACAAGACAAAAAAATTGTTACAGTTGAAAAAAGTGTGAAAAAAAACGCGCAAAAAGTTGATTTGGTCAAAGCACATGATGCAGGTGATAATATCAAGTGGGATGTTGATTTTAGAACACAAATGGACAGTATCACTTACAAATTAGGAAATGGTACTAAACTTAAAAATTCTTCAGTTCTGTCAAATAGACTTTGGTTAGGGATGAAGTATCAAGCAGATGAAAATTCACTTTTCTATGGAACACTTTCTTACAATAAACTCTTTGGAGAAGATGTAAATAGTGTTGGAAATTCTCAGTTTGATTGGATTACCAATGAAGCTGCAGGAAATGACAATGCGTTAAATGTCAAAGAGGCATATTGGCTCTATATGAATGACTCATTTTTAGGGAACAAAGATGTTTCATGGACAGCATCAATTGGACGACGTCCTTCAACAGATGGGTTGGGTATTAACTTAAGAGTTGATCAACAAAGAAAATCACCTCTATCACATACTGTAAATGTTGAGTTTGATGGAGCAAGTGTTCGATTTAATCTTGATAAAATCACAGGTGTTGAAGGAATGTGGCTTAAATTCTGTGCAGGAAGAGGCTTAACCAACGCACGACTACGATTTGACAATCAAGGTTACGATTATGCAAAATCAACCACAACTTCAAACGTTGATTTGCTTGGATTTATCTTTGTTCCTTATGACAACGGACAATATTCGGTTCATACAAACTATGCCAAAGCATGGAACTTAATTGGATATGAAGATAGAGTAGCACCATTTGGTAGTCCAGACAGTGCAAACTTTACAGATTTTGGTGGTTTAACCTTAGCTAACATCATGTTTAAAGCCGATGGAATTGGGGATGGAATATCGGATTATTTAGATAACTCCATCTTTTTTGCATCGTATGCAATGAGTGAAACAGATCCAAATGCATTAGGAATGCTTGGAAGTACTGATAAAGAGAGAGGTCACTCTTATTGGGTTGGTATCAATGTTCCTGATGGGTTTACTGATGATGGTAGATTTGGTCTTGAATGGAATAAAGGAAGTAAATATTGGAGAAGTTTCACATATGGTGAAGACTCTATGATTGGTTCTAAATTAGCCGCTCGTGGTACAGCCATTGAAGCTTACTATAACAAAAATTTAACCTCTGCATTAAGTGCATCTGTCAGATTTACAAAAATTGATTACGACTACACTGGAAGTAATGGATTCTTTGGTGATTTTGGTGCACCAATGGATACAAGTTCTGCAGCAGCTGGGAATGCAGTTAAAGAAGCACAAAACATCACAGGGTATATCAGATACCGATTCTAATATAGTTCTAAATAGAAAAAGCGTTATGCTTTTTCTATTTCATCAATGGATATTGATTGAATCCTACAATAATCTTCTCTGCTACATTTATCATCGATATATTTAACGCTTTAAACTCTTGATTTTTGATATTAACCAACATTTTGTCATAAACATTGGCATAAGGATAGATGATAAAATAGATATACTCTTTAGATTTTGACTCTTTTTGCAATTCTGCAAACCATGTTGCTAAAAGTGAAAAATAGAGCATGGCTGGATTAAATGCTTTGTGTGTTTCCAATGTTTTATTTAAGGCGTTGTTCAAATAGTTGTATGCATTTAAAATGGCTTTAGTTGAACTGTTGGGATTGTCTCGAAGATAAAATTCTGAGGGCTTGGTCACATAATTTATTTGTGTTAATATCTCTATGGTTATCTTATTAATATGTTCATCAAGCTCACTTTCAACATGAAACAATTCCATTTCTGAATCTTTATAACTGTTAATAATGTCTCTGCAAAAAAGCAACAAAGCTTCTGTTTTTATTTTTGATATATTTAAAATCATAAGCCATTGTAACCAATTTATTATTACACCACAAACTTTTAAGTCTTATTAAGCTAAAATATTGCTAAATTATAAAAAGTTTGCATATAAACATTGCATAAAAATATAAGAAAGGAACTTATTGGAACCAATTGGTGTATTGAAAGAGGGTCAAATATACGACCTTCAAACTGCAGAAGCCTTAAACATTAAAGGCGAGGAAATCAAAGCAGATAACTCAAAAGAAGCTTTAGAAATCTTAAGACACTCATGTGCTCACTTGATGGCACAAGCAATCAAAGAACTGTATCCGGAAGCTAAATTTTTTGTCGGCCCTGTGATTAAAGAAGGGTTTTATTACGATTTTAAAATCAATTCAAAACTCAATGATGAAGATTTACCAAAAATCGAAAAAAAGATGAAAGAGCTAGCAGCGTTAAAACTTCCGATTGAAAGACGTGAATACTCAAGAAAAGAGATTGAAGAGAAATTTGCAGGTGATGAATTAAAACAAGCTGTTTTAAAAAACATAGTCTCTGATTCATTAACAATTTACAAACAAGGCGATTTCGAAGACCTTTGTCGTGGACCTCACGTGCCCAATACCAGAATGGTACGAACCTTTAAACTCACCAGAATTGCGGGTGCATATGTAGGTGGGAATGAAGCCAATGAGATGATTACTCGAATCTATGGTATTGCTTTTTTTGACAAAGCTGAACTCAATAACTATGTCACCATGTTAGAGGAAGCTAAAAAAAGAGACCACAGAAAACTGGGAACTGAACTGGAACTCTTTACATTCAGCGATGATGTAGGTGCAGGATTGCCTCTTTGGTTACCCAATGGTGCAAGATTAAGAAGTAAATTGGAACACCTCTTATACAAAGCTCACCGAATCAGAGGATATGAGCCTGTACGTGGGCCTGAAATTTTAAAAGCTGAAATGTGGAAAATTTCTGGTCACTACGCCAACTATAAAGAGAACATGTATTTTACAACCATTGACGAACAAGAGTATGGGATTAAACCTATGAACTGTGTGGGTCATATTCAAATCTTTAAAAATAAATTGGTTTCGTATAAAGACTTGCCATTGAAACTTTTTGAGTATGGGGTTGTACACAGACATGAAAAATCGGGAGTAATGCATGGGCTCTTTAGAGTTCGAGAGTTTACTCAAGATGATTCTCATATTTTTTGTACTCAAGATCAAATCAAAGAGGTTATCTTTGAAGTGCTTGAATTTGTTGATGCTATTATGAAAATGTTTGATTTTAAATATGAAATTGAAGTCTCAACAAAACCAGAAAAAGCCATTGGTGATGATATATTCTGGGAAAAAACAACACAAGGTATCATGAATGCTTTGGATGAAAATAACATCGAATATGGAATTGATGAAGGTGGAGGAGCATTTTATGGTCCAAAAATCGACATTAAGATTTTGGATGCTATTGGAAGAAAATGGCAGTGTGGAACGGTGCAAGTGGATATGAACTTGCCATCACGATTCCAAGCAGAATATATCAATGAAGAGGGAAATAAAGAGCAACCTGTGATGATTCACAGAGCTATCTTAGGTTCATTTGAACGATTTATTGGAATTTTGACAGAGCATTGTGGAGGAGAATTTCCATTTATCATTGCGCCAACTCAAGTCATTTTTATACCAATTGCACCAGCGCATGAGGCGTATGCACATGAGTTACAAAAAGAGTTGTTGCAATTAGAAATTGATTCTAAAATATTTGATAAAAATGAAAGTTTAAATAAAAGAGTCCGAACAGCTGAAAAACAACGAGTTCCAATGATTGTTGTTATTGGTGATGAAGAAGTTGAACACCAAAAAGTCGCCTTAAGAAACAGAAGAACAAGAGAACAAAGTGATATGAGCAAGGATGAGTTTTTAACTCTATTAAAAGAAATTAAAAGTGGGAGCGAAGTTTGAGTAAACAAACAAAAAAAGATGATGCAATAATGAACGAAGAAATTACTGCAAAAGAAGTAAGGTGTATGAATGATGATGGTACGAACTATGGCATCATTCCAACAAGAGATGCATTGCAACTGGCAGAAGATTTAGGTTTAGATTTAGTTCTAATAGCTCCAGATGCTCAACCTCCTGTTGCAAAAATTATGAACTACGGTAAATTTAAATACCAATTAGAAAAAAAGAAAAAAGAGGCAAAGAAAAAACAAAAAGTTATCGTGATTAAAGAGATTAAACTTTCTGTTAAAATTGCTGAAAATGATATTAACTATAAAGTTAAACATGCCAGAGAATTTCTTGAAGAAGGGAACCATGTAAAATTTAGAGTATTTTTAAAAGGTAGAGAGATGGCACATCCTGAAGCTGGTATAGAAGTATTACTCAAAATTTGGCCAATGGTTGAAGATATTGCTGTTATGGATAAGCCTCCAAAACTTGAAGGACGATATGTCAATATGATGGCACTTCCTAAAAAAGAAGAAAGAAAAAACTGACACACTTTTAAAGCCTGTAAATAAATTTACAGGCTGCTCCAATACTCCTTACACTTAACCAAAATTAAAGCTTAAATTAAGTATTATTGCGAACTTTTTCTATATTTTAAGGAAATTGCAAATTTAAAAGGAGGAATCCAAATGCCAAAAATGAAATCTAATAGTGGAGCTTTAAAAAGATTTAAAGTGAAAAAAAATGGTTCTATTAAAAGAGGATCAGCTTTTAGAAGCCACATTTTAACTAAGATGACTACAAAAAGAAAAAGAAATCTTAGAAAACCTCAAACAATTGCTGCAGTAGATGTTGCAAGAGTTAAAAGAATGTTAAACCAAGCGTAATCTATAAATTTTTATAGTTACATGTCCCTCCATCTAAACAATGGACAAGTTCGATGAAAGTCGACACCTATTATTGAAACAATATACGGTAAAGGAAAGATAGAATGCCTAGAGTTAAAACTGGTGTAGTTAGAAGAAGAAGACACAAAAAAGTATTAAAAGCTGCTAGAGGTTTTTTTAGTGGTAGAAGAAAACACTTTAGAAAAGCGAAAGAACAATTAGAACACTCTTTAGTGTATGCTTATAGAGACAGAAGACAGAAAAAAAGAGATATCAGAAAGCTTTGGATTGTAAGAATCAATGCCGCTTGTAGATTAAATGATATTAACTATTCAAGATTCATGAATGGTTTAAAATTATCTGCGATTGAATTAGACAGAAAAATTTTAGCTGATATGGCGATGAATGATTCTGCTGCATTTACTGCTCTTGTAGCAGTTGCAAAAGCTGCATTAACTAAATAATTTTAAATTTGCAAATTAAAAAAGGGTTGAAGTCTCCTTCAACCCTTTTTTTTAATCAATTTTACTATTCCTCTGGGTAAGCCTATTATCAAATATACTATTAGAGTAAATATCAAAGGATGAATTGCTCCAATTCCATAAGCTCCTGAACTTTTTAAATGCACAATATGTTCGAAAGGGGACGTTAACCACTCTTTGTAATGCATGCCCAAACTTAACACCAAAAAAATACTCACAAATACCCATAACTCTTTTTTCATATCTGTTCCAAATAAAAAAGCCCCAAGTGTTACCTTGAGGCAATAAAGTCAAACGTTAACTTTTAATTATGCTTTACCAGAAAGCATTCCATACATTGTCATTGGTCTTAACATATAGACTTTCATTAACCACCAAATATATCTCTCTTGAGTTGGATCTAATGGAAAAGATGGTGTAGGTTTTTTAGTCCAGTTAAACTCAGCCAACATAACTTTACCAATATCAGTAATAAGTGGACATACCGTATATCCAGCGTATTTAGCCGTTAATGGTTTTGCTTCCATCGCAGCTACAATATTGTCTACAGCGACTTTATATTGTTTTCTAACACTTCCACCTGTTTTACCCATAGGAACAGCTGCAATGTCTCCTAAAGAGAATACGTTGCTGTATTTAACGTGTTGCAGTGTCTCTTTATTAACAGGTACATACCCTTTTGATGAACCCAATGGCGAATTACCAATTTCATCTGGCGCTTTCATTGGAGGAGTAATGTGTAAGAAGTCAAATGGTACTTCAACATTCTCATTTTTTGTTACCATTGAAAACTCTTCTAAATCTTTATCATATTCACCTTTTTCTTTCCAATGGTGATCAAATGTTGCAATTTTTTTCTCTAAATCAACCCCAGTTAAATTGTGGTTATAATTCCATTTCATATCTCTTGCTTGAAACTGTTTTACAATGGCTTCATGATATTCAGGAACACCAAACATCGTTCCTCCATTTGGATAGAACGTTAATTCAGCATTGGCTCTCGCACCTGCTTCATTCAATCTTGCATTTGTTAAATACATGATTTTTTTAGGAGCTCCACCACATTTAATGGCAGTATTTGGGTGTGTAAATACACCTTTAACTTGTTTACCTGATTTTGCTTCTGCCACAAATTTTTGCATATTTTGCCAAGTAGCAACTGCTCCATCCATCATATAAATAGAACTTACACCTGAATCACCAAACACTTTTAATACTTCAGATGCATCACCTGCAGTATAAGCTTCTCCCGCTTCTTCCAAACCTTTAATGGCAGCAAAATTCAATTTTAAACCTGCTGCAATGATTAAGAAATCATACGTAACCACTTCACCTTTTTTTGTTGTAAGTTGATTATTGTCTGGGTCAAACTCGACAGCTATGTCTTGAATAACTTTTACACCATTTGGCGTAAAATCTTTTGTGTTATACATTACATCATCTTTGGTATAAATTCCAGATGCAATTAACGTATTTCCTGGTTGATATGATACAGATTGAGGATTTGGCTCAATTACTGTAATATCTGGATTCGATAATGTATTTGTCAGTCTTGCAGCTGTAGACATACCTGCAAGTCCCCCTCCAACAATTACAATTTTAGCTTTCACATCACTTGCTTGTAGTGTTGTCGAAGCTTCAAGTTCTGTTCCACCCATTAGAAATGATGCTGAACTTAATCCTGCTATTTTTAAAGCATCTCTTCTTGAAATACCTTGTTTTTTTAACTCATTATCTAGAAGTTCTAAAGAGTCTTTTAGATCTTTGTTCATCATTTGAATTCCTTTACGTTTAAATATATGCGTAGATTATCTTAAATTTCATAATATTAAACTTAAAAATTTCTTAACAGGTTTATTTTTATTATAACTATAACTTATATACACACTTACTCTTTTATTGCCTAAAAAAATTTATTTTCTCGAGTGCTTTTTCATAATCTGTAGGGGTATTCATATTTAAAAATTCATCTTCATTTTCAAAAAAGATCTCTTTTGTATTTGATTGTTTTAAAAGATAAGCAATTTTATGTATGTTTAAATCGATCATTTTATCAAGGTCTTCTAAAACCGATTTAGAAAAAACACCACATAAATTATGTGTCCCACTTTTGCTTCTAGCGACAGTAATATCATAGTTCTCAGATTCTTCAATAAGTGTTTTGAGTGTTTGAGAAGAGATAAAAGGAGTATCCACAGGAATAATAACTGCCTTTGGAGTTTCAATTTTTTCTAAAATCGTTTTTAACGCAATCAAAGGAGAAGAGATTGCAGAAGTATAATCATAAATTATATTATTACTTCTCTTATACATAAAATTAAATGTATGATTTTTTGAAGAGATGTAGACATTTTTAAATATTTTTTGATATTTCTTGTATTGGAATTCAATAAGAGTAGTGTCGTTTCCGAATGGAAGAAGTACTTTGTCTTCTTTCATTCGTGAACTTTTTCCACCGCACAAAATAACGATGGGGATTGTATTAAAAAGCAGTTGGGCTGAATCTTTTTTCACTGCCTACTCATATATTTAGAGCGCTCTTGGGTCTGTAATGTATCCAGAAATAGCACTTGCGGCTGCAACGGCTGAGTTGGCCAAATATATTTTTGAACTTCGGCTTCCCATTCTTCCAACAAAGTTTCTGTTGGTTGTAGAAATACACACCTCATCATCACCTAAAATCCCCATATATCCACCTAAACATGCACCACATGTAGGATTAGATACCACTGCTCCTGCATCTACTAAGGTATCAATATAACCCGCTTTTGTTGCGTCTCTTAAAATTTTTTGAGTACCTGGTGTCAAAATAAGTCTCACGTGTCGTGCCACTTTTTTACCCTTTAAAATTTCAGCCGCCACTTTAAAATCACTCAATCGACCATTCGTACAACTTCCAATGAATACTTGGTCAACTCTGATTTCATCTGCTACTGCTTGTGACACAGGATGACCATTTGAAGGTAAAAATGGGTATGCAATCACCGGTTCTAAAGAGGCTACATCCACAACAATTTCTTGGCAATAATTTGCATCATCATCACTGTAATGAATTTTAGGTTCTGCTCGTAAACTCTCTCTTGAGTCTAAAAACTCTTTGGTAATTTCATCGTATGCCACAATTCCATTTTTTGCCCCAGCTTCAATCGCCATATTACATAAAGAGAATCGATCGTCCATGCTTAAGTATTGAATGGTATCACCAGTAAACTCTAATGTTTTATATAAAGCACCATCAACACCTAAGATTCTGATAATTTCTAAAATTAAATCTTTCCCCGTAACATACTCTTTTGGTTTACCGTTAAATACCACTTTAATAGATTCAGGCACTTTAAACCAGTTTCCCCCTGTAATCATTCCAAAAGAGATATCCGTACTTCCCATTCCTGTACTAAATGCACCTAATGCTCCATGTGTACAAGTATGCGAATCTGCACCAATAATAACATCTCCTGGTAATACCAACCCTTTTTCAGGTAAAAGTGCATGTTCAATTCCCATATCTTTTTCATCAAAGAAATATTTTAAATTATGTTTGTATGCAAAGTCTCTTGAAATTTTTGCTTGATTTGCACTGGCAATATCTTTAGCTGGAATAAAGTGATCCAATACAATGGCAAACCCTTCTGGATTGGCAAGTTTTTCAAAACCACCCTCTTCAAATGCTTTAATTGAAATGGGTGTAGTAATATCATTCCCAATGACCATATCAATTGGACTTCTTACAATTTCACCCGCATAAACTTCACGTCCTACGTGTTCACTGAATATTTTTTCTGTTATCGTTTGTCCCATAATTTTTTACCTATATTATTAATTTTTTAACTGATTTTTGCGATTATATCCAAAAATAATTTAAGTCCCCAAATTTCACTTTTCTTCTTTTGCAATTTTTGATGCTTGATACTGTAACCAAAGTATCCATACCACTGCCAAATCAATCATCACATCTGCAAAATTAAAAATGGCAAAATCAAAACCACAATGCCAATAGACATAATCAACCACACCACCATGCACAAATCGGTCAATGATATTTCCAATACCCCCTGCATACAATATGGCAACAGCAAAGGCATAATAATTATACACATTTTTATTCCAATAAAGATACATGACCCCCATGAACAATAGGGCAATTTGTATATATTTTAAATAGTGTGCAAGAGATGCAAACATAGAAAAAGCAACACCATAATTGTATGTCAAGACCAAAGAGATACAACTGCTTTCCCAACCAAATCCAGCTACAAAAAGTGCTTTGATGTATTGGTCAATAAGCAAAAGTGTCACAAACAGAGTAACAACTTTTATATTTTTCATAATTTACTTTGAAAAAAATCTACTAAATCGTCCATAGCAACTTTAACTTCTTTTTCATTTTTACCTTCAAGTAAAAGTCGTATTTTATTCTCCGTTCCAGAGTAACGAATCAAATCTCTCATTCCATTTTTTCTGATGACTTGAAGTTTTTCTTCCAACCCTTCAATCTCATCTACAGGAACTTTTTTAGTCACACTTAAATTCACCAATAATTGAGGATAAAGTTCAAAAGCATTTAACACTTCACTGGCAGGTTTTCCACTTTTAATCACCAATGCCAAAACTTGTAAGGCTGAAGCCAAACCATCTCCTGTTTTAGCAACATCACCAAAAATAATATGCCCACTTTGTTCCCCACCAAAGTTTAAATTGTTATCTTTCATCTCCATCAGAACATGTTTATCTCCCACATCGGTTCGATTGAGTTTGAGTTCAAAACTGGCTAAATAGTCCTCTAAGGCTTTATTGCTCATCACTGTAGCAACACACGTTTTCCCTTTTAAAAGTTTTTGTTCTTGCAAATAAACACACAATACCCCAATGAGTTTATCGCCATGTACGACTTGACCTTTTTCATCTACAACTACCAATCTGTCTGCGTCTCCATCAAGGGCGATTCCAATGTCTGCTCGAACATCAACCACTACTTTCCCCACATTTTTTGGATGCAGTGCACCACAATCGTCGTTGATATTATAACCGTTTGGTTTATTGTTAATAACAATGACTTCAGCACCCAACTCTTCTAAAATGGTTGGTCCCACTTTATATGCAGCACCATTGGCACAATCTAAAACAATTCTTAACCCATTTAAAGAGAGCTCTTTGGGAAAAGAGCTCTTAATAGAAACGATATATCGTCCAATGACATCATCAATTCTTTTTGATGCCCCAATCTCTTTACCTGTAACTTGAGAACTTCTCAGTAACTCTTCATTAAAAAAGATTTTCTCAATCTCCTCTTCACAAGAAGTGCCCAGTTTATCTCCATTATGATTAAAAAACTTAATCCCATTGTCATCAAAAGGGTTGTGAGAAGCACTCAACATAATTCCAGCATCGCATCGCATGCTTTCTGTCAAATATGCAATTGCAGGAGTTGGCATTGGCCCAATTTGTATCACATTATAACCAACCGCAGTCAAACCACTTACAATGGCATTCTCAATCATATAGCCACTTCGTCTTGTATCTTTGCCTACTAAAATCTTGTTTGTGTATGACTGTTTTCTGAAAAATATTCCCGCTGCCATTGCCAATTTCATTGCTGTCATAGCATCCAAAAAATCACCAGCTTGCCCTCTAACACCGTCTGTTCCAAATAGTTTCATTAACAACTTCCTAAGTTTAAACTTCATTTAAAGATATATTCTGTATTATTCTACCCTTAAATTTTTTACAAAGAGGTTAAACACAAATGGCAAATCACAAATCTGCTGAAAAGAGAGCGAGACAAACGAAAATTAGAACTGAAAGAAACAGATTCTATAAAACAAGAATTAAAAACATCACAAAAGATGTTTTAGCTGCGGTTGATGCTGCTGATAAAGAAAAAGCAGTTGAAGCTGTTAAAACAGCAAACAAATACCTACACCACTGTGTGTCTAAAGGTATCTTAAAAAAAGGTAATGCTTCTAGAAAAGTAAGCAGATTACAAGTTAAGGTTAACGCTCTATAATTGCTTTAAACCAATTAAAACAGTGTTGAATTAAGAAAAAGAATGTTACAAGATAAACTACAGCCTTTTCTTGACCGCTATAATGAAATCAATGAATTGTTGATTTCGCCTAACATTACCAGCGACATTAAAAGAATGACTGATCTTTCAAGAGAACAGTCAAACCTAGAACCGATTGTTACTGCTACAAAAGAGTACTTAAAAGTTCTTGGGGATATTGAAGAGAACAGAATGTTGCTTGATGATAATGAGTTAGGTGAACTTGCAAAAGAAGAACTAAAAGAACTTGAACCCAAAAAAGTAGAACTTGAAGAACACATTAAAATTCTACTTGTGCCAAAAGACCCAAATGATGACAAAAACATCTATTTAGAATTGCGAGCTGGTACGGGGGGAGATGAAGCTGCTATTTTCGTAGGTGATCTCTTTAGAGGTTACTTAAGATATGCAGAGTTAAAAGGCTGGAAAGTTGAAGTAATGAGCTCAAGTGAGAGTGAAGCTGGTGGATATAAAGAGCTTGTTTTTCTTATAAAAGGTGAGCAAGTTTATAGCCGACTTAAATACGAAGGTGGAACACACAGAGTACAAAGAGTTCCAGCAACTGAATCACAAGGAAGAGTTCATACATCAGCTATCACTGTAGCAGTAATGCCAGAAGTAGATGACGTCGAAATTGAAATTAACCCAAATGATTTAAAAATAGATGTAATGCGTTCCAGTGGGTGTGGTGGTCAATCTGTAAACACCACAGACAGTGCAGTAAGAATTACTCACTTACCTTCTGGAATCGTCGTTACCAACCAAGACCAAAAGTCTCAGCACAAAAATAAAGAAAAAGCGATGAAAGTTTTAAAAGCTCGACTTTATGACCTTGAAATGCAAGAAAAACAGCAAAAAGAGGGTGCAGACAGAAAAGAACAAGTGGGAACTGGTGATCGAAGTGGAAGAATTAGAACCTATAATTATCCACAAAACCGAGTCAGTGATCACCGAATCAACTTAACATTATACCGATTAGAAAACATCATGGAAGATGGTGTTTTTGATGAAATCATTGATCCACTTATTGCGGATCACCAAGCTCGAATTATGGAAGCAAGCGGATTATAAAATCCACTTGCTTTTTTTTACTCTTTTTTAGAAAAACTCCTTTTTAAATCTGCCTTTTATATTTTTATGAAGTAACCCAGTTGTAACCAATCTCCATTACAATTTCAACATCCAAAAAATTCGTAACTGAATTTAAAGAACTTAGGAGAAAATATGAAAATTAAAAAAAGTGCTATTGCATTGCTTGCAACTGCTGCATTAACTGTGTCGTTAAGTGCTAGAGACCAAATTAAAATTGTTGGTTCTTCTACTGTTTATCCTTTTTCAAGCTCTGTGGCTGAAGAATTAGGTGCAACTTCTAAATTCCCAACACCTGTTGTTGAATCAACTGGTTCAGGTGGTGGTATGAAACTATTTTGTGCAGGTGCTGATTTAAATACTCCTGATATTACCAATGCTTCAAGAAGAATGAAAAGTTCTGAGTTTGAACTTTGTGCTAAAAATGGAGTAACTGATATTACTGAAGCGGTGATTGGTTTTGATGGTATTGCATTTGCTCAAGACAAATCAAACAAACCTTTTTCTATTAATAAACACCAGTTGGCTTTAGCTGTTGCTGCTGAAGTTCCAGATAAAAATGGAAAACTCATTCCAAACCCATATAAAAAATGGTCAGACATTGATGCAACTTTACCATCAAGAGAAATTATCATTTACGGACCACCAAAATCATCAGGTACAAGAGATGCATTTGAAGATATGGTGATGAAAGATACGTTTAAACATATGAAAGAGTATACCTCTTTATATGAAGCGGATAAAGTAGCAAACAAAGGGTACAAAAAATATCACAAAATCAGACAAGATGGTGTGTATGTTCCTTCAGGTGAAAACGACAATATTATCGTTCAAAAATTGACTAAAAACAAAAATGCATTTGGTATTTTTGGTTACTCATTCTTAATTGAAAATGACGATAAATTAAATGGTGCTAAAGTCAATGGTGTTGAACCAACTCCAGATACAATTTCAGCTGCTACATACCCAATTTCTAGAAGTTTATACTTCTACATCAAAAACTCTCATGCGAAAGATGTTCCTGCAATGAACAAATATGTTGAGATGTTTATGGGTGAAAATATGATTGGTAAAGATGGTATTTTAGGTGAAATTGGTCTGATTCCACTTCCAGATGCTACAAGAGATGCAATCAGAACTTCTGTTGCAAAAAGAACAAAACTTACAATCGAAGATTTAAAGAAAAAATAGATTATAAAGAGGAGCCCTCCCTCTTTATAATCCCATAATTAGATCTTTATACTTTTTTACGCGAACGAAAAGCAAAGATCTAATTATGAGATTATGAGCTAACTTACAAAGGATTTCGTATGTTGAGCAAATGGATTAAAATTCTTGAAAAGTTAGATTTTGCCTTCCAACCTATTATTCACACCTATACGGGGAAAATTTATGGAGTTGAAGCTCTCTTAAGAAATGTGGAAATTGCCACCGATTATCACAATATTCAAGATTTGTTCGACTGTGCTTTTGAAGATGATTTGCTCTATCAAGTTGATTTAGAATTACGAAAAAAAGCCATTCAAAAACTCAAAAAACTCGACATTGAACATGTCAAACTTTTTTATAATTTGGACAATCGAATTATCTACAGTAAAAACTCTCCACAAGGTCAAACCTCAAAAATATTAGAAGAGTATGGTCTGAAAAAAGATGCCATTTGCTTTGAACTGAGTGAAAAAGGTACCATGATTGAGCAAAATGCTCTGACTTCAATGATTGATAAATATAAAAAAGATGGTTACTCTATTGCCATTGACGATTTTGGTATTGGTGTTTCAGGACTCAAACTGCTCTACTTTAGCGAAGCCAATATTATTAAACTTGACCGATTTTTTATCACCAACGTCAACAACGACTCTAAGAAAAAACTTTTTTGTTCATCCATTATTGACATGGCTCACACCATGGGAATGAAAGTTGTAGCTGAAGGCATTGAAAAAGAAGCGGAATACTTTACATGTAAAGATATGGGGGTAGATTTTATTCAAGGGTTTTTGGTACAAAGACCTACGGTTATTACCAAAGATATTGTCCCCATTTACAAAAATATTGTTAAACTTTTAAAACAAGATCGGCGAGATGAAAACAAAAACTTAATTGATGCCAGTTTCATTGAAGAGATTGCCCCTCTTAATATCAATACTTCGCTGCATGACTTGTTTGTTTACTTTAAAAACAATCCACAAAATACTTTTGTACCCATTATTGATAATTATGACCATCTCAATGGTGTCATTTATGAAGTGGATATTAAAAAAATATCCTATTCTCAATATGGACTCTCTTTAGCGAAAAATGTTTCATACAGCAGTAAATTATGTAAGTTTGTCAAACCCGCTTTATGTGTAGAGTCTACTTGGGGAATTGACAAAACTTTAGAGATTTATCACATGAATCAAATCGATTCAAAAGGTATTTTTGTCACCAAAGCGAATAAATATTTCGGTTTTATTAAAGTGGGTTCTTTGCTCTCCCTTTCACATAAAAGAAACATTGAAATTGCTAAAAATCAAAACCCTTTAACAAAACTGCCGGGTAACAACCAAATTGAAGATTTTATCTACACCAGCTTTAAACAAATCAAAGAGAAACATACCTTTCACATGCTCTATTTTGACTTTAACGACTTTAAACCCTTCAATGACTCTTATGGCTTCAGACAAGGTGACCGTGCTATTCTTATCTTTTCAGAGCTCATACAAAAAATACTTCCTAGCGACTCTTTTATGGGACATATTGGAGGAGATGACTTCTTTATTGGATTCAAAGATTACACTTATGAAAATGTCTATGACTTAGCGTATACCATTCAAAAAGAGTTTAAACATTCTGTCACCAATTTATACAATAAAACAGACATTGAAAATGGTTGTATGGTCTGTGTTGATCGATTTAATATTCAAAGAGAGTTCAAACTGTTAAGTGTGGCTTGTGGCATCATTGAGATTGGACCGCATACCAATAAGAAAAATTTCGATTACACTTTAGGAAAAATCAAGAAAGTTTCTAAGCGCCTAGATGAGCCTGTTGGTGTCTGTTTGTAATCAAACTGTAATCAACTCAAAGTAAACTTCTTCAAAATTATACTTTAAAAGGTTACTTTTGAGCATGTTTGAATCAAAAAACAAATCCACCAAAGTTAAAGAAGATATCATCAAGTTTCTGCTTGTTACCGCTTCGATTATATCTATTTTAACAACATTTGGAATTCTATTTTCAATTCTTTTTGAAGCCATAGAGTTTTTCCACATGAGAAGTTTTTGGTACTTTATAACAGGAACAGAATGGTCTCCAGGTATTGAAGGAAGTAAATTTGGTGCAGTGCCTATTTTTGCTGGTACCTTTATGATTACCTTCATTGCCATGGCAGTTGCCATTCCTGTTGGTTTAGGGAGTGCCATTTATATGAGTGAGTATGCCAGTCACAGCACACGGAATTACCTCAAACCACTTTTGGAGATTTTAGCAGGAATACCAACAGTTGTGTATGGTTTCTTTGCCGCCATAACCATTGCACCTTTTGTTGTAAAAGCAGCAGAATTTTTTGGAATGGAAGCCACTTTTAATTCGGCATTGGCCTCTGGATTTGTAATGGGAATTATGATTATTCCTGTTATTTCATCTCTGTCGGATGATGTTATTCGATCTGTTCCTGACAGTCAGAGAAAAGCCTCGTTAAGTTTGGGCTTAACCTATGGGGAAACCATTCGAGATGTTGTTTTGCCCTCAGCACTTCCTGGAATCATTTCAGCCACACTCTTAGGAATATCTAAAGCTTTGGGTGAAACCATGATTGTTGTTATGGCAGCAGGATTGAGACCAAACTTATCGTGGAACCCCCTTGAAGATATGACAACCGTAACCGTTCGTATTGTTGATGCACTTGTCGGTGACCAAGCATTCAACTCACCTGCAACACTCTCTGCGTTTGCATTGGGATTGGTTCTTTTTGTGGTCACTCTGCTGTTAAACATTGTTTCATTGATGTTGATTAAAAAGTTCAAAGAAAAATATAAAGTGAATACATTATGATTTTTAGAAAAAAACAAAAAAACAAAAACCCATTTTATGATCCGTCATTAAATGCAAGGCACAGAAGTTCAAGAATTTTCAAACGCTTTACCCTAAGTTCGTTGGTCTTTTCAATTGCTTTTTTAGGATTCTTTTTATTTGATATGATTACAAAAGGAGTTCCCGCTTTTGAACAAGCGTATGTGAAAGTATTGGTAAGCTACAATGAAGAGACTATTCAAGACCCAAGAAAAGCCATCGATAGAAAATATCGTGGCATTATTTCACGTGCTTGGACACGAGATATTCCAAGCCATGTTCGCACCAACCCTGAACTTATGAATACCACACAAGAGATTTGGGCATTAACCGATGATCAAGTGGATCAATATTTAAAAGGTCACTACTATAAATTAAAACGTAAAGACAAAAAATTGGTCGATGAATTAAAAGCATCGGGTGAAATTGAACTGAAATTTAACAAAATCTTTTTCACCAATGGTGACTCAAAAATTCCAGAATATGCTGGTCTAAAGTCGGCCGTTATTGGTTCAATTTTAACGCTGACCATTACCATGTTATTCGCTTTTCCAATTGGAGTAATGACAGCTATTTACCTCGAAGAGTTTGCAGATGACAATAAATTTACACAAATCATTGAGGTCAACATCAATAATCTGGCAGCCATACCTTCTATTCTATTTGGACTTTTGGGATTGGCAATTTTTATCAATCTTTTTGGATTACCAAGAAGTTCACCTCTTGTGGGTGGATTAACCCTTGCTTTGATGACACTGCCTATTATTATAGTCAGTTCAAGAGCCGCATTAAGAGCTGTTCCAGACTCAATTCGACAAGCAGGTTATGGAATTGGCTTAACCAAAATTGAAGTGACACGTGACCACGTATTGCCTTTGGCCTTCCCCGGTATTTTAACCGGTTCAATCATTGGGTTAGCACATGCTATGGGAGAGACAGCACCGTTGATTATTATTGGAATGATTGCATTTATTCCCGATTCACCTACTATGGTGACCGATGCTGCAACAGTTATGCCCGCACAACTTTTTACATGGGCGGGAATGCCTGAAAGAATGTATGTAGAAAAAACGGCAGCGGGGATTATGGTGTTATTGACAGTATTGATTTCGCTCAATACATTGGCGATATATTTAAGAAAAAAACTTGAAGTTAAATGGTAGGATTGAAAATGACAAAAGAGAATAAAATAAAAGTAGATGTTCAACAACTCAATTTATGGTACGGGGATAATCGAGCTTTATATGACATCACCGTTCCTTTATTTGAAAATAAAATCACAGCACTTATTGGACCATCTGGGTGTGGCAAATCAACTTTCTTAAGATGTTTAAACCGAATGAATGATTTAATCAATATTGTAAAAATTGAAGGTACTGTTGTTATTGATAAAAAAAATATTTATGACAAAGATGTCGATGAAGTGAGTGTGAGAAAAAGAGTAGGAATGGTCTTTCAACAACCCAATCCCTTTCCAAAATCTATTTATGACAATGTCGCCTATGCCCCTTTAAAACACAGTCAAGTTAAAAAAGGTACGGCGTGTGATGAATTGGTTGAAAAATCGCTGCACGATGCTGGTCTTTGGGATGAAGTTAAAGACAAATTACATCAACCAGGAACATCACTCTCTGGTGGACAACAACAACGATTGTGTATTGCAAGAACCATTGCAGTAAGACCAGAAGTGATTTTAATGGATGAACCCACTTCAGCGCTTGATCCAATTTCAACTGAAAAAATTGAAGCGTTGATGTTAGAATTAAAGAAAAAATATACCATTGTAACCGTAACGCACAATATGCAACAAGCAGCACGTGTAGCGGATTATACCGCATTTTTCCACTTGGGAAAACTCATCGAATATGATGAAACAGAGACGATATTTGTTAATCCTAAAGAGAAAAAAACAGAAGATTATATTACAGGAAGGTTCGGATAATGTTAAGCGTATACAAAGATAAATTAGACAGTATAAAACAAGAAGTCACCACTATTGGTGAACAAGTTCTTAGAGCAAATGAGTTTGCTCTTAAAGCATTGGAAAAGAATGATACTAAACTTTTTACGGATGCCAGAAACGAGTTAATGACCATTGCTCAAACGTCAAACAAAATTGATAATTTGATTGTGACCACATTGGCTTTACATTCACCCGAAGCAAAAGATTTAAGAGAGTTGGTTTCATACTTAAAAATTACCAATGAACTGGTTCGTTCAAGCGATAACACAAAAAGTTATATCAAAAGTATTGCCAAAACAATCAATCATGATATAGAGTTAAGTAAAATCAACGAATATGCTCTTCCCTTGCATCGTTCTGCCATTTTAGCAACCAAAACCGCATTGGAAATTATTCAATTAGATAATACCAATGATATTGAAGACTATTTTCATAAAGTCATTGTTGAAGAGACTAAAACCGATGATTTGTATGCAATGATTGAGAAAAATATTTTAAAAATGATCACTAAAAATCGTGAACTTTCAAAAGATTATTTTGATATGTTAGGTTCTTTCAGACGATTAGAAAAAGTCGCTGACAGAGCTGCCAGTATTGCAAACTTGTTATTATATGCCCATGTGGGTGGTGAGATTAATCAAGCTTAATCATAAAAAATATGGTACAATACTGCCATGAGAAGAGCAATATATAAAATCAAAAGATACTTCAGTAGTAACTACGAAGTTCTAATAGCAGCGATTATTTTCACTGTTGTTGTATCAATAAACTTAGAGTTTTTTAAAGCCATTATCCTGATGCTTGAATTTATCGTCATCATGGAAGTGGTTAAAATGGTCTCTGATTTTATTAAAAAAGAGAAATTACGATTACGGTTTGTTATAGATATTTTTATCATCTTTTTAATCAGAGATGTTATTATTCTAGCATCACACAGAAATAAAGATTATTTTGATATTACCTTTTTACTGTTAGTTATTTTTATATTCTTTATCTTTAGAATTTTATCCATTAAATACTCTCCTGGAGTCATTAAAATATCTAAAGATACGGTTATTGAGTATGAAGATGACAGAAAAGCAAAAAAAATATCAGATGATAACCCTAAGGTGAAACTTGGAAAAGAATACGATTCTAATAGTTGAAGATGAAGAAGATATTTTAGAACTTCTTGAGTATACACTTCAAAAAGATGGTTACGATACCATTGGCTTTACTCATGTGAGTAAAGCCCTTGAAAACATATTTGAAGAGGAAACCATTGATCTGATTTTAATGGACAGAAACCTTCCCGGTATTGATGGAACAACGTTTGTTTCTCAGATGAAACAAAAGGGTTTTAATATCCCCGTTATCTATGTTACGGCTAAAGATAAATCGGAAGACATTTTAGAAGGTTTTGACTCTTATGCCGATGATTATATTACCAAACCCTTTAATCTCAAAGAGTTAAGTGCCAGAGTGAATGCTGTCTTAAAAAGAACAAAAAAAGATGTTGAAATTTTAAAAGTCAAAGACATTGTCTACAAAAAATCAAACAAAAAGTTTTACATAAAAGAGAATGAGCTTGAACTTACCCACTTAGAACATGACCTTTTTTTAGAGTTTATCAGAAACAAAGACATTTTGCTTTCCCGGGAACATCTTCTTGAAAGTGTTTGGGAAGACTCCTACGATAAAAAACTCAAAACAGTCAATGTTGCAATCAAACGATTAAAAGCAAAAATCGACCCTTCTGGAAAAAAAGAGTATATCAAGTCAATTCGGGGAGAAGGTTACATATTTTGCTAAGAATTCATCAGCTTTTTCTTCGAACATTTATTTTTATTTTTATCTCTATTTTAATTGCCACGAGTCTTACGACATACTTTTGGTTTAAAAGCATCTATACCAACGAAGTTGAACGAAACCTTTCTCATAACATTGATGCCATGAGTGTCTCTTTAAAAAGTTTAGATCATTTAGACCAAGTTGTTGATGACTTTAAAGAGAAGACCAACCTACGAATCACGATTATTGACCAAGCTGGAAATGTGCTTGCTGAAAGCGATAAAGACAAATTAAAAATGGAAAATCACCTCCATCGGCAAGAGATTATTAAAGCGCAAGAAGCGGGGGAAGGAAAAGCCATTCGTGTTTCATCAACCATTCATAAAGAACTGCTTTATGTGGTGAAAAAATTGACGATTCAAGACAAAATCATCTATATTCGTATGGCAGATTATTTGAATAATATAGAAGATCGATTTGTCAATTTATCCTTGCAAGTTACGGGTATTTTTACTCTGTTTTTAATTTTTGCTTTTGTTATTATCTATTTTATCAGTAATAAAATCCGTTTACAAACCGATAAAATTATGCTTTTTTTAACCAAATTAACCAAAAAAGAGGCAATGAGCAAAGCCAATTTAAAAAATCTCAACTCAAATTATACTTTTGAATTTTATGAAATATCAAAACTCTTAAGAAAAGTTGCCGTTAAAATTACCAAAAAAGATAAAATGAAATCAAAACACACTGCCCGATTAAAAGTTGCCAATAAACAAAAAGATGAAATCATCTCTGCCATTTCACATGAGTTTAAAAACCCTATTGCTATTATTTCTGGTTACAGTGAAACGATTCTTACAGATAAACAACTGCCTAAAAATATGCAAGAGAGTTTTTTAAAGAAAATCTATACCAACGCCAACAAAATGTCAGCACTCATTGACAGGCTACGATTGACCTTGAAGCTTGAAGAGGGGAAACAAGAAGGATTTTTTAAACAAACATCACTAAAAACATTGTGTGAAGAGTTATCCAGTGATTTAAAACAGAAATACAAAAACAGAATCATTAAAATTGTCGGTGAAGATACTCGTGTAAATTTAGATGAAACGCTCATGAGTATTGCCATTTCAAATTTAGTCGAAAATGCCTTGAAATATTCAGAAGATGTTGTTACCATTGAAATTACACCTGAAAGTCTCACGGTTTTGGATATGGGGATTGGCATCGCTGCTGCCGATTTAGAAAGAATCAAAAATAAATTCTACCGTGTCTCTAAAAATGATTGGAATAACTCTTTGGGATTGGGGCTTTTTATTGTCTTAAAAATCCTCAATATTCACAACTATGAACTGCAAATCATCAGTGAATTAAACTTTGGCTCAAAATTTATCATAAAATTTTAAATTCCGCTTAAATTAAGCTATACTTAAGTATTACTACACTATTATTCCACCTCATTAATAAAAGCGGAGAAAATAAATGAAATTTACTCAAATGGCGAAAGCTAACGAAATCGATAGAGATTGGATAGTAATAGACGCAACAGATAAAGTATTTGGTAGAATTATTACTGAAGTAGCTACACTTTTAAGAGGAAAACATAAACCTTGTTTTACTCCTCATGTTGATTGTGGAGATAATGTAGTTATTATCAATGCTGCTAAAGCAAAATTTACTGGTACTAAACTGGACGTTAAAAACTATTATACTCACTCAGGTTATTTTGGTAGTACAAAAACTCACAAAATGTCTGACATGATAGATAACAACCCTGAAAAACTATTTAAATTAGCAACCAGAGGTATGTTACCAAAAACAACGCTTGGTAAAGCAATGTTAAAAAAATTAAAAGTATATGCAGGTGCTGAACATCCTCACACTGCGCAAATTAAAGGATAAGACTAATGGCAAAAGTATACGCAACTGGAAGAAGAAAAACTTCTATCGCTAAAGTATGGTTAGAAGCTGGTAACGGACAACTTACAATCAACGGTCAATCTTTAGACGCATGGTTAGGTGGACATGAAGCAATTAAAAAAAGAGTAATGTTACCTTTAGAAGTAGCTAAACAAGAAACATCTGTTAACCTTGTTGTTAAAACATTGGGTGGTGGTTACTCTGCACAAGCTGATGCTGTTAAACATGGTATTTCAAGAGCTTTAGTTGCTTTCGATGAGCAATTCAGAGCAGTATTAAAACCACATGGTTTACTTACAAGAGATTCAAGATCTGTTGAAAGAAAAAAATGTGGAAAGAAAAAAGCAAGAAAAAGCAGCCAATTCTCAAAACGTTAATCGTTTTATTTTTTACAGAATCATTGAATGTTTCTGTGAAAAAGATAATTGGATTTTTCAAAAGGGGCAACAATCGTTGCTCCTTTTTTTATGCTTTTTTTTAGAAAAACACACTACAATACTTTATGAAAAAATTACTCTCATTATTCATTATTCACTTTTCATTATTCACTCTCATACAAGCCAGTACGCTGAATTTATCAATCAATGAAAACCCCAGCCGCCTTAATCCTATTTTATCCAATGACAGTGCCAGCAGTGAAATCAGTGATTGGCTATTTGATGGTTTATTTAAATACGATAAAAATGGACTCATTACAACCAATTTAGCTCAATCGTATCACTTTGAAAACAAGTTAAAACTCATTATTAAACTCAGGCATGATGTTTTGTGGCATGATGGAGAGAAATTCACTGCCAACGATGTTCTATTTACGTATCACTCTATTATCAATCCTAAAATCTTTACTTCTATTGCGTCGAACTACAATAAAGTGGCCTCGGTCAAAGCACTGGATGATTACACCCTTGAAATCATTTATAAAGAGTCCTACTTCAAAGCTTTACAAATTTGGATGGTAGGGATTTTACCCGAACACATTTTAAAAAATGAACCCGACATGATGAGCAGTTCATTTAATAAAAACCCCATTGGCACAGGGGCCTACAAACTCAAAACATTTGTCGCTTCAAATGACATCAAACTCATTGCCAATGATCACTACTTTCTTGGACGTCCAAAAATTGATGAAATTGTCTATAAATTTTTACCCGATCCAAGCACCTCTTTTTTGATGTTAAAACAGAACCAATTGGATATTGGAAGCTTAACCCCTCTTCAAGTGGACAGACAAATTGATGAGACGTTTAAAAAAGAGTATACAATCATTGAACAACCCAGTTTTGCTTATGCGTATTTGGGATTCAATTTAAAAGATAAAAAATTTCAAGACTTAAAAGTGCGTCAAGCACTCTCTTTGGGAATCAATCGAAAAGAGCTGGTTGATATTTTGTTTTTTGGACATGCCAGAGTTTGCACAGGACCTTTTCTTCCGGGCAGTTTTGCTTTTAATGACCAAATTCCAGCCGTCAAACAAGATATAAAAAAAGCAAAAGCACTTTTAAAAGAAGCAGGCTATGATGAAACACACCCTTTTACATTTACCACCGTTACAAATACAGGAAACGAAACCAGAATCAATGCAGCTGAAATCATACAGTATCAATTGGCAAAAATTGGGGTAAAGATGAATATTCGTGTCATGGAGTGGCAAGCGTATTTAAACACCGTTGTGCACCCAAGAAAATACGAAGCCATACTCTTAGGTTGGAAGTTGGCACTCATGCCAGATGCCTATCCTTTATGGCACAGTGCAAGTGATAAAAAGGGAGCTTTCAATTTTGTAGGTTATCACAACAAAGAAGTGGACAGACTCATTGAAGAAGCCTCTGTCACCATAGACCAAAAACAGTTGGGTGTGTATTATAAAAAAATATTCAAACACATCACCGATGATATTCCATATCTGTTTTTATATATTCCCAACTCTATCAGTGCGGTTAATGCTTCCATTAAAAATATAGAACCCACTTTTATTGGCATTATGCACAACCAAATCGATTGGATTAAACCCGAAGAAACTCAAGGAGACAAATGAAAGAGAATATCCTGCTGTTTGATTTAGATGGCACTTTAATTGATTCAACGGATGCCATTGTTTCAACTTTTTATCACTCATTTGAAAAAATGAATCATACCTTTAAAGGAACTGATGAAGACATCAAAGCACTCATTGGTTACCCACTTGATATTATGTTTGAGCACTTAGGTGTCAATAAACTCTACGTTTGGGATTTTGTAGATGCCTATAAAATGCGCTACAAAGATATTTCCAAACAACAAACTCTGCTTTTAGAGAATGTCGTTCAAGCCTTAGAGTTGGCACAAACCTTTTCAAGAATGTCGGTAGTTACAACCAAAACAGGCTCCCTCTCTGCTCCTTTATTAGAACACATGAATATCTGTCACTATTTTGAGCACATCACTGGCCGTGAACACGTTCAACACCCAAAACCTCATCCTGAACCCATTTTATTTACACTGGAATTGATGAAATGCACTCATCACTCAAGTAACATTTGGATGATTGGAGATACCAAATTGGATCTAATTGCAGCCAATGAAGCCAAGATACAGAGTGTGGGTGTTTTATGTGGATACGGAAGTGAAAATGAGTTAAGACAATACACTTCTAATATTGCTTCAAACTCATATGAAGCAGTCAAATTGATTCAATCAATGCTAAAACCTTAATTTAGTCTTTAATAAATAGAGTAATCTATCTTTACATTTGTCTTCTCAGTTCTAAAGGCATAAAAAAAAATTACTCTATATTTTATGACAAATAAAAATCATAAAATAATCTAAAAGATTATTTATAAGGGTTTTATAAAAGTATTCTTAATTAAAAAATATAATATTGAAGATTTTCTCATAATTTTAGCACTATATCAAGAATAAAAACAACCTTTGCTAATTTCTTTTTAGTATGAATTAAGTTTAGAATAAGTATCCTATACGACATTAAAAATTAAGGGAAATTAACAATGTCAAAAATTTTTGCTACAATGGATGGTAACGAAGCTGCTGCACATGTATCATATGCATTCACAGAAGTAGCTGGAGTTTATCCGATTACTCCATCTTCTCAGATGGGTGATAACACGGAGAAATGGGCAACACAAGGGAAAAAGAATCTTTTCGGTACAACAGTAAAAGTTATCGAAATGCAATCTGAAGCGGGTGCTGCTGGAACATTTCATGGTTCACTACAAGCAGGTGCACTTACAACAACGTATACAGCATCACAAGGTCTACTTTTAAAAATACCGAATATGTATAAAGTTGCAGGGCAACTTTTACCTGGTGTTATTCACGTCAGTGCCAGAGCACTTGCTGCACATGCACTTTCAATTTTTGGTGATCACCAAGATGTTATGAGTGCACGAGCGACTGGTTTTGCAATGTTAGCAACGGGTTCTGTTCAAGAAGTTATGGATTTAGGTGGGGTTGCACACCTTGCTGCCATTAAAGGAAGAGTGCCATTCTTACACTTTTTTGATGGATTCAGAACATCGCATGAAATCAATAAAATTGAAGTGATGGACTATGCTGTATTTGACAGATTGTTAGATAAAGAAGCAGTACAAAGATTCAGAGACACTTCACTTAATCCTGAATCACCTATAACAAGAGGAACTGCACAAAATGATGATATCTACTTCCAAGGAAGAGAAGCACAAAATAAATTTTATAATGCTGTGCCAGATATTGTAAATGATTATATGCAAGAAATCTCTAAAGTAACGGGAAGAAACTATGCACCGTTTACCTATTATGGGGATGAAAATGCAACCGATATTATCATTGCAATGGGTTCTGTTACAGAAACCATCAAAGAGACCATTGATTACTTAACAAAAACTCAAGGTAGAAAAGTAGGACTTTTAACAGTACACTTATACCGACCATTCAGCACAAAATATTTCATGGATGTTTTACCTGCATCGGTTGAGAGAATTTGTGTTATTGACAGAACAAAAGAGCCAGGAAGTTTAGGTGAACCATTATACTTAGACATCAAATCAGTGTTCTATAATGAGAAAAAACAACCAAAAATCATTGGTGGACGATATGGATTATCTTCAAAAGATGTTCCTCCTGCACAAATCATTGCTTTATATGATAACTTAGCAAGTGATAACTCTAAAGACAACTTTACCGTAGGTATTAATGACGATGTTACCTTTACTTCAATTGAAGTGGGTGAAAATGTTTCTGTCGTTTCAGATGAAGTAAGAGAGTGTCTCTTCTATGGTTTAGGTGCAGATGGTACTGTTGGAGCAAATAAAAACTCTGTTAAAATTATTGGGGATAAAACCGATTTATACGCACAAGCTTATTTTGCCTATGACTCTAAAAAATCAGGTGGGTACACACGTTCGCACTTAAGATTCAGTAAAGACCCTATCCGATCAACTTACCTTGTATCAAATCCAAGTTTTATTGCTTGTTCAAAAGCGGTTTACTTAGAGCAATACGAAGTGATTGATAAAATCAGAAAAGGTGGAACATTCTTACTGAACTCAATTTGGGATGAAAAAGAAACGATTGAAAAAATTCCTGCACGAGTTAAAAAAATCTTAGCAGACAAAGAAGTGAACTTCTACATTATCAATGCAACGAAATTGGCTCGAGATATTGGATTGGGTACAAGAACCAATACCATTATGCAAGCTGCTTTCTTTAAATTAGCCGATGTTATTGATTATGAAGATGCAAAAAAATATATGAAACAATATGCAGAAAAAGCTTATGGAAACAAAGGTGAAGACATTGTTAAAATGAACTATGCTGCCATTGATTCAGGTGAAGCTGGAATTGTTAAAGTAACCATTGATTCTTCATGGAGTAACCTTGAAGGTGGACCATTAGTCGTTAACTCAAACTATTCAGGAAGTGATTTTGTTGAAAACTTTGCAAAAGTAGTTAATGCTGCAAAAGGAGATACGCTTCCTGTATCAATCTTTACAAACAGAGAAGATGGAACGTTTGAAAATGGTTCAACTAAATATGAAAAAAGAGGAATTGCAACAATGGTTCCTCAATGGAATCAAGATACCTGTATTCAATGTAACCAATGTGCATTTGAGTGTCCACATGCCGTTATTCGTCCATTCTTATTAGATGAAGAAGAATTTGCCAATGCACCTGAAGGGGTTAAAAAATTCTCTATTGATGCCAGTGGAAAAGGAATCAAAGATAAAGGATTAAAATATAAAATCCAAGTCTCTATTCTAGATTGTACAGGATGTAATGTTTGTGTTGATATTTGTCCTACAAAAGAAAAATCACTTAAAATGGTACCATTTGAAAACATGGAAGAACAAGGTGAACAAGAGAATGCAGACTACTTATTCAATGATGTAACTTACAAAGATTACTTAATTGAAAAAGACAGTGTTAAAGGTTCTCAATTTGCTCAACCACTGTTTGAATTCCACAGTGCATGTCCAGGATGTGGGGAGACTCCATACATTACTTTAGCAACACAAATGTTTGGTGAAAGAATGATGGTTGCCAATGCAACAGGATGTACATCAATTTATTCAGCATCAGCTCCATCAACACCTTATACAAAAAATGCAAAAGGTGAAGGTCCAGCTTGGGCAAACTCATTATTTGAAGATAATGCAGAATTTGGATATGGAATGCATCATGCGATGGAAGCTATCCGAAACAGAATCAATATGGTCATGAATGAGACAATGGAACAAGTTACGAATCCATTAAAAGTGTTATACAAAGAGTGGATTGAACACAGAAATAATGGAGTTAAAACTCAAGAAATCAGAGACAAATTGGTACCTCAATTAGAACAAAACAGAGATTTACCAGGTGTTGATGTTTTACTTTCATTGAAAAAATACATTGTCAGAAAATCTCAATGGATCATCGGTGGAGATGGTTGGGCATACGATATTGGATACGGTGGATTAGACCATGTCCTTTCAACTGGACAAAACGTTAACGTTTTAGTTGTTGATACTGAAGTCTATTCAAATACGGGTGGTCAATCTTCTAAATCAGCACGTACTGGTTCAATTGCAGACTTTACAAATGATGGTAAACCAAATGCGAAAAAAGATTTAGGGTATATCTCTATGACGTATGGAAACATTTACGTAGCACAAATCAACTCAAGAGCGAGCCAAAAACAAGCCGTTCAAGCGTTAAAAGAAGCAGAAGAGTACAATGGTCCTTCATTGGTCATTGCATACTCTCCATGTATTGCTCACGGTATCAAAGGTGGATTGATGAAATCCGTTGACCAAGGACAATTGGCAACCGATTGTGGATATTGGCCAATCTATACATTTGACCCAAGAAAAATTGAAGAGGGTAAAAACCCAATCAAAATTTCAGGTAAAAAACCTGATTGGGATAAATACGAAGATTTCTTATTACAAGAAACACGTTATAACTCATTGAAAAAATTGAACCCATCTCATGCAAATGAAATGTTAGCTCAAAACAAAAAAGAGGCGCAATACCGATTTAGACAGCTTTCGCGTATGGCTGCAGCAGACTATTCTGACGAATTAGAATAACACTTTTTTCAAATAGGTGAAATAATTTCACCTATTTGATTTTTTCAAAAAATCGGCTCAAAAAGTAACACGGCCTTCAACTTTAAGCTTTCTTCCTTTTTTTCTTAATCAAACCTAAAACATACAACTTCTCTCTTGTACAATTAAGCTATATCTTAGCTTCAAATCCTCAAATTATGTACATACTAGACACAATTTGTACATAATTTTTACATAATCTTAAGTATATTTATTAACTTTTAAATTAAAATGCACACAAGAAAGAACAGATAAAATTTCAACCAGACATAAGTCTTTAAACTACTAAATAAACATTTTAGGAGCATGAGATGCTAGAAATTAGATGGCACAGCCGTGCTGGTCAAGGTGCCGTAACAGGTGCTAAAGGACTTGGTTCAGTTGTTGCAGAAACAGGAAAAGAAGTACAAGCATTTGCGTTCTATGGTTCTGCAAAAAGAGGTGCATCAATGACTGCTTATAACAGAATTGATGATAAAACCATTTTAAATCATGAAAAATATATGGTTCCTGATTATGTGTTTATACTTGACCCTGCGTTGGTCTTTACAGATGACTTTACCGCCAATGAAAAAGAGAGTACACAATATATTATTACCACTCACTTAAAAAAAGATGAACTGATTGCTTTGGTACCAGCATTAGCGGGTCGAGAAGACAGAGTATTTATATTAGATTGTTTTACCATTGCGCAAGAGACGATTGGAAGACCTATTCCAAATACTCCTATGCTTGGTGCATTTATGAAAATCAGTGGAATGTTCGACATTCACGTTTTCCAAGATGCAATGAAATCAGTGCTTAAAAAACTTCCTCAAAAGATAATCGATGCGAATATGGTTGCTATTGAGCGAGCATTTAATGAAGTACATTAAGGAGACTCTATGAGCAAATCAATTAAAGATATGGGATGGGATGAGTTAGTACCGGGTGCTGCTGTATTCTCATTTGACGCCAATATAAATTATAACATCGCCGATGTTTTACCCGAAGAGAGAACCTATGCTCAAACAAACTCTAGAAATGCCTATGTAGGTGACTGGCGTGTCATGAAGCCCGTTTGGAATTCACAATTGTGCATTGATTGTCAAAACTGTTGGTTATTTTGTCCCGATACCTCAATTATCTCACGAAACAAAGAGATGCAAGGGGTGGATTATGACCACTGTAAAGGTTGTGGAATTTGTGTGGAAGTTTGTCCTACCAATCCAAAATCGTTGTTAATGTTTAACGAAACAGAAAAAAATGAAACCGCACTGACTAAGTGGCCTCTTAAAAAGACAAAGGGTGAATAATGAATAAAAAAATTATGGATTTAAATACAGTAGAAGTTTGGGATGGAAACATGGCAAACTCACAAGCACTTCGACAAGCCGATGTGGATGTTGTAGCTGCTTACCCTATTACTCCTTCAACTGCAACGGTTGAAAACTACGCTACTTTCCATGCCAATGGGTATGTTGATGGTGAAATTGTCATGGTTGAATCAGAACATGCTGCTATGTCAGGATGTGTTGGTGCGGGTGCTGCGGGTGGAAGAGTTGCAACAGCAACTTCTTCACAAGGACTTGCCTTAATGATTGAAGTATTGTACCAAGCTTCAGGGATGAGAATTCCAGTGGTTTTATGTTTGGTTAACCGAGCGTTAGCGGCACCTTTAAATGTAAATGGTGATCACTCAGACATGTACCTTACACGAGATTGTGGTTGGATTTCAATTGATGCATTTAACCCTCAAGAAGCGTATGATATTACCTTAATGGCATTTAGAATCAGTGAACACAAAGATGTAAGACTTCCCGTAATTTCAAACCAAGATGGATTTATGACGTCACACACAGCACAAAATGTTCGACCATTAAGCGATGAAGTTGCTTCTAAATTTGTAGGGGATTACTTACAAGTCAATGCAATGTTAGACTTTTCAAAACCCGTAACTCATGGTGTACAAACCGAACATGACTGGCACTTTGAGCACAAAGCAAAACAACATGCAGCGTTAATGGGTTCTATGCCAATCATTGAAGAAATTTTTGAAGAGTATTCAAACTTAAGCGGAAGAAAATATAACATTGTTGAAGACTATAAAGTAGAAGATGCAGACGTGGTTATTGTCTGTTTAGGTACCACATACGAATCAGCACTTTTAGCTGTGGATCAAATGAGAGAAGAAGGTATAAAAGCGGGTGTTCTTGCACCAAGACTTTTCAGACCATTCCCATTGACTCAATTAGCGGCAAAATTACAAAACGTTAAAGCCATTGCCTGTATGGACAGATCCGCTCCAGGTGGAACGGTTGGAACACTTTACAACGAAGTTTCAGGGGCACTGTTTAACACACCAGCTCGTCCAGTATTGAGAAACTTAATCTATGGCTTGGGTGGTAGAGATATGACAATCAATGAATTAAAAGGTATCTTCAGAAACTTAGACACCGATGCAAAAAATGGAAAACTTACAGGGAAAATCCAAACACTTCACGGTGTTAGAGGACCAGAGTTAAGTTTCTATGAATTTTAAGGAATAAACAATGAGTAATCAAAAAGTAATTAAAAACTTAAAAGCGTTTTCAACTGCGGCAGAAAGATTTGAGGGTTCTCACGTTTTATGTCCAGGTTGTGCACACTCAATTATTGTAAGAGAAGTATTAAATGCCACCAATGACAACTTGGTGGTTTCTGCATCAACAGGGTGTTTAGAAGTTTGTACAGCGATTTATCCTCACACTTCTTGGGATTGTTCTTGGATTCATATTGGATTTGAAAACTCTTCAACAGCGATTGCTGGGGCAGAAGCTATGAACAAAGCCTTAAGAAGAAAAGGCAGAATTTCTGCAGATACACCTGAGCCTAAATTTGTAGCGTTTGGTGGAGATGGTGCAACATACGACATTGGTTTCCAATGGATTTCGGGATGTTTTGAAAGAGGTCACGACATGATGTATGTCTGTTTAGACAATGAAGTTTACGCCAATACAGGTGGTCAACGTTCATCTTCTACACCATTAGGTTCAAGTACAACAACAGCCCCTGCTGGTTCTACCTCATACGGTGAAAAACAAAATAAAAAAGACATGGTAGCTATCATGGCAGCTCACGGTTCACCATACGTAGCACAAGTTGCTCCAAACAAATGGAAAGACATGGTTGCTAAAATCCAAAAAGGGTTTGATACCAAAGGTCCTGTATTTATCAATGCCATGAGTGCTTGTACCACAGAGTGGAAATTCCAACCACACCAAACCATCGAAGCTTCAGATTTAGCGGTTGATTCATTGGTTTTTCCATTGTATGAAATTATAGATGGAACAGAGTTAAACATCACATACCGACCAAAAAATATCGTGCCAGTACGTGATTACCTCGGTTTCCAACCAAGATTCAAACATCTATTTAAGCCAGAAAATGAGCATATCATTGAAGAGTGGCAAAGAAGAGTCGATGCGAAATGGGATTATCTACAAAGAAGAGAAGCAGCACGCGTATAAAAGCAAAATTTTTGCTTTTATACTGCGTTGAATAGCGATTTTAAATCAGTCACATAGTTTACTATGCTCCTTGAATTTAAAATCACTCTTCGCCTTGCCTAAAAACAAAACTTTAGCTTTTCTCAATTACATCTAATTTTATTTTAACTGTTTCAATTTTTAAAAATCCCATTTTATTTTTTAATTCTACTAATTCGTTATATATTTTTAGAAAAGTGACAAATATCTTTAGTAGATTTTTTCATTAATTCATTATAGTTTTCATCTTTAAAATCTATATATTTAATATCTACTAATTTTTGAAGTATTGGTTGAAGAACTACACCTTTTTTATTTATAAACTCTTTATAATAAGTATTAAAGACTAATTCTTCAGCTAGTAATCCATTTTTGCATTTGTCATTAGCTATTTTCCCTAAATAATCTTCATCATAAGGAATAATCTCTTTTAATTTTGCTGATGCACTGTCATAAAACATTCCTAATTGTAATTTATTTTTGATTACTCGAGATAATTGTTTATTTTTATTCCATTTATGAATTAATTCATCCGTATAAAAACTTGTTATTATATTTTCTCTTTCTCTTATTGTTAATATATCCTCATCAACATCATTCCCTATTTCCCCCAAAAATTCTTCTACTATCATTTCTTTATCTGCATAACTCACGATTGGTTCATATTTATCTGGAAATAATAGAAACAATAATATAGCTTTTATTCCAGCTTTTTTATATTCTTTACCTCGATAAAATTCTAATTCATTTTTAACATTAATTGATTTTATTTCTTTCTGTAATTCTTCTTCTTTAGAAATTAAATCTTGATTTTCAAATAATTTCTTTATAAAAATGTGAATAACACATACTTCTTCATATTTATTTTGAGTATACGAAATTCCACAATTAGCAAATCCATATTCAGGGAAAAACTTTTCATCCAATTCATAACCCAACAAAAAACTTACATCCTCAATTTTAGATTTTTTTGTCCTACTGACCTTATAATATTTATTATTTATTGAAGAAAAAAAATAATTATAAAGCCACAGATAATTAACAAATAAGTGTTTGAATGATTTTGTAGTACCAACAGTTTGCAGAGCAGTTTTTTCACGAAAAGAAATATTTTTTGCGGATATATAATTCTTTATATATTGTTCTTCAAACATTAAAAAGTTTTCTGGAGAACAGATATTTATATTTTCATCAAAAAAACTTTTCCCTTTTACCAATACTGTTTGTTTAAATTTTTCAAATAAAACTAAATCTTTTTTTGAACCTTTATTTATTGCATCTATCATTCATTACCTTGTAAAAAAATTATTACTTACTATTCTAACTATATGGCACTAAATCCTGCCTTTGATGAAGCCGAGTGTTTGATTTTCTCTTTTCTAAACAAGCCCGAAACTGTTTGAGCGTTAAGCAAGGTGCTAAATGCACCTTGTAGCGAGTTTTGCAGGGCAGGAAAGAGGAAAGCAATAAGGGAGGGAAGCTTCGCCTTCATCAACTTGGCAGTTGCTTTCTTTGTTACTTTCTTTTCAACAAAAGAAAGTAAAAGAGGAAACCCTTGTGGTTTTCAAGAGAAATTTCTTCATTCAGTTATCCATCCATTAACCATTGATTGTTTATCCATTTATTATCACTTGTTATAATTAATTTACAAGACGCCTACGAACGTCTTTCATTTGTTCTTTTAAAAAAGAGGTCCGCGAAGCCTCTTTTTTTTTGCCTGATTTTTCAAACTTAACTGCATATTGTTTATTTATTAACCAAAATTCTTATTCAAACCCTGCCTCATTAAGCTATACTTATTTAAAATAAAAAAGGAAAAGCATGGGTGTATTTGATGTTGCCTTACAACGAAGTCTCAAAGCAGACGACAAAAACAAGATTCTTGATTATTTCCAAAACGAATTAAAACCGCGCTCAAAAGAGCCAATTGCTCCGAATAAAGAGGGGTTTACTCTTGAAAAATTCAGAGAAAAAAAATCTCTGATGCAATATAACTTGAGCGTGAGTGTAACACCCACAAAAGAGGGACACCTGCTTAGCATTGAAGGGGAACTGCAAAACCTTTGGATTATTGTTGTCTTTATTGCCTTAGGTGTTTTGTTTACCTATGGTGTGGGTTTGGTTGTGGTCATTGCCTTTGTCTATTTTCAAAAGGTTGTTGCCACCAACTATTTTAATGCCTTAATTGACCGCTTTAAATCCTAATTGCTTTTGGGTATATTAATTGCATAGTCAACACAAAGGAGTTTTATGTCTGAAATGTTTAAACAAGCCTATGACTGGGCATTAACGTATAACTTTGAACCCATCGAAATAGAGTATGCCTCAAAATTGGCACTTAAAATGCTTGATGACAGTTGCAAAATGAATGATCACGACCGAGAAGTTTTTTTCAATGTCTACGACGCACTATGCGACAGAAGTGATGTGGCACTTGACGACGACGTCAATCGTCTCATCCAACTTGCCCGAGACAGAAGCACCATCTACGCAAAGCCAGAGTATGCTTCCATTGTTCATGCGTGTCGGTTAGAAGTGATTGAACACATAATTCGAATTCACATGAAAGCTTATAAAAGAATGGTAAGAAGAAACCTCGGTTTAGTCTAAACATATAAAGCCCTATTCAAGTCTAATGTGATACAATCACACATAAAATAAGAATTGTAAAAGGATTTAATATGCCATTATTAGACAGCTTCAGAGTTGACCATACCATTATGCCAGCACCTGCCGTTCGAGTTGCAAAAACAATGAAATCACCTTCAGGTGACGTAATTACTGTATTTGATTTAAGATTTTATGCCCCAAATATTGATAAAATGAGTGCAAAAGGTATCCACACATTAGAGCACCTTTTTGCTGGATTTATTAGAGAGCATTTAAACTCAAAAGATGTTGAAATCATCGATGTCTCACCAATGGGGTGCAGAACAGGGTTTTACATGAGTCTTTTGGGAAAACCAAGTGAAAAAACAGTTGCAAAAGCTTGGAAACAAGCCATGAAAGACGTTTTAAAAGTGGCAAGTCAAAATGACATTCCAGAATTAAACGAATACCAATGCGGTACGTATAAAATGCACTCTCTTAAATCAGCTAAAAAAATTGCCAAAGATATTTTGAAAAAAGATATCGGTGTTATGAACAACAAAGCGCTTTTTTTAACTGAGAAAAAAATGAAAAAATTGGGCATCTGAATTTGGAAAAAGAGTTAAATCTTTTTAAAGAATTTTTTCAACCTTTTGAAAACATTGCCATACTGCACATCAACAATGGGCTTGATTTTATCACGCCCACTCTTGATGATGTGGCACAAACTTATCATGGTACAGTAAATACCATCGCGTTTAAAGAAGAGAAAGACGCTCGCCTCAATGCCGTTGCACGTGAATATGAATATATCGTTTTAAGCAATATTCTTACAGCTTGTAAACACAAAGATAAAATCCTACAACTCATGTACAAAGCGTTGGAAAACTCAGCAAACATTATTATCTTAGAGAAAAAATCAAACCACAATGAAGATGAAATAAAGTCATTACTTGATAAAGCTTCGTTTGTTGCCATTAACACTACCTCTGATTTGTTTGAAGAATATCACTGCATTACGGCAAAAAAACTGCACATGTGGGGCAGTGGGCTTTGATTGTAACCACTCAAGATGGCTCAAACACTCTCTTCTCAAAAGCCTATAATCAACACTATCACAACATTAAAGAGGGAGCAGTGTTTGAATCTTTGAGCAAACATGTCATTCCCGCATTGACTTTTCACCAAAACAAAAAACATCTGCGTATTCTTGATATCTGTTTTGGTTTAGGATACAACACCTTAAGCACGCTTTATTACCTCACAGAACATAAACTTAACCTTACGCTGGAGATATTCTCACCTGAGTTAGATGAAGCGCTTATAGAGTCTCTTATTGGCTTTAAATACCCTAAAGAGTTTGAAACTCTCTTACCCATCATTCAAACTTTGGCAAAAGATAAAAAATATGAAGATGAGAAGATAAAAATAGAACTTTTTATAGGCAATGCCCGAGACTATGTCAAAACACTTACTCAATTAGATATTGTCTATCAAGATGCGTTCAGTTCCGAAGTGAACAGTGAACTTTGGAGTGTAGAGTATTTTAAAGATATTTATAAGGCATGCTCAAAAAATGCCATAATAACCACATATGCTATTGCCACACCCATTCGACTCTCCATGCACGAAGCAGGATTTTCAATTTATGAGTTCATTCCCCAAAAAAGAAAAATCACCTTGGGCTTCAAACAAAAACAGAGCTTTATTGGGAAGTATGTCGATATGGAATTGAAAAAAATAAGAAATAAAGAAGCCAAATCATTGGTAGACTAATGCCATTTTTTGTGCTATGATTCTTGTATGAAAACACAAAAACAATCCGTAGTCTTAGTCATACTTCAATTTTTATTTGTCTTCATTTTACTTTTAAGTGATGGCTCAATTACCGACAATGGTTTGTCGCTTTTATTGTGTGTTATTGGGTTTGGCATTGGCATTTGGGCATTAATCAACAATGACATTTACAACTTTAATATCACCCCTGAATTAAAAGAGAGCGGACGACTCATACGGAAAGGTCCCTATGAATACTCAAGACATCCGATGTATCTTGCTTTGATGATTATTATGTTGGGGGTATCTATTGCCACGAATGAGTTTTTTTATTATCTTATTTTTTTAGCGTTGGTCTTTGTTTTGTATCTAAAAGCTGTGAGAGAAGAGTATTTGTGGAACAAAAAAAGTTATGAATATGCCAAATATCAAAAAAGAACAAAAATGTTTGTCCCTTTTCTTTTTTAATTTTACTCTTTAATTAAATTATCCAGCATATATTTTTCTAACTCTTTTTTACTGATTTCTGCTTTCATCGCACCGTGAAAAATCTCTTCGACTTTATAACGATACTCATCGTAAGGGAAATAAGGAAAGTGTACTTTCCAAGCCTCTTTAATGATTTTTCCTGTCATTTTATCTTTAATCCAAATTCTAAAAAAGTTAAACCAAATAAAAATAACCGCCGTAAAAAACATGGCTGCTAAAATTGAAGCATGTGAATCAATGTGTGCAAAAACTTTATGTGTCAGTGCGGCAAAAGGAACAGCAAAAAAAGAGACAAAAACAATATAGACAAAATAGGCTCTTCCAATTTTTAATCGAAATCCCAATCGAGCAGCATCAACGTGCATTTTTTCATTGTGTTGAACATTAGCAACCAACAAATCTTTTAATAGTACAGGCTGTTTTGATGTAATAAAACAATAATCTAGTATTTTATCTAACAATAGTGTTCCTTGAAAATGATTGATATAAGATATTTTATCTTATTTTAGTTAATTAATAGCTAATACACCTCTGTAAAATCAAGATACTTCTAATTTCTCTTTTAAATCTGAGACAATATTGTACCCGTGATTTAAAGCCAATGCAATAGAGCCTCCAATATCTCCAGCAATATCGCCTGCAATATATAAACCTATGTCATTTTGGTTTTTTTCATTGACAATCATTTCACCCGTTTCATCGAACTTTACGGAACAATTTTGCAAGAATTCTTTCGGAGTAACACCCCCTAAAGCATAAATTATTCTATCAAACTGGGCTGTACTCTTATCTTCAAAAAAGACTTTTATTCGTCCGTTACTCTCTTCAATTTTTTCAATATCGATACCCATTTTAAGACGTACTTGACCTTTTTCAACGCTTTTCATTAAATTATCAACATTGTTAGGGTGGGCTCGAGTAAGCACCTCTTTTCGATAGTTAAACATGACCTTATTATCTTCACAAATAAAATAGGCATATTCACAAGCACTGTCCCCACCCCCTACGACTAAAACATCTTCATTCCCTTTACATTCAGAAATGGAGTGGTGAATCTGTTTTTTAAGACTGGATGGAATTTTATACGAAGGCATATTGGGTTTTCCCATTTTACCAATAGCAATGACTACATTAAGAGCATAATAACTCTCATTGTTGGTTAACATCACTTCAAAACAGTTTTCAATGCGTTTGACCCCAGCAACTTCAGTATTGAACTGTGCATTTATGAGGTTTTTTTCTAAAGAGTCATCAAATAAATCTAAGGTACTCTCTTTTGTGCCACCTTCAAAATTGATATGTCCTTTGATATCAACATGAATACCTTTCCAATCTTTATCGACGGGTTTGTTCTCTTTAAAATATTTTCGGATGGTTTCGGAGTGATTGTTCCCTTTTTCAAAAATAATAATTTTTTTTAGTCCCAAAATAACCGCTTCACATGAAGTGGCTATTCCACCTGGACCTGCTCCAATAATTGCGATGTCATATATCTCTTTCATCATGAATCCTTTGAGCCAATATCTTAAATTATAACATAAAATATTCCATTCATAAAAAGATACTTGTATATAAAATAACCTATAAAAAAGATGGGGGAAAGGATGTTTTGAAAAATGAATTTCAGAGAGTTCGTATGCACTCTCTGAAATTATACATTGTAGTAACTGGCTTCTTTATGTGGCACAATAATCGCGCACGTACTTTGTTCTGGATGAATTTGAAAAGTTTCACTCAACTCAATTCCAAACTCTTCAGGTTTAAGTAAATCAAAAATCAATCGACTCATCTCTAAATCTGGACACGCAGCATAACCAGGAGAGTATCGGCAACCCACATACTGTTTCATTTGCACATCATTTAGAGTATGCCCCTCTTTAGAGACAATATCCAAATCCAATCGGACTTGTTTGTGTACAATTTCTGCCAAAGCTTCAGCTAACTCTACACCTAAACCATGTACATGGTAATACTCTTGAAATTTACCTGCATCGTATAAAGTGCGTTCATAATCACTGATTTTTAACCCCGCACTCACACAAGAAAATGCAATCACATCGAGCTTATCACTTCTGAAAAAATCCGCAATACATCGGTGAGGCTCTCTTCCTTGTCGTGGAAATTCAAACACTTTAATTGCTTCATCTAATGAAGGCAAGTTTTGAGTGCCTTCTTGATTGTTATAAAGATGCTTCTCATCAAAAATATAGAGTTTGTTGTCTTGCGCCAAACAAGGAAAGTAACCGTACAGCACAATTGGGTCAAACAAGTTTTTATCCAAAAACTCCCCTTTGAGTTTTTCATACGTAGGACGAACGAACTCCTCTTCTTGTTTTAAAAACTTTTCAGTTGTTAAATCGGCTCGTTTATATCCCCATCGTTGTCTGAATAAAACTCGATGGTTAATCCAATTAAACGCCAACTCTTTATTGAAATTTCTTTCATGCAATACATGACGTCCCCAAAAAGGAGGAATCAGTTGTAGCTCACTTCGGCTTGGCATTTTAATTTCATGGTGTGGTGGAATAATCACTTTTTCTTTAACTTTGATTTTCTCTTCATCCATTACAACCTCATCGGCTGCTAATTTGGTATTAAAATCACTGTTTTCTATTCGTTGCATCGAAACAACCCCATCAAAAGCGTCTCGACAATAAAAAATAGGACCATCATAAATGGGTCTACAATAATCGTTAATAAAGGCTTTGGTTAAAGCAGCTCCACCTAAAAGAACCGGAATATCAATGCCTTGTCGTTTAAGCTCTTCTAAATTCTCTTTCATCACAGCCGTACTTTTTACGAGCAATCCACTCATCCCAATGGCTTGGGCTTTGTGCTCTTTAACAGCAACGATAAAGTCATTGATGTCAGCTTTAATTCCAATGTTAATGACTTTAAATCCATTATTGGATAAAATAATATCGACCAAGTTTTTACCCACATCGTGCACATCACCTTTAACCGTACCCAAAACTAAAACCGTATCACTGGCTTTTTCCTCTTTGGGCAAATAAGGGTTAAGAGAATCTACCGTAGCTTTCATGGTTTCCGCGCTTTGCAATACAAAAGGCAGTTGCATTTGCCCTGAACCAAAAAGTTCTCCAATCACTTTCATTCCATCAATTAACCACTCGTTGACAATCAATTCAGGTGGAACTTCATGTCTGATCTCTTGGACTAAGGGAAGCAGTCTCTCTTTGTCACCATCTAAAAGCAGTTTTTTAACTTTTTCTTCACTGCTTAAGGCATTGTACTCATCATCACTTTGTTCCGCAACCGCTTCAATCGTTGAAAAGTGCTCAATGAACTTGAATAAAGGGTCACCATTTTCTTGGTTGTTAAACAATAAATCATCACACGCTTTTTTATCCGCTTCACTGATTTTATTCATGGGTAAAATATGCTTAACATTCACAATCGCACTTGTTAAGCCAGCTTGAACACAATAGTGTAAAAACATAGAATTTAAATAAATTCTGGCATTGGCACTTAATCCAAAAGAGATGTTTGAAAGTCCCAAAGTGGTACCTACTTCTGGGTGCATTTGTTGAAACTCTTTAATGGCATTAATGGTTTCAACTGCTGCCGTTCGATACTCATCATCGCCACTTCCAACAGTAAAAACCAACATATCAAAAACCAAATCCGTAGGTTTAAAACCATGTAGCTTTACCGCTCGTTGATAGATTCGTTCAGCCACTTCAACTTTTCGTTGAGCACTCTTTGACATACCTATTTCATCGATGACCAAACAGACCAAGCTGGCACCAAATCGTTTCGCCAAACGACACACCTCATCAAACTTCTCTTCCCCATCTTCTAAATTGACTGAGTTGATAATGGGTTTTCCACCAATTTGTTTCAACGCCGTTTCCAACGCTTTTATTTGTGTTGAATCAGGCATTAAAGGCAGTTGTATTTTTTGAGAGTACAAAGCCACCACTTCATTCATATCTTTGGTTTCATCACGACCTGCAAACCCTACACTCACATCAATAACATGAGCGCCTGCTCGAACTTGTTGTTGCGCAACAGAGAGAGTTCCTTCGTAATCATTCTCTTTTAAAAGTTCTCGAAACGCCTTACTTCCCGTGGCATTGCTTCGCTCTCCAATCAGTAAGGGAGCGGGTTCTTGCTTTAAAGGAACACTCATAAACAATGAAGCTAAAGAGGGTTCACACACACCCGTTGGTGATTTGGGTTTAAGGCCTTTTACCCCATCGGCTAAGGCTTTAATGTGTTGTGGCGTTGTTCCACAACATCCCCCTAAAAATGAGACTCCAGGTAAATTTAAAAACTCTTTTTGCAGCTCCACAAATTCATTGGGTCCCATTGGATAGTAGGTATATCCTCCTCTGTTTTGTGGCAACCCTGCATTGGCATGCACAGAGATATAAAAAGGGCAAACTTCGCTGAGTGTTTTCACATGTTTTGCCACTTGTTTTGGTCCCGTTCCACAGTTAAATCCCAAGGACAAAATATTAAATGGTTCTAAAATGGTTGCTATGGTTAACGCATCTGTCCCAATAAGCATGGTTCCACTTAACTCGATGGTGACTGAAACCATGATAGGAATATGGGGATTCAAATCACTTATGGCATGAAGTCCTGCTTTAATTTGCAAAGGATCTTGACACGTTTCGAGTAAAAATATATCAACCCCACCGTCAATCATCCCTTGAGCCATAATTTTATAACCCTCATACATTTCATCATACGTAATGTGACCTAAGCTGGGCAGTTTTGTTCCAGGACCAATTGAACCCAAAACAAATCGTGGTTTTTCTGGTGTACTGTATTTTTTACACACCTCTTTTGCCAAACTCACTCCCAATTTTGATAACTCATAAGAGCGGTGTCCGATCCCATATTCATCTAACACCCACGGCATTGAACCAAAGGTATTGGTTGTAATTAAATCGGCATCTGCATTGGCATAAGCACGGTAAATTTTTTCTAAAACATGAGGAGCAGTGGCATTGAGAAGTTCATTACACCCTTCTAAATCTTCACCGTTTTCACCCAACCACTCTTCTTTAGTAATTTGAGCTAATTGAAGCTGTGTTCCCATAGCTCCATCAATGATTAAGGCTCTTTGTTTAATGATCTCTTTGATTGTATTTGTCATATATTATTCAACTTTGTATTGTATTAATCGCAGATTATACCTTTTTCTTTGTCAAAATAAGTTTTAACGGTTTTTCTAGTTTTTTTGTACAATGATACGAATAACCGAAGCTTTTCCGTGATGCCCTTTTCCCTCATCTAAAATCACCTCTTGTTGTACAAGTTTATGAATTTTACTTTGCGTAAAAAGAGCCTCAAAAGAGTTAACATCATACAATAAATCCAAATCTTTTGGTCCACCACTGTTGTAGTTAATTTGCTCTTTTGAAAAAAATTCTGCCACAAAAAAACCTTTTGATTTGAGTGCTCCTTCAATGTAATTAAAGACTTGTTCACGTAAAGGCGATGCCAAATGTAAAAAAGAGGTAATTATGGTACCAAACTTCTTTTTAGGCACCCAATCGTTTAAATCCAAACAGGTCGTTTTTATAAATACACCCTCTTCTTGTGCAAATGCTTCTAATTTTGCCAATGCCACATCTGAAGCATCCAGTGCCCGAACTTCAAACCCTTTTTTTGCAAAATGGACTGCATTACGACCTTCTCCTTCGCCCAAGCAGAGCATTCTCTCTTTTTTACTGAAGTTTTTTTCACATGACATTAAAAAAGCATTGGGTTTTTTACCATAAAAGTACTCTTCAGTCTCAAATTTTTTATTCCAAAACTCTTTTTGTTCCATACCTACTCTTTATACTAAATTTTATATTTTAATATTGTATTGTACAATTAAAAGCTAATAATAAAATAGCATTTTAAAGGTACCCCATGCAATTTAGAAGAATTTTACTTATTTTTTCTTTTTTTATTGTTAATTTTCTCTTTGCCAATGAATTTGTTTTGTCCCAACAAAAGATAGAAACTGCAAAATACCAAGCAACGTTGAGTTATAAAATAGCTCAAAACTCTCAAAAAGCCGTTCTTTATATTCATGGATTTAACGATTATTTTTTTAACAAAATGTTTGCAAAAGAGTTTTATGACAATGGCTACTCATTTTTTGCCCTAGATTTACACAACTATGGCAGAAATTTAACACCTACTTCTAAACCCTACTATTTTACCCATATAGAAGAATTTGATGATGAGATAACGCAAACCATTGAGTTAATGAAAGAAAAATTTGCCATAGAAGATATTACTCTTTATGGTTACTCACAAGGGGGTCTCATAAGTGCCTTATATGCCAACAAATATGGCAATGTCAATCGGCTTATTTTAGACAGCCCCTTTTTGGATTTTAATTTCAATGCCTTTTTGGAAAATATTGCTCTTCCCGTAGTAGCAAAATTGGGTCAATTTTTTCCAACATTTAAAATAGAGTCCAATGAACCCAATATCTTTGGGCAATCGTTGCATAAAGATTTTTATGGGGAGTGGGATTTTGATACTCATTTAAAAAGTACTCAAACCAATGCACCCATTTATTTAGGTTGGATCAATGCCATTTATCAAGCTCAAAAAAAGATACATAAAGGCATTGATATTAATTTGCCCATATTATGTCTCTACTCGTCGATGTCTCAACCCTCGTCCTCAGAAAAAAAATTTCATCATAGCAGTGATATTGTTTTAAGTGTAAAAGATATAAAAAAGTATTCACAAAATTTAAATAAAAACAAAAAGTTAACTCAACACGTTGAAATCAAAAATGCCATGCATGGCGTTATTTTTTCACAAAAAGATGTCAGAAATGAAGCCTATAAAATCATATTTAATTGGCTCAATAGCAAATCTTAATCGTTTTTTTGTTACTCTTTTGAGTTAATTTTAAAGGAATTTTAATGGAAATTTCAACATTTACGAAAAATTTACTCATCTGCACAACCACTCTTGTCTTACTCTCAGGCTGTGCAACAAATGAATTAAATCCAACACAATACTCTTCAAATATCACTGATAAAATCACTGTTCCAGAAGCGTGTAAAAATCAATATGAAAATGCCTTCCCTACCGTTGCCGTGATGAATTTTACAAATAATTCAACCTTTGGAAAAGCAGAAGTGTACACCTCAAGCACCACAAAAAGAGGAAGTGCACTGGCTGGAATTGTTGCCAATGGCTCAGGAATCGGATTGGGCGTTGCCAAAGGTTCTAAAAAAAATACCATCAATATCAAACGAGCCGTTGATGCAAAACTTTCAGAAACACTCACCCCTCTTTTAGAATCAAAAGTTTCAAAACTGGGTGCAGTGAAATTAATTGCCAGAAACGATTTGGCGAAAATCAATGAAGAGTTAAAACTGCAAGACTCAGGTCTGCTTGACCCTTCAACTACCGTTGAATTTGGAAAAATATCAGGCGTAAAATATATTGTAACGGGATCAATTGATAACGTGGAAATCAACAACAGAAGCAATGAAGGTGCTGCCATTGCTGTCAATAATGCAACCAGTCGAAGCAACAATGATACAGTAAAAATAGTGGGCTTAATTGGAAGAGTTTTGACCTCTTTTACCGATGGATTACTGATTAAAACCACAACAACCATTAAAATATTGGATGTCAGCACAGGAAAAATTATCTACTCACAAACATTCATTGATGATGTCAATGTTGGAAAATTTGCGAATCCTACTTACGATATTTATATTGGTGGCATCAAAGCTGCTATCATTAACTCTTTGGAAGAAATCAATGGCGATTTTACAAAACATTTCAAAATCAAAGGGTATATTACAAAAATAAAAAGCAATGGCAGTGATGAAATTGTGCAAGTGAATATTGGTAAAAAATACCATGTGCACGAAAATCAAATCTTTAATGTCTACTCTTTTGAAGAGAATATTGACCCCCTTACTGGAAAAATAACTTGCGATAAAATTCAAATGCCAATCAAACTTAAAGCCAGTCAACAAATCAATGATTTTCACAGTTGGTTCAGTGTTGAAGAAAAACATGCCGATTTAAAACTGCTGCAACTTGTAGAAGAAGCCGATGAAGAGGATGGACTATTTTAATGTGCTTAACTTATAAAAAATGGGCAATTATTGCCTCAATGCTTTTTTTGTTCACTGGTTGTGTTCAAATGCCTTTGATGAAAAAGGAAACCGCACAAGTGCCACAATGGTATCTGAATGCACCTGCAAACACCTCTGCTTATCTTTATGGAACGGGGGAAGGCACTTCATTGCAAAGTGCAAAAAGTGCTGCATTAAATGATATGTCAGGACGATTGAGTGTGCAAGTAAGCTCCTCATTAAACCAAACAACCACCACTTCTCGAAACAATTCGGGTGAAAATGGGTACAATAAAGAGGTAACTCAAAATATCAATATTGCCGTTCAAAACATCAACTTTACCAATGCAGTAATAGAAAAAACCATCACCCTAGGTAACTCGTTTTTTGTCTTAATGAAGGTCAATCGACAAGAACTTTTTAATCAAACCAAACAAGAGTTTGATATGACCAACAGACGAATTAACGACTTATTAGAAGTTTCTAATGTACAACCGATACTTGAACAAATTTATACTTTACAAAATCTGCAACCTGTTCTACTTGAAGCAAAAAATCAAGCTTCAGTATTAAAAGCGTTAAACAATGGCTTTGATGAAAGCAGTTATTTTCACCACTATTCAAGAATTGAAAACTCCTTGGTTACCTCAAAAGCTGCCGTAAAAATAAAAATTGCTACAAATTTACAAAGCAGCTATTTTGCCGATGAATTTATTGATGAGTTAAATAAAAATGAGTATAAAATTGTCAGCAGCAATGAAAATGTAAAAATTACCCTAAACAATAAAGTCAACTACTCAACAGCCATGGGGTGGAAAATTGCAAAAGTGGCGACAACCATTTCCGTCATTTCCAATGGTAAAATCATTTCAAACAATATTATCAACAGTGTGGGAAGATCAACTTCATCTGAAATAAATGCCGTAATGAGTGCCTCAAAAGATTTTAAACTCCAACTGCTCAAAAAAGGGTTAGATTCAATTTTATTTAATAAATAAATTTTTCACTTTTGTTTAATTAAAACTTCGCTAGACTATTACTTAAAATTCAATTTAGGAAATAATAATGACCGAAGCAAAATACATCTGGATGGATGGAGAATTTAAAAACTGGCACGATGCTACTACACACGTATTAAGCCACACGCTTCATTATGGTAATGGTGCTATTGAAGGAACCAAAGCATACAAAACAGTTGATGGAAGATGTGCAATATTCAAACTTCCAGAACACACAAAAAGATTGATTAATTCTGCAAAAATGACGCTGATTACTGTCCCTTATACAATGGATGAGTTAAACAAAGTTCAAGTTGAACTGTTACAAAAAAATGAACTGTTTAATGGTGCTTATATAAGACCTTTAGTTTATTTAGGTTATGGTGTGATGGGTCTGTACCATAAAGATGCTCCTGTACAAGTATCTGTAGCTGCTTGGGAATGGGGTGCATATTTGGGTGATGAAGGGCTTAAAAAAGGTGTTAGAGTTAAAATTGCATCTATGACACGAACTCCAAATACTTCAGGTATGGGAAAAGCCAAAGCAGTTGCAAACTATCTGAACTCACAAATGGCAAAATTTGAAGCCGTTGAAGCGGGCTATGATGAAGCACTATTAAGAGATGATCAAGGATATATTGCTGAAGCCAGTGGGGCTTGTTTCTTTATTGTTCGAGACGGTGTTGTTATCACACCTCCAAATGATAACTCATTGGAATCAATCACACAAGCAACGGTTATTGATCTTGCAAAAGATTTAGGATATGAAGTACTCAGAAGAAGAATTACACGAGAAGAGATATATATTGCTGATGAAGCATTTTTTACTGGAACTGCCGTTGAAGTAACGCCTATTAGAGAAGTTGATTGTAGAATCATTGGTGCAGGGCAAAGAGGTCCTGTTACAGAAAAACTACAAACTGCTTACTTTGACGCTGTATCTGGTAAAAATGAAAAGTATTTAAAACACTTAACCTACGTAAACTAAGGAAAATATAATGCCTATAGACAATGACTATTTTAAGAATAGACAAAAACAGAGCGGTGGAGGAAATGGTGGCGATGGTGGAAACTATCAGCCCCCTTTTGAAACACCTGAATTTTTAAAAAATTTGGGTAAAAAAGCTGGAGTAATCTATGCTGTTGTAATTATTATTGCAATTATGTTTATTGCAAAACCATTTGTGATTATTGAATCAGGACAAGTGGGAATTAAAGTAACTGCAGGTAAATATGACAATATGCCTTTGACTCCAGGATTTCACTTATACATTCCTGTCGTTCAAAAAGTGATTGTAATTGATACAAAAGTACGATTAATTAACTACAGCAGTGTAGAACAAATGGGTGGATTTGATTCGGGAATTAAACTCAATCCTGCCATTAACATTCTTGATGCCAGAGGCTTACCTGTCTCAATTGAATTGACTGTTCAATACAGACTAACTGCCGATGGTGCACCAACAACCATTGCAAACTGGGGACTTTCTTGGGAAGAGAAAATCATTAACCCTGTTGTAAGAGACATTGTAAGAAATGTTGTTGGAACATACACAGCAGAAGAGTTACCAACTAAAAGAAATGAAATTGCCGTTAAAATTGAAGATGGTATTCGAGCCAACATCAATAATTTACAAGGTACTCCTGTTTCACTTCTGTCTGTTCAGTTAAGAGAAATTGGTCTTCCCGTTAAAATTAAAGAACAAATTGAGCGAGTTCAAATTGCAAATCAAGAGTCTGAACGAGTAAAATATGAAGTTCAAAGAACAAAACAAGAAGCTGAAAAAAGAGCCGCAAAAGCCACTGGAGATGCAGAAGCCAACAGAATTGAAGCCAAAGGTCGTGCAGATGCTGTAACCATTGAAGCGAAAGCTCAAGCCTCTGCCAATAAAGCCATTGCGGAATCTTTAACAACCAATTTACTTAAAATGCAACAAATTGAAGTTCAAGGTAAATTTAACGACGCACTTCGTGAAAACAAAGATGCAAAAATTTTCCTAACACCAGGTGGTTCAACTCCAAATATTTGGGTTGATACTAAAGACAGAGCCAGAGATACGGCCGTTAATAGTAAATAAAAAAAGAGCAGAACTTCTGCTCTTTTTAATATGATGATCAGAAATATTTTAATTTCAGTTTTATTTATTTGTCTTTTTATTTTGTATTATCAAAACAGACAGCTTGCTGATTACTCCGATATAGTGGAAAATGAAAACAATACCTTAAAACTAAAAATCAATACGTTGCTTCAACAAAATAAGAATTTATCTCTTAAATATTTGTCACCATTATATAAAGAAGACAGATTTTACAGTGAACTTCCTTACCGATACCAATGGTATTTAGAAGAAAACTACCATCATATCAATAATTATGTCACAGAGGATTCCAACAGTTTAGAAGAGTTTTACAACAGCTTGGATATTTTGCCTGAGATTATTTATGATAAAGAGAAAGAAAATTTAACAATAAAATTTCAAATGAAAAAAAATTTTTAAGGAGAGACAATGAATTTGGCACAACAAATCGACTGGGAGAAGATGGAAGGATTAATTCCTGTTATCACTCAAGAGGTCTCAACCAATGAAGTGTTAATGCTTGCATACATGGACAAAGAAGCATTAGAATTAACACTTCGTACAAAACTTGCTCACTATTTTAGTCGAAGTAAACAAAGAATTTGGAAAAAGGGTGAAAGCTCTGGTCATATTCAAAGCGTAGAGAACATATTGATTGATTGCGATAACGACACCCTTTTACTGAAAGTTAAACAAGAGGGAGTAGCTTGTCATACAGGACGAAAAAGCTGTTTTTTCCGTGATTTACAAACCAATGAAGAACTTCATGCGGTAGAGGTAGATACCACATTAAGCTATGGCATTATTGATACCTTATATCACACCATTTGCGAACGAAAAAATGATGACCCAACGAAATCATACACCTCTGCTTTATTAAATGGTAAACAAAACTCAATGCTTAAAAAAATTGTTGAAGAAGCAGGAGAATTCACTTTTGCAGTTAAAGACCAAGATAAAGAGGAGATTGTCTATGAAGGAGCTGATTTGGTCTATCACTGTTTGGTTGCCTTAGCCAGTGAAAATATTAGTCCTGATCAAATCAAACAAGAGCTTGCACGACGTTTTGGTCTTTCAGGAATTGAAGAAAAAAACTCAAGAGTACAAAAGTAATCTTTTGTACTCTTAAGCTTCTAGCATTCGATTCTTCCTATACAAAAAATAAATCTCGGCTCTTTCTTAGCGCAACTAAGTTGCATTTAATGGAAAATTGCTATACTTTTTATTTACAAAGTATAACGAAAGGATTACAATGAGTAATTTATGCCAATATTGTTCAAAAAAAATACCCATTAATAAAGTCTTTTGTTCCAATACATGTAAAGAGAACTACTTTCAAATGCTGGCAATTAATCTGCCAAAACCTTTTTTAAAACGATTGTATTTCTTCTGTAATAAAGAACAAAAACAGTTAGAAATTAAAAAATTTGCCCAACGTCATCGTTGGGATGAAACACTGGTGGCTGAAAAAGCAGAACAACTGATTCGCCAATATTTTCTATAATTCTACTGTTTCTTTTTGTTTCGAATGAACCGTTTTACAATAAAACTTAACGCCATAAAAATGACTAATCCACTTAAAACAAATAGACCTATTTTTTCTAAATACATGACTCATCCTCCTGTTTAATACTCTTTACAACTATTATATCACAGGAAATGAAAAGATCTATTATTATTTTTTATTATAGATGATTTTCTCACCATTGTTATCAAAAAGGGGATATTTTTTCTCATTTTTCTTCATCTTTTCCACAATGGCTTCTTCCAAATCGATCTCATATGCCATACAAATTCGCAACAAATACACGGCAATATCTGCAATCTCTTCTTTTAAGTGCTCTTTTTTATCCCCGCTTAAATTTTCACTTTGCTCATGGCTAAGCCATTGAAATATTTCAACCAATTCTGCCGTTTCAACACTCAAAGCCATCGCCAAATTTTTGGGATTGTGGAACTTATCCCAATCTCGTTGTTTTGAGAACTCTTTGATGATGTTGTGAATTTTTTCCATATTCATTGAAAAACTCCTTCAGTTTAATTTTTCAAACTCATTGATAATATCATCAATATTTTCACACCCTACTGAAACACGCAATAAATCCATAGGCAGTTTATGCGCTTTTAAAAAAGCTTGCCCTTGTTGTGAAGTAATGCAATCATAATGTGCCAAATAGACATAGGGCATGAGCAGAGTAAACTCTGTACCCAAACTTGGTCCTTTTGCAAAATTCAATCTGTCATACACCTCTTGAAAAGGTTTTTTAAACGTCATAGAAATCAGACCACCAAAGGCATGTTCATTTTTCATTAACGCCATATAGTTTTTTGCACATGACGCTTGTTTTGAGTAATAAACACTCTCGATGAAATCTTTCTCTTTTAAATAATTCACCAATTTCTCACAATTTTGATTGATTTTTTCCATTCTTTGTTTATAAAAAGGAATTTCATATGCCAATCGTTGCATATCTTTGATATAAGGTTTATCACAATGTTTAAAGAACTCATTTCTACTGAAAGAAATTTTTGAGTTCTCATTGAGTATAAAACACCCCATAAGCACATCGGCATTTCCACAAGCAAACTTTGTCAAAGATTCTACAAAAATGTCCCCATAAGGCTTTAAATCAAGATTATGAGGGGTTGCTAATGTAGAGTCAATCACCAAAGGAATCTGATATTGCACACACAAAGCTTTTAAACGTATCAAATCTACTGTTTGAATGAGTGGATTAGTGGGTACTTCTGTGATAATGGCAGAGACACTGAACCCCTCTTGTTTTAAATAGTTTTCTAGAGCATCCAACTGGGCAATATCGTAAAAAATTTTGGTCTGAGTAAAGTGGTGTTTGACAATATTCATGGTATCCAAATACAACCAACCAAACTGCACTAAAATATTTCTGCCATTGGCCGCTTGAATTGTTTTTAACCCTTTTAAAACTGCATAAACAGAGTTCATTCCCGAAGGGGATAAACAGATATTCTCTTTAGGTTGTCCGTACGCTTGACTTAAATTTGCCAGAATGGTATCTTCGCTTGTTTTCGCTTCAGCTAAGTGCTCTTTGTGTTGGGTTGATATTAAATTGTTTTTAATCAGATAATCTTCGGCAAATCGTGAAGAGAGATTGCACCCCACATGCTGAATGAACATCAACACTTTTTGCAGTTGGCTTGTCTCTTTGAGCACCAATATTACCCCAAAAGGTTCATCTATTTCAAAAGGATTATGAATAAAATATTTATCACTGACAATTTTTACAGCTTTTTTAGAACTGAGCAACACCACTTCATAATTATTAGAAATGGTGTATTTCTTTTTTAAAAACTCTACCATCAATTTTAAATATGGATGCAGTATGAATCTGGGATAACCACTTTTTATCTTTTCATTAATGCCTTCAACTTGCTCTTCATAATCAATGACGTCTTGAAGTTTTGGCATTGAAACAGATACGGCATGAACATTATGTGGCGGTAAGGTTTCTCCACATGCTATTGGCTTAAAGAGGTGTTTTTGCATCTATTTTACAGCTTGTTTAATGTCTTCAATCAAATCTTCAACATTTTCTAATCCAATAGAAAAACGTACCGTTGCATCACTGATACCAATCGCAGCTAACTCCTCTTTGGAAAACGAAGCATGAGAAATTTTTGCAGGAATTTCAACTCTTGAATCGGGGCTTCCAAAAGAACACTTTTCACCAAATATGGTTGTTTTTTCGATGAACTGTTCTGCCAATTCAACTGAAATAAAATCAACCGTAAAAAGACCCGGAATATAGTTCATCTGTTCTTTTGCCAAAGCATATTGTGCATGATCTTCAAAGGCAGGGAAATTGACACTTCTAATGTAGCTTTGCTCTTTTAAATACGTTGCTATTGCATACGCAGACTTCTCATGCTCTTGCATTCTGATTTTAAGGGTTGGAATACCTAAAGAGATTAAAAAAACATCCATAGGGTTTTGACTTCGTCCATGTGCGTTGGCATAGTAGTGTATTTCATTGGCTAACTCTTGCGTTTTAGCAACAATGGCACCAGCGACAACACTGCCATGTCCTGAAATATATTTGGTTGTAGAAAAAAGTGAAAAATCGGCTCCCAAATCAAGCGGTTTTTGCGCCATAAAAGTTGCCAAAGAGTTGTCCACGGCAAAAAGTGCATTAAACTTTTTAGCAAGTTTACCCATGGCTTTTAAATCAATAATTTTAAGTCCTGGATTCGTCGGTGATTCACAAAGTACCAAATCAATGGCATGGTTTTTTAAAATCTCTTCACAATAATTCAAATCTAAGAAATCAGCAAAATGGACGGTAATATTATATTTTTCTTTGAATATTTTTAAAAGTCTGAATGTTCCACCGTAACAATCGGCTTCCACTAAAATATGAGAATGGGCTTTTAACACCGTTTCAAATAACAAAGCAACGGCAGCAATTCCAGTATGGGTACAAACACAACCTGATCCATTTTCTGCATAAGTAAAAAGATTTTCTAAAACTTCTCTGGTGGGATTATCGCTTCTGGTGTAGTCATAAATTTTATCGCCATTTTGTTTTTTTAAATCAAACGTTCCAGTGTTATAAATGGGGAAATGTGATGCGCCAAAAGGGTCTTTTGTTGTTGAAAATTCTTGAATATGAGAAAGCTGAGTTTCAATATGTTTGTCCATTATAAACCTAATAATTTTTTTTCTATTATAGCCAAGGATTTATAATTATTTGATATAAGAAAAATTAGGTCAGTTTATATTTTAGTAAAGTTAAAGACAACAGTTAATTTGATTAACTGTTGCCAAAGTTGTTAGTGACAACCACATCCGCCCTCTGATTTCTCTTGAGGTTTTGCTTTTCCAGCAGTTGAACAAGCACTTACTCCTGGAGGAGTTGTTGGTTGAATTTGAGCATTACTTACTCCCCCTTGTGCATTTACACCATCAATGTGATTGATAATGGCTTGTGCTGCTTGCATATATTTTTTAGCCGATACACTTTCTGGGAAATGATACACAATTGGTTTCCCCTCATCACCACCTTCTCTGATAGCGGGTTCAATTGGAATGTTCCCAATAACTTGGGTATCGTATGTTTTAGCCAATTCGTTACATGTTCCTTGCCCAAAAATATCCGATACGGTTTGACAATTAGGGCAGACAAAGCCACTCATGTTTTCGATAATTCCCGCAACTGGGATGTGTAACTTCTTAAACATGTCTAAGCTTCTTCTTGAATCGTCTAGCGCCACATGTTGTGGGGTAGTCACATTTACACCGCATGTTACGGGTACACTTTGAGCCAGAGTTAATTGAGCATCACCTGTTCCTGGAGGCATGTCAATAAACAGAACATCCAACTCTTCCCATAAAATATCTCTTAAAAGTTGTTCGATGGCTTTCATGATCATCGCACCTCTCCAGATAAGCGCTTGTCCCTCTTCCATGAGTGAACCCATTGACATAACATCAACACCATAGGCCTTAAATGGTTTGGCTTTATTTCCAACAACTTCAACTTCAAGTCCTTGTAAACCCATCATACGTGGAATATTTGGTCCATAAATGTCGGCATCTAATATACCCACTCTTTTCCCTTGCATGGCAGCTGCAATGGCAAGATTCACGGTAGTCGTTGATTTACCAACTCCCCCTTTCCCTGAACTGACCATCACAAAGTTTTTAATTTGTGGTGCCACATTTTTACCACTTACTGAGTTGCTTTGTTGTTTTGGTGCTTCGGGTTTTTTCAGTTGAATATGGACAGTTTTTAGACCAATTTTTCCTAACACTGTTTTAATATCTTCATTTAATTTTGCCTCTACCTCAGCAGCGCTTGAGGTAATTTCTAAATGAACAATACACTCGTCGTTATTCAGTTCAATATCTTTTACAAAACCAAAATCCATGATTGATTTTGTAAATCCTGGATATAAAACATTTTGTAATTCATTTTTAATATCAACTACTGTTGCCATATGATATTCCTTATTAATTTTAAATTTTTTTGTATTATAATTAAAATAGGATAATTTTAGTCTTAATTAGCTTAATTAATTAAAACGATTTTTAAATTACTCTGCTTTAAGGGTGCCATTATAATACAAAAAGATTTATTTTACAAATAAAAAAAGGCTCAGTTAAACAACTGAGCCTTTTTCATAAACCAAGTGAAACGCTATTTGCTTCCCATGGTTACAGGATGTGCTTCCACGATTTGTTGTGTAATTTTGTATGAACAAAATTTTGGTCCACACATAGAACAAAACTCGGCTTCTTTAAATACATCTTGAGGAAGGGTTTCATCGTGGTACTCTTTTGCTCGGTCTGGATCTAAACATAACTCAAATTGTCGGTTCCAATCAAAGCCGTATCGTGCATCTGACATCTCGTCATCAATTTTTCTGGCATCTTTTCGACCTCGTGCAATGTCCGCTGAGTGTGCTGCAATTTTATAAGCAATAATTCCAACTCGAACATCTTCTGCGTTAGGTAACCCTAAGTGCTCTTTTGGTGTTACATAACATAACATAGAAGCTCCATGCCATCCACCTACAGCTGCACCAATAGCAGAACTGATATGATCATATCCAGCTGCAATATCTGTGGTCAATGGTCCTAAAATATAAAACGGTGCTTCATGGCAATACTCTCGCTCAATTTTCATGTTTCTTTCAACTTGATTTAAAGGCACATGTCCAGGTCCTTCAATCATGACTTGAACATCTTTTTCCCATGCTCTTAACGTTAATTCACCCAAAATTTTTAACTCACTTAATTGCGCTTCATCGGAAGCATCTGCCAAACAACCTGGTCTGAGTGAATCCCCTAAGGAAAGCGATACATCATATTTTCTACAAATATCTAAAATCTCTTCATAGGCATCAAAGAAAGGATTCTCTTTGTGATAGTGCATCATCCAAGATGCCATTAGGGAACCACCTCTTGAAACAATTCCCATTTTTCTTTTTGCTACATGGGGCATAAACTGCAGTAAAAATCCTGCATGAATGGTAAAGTAACTTACTCCCTGTTGTGCTTGTTTTTCAAGTGTTTTAAGCATGGCTTCAATGGTTAAGTTGTTAATGTCATTACCACAATCATGAATGATTTGATAAATGGGTACCGTTCCAATAGGTACCGTTGAGTGTGCAATGACAGCTTCTCGAATGGCATCCAAATCACCACCTGTACTTAAATCCATGATAGTATCTGCACCATATTTTAAACTGACATCGACTTTTTCAACTTCACCTGCAATATCCGAAGCCAAAGCAGAAGAACCAATATTGGCATTGATTTTACAACTCGATGCAATTCCAATGGCCATTGGTTTTAAATTTCTGTGATTTACGTTTGCAGGAATAATCAATCTTCCTCTGGCAATTTCACTTCTTACAAATTCAGGATCTAAATTTTCAACTTTTGCAACATATTCCATATCTGGCGTAATCATACCTCTTTTAGCATAATACATTTGTGTTCTAACTTCATCATTTTTATGATTATCTAACCAATCTCTCATAATATATTCCTATTTAAATTTTCAAAAATTATAGCAGATTTTTATTAGAAAACCTTAATGATTCAAACTAAATTTACTTTATTAAGTATCCCATTTTCTCTTCAGAAGCTCCTAAAAATGCCACTGTTTGTATATTATTGTTTTAAAATTAAATCTATAAATTAACTTTTACTCAGAGTTAAAATTAAGCTATAATTCAATATACTTTGTAACTTTTCTACACAAAGGAGTATTTTTGAGTAACATTACACTTGTAATGCTATGTGCAGGCTCTTCAAGTCGCTTTGGATTAAAAACCAAGAAACAATGGTTACGAACAGGTCACCAACCCTTATGGTTATATGTAACACAACAATTGTCTTCTTTTTATAATTTCAGCAAAATAATTGTCGTCTCTTCACAGCATGAATTAAATTATATGCGTAATTTTACAGATACTGTTCTGTTTGTTACTGGGGGCAATACCCGACAAGAATCCATGAAAAATGCCTTAGAAAATGTAGATACTCCTTATGTGATGTTCACCGATGTGGCGCGTGCTTGTATTCCCAATGAGATGCTAAACGAAATTGTAAAAAACAAAGGGAATGCGGATTGCATTGTTCCTTATTTAAGTATCAGTGATACAGTAGTTTATCATGAAGAAACAATTAACCGAGATGATGTAAAAATCATACAAACACCTCAATTATCTGATACTTTAAAATTAAAAAAAGCGTTACAAAGCGATATTGATTTTACCGATGACAGTTCAGCCATTAAAGCCATGGGGGGAACAGTATTGTATGTAAAAGGTCATGTGAATGCAAAAAAACTGACGTTTGATCATGATTTAAAAGAGATCAGCTGTTTAAAAGCTCCTGCTTCAGAGTGTTTTACGGGAACAGGGTTTGATATACACCCTTTTGAACCCAACAAGCCGATGGTCTTAGGTGGTGTGAAAATAGCTGTTCCTTATGGATTTAAAGCGCACAGCGATGGAGATGTACTCATACATTCACTCATCGATGCGCTTTTGGGTGCTTGTGGTGCAGGAGATATTGGTGAATTTTTTCCCGATACAAATATGGAATATGCCAATATTGATTCAACCCTTTTATTGACAAATATTGTTGATTTTATTTGTGGAGTGGGTTACAAAATTGTCAATGTGGATGTTACCATCATTGCACAACAACCCAAAATCAATCCCTATAAGAGTGACATAAAAACAAACATTGCAACTTTGCTTGGTATTGAAAAACCATTTGTTAATATCAAAGCAACCACAGCAGAAAAACTTGGTTTTATTGGAAGAGAAGAGGGCGTTGCTGTACAAAGTTCTGCGACACTCAGATATTATGATTGGAAGAATGAATGAATATATTAATAATAGAAAACGAAGTTTACTTAGCACAAAAAGTTGTGTCACGATTGTTGGATGATGGTCACTCATGTGTCTATGCAGAGGGTCCAAATGCGGTACCTGATTCAATCGATTTTGATACGGTTTTACTTTCAACCTCTATGCCAAGTCTTAACTACAATGAAATTATTAAAAAATTTGAACACTCTATTGTTATTCTTCTTGTTTCATACATCAGTGATGAAACGGTAACTGACCCAATTAAAGCAGGTGCAAAAGATTATATTATGAAGCCTTTCATCATGGATGAGCTTTTACGAAAAATTTACCACTTCAAAGATTGTCGACAACTCAAACAAGAGCTTCAAACCATGAGAAACTATTTGGACTTTATCTTCAGAGATATTGATTTAAGCGAATCAAATGTAGTGGTTGAATTGCCCCTTCTTATTGAAACCAATTCACAAAAATGTGTTGATAAAATTGCCTTTGAGTTCTCTTATAAACTCAATTTACCCATTAAGTTTATTTCACTTGCTAAAGACAATTGGCAAAAAGAGATTCAAGCAAATAAAAACAAAGAGTTACTTTATTTAACCGATTATCACACTTTAAAAAAATCATCAAAAGATAATCTAAATGCCCTCATTGAAACAAAAAAATGTTTGATTTGTTCTTTAGAGTCTGAAAATGAATTCCCATATAATAAAACAAGAGTTAAAAAAACGGATATGGTAGTCATTAACGATAACATCATGACCATTAATGATTATGTTAAGTTGATGGTTGTCTCTTTCCAAGGAAAATATCCCGATACCGAATTATCCAAAAAACTGGGGATTTCAAGAAAATCACTTTGGGAAAAACGAAAAAAACTCAATATTGAAAAGAAAAAATAAGGAACCCCTTTGAGAAAACTATTTTTAACACTTTTTTACACAGGATTAAGTCCAAAAGCACCCGGAACAGTTGGAAGCTTATTGGCGTTAATTTTAGGTCTTGGTTTACTGCAATATATTTCAGTATCAAACCTTTTTATGCTTTCAATTCTAATTACCGTCATTGCTGTGAAACAAATAAACATCTACGAAAAAGAGATGGGCGTACATGATGGTAAAGAGATTGTAATTGATGAATTAGCTGGAATGTGGATTACCCTAAGTATTTGTGGGATTACCAACGAGAACATGCTTTACGTTGCGCCATTGGCGTTTTTATACTTCAGACTCTTTGATATTTGGAAACCTTCCATTATTGGAAGAATTGACAAAAACGTAGAAGGCGGTTGGGGTGTCATGGGCGATGATGTTATTGCTGGAATCGCAGCAGGTGTTGCCACCAGTGCAACGTACCAACTTTTGGTACAGTTTGTTTTATAACTTTACAGTTTAACTTCAGATAGGCTTGGAATATGGTCACTGTATGCTAACCAATCTTTATAATATAAAACTTTGAAAAGATGTCGTAAAAGAGTGTAGTGTTTTGTGGAAGGTCAAGGCGAAGTTTAGAATTTATGAGGAGCGTACACGCAAGTACGTGACGATTAAATTCTAAACTTCAACGAAAGAGTTGCGCAAAAAAGCTGCGCTATTTTACGATATCGGCGAATTGTTTGAAGATATATTTAGACTCATGCGGCCCTGGGCTCGCTTCTGGGTGATGTTGAACGGAAAAAATATTTTTATTGTTGTATTTTACCCCTTCAATGGTGTTATCAAACAGATTTATGTGTGTTACTTCTGCAATTTCCACGATCTTATCGGGTACATTGTAGTTGTGGTTTTGTGCTGTAATTTCTACAACTTTGGTCACTGGATTGGCTACAGGATGGTTACCACCATGTTGTCCAAATTTCAGTTTGTATGTATCATATCCATGTGCAATTGAGAGCATTTGGTGTCCTAAACAAATTGCAAAAATTGGGATATCTTTTGCAATTAATTTTTGAACCTCTTTTTTCTCATTTTTAAGTGTCAAGGGATCACCTGGTCCATTTGATAGAAAAATTCCACCAATTTCACCTGAATCAAATCGTGCAATTAAATCTTCGGCTTTAAAATTTGATGGTACAACTTCTACTTCAAGTCCCACTTGTACCAGTTCATTTAAAATATTTCTTTTTACACCAAAATCAATAACAATAACTTTTTTGTCGCTCATCATTGCTTTGTTGTATTCGAGTTTATCGTGGTTCCAAGCTCCAAATTTGTGGATATATGACTCTTTTGTTGAAACTTGTTCAATGTAATTAATATCTTCAATTCTTGGACTTTCCGCTAAAAGTTTTGCCAGCTCTTCTTTGGATGAAATTTCTGTTGAAGCTATCATCATCATAGCCCCTTCATCTCTTAGCATTTTAGTGATGTATCGAGTGTCAATATTACAAATACCCAAAACATTGTGCTCTTTTAAAAGTGAATCTAAATCGCCCTCTGCTCTAAAGTTTGAATATTCACTGTGATAATTTCGTACCAACACACCTTTACAATGTGCTGTTTTGCTCTCCATGTCATCTTTGTTGACACCTACATTTCCAATTTCTGGCATAGTAAATGTGATAAACTGTCCTGCATAACTTGGATCAGTAATAATTTCTTGGTAACCGGTTAATGATGTATTAAATACAATTTCACCAACACTTGTACCCGTTGCACCAAATGAATTTGCTTCTAAAAACGTACCGTTTTCTAAATATATCCATACATTTTGCATATTACATTAAACCTCTTTTTATTAATTCTTCTTCATACAATCTTTGATAAATCAAATCATAATCCTCAGTTCCTGGTATTAACTTTCTTTTATAACTTTTAATTTTTTGAAAAACCGCATCGTCTGCCTCTTCAAAACCTTTTAAAAACTCATCAATAGAAGCAAAAATTACGTTTTTTACTTGATTATCTGAAACCGTATAGTGGATAAAATCCTCTTCCCATAAATAATCTAAAACTTGGTGCGCAATGTCAGTATATCTGTCTTCATTATTTAAAATCACACCGGCTTCATTTGCCATTCTTTTTTTCGCCATCCAAAAAAGTTGTTTATAATCGGCATTATAAAACTCAATGTTCTCTTCTTGCTCTTTAAGCATGGCATCCACTTTTTCGTCTAAGTCCAACTCTTTATCAATATCCGCATCTAAGATTCTTTCAATCTCTTTTGCAATACTCTCTTTCGTCTTTCTGATCTCAACAAACGGACAATTTACCAGATCTCTTGCAATTCTTCTTGCAATATATGCAGTATGATGTAACTTCATTTTCATATTATTATCCTCTTATTATTGTATCGTCTCTTTCTGGTGATGTTGAAACAATCCCAACTTTCACACCAGTTACCTCTTCTATTGTGTTAATATATTTTTTTGCATTTTCTGGCAGTGCATCGAATTCTCTGATTCCAACAACACTTTCCCACCCATCAATCTCTTTATAGACAGCTTTTGCTGTCTCTAAAGCCGTTGGTACATAATCAATGATTTGACCATCAACTTCATATGCAACACACACTTTAATTTTAGCAAAACCATCCAAAACATCCAGTTTCATGAGTGCCAATTGGTCACAACCATTAAGTCGTGAAGCGTGTTTAACGGCAACCGCATCAAACCAACCACATCTTCTTCTTCGACCAGTAGTTGTTCCATACTCTTTCCCAACCTCAGCCATGATGTCACCTTCTTTTCCAAAGTCTTCACTTGGGAAAGGTCCATTACCCACTCTCGTACAATATGCTTTGGTAATTCCAGTTACAATTCCAATATCTTTTGGATTGATTCCCAACCCCGTACATGCTCCTGCACTTACCGTACTTGAAGAGGTTACATAAGGATAGGTTCCATGGTCAATGTCCAACATAGTACCTTGCGCACCCTCAAGAAGAATTTTTTTGTTCTCATCAAGCGCTTTCCAAATCATGTTAGTAGTGTTCGTAACAAATGGAGACAACTCTTTACTGTACCCGTTTAACGTTTCAAGTAACTCTTGTGCTTTGGGTGTTTCAATTTCCAAAACATCAAAAATGGCTCTGTTTTGTTCAAAATTTTCAAGAATTTTATCACAAAGATTTTTAGGGTTAAGCAATTCACCTACTCGAAAACCCACTCTGTTTATTTTATCTGAATACGCAGGGCCAATTCCTTTTCCTGTTGTACCAATGGCATTAACACCTTTGAGTTTCTCTTTTGCTTGATCAATCAACGCATGATATGGCAAATTCAGGTGTGCTCTGTCTGAAATAAACAATCGCCCTTCTAAATGGCTGAATTGCTCCATCTCTTTGATCAATGATTCCGGAGAAAGAACCACTCCATTCCCAATAATATTAATTGCTTTTGGATTTAAAATACCAGAAGGCACTAAATGCAGAGCATATCGTACACCATCAACCCAAATAGTATGTCCTGCATTGTGTCCACCTTGACTTCTGCATACCACATCATACTGTTGAGCCAGCATATCAACAATCTTACCTTTACCTTCATCACCCCACTGAATACCTACGATTACATCTGCTTTCATTTTAATCCTCTAGAACTTTTAATAAATTGTCTGAATAAAGTGCAAAACCTAAAGAGTTCATCCCTTCACTTTTATAGCTTCCACCATTACATAAAACTAAATTTTTCTCAATCACTCTGTAATAAATATCATCATAATATTTCATACAACCATAATACAATGGCGAAATGACAATATTTGAATACTCAATTTTTAAGACGGTATGTAACAGTTTTTCCAATTCAGTTTTAACACTTTTGGGTGCAAAATCAATTGCACTTTTTAAATCTTCAACACTTTTAACTCGAAGGAGTCTATTTAACCACTCAACTTTGAGTTCAAACAGTGCTGCAATTTCACCTTTTTTAAATAACTCAATATCAATATTTAACTCTTGTGTCACCACTTTAGGAATATTGATATTTGAAATTTGTAAAATGGGTTCAATCTTTAACTCTTTTAAAATATCAGCGGTTAAGCTGATAATATCACCAATGTTGTCATGATCAATCCATTCGCACCCTATTTGATAATCTTCATTTGAAGGGTAAGTAAACACCGGTTGAATATAAAACCATTTTTTGTGCGTTGTTGTTCGCCCCAACCTTTTGGTAATAATTCTGACCACATCCAGTGTTGAATCGGCTCTTAACGCCACTTGCTCATTTTGCTCATCCGAAATCGTAATGAGTTTTCTTTCATTTTCTATACTTTGATGTTGTGAATACGAAAAATTCGGCGTAATAACTTCTTCAAAACCGCTCTCATAAAAGAACTGACTGACTTTTGTCTCTAATTCTCTTTTTTTCTTCGCTGTTTTTCCAAAGTATAAACGACTTCCTTTTGGTATTTCATGTTCAAAAATCATCAGTTACCTTTAAACATATTTTGTGCAAATACTTTATTTGCTGTTCCGTCAAAAGTTCGTAAACCCAAATCTTGAAGGGTTAATTCAACGGCATTGACTGCCCAAGAAGCCTCAAAATCTTCCACCAATCCCATGTGATTGATTCTGAAAATCTTACCTTTTAAGTCATCTTGCCCACCCGCAATGTTTACATTGTACTTGTTTTTTAGGATTTTTCTGATTTCATCCGCTTTTTCTGTAAAAATTGTGGTCATTGCAAGTGCAGGAGTTTTTGGATAAATCTCCAAATCAATTGCTTTAAGTGCCTCTTGCGTAGCAAGAGCTCTTTTGCTTGTTTGAGTATAAAGCACTTCAAACCCATCTTCTTTAATTTTGGTTAAAACCGCTTTTAATCCAATAATCAAAGTTGTTGCAGCTGTCCAAGCTGTGGTATTGGTTCGTTGTTTTTTAATTTCAGTTGCCAAATTTAAATAATATCCAAATGGTTTTTTATTGATTTTTTCAACCGCTTCATTGCCTAAACCAATCATTGCCAGTCCAGGAGGAAGCATCAACGCTTTTTGACTCCCCGTAATGACTGCATCTAAATGGGTGGTATCAATTTTTTCAACTCCAATGGCAGTAATTCCGTCAGCCACAATGGTAATATCTTTATTGATTTTTTTAACCGCTTGAGCAATGGCTTCAACTGGATGTCTTAATCCACCCGCACTTTCACATATTTGAATAAAAATGGCGTCAATTGAACTGTCTGCTTTGATCGCATTAACAACCTCATCCACACTTACAGGGGTATTCCACTCATGTTGAATTTCAGTGTAATCAATCTTGAAAGCTTGAGCAATTTTTCCAAATCTTTCACCAAATTTTCCTGAGTTGATTGTCAAGGCTTTTTGATGACAAAGGTTAGTCACACAAGCTTCCATTGCACCTGTACCACTTGATGCCAACATAACGACTTCTGGCATATCAAAAATTTCTATTAATAATTCTCTTGTTTGAGCGAAAATCTTTTCAAATTCTGGAGTTCTATGATGTATTGTAATATCCGACATTGCTGTTCTAACAAATTCTGGGACAGGAGTTGGCCCTGGCGTTAATAACATATATAATCCTTTTCTCTTTTTAGTAAAACGGGATATTTTATCGAAAAATAAATTATGAAAAGGTTAAGCAATTTGATTGAAAGAAAAGGGACGGTGATTTTATAAAAAAGAGTAGGAGCAAAATCAAAAAAACAGATACTTTACTGTTTTTTTGATTTATTATACAAAAGACTAAATGTACTCAACGCCTTTAGCGCCAGCTGCGATTTCACCAATGACATAACCATCAGTTGAAGCTAAAATGGCATCCACATTTGAAGGGTTCACCACAAGAATCATTCCCACACCCATATTGAATGTTCGGAACATCTCTTCTTGCTCTACGTGCTCTCCCATGAGTTGAAAAATAGGTAATACTTTTATTGCATCTCTTTTGATAACGGCTTTGAAATTATCCGGTAAAACTCGTGGTAAATTTTCTGTAATCCCACCACCTGTAATATGTGCCAAGGCATTAATTTTCTCTTTATTGGCTTTAAACTCTTTGACATAAATTCGTGTTGGTTCAAGAAGAACATCAATAAGTTTTTTTCCATTAAAATCATCTTCAAATTTCATTCCCAGTTTTTCTAACAGCAGTTTTCTCACCAATGAAAAACCATTTGAGTGGATACCAGAACTTGGCAATGCGATGAGTTTATCCCCCGCATCAATTCTTTCAATTCGATTTAACTCTGATTTTTCTGCAATACCTACACAAAAACCAGCTAAGTCAAAATCGCCCTCTTTGTACATTCCTGGCATTTCTGCTGTTTCACCACCTACAAGTGCGCATTCACTTCGAATACACCCTTCGGCAATTCCTTTAACAACGGCTGTTGCTTCTTCAACTTCAAGTTTTGCTGTTGCATAATAGTCTAAAAAGAACAGTGGCTCTCCAAAATTACACAATAAATCATTGGTACACATTGCAACCAAATCAATACCCACTGTATCAAACTTTCTTGAATCAATCGCTAATTTTAGTTTTGTTCCAACACCATCTGTTCCTGAAAGTATTACGGGTTCTTTATACCCTTTTGGAAGTTCAAATGCACCCGCAAATGAACCAATCCCTCCCAATACACCAGGAATCATTGTTGATTTTACAAGGGGTTTAATATTTTCTACAAATTGATTTCCAGCATCGATATCAACGCCAGCATCTTTATAGCTTACTGTTGCCATTTTTTACCTTTAATATGTCACAAATACTCTTGTCGACTTTAAATTTACGTATAAATTTTCCAGCTAGTCGAATATTTTTATATACTTTAAAATTTTTTCGCTATTATAACAAAAAATTAATAAAAGATAAGGACTTACGATATGTCAAGTATAGAAAATAAAAATTTTGCTTTTAATGAAATGATGGTACATGTTCCTTTATGTACACATATAGAACCTAAAAATATTTTAATTGTAGGCAGTGTGGATGATGAATTTAAAGCCGAAGTTGCAAAACACAAAGTAAACGCCCAATATGGCGATACTTCAATTATTAATTCAAAAGATGAAAAAGATGTGGATGTTATTATTTTAAACAATACCAATATAGATGAAATGCTTTTAGCCAATATTCAAAGAGTTTTAAAAGATGACGGAATTTTAGCTTTTGAAACAGAAAGTTTTGGTAATGACGAAGCAAAATTGAAAGCCGATTTAGCCCTTGCTGGGCAAAACTTTTGGATAGCAATGCCTTTTAAATTTGGGCACAACACGTCAATTTTGGCCTCTAAAAAATACCATCCAACAGCAGATATTGTATTGCAAGTATCGGATTTGCTTGATGATGTAAACTACTATTCAACCGAAGTACACAGTGCCGCTTTTGTATTCCCTGCATATATTCACAGAAAATTAACAGGAATAGCAAAAAGATAATTTATATATAACATGTAGTATAATTGCGCATGAATAATGAAACATTTAAACACGCAATTGCTTTAACAGGTGGAATCGCAACGGGTAAAAGTACCGTTTGCAGCCTTTTAAAGCTGCATGGGTTTTTAACCATCGATGCGGATAAAATTGCTCACGCCTTACTGGATGCACACAGTTCTACCATTGCTTCGATGTTTGGTAAACAATATGTTCAAGACGGAAAAGTACTCAGAAAAGAGTTGGGTAAAATTATCTTCTCAAATGAAGCCAATAAACTCAAACTTGAAGCCTTTATTCACCCACTTATTCAAGAGACGATTGAAAAAGAAGCCGTCATTTTTGAAGCAGCAGGAAAACCTTATTTTATAGATATTCCGCTCTTTTTTGAAAAAATGCACTACCCTATTTCTAAATGTGTTGTTGTTTATACGCCAAAAGCGTTACAACTTAAACGATTGATGTCAAGAGATCAAATTTCACAAGAAGAAGCAGAACTTAAAATGTCAAACCAAATGGACATTGAAAAGAAAAAAGAGTTGGCCACTTTTGTAATTGATAATTCAACCACACTAAAAAACCTTCAAAATGAAGTCGAACGAGTAAAAGGAGAACTTTTATGACCTATACCAAATACAGTGCCAGTGGAAATGACTTTATCATTTTTCACACACTTAAAAGCGAAGACTATTCGCAAAAAGCCATTGAGCTTTGTAACCGAACCGAAGGAATTGGAGCAGATGGTTTAATTGTTTTAATTCCCCATAAAGAGTACGATTTTCAATGGCTTTTTTATAACAGCGATGGAAGCACTGCTTCCATGTGTGGAAACGGAACTCGTGCGTGTGCACACTATGCCTATACCAATCATTTGGCCCCAGCAAACTTAAACTTTTTAACGGGTGCGGGAAAAATAGGTTGTAGCGTTGTGGGCAATATTGTAGAAACCCAACTGACCAAACCCGTTGTTTTAAAAGAGTCCTTTGAAGAGCATGGTTTGACTTGGTGGTTAGGAGATACAGGGGTTCCTCACTTGGTGACGATTGTGGATGATTTGAATGTTTATGACAAAGAACTTTCACGACAGATGAGAATAAAACATAATGCCAACGTCAATTATGCCAAAATTGAAAATGGCAAAATTTATGTCCGAACCTATGAACGTGGTGTTGAAGATGAAACCTTGGCTTGCGGTACTGGAATGGCAGCTTGTTTTGTAAGAGCAAACAATTTAGGTCTTGTTGAAAATTGTACGCATGTCTATCCAAAAAGTAATGAAGAATTGACGTTGACACAACACAATGACACCCTTTTATTTAAAGGTGCTGTTAAAAAAGTGTTTACAACAACCATAGAATAAAAAATGAATCAACTTATCATAAAGGGAAAAAATGGAATTTAGTGCACCGTTAAAATCTGACTCAATTAAAATAATGCTTCTTGGAAGTGGTGAATTAGGGAAAGAAGTGATTATTGAAGCGCAAAGATTAGGTATTGAAACCGTTGCTGTGGACAGTTACAACAATGCCCCTGCTCATCTGGTTGCCAATAAAGCGTATACAATTAATATGAAAAACAAAGATGAAATCTTAGATGTAATTCGAAGAGAAAAACCAACCTATATATTGCCAGAGGTTGAAGCCATTAATATTCAAGCGCTTTTTGAAGCAGAACAAGAGGGATTTCACGTTATTCCAAATGCCGATGCCGTGAATAAAACCATGAATCGAAAAAACATTCGAGAGTTTGCCGCAGAGCAACTAAAAGTCAAAACGGGAAAATACGAATTTGTAACCACATTTGAAGGACTTCAAAAAGCCGCTTCTAATATGGGATTCCCTTGTGTCATTAAACCCGTAATGAGCAGTTCTGGTCATGGTCAAAGTGTGGCAAAAGCGGCAACAGATTTAGAAAAATCGTGGGAAATTGCCAAAGAAGCCAGAGGTGATGCCAGCGAATTAATCGTTGAAGAGTTTATTCGATTTGATTATGAAATCACGATGTTAACGGTCAGAAATGAAAAACAAACCGTTTTTTGTGAACCCATTGGACACATTCAACAAGATGGGGATTATATCTTCTCTTGGCAACCCATGAACATGAGTGAAACGGCAAAAGCAAAAGCTCAAGACATTGCAAAAACCGTAACCGATGGTTTGGGTGGACGAGGTATTTTTGGTGTTGAGATGTTTGTTAAAGGCGATGAAGTCTATTTCAGTGAAGTCAGCCCAAGACCACACGATACAGGAATGGTCACCATGATTACTCAAAGTCAAAGTGAATTTGCCCTACACGTACGAGCCGTGCTTGGGTTACCTTTGGATTATATTGATTATGGGTGTGGTGCAAGTGCTGCATATAAAGCCAAAGAGGATACCTTTAATCCTGTTGTGACAATCCAAGAGAGTGCTTTTGCAAAAAATTCTTTTGTGAGAGTGTTTGGGAAACCTCAAAGTCATGTTGGACGAAGAATGGCAGTGGCATTAACATTTGATAAAAACAGCAGTGAAGTGGCATTGGAAAATGCAAAAACAATCATTAAGAAATTCAGCGACAAATAAATTATAATAATAGTTTAAAGCTGTTTGCTCTATAATGAGTGACAATTAACCAAAAATAGGAGTTTTGATGAAAAAAATTTTACTTTCAACCTCTGCTGCACTTTTTGCAGCATCAGTGTTATTCACAGGTTGTACCTCTTCACAAGAGAGTATTCAAGCCGATATGACCTATGTAGATCCTGAATTTCAAGGTGCACCCAAATGGGTAATGGTTCCTTCCGTTCCAGGGTTTATTGCAGAAGTTGGATCAGCTCCAAAAAATGCGGCCAATGACCGAAGTTTTCAACGAGAAGAAGCAATGGCAGATGCAAGGGATAACATTGCACGACAAATCAGCATCAATGTGGATAACTTGTTTAAGTCATTTAAAGCAGCAACAGGAACGGGTGCAGATGCAACATTTGATCGTTCAAGCGAAAGAGTCTCTAAACAACTCGCTTCTCAAACGTTGAACAATACTATTGTTAAAGATACATGGATCAGCAAAACAGGAAACTTATATGTTTTAATGGCAGTTGATACAAATACCGTTGCCGATGCAACAGAAGATGCGATAAAAACATCATTTAAAAACGATAAAGCACTCTATCAAAAATTTTTAGCCTCTAAAGCTCAAGGTGAACTTAACGAAGAGTTAGAAAAACTAAAAAGCAAATAATTTTTTTAAAAGAAGTTGTACCCTTACAACTTCTTTTAAACCCAGAAAAGAGTCACTATGAAAAGAAAAATTCTTTTATCTCTATGCTTACTGTATACCTTACCCCACCTAAACGCTGACACCTTTGAAGAGTATTTAAAAGAACAAAATCAAAGTTATGATAGCTATAAAGAGAACTCTGAAAAAGCGTTTACAGCATATCAAAAAGCCTATGAAGAAGGCTTAAATGAGTATAAAAACGAAATTGCAAAAATTTGGCCCCAACCTGAAGTATCTACCAGATATAAATGGGTTCAATATAATAAAGATTATGACACCAAAAAATCTGTCGATTTTGAGAATGAAAACATTCAACTCGAAGTAATTGCCAACAATGAAGAAGAAGCACGAAAAAAAATATTGGCCTCTTTTGACGATCTTCTCAAAGAGGATGTAAAAAAAGCCTATGAAAACGATCAACTTGAAAATAAAATCAATGATAAACTCAAACGCAAAGAGCCTAAAAGCATCTCAGATGAAAAAATCATATCCGATATTTTAACACAAAAGAAAAAAGAAGATTTTATCGAAATATTAAAAACAAAACCTCTTGAAAAAGTTGTCTATAACAATAAAATTATCTATAAAGCCAATCTACAACTGCCTCCTGATTCGATGATAAAAAAAGCCGCTTTATATAAAAACGATGTCGAAGATTACTCCAATAAAAATGAACTTCCTAAAGAGTTGATTTTTGCCATTATGCACTCAGAGAGTTCATTTAACCCCATGGCCAGATCAGCCATTCCTGCTTATGGATTAATGCAAATTGTGCCTAAAAGTGCAGGTGTGGATACGTACAACTTTTTATACGGAGAGAAAAAACTGCTCTCCTCTTCATATTTGTATAATCCAAATAACAACATTAAAATAGGCTCAACCTATCTTCATATTTTGTACTATAAATATTTAAAAGAGATTCAAGACCCACAAAGCAGACTCTATTGTACCATTGCTGGGTATAACACAGGTGCTGGAAATGTGGCAAAAACATTTGTGGGAAGTTATAATATCAGCGCAGCTGCAAACGTTATCAACACCATGGACTCTCAAGAAGTGTATAAAAAACTCATGAGAAATCTTCCTTACAATGAGACCCGAAAATATTTGCAAAAGGTCAATGACCGACGTTTTGTCTACAACAAACTCTTAACTGAGAAAAAACTATGAAAAAAATATTTTTACCTTTACTGCTTTTAAGCACACTCTGTTTTGCCAATGAGTATCAAGAGTGGTTAAAAAAAGAGCAAAACAGTTATCAGCAGTTTAAAAAAAATCATGACGATGCTTTTGCGGATATGCTCAAAAAAGATTGGGAAGCCTTTAATTCCATGTACAATCCCACGCCATATAAAGCACCCAAACCCAAAGAGCTTCCTAAAGTGAAAGAGGTCATTAAACTGCCTCAAAAAGCAATCGAAGATTCAGTGATTGTAAAAATTGTTCCCATAGAAAAACCTGTTATTCACTATGTAGCACCTAAACCTCAGCCGATAGTACCTCCCATTCAAAAAGAAATCATCGACCCAAATATCAAAAAAATTACTTTTGACTTTTATTCAAATACCATTGATATTACCTACCATAAAGAGATTGCTTTTTTACAAACACGCGTCAATAAAGAATCCATCAGCGATTTTTGGGCACGATTTTCAAACTCGAATTATCAAGAACTGCTTGCTCAGTTTGAAAAATACAACAGAGCTTTAAACCTCAATGATTGGGCAAAATACCTACTTATTCATGATGCAGGAATGAAGATTTATAAAACCGAAAACATGGCAAATCTATTTACGTGGTTTGTGCTAACAAAAATGCATTATGATATAAAAGTGGGATACAATTCACATAATATTTATCTGCTTTCAAATGTAAAACACAATCTTTTTCAAGTAGCTTTCTTCAGATTGAACAATAAAAAATACTATATTTTAACACCACTGGGTAAAATTTCAAACGTCCCTTCAATTTATACCTATCAAGGTAACCATGAAGAGGCAACCAATGCCCTCTCATTTGAGTTCAAAAAACCCATTTTATTCAATACCAATGTTGCGACCAAAGAGCTTCATTTTGAATACAATCAGAAAAAATATGATTTTACATCACAATACAGTATGGATTTGGTCAATTTTTACAAAACGTTTCCACAATCGGATTATCAAATCTATTATGATGCACAAAATTCAACCGATATTTTAAACTCACTTATTATTCAACTGCAAACCTTGGTCAAAAACAAAACCGAACTTGAAGCGGTGAATCTCATTTTGAGATTTGTTCAAACCTCTTTTGCTTATAAAACCGATCAAGAACAGTTCTCTTATGAAAAAGTTTTTTTCCCAGAAGAGACGCTTTTTTACCCCTATTCAGACTGTGAAGACAGAAGTATTTTGTTTAATCTCTTAGTAAAAAATGTTCTCAACTTAGATGTGTTAGGATTAAAATACAAAGATCATATGAGTTCAGCCGTGGCTTTTTCATCCAATGTCGGTGGTGATGGTTTTGTATATGAAGGAAAACGGTTCACTGTGGCTGATCCTACGTACATTAATGCCAATGTAGGGGTAAGTATGCCTCAGTACAAAAACAGCTCTTACAGCGTCATCCAATAGTTTTAAGGAGCCATTATTTATCTCATTGATGATGAAACCATTTCAGACAATAATATTGTTGAAAATTTCATCTATCCTAATACTCAAGAGAACTATTATGCCACGTATGATTTTTCGCCTGAATTTTACATCAAACTTGCTCGTGCAGGTTTTATCTCGACTTCATGTTATGATGCCAATAATCACACCGTGCTTCTGCCTGAAATGCAATTTGAGTATGCCCTTTTGGATTTTAAAAATCTTCACATTTCAAAAAAAGTGCAAAAACTTCTTCAAACGCAGAAATATACCCTTGTTAAAAATGGTAATTTCGAGAATGTACTTGAAGAGATTTCAAACTATCATGAAACTTCATGGCTTACACCTAAATATATCAAAACGTTACAAGATATAAGAAACCAAAAAAATGAAAATTTTGAATTAATCAGTTTTGAACTCATTACAAAAGAGGATAAAAAACTTATTGCAGGCGAAATTGGTTACACAATTGGCAAAACCTACACCAGTTTAACGGGTTTTTTAAAAAAAACAAAAGCTTACAATCATTGTGGAAAACTGCAATTGGTATTGTTAGCACTGCATCTTCAAGAAAATAATTTTGATTTTTGGAACCTAGGACACGCGAGTTTACACTATAAGTTGGATTTAGGTGCAGAAGTTTTTCCAAGAGAAAAGTTTCTAAAAAGATGGCTAAAATCAACCAAACAAAACCAAAATCCATAAAATACAACATTAACATCATTTAAAAAACAAAAGTTTCATTTATGCGTCAATATTCTTTGGTACTTCCCAATTGCTTCTTTATAAAATCGAAGTAGTACATAACATTTTTATCCTATTCCCACTTATTTTTTACAGGAGTAAACGCTAAAATCTTATCCACTAAAACAGCTGGGTCATCACTGATGATAATCATATCTACAAATCTTTTATTCATAAATCCATTCTTTACACAACCGTATAAAAACTCCATGAGTTTGTCGTAATAACCATCAATATTGTAAAAAGCACACGCTTTTTTATGTTTTCCCAATTGGGCTTCACTTAAAACTTCAAACATTTCATCCAACGTTCCATAGCCACCAGGCATGGCAATAAAAGCATCAGAAAGATCTTCCATTTTCTCTTTGCGATGATTCATACTTTGGACTTTATGAATTTCAGAAATATTTTTATTTTCAATCTCTTTATTGACTAAACTGTACGGAATCACACCTATGACTTTGTTGTTATGTGCCATTGCTTCATCGGAAACAACGCCCATGAGTCCTTGATTTGACCCACCATAAACAATATTGATACCTCTTTGAGACAGCTCTCGTGCAAGCTTTTTTGTAGCTTCAGTATAGATTTTTTTATTTCCGAATGACGAACCACAATATATGGCAATATTCATTATGAATGCTCCAAATTAAAAATTTATTCGCATAAACTCTAACATAAAATAGTCTCAATTTCTATTAAAATATCTTCTCTTAAATCTCTAAAAAACTTTTACTTACTCATTGCCTAAAAATGAAATAAGTTCTTTAAACAATAAATAACTATTATTTTATAAATTTTCATAAAATAATACGACTTTTTAAAAGTTATTTAATACTCTTTTAACTATTATTGAACTTATAAAAATCACAAAAATGTACATATACATAAGCTTGGATCTTATGTAGTCTACTTATAAGCACCACAATAAAATAATGTTAGTACTTAATGTAAATTAGAGATTTTTTGTAAAAAAATTGATTTGTTAGGGATTTTTTCAAATGAAAATATTAAATATACTTATAATAACCATTTTAATAACTGGATGTGCAATTAAAGAAAACGATAATTTTTTAGTAAAAGGTCTAAAACATACAATAAATTCACCTTTGTATTTGGGATTAGTTATTGAAACAACTCTTATGATAGCCATTGCGACACCTTTTTATTTAGCGAAGAAAATGTCTAATAAAGATATAAAAGCGTTACAAAAAAAAGCCGAATCAAATGATGAAGCTGCACAAAGAGAGTTAGCTGATATGTATTATTATGGCAATAATATAGATAAAGATTATAAAAAAGCTTTTATGTGGTATGAAAAATCTGCTATGCAAAATAATGATTACTCTCAAAATATGTTAGGAATAATGTATCGGTTTGAGTATGGAGTTAAAAAAGATATTAATAAGTCTATTTTGTGGTATAACAAATCAATAGAACAAGGTAATATTTACGCTATGAATAATTTGGGGCATCTTTATATGATGGGTGATGATGGTATTGAAAAGAATTATGAAAAAGCATTAAAGTTGTTTACAGTAAGTGAGAAACAAGGGAATGATGCTGCAATGTATAATCTTGGAATAATGTATGAAAATGGCTATGGAGTTGAAAAGAACTCTATCCTTGCCTTAAGTTGGTATCAAAAATCTTCTGATAAAGGTAATAAAAATGCTAAAAGAAAAATTTTAGCATTAAACAATCCAAAAACATAGTTAAAGCAATCATCTAAGATTTCTCCTACACGTAGCATAGAATACATACTGATAAAAAATATCTTTTTCTTCTTCATTTATAGCAGCAAATTTAAATAGATGTAGTCAAAAAACAGCAGAAATAAAAAAAGCTCGACATAAACACTCTAAGAAGTGATTATATCGAGCTTTTGAATGGTACGCCTGACAGGAGTCGAACCTGTAACCGCCGGGGCCGAAACCCGATGCTCTATCCAGTTGAGCCACAGACGCTTTTAAAATTTCAGAATTATATCAACACTTTTCTAAAAGTTTCATTGAATGAAAAAAATTTTGAACATTTTTATTTTTTATAAAAGAAACATTGTAAGGGTGTTCGCAATAAAACTTTTTAAATTCATTTGAAACAGTGAATTTTTCAACCTCTTTAGCAATGTTTCCAAAAAGGATGAGTTCGATGTTTTCATCTTTGATTTGTTCTAATAAACTTTTGACAAAAGGTTGCCACGCTTTGATGTGTTTTTTACTCTGATCTTTTGAGGTAAAAACCAATGCCATGTTTAAAAGTAAAACGCCATTTTTCTCAAAATTTTGTTTGAGTTCATCCATCGTTTGTATGTAATGTGTTTTATCAATTTTTACAATGGCCTCTTTTGAAGTCTTATTTTCATCCAATTTTTTTTCACACACCAAGAGCATTTTGATAAAATTTCTCAAACTTGTGGCTTTATTAACCTCTTTAGATAGTCCATTAACCTCATCCCAAATATTTTTTACATCGCCATCTATAAACGCGTAACCAATGGCACTTTGTTCTCTTGGATAAGGGTCTTGTCCAAAAAGAATATACTTGGTATTCTCTATATCTAAAGTTTTAAATGCATTTAAAAAATTCTCTTTGTTGGGAAAATAATTTGTCTCTTTTTGTAAAAATGTCAAATAGTCATCTTGAAGATGATTCAAAGCATTTTTAACAATTTTGTCCCAAGCATTATTGATTAAAATCATTATAAATTATCTAAGACCACTAAAACAAAAAATACAATTCCCAAATAACCATTGACAGTAAAAAAGGCTTTATCTATTTTACTGAAATCTCTGTTGACAATAATATGTTCATACGTCAACATCAAAATACTCACCACAATTGCCATATGAACATAAAATCCACCGTGTGATGCAATGGCAAAAAATATCCAAAACAAAACAGCTAACACGTGAAACAGTTTAGACAGTTGCATCGTTTTTTCTACACCAAATGTACTTGGTATTGAGTGAAGTTTTAACTCTTTATCCACTTCGATATCTTGCAATGAGTACAATAAATCAAATCCAGCGACCCAAAACATTACCCCAATACTTAAAAACACTGACCACAAAGTAATCGTTTCACTCACTGCAACCACACCAGCAATGGGAGCAAGCCCTAATGAAATGCCCAAAATAAGGTGTGCATAATATGAAAAACGTTTAAAATAGGAATAACTTCCAATAACCATTAAAATAGGAATAGCCAGATACAACGCCAACGCATTAACAAAACTTGCAACAATGATAAAACCCAAAGCATTAAGTGCCACGAAAATAATCATTTGTGTGGGAGATATTCTGCCATCAACATTGGGTCGGTTGATTGTTCTGGGATTTAAAGCATCGATGTCTCTGTCAAGATATCGGTTAAAACCCATGGCAAAGTTTCTTGCGGTTAAAGCTGCCAATAATCCAAGAAATAAGAGCCGAAAACCAAACCAGCCTTGTGCGGCAACAATCATTGCAATAAAGATAAAAGGCAATGAGAATATAGAGTGTTTGAACATGACAAGTTCATTAAAATCATTGAGGAGTTGTTTTATTTTTTTCATGCTGAAATTGTATCAAAAAAATTATACAGCTTTTCTTTTATACGATTTATATTTTTCTTTGGTTAAAATCTACTCATGAAACAAATCGCTATCATAGGCCCAACCGCCTCTGGAAAAACATCTCTTGCCATTGATATTGCACATAAAACTGACTCGGTTATTCTTTCATTAGATTCATTGTCTGTTTACAAGCACATTGATATTGCCTCTGCAAAACCAACGCTTAAAGAGCGTGATGGCATTATACATTTTGGAATTGATGAAGTCTATCCCAATGAAACTTTTGATGTGTTGGAGTTTATTGCCTGTTATGAAAAAACCAAAAACTACGCTCAAAAACACAATAAAAATATCATTATCGTGGGTGGTACTGGATTTTATTTAAAAACACTCATTGAGGGATTGTCTTTAGGCATCAGCACACAAGAGCCTTTAGATGTTGGCGTTGAAGAGGCATACGCACTTTTAAATGCAATTGATCCTGTTTATATGCAAAAAATAGAACAAAACGATAAATATCGAATTGAAAAAGCTTACAATATTTACAAACAATCAAAACTTTCTCCCAGCGAATATTTTTTACAAAACCCTAAAAAACCCATCATTGAAAACCTCCCTATTTTTGAAATCATTTGGGATACACAAGCGTTACGTGATAGAATCTCGTTAAGAACCAAACAGATGATTCAAGACGGTGTCATTGATGAAGTCATTTTTTTAGAAAAAACCTACACACGAAAACCCAACTGCATGAGCTCAATTGGAATTGTTGAAACCCTTGAATTTTTAGATGGCAAAATCACCAAAGAACAACTTGAAGAAAAAATTGCCACCAACACCGCCCAACTGGCGAAACGACAAAGAACTTTCAACAAAGGACAGTTTGGAAATCGCCAAATCAAAAACATTTTATCTGGCTTAAATTCAGACATTCTTAAGCTTTTTTAGCTATAATCTGCTTCCAATTTTTTAAAAAGAGTTTAATAAAGGGCAACACAGAGACTTGACCTTTTGTTAGACATTAATACATTCAAGGATACGACCGTGAGAAAAGAGATTCACCCAGACTATAAAACTTGTACAGTTACTTGTGCTTGTGGAAATTCATTTGAGACTAAATCAAATGTAGAATCAATGAAAATTGATATTTGTTCAGCTTGTCACCCATTTTTTACTGGAGAGCAAAAAATTGTTGATGCTGCCGGAAGAGTAGAAAAATTCAAAGCTAAATACGCACAAAAATAAGCTCAGCTTAAATAAAGTGCTTACTCTCGTTCCCACTCCTATTGGCAATCTTGATGATATTTCATCAAGAGTTTTACAAGCCCTTAGAAGTGCGGAACTTTTTTTATGCGAGGATACTCGTGTTACAAAAAAACTCCTCTCTCTCTTGAGCGAAAAATATAATACCAGCTTTCCTTGCAGTTCATTTCAGTCATTTCATCATCACAATGATCAAAAATTACTGGCTACTTTTGACGTAACCACTTTCAAAGAGAAAAATATTGTCTATGTAAGCGATGCTGGTATGCCGTGCATCAGTGACCCAGGTGCCACATTGGTCGATTTTTGTATCCAACATGGCATTAACTATGATGTCCTTCCTGGTCCCAATGCTGTTTTAACAGCTTATGCCATGAGTGGTTTTAATTACACCACGTTTACCTTTTTTGGATTTTTACCTCATAAGGGAAAAGAGCGTGCCATTGAATTGGCAAAAGTACTTAACAGTGAAATCATTCCTATTTTGTACGAATCACCTCACCGACTTTTAAAACTCTTAGAAGAGTTAAACCATTGTGATGAAAACAGAGTTGTGTTTTTAGCCAAAGAGCTGACAAAAAAGTATCAGACCACGTTTAAGGCAACAGCCAAAGAACTGTATGAACACTTTAAAAAAGAGAATATCAAAGGCGAATGGGTAGTTGTTATTGAACCCATTAAAGCTGCTGTGGGAGAGAACATCACCTTAACCGATATTCAAGAACTCGATTTACCCCCAAAACAAAAAGCAAAACTGCTGTCAAAAATGACAGGACGTGCCGTAAAAGAGATTTATCAAGAACTTTTAGATACAATCCATTCATGATAATATATGGAAAACAAGTAGTATTATATATACTCGAAAATCACCCTAACCTCGTTGAAGAGGTACTTTTTTCAAAAGAGATAGACAAAAAACTCTTCTCTAAGTTTTTAAAGTTAGGCAAAAAAATAATTAAGCTTGACAATATGAAAGCGCAATCTTTAGCACATGGAGGGAACCATCAAGGTTTTTTCTTGCGACTCAAAGAGTTTGAATATAACACCATTGATGAACTTAAAAAACTCAATTTTGTTGTAGTTTTAGATGGCTTAACCGATGTTGGGAATATTGGAGCGATTACACGTTCTGCTTACTCTTTAGGAATTGATGGTGTAATTGCATCTGGTGTTAAAACACTGAACAACACCGGTGTCATTAGAACAAGTTCTGGCGCAATGCTTGATCTGCCTTTTGCTTTATATCCAAGCTCTATTGATTTGGCCAATGAGTTAAAACAGTGCGGCTTTACACTCATTGGTGCAACCATGGACGGTACCGATTTGAAAAAATATGGCACTATCACAAAAAATGATAAAGTGGCTCTGTTTTTAGGAAGCGAAGGAGAAGGATTAAGTGGAAAAATAAGAAAAAAACTTGACCTCAAAGTCTCTATTGGTATGTCCAATGAGTTTGATTCTTTAAACGTTTCTGTTGCTGCTGGTATTTTGATGTACAATCTAAAAGGGTAACTCTGCCATGTTTAAACTATTTTTTGCCATTTTAATTTTAACTGTTTCATTAAACGCGACTGTTTTACAAGATAAAATTGAAAATTTAATGGGCAGCAGTGCCTATAAATTTCACAAAAATCTTTTGAATATTATTTTTAAAGATGAGAGTAAATTTTTACTTGCAAATAATAATTTAAACTATTTACAAATTTTAAAAGAGCTCAAGCAAAATGGATTGCTGATTTTAAAACTGCAAGACCCAAAAGAGATTATTGTAGAGTTTCAAACCAATAAAGACCCCATTAAAGCACTCAAAATATTAAACGATACCCTAAAATCAATTGGATATTACTACTATTTTACCAACAGTGTTAATTATGATGGTGAAGGCAATTTAAATTGGCAAATCAGACTTAAAACAGAGTTTATCATTGACCCTTTTGTATTAACCAATGAGCTTTTAAAAAAAGAATGCAAAATTCTTGACATAAATAGAGAAAAAAATGACAAATGGGTATACAAAATTGATACAAATTTTGCTAATATTACGGAATCAATTTTTATAGATACAAATGAGATAGTAAAACTTCAAAAACCATTAAAACCTTATTTCATTCGAATAAACGATGCAAAAGTTTTAAAAATCATGAGTACAGTCTTAAACCACTGGTATCCATATGTTGTTTTTTATGATGAACACTTAGATGTATTAAAAATTATAAAAAAAGATGCCGTATTTAAAAGGGTGTCAATAACTATCCCTGAAAAAACAAAATATATTAAAATCACAGACCTATACACTCTGGTCAATATTAAACGTGGACTGAGTGTCATAATCAAGGAGTAAAACGTGTTTCCAGAAATTGAGTTTGAACGAATGAAAAGACTTCCGAACTATGTGTTTGCAGAAGTCAATAATATCAAAATGGAAGCCAGACGCGCCGGTGAGGATATTATTGATTTTTCTATGGGGAATCCAGATGGTCCAGCGCCACAACATATCACAGATAAGTTAATTGAAACAGCACAAAAGCCAAAAAATCATGGATACAGTGCAAGTGCAGGAATTTACAAATTACGATTGGCCATTTGTAATTGGTATAAAAGAAAATATGGGGTTGACTATTTAGATCCAAACAAACACGCCGTTGCAACAATGGGTTCAAAAGAGGGTTACGTACACTTAGTTCAAGCCATTGTTAATGTAGGGGATGTTGCCATTGTTCCTGATCCAACATATCCAATTCACTCATACGCATTTATGCTAAGTGGTGCAGCCATTCATAATTTTGAGTTGAGTTTTGGTGATGATTTTAGAGTCGATGAAGATCTCTTTTTTGAGAGACTGAATAAAACACTCAAAGAATCCATTCCAAAAGTAAAATATGTATTGGTCAATTTTCCACATAACCCATCGTGTGCAACTGTTACACCTGAGTTTTACCAAAGATTGGTTAATTTAGCAAAAAAAGAGCGATTTTATATTATCTCTGATATTGCTTATGCAGATATTACATTTGATGGGTATACTACACCATCAATTTTTCAAGCAGAAGGTGCACTTGATGTTGCGGTTGAATCATTTACATTAAGTAAATCATACAACATGGCCGGATGGCGAGTTGGATTTATTGTAGGAAATGAAAGACTTATTGGAGCACTAAAAAGAATCAAATCATGGCTTGATTATGGTATGTTTACCCCAATTCAAGTTGCAGCAACCATTGCATTAGATGGTCCACAAGAGTGCGTTGCAGAACATGTTGCCAAATACAAACACAGAAGAGATGTGATGGTTGAAGCATTCAAAGAAGCTGGCTGGGAGATGAATATTCCAAATGCCTCAATGTTTATTTGGGCAAAAATTCCTGAAAAAGCACGACATTTAGGAAGTATGGAGTTCTCAAAACAACTTCTGACGGAAGCAAAAGTAGCAGTCAGTCCAGGTATTGGATTTGGTAATTATGGTGATGAGTATGTAAGAATTGCTCTCATTGAAAATGAAAAAAGAATCAGACAAGCAGCGAAAAACATAAAGAAATATTTGAAAAGTTTATAGGAAAAAAGATGTTAAAAATTGCAATTATTGGTGTGGGTACAGTAGGCACAAGCGTGATACAAATTTTACAAGACAATAAAGAAATTATTGCCGCTAGAGCAGGATGTGAAATTGTACCAACCATTGGAGTAGTGAGCAATTTAAGTAAAAAAAGAGATGTCAATATTGAACTTACAGACAATGTTGACGATGTATTAAATGATGATTCTATTGATATGATAGTTGAACTCATGGGTGGCATTGAAAAACCTTATGAAGTGGTTAAAAAAGCCTTAGCAAAAGGTATACCTGTAGTGACGGCAAATAAGGCATTATTGGCGTATCACCGATATGAACTTCAAGATTTAGCAGGAGACACTCCTTTTGAATATGAAGCATCTGTTGCAGGAGGTATTCCTATAGTTAACGCGTTAAGAGAAGGACTAAGTGCCAATCACATTGAATCTATCAAGGGTATCATGAACGGTACATGCAACTATATGCTCACTAAAATGATCAATGATGGTGTGGAGTATACTGAAATATTAAAAGAGGCACAAGAGTTAGGATATGCAGAAGCAGACCCAACATTTGATGTGGGTGGCTATGATGCAGCTCACAAACTTCTTATTCTGGCTTCAATTGCTTATGGAATTGATGCCAAACCTGAAGATATATTAATTGAAGGTATTCAAAATATTACCTCTGATGACATTGATTTTGCTAAAGAGTTTAACTATACCATTAAGCTTTTAACCATTGCAAAAAAAGTTGGTAATGAGATTCAACTTCGAGTTCATCCTGTTTTTATCTCAAAAGATGAGATGATTGCCAAAGTAGATGGTGTGATGAATGGGGTCTCTGTGATTGGTGATAAAGTCGGAGAAACCATGTATTATGGACCAGGTGCAGGGGGGAATGCAACAGCAAGTGCCGTTATTGCCAATATCATTGACATTGCAAGAAAAGGAAAAGGTTCTCCTATGCTTGGTTTTGAAAAATCTTTAAAACAAGATTTAAAACTTGCAAGCCCTGATTCTATTGAGACAAACTACTACATACGACTTCAAATTGAAGATAAACCAGGCGTTTTAGCAAAAATTGCAGCAGTTTTAGGAGATCAACATATCTCTATAGAAAAAATGTTACAAAAACCTGCAAAAAATAACAGTGCACTTTTACTCTTAGCTACCCATATCTCTAAAGAAAAAGATATCAAAGCCGCACTTTTAGCTTTGGAAAACAGTTCTTACGTCAATGCAAAACCTGCAATGATCAGAATCGAGGCGTAATAACCTCTTTTCTGTTTTTTATGCTAGAATTACTCAAAATAACCCATTATTGGACTTTAATTGAGACAAAACCAACAACTTCTTACCGAAGATATACCATCTCTTATTAAAAAATTAGCACTTCCTGCAAGTACGGGAATGTTTTTTAATACCATGTACAACGTCATTGATACTTTTTATGCGGGATTGATTTCTACGCAAGCCATTGCTGCTTTGTCTTTGAGTTTTATGCTTTTTTTTCTTATCATTGGAATGGGGTATGGATTCTCTTCAGCGATTACTTCCCTCATTGGCAATGCCTTTGGTAGAAAAAGAGATCATTTAGCAACACTCTATGCACACAAGGGGATTGTTTTTGTTCCTATTGTTGGTATTGTTATCGCTGCTGTGGGCTTTTTATTGGCTCCATTTATTTTTACGCTCATGGGTGCGACAGGGGAGTATCTTCAAGATGCTTTGGATTATATTTATACCATTCTTTTTGGTGTCATATTTTTTATGGCAAACTTCTCATTAAATGCAATTTTGGTTGCAACTGGAAATACCAAAACGTACAGAAACACGCTTATATTTGGTTTCTTTGCCAACATTGCTTTAAATCCACTGTTTATTTATGGTTTTTTATTTATACCAGCAATGGGCATAAAAGGCATTGCCTTGGCAACTGTTTTCATTCAATTACTCAATATGTTATATTTACTTAAAAAAGTTTTAGACACCAAACTCATCCATTTTGAACGATTGGATTATTTTTTACCTCATAAAAAAATCTATACCAATATTTTTAATCAAGGCTTTCCTCCAAGTTTAAATATGTTAACCATGGCCATTGGCTCTATTTTGCTCATCTATTTTACTTCTCATTATGGGGTCAAAGCCGTTGCTGGTTTTGGGATTGGATTTAGAGTTGAACAACTGATGTTACTTCCAGCACTTGGACTAAGTACAGCTGTTTTATCGCTTGTTTCCAATAATTTTGGTGCAAAAAAATATGATCGAGTCAAGGAAATACTCTATACTGCTTTACGATACGGTTTTGCTATTTGTGCCTTTGGAATAGCTTTTTTATATATTTTTGGTGAATTTATTATTAAACAATTTGATAACGATGTTGAAGTTGTACATTTTGGAATTGAATACCTCTTTGTTGAAGTTTGGATTTTCTTTGCTTTTTTAACGCTGTTTATCTGTGTCTCAACCCTTCAAGGCATTAAAAAACCAACCATGATATTTTATGTGGGATTGTACCGTCAAATTATTGCAAAAATCATTGTAGGCTACCTGATTGTCAAATACTTTCAACTCGATATTTTTTGGCTTTGGATTGGTATTTTAGTCATGATCTATTCAGCTGCAATATTCATGTTTTTTTATACGCGTTATACCCTTAAAAAACTGCGTATCCATATTTAAATGTGTGTAGAGTTTGTGTAGAAATAAACTTTATTTATATGGTATACTTTTTTTATGAAACTATTACTGCTGGAAGATGATTTTATCTTGAATGAAATCATCGAAGAATTTCTTTTATCAAAAAACTATGAAGTTATCACTACATTTGATGGTATTGAAGCTCAAAATTTAGCTTTTGAACAAAGCTTTGACCTTTTTTTATTGGATGTGAATGTGCCATCGCTGAATGGTTTTGAATTTTTGCAAGAATTAAGAAGTAAAAACATAAAAACACCTGCCATTTTTATCACTTCATTAAACAGCAGCGATGACTTAAAAACTGGGTTTGACAGTGGCTGTGATGATTATATTAAAAAACCCTTTGAACTGGAAGAGTTAAATTTACGTATCAATAATATTAAAAGATTGTTCAACATTGAAGAGAACAGACTCTTTGAAATTGCACCTGATATTTTTTATAATCAAAGTAACGCAGAGCTTTCTTGCAATGGCATTAAAACGATACTTCCTAAAAAAGAGTCTAAAATACTGGAGTATTTTTTAAGAAATGAGAATAAAATTGTCTCTTCTGAAGAGTTAAGTGTAAATGTGTGGAGTTATGAAGATTACCCAAGTAGTGCAACAATCAGAACGTACATCAAGAATTTGAGAAAACTTTTAAATGACGATTGTATTACCACTTTAAAAGGAGTCGGTTATCGATTTAACAAAAGATGAAAAAAGAACTTTTTACAGTTTCTACAGCTTACTCTTAGGCTCTACTTTTATACTCTTTATAATCATCTCTGCACTTTTTTATCAAACAAAAGCAGAGTTTTACCGAGATATTACCATTTCAAAAATGCAAATCAATGCTTCTAAACTCTCTTCTCAAATTGTTTATGCACATATGCAAAATATTGCACTGAAAAAGAGTGATCTTTTTGTTGATAAAGGGTTTAAATTTGCTCTTTATGATGAAAAAGGGGTTGCTGTTTTATCCTATATTGCTCAGAAAGTAATATTAAACAGAAAATTTTCAAAAAACAAAAACAATCTCATTCTTATTGATAACAGTGTGGGAGGACATCTTGGTATTTCATATATTGCCATTGAAGAGACCGTTCTTCATAAAACCCTACAAGACTTAAGAGAAAAAATTGTTATCTCTTTTATTCTTTTCTATTTTTTAATCTCTGTTTTTAGCTACTCTTTAACCAAACTCTTCATCAAACCCATTGTGCAACAAAGAATAAAACTCAACAACTTTATTAAAGATACAACTCACGAATTAAATACCCCTATATCTGCACTGATTATGTCAGTAAATTCTCAAACACCTCTGAATGACAATGCATTAAAACGTATCTCAATCAGTGCCAAAAGAATTTCAGAAATTTATAATGATTTAACCTACCTTTTTTTAAACAATATTCAAGACATTAAAGCCAAAGCCACTTTAATTGATTTAAAACCTATTTTGGATGAACAACTTGAATATTTCAACTTATTTGCTTCTAAAAAAAGAATTCAGCTCTCCTATCATTCTGAAAGTACACCTTTTGTTATTGACAAAGAGAGTTTTACACGAATCTCAAATAACTTAATATCAAATGCCATTAAATATACCCACTCCAATGGTTCAATTCAAGTTGAGTTAAAAAATAAGCGCTTAATTATTAAAGATACGGGTTGTGGCATAAACAAAGAAGATTTGAAAAAAATTTTCACAAGATTTTACAGAGCAACTGAAATTACTGGTGGTTTTGGTATTGGACTTAATATTGTCTCATCTATTTGTAAAGAGTATGATATTCAACTTGATGTTCAATCTGAACTGGGTCAAGGAAGCACTTTTACTCTATACTTTAATAATCCTTAAATCATACTCTTATACAGAGATTTCTGTGCAATTTTGAGGGCTTAAATTAGCTGTTTTGAAATATTATCCATACCAAACTACTCTTTTAGTCGTTCGTGTGTTGTAGATGAATTATGAGCTTTTTAGAGGGTATTAAAAAATTGAGTCTTGTTTTTACAAGTTAATAACTAAGAATATTATTAAATTTGAACTAAAAAAAAAGGTCGACAAAATTGCCGACCAATAAGAAAAAACTTTTAGTAAGTTCTTCTCTCTCTAGGAGCTCTTGGTCTAGCTTCGTTTACTTTTAAAGTTCTACCATCAACTTCTTTGCCATTTAAGTCATCAATAGCAGACTGACCTTCAGAATCTACATCCATTTCAATAAATCCGAAACCTTTAGATCTTCCTGTATCTCTGTCCATAACTATTTTGCAACTCTTTACCGCACCAAATTTAGCGAATACTTCTTCTAAATCTTGGTCATTCATTCTATATGAAAGATTACCTACGTAGATATTCATCTTCCTCAATCCTTTAACAAGTTCATTTCGAACGTAATTATTGTTTTTTGAATAAAACAATTTTCCAGAATAAATTTCACTTTATACCAGTCTAACTATTATAACATAAGAATATAATTTTTTGCTCCAAAATATAATTTTTTTTTGTTTTTAGTTACATTTTAGTTATATTGTTTGGTATTTTAAGAAAAATTTATTTTAGAAATCCCTTAAAATAGGCACTTTAAATTTTTAAATTAGTTTTTATTTTAATAATTGATTTGAGTAAAAAAGTAAAAAATCCTCTTTTTTACTTTTTTATAGGGTTAAAAGAAGCGTATTTAACCCTATAATGTAATACTTATTATTGAACAAACCCAGATACTATGGCTTTATTCAATCGTTTAATGGCTTCATCACACCCTAAAATAGAAATGATATCGTATACGGATGGTGCTTGAGTTCCACCTGTCAGTGCAATTCTGATAGGTTGAAAAAGTTGAGGAAACTTTAATTGCTTAGTTTCAATGAAAGGTTTTGTAATCTCTTCAAAATCACAAGCAAGATGTAAACTGCTTTTATTGACTTCTAAAAGAGCAATATACTCTTCTAACATTGCACATGTATCCTCTTTAACAAATTTATTCACACCTTTGGCTTCATATGACGTTGGCACTTCTAAAATATTATCAATGGCACTTTTAAGTTCAACCAGTGTTTGAGCTCTCTCTTTGCACAAATCTAGAATCATCTCTTTTTTATCATGCCCGCTTAAAAAGCAATCAAAAAATTCCAACTCTTTTGCTAATCGTTCATTTGAAACATTTTTAATGTAGTGTGAATTGAGCCATTTTAATTTATCTTCATTATATGCGGATGCCGATTTATTAATATTTGAAGGATCAAACAGTGCTAACATCTCTTCCATTGAAAAAATCTCTTGATCTTTATTTGACCAACCCAATCTTACTAAAAAGTTTAAAAGAGCTTCTGGCAAATAGCCCAATCGTTTATACTCCATAACATCCATGGCACCATCTCTTTTTGAGAGTTTTTTGCCTTGCGGATTGTTAATCATTGGGACATGATTAAATTTTGGAATCTTAAAACCCAATGCATTGTAAATAACAATTTGTTTTGGTGTATTGGTTAAGTGATCATCTCCTCGAATAACATCAGTAATTTCCATTAAAGCATCATCAATGGCAACAACAAAATTATATGTTGGCATACCATTACTTCTGGCAATAACAAAATCATCAACTTCTGTGCTTTTAAAACTCATACTGCCTTTAACACCATCTTCAAAATTAATCATACCCTCTTTTGGAGCTTTTATTCTTATGACAGGATCCACACCTTCAGGCGGAGTTCCAGTAAAGTCTCTGTATCTTCCATCGTATCTTGGTGTCTCTTTATTCGCTATTTGTGTTTCACGCAGTGCATCTAACTCTTCTCTTGACATATAGCAGTAATATGCTTTGCCACTGTCTAAAAGTTCTTGTATATACTTTTTATAAATATCCAATCGTTTTGATTGATACTCTACAATACCATCATAATTTAAACCCACCCAATCAAAAGCTTCAATAATTGCTTTCATCGCTTCTTCATTGTTTCTTTGTGTATCGGTATCTTCAATTCTGAGTTTAAACTCTCCCCCTGTTTTTCTTGCCCATAAATAGCTATATAGTGCCGTTCTTAATCCACCAATATGCAAATATCCTGTAGGAGAGGGTGCAAATCTTGTTGTTGCCATATATTATCCTTCGTTCACTTATTTAAAATTTTTTAAAAATCCAATTGCCGCAGCAATAGCAACCCCAACAATAAACACAATCAGGAGTACATCAGTTAATTCCATTTCCTTCCTTTTCTTTGAGTTGTCCACATGCAGCAGATATGTCTAAGCCTTTAGATTCTCTTATTGTACAAATTAAACCTTTGCCCAGCAAATAATCTTGGAATCTTATCATATTTTCCCTTGTTGGTCTTTGATATGGTGTGCCAGGATAAGGATTAAAGTAAATTAAATTGACTTTTGCATTAATGCCATTTAATATCTTAACCAATTTATTGGCAGAAGGGATATCATCATTTTTATCTTTTATCACCAAATACTCAAACATCACTTTTTTTCTGACATCTACTGGGAATGCTTTTACGGCATCTATAATGGATTTAATGTTATACGCTTTATTCATAGGAATAAGTTCACTTCGTAAATCATCATCCACAGCATGCAATGAAATGGCCAATTGAATGCCCAAATTCTCACTTCCCAATTTGGCAATTTTTGTACTGATTCCACTGGTTGAAATGGTTTGTCTTCGTGTGGCAATAGCTAACCCTTCATCTTCAGAAAATATCTTAATTGCTTGCACTAAATTATCGTAATTATCAAGTGGTTCACCCATCCCCATAAATACAATATTGAGTGATTTGTTTTCTGCAATCTCATTGTCTTTCTTGAGTTGAACAATTTGAGCGACGATTTCTCCCGCCGTTAAATTTCTTACAAATCCACCTTTGGCTGTCAGACAAAAAGTACATCCCACTTTGCATCCCACTTGAGTTGAAATACAAACCGTATATTTTTCACTCTTTTCTATGACACCATCTTCAGATATTTTTTTCTTTTTCATTAAAAGTAAAACGGTTTCAATGGTATGTCCATCTTTCAATTCAAAAAGATATTTAATACTTCCATCACTGCTTTGCTCTTTTTTAACAATCTTCAAAATATCAATTGGGTAATTTGTTTTCAACTCATTTTTTAAATCATTGGGGATATTTTTCATCTCATCATAATCGGTTACATATTTTTTGTATATCCAATTGTAAACTTGTTTTGCTCTGAAAGATGGTTTTAAAATATCTTTTAATTCATTTAATGTATAGTCATAAACAGATTGCAATGTATTCCTTTTTTTACTTTTTTATTCTTGGTTTGTATTTTAATCTTACCCTTTTTCCATGATAAGATATTTTGTTTTGGTTCAACATATTCAATATCCGTTTAGGATATTTTCATGACATTCAAAACCGAACTCCTTCACTTCGTTTAGGTTCAACATCACTAATATCCGTTTAGGATATTAGTGATGTTTCACGTGAAACTATTTGATGATTTGCTTCTCTATAAGGTAGTTTGTAAGCTTCTTCATAGCAATTTCATGGTTTGAAGCAAAATCTTCATGCGCCTTCTCATTCGTATAATTTGTAATAACAAAGATACCTGCAATATTGATATCAAACTCTTTTGCAACAGAAACCAAAGAGAAAAATTCCATATTTTCAATCCCTACATTATAGTGATTGAACTTTTGAGCCAACTCAAAATTGGTTGAAATGTAATTCGATGTATTCACAATCGTTTCATTTTTAACCAACCTGTTTTCAGAATTGAGTACATTATCTAAAGGGGTATAACAATCATTATTTAAAAAACTCAACTCAATATTTGCAGCACTGGTTGACTCAACAATATCAAAGGGTTTATAGTTTCCATAACTTCCTGCGCTGCCAATAAATAAAATATAATCAGGCTTATCAAAGAGACATTGTCGTGTTAAATTAATCGCCGATTCAACCATTCCAACACCCATTGGTTTGGCAAAATTAAAAACTTCATTTCTTCCTGCACAAATAATCATCTGCACTCCAATACAATATTTGGATTTATCTCTATTGTTTCTAAATTCTCAGACGGAATTGGGACAGAAGCAGATTGTACTTTTAAACTTCTCATTTCACCCATATATATTTGAGGACGATTGCTCTCATTTATACTGATATTTTTCACAGAACATCTTTTATTAATTTCAAGAGATAAATCTTTTTGATATTGCAGTGCCCATTTGATGACATTTAATCTTAAAGAATTTACTTTATCCTCATAAGTTTTAGAATCAATATTCCATTTTAACGTTGAAATCAAAATTGAATCACTCTCTTGTGATTTTTTTTCATACAGTTTGGTCAGAAAATTTGTCATTTCATTGCTCTCTTGTGTAAAGAGTTTGTATGTTATTGTTGCTTTATATCCTGTTATATTTGATTGACCATCTTTATATTGATATAAAGGCATTACACTGACTCTTCCAGATTCTTTTCCGATACTGTCATAGTTTTTGATGAATTTATTGTATTTCTCTAAACTTGATATTGCATCAACTTCTTTATTCTTTTCAATTGATACCGTAACATTACTGCTTAACTCATTTGGTATTAATTTGGTTGAAAAATTCTTTGAAAAATTTACTTCAAACCCAAATAGCAAAAAAGGAACCGTTGATAAAAGAAGTGATTTTTTCATTTTATATCCTTACTGGTATACCATTTTTAAGAAGATATCGTTTTAAATCCATAATATCAATCTCTTTAAAATGAAAAATTGATGCTGCCAATGCCGCTTGTGCTCCATGCTCAAATGCTTCTTTCATATGCTCCATTGTTCCTGCACCACCTGAAGCAATTACTGGAATTTCAATTGAATCGGAAATTTGTTGCGTAATGTTAAGTTCAAACCCCGTTTTGGCACCGTCTGTGTCCATTGAAGTTAAAAGAATCTCTCCAGCGCCTCGATTATAGACCTCTTTTGCCCATGAAACTGCATCCAATCCAGTATCTTCTCGACCACCTTTTACAAAAACATGGTATGAGCCATCTGCAACTCTTTTAACATCAATGGCAACAACAATACATTGAGAACCAAATCTTTTTGCTCCCTCATTAATAAAGTCTGGATTTGTTACGGCACTTGAATTGATGGATACTTTATCGCAGCCAACATTAAGCAGTTTATATATGTCATCTAATTTTCTGATTCCACCGCCTACTGTGAGAGGAATAAAGACCTCTTTCGCGACATCTTTAACTATATCAACAATGGTGTCTCTTCCTTCATGACTTGCACCGATGTCCAGAAATGTAATCTCATCGGCACCCTCTGCGTTATATCTTTTAGCGACTTCAACGGGATCACCTGCGTCACGTAGTCCTAAAAAGTTTACACCTTTTACGACTCTTCCATTGTCTACGTCTAAACAAGGAATAATTCTTTTTGCAAAAGTACTCAAAATACATATCCTTTTACTTTTATATGCGTGAATATTATCTAAATGTAAGTTAATATCAGATATACTCTCCTCCTTATGAATAATATTAAAGCAAAAAAGAAGTATGGACAAAATTTTTTAAAGGATGACAATATCCTATTAAAGATCATCGAAGCGATGCCCAATAACAATAATCATATTGTAGAAATTGGCCCTGGCTTAGGTGATTTGACGCAAAAAATGCTCAAATACAAAGATATGACTGCTTATGAAATAGACAGTGATTTGCTGACTATTTTAAAGTCTAAATTTGCAAGTGAAATACAAAGTAAGAAGCTAGAACTGATCCACACTGATGTTTTAGATATTTGGAAACAAAATAATACTTTGTATGATGGTAAATACGATCTGATCGCAAATTTACCATACTATATTGCAACAAACATTATATTAAGGGCCATTGAAGACCCGAATTGTGATAACATTATTGTTATGATTCAAAAAGAAGTTGCTGTAAAATTTGCTGCATCAGAAGGAGAGAAAGAGTTCTCTTCTTTAGGTGTTATCGTAAAATTAACTTCAAAAGAAGCGAGAATACTATTTGATGTACCTCCCACTTCTTTTGAACCAGCTCCCAAAGTGATGTCTTCAATTCTTTATATTAAAAAAGACAGTACTCAAGTATTGGAGAACCAATTTAAAAGCTTTTTGAAAGCTGCGTTTACGCAACCACGAAAAAAGCTTTCAAAAAACCTCTCAACCAATATTGATAAAGAATCACTGTCTGAAATATATAAAGAACTTAATATCGATGAGAACATTAGACCTCATGAGCTTAGTCCATCTTTGTATCGCCAAATGTACAACAAGGTGATATTAAATGACAAACGAACAGAACAACCCGAATAACCAGGCTGCTATAGAAACTAGTAAAGAAACAACTCCTATTACAACGAATGTTGTTGAAGGCACTAATCAAGAAGTTGATGCCAAAGCAAAATCGACTAATCCGAGATACAATAACAGAAAACCACGTTATAACAAAGAACAATCCGTTCAAGAAAATGGTGAAGTTACGACAGAAGGTGCTCCTGCTAAAAGAAGACCTCCTAGAAAACCAAAAGCAAAAGCACAAGCCATTGAGAATTTTGATGAGAATACCAATCCACAAAAAGGTTGGATAACGGATCTTAAAAAAGCACATTTAATCAATGAGAAATCGCATAAAGACCGATTAAATCCTCACTACAAATTAAACTTAAACTCTACATGTAAAGTAAGAATCACTCCACTTGGAGGATTGGGTGAAATTGGTGGGAATATGATGGTGATTGAAACAGACAATTCTGCCATAATTATTGATGTAGGAATGAGTTTTCCGGATGAAAATATGCATGGAGTTGATATTTTAATTCCTGATTTCAGCTATTTAAGAGAGATTAAACACAAAATTCACGGTATTGTTATTACTCATGGACATGAAGATCATATTGGAGCCATGCCATATCTGTTTAAAGAGTTACAATTTCCTGTTTATGGAACACCGTTACCTTTAGAGATGATTGGTTCTAAATTTGATGAACACAAAATGAGAGAACACAGAAGATTTTTCAGAGCCATTGAAAAAAGAGTTCCAATCAAAATTGGTGATTTTGAAGTTGAATGGATGCACATTACACACTCAATTATTGATTCATCATCATTGGCAATTAAAACAGATGCAGGAACAATCATTCATACAGGAGATTTTAAAATTGACCATACTCCAATTGATGGTTTCCCAACAGATTTACACCGATTTGCACATTATGGAGAACAAGGAGTATTACTTCTATTAAGTGATTCTACCAACTCTCACTCTCCTGGTTTTACCAAATCAGAAAAAACAGTTGGCCCTACTTTTGATAACCTTTTTTCAAAAGCACAAGGAAGAGTTATTATGTCAACGTTCTCTTCAAATATTCATCGTGTTGCACAAGCGATTGAACATGGGTTAAAATATGGAAGAAAAGTGTGTGTTATTGGAAGATCTATGGAGAAAAACTTAGAACTTGCAATGAGACTTGGATACATCAAGTTTCCTAAAGACCAATTTATTGATGCCCATGAAGTCAATAAATTTAATGATAAAGAAGTGTTGATTATTACAACAGGGAGCCAAGGTGAAGCGATGAGTGCTTTATACAGAATGGCAATCCATGAACACAGACACATTAAAATTAAAGAGGGTGATCAAATCATTCTTTCAGCACGTGCAATTCCAGGAAATGAAGGAAGTGTTTCAACTATTATTAACCATCTGTTAAAAGCAGGTGCTAAAGTAGCCTATCAAGACTTCAGTGAAATTCACGTATCAGGACATGCTGCCCAAGAAGAGCAAAAATTAATGTTAAGATTGGTTAAACCAAAATTCTTTTTACCAATCCATGGTGAATATAATCATGCACTTAAACATTCTCAAACAGGAATTGATTGTGGTGTATTAGAACGAAATATTTACGTTATGTCTGATGGTGAACAAATCGAAGTCACACCTAAATATATGAAAAAAGCCAAATCTGTTAAAACAGGTAAAGTCTATATTGACAATCAATTAAACCACAAAATATCAGATGATGTTGTAATAGACAGACAAACAATGGCCAGTGAAGGTGTTGTTATGATTGTGGCACAAATCAATGAAAATGACAGAAAAATTGTTCAAATGCCAAGAGTAAAATCTTTTGGTTTAGTCCCTGACAAACAAGACAAAAGTTTTTCAGTTGAGATTGAAGAACTCCTTGTTACATTCTTAAATAATGTCAAACCCGGTGTTCTTAAAAACAATAAGATATTAGAAGATGAAATCAGAAAAGTTGTCAGAAAACATTGTGTAAGAAAATACAAAAAATATCCAATGATTGTACCAACTCTGTTTGTACAATAAAAAAGGCATAACATGAACTATATTCAAATAGCCAAAGATGTTTTGTATACAGAAGCAAAAGCATTGGAATTGGCTGCTGAAAATATCGGCAATGAATTTGAAAAAGCAGTTAATCTTATTACCCCTAGTGAAGGGAAACTCATTATTACTGGAGTAGGAAAATCTGGACTTGTTGGTGCAAAAATTGCAGCAACATTAGCCAGTACGGGAACAAGTTCTTTTTTCCTTCATCCGACAGAAGCCATGCATGGCGATTTAGGAATGATTGGAAAAAAAGATATTGTTTTAGCCATTTCATACAGTGGAGAGAGTGAAGAGTTAATTCAAATTTTGCCTCACTTAAAAAGATTTGATATACCGTTAATCGCCATGGCTAAAAATCCAAACTCAACTTTGGCACAATATGCTGATATCTTTTTTAATATCAAAGTAGAAAAAGAGGCCTGTCCTTTAGATACAGCACCAACATCTTCTACTACATTAACCATGGCAATGGGAGATGCATTGGCTGTTGCATTGATGAAAAAAAGAGATTTCAAAAAAGAAGATTTTGCCTCTTTTCACCCTGGTGGAAGTTTAGGAAAACAACTTTTTGTCAAAGTAGATGATCTCTTAAGAAAAGATGATTTACCAATTGTTTCACGTGAAACAAAACTCAAAGATGCCATTGTAGTTATGAGCCAAGGAAGACTTGGGAATGTTATAATCATTGATGAGAATGAAAAAGTGATTGGCCTTTTAAGTGATGGTGATTTAAGAAGAGCATTAATGAATGAGAACTTTTCTTTAGATTGCAGTGTAGAGAGTATAGCCACACTCAATCCAAAGAGTTTAAAAAACAAAAACATGTTAGCAAGTGATGCATTAGAGATGATAGAGAACTATAAAATTCAACTTCTATTGGTTTTGGATGAAGAAGAGAAACTTATTGGTACACTTCACATACATGATTTAATTGAAGCGGGAATCAAATAAGGTAGCTTATGAAAAAAGAAAATGAAGCAGAAGAGTTAAGACTTAACAAGTTTATATCTCATAATACAAATTACTCAAGAAGAGAAGCCGATAAACTTATTCTTGAAGGGAAAGTTACCATAAATAAACAACCCGTAAAAGATGCGGGATGTAAAGTCACTGAAAATGATGTTATTGCAATCAATGGCAAAGCAATACGAGTTGAAAAAAACAAAATTGTTACGGTCATCGTTTACAATAAACCCAAAGGTGAACTTGTAACAAAAAATGACCCACAAGGTCGAAGAATCATCTTTGATACTTTGGGTAAAAAATATCAACACTTTTTGCCTATTGGGCGATTGGATTATGCCAGTGAAGGCGTTTTACTTTTAACAGATTCAATTGAAGTACACAATGCTTTAATTCATTCCAATTTAGAGAGAGTCTATAAAATAAAAGTAAATGGACCCATAACCAAAGCGATTGAAAATGCAATGGTACAAGGCTTGGAACTTGAAGATGCCACCAAAGGAGCAAGAAGCGACAGTAAAATTACTTCTATGACGTTTGCACCTTTTACAGGGTATCAAATTCAAACCAATAACAACAATTACTCAAAACTGAAAGTTGCCATTGCAGAGGGACAAAACAGAGAGTTAAGACGATTTTTTGCCCACTTTGATTTGGAAGTACTAGATTTAAAAAGAGTTGACTTTGGGGGAATATCTTTAAACAATCTGCCTACAGGTAAAAAGAGATACCTTTCGAGAGAAGAGTATAAAAATTTAAGAGATTACATAGACGATCAAAACAACTATGAATAATCTAGCAACACTATTACGACCAACAAATTTAGAAAATTTTGTTGGTCAGTCTCATATTATTCACCCTTCAAAAGCACTCTATAAACTTATTCAAAAAAAAGATATACCGCACCTCTTTTTCTATGGGAAACCGGGTACAGGCAAAACAACTTTGGCAAAAATCATTGCAAAAACCATTGGTACAGACTATTTCTATTTTAATGCAACAACCATCAAAGTTGAAGAACTCAGAACCGTTTTTAAACGCTACACCAATACGTTAATCAAACCTTTGATTTTTATTGATGAAGTGCACCGTTTATCAAAAAACCAACAAGAAGTTCTTCTGCCTATTATGGAAAATTATGATGCCATTATCATAGGGGCAAGTACAGAAAACCCATTTTTTACTCTGACCAATGCAATTCGTTCACGCTCTTTTACTTATGAGTTTAAAGCGTTAACTACGGCGGAATTAACTCAAGTATTTAATCAAGCTATGAACACCTTAACCATTTCAATCACAGATGAAGCCAAAGAGTATTTAATCAATTCAAGCAGTGGCGATGCCAGAGCACTGCTCAATCTTCTGGATTTTGCAGCAAAAATCTCATCGGAAATCACACTTGAGCTTTTATTGGAACTGCGTTCAAAATCGATTGGCGATGGCATAAGTTCAAGTGATTCACACTATAATTTAGCCAGTGCCATGATTAAATCTTTACGAGGAAGTGATGTTAATGCTGCATTGTATTATCTTTCACGACTTATTGAAGGGGGAGAGAGCGTAGAGTTTATTACCAGACGAATGGTGATTTTTGCCAGTGAAGATATTGGTAATGCCAATCCCAATGCACTTAACCTAGCAGTAAGCACTATGATAGCTTCAAATAAAATTGGCTACCCAGAGTGCAGAATACTCTTAGGGCAATGTGCCATCTATTTGGCTTCATCACCCAAATCAAATGCTTCATATATGGCAATCAATAAAGCCTTACAAGAAGTAAAAAATGGTAGAATATTAACCATACCCAAACACTTAGAAGACAGTGCTTTTAATTACAAATATCCACATGATTTTGGTGGCTGGGTTGAACAAGAGTATTTAAAAGAGGATATCAACTTTTATCACAGTTCAAACATAGGATTTGAAAAAACACTCAATGAGTGGCTTAAAAAAATAAAACAGAAGGAAGAGTAATGGAATATTATAGTTGGGTTTTAACCTTTCACGTTATGTCATTTATGTCATGGATGGCGATGCTTTTTTACCTGCCAAGATTGTTTGTTTATCATGTGGAAAACCATGATAAGAAAGAGTTTGTAGAAATAGTAAAAATACAAGAAGAAAAAATTTACAAATATATTGGTTATCCTGCAATGTGGGCAACTTTTTTAAGTGGAGCAGTGATGCTTTATTTGAACCCGTCACTTTTAGAAGGTGGCAGTTGGATGCATGCAAAAATTTTTGTAGTAACGTTATTGATTATGTACTCTTTATCTCTTGATTATTTTAGAAAAGAGTTAGCCAATGAAACGTGTGAAAAAAGCGGAAAGTTTTTCAGAGCGTACAATGAAGTGCCAACACTTTTTGCCCTATTGATTGTGGGTTATGTTGTGACCAAGACATTCTCACTTCTTTTTACTTTAATATCCCTGCTGCTGTTTTGTTTTATCGCATATAAAATTATGCAACCCAAAAAAGGATCTTAATGACATTTGAAAAGTACTATCTGCTCGATACCAACATCCTACTTGAAGATGCAACCAACATATTTAAACTCTCTGACGATGGCAAAAACTTAATCATACTTCCTGAAACTGTTTTGGATGAAATTGACTCTAAAAAAAGTGGTTTTGATGAAATCAATTTTCAAGCCAGACAATTTGCGCGTATTTTAGAAAATGCTACCATAGTAGAGTCAAAAAATGAAAAAGATTGCAAAATCATTCGACTTAAAGTCTCTGAACAAAACAAAGCCATTATTGATGTGATATCAAAAGAGGATTACATCACCAACTCTAAAAATATTCCCATCAATATTTATAATGACAGAAAAATACTCGAAATCGCAAAATTTGCAAACAGTTATTACGAAAAGAGTATCAATTTTATTTCATTGGATATTATGGCAAGAACCAGAGCTCTCTCTTTGGACATAAAAACAGATTCTTTGCTTGGTTCACGAAAAGATGATTTTGATTTTCAATTCACTAAATATGTTGAAGTCAAATTTGAAGAGATAGAATTTTTAGAAAATGAAGATATTTTAAAATATGACCCCGATTATAAACCTTACAATTTCACCTACTGTTTTAAAGTAAAAAGTTCAGATCAAGTCATCTTAGCCATGATTCAAAATAAAAAGATACGAATACTGGATGAAGTGGAAATACGAGATCAAATCATTACTCCATTAAATAAAGAACAACTTTTCTTCTGTAATGCCATTTTACAGCACTTCTACAACGTTTTAATTGTAGATGCCAAGGCAGGTTCAGGAAAAACACTTTTAGCGCTTAGTGGGGCTTTAAAACTCATTAGAAAAAAAGAGTATCAACGCATTATTTATATTCGGAACTCTATTGAGTCACTGGATAAAGGCGAAGATATTGGTTATTTACCTGGTTACGATGAAAAATTCAAAATATATAACCACCCTTTAATGGACAGTTTAGACTTTATTGTCAGAAGTGAACACAAAAAAAAGAATACGAATAAAAAAGTGCCTTACGATATTTTAGAAGACAGTGAAGTGACCACTCGAATTGAACAACTCATTGCCAACTATAACATCGAAACAATGTGGGTAGGAGAGATGAGAGGACGAACACTCTCTAATGCCTTTGTCATCATAGATGAAGCACAAAATATGTCCAATAAAACCATGCAAATGGTACTTTCACGAATTGATTCTACGTGTAAAGTTATTGTATTGGGAAGTAACATGCAAATCGATAACTTCTACGTCAACAAACACACCAATGCTCTGACCACACTTTTAAAATCGACCAAAGAGGGGAGCGACTTGGTTCATCTGTTTGCCGTTACCCTCAAAAAAGTCCTAAGAGGTCCAATTACAGAGTGGGCTGAATATATATTTTCTCCTCAAAACAAATAAAAAAAGTAAAACCAACTTTTAGAGAATTTCTGATACCTTAAGGTATCAGAAAAAAGAAATTGTGGAACATTACTTGTATGTACCTATATTATGATTCTTAAAAAAATGGCAAAAGGCAATATGAAATGAGAACTGACGTACTTATTATTGGAGCAGGAGGAGCAGGATTAAGTGCCGCTTTGAGTGCTAAGAAAAACCACGCCAATGTATTGGTAGTATCAAAATCATTTCCTACACATTCACAAACTTGCCAAGCACAAGGTGGCATCAATGCCGTCATAAACAAAAAAGACTCCATACAAAGCCATCGTAATGACACCTACAAATCTTCACATAAATTGGGCAATCAAACAATCATTGAAACCTTATGTTCACAAGGTGAAGCGACCATAAAATGGCTCGATGAATTGGGTGTGCCATTCAGTCGAAATGCAGAGAATAGAATTGCTCAACGTAAATTTGGTGGTGCTTCATTTAATCGAACCTGCTACAGCTCCGATTATACGGGATTAAAAATTTTACACACTCTTTATGATACGTGTATCAAAGAAAATATCTCTTTTTTAAATGAACACTTACTCTTAAATCTGATTAGAGAAAAAAATCAAGTCATTGGCGCAACTTTTCTTGACATTAACACAGGTGAAGTCAAAGCCCTTTATGCAAAAACAGTTATTTTAGCTTCAGGTGGATATACGGGCATTTACAGTGGTTTTAATACCAACTCAAGTGCCACAACAGGTGATGGTATTGCTGCTGCATTGAGAGCAGGAGCGACACTTTCCAATATGGAGTTTGTGCAATTTCACCCTACTGCAATGGAAGGTTCAAATGTATTGGTCAGTGAAAGTGCACGAGGAGAAGGGGGTTATTTAATCGATGAGAATGGCGAACGTTTTGTTGATGAACTTCAACCACGAGATGTGGTTGCCCGTGCCATTTATGAAAAGCTGCATCAAGACAAAAAAGTTTACTTAGATTTAAGACACTTGGGTTTAGAAAAAATCAATGAAACCATGCCTCAAGAGAGACGTCTTGCCATGGAATTTGCCAATGTCAAACTTGAAAGTGATTTATTGGCCATCAATCCTGCTGCACACTATTGTATGGGAGGTATCTTAGTGGACAACCATTCTCAAAGTAGTATAAAAAACCTCTATGCCTGTGGAGAGTGTTCACAAAGTAATGTCCATGGAGCAAATCGATTGGGAGGAAACTCACTGCTTGAAATCATTACCTTTGGTAAAATGGCGGGAAAACACGCTGCAGAAAAGGCCAAAACCATTGAAACTCAAACATACAGTGAGCATCATCAATTAATTCACGATAAAAATTTCATAGAAAACCTTTTTCATTATCCCAATCAGATTGATTTTTACGACAAAAAAGCGTGTATGGGAAAGATTTTCTTTAAAAATGTGGGCCTTTTTAGAAATGATATGAATATGAAAGCCGTACATTCACAAATCAAACAGTGGCAAAAAGAGTTGCCGCTTATGGGAATTGGAGATAAAAGCAGACATTACAATAAAAATTTGGTCGATTTTTTAGAATTTCAAAACATGTTGGAACTTTCTGAAACCGTTGTTTCAAGTGCATTAAGCCGATGTGAAAGCAGAGGAGCGCATTACCGAACAGATTATCCAAACGAGAGTGAAGCGTACGAAAAAAATTCAGTGGTTCACAAAACAGATGATGCAATAACAGTAATGTTCAAGGATGTGTTATGAAGATAAAGATTTCAAGATTTGATGCCAATAAAACCCCTGAGCCCATACTCAAAGAGTATGAAGTTTCACACACACGAGCACTTGAAGCTCTGCATGAAGTCAAAACAAAAAAAGACAATACTCTTACATACCGATGCGGTTGTGGAAGTGGTGTTTGTGGAAGTTGTTCCATCAGAGTCAATGGAGTTGAAAGGCTTGCTTGTAAAACGCATCTGAATGAGGGCGATGTCATTGAACCCATCAAATACACCAAACGCATTCGCGATTTGGTGGTGGATTTAGAGTTTGAAGAGGCCTTGCTTAAAAAAACAAAGGCATTTCTTGAAAGTTACCAAGACATACCCATCACAAAAGAGGATGAAAAGGCCATTGATACTCAAAGTAACTGTATTTTATGTCAAAGTTGCTACAGTTCATGTCCTGTCTATGAAGTCAACAAAGATTTTTTAGGTCCATATGCCCTCACACGTGTATTACGATATACAAACGATAAAAAAGAGTCCAATGAAAGATCAAAAATAGATGCCATACAAAAAAATGGCATCTGGGATTGTACCCTGTGTGGAAACTGCACCATGGTATGTCCACAATTCATTGACCCCAAAGCCGATATTATGAAGTTGAGAACAAAAAGTTACCAACATGGATACACTGATCCTGCTTTAGAAAACAATTTTGGATTTAATGACTCTTTTTCTCAAGATGATTTTGGCTTTAACCCCAACAGTTTTTAACTGTAACCAATTTGTCTCTGATAATAATTACAATTATGCATTTTAATAATTGGAGTTATACCATGGACAAAATTACATATGAAAAAAAACTCTCAGCATACAAAGTATCAGATGCCTCGTTGGAGTTAAAACAAAAAGCGATTCATGCTTTAAATGAACAATATTATGGAGCCACTCCAAATAAAATGAAAAGCATATTAAGTGATATTATTGAAAGTGCTGCAGAGTTAAAAGCAGAAGAGTATGCAGGATAATCAAACTCCAAAAGGAGTTTGACATTATTGGTTATCTTTTAAATAGAGATAATCAGACATTTTAGACCACTCTCGCACTTTTTTTAAGTACGCATGTTGAGAATCTAAAACCTCTTTTAGTAATGGATTGTTCGCGGTCATTTGCTCAATCAGTTCTTGATTGGCCTTTTTCATCGCATCCATAATAGGTTTAGAGAGTGTTTTGACTTTAATATTAGGGTACTCTTTTTTCATCTCTTGCCAAGCTGTTGCATTCATATCATAGTTTTGTATATACATATCATACGCAGCCAATCGCATTGAGACACGTAAAATTTCTTGCAAATCTTTTGGCAATTTATCAAATGCTTTTCTGTTGATTAAAAATTGCATCTCACTGGCAGGTTCATGCCAACCTGTGTAATAATAAGGCGCGATTTTATGAAATCCCATTTTAATGTCCATAGATGGTCCAACCCACTCTAATGCATCAATGGCATTGGTTTCCAATGAATTAAACAACTCCCCTGGAGCTATGTTGGTCACTTGAACACCCAATTTCGCCATGATTTCACCTGCAAAACCTGGTATTCTCATTTTGAGACCTTTTAAATCATCTAATGTTTTAATCTCTTTTCGAAACCAACCACCCATTTGTACTCCGGTACTTCCACCTGGAAAAGAATAGACATGATGTTTGGCATACACTTTTTGCATCAGTTCCAACCCACCACCATGATAAAACCAAGCATATTGCTCAGGTGCAGTTAAGCCAAAAGGCATAGAGGTAAAAGGCAACGTATTAATATCTTTTCCCTTCCAATAATAGGATGCAGTATGCCCCATATCATACTGACCACCTTTAACCATATCTAAAACACCAAGTGGTGACTTATGTTTATTGGCTGTATCCACTCGAATATCTAATCTGCCGTTAGACAGAGCCTTTGCCATTGCTGCCATATTATTAGCAGCATCAATTAAAGGTGAAAGTGTTGGTCCCCAAGTGGTAGCCATTTTTAGTTTATAAACTTTCTCTTTTGCAACCAAAGAAGTTGTAAAAATTAAACTTATAAACAGTACGGTTTTCAAAAAATTTCCCATATCATTCCTTCATAAAATTTAAGGCTGATTATATCGAAAAAAAATATAATTCATTATTTGAGAGAGTTTTATACTTAAAAAGAACTCCTTTGAGATATAAAAAAACAATTTAAGATTCTATATTGAAAAAGTAGGTATAATAGTCACATAGTTTATAATAGGAGTGCAATGTGCTAAAATCAGTATCAATCAAGGCTAAGTTATTACTTATAGTCATAAGTTCAATTGTCATTGTTTCTGCTGCAATGTTGATACAATCAGTTGTTTCACTGAAAGAAACTTCTGCTGCAGTAATTGAGAAATTTCAACAAGATGCTTATCAAACAAAAGAGGAAGAGCTTAAGAATTATGTTTCATTGGTCATGGAAACCATTGAATCATTCCATGAAAGAACCAATAAAGCTAAAGTAAAGGCTGAAGTAGAGACTCAATTAAAAAGCCAAACAAACTTTCTTTTTGCTATCTTAGAGGGAGAATATGCAAAATATAAAGGGAAAATACCAGACGAGCAACTCAAAGATATCCTTAAAAATGCGGTCAAACACTCAAAATATGGGGAAACAGGGTATTTTTGGATCAACGATACCGATGCCAAAATAATTATGCATCCTATCAAGCCTGCACTTGATGGAAAAGATATGAGTAATTATAAGGACGAAGGAGGGAAAAAAATATTTTCTGAATTTGCAAAAGTAGCAAAAGAGTCACAAGAAGGTTTTGTTGATTATGTTTGGCCAAAACCCGGATTTGACAAACCACAAGACAAAGTATCATTTGTTAAACTCTTTAAACCTTATAATTGGGTTATTGGAACAGGTGAATATGTTGATAATGTAACAGAACACCTAAAACAAGATGCTTTAACTGCAATCAGTAACATGAAATATGGAAAAGATGGTTACTATTGGATCAATGACTCTAAGCCAACCATGATTATGCATCCAATGAATTCTGCGCTGAATGGTAAAGATTTATCTGAAATCAAAGATGCCAATGGGAAGTTTCTTTTTACTGAAATGGCCAAAACTGCCAACGCCAATAAAGAGGGTGGTTTGGTTAAATATTCATGGGAAAAACCAGGAAAAGACAAACCTCAACCAAAATTCTCATATGTGCAAAAATTTGAAGATTGGGATTGGATTGTAGGTACAGGTGCTTATGTCGATGACATTGAAGTAAAAATCGCTGAAATGCACGATGCAACAGAACAACAAATACAAAATGTCATCATACGGAATTGTATTATTATCATTGTCATTATGATTGTCTTAGCTTTCTTAATGGCGTTTATTTCAAACAACGCTATTTTTAAACCGTTGAACAATTTCCAAGAAGGATTATTAAACTTCTTTAAATATATCAACAAAGAGAGACCCGATGTTGAACATTTAGATGATTCTGCCAACGATGAAATAGGTACCATGGCAAAAATCATCAACCAAAATGTGGTGAAAACAAAATCATTGATTGAACAAGATGATGCGCTTATTGCCGATGTTACAAGAGTTGTTGAAGAGATTAAAGAAGGGTTCTTATACAACAGAGTTGAAAAACGAACAGAGAATGAATCGCTACAAAAACTTCAAAATAAACTCAATGAAATGTTAGATAACCTTCAAACCAATATTGGTCGAGATACCAATATTATTTTAGATGTACTTGCACATTATGGACAACTTGATTTCAGACCAAATATCAAAAATGCTGAAGGTAAAGTTGAAATTGCCGTTAATGAATTGGCAAAAATTATCAATCAAATGCTTGCAGAAAATAAAGAGAATGGTCTCACACTGGATGCAAGTTCAGACATTCTTCTAAAAAATGTAGATATTTTAAATCGAAACTCAACTGAAACAGCTGCAGCATTAGAAGAGACAGCTGCTGCGTTAGAAGAGATTACAAGTACCATTATCAGCAATACAAACAATATTGCAACCATGGCATCCTATTCAAATGAGCTCTCAGAGTCCATTAAAGTAGGTCAAGGACTTGCAACCTCAACCGTAAAAGCCATGGATGAAATCAATGACCAAACAGAAGCAATTGCCGATGCCATTACCGTCATTGACCAAATTGCCTTCCAAACAAATATTTTATCTCTGAATGCTGCTGTTGAAGCTGCAACTGCTGGTGAAGCAGGGAAAGGGTTTGCGGTTGTTGCACAAGAAGTGAGAAATCTGGCTTCACGAAGTGCAGAAGCCGCTAAAGAGATTAAATCATTGGTTGAAAATGCCACAATTAAAACCAATGCAGGAAAAGATGGTGCTGATAAGATGATCAAAGGGTATGCTGCACTCAATGAGAGCATTGAAAAAACAACCAAAACCATCAAATCCATTGCAGAATCTTCTAAAGAACAACAAATTGGAATTGAACAAATTAATGATGCAGTAAATCAACTTGATCAACAAACACAACAAAATGTGGCCATTTCAAACACAACACATTCCATTGCAGAACAAACCGATGAAATTGCTAAATTAGTTGTATCATCTGCAAATGAAAAAGAGTTCCTTGGAAAAGATTCAATCAAAGCAAAAAAAATGAACAATGAATCGTTAGTCGTAAGTAACGTCGTTCATAAAAAAGTTGAAGTCAAAAAAACTGAGGCTAAAAAAGTTGAAACTAAAAAACCAGAAACAACAAAACAAACGCCGATGCAAACCAAAGAGAATGAGGTTAAAGTCGTAAAAGATACTAAACCTGCTAAATCATTTAAATCAATGACACAAGATGATGAATGGGAAAGCTTCTAGTTCTTCATGAATTCAATTAATGGGTAAGAGAGTCTCTCTTGCCCATTTTTTTTGCACTAAAATAGTGACTCTTGTGATTTAAAAACTCTGTACATGCTGTTGGGAAAATTTATCTTATTTTATAGGAACTCAAAGAGATGGTGACCACGGACAGACTTGAACTGTCGGCTTCCACCTTGTCGAGGTGGCACTCTACCACTGAGTTACGCGGTCACTTAAGAGTGAAATAATATTATATCTATACTTAAAAACTACTAATTACTTTAAAATACACTTTTTAATCTTTTTTCTTTTTCCCCAACCTAAAGTTTTTAATTCAGGAGCAGTGAGAAATTCATCGGTATAGCCCAAACACAAATAGGCTATAAATTTATACTCAGGTGAGATATTTAACGCTTTTTTGACTTTTTTAGGGCGAACAATACTCACCCAACCCATCCCCACATTTAAGCTGCGTGCCATTAACCACATATTCTCTATGGCACACACCACAGAGTATTCCCCACTTTTTTTCATATAGGTTTGTCCCAAAACTGCTTTTTTGGGTTTTTTATATAAAACAGCAATATTAATGGGCGCTTCTTTGATACCTTCAAGTTTAAGATTTTTATATAAAGGACGCTCTTGAAACTTCTTTTTACTTTTTTCATAACTTGAGGTAAAAATGGTGTGTATTTTATCTTTGGTTTCATCATTTTCAATGATAATGAAACGCCAAGGCTGGGAGAATCCTACAGAAGGGGCATTTTGGGCAGAGAGCAAAATCTTTTTTAAGACTTTCTTCTCAATAGGTTTTTGGCAAAAATGATTGCCTCTTACATCACGTCTGGCGACAATTATTTTATTGAGTGTTTTAGAGTCTTGTTTTGAAAAGTGCATCTATACGTTTAAATCGTGTAACTCTTTGAATAAAAAAGCTTCAACTATTTCATCAATACTTCTTTGTGTAGGAGCAACCAACACAGTAATATTTTCTTCCATAAAAGGCCAAACATACTCTTGTTCGTTTTGTACAACCACACAATCAATCCATTCATTAATCTCTTCTCTTCTTTTAAAAAAATCAACGTGTTTGATTTCACCTTCGTCCAATTCAACCAACGCCCAACTTTTAGTTTGATCAAGTGTTGTCAAAAGTGCTTCATATCTTTTATTTGAATCCAATGGTATTAAAATAAGCATTACTATCCTTTAGTGCATAGTCTATTTGTATTTATGCCATTGTACCAAAATTAAATATTTATTTTGCTTGTGTCTTGTTACTTTTCACCTGCGTAAAATCAAGTTTAAACTCTGTACCCACATCAATTTCAGAAAAGATTCCTATCTCAATCGCATAATCCTTGCATACAGTTGAAACTACATCCAACCCTATACCAAACCCTCCTTCTTCATTTGTGGCTCTTCTGTAGCGTTTAAAGACCTCTTGTTGCATATGTTTATCTATTCCTATGCCTTCATCTCGTACAATTAAATGAAAATCATTAAGTTCAATATAAATATTTTTTCGTTTTCGTGTATATTTCAACGCATTGGACAAAAGATTATTGACCACCATATTCGCACTGTATCTGTCCATAACAATGTTGCACGATTGTAAATTGGTATGAAGTGTAATCAATTTACTTTTTGCTATTTCATCAAAAAAGAGTACATTTTGTTCAATCAGCTCTTTTAAATCAAACTGTTCATCGTATCGTTTAACAATATCTCCATTGATATTAAATAACAATTTTTCATACGTTTGTTTGATATTTTTTGCACTGGCAATCATTTGATTGATGGTTTTTTCTTCAATATCGTACCGTTTCTTTAAAGCAGGAACAATCATCATCAAAGCCGTAATTGGAGTATTAAGTTCATGAGAGCTGTCTTTAACAAAACGATTGAGTTTCTCCGCTTTCTCTTTGACTGGTTTTAAGAGAATCCGACTCAATACATACCCAAAACATGCCATAATAAAAAAGCCCATAATAAATAAAAATACAACCCAATATTTCAACCGGTTTATCTCATTCACACCACTGGTATCTTCCACAATAATATATTTGTATTCAATATGCTGATCTGAAAGATTTAAGACGTGAAGGCTTCTGTTTTCAAAATGGTGTGCACTTTTGGTTAAATCAATATCATCCAATGGAAACTTCAAATCAGAGTAAAACACCGAGTTGTCGTTTTTTAAAATGGCATAATTTAGCACCTCATTTTCATGAGTAAAATGGTAAGGGATATGTTTCATGTGAGCTTCTAAAATCTCTGATTTAACTTTCCATGCAGCTTGACTGGTTTTCATACTGCATTGATCTTCAAACATCGTAACTTCTCGTTCAAAATACATGAAGGCAATGATGAGCATAAAAAAAGTTGAAGAGAGCGTATAAATCAGTAAAAAACGAATTAATGCACTTTTTTCTTCTTTATTCATAAGCATACCCCAATCCTCTGATTGTTCTTATTTTTTCATGCCCAATTATTTTTCGGATATTTTTAATATAGACGCGAATGGTTGTCTCACTGGGAACCTCATCCCAATTCCAGATATTTTGTACCAACTCATCAAAACTGATGGTTTTACCTTTTCTGGAGACCAAATAGAGCAAAATCTGACTCTCTTTTTTTGATATTTCATATTCCATACCATTTTTGAGAATTAAATGTTTATGGCTATAAAATTTGCTCTGTTCATCTAAGCTGTAGATGTTCTCTTCATCCAAAGAGAAGCGTTTTGAAAGATTTTTAATGCGTTGATGAAGTTCTTCTAAATCAAATGGCTTTTTAATGTAATCATCACAACCAATTCCAAACGCTTTTTTCAAATGTTCAGTATCTTGATACGCAGTTATCATAATGACAGGGGTTGTAATATGATACTCTCGAAGCATTTTTAAAAGTTCTATACCACTGAGCAATGGCACATTGATATCAAAAATAAAAAGATCAAATTTTTCATTTTCTGCACAACTTAAGGCTTCATTCCCATCTTCCGCAAGTATGGTTTCAAACCCGTGTTCTTGCAAACTTGTAAAAATCAAATCACTTAAAATGGCATCATCTTCTAAAAGAAGTATTTTCATAAACGGCTCTTTTGTTTTGTTAAAAAAGAGATTACTCTCTTTTTCCTAAAAAGTAATCAATACTGATTTTACCCGCACCATGCGTAGCAAATATAATCAAAAATGCCATATAGTATAAAGGGATTTCAAAACCATTATCTCCCGCGGCAAAACCATGAGGCAGATGCACCGTAAGAATGGCTACTATCATCACCACAATTAAAGGCAAAGAGATATAACGTGTCAGCAATCCAAGTGTGAGCAATACCACTCCTACTATCTCAGTTGTTGCAGCCATATAGGCATTAAGTAGTGGGGCAGGAATACCTAAAGATTCAAACCAAAAAGCAACACTTTGAATGTCATGCCATTTATTTATAGCAGGTTCATAAAAACCATACGCCACTAAAAGTCGCGCAAAAAAGAGCGCCAAACTTTGGAAATTGTTTAACCCATTTATGATTGTTTGAAACATCGCTAATCCTTTCTTTTTAGAACACCTAAAGCGCATAACTCTTTTAAAGGTTTCTCCAAAAGGGCTTTGACCTCTTTGGTTTTAAGTCTGTATTTTTCAGTGATTGTTTTTAACGCTTTTTTCAGACTTTGCGTTTTTAACAACACCAAATATTCATACATAAAAGATGAAAGCTCTCTGTAAATTACTGCTTGAGCAGTTACATCATAATAGACCAATACAAAAAATTTGCCTTTGGTGTTGAACTTTTTTAAATAGACTTGATATGAGAGCTTTTTAATTCTAGCACATTTTGATATTTTAAAAAATTTATCCCAATTGAATTTTGAAATCTTTTGGGCAGAATAATCTTGCATAAAAAGTTCAATTTCAATCCATTCAAACCATAAAAGGTCATTGATATAAGGCATATGTTTAAAATGCTTTTTCTCTTTTTTTACATAGGCTCGAAACTCATTGGGCAGTTTCCAAATCAACTCATTTTTGGCACCGTATTGGATAAATTTTGTAATAACATCTTTTAATATTTGTGTATCAACGTGTGAAAAAAATATCGGGTTTGCATTTGAAATGACTTCAAAAAAACGGTGATGTACCAACTCTTTATAGAGTTGAATGGGGGTTTCTTCCCCTTTTAAAGCAGCTTTTTTATCGGTGATTTTATCAATAAAAACCTGTTGTTTTACTCTATCACTCATTTAACCCCCTTATGGATTTCTTGCAAAGTTGTATACTCTATTAATAAACTCTCTAAAGAGGGAACATTGTTATCTCTTTCTATCATTGAAGGGGCTTTGACTTTTTCTAATGTATATTTGAGTAAATCCCAAACATCTTGTTTGACCTCTTTCCCATGCGTATCAATCAAAAATCCCGACTCTTTATCATCAAGGTGACCCGCAACATGTATATAAGCTACCGTTGACGTATCCAAATCGCTGATAAATTTTTTGGCGTCATAACGATGATTGACCGAATTGACATAGACATTATTCACATCTAAAAGAAATCGAACCTTGCTTTTGTGTATGAGTTCATTGATAAAATCCACTTCACTCATTTTTGCATCAGGCAGATAATAATACGTGGCATTTTCCAAAATCAAAGAACGCCCCAGAAAATCTTCCACATATTTCACTCGGTCCAAGAGCAGATTCAGCATGGATTTGGTCAAAGGTAAGGGAAGCAGTTCATACGTTTGATTGTTCTTAAACGTAGAGAAACTGATATGTTCAGAGTAATCTTCTATTTTATATCGATCTAAAAACTCTTTGATGGCTTTTAAAAACTTTTTAGAAGGTTTTTTATCTGAACCAATCGATAAAGAGACCCCATGTGCAACAGTTGTATTGCTGCTTACAATTTCCTCAAAAGCCTCTCTGTGGTGATGGGGCATATGTATCCAGTTTTCGGGTGTGACTTCCCAAAAATCTGGCTTAAAACCATGGGGAATGACCTCTTGAATAAACTCTCGTCTTAAACCCAATCCACACCCGTGTAAATGACTCATAACATCTTCCCTTGTTTCAACTGTTATTTATTTCCACCACATTTTGCATTGGCTGCTTTTGTGTCCGCTTTTTTTGCACCACAACCTGCGTTACCTATTTTTTCTTCAACTTTTTTTTCTGCTTTTTGAGCACCACAGTTTCCATTACCCACTTTTTTTTCTACGGGTTTTTCATCCATGTTTCCACCACATTTTCCTGCACCACATCTTGCATCACTTGCAAATGATGCCGTTGCACTCATGAGACTTGTTCCTAATAATACTCCTGCAACTTTTAAAGCTTTTTTACTCATTGTATCTCCTTTTATTATTTAATTAAGGAATTATAGTTGTATATTGTTGGGTTAATGTTGGATTTAAACCATTTTTTTATATCACTGTAAAGAGCTATAAGATAAAATCTCACACCAAAAGGATATACAATGAATGAAAAAGATATAAAAGAGTTTTTAACTATGGTCATGCCCATGTTAAAAGATTTGCCCGAAGAGGAGATTATTGAGAACATCAATAACATTCCAGACATGAGTGAAGAGGAGAGAGCAAAATTCATACAAGCCATTTTGCTTCTGAAAGAGGAGAAGTAATCGTATCTCTTGATACGATTCTTACATATAGGTTTTTTTAAACCAACGACTGAAAATAAAAATACTCCACAAATGTTGTTTAAACTTTCGCTTAGATGCTAAGGCATAAATGTGTTCAATGTACTGCTCATTAAAAAAGTTGGTCTCGTTATTGACCTCTTTGATTAAACGTAGAATTTCATTGCCAAAATGTGCAAAAATCCACTCATTAAAAGGAGAGTTAAACCCTTTTTTGGTTCGCAGGATAATCTCATCGGGGATATACTTTTTTGCAATCTGTTTTAAAAGGTATTTGTTCGTATTGCCCACTTTAAGTGAAGATTCAACGCCAAACATATAATCAACCAAACGGAAATCTAAAAAAGGATTTCTCACTTCAATGGAGTTTGCCATGCTCATTTTATCCACTTTTGAAAGTAAACTCTCTCCCAACCAAATCTTTAAATCAATGTAACTCATCCAATCTACTGGGTCTTTTTTGGCGGTTTCATTTTTATACTGAGGCACTTTGTTAAACAATCGTTTTTTTTGAATCTCAGTAAATATTTCACCAAAGGAGTTGTATATGTTCTCTTTTTTAACGACACGTCTTAAATACTCACTCTCTTTGGTATTGTTTTGAAGTGCTGAAATAATGGTATCTAAAAAAGCTGTTTGCCCACTGCTCAAACTTTTCTCAAACTCATAATAGTTTAAAAACTTGGCATAGTTGTCGTACCCTAAAAAGAGTTCATCGCTCCCCTCTCCACTTAAAACCGTTTTAATGCCCTGCTCTTTAATTTTTTTGCTCAATAAATAAAGTGGTATGGCCGCACTGTCTCCGTGTGGTTCTTCTAAAAACTCCAAAGCTTCATCAAATGCAGCAATAAACTCTTTTTGAGAAATCTCTAAAGGGTGATGTTCAGAGTTAATATGTTTTGCAGCAAGTTGCGCATAGGGAAGTTCACTGTAAGTTTTATAATCACTGTAACCCACAGAAAAAGTATGTATCTTTTTGCCTGAAATATGCGTATACAAAGCAGAAACCAAAGAAGAATCAATGCCCCCACTTAACAGACTTCCTACTTCAACATCGGCTTTTATTCGACTCTCCACACTTTCAAACAGCAATGCTTCAATATCTTTTAATGCCGTAGGTTCATCTTTGGTTTTTTTATACGTATTGATTTTATAGTACTTCTTTTTTGTAAAAATACCTTTTTCATAAAGAATATAACTGCCCGCCTCTAACTTTTGAATATCGGTAAAAAAAGTGTTTTCGTTAATGGGTACAAAGTATTGGAAATATTGACTCAATGCCACTTTGTTTATTTTTGGCGTGTATCCCAGCAGTTTTATGATGGGTTTTATCATGCTAGAGAAGATAAATTTGTTCTCTTTAAAATAGTAAAAAAAAGGTTTTTTGCCGTATCGGTCACGTGCACAAAAATATCTCTCTTTTTTAATATCGTAAATACAAAAACTGAACATACCATTAAGTTTGTTTAAAAAGTTCTCTTCATATTTTTGATAGAGTCGAATAAGCACTTCGGTATCAGATTGTGTTACACAAGAAAGTGCTTCTTCGTTTTTGAGTGCTTCAAAGTTATAAATCTCTCCATTAAAGACAATTAAAATATCATCAAAAAGCATGGGTTGATTTGCTTCAGCATCCAAATCAATGATACTTAACCTTGTGTGTCCAAAAAAGTTCTCATTCACTTGTTGTGTAGCACTAAAATCGGGCCCTCTATGATGAAGAGAAGCAGTGATGGCTTCAAAATTTTGTTGTGAGTTGTAATTGCACCCTACAATTCCACACATCTCTAAACTCCAAAAAAGTGTTTAATGATCTCTAAATAGAAATAAATAAGCACAATAAAAGCAATAGAAGTGATTAAAATAGCACTCGTGACATCATGCGGTCTGCAGTTATACAGTGCAGCTAAATTTACATTATTTACTGCTAATGGTACCATAAGTTCCATGAGTAAAATGGCTGCAACATACCCATCTAAATCGGAGAGTAAAATCACAATCAATCCCACGAAAGGCAACAAAAGGAGTTTGACAAAGGTGATATGAAAAGAGAGTTTCCAAGCCGTTGTTTTAATGCGTATTTCACTTAAATAGATTCCAAAAATAATCAATTGCATCACAATACCTGCGTATGAACCCATCTCTAAGACTCGTTCAAAGTGCATATGAATGGGAATGTGATAGTAATTAAACACAATTGCAATGACAGAAAACCAAATGGCCGGTATTTTAAAAATGGATTTTAACGAATCTTTAAAAGAGAACTGATCTTTGGCAAAAAAATATACACTGAAAATATAGATAAAAAAAACATTGGCAATATTTAAGATACTCGTATAAGGGACACTTGCAATTCCAAAAAGTGCAATTCCTAAAGGGATACCTAAATTCCCAGTATTCCCCACCAATGAAGCCGCCAAGTAAACCGATTGATCTTTAGAATCAGAAAAAATTCTTTTATTTAAAAGCAATAAGATGGCCAAGCAGACAAAAATAATACAAAAATATAAAAAAGGAGCAATGATAAACTCAAAGTTAATGGGTGCTCGTGTTAATCCCCAAAATATCAATATGGGTTGTAAAAAATAGAGATTCAGAAGAATAAAACTTTTTTGATCAATGCGCTCTTTGAATGTTCTTTTGAGAATAAAGCCTATAACAATAAAAAAGTAGATGGTGGCAACAGAGAGTAATGCTTCGATAACACTTCCTTTAAAAAAAGCAGATTTTAGCATAGAAAAATATAATATTTGATATGTTCAAAGGAGTAATTAAAAAAGCTAAGCAGAAAACGTAACTTTGCCCACAACCTAAAAAGAAGACGTAAGCAAAGTTTTCTCAAATAAGCATCAAACCATGATTCCTTTAATCATAAAAAAGACTGCTGCAGATAAAATAGCTGCTGCGGGAACAGTAATTAACCATGCTGCAATGATTTTTTTAACAGCATCTCGTTTTACATATTTAACACTTTTTGCCTCTTTAAAATTTTTCTTATCTTCTTTTAAATCCAATGTTTTTTCTTCAATTAACTTATATAAAACCACAATTCTTTGATAATGGGCTTTTGATTTTTTATCAATGGCTTGGACATCGCTCAACTCTTTTTCAAACGCATCCAGTGCACGTTTATCTCTTCTGAATCGTTTTCTGGCTTTACTGACATAGATTTTTTCACTTGAGTCTAAATACTCTCTTAAAAATCCTACACCAAATACACCTCCAACGGCAATGTGTGTTGAAGATACTGGCAATCCCAATTGAGAAGCAAGAATAACGGTTACTGCAGCAGCCATTGCGATTGAAAAAGCACGAACTTGATCAAGTTCAGTGATTTCACTTCCGACGGTTTTAATCAATCGTGGACCATATAAGGCCAATCCAATAGCAATACCAATGGCACCTACAGACATAACCCAAAAAGGAATCCCCACTTTTGAAGCAACACCTGCGTTCATCACCGCATCATTAATGGCCGCCAAAGGTCCAATGGCATTGGCAACATCGTTTGCACCATGAGCAAATGATAAAAGTGCCGCTGCAAAAATAAGAGGAATGGTAAATAAACTGTTAACATCTTCTCGTGTATTTTTAATTTTTTGTGCCACTTTTGCTACCAAAGGTTTTACAAGCAAAAAAACCAAAAAAGAGATGATTAAGCCAATAACAGATGCCAGAAAAAAATCAATTTTAATAAGATGTTTGAGCCCTTTTAAAATAATATACGTTGAAAATGCCCAAGACATTGCCGCAATCAAATGTGGCACAAAAACTTGTGCAGATACAACCATATCTTTTTTAAACATAATGTTACGTTTTATAAAATATAAAACAGCTGCAGCAATAATTCCACCCAAAATAGGTGAGATTACCCATGAAGCAACAATTTGCGCTACTGTTCCCCAAGCAACAATAGAGAAACCAGCTGCAGCAATTCCTGCTCCCATGACCCCTCCAACGATGGAGTGTGTTGTAGAGACAGGAGCACCCACAGATGTGGCAAAGTTAAGCCAAATTGCGGCAGAAAGAAGTGCCGCTGTCATGGCCCAGATAAAAATATCTGGATTGGTGATTAACGCAGGATCAATGATTCCATTTTTAATGGTTTTAACCACTTCCCCACCTGCAATAAAAGCACCCAATGCTTCAAAAATAGCTGCAATAATAATTGCACCCATCATAGTTAATGCTTTTGAACCAACAGCAGGCCCTACATTGTTTGCTACATCGTTTGCACCAATATTCATTGCCATATACGCACCAAATACTGCACCAATAATTAAAAAAGTATTGTTTTGTATATTATCATGTGAAGCATAACTGTAAATAAAAACGATTGCAATAAAAAGAAGTGCCAGAGATATTTTCGCGAAACTAGGCGTAGTTTGACTCGCTGCTTTGTCGAATTTGTCTATTGTTTTAATATCCAAAATTAACCCTTTATTTTTGTTACTAAATTGTAATCAAGATATGTCAGAATTATAGTGGGAAGTTGTTTAGTAAAGATTTAAGGAAGCACAATATTTTTATAGTAAATATAGTGTTTTTATTTAGTAACTCTATATTTTATGTCAAAAGAAGTTGTAAATTTTAAGATGAATTTACTCTTTTTTCTTCTTTTTAGAGAACCCTGCACCCTTTTTTTTTTTTTTCCAAATCGAGTTTTTCAATAAGTTCCATATAATTAATCTCATTGGAGTGCAAAGTTGCAAAACATTGTGCAACTACCGCAATGGCATTAGGCACTTCACCCTTGGTTTTATACGCTTGAATGTTCTTTTCATTCACTTTAATTAAATTGGCAAATTTTGGCAGAGTAATTTCAGCATCTAAAAGCAGTTTTTTAAAATCGATAAAAGTCATGGGGTATCCTTAGTGATATATGCAATCATACATAAATCTCTATAAATTATTACTAAAATATATAACTAAAGAGGAGAATGTGTTCTATTTGAGTTGTTTACAACAGAAGAGGAGATTAATCTCTTCTTCTGCTTCTTGAACTTGATGATGAATCTGATCCAGATTTTGAACCACCATAAGAGCTTGAGTTTCCTCGTCCTCTCGATGAATTCGAACTTGGTTTTGAACCAGAGTTGCTTCTGCTTCCACTGCTTCTATTTCTAGAAAAGTTTCCTCGTCCTCTGTTTCCACCTCGTCTTTTGTCATATCCGTCATCTTTTTCATTTTTCATTCGCTCAAAAAGTCTCTCAATATCACTTTCTGACTTTCCAATGAAATTGCTTCCTTTAACAGACGTGTCATTTGCAAGCATAGAGGCAAGTTTATAGGCGATTGTTTCCATATCAAAATCAGCTTTTAACTCTTCAAACAGTGTTACAACACTGTCTTCAATTTTTTGTTCTCTGATTTTTTGAAGGAATGAAGAGACTTTTTTATCTTTAACACTCTTAATATTTGGAATCACTTTCGCTTCTAATTTTCCACCCGTTGTTTTTTGAATTTTTTGAATCATTCTAAACTCATGTGGAGTTACAATAGAGATGGCTTTACCCTCTTTCCCTGCTCGTCCAGTTCGTCCAATTCTATGCACATATGACTCACTGTCAAAAGGTAAATGGTAGTTAAAAACGTGACTGACATCGTTTACATCTAATCCACGTGCAGCAACGTCAGTTGCAATAAGCACTTCAAGTTTACTTTTTTTGAAAGCGTTAATGGCTTCTTCTCTTTGTCTTTGCTCCATATCTCCATGAAGACCTTTTGCACTAAACCCTTGAGATACAAGGAATGTTGACAATCTGTCAACCTCTTTTTTAGTTCGACAAAAAATGATTGATTTTTCAGGGTTTTTAAAATCATACAATCGAATTAACGCGTCATCTCTTTCGTGTTCATCCACCACATAAAAAGTTTGTGTGATTTTATTGTTGGTCATTTCTGCTTTAGTAATAGTAATAAACTCTGGTTCGATTAAAATGGTTTGTGCCAATTTTTTAATGGCCAATGGCATTGTTGCAGAAAACAGCAATGTTTGTCTTGTTTTTGGTAAAAAAGTAAAGATCTCTTTAATGTCATCAAGAAATCCCATATCAAGCATTTCATCTGCTTCATCAAGCACAACATAATCTGGAGCAATCTTAATTTTATTCCCTTTAAGAAGGTCTAAAAATCTTCCTGGTGTTGCTACAATAACAGAAGCATTTTCAATATGATTCAACTGTCTTGAGTATGATTGTCCCCCATACACAGTTGCTGTTTTAATGTTTAAAAATTTTCCAAATCTGAAAATTTCATCCGAAACTTGCATAGCAAGCTCTCTTGTTGGAACAATAACAACAGCTTCTACGCTGCCATCACATTTCAATTTATTTAAAATTGGAAGACCAAATGCTGCAGTTTTACCTGTACCGGTATGGGCTTGTCCCACCATATCTTTTCCTGCTAATATAACAGGAATCGCATCTTTTTGAATTGGACTTGGTTCTTTAAAACCTGCCTCATCAATCGATTGTTGTAGTTTACTTTTGAAATTAAATTCATTAAAAGTCATTGTGTTACCTTTGTGTATTTTCTCTGCATTAAAAGAGAATTATTAAAAAAATACACCTATATATAACTATCTAACTAATTAAAAAAATCCCTAACTTGGTAAAAACAAAAGTTATGTGTTTCAAACAGGTCTTTGAAGTCGATTCAAAAGAACAGTATAAGTATATAATTGTGTATATTTTTGCGGATTATACTTAAATATAGATTAATTCAAGCTTTAAGAAAAGGGCGAGCTGCCCTATTCTTATAAATCGTCTAAGTTTTTATACCCTTCAAGGTATTTAGTGTCGTATGTGTTATTATTGAAATCTTTATTTTCCATCATCTTAATATGAAATGGAATGGTTGTTTTAATGCCTTCAACTTCAAACTCATTGAGTGCTCTTTTCATAATTTTGATGGCTTTTTCTCGATCACGCCCCCAAACAATAAGTTTTCCAATCATTGAGTCATAATAAGGAGGTACCACATAGTTTGTATAGATGTGAGAATCCACTCTTACATTTCTTCCACCTGGAACCATCCATTGAGTAATTTTTCCTGGACTTGGTAAAAATGAGTTTGGATCTTCAGCTGTGATTCTACATTCAATGGCATGACCTCTGAATTTAATCTCTTCTTGTTTTGGAAGTTCATCACCTTCAGCCACTTTAATCATCCACTCAACAATATCAAGACCACTGACCATCTCCGAAACAGGATGTTCAACTTGAAGTCGTGTATTCATCTCCATGAAATAGATATTTTGTTTATCATCTGCTAAAAACTCAAATGTTCCTGCCCCTTCATACTCTAAGTATTTTGTTGCTTTCACAGCCACATTATGTAAATGTGCTCGTGTTTCATCATTTAATAAAATAGCAGGTGACTCTTCGATAACTTTTTGGTGTCTTCTTTGTAAAGAACAATCTCTTTCTCCTACATGAATAGCATTTCCATGAGAATCCCCGATAACTTGTACTTCGATATGTCTTGGGTTATTGATAAATCGCTCTAAATACATGGTTCCATCACCAAATGCAGCAAGGGCTTCTGAAGACGCTGCCATAAACAGTTGATCAAAATCTTCCGCTTTGTTAATCAGTCTCATTCCTCTTCCACCACCACCAGCAGCAGCTTTAGCCATAATTGGGTAACCAATCTCTTCCGCAATTCGTCTTCCCTCTTCAATGGTATGAACAGAACCCGTTGAACCAGGAACAACAGGAACACCTGCTCTGATCATCTCCTCTTTTGCTTTTGATTTATCGGCCATTTTTTCCATAACTTCAACAGATGGTCCAATAAATTTAATATTGTGCAATCGACAAATTTCTACAAAATCTTGATTTTCTGACAAGAATCCATATCCAGGGAAAATGGCATCACACCCTGTCATCTCTGCAGCAGTAATAATTGCAGGTATGCTTAAGTAAGAATCAATAGATTTTACTCCACCAATACACACTGCTTCATCTGCATGTTTTAAGTATGAGGCATGTTTATCACCAGCAGAATAAACTGCCACTGACTTTTTCCCCATTTCTCTAATAGTTCTAACAGCTCTTTGTACGATTTCTCCTCTGTTAGCTATTAAAATCTTTTTAATTTCTGCCATGATTAAATCTTTTCAATCACAAACAATGGCATATCATATTCAACAGGTTCTGCATCATTCACTAGAATTTGAAGAATTTTACAATCACACTCAGCTTCAACTTCATTCATGATTTTCATCGCTTCTAAGATACACAGAGTTTGACCTGCTTTTACTGTATCACCTACTTTTACGAACGCTGGAGATTCTGGAGAAGGAGCACTGTAATATGTTCCAATCATTGGAGCATTAATGGTATCTCCCATAATTGCAGCAGGAGATGCTGGAGTTTCAGCAAAAGCTGGTGCAGCTTGTTGTGCATAAGCAACCGGCGCAGGGGCAGAAACCACCTGTGGAGAAGCAACCGTTACTGTACCGTCAAAACCTTTTCCCATAGAAATCTCAAAATCACCCTCTTTGATTTTAAGCTTACCCAATTCGCTTTTATCGAATACTCTGATTAATTCTTTTATCTCTTTAAAATCCATTACTAACCTTTTAGTTAAATTTTTGGTATAATACAAGAATATTCATTAGAAATCAATAAAATGAAATTTATCGAATTTTGTCCATTTTTAATAAAATCTGACATAATTTATACACAATTTTACAATTTTTGACAATTTTTTAATAAAAATCACGCAAAAATAGAAGATTGAATTTTTTGATTTAAATGAGAGATTAGAGGTTAAAAATGATCAGTGATAGAAATTTTATCAATATTGCCAAAGAGATTGCCAGTGCATCAAAGTGTGTCTCAAAACAAGTGGGTGCGGTTATCGTAAAAGAGGGTCGAATCCTTTCAACGGGTTACAATGGAACACCTGCAGGATTTACCAATTGCAATGCCCATTGGAAAGGGGAATATACTCCCGAACATCACGAATGGTCAAAAACGTATGAAATACATGCTGAAATGAATGCCATTATTTGGGCTGCGCGAAAAGGTATCAGTGTAGAAGGTGCTACAATTTATGTCACGCTTGAACCTTGCAGTGAGTGCTCAAAAAATTTGATTGCTTCGGGTATCAAACGAATCGTTTATGATAAATCGTATGAACATACAAACTCTGAATTGATTTCTCAATTCATAAAAGACAATGGCGTAAAAATAGAACAAATCAAATAAGCATGCCCTCTTTTGACAATAAAAAATTTTACAAAAAATCCATTGCCCAATATGGGATAAGTGCCCAAGGGGTACATTGGAACTCCAAATATTCCCAATATAAACGGTTCGAAATATTAACCAGTTTCATTCAAAAAGAGATTGCGCTTTCAAGTATCATTGATGTAGGGTGTGGGTTTGCAGAGTATTACAACTATTTAAAAAAAAATGCGTGTACTCCTAAAAAATTTATTGGTATTGATAGAGAAAATGCCATGACGGCTATCTCTCGACAACGGTTTCCCCATCTTGATTTTCACACATTAAATATTTTAGAAGATACCCTTTTAAAAAGCGATTATTATATCTGCAGTGGGGCAATGAATCTTTTAAATGAAAAAGAGTTTTTTCATTTTTTAACGCAATGTTATGCGCACAGTCAAAAAGGATTTATTTTTAATTTTCTAAAAAATGAGAGTTATAACCAAATAAAAAGTGAAAATGTAATACTATTTTGCCAACAATTAACAAAAACAATAGAAATCAAAGACAATTATTTAGACAATGATATTTCGATTTTTCTCAAAAGGTAAACAATGATTAAAAAAACGCTCCTTATTGCTGGAACCATGGTTTTAGCACTGAACTTCACCGCTTGCACAACAACGGGAACCACAAAACTTGAAAACGTCAGCACAGCAGATGTTAAAATGAAAATTGTGAAAGGGAGTTCAACCATGTATGATATTGTAAAACTTTATGGAGAACCCACATCTACACGTATAACAGATAATAATTTGGACATTTGGGATTACTCTTTCTCATCCGAAAGAGAGTCAATTCCAAGCTACATTCCTCTGGTAAAAAGTTTCTCAAGTGGTGTGAAAAAAGTCAATAAAGAGTTGGTGGTCTATTTTAACAGCCAAGGGATAGTAGATGACTACACTTTTAAATCAAACCACATTGAATCAAATACCGGATTATTGCACTAAATATCACAACAATATCATATTAACAAAGTATTATTCTCATATTAAACAGCCAAGGGAGTTAATATGAGAATTGGACTTTTTATTCCTTGCTATATGAATGAACTTTACCCAGAAGCATCTATGGCAACACTTAAAATACTAGAGAATTTAAACTTAAATGTTGAATATCCTACCCAACAGACTTGTTGTGGTCAACCTATGGCAAATGCAGGTTGCTCAAAAGATGTCAAAACATTAGCACACAATTTTGTCGAAACGTTTAAAAAATATGATTATATTGTAGCACCCAGTGGCTCATGCGTTGCTATGGTTAAAGAGCATTACAGTGAATTTTTTCAGGATAACAGTGATTATGAGAAAGTACAAACATCCATTTATGAAATTTGTGAATTTTTACATGATATTATTAAAGTGAAGAAGCTCAATGTCTCTTTTCCTTATAAAGTAGGCGTACACAACTCATGTCATGGTCACAGAGAGTTAAAACTCGCCAGTTGCAGTGAACTGAATATTCCATACTTTTCAAAACTTAAAAAACTTTTATCACTCATTCCCGATATCCAAATTGTTGATTTAAAACGAGACGATGAGTGTTGTGGATTTGGAGGTACATTTGCGGTAACAGAAGATGCCATATCTGCAGCCATGGGAAAAGACCGAATCAAAGATCATATTGACAGTGGCGTGCAAATTATGACAGGAGCAGATATGTCGTGTTTAATGCACATGGAAGGCATAATCAATAAAAATAAAGAACCCATCAAAGTGATGCACATTGCACAAATTTTAGCAGGAGGAGACGCATCATGAATCATCCACAAGAAGCTTCAAAATTTGTGGCCAATGATGCAAGAATGCATTGGCATGACAAAGCCTTATGGTTTGTACGAGAAAAAAGGGACTTGGCATCAAAAGGTATTCCAGAGTGGGAAAAGCTAAGAGAATATGCCCATGTCATTAAAACACACACCATGAGTAAACTTGATTACTATTTAGAAGAGTTTGAGAAAAATGCACTGGCAAAAGGCATTGAAGTACATTGGGCAAAAGATGCTCAAGAACACAATGAGATTGTTTACAATATTCTTAAAAATAACAACGTCAAAAAATTGGTCAAGTCAAAATCTATGCTCACAGAAGAGTGCCACTTAAACCCCTATTTAGAACAAAGAGGCGTAGAAGTGATTGACACCGATTTGGGTGAAAGAATTGTTCAACTGCGACAGGAAACCCCTTCACATATTGTTTTGCCCGCCATTCACTTAAAAAAAGAGGATGTGGCACAAACCTTTCATACATTTTTAAACACCGATGCAAACAATGCCGACCCAACCTATTTAACCCGAGCTGCCAGAGAGAGTTTAAGAAAAGAGTTTTTAACTGCGGATGCAGGTCTTACGGGGGTAAATTTTGCCATTGCACAAACGGGTGGAATTGTGGTATGTACCAATGAAGGGAATGCCGACATGGGTGCAAGTTTGCCCAAACTGCATATTGCCTCTATGGGAATTGAAAAAGTCATCCCTCGACTTGAAGATTTAAGTGTTTTTACCCGACTGTTAGCAAGAAGTGCAACGGGACAACCTATTACTTCATACACATCTCACTTTCATGGAGCCGTAGAAGGTGGGAAAATGCACATTGTCATTGTAGACAATAAACGAACGCCATTCTTACAAAGTGAAAAGTATAAACAATCGTTAAACTGTATTCGATGTGGAGCCTGTATGAATACCTGCCCCGTTTACCGAAGAAGTGGTGGTCACTCATATGGGTATGTTATTCCAGGACCTATTGGTTCAACACTGGGTGCTTTTAGAAATGCAAGCGAACATAAAACCTTGCCGTTTGCTTGTTCTTTATGTGCTTCTTGCTCAAATGTCTGTCCAAGCAAAATTGATTTACACAAACAACTTTACGCTCATCGACAAGATTTGGGCATGGCCAAATTAATTGACACGAAAAAAGCCGTTGCCATGAAAATGACATCTTGGCTCATGCAACACCCAATGCTTTTTGATATTGCGGGAAAAGTGGCCAGAAAAGTGGTACCACTCTTACCCAATTTCATACTTTACAGCAAAAGCAATGTGTGGGGAAAATACAGAGAAATGCCAAAAATGCCAAAAAATTCATTCAAAGAGTTGTATGAAAAAAAGAGACAGGAGAATTAAATGTCAAGTAAATCAACCATTTTAAATGCCATTAAAAACAATAATATTGTCAAAGAAGTTCCTCTTCCCAATATTGAAAACTTTGGCATTACATTTGAAAATAAATTTGAACAATTTGAAAAGGTGATTCAAACCGTTGGAGGAAAAGCCTTAGAAGTTGCTATTGAAGATTTACAAAATCAAGTCAAAGTGTTGTATCCCGAAGCAAAAAATATTATTTGCAACATAGAGAATACGACTCTGTCAACTTTTGATGAAAATGCCGTTCAAACACCTCATGAACTCAAAGATATAGATGTTGCCATTATCAAAGGAGAGTTTGCCGTAGCAGAAAACGGAGCCGTTTGGATTAAAAATCCAAGCAATCGACACCGAGCACTCTACTTTATTGCCAACAATATCATTATTGTGGTCAAAAAAGAGGACATAGTACACAATATGCACGAAGCCTATGAAAAAATTGATTTCGACAACACTGGATATGGTGTTTTTGTTTCAGGACCTTCAAAAACAGCCGATATAGAACAATCATTGGTTATTGGAGCACATGGCCCAAAATCGGGATTTATCTTTTTCATATAACATGTTATAATAGATAAAAAAGGTACCGCTTGAAAAAATATATCTTTTTATCTGCTGTATTGATACTTTTTTCAACCGCACTTTTCTCAAAAGAGGTGCTTTTACTCCACTCATATCATAAAGGGTATAAGTGGAGTGATGACATATCAAAAGCCATTGAAGAGCGATTTGAACCCTACCGAAATATTAATCTGACCACCATTTATATGGATACCAAAAAAATAGCTACTCCTGCATATTTAAACAAACTCGCTTCACTCTATAAAGAGCAATTTGAGAAAAGAAAATTTGATTTGATTATTGTCAGTGATAACAACGCCTTTGATTTTGCAATACAATACCATGACTATCTGTTCAAAAACTTGCCTGTACTTTTTTGCGGAGTAAATAATTTTGAGAAAGCTTTTTTAGAAAAAAACAACATGAAGAACTATATGAGTGGTGTTGTAGAGCAAGTTGATATTGAAAAAAATTTTCAACTCATTTTAAAACTGCATCCAAATATCAAAAAACTTATTATTATCAATGACGTTTCACAAACAGGACAAGCAGTACGAAGGGAGTTAAATAAAATTATTCCATTGTACAAAGATAAATTTAAAGAGATAGAGTACATTGATAATATGGATATTGAACAGATGAAAGATACCATTGACAACAGCAACGAAGATACTGTTATTTTATTTGTACTGCTCTTTAAAGATAAAACGGGAAAATTTTTTACGTATAAAGAGAGTCTCAAAGAGATTAAAAGTGTTGCTCATGTTCCCGTTTATGCCCTTTGGGATTTTTATCTTAACTATGGTGCCATTGGAGGGTTGCTTACAAGTGCAAAAGGACAAGGCGATGCGGTATCAAATATGGCTTTAGATATTTTAGAAAATCATAAAAATATCAACGATATTCCTATCCTTGAAAAGAGTCCCAACAAATATATTTTTGATTTCAATGAATTAAAACGTTTTAATATTGATATTAGTACTTATTTAGATGATTATAAAATTATCAATGAACCTATTACTATCTACAAAGAGTATAAAAATTTTGTTGTATTCATTGCTACTGTTATTTTCGTTCTTTTTATCTTAATCCTTATGATGAGAGCCAATATTCAAAGAAGAAAAATTGTAGAAAAAGATCTCTCTAATCGAATCAAATTTGATAAAGTATTGCTTGATACTCTGCCTAATCCCATCTATTATAAAAATATTCATGGAAAGTTTTTGGGCTGCAATTTAAATTTTGCCAACTTACATAACTGCACAAAAGAGGAGGTCATTGGTAAAACAGCATTTGATTTTTATCCTCTTGATATTGCTCAAAAAAACAGTAAAGTAGATGAAAACCTTTTAAGTACATGTGGAATGCATACTTCTGAATTGACCTTGCATTTTAATGACAAAATGAGATACTTTATTTTAAATAAAGCCGTATATGAAAATATTGATGGTACTGTCGGAGGAATTGTTTGTATCATGGATGATATCACTGAAAGAGTCCAACAAAAACAGTTCCTCATACAACAAAGTAAACTGGCCGAAATGGGCGACATGGTTGCTGCCATTGCACACCAATGGAACGAACCACTGGTTGAACTCTCTGCACAAGTTCAAGACATTGCACTATCCTACCAACTCAATGAACTCAAAAACATTCAAATGGATGCGTTCGTCAAAGACTCTATGGTACAAATCCAATACATGTCCAAAACGCTCAGTGATTTTAGAAACTTTTTAAAACCCTCAACAAAAAAAATACTCTTCTCTATAGAGAAATGTTTAGATGAAATTTTTGACATTATTGGAAAACAAATCTTTTATTCCAATATCAATCTTAACATCAACTATGTCGATAAAAATCAAGATTTACTTATTTTTGGTTATGAAAATGAGTTTAAACAAGTGTTATTAAATATTATTAATAATGCGAAAAATAAAATTATAGAACACAATGCAGATCATAAAACTAAAGGCAACATTACCATTAATATTTACAATACTCCCAATTACAATACGATTGAAATTTGTGATGATGCAGGTGCAATTCCCAAAAATATCATTGGCAATATTTTTGATCCTTATTTTACAACAAGAAAAGAGGGTACAGGTTTTGGATTGTATATGGCGAAAGTTATTATTGAAGATAAAATGGGTGGAAAACTGCGCGTAAGAAATGACAATCAGATGGTTATTTTTACCATTAAAATGCCCAATAAAAACTATAAAAGGTAAAAATCATGAGACTGCTGTTACTTGAAGATAATGCAAAACTTAATCAAACTATCACAAAAAGATTGATTCTAAAAGGCTACAAAGTAGATACGTTTACCGATGGACTTGAGGCTTATAACAATATTGATGAGGGGTATCACTGTTTTATTTTAGATGTCAATGTGCCCTCTTTTGATGGGGTTAAACTCTTAAAAAAAATACGTGAATATTACACGGAAGTCCCTGTGATTATTATCAGTGCTTCTGTTGAGCTCGATGTCATTAAAGAGGCCTATGACTTTGGATGCAACGACTATTTAAAAAAACCTTTTTTTATTGATGAACTTGAAATCAAAATTGCTAAATTGTGCAACATTAATGATAATATCATCTCATTTGACACCGATTGTTATTTTGATTTTAAATCAAGTTTAATCATTTGCCAAGGGAAAGAACAAAGACTTACACGAAAAGAGAGACTTCTTTTAAATCTCTTTTTATCACACAAAAACAGACTCCTCAGTTTTGATACCATCCAAAACTATGTTTGGGAGGGCAATATTGCATCGCTTGAATCGATTCGATCCCTGCTCAGAAGAGTACGAAAAATCTTACCCAAAGAGTATATCCAAACCGTTGTAGACACAGGGTATATCTTTAAAACTTCTTAAAAGAACACAAAAATATCATATCAATTTCATGTGGTGTCGTTACAATTTAATTGAAACTAACAAAGGAGTTCACATGAATATGTTTTCGAAAGCAACAAAGCTTGTTGTAGCAACTGCATTACTTGCAGGGTTAAGTACTGCTTCAATGGCGAAAGACAAAGTTTATAAATGGAAACTTGCAACAACTTGGGGACCAACACTCTCTCCCTTTATTGATGCACCTGAAAATATGGCAAAACTTGTAGAAGAGATGTCAAATGGAAGATTAATTATCAGAGTCGATGCAGCAAATAAACATAAATCTGCTTTTGGTATTTTAGACATGGTTAAAGGTGGACAGTATGAAATGGGTCACTCTGCTTCATATTATTGGAAAGGTAAAGATATTGATTTATTACCTTTTACAACCATGCCTTTTGGTATGACAGCACCTGAACAATATGCGTGGTTCTACTACGGTGGCGGATTAGAGTTAATGCAAAAAGCTTATGCTAAACACCATGTTCTTTCATTTCCAGGTGGAAACACAGGAAATCAAATGGGTGGATGGTTCAGAAAAGAAGTTAAAACATTGGATGACTTAAAAGGTCTTAAAATGAGAATTCCTGGATTTGCTGGAGAAATCATGGCAAAATTAGGACTTACTGTAACAAATATTGCTCCAGGTGAACTTTATACTGCACTTGAACGTGGAACAATTGATGCGTTAGAATGGGTTGGGCCTGGAATGGATATTAATATGGGATTTCATAAAGTAGCACCATATTACTACACAGGATGGCATGAACCAGCAACAGAACTGCAATTTTTAGTCAACGAAAAAGCGTATAATAAATTACCAAAAGATTTACAAGCTATTTTATTGACCGCTATGAAAATATCATCGTATAACATGTATATTCAAAACTATGATATGAGTGCAACCGCTTGGTCAAAAATTGCCACAGAGTATCCTGATATTAAAATCAAAACATTCCCTAAACCAATTATGGATGCGATGAAACAAGCGAATAAAGAACTCTTAACAGAGATGTCAAAAGATCATCCTCTATTAAAAGAGGTTTTAGACTCACAAGCTGCTTATCAAAAGAAAGCCAGAGAGTGGACTAAAATGTCTGATTATCTTTACTTAAAAGATAACTTATAAAAAACTCTTTACAATCCCTTTATAGGGATTGTAATATAATGCGTCAAATAAAAATATATCTGTAATATGTTTATTTGACTTATTAAGACAATCAAAGGATTTTTATGTTGTTGAAACTTGAACGTGGATTTGATAAATTCGCAAATATTATTGGAACCATTACTGCTTTTGCAATTGTTCTGATGATTTTAAACGTATCTTACGATGTTGTTGCAAGATACTTTTTTAGAAGTGGTTCCATTGCTATGCAAGAGATGGAATGGCACCTATTTTCAGTCATTATTTTACTTGGAATTTCATATACCCTTAAAGAAGATGGTCATGTCAGGGTTGATTTAATTTATGACAGATTATCAGACAGACGAAAGGCATTGATTAATATGGTAGGGGCGGTAGCCTTTATTTTGCCTATTACATTTTTAGTAGGAATCAGTTCCATTCACAATGCTTATGAAGCTTACTTATCAAATGAGATGAGTGGTGACCCAGGTGGATTACCATACCGATGGGTTGTCAAAGCACTTATCCCATTATCTTTTTTACTTTTACTTATTACGACCATTGGTTTTTTTATTAAAAATCTTAATATTTACAAATGCCTTCATGGTTCATGTGAGTATAACTTAAAAGGTGAAATTGAGAACCTTAAAAATGAACTCAATGAACACAAACACCACGTCATTGATATTGATGAAACAGACAACCAAGGAGAGCAAAAATGATTGGTATAGCAATGTTTTTTACAGCATTATGTATGCTTTTATTTGGTTTTCCTGTTGCCTTTACTTTTGCTGCAGTGTCAGTCTTTTTTGGACTTATTGCCGGTATTGTAGAAATTGGATTCCAAGCGGGCATTATTCCTGGATTAATTGAAGGTGTTCAAGAAGGTATCAGCATGTTTGATTTTATGCCTTTTAGAGTCTTTGCCATTCAACAAAATACCATTTTAATGGCAATTCCTATGTTTATTTTTATGGGAATTGTTCTACAAAAAACAGGCTTAGCAGAAAAACTTTTAGAGTCAATGGGATTTTTATTTGGTGAAGTTCGAGGTGGAGTTGCTATATCAACGGTTTTGGTAGGTTCACTATTGGCCGCTTCAACTGGTGTTGTCGGAGCCAGTGTTGTTGCCATGGGAGTCATTTCTCTTCCTGTAATGTTAAAATATAAATACAACACTGAACTTGCAGCTGGAACCATATGTGCGTCTGGAACCTTGGGACAAATCATTCCCCCATCAATTGTGTTAATCATTTTAGGGGATGTCTTTCAAGTGCCCGTGGGCGATCTTTTTGCAGCAGCTGTTTGGCCAGGACTCTCACTCGTAGGAGCTTATATTCTTTTTATTTTAATCATCGCTTTTATAAAAAAAGATATGGCACCTGCCATTCCAGCAGATCCCAGCCGTGGAAATAAAAAGAAACAAGTCATCAATGCACTTATTGCCATTATCCCTTCTCTTACACTGATTATCATGGTTTTAGGTTCAATCTTTGCAGGAGTAGCCACGCCAACTGAATCTTCAGCCGTAGGGTGTATTGGTGCAATAGGATTGGCACTTTTATATCGTTCTTTTAGTATTCAAATGGTCAAAGAAGCTTCACTTGAATCAGTTAAAATCACCTCTATGGTGTTTGCCATTTTAATTGGAGCAACGGCATTTTCAATGGTATTTTCCTACACGGGTGGAGATGAATTGGTTGAACAATTTATGACAAATTTACCCGGTGATACCAAATGGGCATTTATTCTGTTTACCATGTTGGCAATTTTGGTTTTAGGATTTTTTATTGATTTCGTTGAAATTTCATACATCATTGTTCCCATCTTGGTTCCAATTTCTGAAGCATTGGGTATCAACCCTATTTGGTTTGCAATTTTAATTGCCATGAACTTACAAACCTCCTTTCTGACTCCACCTTTTGGATTCAGTCTTTTCTATCTCAAAGGAGTTGCGCCACCTAGTGTAAGAACCATTCAAATTTATAGAGGGGTTTTACCTTTTATAATCATTCAGATAATTGTCTTAGCTATTTTGGCTATTTATCCAGAAATATTTGGAATAAATCCGCTATTATAATAAAAAGGTCTCAAGACCTTTTTATTCAAAGGATTTGCATGAATTACAACACTGTTTATACCTTACTTTCAAACATTATTCTCAAACAATGTGATATTAAAACATTTTTTATATATGACCAACAGCAAAGAATTTACACCGTACCTCGTCTTGAATAACCTATAATCATTTTTATACACCACAAAAAGAACAAGAACAAAAGGATTAAAAATGGTAGAAGGAATCTACAAAAAATTTTATGATGATATTGCTAAAGAGATATCAAAAGAGTATATATTTACAGATAAGTTGCACACCTTAGCTTATGGAACGGATGCCTCATTTTATAGGCTTATACCCAAAATAGTCATTAAAGCACAAAATGCTGGCCATGTACAAAACATCTTGAAACTTGCTACAAAACTTCAATTGCCCGTTACATTCAGAGCAGCAGGGACTTCCCTTTCAGGTCAAGCCATCAGTAACTCCATTTTAGTGGTTACATCCAGAGATTGGAAAGGGTTTACGCTTTCACCTAAAAAAGATTACATCTCCTTAGAACCCTCAATCACAGGAGCCAATGCCAATGCAGTTTTAGCCCCATTTAAGAAAAAAATCGGACCTGATCCTGCAAGCATTGACTCTGCAATGATTGGTGGAATTGCTGCTAATAATGCCTCTGGAATGTGTTGTGGTGTTTCTCAAAACTCTTACAAAACCCTCAAATCGATGCAAATCATATTTTATGATGGAACACTGTTAGATACCGCCGATGAAACAAGTAAAAAGATTTTTAAAATCAAACACAAAGATTTTTTTACCCAATTAGAACAATTTGCTTTAGAGGTTAAAAATAACAAAGAGTTATCTGAAAAAATAGCCAAAAAGTTTAAAATTAAAAATACATGTGGTTACAGTTTAAATGCCCTTATTGATTTTGAAGATACTTTCGATGTATTGCAACACCTCATTATAGGAAGTGAAGGCACACTTGGTTTTATAAAAGAGATTACCTATTACACTGTAGCAGATGATCCCAATAAAGCCAGTGCTTTGGTTTTTTTCAAAGACATGAATGAGGCATGTAATGCCGTTATCAAACTCAAACTCACTGAAGATATTAAAGTGGATGCGGTAGAGTTAATGGATGCAAAAGCGCTCAAATCAGTAGAAAATGAACCTGGTATGCCTTCATATTTAAAAGAGTTTGATGAAAATGTTGCCGCACTGTTAATTGAAACACGTGCGTCTAATAAAAAGAATCTCACTCCTCAAACCAATGCAATCAAAGAGCTGTTAAAAGATTCAAAAGTGGTCAAACCCATCGAATTTACCTCTTTAGAAAAAGAGTACAAACTGTTTTGGAAAATCAGAAAAGGACTCTTCCCCGCAGTAGGAGCAGTAAGAGAAACAGGCACAACGGCTATTATTGAAGATGTCGCTTTTCCTATAGAAGATTTAGCCCAAGGGACGCTTAAACTTCAAGCACTCTTTACCAAACATGGCTACGATAAAGCACTCATTTTTGGTCATGCCTTAGAAGGAAATTTACACTTTGTCTTCACTCAAGATTTTGATACTCAAAAAGAGATTAAACGATATGAAGCGTTAATGAACGATGTCACCAAGCTTGTTGCTGTGGAGTATCAAGGAAGCTTAAAAGCCGAACATGGTACGGGAAGAAATATGGCTCCCTTTGTTGAATTAGAGTGGGGTGCAGATGCGTATGCTCTTATGAAAGAGATTAAAAACCTTTTTGATCCATTGGGTATTTTAAATCCAGGGGTCATCATCAATGACGATGCAGAGGCACACTTAAAAAATCTCAAACCCCTTCCTGCCACCAATCCTTTGGTAGACAAATGTATTGAGTGTGGTTTTTGTGAACCTCTCTGTCCATCAAATGTGATCACTTTTACACCTCGACACCGAATTGTTGCTTCAAGAGAGATCAGTCGCTTGCATGATAAAGGAGAGCTTGTACAAAGCACTATCTTATCTGAACTCTACACGTATGATGGAATGGATACGTGTGCAACCTGCTCTTTATGCTCAACCGTTTGTCCCGTAGGAATTGATACAGGGAATTTAACCAAATATTTAAGAAACAAACAAATCACACCCAAAGAGAATCAACGAGCGGACATCGTTGCCAACCACTTTTCAACGGTTTTAAAAACAATGAGAGTGGGATTAAAAGCAGCCAATATTGCCCATACCATTTTAGGTACTTCTTTACTGCAACGAATCAGTCATAAAATGAGAGATTTCTCAAAAAATAAAATTCCGCTGTGGAGTCCAAGCCTTCCAAAACCTATTCGAATTGAGCCTAACACCTATGAACAAAAAGCTTCAAGTAAAAAAGTGGTCTATTTCAGTTCATGTATTAACAGAACCATGGGACAAGCCAAATATGACAATGAACAAGAGCTGCTTTTTGATGTGACGATGAAATTACTGGGAAAAGCAGGTTTTGAAGTGATTTTTCCACAAAATTTAGAAAATCTTTGTTGTGGAATGCCTTTTGCCTCAAAAGGGTTTAAAACGCAAGGCAATCAAAAAGCAAAAGAGCTCGAAACGGCATTAATTGAGGCCAGTGAAAATGGAGCATACCCTATTCTTTGTGACACCAGCCCTTGTGCAAAAAGAATGATAGAGAGTTTTAAAAGTAAACTGGAGATTTTTGAACCCATTGAATTTGCTTTACAGTTTTTAATCCCAGCATTAAATATTACCAAAACCGATGAACCCATTGTCATTCATACCACATGCAGTTCAAGGAAAATGAACTTACATGAGCGCTTTATCGAATTGGCCAATATCTGTTCAAACGAAGTCATTGTACCTCAAAATGTCAAATGTTGTGGTTTTGCTGGAGACAGAGGCTTTAACTTTCCTGAGTTAAATAAATCTGCGTTAAGAGATTTAAAAGCATCGATTCCCGCAGATGTTAAATGGGCATTTTCAACAAGCAAAACGTGTGAAATTGGATTGAGTAATGAGAGTGGGATTCACTACAATTCTATCTTTTACTTAATCAACAGATGCGCACAATAAAGGCTTTTATTTAAAAACACCTTTTTTATAAACAAGAGTTTTACCATATTTATGCTAGAATAATTGCTTTATAAAAAAGGGTAATAGATGAAAAAACTTTTTATTTCGATTTTAATAACGGCGGGTATTTTAAATGCTGGTCTTGTTGATGGTGTTGCATTAACGGTGAATAATGATGCCATTACTTTGTATGATATTGAAAAAAAATCAGAACAAACAAACGGTGATAAAAACGCAGCAGTGAGTATGCTCATTGATGAACTTCTTTATCAACAAGAACTTAAGAAAAACAATATCAGTGTATCGATGTTTGACGTAAATGATTATTTAGAAAAAGTCGCTGCACAAAATGGCTTAGAACTTTATGCTTTCAAATCAATTATAAAACAAAAATACAATGACTATTCCATCTTTGAAGAAGAGACTAAAAAAAGAATCTTAAGAGAAAAACTCGTACAAAAACTCGTACGTGGAAATATTAAACTTGCAACAGAAGAGGATTTACAACTTTTTTATGACAACAACAAAGCCAATTTTTCAACGGCTTCAAAATTCAAAGTAACTCAATATGCTTCTAAAAACCGTGCTTCTTTAATGCAAATCATTAAAAACCCACTCTTAAATCTTAACGATGTGGTTAAACAAGAGTTAGTGCTTGATCAAAATGCCATCAATGGTGAAGTCAAATATCTGCTCAACAGTACGAGTGAAAAAGCTTATACGCCAATTTTCACCGCCAATAAAAATTATGTAACACTTTTCATTAAGCAAAAAGAGGGTGAAGCAACAGAGAGTTTTGCCAACGCAAAACAAAAAATATTCAATATGATTATGGGTCAAAGAGAACAAAAGTTCTTAAAAGAGTATTTTGAAAAATTAAAGATCACAGCTGATATTAAAGTGATCAGATAAAAGGAATTAAATGTTTGAAGTAATTATAGGTCTTGAGGTACATGTACAATTAAATACAAACAGCAAACTATTTTGTTCATGTGCAACCAGTTTTGGTGAGGAGCCCAATACCAATGTATGTCCAACATGTTTAGGACTTCCAGGAGCCCTTCCCGTTTTAAATAAAGAGGCTGTGCATAAAGCCATTATGCTGGGAACGGCTTTAAAATCAAAAATTAATCAAAAATCTATCTTTAATAGAAAAAACTACTTTTATCCTGATTTACCCAATGGTTACCAAATCTCTCAATTTGAGGTACCCGTTGTTGGCCTTGGAGAGTTGGTCATTGACTTCCCCGATGGAAGACAAAAAACCATTGGTGTAACACGAGCACATTTAGAAAACGATGCAGGGAAAAACATTCATGCAGGTTCTGTTTCTCATGTGGATTTAAACCGAGCAGGAACACCGCTTCTTGAAATCGTATCTGAACCCGATATGAGAAGTTCAGAAGAAGCCCTTTTATACCTTAAAAAGCTGCATTCAATTGTTCGATACTTAGGTATCAGTGATGCCAATATGCAAGAGGGAAGCTTCCGATGTGATGTCAATGTTTCTATTCGACCAAAAGGGGATACCAACCTTTATACAAGATGTGAAATCAAAAACATGAACTCATTTAAGTTCATTGAAAAAGCCATTTCATACGAAGTGAATCGACACATTGAAGCATGGGAAGATGGTGTCCATGCAACAGAGATTGTACAAGAGACACGGTTGTTTGACCCGAACGTAGGGGAGACAAGAAGCATGCGAGGAAAAGAGGACGCAGCCGATTACCGATATTTCCCAGATCCTGACTTAAGACCTTTGATTATCACCGATGAAATGCTTGAAACTTACTCAAAAATTCCAGAACTTCCCGATGAGAAAAAAGAGCGATTTGTGAAAGAGTATGGCTTAAAAGAGTATGACGCCAGTGTCATTACCAGCGTACTTGAAATGGCGCACTTCTTTGAAGAGATGTTAACACAAGGCATCAGCGGTAAAAATGCGGTTACGTGGTTAACCGTTGAACTGCTGGGTCGATTAAAAGAGGGGGTAACCCTTGCCACTTCACCTGTAAATGCCTTAACGTTAGCAACCATTGTTAAAAGAATTGAAGACAATACTATTTCGGGGAAAGCAGCCAAAGAGGTGCTGGATTATTTAATGGAAAACGAAAGTGATGTTGACAGTGTGATTGAAAAACTGGGCTTAAAACAAGTTTCAGATGATGGTGCCTTGTTAGAAATTATTGATGGTATCTTAGCAGCAAATCAAGATAAAGTCGCAGAATACAAAGCAGGAAAAGAGAAACTGCTTGCTTTCTTTGTCGGACAAACCATGAAAGCCAGCAAGGGAAGTGCAAACCCTGCAAAAGTCAACGAACTTTTACTCCAAAGATTGTCATAATGCAAAAAAAATCTATCGCGGTCATTGGAGCAGGGAAATGGGGACAAGCTCTGCATTTTGCCTTAAGTCAAAAACAAGAAGCTTATATCACTTCAAGAACGCCAAGAGAGATTAAAAACTTCACCGATTTGGAAACGGCCTTAGCCTGTGATTATTTGGTCATTGCGATTCCCGCCCAACAAATTAAGAGTTGGCTTCAAGAGAATTTTGTCTTTAAACATCAAAAAATCTTAGTGGCTTCAAAAGGGATTGAAGCTTCAAGTGGTAAATTCCTCAATGAAATTTATGCCGACTTTGTACCAGAACATAACATTGGGTTTATTTCAGGACCTACGTTTGCAGCTGAGGTTATTCAAGGTCTTCCAACGGCATTGGTCATTAATACCAGCAATGAAGCGTTGTATCACGAATTTGCACCTTTTTTCCCACAATTTATTAAAACCTATTTCAGTGAAGATGTCATTGGTGCTGAAATTGCTGGAGCCTATAAAAATGTACTTGCCATTGCTTCAGGTATTTGTGATGGTTTAAAATTGGGAAATAATGCCCGTGCCTCATTGATTGCACGAGGTTTAGTAGAGATGGACCGTTTTGGTGACTATTTTGGTGCAAAAAAAGATACCTTTATTGGACTCAGTGGGGCAGGGGATCTGTTTTTGACTGCCAGCAGTACCATGAGTCGAAACTACCGAGTAGGGCTTGGTTTAGCACAATATAAAAGTTTGGACGAAATTCTTAAAGAGTTAGGAGAGGTTGCAGAAGGGGTTAAAACCAGTGAAGCGATTCATGCCTTATCTGAAAAACACAATATCTATACCCCTATAGCCACCGAAGTCAAACTTATTTTAGAAGGGAAGTGTCCTAAAATCAGTTTAAAAGATTTTTTAAACAATTAAAATGCAAACCATTCCTTATGAAAACCTCACGTATGCCCTTATTCCTTTAGCATTTGTGTGGTACTTTTATGCCAAATGGACGCACAATAAAACAGAAATTGTTGTAGCAACCACAAGAATGGTGATACAGCTTCTGCTCATTGGTTATTTGCTTATCTTTATCTTTGAAAACAAACACATCTATGTGGGTATGGGAATTATTACTTTTATGATTATCATCTCTTCATTTATCACCATGAGAAACAGCAAAGAGAAAACAGCACAAGAGTATTTCATTATATTAAGTTCCATTGCCATTTCTGGACTCGTACACTTAGTTATTATGACACAATTTGTGCTGGATTTGCCTTCTTTATATGAACCACGTTTTGTTATCCCCATTGCAGGAATGATTTTTGCCAATACCATGAACTGTATCTCCATTGCCATTGAACGTTTTTCTAAAGAGTTAGTCCACCAAGAGAGCTTTGAAAATGCCAGAGAAGCTTCATTTAAAGCAGCTTTGATTCCGCAAATCAACTCTTTATTGGCAGTAGGTTTGGTTTCTCTTCCCGGGATGATGACAGGACAAATACTCTCTGGCGTTGATCCCATGATTGCCGTACGTTACCAAATTATGATTATGTCTATGATTTTATCAAATGCGGGCATTGCCATAGTGATATATTTTACACTTAAACAAAAGGTGCTCGCTTACAAAAAGAGTTAAAGCCCTTTTTGTTTATGAATTTCTCCCCATAAATAAAGCTGTTTTAAAATAGGTTTTAATGTTTGCCCATAAGGGGTTAACGAATACTCTACTTTGGGAGGAACTACGGGGAAAACCACACGTAAGACCAAACCATCTTGTTCAAGTTCTCTGAGTTTTTGTATCAACATTTTTTGTGTTGCTCTTGGCATCAGTTTTTGAAGTTCATTAAAACGTTTGGTTTCAGTTTTTAAATACCACAAAATCAAAATTTTCCATTTACCTGCAATCAGTTCAATAGCTGTTTCAACAGGGCATTTGTCAACTGTTTCAAGACTCTTTTCATTCATGAAATACTCCATAGTATCTTTTTAGTAAGTACCTATGTTTTAAGTTAGTACTTGCATTAATGTCATATTTTAGCTAAACTTTCCAAAGAATACAATAAAGTTAATAAGGATATATAATGAGAGCATACCTCGTAGAAAAACATGAAGATAAAACATTCAGTTCAGGCATTCAAGAAATTGATATTCCAACCATAGAAGAGAATGAAGTATTAATTAAAAGTTTATACTCGTCATTGAACTTTAAAGATGCACTGAGTTCAGTAGGAAATCCAGGCGTAACAAGAGTTTTTCCTCATGTCACAGGCATTGATGTTGCAGGTGTTATTGAAGAGAGTAAAAGTGAATTATTTGCTGTAGGAGATGAAGTCTTAGTTACAGGTTATGATTTGGGTATGAATACCAATGGTGGTCACAGCGAATTTGTCAAAGTACCCGCTTCTTGGGTTGTGAAAAAACCCAAAAATATTAGTGCAAAAACAATTATGACCTATGGAACAGCTGGATTAACAGCAGCGTTGAGTGTTAATGAACTGCTTAACAATGGCATTACTCCACAAAGTGGTGAAATACTCGTTACGGGTGCAACAGGTGGAGTAGGTTCCATTGCAGTTTCTATCTTAAGTAAATTGGGATTTAACGTTGTTGCCATTTCAGGAAAAGAAAACAAAATCGAATTCTTAAAATCTTTGGGTGCCAAAGAAGTGATATTAAGAAAAGATTTTGACATTGAAAATAAAAAACCCATGGTAAGTGAACGATTTGCAGGAGTTATTGATACCGTAGGTGGCAATATTTTAGCCGAAGCCTTAAAAGCCATTAAATATGATGGTGTCGCAACGTGTTGTGGACTCACTTCTTCATTTACATTAAACACCAATGTATTCCCATTTATTTTAAGAGGTGTCAGACTCATTGGAATTGATTCTGTTGAATGTAAAATAGAAAAAAAGATTGCCGCATGGGAAAAAGTGGCAAATGAGTTTCATATTGATACACTTGATGAAATTACACATGAAATTTCACTCGATGAGATTGAGGATGCATACAAAGCCCTGTTAGGCGGGAATGCTACTGGTCGATATGTAGTAAAATTATAATAAGAACGTATTCGTTCTTATTATTCAATTTCACAATTCAGATCTTTATTTTTTGAAATGGGGATTTTATGCACTTTAGCATAATCTCTTCCCCAATCGTGAAGTTGTTGTAAAATGGGAATAAGTTTTTCCCCTTCAGCAGTGAGTTTATACTCCACCTTTGGAGGAATCACAGGATATGCAATTCTTTGTACAATCCCTGCTTCTTCAAGTTCACGAAGCTGTTGAGTGAGCATTTTTTGACTGATGGTGGGTATTTGTTTGATGAGTTCACCATTTCTTTTGATGCCATTTTTTAAAGACCAAAGCACGTAAGCTTTCCACTTTCCACCTATAATATCTGTTGCAAGTTGAAAAAAACAGTTGTATTCTTTTAAATTTTCCATATTTTTACCCTATTGGATTTACACAATGATAAGAGAAATAAGATTAATAGTTGATTATATAGGTACATTAAAGTACCTATATAACTTTTAAGTACATACTTGACAAAAATAATCTAATGAGATAACATTACGATTATTAATAACAAATAAAAGACTAAAGGAAATAAAATGGGAAAATATATTGAATTAACATCAGGAAATTTTGATACAACTGTAAGCAAAGGTTTATCATTGGTTGACTTCTGGGCACCTTGGTGCGGACCTTGTCGAATGTTGGCTCCCGTCATCGATGAATTGGCAGAAGATTTTGCAGGAAAAGCAAATATTTGTAAAGTAAATACAGATGAAGAACAAGATTTAGCCGTAAAATATGGTGTTCGATCTATTCCTACAATTTTATTCATGAAAGATGGAGAGATTGTAGATACTATGGTTGGTGCTTCTTCTAAACAAGCATTAACAGAAAAATTAGAAGCATTAGCGTAAGCTCTACAAATTAAAAGATATTCCAAGGGAATATCTTTTGCCCCTCCTCCTCTCTGATTCATCATACCCGACATAATAGCAGTATCTAAACTCAGTAAAATTTAGATAAAATAGGCACATAAATAAAATATTTACGTTCATACATAGGAAAAATAATGCAACAATTTTTAGAAGAATCAAAAAAAATCAGTCGAGAGATTGCAACGCTCAGTGGTGAAGTTAAAAACAGCGTTTTACTACAAATGGCAGATGCCCTTATGGAGCATTGTGATTATATCATTACTCAAAATGACAAAGATATGAAAGCAGGAGAAGAGGATGGTCTGAGCAGTGCACTTATGGACAGACTTCTTTTAACTGGTGATAGAGTGGCTTCTATGGCACAAGCCATCAGAGAAATCGCTGCCCTTAAAGACCCCGTCGGACGAACTTTAGAGGGTTGGGTTACGGAAGATGGTTTAAATATCCAAAAAGTCTCTATTCCTATTGGCGTCATTGGAATTATTTATGAAAGCAGACCCAATGTAACAAGTGACACAGCAGCATTATGCTTTAAAAGTGGCAATGTGTGTGTCTTAAAAGGGGGAAAAGAAGCTGAACATTCCAACAGAGCCATTGCCAATGTCTTAAGAAATGTACTTGCACGAAATTCCCTTCCAGAACAAGCCATAGCACTGCTTCCTTTTTCTAACAGAGAGAGTGTAGCGAAGTTAATTAAACAAGATAAATTGGTCGATTTGATCATTCCAAGAGGAGGGGAATCATTAATTAAATATATTTGTGAAAACTCTTCTGTACCAGTTGTTAAACATGATAAAGGAGTGTGTCACACCTATATTGATAAAAATGCCGATGCACAAATGGCAATTAAAATCGCCATTAACGCAAAATGTCAACGACCAGGCGTATGTAACTCCATGGAAACACTATTGGTGCATAAAGATATTGCAACACTTATGCTTCCTGCTTTGCATGAAGCATTTATACAGCAAGATACACAACTAAAAGGGTGTGAAAAAACACGAAAAATTATTGATATTGAGTGTGCCACCCACGAAGATTATGATACAGAATATTTGGCCAATATTCTCAACATCAAAGTTGTCAAAAATGTTAAAGAAGCGGTAGAACATATTTCAAAACATGGTTCAGGTCATTCAGAAGCCATTATCAGTGAAAACTACTCTGCTGTAAATTACTTTTTGGACCACATTGATGCAGCATGTGTCTATGCCAACGCAAGCACAAGATTCACCGATGGTGGTGCATTTGGATTAGGGGCGGAAGTAGGTATTTCCACCAACAAACTTCATGCTCGAGGACCTATGGGCATCAATGACTTAACAACGTATAAATTTAAAATTTTAGGTAATGGTCAAGTAAGAAAATAAACAACAATAAGAGAACTTTCTCTTATTGTTTTAATCATGAATCACATCAATATTGTGTAAGCTTTGAGGTATTTGAATATCAATTTTAATGCCTTTTTGCTTTTCTCCTTTGTATTTATAATTTACGTTTTTAATGCCGATGCTCCCCATAAAATGTTTTACAATAATTTCATACGTCATATAAAGTCCAATACCCGTACCATTGCTTTGATGTTTTGTAGTGAAATATGGTTCAAAGACATGTTCTAAAATATCTTTAGGAATACCACCGGCATTATCTTTAATGGATAAAAAAATGTTTTTATCTTTTTCATACGCATCAATAAATATATATTTCTTATCAATACTGTTTTTATGAAAAGCCTCTTGAGAGTTATTGAGAATATTGACCAATGATTGCATCAGTTCATTTTCTAATCCCTCAAGCTTTATCTCACTAATATCTCTGATGACCTCAATTTTGTCATCATAGAGTCTGTAGCCAATTAAATCAAGCATTTTCTGAACTGTTTTACCAATATCAAAAATTGTTTTTTCATTTTTTGTATTAAAATAGTTTTTAAAGTTATCAATGGTTGTTGAAAGTCCCAAGGTGTTATCCATAATCACATCCACAAATTCAGCAAACTTTTCATCATTTAACGTGTCAAACTCTTTATTAAGTTTCAAACCACTCGCCGCTGTTGAAATCGTGGAGAGAGGTTGCCGCCATTGATGGGCAATACTCTCAAGCATCTCTCTCATTGCAATCATTTTAGATTGTTGCGATAAAATATGCTCTTTTTCTTTAAGCAATTCTTGTGTCTTTTTCTCTTTAGTAATGTCCAATTTAATGGCCAAATATTCTGTAACTTCTCCCTTTTCATTTAAAATAGGGGTAATAGAGGCTTTCTCAAAAGAGATGCGTCCATCTTTATTTTTATTAATGAATTCACCTTGCCATTGTTGTCCTGACGAAATTGTTTTTTTCAATTCTTCATAAAATGAGTTGGGCTGTTGATAGGACTTAAGCATCGAAGGCGTATTACCTAAGACCTCATTTTTAGTGTATCCCGTAACTTTCTCAAAACTTTTATTGACATATTTTATTTTATACTCTTTATCTGTAATTACAACAATATTATCACTGTTTTGAACCGCTTTTTTAAAGCGTATTAACTCTGTTTTCTTAAGTGTTAAAAGGTGTATATAGTATAAAAAGGCCAGCAGAGCAAAAAAGAGAATTGTCATTAAAAACCACACAACATTTTGCAAGGAATTGATAATATAATTTGAATATGAAGCAAAATTTTCTTCATAAAGATTTAATTTCTCAGCCAATCCAAGGAATAACGATGCTTCTTTAAGTTTATTAAACTCTGAATAATATAAAAGAATAATTTTAGCGTGTGCGATAAAAATTTCTTCAGCTTTATTGCTTGTTTTAAAAGTATTAACATCTTTATTCAAACTATCAAGCTCTATTTCAGGATTATAATCTAATCCGATAATTGAATTGTATATATGCAAAAGTTTTTTGTTGTCTATATCATTATTAAGCTTTTGAATATATCGATAAGAGTTGTTCAGTACAGCACTTTTAGAAACAACTCTATTGACAAGCTCAACTTTCTTCTCCAAATCTTTTTGTATCGTAAAAAAAGATTGTTTCAAAAGAGGCGTGTCGAGTTGTTTAAAGAGTTCATTATTCTCTATTTCATTTACATTCGTGCTGATGGCATAAATATTGTTTTGTATCAAATCAAAGTTATTATAATTGATTTTTGAAGACATGAAAATATCGAAATCTTTATTCAAAGAGACCAAAGTTGCAATCTTCTTATAGAGTAAAAAAAAGTTGTCTATCTTTTTATTGGCATTGAGTGTGTTATACATCAGCATTCCCACAATTAAAAAGAAAAACAGTGAAATTAAAATCGATTTTTTCAATTCATATCCATAATTTTAGGTTGTTCACCCGTAAGTGTTTTTAAAAATGACAAAATTTTCTCAACATTTTCAGCTTTAGGTTTTATGCCCACTTGATACTCCAACATGATTTCAATGGTTTCTTTAAGAGTTGAAATGGTTCCACTGTGCAAATAGGGGGCAGTATGTTCAATATTTCTTAACGTTGGTACTTTATAAAAGTATCTGTCCTCTTCATTTTTTGTCACATTATATCGTCCGAGATATTTGTTCTTTTCATAATGCATAATCTTTAAAATTCCCATTTGCTGAAACAGATTTCCTCCCAGATTCACTCCATTGTGGCAAGAGATACATCCATATGATTTAAAAAGCTCAAACCCCTCTTTTTCATCATCATTTAATGCCGTTTTATCCCCTTTTAAATATTGATCAAATTTAGAATTAGGGGTAATTAATGCTTTCTCAAACTCTACAATAGCATCTAATACGAAATCAAATGTAATTTCACTATTAAATACTGTTTTAAAAGATTTGACATAAGAAGCGTCTTTTTTTAATTTTTGAACAACTTCATTGGAATGAGAATTCATTTCAACAGGATTATGTATGGGTCCCATGGCTTGCTCTTTTAAATCTTTGGCTCTGCCATCCCAAAATTGCACAAAATTGTATCGGGAATTTAAAACAGTCGGAGAATTTACTGACCCTTTCTTGTTATTAACGCCTATAGAAAAACGTTTATTGTCATCTCCACCTTCAGAAATAATGTGACAGTTAGCACAAGAGATTGTATTATCGCTGCTTAATCTTTTCTCAAAAAAGAGCCTTTTCCCAAGCAATGCCTTTGATAAATTGATATCTAATTTATCTTCAATAGGTGAAATTAATTCTGCAAAAAGTGAATGATTAATCAGGATAATTATTAATATTATTTTTTTCATAATGTTATTCTACTATTTTTTTTATTTGTTTTCCTATATAATTAAAGGAAAATTAATAAATAGGATTAATTATGTCAAAAAAGATATATTGTGTCGCTGGTTTTAAAGCCAAAAAAGGCAAAGAAGAAGCTCTTTTTAAAGTGCTTCAAAATCTTGAACCTCAAACTCAAAGAGAAGATGGTTGTATTCAGTATTTGGTCACTAAACACATTTCACACCCCAATGCAACAGGAGACTCACTTCCGATTGTTTTTAATGAAATATGGAGAGATAAAGCTGCTTTTGAACTGCATTGTGCCAAAGAGTATATTACGGATTTCTTTCAAACACATTGTCTCAATAAAGATGGTTTGGTTGAAGAGTATAATGTTTGTGTTTACAGTGATGAATAATGAGAACTTTTTCTGCTCTTAAAAAAAATGTCATCACAACTTCTGTGATCCAAACACCTTTGGGTGATATGTTTGCAGCTTCAAGCCAAAAAGGAATTTGTATGTTAAGTTTTTATCACAAATTCCATATTGATGCCCAACTTAAAAATTTAAAAGAGAAATTTAACGCCGATATTATTCGTGCGGAGAATGACTATTTTGAAACCCTTCAACTGCAACTCAATGAGTATTTTAACGGGCAACGAAAAGAGTTCAAAATTCCTTTACAACTTTTGGGTACTGCTTTTCAGATGCAAGCGTGGAAAGCACTTTTAAACATACCTTATGGGCAAACCATTTCCTATGAGCAACAAGCATCTAACATCAACCATGCCAAAGCATACCGAGCCGTTGCCAACGCCAACAGCCAAAATATGATTGCCATACTTGTACCTTGCCACAGAGTCATCAATAAAAATGGTCAAATGGGAGGATATTCAGGTGGCATTGATAAAAAAGAGTTTTTACTTCACTTAGAAAGGAACAACTAAAAAAGAGCATTACCTCTTTTTTACCACCAAAAAAATATAAACTGCTTTCAAATAAAAAGGAGTTTATATGACTTACAAAACAAAAAGATATTGCGTTTATCTTTTCATCACCCTTTTTTCATTGATTTTACCTTTTATTACAATCAATGAAAACCATATGTTGCTTTTGTCGTTTGATAAAATGCTGTTTCAATTTGCTGGTTTCTCATTTGAGATGCAAGAGCTGTATATCATGCCATTTTTACTGATGATTTTATTCATTGGTATTTTTGTCATGACAACCATAGGGGGACGAATCTGGTGCTCATGGGCCTGTCCTCAAACAATTTTTAGAGTACTGTATCGTGATTTAATTGAATCCAAACTCTTTAAATTACGAAAAATCAGTAACAAACAAAAAGATATTGATTATACAAAATACTCAAATCAAATCAAAAAAGTTTTAGCAACAACCGTTTTTCTACTTTTAGGGCTGATTATCTCGGTTGATTTTATGTGGTATTTTGTGCCACCAGAAGATTTCTTTGCTTACATGCAAAAACCCACTGAACACATTTTTATGATTTTATTTATTTTAAGTACTACGTTGTTTCTTTTTTATACGGTAGTTTTAGCCAAAGAGGACTACTGTGTCTATTTTTGCCCCTATTCAAGAATCCAATCGGTTTTATACGATGACAACACCGTACAAGTCATTTATGATACCAACCGAGGTGGAAACATTTATACCAATGGGGAAAAATCAATCTTTAAAGCCAAAGAGTTTACGGCACAAGAAGAATGCACTACGTGTGAATCGTGTGTAAAAGTGTGTCCTACGCATATTGATATTCGAAAAGGGTTTCAAGTTGAGTGTATTAACTGTTTAGAGTGTGCCGATGCATGTACTGATGTAATGGGAAAACTGGGGAAACCTTCGCTTATTTCGTGGGGAAGCACCAATGCGGTTTTACATAAAACAAAAACCGTGGTTTATTCGGCAAAAAATATCATGTATTTTGTCTCTATTTTTATCTGTATTGCGCTAATGGCACTGTTTGCTTCAGGCAAAGAGAGTATTTTACTCAATGTGAATAAAACCACCAGTTTGTATAAAATCAACAATGAAAAACGTGTAAGAAATAACTATATTTTCACCATTCAAAACCGAGAAAAAGAGACATTGACATACGATATAAAAGTCAATAATCCTAATTTCAGAGTCAAAAACTTCAAAACTTTTAAACTGCAACCCAACCAACGAGTTAAAAAAGTGGTCATTATTGAAAGCACTAAGACCTTAAGTCTGTCCGCCATAAAAGATACCCCTATAGGACTGCAGGTAATTGTTTTTGCCAAAGAGAATCCTGAAAAATTTAATTTGACACAAACCGTCTCATTTATCTATCCACGAGACTCTTTGCTTAAATAGCTTTTTCAAAAAAGAGGGAAAATACCGCTCCCTCTTTTTCGTTTTTGACCTCTATTTTCCCATTTAAACTCTTTTCTAAAATGGTTTTAACCATGCTCAAACCTATGCCTGAACCCTCTTTTTTAGTTGAATAATAGGGTTCAAATATTTTATTTAACTGTTTGATTCCACCTGCATTATCGGCAATACGAACAATCACATCCGAACTGTTTGCATCGACAGTTATGATTATTTTAGGGTATTGAATGGTACTTAATGCCTCTTTTGAATTATTGACAAGGTTGATAATAATTTGTGTTAACTCATTTGAAATACCAAAAATTTTTACCGCTTCGTTCGTTTTAAATTGCAATTCCAACTCAATATTTTTTTGTTGAAGATCAGCTTGAATGATAGTAATTGCTCTGTGAATAGCCTCTTTAACTGAAAAATTCTCTTTATGTTTTGAAGGAGCATAAAACTCTTTAAAGTCATCAATGGTTTTTGACATAAAATGCAACTGGGCATTGGCTTGTTCCACTTTTTTATCAAAATATGTAAGATCTAACGTATGAGTTTCAAAGGCTTTTTTGAGATTAATTAAAATATAGGAAAGATTATTTAAAGGTTGTCGCCATTGGTGTGCAATATTGCCTATCATTTGTCCTGATTGTGCCAATCGGGTTTGATGAAAAAGTTGTTCCAGAAAATCTTCATTCTCTTTGCGTTGTTCTTGATACTTATACGCCACGCTCATGGTAAATAACACCGCTTCAATGGCAAAAGCCACCAATACAATGTCAACATAGCCTTTTTGAATATAGAGCGCTTTAACATCACTGAAATATAAAAACAGACAAAAAACAGACCACCCAAGCACATAGATAAACGTAGGTTTTAATCCTTGTTTATAATTAAATGCCACCGAGATAAAAAGCACAAAATAAATCACCGTATACGGTAAATACTCAAATAATATATAGTGATAAAAAGAGGTTAAAATAATAAAAATCAGCATAAAGGTGTGTATCAACAACTCTGTTTGTGATTGCATTTTAGGGATAAAATCACCATGATAAAAGCCAACAGCAAAGGCAAACGCAAACAACGTTGCAAATGTGAGTGAAATCTCTTCTATTAACGGTACATTAAAAAAGAGTTTACTGTACGCAATGATAAAAATAAAAGAACATATTTGCATGACAGAGTAGGTTAAATAGATGAGTTCTTTGGTATAAATATATCGAATCATCGTATAAAAAATGGTCATGGATACAATACCAAACGTCACACCAAAAGCCAAAAGAGTATTTGCCTCAAACATTAATTTTATACCCAACTTTGGAAAGATTTAAAATGGAATCGGAGGGTAATTTATTTTTTAAATCACGAACAACTGTTTTCAAAGCATCTTTGCTCATGGCTGATTCTTCCCAAACGTGTTGTTCTATCTCTTCATAACTGACATATCGTGTTTTGTTTTTTAATAATAGTTCCAATAACAGCAACTCTTTGGTTCGTAATTTAATCATCTCATCATCAACAAAAAGAGTTTTATTATAAGCATCAAAACAGCTGTTTTCTCTCAACTGGATAATATTGGATACTCCATTTTCTAAACCTTTGCAACACAAAGCTAAGGCACTGTCTAACTCTCTTTGAGAAATGGGTTTAATTAAATACTTAACCAGTTGTAATTCAACGGCTTTTAATAAATAGGCTTTTGTGCTGAATGCCGACAGCACAATAATTTGCGTTTTTTTATCTTTTCGTCGGATACTCTCTACAAACTCTAAACCATTTATTTTAGGCATTTGAATATCAGTAATAATAATATCGGGATGAACAGCTTCATAAAGTTTCATGGCTTCTAATCCATTTTTAGCTTCATAAACGTTTTTAAAACTTTGACGTAAGTACTCCACACCATTCTCTCTGGCAATTTCATCATCTTCTACAAAAAGTATTTTTATATCTTGGGTTTTCATATAACTATTTTATCATAATCTTATTGGTATAATCTGTCACTCATTTACAAACAAAGGTTCAATCAGTGATAAATAAATCAATTTTTAGAGAGTATGACATCCGAGGAATCGTTGGGAAAGAACTCAACGAACAAAGTGTTAAACTCATTGGCTATTACTTAGGGTTAGAGACCATCAAAAGATCGAACATGACTCATCCTGTCATTGTCATTGGATATGATGCCAGAACACACTCTCCTGAACTTTTTGGCTACTTAACTTCAGGATTCAACAAAGCGGGTTGTAAAGTGTTAGGTATGGGCATGGTTGCTACAGGAGTCAACTATTTTGCCTCTTTTCAGCATTTTGGAGCAGACTTACCCAATGCTTCCGTGATGATTACTGGAAGTCACAATCCAAGTGAATACAATGGTTTTAAAATCACCATTGGAAATAACCCTTTCTTTGGGGACGACATTTATACCTTAGGCGATAAAATCATATTAAACACTCAGTTAACCATTGATGACGATGAAACTTATGAAGAAATTGATGTCAAATCTTTATACATTGATTTTATGGTCAAAGAGTTTGCCCACTTAAAAGGGATGAAACCAAAGTTTATTATTGATTGTGGGAATGGTGTTGCGGATACCGTTATTACAACCATTTTAGACCGTTTAGAATTAAACTACGATGCCCTATTTTGTGAACCTGATGGCACCTTTCCCAATCACCATCCCGATCCAAGTGAAGAAAAAAACCTTAAAGATGTCATGGAAGCGTTAAAAGGAGACTACGAATACGCATTTGCTTACGATGGGGATGCGGATAGAATTGCTTTTTTAACCAAAAAGAATAATGTCAAAGGTGACATCATGGCACTTTTATTTGCTACAACCATGACCAATCCTGTCATTATTGGTGAAGTTAAATGTACTCAAATCATGTATGACAAAATCAATGAAACGGGCACAGCTGTCATGTATAAAACAGGGCACAGCAATTTAAAAGTGAAACTCAAAGAACTCAATGCCGATATGGCAGCTGAAGTTTCGGGTCATATTTTTTTCAATGACCGATATTATGGATATGATGATGCTATTTATGCTACCTTCCGACTTTTAGAACTCATTTTTAATGGTATGGATGTGGACAAAGAGATTGCCTCTCTTCCAAAAGTTTACTCAACCGAAGAGATCAAAGTCAAAACCAGTGAAGAGGAAAAGTTTTTACTCATTGATAAAATTAAAGAGAAACTTCAAAATGTACCTGCAGATTTTCCTAAAATTTTAAATATCATTGATGTCGATGGGGTACGAGTGATTTTTGAAAAAGGCTGGGGATTGGTTCGTGCAAGTAATACTACTCCTGTTTTGGTCACACGATTTGAATCTACCATTGAGTCTGAAGCGAAGTTATATGAAACCAAACTGAATGAACTCATCCAAGGTGCACAAAATGAACTTCGTAACCGTTCAAACTAAAACAACTGCGAATTTTGAAGAAAATTTAAAGAATATAAAAAGTATTATTCAAGAAGCACCAAAGAACTCTTTGCTGCTTTTTCCTGAATTGTGTTTAACAGGATACTCATATGAATGCCTTGATGAAGCGGTTCATATGAGTCAAAAAGCCATAAAAAGTTTTATAGAACTCTCAAAAGACAAAACCATTGCACTAACGCTTACAACGAAACAAGATTCAAACTACTTTAATACTTTTCATCTTTTTCATCAAGGAGAGATTCTTCATCAGCAAAACAAAATTGAACTCTTTACACTCAATAAAGAAGAACAATATTTCACGGCAGGCAATAAAAATGCGATGAACCTTTTTGAAGTAGGGAGTTTAAAAATTGGCGTATTGATCTGTTTTGAACTTCGATTTATTGAGTATTGGCAAAAACTCAAAGGTGCCGATGTGATTTTAATTCCAGCGTTATGGGGAGAGAAACGCAAAGAGAACTTTGAAGTATTGAGTCAGGCATTGGCCATTGCCAACCAATGTTTTGTCTTGGCTGTTAACAGTAGCAATGAGGATTGTAATGGTGGATCAAGTATCATCACCCCTTTTGGTAAACGATTTTTAAATGAAAACCAAGAAGTGCTCAGTGTTGAGGTAAATTTAGAAGAGATTCACCAAATGAGAAACCATTTAAATGTGGGAATTTAGTTCATGAAAAGTATACTTTTTGTCTGTTTAGGCAACATTTGTCGCTCACCCTTAGCCAAAGCCATTGCCATAAAGTATGCAGAAGAAAAAGGGTTGGAACTGCTTATTGACAGTGCTGGTACAGGCAATTGGCATGTAGGAGAAGCCCCTTGTGAAAACTCCATAAAAGTAGCACAGCTCCATCAGCTTGATATTTCCCACTATAAAGCCAAACAAGTGCATAAAAATGATTTTAAAACCTATGATATGATTGTGGGTTTAGACAGCAGCAATATCGCTAATTTAAAAGCCATGGGCTGTAAAAATGCCATTAAACTGGGAAATTATGGCTTTGATGGAGAAGATGTCCCTGACCCCTATTTTTTTGACGGATTTGAAGGTTTTGAGACGGTTTTTTCTATGGTTGAAAGCTGCGTTAAAAGACTTATAGATGAATTGGTATAGTTACTGACTCAACTCTTCACAATTGTTGTTCTCATCATCCTCTTCAATAAGAGCTGATTCAATGGCTCTGTCAAGTTTAAGGTGCGCCTTAATTTCATCAATACTGACACCGTTATCTCTTGCTAAAAGCGATAACTTAGCAATTCGTGCAACATGTCCAGGTATTTTTTTATATGTCGTAAAGGTATTCGCTTTAATTCCAATGAGTTCAGCAAACTTTCCTTGAGATGAAAAACCAGCTGTTTTTATTATTTTCTTAAATTCTGTTTTATTCACTTAATACTTCCTAAAATGCAATACCTAATTATAATATCTTAAGCTAAGAAGCATATTAAGAGTATTTTTACACTAGTTTAGTATAGTACAGAATTTGACAATACATGGTTTTTATAGTATAATCGCGGCCAAAAAATTTACAAGGAGCTGAAATTATTTTATGAAAAGATATTTTATAACACTATTGATACTTTTTTTTACCTATGCCAATGGCGAAAATTTTAAATCAGAAGATTTAACTCACGAGGACCTTAGCTTACTCAAACAAATCAAAGAGTATGCACAAAAATATGATCTTGCTTACTCTCTTATGGCTATAGCAGTCAAAGAGTCCTCATTAGGACGATACAAAGTTAATGTTGACAGTTATGATTATGGTCTCTACCAAGCCAACATCAACACCGTTATCAGACGACATCAAGTACGAAATTCAACTTTTAATCGAAACAGAATGGCCATGTTGTTAATCAATGACTTCGAATTTGCTACAAGCAATGCAATTGCAGAACTGATTTATTGGAAAAAGATTTATGGAAACAATTGGAGTAAAATCTGGGCAAGTTACAATGCAGGATTTAACAATGACAGTTCAAAAGCGATAAAATATTCCAAAGATATAGAGAAAATTATTATAGAATTAAAAAAAGTTGATGCATTAAACAGCTAAAAAAAGAGATTCTTTCTCTTTTTTTATCTCTTTTTATTAAGCACTTTGGCTTGTTCAACCCATTTTTCTTCTTGAATTCTGTTTTCTAAACAGAGATATTCACTGATCCATTCACAGTTTTTATCACTCCATTTAGCAATTTGATCATAATGAAAAATACCCAAATGGTTTAACTCTTCTTCGGTCTTAAAATCAATTCCTTCAATCTCTTTTAAGTCATCTTCCCCTGTAGGTCGTGGTTTACTTAAAATAATAGGTTTATTATAAATATTGCCTTGTACTTTGAAATCATGCATATTTTTTATTTGGCTGGGTTTGTTTTGTCTTGAAGATCTACCTATTAGAAATCCAATAAAAAAACCTATAACTGATGCAATTAGCAAACATAAAACAATTTTTGAAGCAATTTCTATCACAATCTATTCCTCTATAATATTAAATTCTACTCTTCTGTTTATCGTTGAGTATCCATCTGGATCATTGGGTACAATCGGTTTCGTTTCCCCATAACCTTTTGCAACCATTCTCTGCGAATCTACACCCATTTCAATCAAAATATTTTTAACACTCTCTGCTCGTTGTTGAGAGACCATTTGATTAAAGTCTTCATCTCCTTTTGCATCGGTGTGTCCTGCAATCTCTATTTTTATATCTTGGTTCTCTTTTAAGACTTTTGCAATTTTTGCAATAACATCTCTGCTTTTGTCCGTAACATTTGAACTCATTCTTTGAAATACAATGGCATTATTTAAAACAGCAGAATTCATCTCTTCTTGAATTTTTACATTATTTTTTGCAACGCCATCAACAGGTTTTGCTGTTGTAATAGGTTTTGCTGTTTGAACAGGAGTTATAACTTCAACTGGTTTGGCAGTGGCAACACTTTTTAGGGCTTCGTTGCTCTCTTTTACTTTAATAGGAACAGCTTTTGGAGGTACGCTGGGCGTCAAACTTTTCTCTTCTATACTATTTTTTGCAATTTCTTGAACAGTGGTAAAAGCTTGCATATTGTCTTGCACAGCTTGTTCTTCACTCTTTTGAGTTTGACTTAATACCGCTTCTTCTTCTGGAATAAGGGCTGACACATCATTATTTAACGTCTCTTCTGGAATAAATTCACGTGTATGTTGATAAACACAAACCACAATAAGAATAATCAGTAAAGTTGTTAATAATTGAATTTTCTTCGTCAGACTCATATCTTTTCTTTTTAATAATTTTTATATTATAACTTAAAAATAATTTATTTATCTTAGAAATAATAATAAATAACACCCAGTATTTGAAACTTCTTCAAATTTTAACCTAAGTTTTACTTTTTATATAATATATAGGTAACATTCTAGTGGTATTGTTCTAATAAATCTCTTATAGAAGAGCCATTCATCTCAGATATTTATAAAATTTTGCGATTTTTTTGCGATTTTTTAATGAAGATATAATAATAGACAATAAAGGTCGTTACAATACGACCTTATGACTTCACTTAAAATACAAGTGAATAAGAAACATATGAACCCAGTGTATAAATGGATATACACAATACATAAAATTTAATCGTGTCGTAAATTTCCATGGTCTGTCCTTTATTGAATGATAAAAAAATTATAGGAGTAAATGATTGCATTTTGATTGCATTTTGAATACATTCAGGTGACAGAGTATCGTTATTTTATCTCTAAAGTAAAATTATAAAATATTTTGAATGATTTTATACTCACCTTCAGGAATATTTTCCACACTAAAGCCCGCAAAATTGAGCCTATGTAGTTGTATGACTCTGTTGCCAACAGCAGCAAACATACGCTTAACTTGATGATATCGTCCTTCACATATTTCCAATTGGACACGAGTAGGAGAGATAACCGTCAGTTTTGCAGGAAGCAGATGTTTAATTTCACCATGAAGCATGAGATTTCCGCTTTCAAAGATTTCAGCTTCATCGCCTCTTAATGGTTGAGCCAGTGTGGCTTCGTACACTTTGATGGCTTCACTTTTGGGAGAAGTGAGTTTATGATTTAAAGCCCCATTATCGGTGATTAAAATGGCACCAGTAGTATCAACATCCAATCGTCCAACGGTAGAAAGCTTAGGATTGCGTCGTTGCCAACGTTCGGGTAAAAGGGAATAAATCAGTACGCCCGCATCGTCGTGTGAACAAATCACATCTTTGGGTTTGTGCATGAGAAGTGTCAGTGTTAGTGCATCAAGAGGTTCGTTATTTATCGTTATGTCTTCGTGATACGCTTTAAGTGCAGGATTAAACACCACGTCATTTTTAACACGTATAGTATACATACGCATGAATTTTTTGGCTTCTTTACGTGAACAATAGCCTAGTGAGGAGAGAAAAGCATCGATACGTTTTGGGGTGTGTTTTTGCATAATTGTCTTTACTTTTTATTTAAGATTTTAGCAAAACTAGTTGTATCTTTTTATTAATTGACATCTATTTGAACTATATCCTACTGTAGGATATTTTTAACAAATACTTTTTATACAGTAAAAAAGTAAGTGATTAAAAACCCAGAAGTGTATATTGCCGTACATAAACTATAAAATTTTACTTGGTCTGCTGATGTTGTCATGGCTGATCCTTTTAGAAAAGTAAACTCAAAAAGCCTACCTTTGTATCTATTTCTAAAAACACTCTTTAGATTACTCATTCTACATTTATTTTTTAAATCTACAAGACTATTTAGAAGTAGGTTTCTTGTTTTATCTAATATTTAGGTGATGAGGACTATGCCTATATTGATTTAGTACTGTAACTATTTGCGCTTGACAAAATGTATCTACTTGGATACAATACATCATGTACTCAATCAAACAGACTGAAACCTTTTTTAAATGGTTAAAGAAACTCAAAGACGTGCAAGGTAAAGTTGCCATACTTAGAAGAATTGAACGTATAAAAGAGGGGAATTTTGGCGATTATAAAATCATTGATAGCAATATCAGTGAATTGAGAATTCCAACAGGTCCTGGATACAGAGTCTATTATACAAAACATAATGAAGAGATTATCATACTGCTTATTGGTGGTGATAAGTCCACACAAAGTGATGATATTGATAAAGCAAAACAAATTTTAAAGGAGATTAACAATGAGTAAATTAACCACATTCGACATCTCTGAATACTTAGACAGTAAAGAGATGATAGCCGAATATTTAACCCAAGTATTACAAGAGGGAAATACCGATGAACTGCTTGTAGCCATTGGAAATATCGCAAAAGCAAAAGGAATGGCACAAATAGCCAACGACACAGGATTAGGACGTGAAAGCCTTTATAAAGCTTTCCAAGAGGGTGCAAAACCCCGATTTGAAACCGTCTTAAAAGTCTTAAACAGTTTCGGAGTAAAGCTTCAAGCGAGTGCTTGAGGCTTTTTTAATAATTCTTTTAATCTTATATTATTACCAAATGCACTAAAATTATATTTAAATAATATGTCTAAAATTGTTTTTGTTTCTTTTTGTTTCTCATTTAAATAAATGTGCTCAAAAAATGCATATTCTTCAATATATTTTTTATACTGAGTAAAAAGTGGATATGCAATACAATTTATAGCTAATAATCTTAAAATTTCATCATCAATTAACGCTCTAATAATATTGGTATAAAATTTTGCATTTATGTCATTTGTTTTCGCATATTCATGGATATACTTTAAAATCTGGTATAGTGTCGTAAAATAGTTTTTTAAAGTTCTATTTGTTTGATTAATTTTACAAAAATTCAACAAAATATCATCAATACATTTTAATTCTTTTCCTGTACAGCCGGTAAAATCACAAGTATAATTAAAAAAATAATCTATTTTTATTTTTTCTTCTACTACTAAATCTAAATATTCATTGTGTTGTCTTAATAATTGAAAAAATGTATTTTCAAACATTTGTATTTTCGTAGCTTGATTTTGTAATCTCAATGATTGACTCTGTTCTTGTTGAGCTATTCTAGATTCTTTTAACTCATCCCGTGTAAATTTTAATTCATCCATTTGTATTTTTATAGTGTAAAGTAATGCCATAAAACTTAAAAATGCTAATATAGGATTTAATGTTCCACCTATAAAATCACCAAACTGTCCAAAATGTTCAGCATCTGCTGTAACTTTATAATCCAAAAATGTTATTCCATAAAATCCAAATACAAACACACTACAAACGAATCCAACTAATCCAAATGATATTAATACCCATGGTAACTTTGTCTTATTCTTCTTTGTTGTATGTGGAAAAACTTGTTTATAAAACATCAAAATCCTTTTTAATAGCTATTTTAGTCAAGGTCAAGGCGGAGGAGTTTTTTAGCGAAGGAGCCTACAAGCTGTAGGTGACTGAGTTAAAAAACTCCTCCAACGCAGAGATTGGGTAAAAGAGCTGTTAAAAATCGTCGAAGTCGATTGAACCCTTAGAATAATTAACAACATTCCCTTCAAAGAAATTCGTTCTTTGGTCATTGAAACTTGCATAACCATCTACCCATGGAATTGGGTGTTTTACGTTGTACATTGGTTTGTATCCTACTGCTTCCAATCGTTTATCGGCTAAATGTTCAATGTATTGTCGGATAATGGCATCGGTAAATCCTAAGATTTGTCCTTGAGTAATGTATGCACCCCATGAGGCTTCCAAATCAACTGCTTTTCTGAACATCGCTTTAACTTCAGTTTCTAACTCTGGAGTAAAGAGTTCTGGTCGCTCTTTTCTTGTAGAGTTAATCATGTTTTGGAACAATAAAAGGTGAGTAACCTCATCTCTTTGAATAAATCGAATCATCTGTGAAGAACCCAACATTTTTCCCGATTTTCCAAGCGCGTACATGGCAGCAAAACCAGCATAAAAGTACAACCCTTCTAAGATTTGGTTAGCAAACATGGCTAAAACAATCTTTCTGTCATCGATGCCTTCTGAAAGATTGTCATAGACATCTGCAATGTACGTATTTTTTTCTCGCAATTTGCTGTCTGTTTTCCACATATTGTAAATTTCATCGGTATTGTCAGAGATGGATTCAACCATTACTGCATACGATTTTGAATGGTTTGCCTCTTCATATGATTGTCGAGAGAGGCACGCATTGATTTCTGGGGCAGTAATATAAGGATTGATATTGTCCATTAAATTGTTGGTTTGTAAACTGTCCATAAAAATAAGTTGAGAGAGCACCAAATCGTACATTCTCTTCTCAGCAGGAGTAAGATACTTATAATCTTTTGCATCACCTGTCATTTGAACTTCTTTAGGGAACCAAGTATTCCCCTCCATTGTGTCCCAAAGGTTCAATGACCATTGGTATTTCATTTTTGTAAAGTTTATCATACCATCTGAGTTTCCGCCAAAAATTCTTCTGTCGTTTAAACTCTCTTTAGAATCAGGGTTATATATAGTTTTTCTTTTCATTATTTTTCCTATTTATTCAAAATCTTATTCTTTACAATTTTTGGCTTATTGACAACCACTGCACTCCATACTTCTGTCTTCTACGTTTGAAGCGGCTTCTGGTGATTGACTTCTTAAATAGTATGTCGATTTTAATCCCAATTTCCAAGCTAACGTATAAATTTCATGCAGATATTTTCCACTGGCTTTATCCAAACTCATAAAGATATTCGTACTTTGTCCTTGATCAATCCATTTTTGTCGCACTGCGGCGGCTTTAATGATGTCCAATTGATCCACTTCATATGCTGGCACATAGTATGTCCACGTATCTGGACTCAAATTTGGTACAACAACAGGAATGAGTCCACTTAAGTTCTCTTCAAACCACTTTCTTTTGTACACAGGTTCAATGGCTTGTGTTGTACCCACTAAAATTGAAATTGATGATGTTGGTGCAATGGCCATAAGATACCCATTTCTCATACCATCTTTTTGAACTTTTGCTCTTAAACTCTCCCAATCGTATCCTGAATCAAAAAGGTCTTTATTGACCAACGCATTCACCGCTTGTGGTGCATGGTCATGAGGCATGATACCTTGACTCCATTTAGAACCTTCATACGTAGGATAAGTTCCCTTTTCAACCGCCAAATCAGAACTTGATTTGATGGCATTATATGAAACTGCCTCCATAACCGCATCAATCTTTTTAAGATGGTCATTGCTTCCCCAAACCAGTTGACTCTCTGCAACCATTTGAGACTCACCCATAACACCCAAACCAATCGCTCTTGTTTTAAGATTGGTAGCTTTGACTTTTCTCAATGGATAGAAGTTTAAATCAATGACATTATCCAACATTCTTATTGCTGTTGGAACAACTCTTCGGATATCTTCATCTGTATGAATTTTACTTAGATTAATAGAAGCCAAGTTACAAACAGCGGTATCTCCGTCTTCTTTCTCTTTTTCAACAATAAAAATTTGTTTTCCACCGATTGAATCAAGCGCAGTGATTTTGTTGGCTTTTTTAGTAATGCCAGAATCAATTTTGATTAATTCCTCTTCTTCATGTGTTGTAACCGTTCCATCGTCATACTCAAATCTGATTTTATAATGATTTGGATTGGTGTTTTGGAAAATCTCTGTACAAAGATTTGAACTTCTTATGTGTCCAGTATGGCTGTTTGGATTTGCCCGATTGGCATTGTCTTTAAAACATAAAAATGGACTTCCTACTTCAAAATAAGAGGTTAAAATCTTTTTCCATAAATCTTTGGCTTTCATTCTCTCTTTTGTGATTGAGTCGTCATTTTCATATTCAATGTATCGTTTCTCAAACTCATCCCCATACAATTCCGATAAATCTCGAACTTCATAAGGGTCAAAAAGCGTCCAATATGAATCTTCTACAACTCGCTGCATGAAAATGTCTGAAATCCAAAGGGCAGGGAATAAGTCGTGTGCTCTTCGTCTCTCTTCACCTGAGTTTTTCTTTAAATCAACGAAATCTACTACATCCATATGCCATGGCTCTAAGTAGACAGCAATTGCCCCTTTTCTTGTACCCAATTGATCTACGGCTAACGCAATGTCATTGGTAATTTTTAAAAAAGGAACCGTTCCCCCAGCAGCACTTTTGTGGTCATCAATCACACCACCTAAACTTCGGATTTGATTCCAATCCCAACCAATACCACCACCATATTTAGACAAGAGTGCCATCTCTTTATAGCCATCAAAAATTCCTTCAATGTTATCTGGGCTTGAACCAATATAACACGAGCTCAATTGGTGTCTGTTTGTTCGTGCATTTGATAAAGTTGGCGTAGCAAGCATCACTTCAAATTTTGAAATAACATCATAAAACTCTTTGGCTCGTTGTTGTTTGTTGTTTTCATTTTGCGCTAAGAACATGGCAATTCCCATGAACATATGTTGTGGCAATTCAATAGGTTGTGCTTTTTTGTCTTTGATTAAATATCGGTCATAAAGTGTTTTAATTCCCAAATAGTTAAATTGAAAATCTCTTTGTGGTTCTAAATAATCATTCAAATCATCCAAATCGTATCCACTTTCAAGTGCAGGAATCATTCTTCCTGCTTCTTGTGCTTTTTGAATGTATGTTTTTAAATGACAATACGCTTCACCTTTAATTCCACTCGTTGCTCGTCCTACTTTATGGTAAAGGTTAAACAAGAAGAGTCTTGCTGCAACAAATGTCCAATTGGGAACATCAATATCAATCTTTTCAACTGCTGTTTTAATTAACGCATCTTGAATATCTTCTGAACTCATTCCATCAATAAATTTAATTTGAGCATCAAGTTCTAATTCACTTTGAGAGACACTCTCTAAATCTTTTGTTGCAGCAATCGTCATTTTTTGGATTTTTGTAATATCTAAAACTTCTTTTCTACCGTTTCTTTTTTGTATCATTATTGCCATAATTTGTTACCTACTTTATATGATTTTTATTTATTAAATACTCTATTAAAAATTGCATCGACATTTTTTGTATAATAATCAAAATTAAAACACTCTCTAATTTGATTTTCACTCAACGAGTTTCTCAACTCTTCATCATCTAAAAGATATTGAAGATAGAGACTCTCTCCTTTTTCATTGGTCGTTGCTTTACCTTGTTGTAAACCTTCCCACACTTTCATTGCGTTTCGTTGCACAATTCTGTATGCATCCTCTCTGCTCACACCAGCCAGTGGAAGTTCAAGTAACACTCTTTGAGAGAAAACCAATCCACCTGTTAAATTCAGATTTCTCATCATATTTTCTGGCATAACAGTTAAGTTTGCAATGACATTGTTCATTCTGTGAAGCATAAAATCGGTTGTAATGAAAGAATCAGGCAACCAAAATCGCTCAGTTGAACTGTGAGAAATATCTCTTTCATGCCAAAGTGCCACATTTTCCATTGCAGGCATTGCATACGCACGAATCATTCGGCATAACCCTGTGATATTTTCTGTTAAAATAGGATTTCTCTTATGAGGCATTGCAGAACTTCCTTTTTGCCCTTTAGCAAAAAACTCTTCACACTCATACACTTCTGTTCTTTGCCAATGTCGCACTTGTACGGCAAATTTTTCAACTGAAGAGGCTAAAAGAGCCAAAGCTGTCGCCAATCTTGCATAACGGTCTCTTTGAATCACTTGGTTACTTGCAGGAGCTGGTTTCAATCCCAACTCTTCACACGCATACTCTTCAAGCTCTAAAGGAGCATGAGCAAAGTTACCCATAGCCCCACTGACTTGCCCCACAGCAATTACAGCAAGTGTTTGCTCTAGGTTTTCTAAATGTCTTGCCATCTCATCGTACCAAACAGCTAAAACCAAACCAAACGTAATTGGCTCACCATGAATACCATGACTTCTTCCTACCATCAGAGTCATTTTATGTTCTTGTGCTCTTGTTTTGATAGATTCCATCATCATTTTTACATCTTCAATGATTAACTCCAAAGAAGCTTTCATTTGCAATGCAACGGCTGTATCCACTGTATCTGAAGAGGTCATACCATAGTGAAACCATCGTGATTCTTCACCTAAAGTTTCAGAAACAGATGTAGTAAATGCGATTAAATCATGTCTGGTAACTGCTTCAATTTCATCGATTCTTTCCACTGAGAATCCAGCGTTTTTAACGATTTTTTGTGCATCTTCATCAGGGATCAGACCTAATTTATTCCAAGCTTTTACCACCGCGACTTCCACATCTAGCCACGCTTGATATTTTGCTTGCATTGTCCATTTGCTACTCATTTGCTCTCTAGCGTATCTATCTACCATTCATCAATCCCTTATGCATTTTTATCAAGTTTTTTAATATATTTTTGTATGATATGGTATCTTAATTTAGCCAAATTTTTTCTTTATTTTGGCTAATTTTTTATTTAATTCTAGGAAATATATTGCCATTTGTGTTCAAAAAATATGATGCCATTAAAGGCAGAAAAATTCAAATATTATTGTTGCGTGATTTAAAACTAAGCCCCAAATTTGCGCAGCGCATGCTGGGTCGGTTCCGTGTTTTTGATTCCAATTATGTTCCTTATACCAGTTCTCAAATTGTTGAAGAAGATTTCATATATATTGCCGAATTTGAGGGACACACAAGAGGATTAAAACCCTTATTGGTTTTTAAAGATTTTGCCTTGTTTGATAAACCTTCAAATTTGATGGTTCATCCCAGTTCAAAACACACATCATACTCACTTTTGGATGAGATACGATACCACTTGGGAGAAAAAGCCAATCAAATTCACCGTATTGATGCAGAGACTTCTGGCTTATTACTCGTAGGTTTGCACAAAGAGAGCATCAATGCATTAGGTACGATGTTTGAAGCCAAAGAGTACCAAAAATCTTATCTTGCCATTGTTGAAGGGCACATCAAAAATGAGATACGCATTGACTCTAAAATTGACAGAGAAGGTAAAGTCATTGGCGTGAGAATGAAAGCAGGTGATACGGGGAAAAATTCATTAACCCATATCAAACCCTTGTCTTATAATCCACAAAGAGACATTACACTTATTCAAGCCAATCCCATCACAGGACGACAACATCAAATCAGAGTCCATTTGTACTCCATAGGACATAAAATTTTAGGGGATCCTATTTATGGTGTGGATGATGATACCGCTGAAGCGTATTTAAACAAAACCTTAAGCGAAACAGAAAGGGTAGAAGTGACAAAAAGCCATCGATTATGGCTTCATGCACACTATTTAGCGTTCAATTATAAAGGAATAATTTACAAAATTTATTCAAAAAACAGTGATATTTTTCAAGAGTTTAACGCATAAAAAGATCATACAAAATAACACTCCACACGACAACAAAAACCGTAATGCTCAAAAATACAACCGCACTTCCGACATCTTTGGCTTTGCCAGCCATTTGATGATGTTCTAACGTAACTAAATCTACCACTCTTTCTATGGCACTGTTGGTTGCTTCTGCAATCAACATTCCAAATAAAGAGATAAAAAGCAAGATTTTATTGACCAACGTTGTATCAATGAACAAAATAACAGGAATTAATATTACGGTTAATACCAATTCAATTTTAAATGAACTCTCCGTAGCCACTAAATCTTTTAAACCTTTAAGCGCATAAGAGGTGTTTTTAAAAAAATTATATTTGGGTTGATTTCGCACTCTTTTTCCTTTCTATTATCGTTATCAGTTGGTCAATGATTAAAATAATTAACCAAGCCAGCAATAAAGTGATAAGTGTATGACTCAAAAAGTGGTCACCAATTAACATTTTATATGTACCCATACTAAAACCTATAATCAAAGCTACTATAACGGCTCTTTTTTTATTGCGTTTACTTTTAAATAAAAAAAACAGCGACAACAAAGCAAAACCACCACTGGCATGACCTGCAGGCCAACATTTGATTTTACAATGAGGACAACGCTTCTGAAAACTTTTTGGATAGTGTTCAAAGATGTTGACATTGGGATATTTCCCATAAAAATATTGGGTATTTTTAGGACAAGGCATATTTGTTACTGCTTTTAAACTTCCTACAACCAAAGGTACACAAATGGAAGCGAACAAAACAACGATTAAACCTCGTTTGTACGCAATTACTGTTGTGTTTTTTCGTAAAAAAACCAGAGCCAACGCAACAAGCAAAGCAAAAGCAATCAATACTTTTTTAATGCCCGTATAAAAAATAAACTTCAATACTTTATTGTTGCCATCTAAAATCCATTGATGTGTGTTTTCATCAAAAAAAAACGCTTGAACATAAATGTCTAAGTTTGTAAAAGCAAATAGTACAATAACCCCCATTAATAAAATGAGAGTTATAAGAAAACCCCTATTTTTTCTTTGATGCATTATGCAATATGTCCATTTTTGGATTATAGACTGTGGTTTCTACTTCAAACACACCTAAAAGAGTATGAAAAAGATTGTCTTGTGAAAACGTCTCATTCTCATATGATTTCAGCTTGTTCACATCAATATCTTCTAACATTGCTTCTCCTCCAAACCACATTAAAGCACCTATGTGTTTTTGTGCTTCTGGTGCCATAAAATAGGGTAATCCATGCAAATAAATACCATTTTCGCCCAAACTCTCTCCATGATCACTCATATAAATCATGCCCGTTTCATACTCTTTTGAATAGGGTTTTAGAAACTTAATCACTTTTGATAAAAAATAATCGGTATATAAAATGGCATTATCGTAGGCATTTCCAATCTCTTCTTGAGTACACTCTTCGAGTTGATTGGTTTTACACACAGGTGTAAATTTTTCAAATGCTTTAGGATAACGTTTATAGTAAGCGGGTCCATGATTTCCCATTTGATGAAGAATGATTAAAATATCTTTGCCTTTGTGATTTTTGATATAGGCATCTAAACCAACCAACATCCCTTCATCACGGCACTCATCACCATCGCATATGGTATTGTTTTTATGGGTTCTGTAATCTTCATAATCGACTCTTAATGCCACGCCTTTTGAATCAGAGTTGTTGTCTCGCCACAACACTTGTATATCATTGGTATTGGTTAAAACATCCACAATGTTTTCAGTAGTGACACCTTTTTTATAATCGTAATCGGCTCTATTAAAAATCGAGAACATACAAGGGACAGATTCTGCCGTTGATGTACCACATGAGTAGATATTACTGAAATTGATAATATCCTCTTTTTTCAATAAAGGATTGGTCTCTCTTCCATAACCATTTAAAGAGAATCTGTCTGCTCGAGCCGCTTCTCCTACAACCATAATGACCAATTCCAGTTTCTCTTTATTGTCATCATCTTTTTCATCTGCAATTTTGGCATCTTGTCCAAGAAGAGTCAATTTAATGGGTTTGTTATTGTATGTTTTATTGACATATTTACCTAAACTGTAAATCCAAAAAGGAGGGTTGGTATAAAGTCTTAACATTTTATGCTCTCGGAAAAATGAAGTGTAATATTTGTTGAAACTCAAAATTGTAACCACAACAATTACAAGAGCAACTATAAGAGTTCTGAGTTTTAAGAAGAGCTCTTTTTTGAAAGGGTAGTACTCAATTTTGCTTTTATAGACCAAGAAAGAGGGAATAATTCCAAGAAAAAGAACATAAGCTACCAATTTAAAACTGAAAAGATCAACTGATTCATTGAGATTGGTTTGCAAACTGTTTCGTATCATCCCATCATCAATAATGACATTATACGTATTCATAAAATAACTTGTAAATGCACAAACCATTAAGAGTAAAATTAACAGAGGTTTGGTCGTATATTTTGAACTTACAAGAGTAATTAAAAATAGAATAAACGCAAATAAAACCACTCCCATAGAGAGTATAAAAGGGATATTTTCGCCTGAAAATTCATATACTTTTATCACATTCTTAAAAAAAGCAAAGTTATGAAATAGCGTAAAAAAGAGGGCTGAAAAAAGTATTAAACGGTATTGTGAGATATTTTTCAAATGATTTCCTTAAATAGTTATATGAAATAATACTTACTATTAGTTAACCAATAATTAATATTATAACACTTCAATTCACAACAGTATAGACCCTCCTTGTTGGTGACGTATTAAATGGTTGACATCGTTTAAATCATTCCTGAGCCAATGCGACATGTTATTACCTTATGATATAAATTATTGAACTGATTATTATTGTTGCTTCTAAAGCAATGATAATAATGAAGTCTTTTTTTGATTGTAAAAATTTGTTTTTTATTGTTTTCATATTTTCTCCTTAAATAAATTAAGAAGGGTCTATATTGAAGATATATAATAATATATTGGTGATAAAAAAAATATTTCTTTCTTTAAAAAATATTTTTTTCTAAGTTACTATGAAGCCAAGGTGCAAAAGAAACAGTTGGTAATATCATTGCATGTTGCACAAGCGGGTGCAGTTTTCCCAATACAATCATAAAGATATTTTTTCCATCGTACGTCATCCGGTTTAATTTTGGCCAAAGAGGTGAAATTTTTCATCATCACTTTCCCCATAACTTCACGACTTGCCAATCCCAAATCCGAATAAAGATGTCCCATCTTCAAAGAGGTTTTAGCAATTAACGGTGCCAATTCATCTTTTGCATACGCATCATTTGCATGCCGTTGTAAAAGTTCTAAAACCTCTTTTTCCATTAATGCCAAATCTCTCATTCTCTTCTCCTTACGGTATATCACAAAACTCTAACTCTAAATTTTCGGGTCGTTTGAGTCCATTGTTATTTAAAATATAGAGTTTTTTCAACTTGATTAACTCTTCAAATGATTTAGGCAAGACTTTAATGTTGTTATCTTCAATGTCCAACTCTTGAAGATTTTTTAAATTCCCAATATTTTTAGGTAAAGCAATCAAAGAGTTTGAACTCACACTCAAATCGGTGAGATTTTTTAATTCACATATCTCATCTGGCAGAGTGGTTAAAAAATTGTTATCTAAAATCAAAATCTTCAAATCTTCCAGTTGACTGATATCAAAATCCAAAGAACTCAAAGAGTTATCACTCAAATCAAGTTTAATGAGCATATCATGCGACTCTAATGAAGGTAAGTCTTGTAATTCATTGCCTTCGAGCAACAAGGTTTCCAACTCTTCAATTTTTGAAATTGACGCAGGAAGCGTCGTTAAATGATTAAATGAAATATTGAAGTAATACAACGATTTCATATTGCCAAAGGCATCGGGCAACGCTTTTAATTCATTGGTATCTAAAGATAAAAAAAGCAACTTTGAGAAATTCTCAAATTTTGGCGAAAGTTCATTGAGTCTGTTCGCTGCCATGGTCAATCGTGTAAGATTTTTAAGTTCATAAAAACTCTCTGGCAAACGGGAAAGTTTGTTTTCACTGATATTTAATATCATCAACTTTGAAAGTTCACCAATGGTTGAAGGCAACGTCTCTAAAAGATTGTTTTCACACTGTAAATTGCGTAACTTCTTCAACATACCAATATTTTCAGGCAAGGAACTTAAGCGATTGCCTGAGAGTTTTAGAACACTTAAATTTTCTAAACACCCAATACTTTCAGGTAAAGAGGTGAGTTTCTTTTTGTTTAAATCCAAATGTGTCATCATTTTTAAATCGTCAAAATGTACTGAAACAGTTCCGTCCAAACCATTGTCTTTAAGCCATTGTGCAAAATCTTCAAACTGTTCAAGCATGTTAATCCTTTGATCTATCATTTGCTGCATCAATTAAAAAAGAGATCTCTTCATAATCAATTGCCCCAAATTCTACCATGTTATATAAAGACATTAAAGCCCGTCTGCAACATGTTTTATTGCATAAGGTGACCAGCTTTTTGGCCTTTTTATAAGGAAGAGTTGTTTCTTGAAAAATAATCACTGCTTCTTGTATCGTTTTTCCACCACACTCACATATTTGTTTATTTTTTAACTCTTCCATGGTATATCTTTATTTTAATTCTGGGTGTAACGCTTTAAAGTCAATGACTTTTTGCATAGCAGCTTCAATATCATGACTTAAACCTGCGAGTTTAACATAATCTGTCCAAATGGTATCTTCAACAATATCATGTATCACACCCGCAATTTCAACCACTTTTCGTTTGTACATTGCCAACTCTTTTTTTAGCTCTTTTTCTAACTCTTTTTCCATTGTTTCTCCTTTAAATTGCATACAGATTTTCAAGTCTCAGTTGTGGTTTTTCACCCAAATACAGAAGCTTAAATGAGGCTTCTGCTTTGAATTTATAACTCTCATACAACTGAGTTATCTCTTTGACTTCTTTGGGGGCATAGGCATAAATTTTTTTCAAACCTCGATAGTATAAAACCCCTCTTAAAAGCTTTTCTGCTTCTAAAAACGTTTCACTTTTCATAAACCAAGGTGAAATTTTGATAAACCGTTTATTGACCACATAGGAGTGCAAAATGCCACTTTGAGTTCCCAATTTCAATGAATTGCCAAATACACAATCTTTATGGAAATAGTCATAGACATTTTCATTTAAGACAGAAGAAGACAATTTTTTAAGAATCTCATCATAATTTTCAATGCTCACTTGTTTGGCATGGGTATTTGAAAAATTAAATGCAACCGGATCTCCTGAGTGCATAAATCGTACAAATTCACTGTGAATATTAAAATCAAACTCTTTTAAATCTGAACATAAACCATTTTCAACCAATAAAAACACATTGGATGTTGAGACATTTTGCAAAAAAAGCTTCATCAAACGTACCAAAACTTCTTTATTGTTTTTATCCACTTCTAAAACATTCACAAAAACACTATTCTCAAAAGCATACGCTGACAATACTCCTACAATAGTATTTTCTTTATATGCTGCAAAACAGTATTGAGGAAAGGCTTTGTACGTATTTTTAAGCAACTCAATATCCACTAAAATATTGCTTTGCGATAACGGTTCTAAAGCCTCTTCAAAATCGTTTCTCAAATATCCAATGAACATAGGTATAACTCTTTTAATTCTGAAGCATCCAGAACTCTTTTTCTGTTGGTCACAATGGCTCTTATTTGTGGTAAAAGCGCATCAACTGCCTCTTTTTTAGCCTCAATACCTAAAAGTTTTAAATGGTAAATCAACGTTGAACTTCCCGAGTGTTTTCCAATAGGAAAATATCGTTTTAATCCCACCTCTTTGGGTGTAAATGGTTCATACGATGATTTTGATTTCATCATACCATTGACATGAATACCCGATTCATGGGTAAAAATATTTTCTCCAATAATGGGTAAATTGGTATCCAATCGTCGATTTGATGCCAAACACACTTTTTGTGTAAGCGCTTTGAGTGCTTTAATGTTAATGTTTTGATTGTTGCCTAACAATCGATTGGCTGTCATTAAGACTTGTTCAAAAGAGGCATTTCCTGCACGCTCACCCAAACCAATTACGGTGGTATTGGCACTTTTAGCTCCCGCTTCATATCCAGCAATGGCATTGGCCGTTCCCATTCCAAAGTCATTGTGTGTGTGCATTTCAATGTCCAACAAATCACATGAGACCAAGGTTTTGATGTTTTCGTAGGTTTTATGTGGGGTTAAAATTCCAACGGTATCACAATATCGAAATCGATTGGCACCCAAACTCTCACCCAGACTCATCACCTCTTTTAAAAAATCAAGATTGGCACGGCTTGAATCTTCCCCACCAATACAGACAAACAGATTCTCTTTTTTGGCTTGGATTATGGTCTCTTCGAGTTGTTTTAAGAGTCGGATTTTATCTCCATTGAATTTGACATCAATCAAAATATCAGATACTGGAATGGATAAATCGACCGCTTTTAATCCACATTTGAGTGAGGCATCCAAATCTTTAAGCGTGGCTCGATTCCAACTCATGATTTGAATGGGTAAATTAAGCGCCAATATCTCTTTTAAATCCTCTTGCTCTTTTTTTCCCATGGCAGGTATTCCCACTTCAAGTTCATGGGCACCTGCTTGATATAGAAGTTGTGCAATTTCAAGTTTCTCTTGAGTGTTAAAAGCAACATAAGGGGCTTGTTCACCATCACGCAACGTTGTATCGTTAATCAGAAACATATCATTACCTCCTAAGCGGAATATATATAAAGGTAATCATGCATTTTCTATTCCATAATCAAAAAGTACAAAGAAAAATTTAGGGATAAGTCAGGAAAGTGGCCTTTAATTAAGCCATGATTTTTTATGCAATAGAGTTAGGCATTAACCTAACTCATGCTCACTTTTATAAAAGTATTTTTTAACCGCATCGTGTACCGATTTTTCAATTGGGGCAAAAGCGTATGAATCATCGCAAATCAAATTAATCGATTTAAGTTCATCCATTGGACAACCTCCAATTTTTTCGGTGAGTAGAATATCACAATCTTTGAGTGTGTTTTTAATCTCTTCAATTGGGTAAGAACCATCGCAATCTTCAGGTCCTTTACAATACGCATTTTCAACTTTTCGGTGCATTACAAATTTGATGGCTTTATCACCCGCTTCGTAAATTAAGAACTCGGTAGCATTACCAAAGTGCAGATTCACCGTTCCTTCACCTGCTGTTGTAACGGCAACCAATTTGGTTTCACCCGTAGAACTCAATTGCTCTTTAGAGGCTTGTTCAATCTTGATTTTGTTGTTGGCTTCTTCTAACGCCGCTCTCCAGTTTTCAATGACTTGGTGTTTTTGTGCTCGTGCTGCCATGTCATATTTTTTCTCTAAATCTTCCCAAGACATATCAACAAAAACATCATTAGTAAACTCATCACCTCTGTCTTCACCAATTAATCCAACCGCATCGGCTCGACATTGTCTGCAGTGACTCATCAGTTTCATGTCCATTCCACACGCTTCTTGGGCAGCCATAACCTCTTGGTCTGTTGCACTCTCTTGACCATTTAACCCATAATATGTTCCAAACTCTGGTTTACTTAACAGTGGCATAATGTTGTGTAAAAATACGTTCAATTCTTTCAGTTTTTTCGCCACATTGGGTAAATCTTTGTCATTGACCCCAGGGATTAATACCGAGTTGGCTTTAACTAAAATACCTCGGTCAGTCAGCATTTTAATCCCTTCAAGTTGTTTTTCAAGAAGAATTTTCGCCCCCTCTTTTCCAAACACTTTTTTGTGATTCCAATGAACCCAAGGGTAAATTTTTGAACCAATTTCTCCCGTTTCATCAACGGTATTAATCGTAACCGTAACGTGGTCAACATTATATTTTACGATTTCATCAATATAATCTGCCAGTCGTAAACCGTTCGTAGATAAGCACAGTTTTAAATCGGGTGCTTTTTCTTGCAAGAGTTTAAAGGTTTCAAATGTTTTTTTAGGGTTTGCCAACGCATCACCTGGTCCTGCAATTCCTACAACAGAGAGTTGTTGAATTTCACCACCGATGTATAATACTTTTTTAACCGCATCTACGGGTTGTAATTTTGAAGAGGTAACCCCTGGTCGACTCTCATTTGAACAATCAAATTTTCTGTTACAATAATTACATTGAATATTACACGCTGGTGCAACCGCAACGTGAATCCTTGCATAGTGTTGGTGTGCTCCTTCACTGTAACAAGGGTGATTATTAATTTTATCCATAACTTCTTGTTGTAAACTCTCTTGTGGACTACTTGATGTACATGAACAACTCATAGTAACTCCTTTAATATTTTCTAATTTGATTTATGCACATAGTGTTCCACACAAAACTTAGGAATACAAAATGCATAGATATTATTTATAAAGAAAAGGATTTAACATGAGCGTGCAAAATAGAATAAAAGACGAGTTAATTAAAGAGATATATTCGAATGTGGATAATATTTATGATTTTATAGAGAGTCGATATAAATTGGATACACCTTCTAATGATGCCATCATTAAAAAGCTCAATGAGTTAAAAGATCTGGTCTATAAAGTTTCAAATTTATCTGAACTTTCATAAATCAATCAGCGATGAGTATAGTAACAATAGGCAGTTAGTTTTAGTCAGAAATAAACTGTGTAGTATACTCATCACTCATTAATTCATTGTCATCTCAACCATTTTCCCTTTTAGAATTTCACAAAACTCCACACCATGATTAAAACATCTTTGCAGTTCTTCTTCATTGGGAATGAGTTTGATTTTCAATAAATCTAAAGGGGGTACTCTGAAATTCAGAAATTTCATTCGATGTAAAATCATATCAATGGCTTCGCCGCTCCAACCATAAGAGCCAAATGCGCCTGCCATTTTACCTTTTTTTTCTAAAAACATCATACATGAGAGCAAATCCCACACAGGACGAGGTGCGTCACCATTGATGGTTGGCGTTCCAATTAAAATTCCATCACTTTCATCAAGAAGTTTGAGCATATTTTGTTCACCCAATGAAGCCAAATCATACACATTGGCAACAATGCCTTCAACACTTTCGCACCCTTCATAGATTTTTTCAGCCATGTTTCGTGTGTTTTTATAACTGGTCAAATAAAAAATAGAGACAATTTTATTGCCCGACGCCAATTTCTCACAATCGACTTCACTCCATTTTTTATACAAATCAATATACTTTTTAGGGTTCTCTTTTAAGATGGGGCCGTGCAAAGTGGCAATCATATCAATTTCAAATTTTTCATACAATTTAATGGCACTTAACACATACGATTTAAACGGTCGCATGATATGGTCATAGTAGTATTGAAAAGAGTAGGCAAAATCCCCTACTAAATCATTGAACAATCGTTTATCGCAATAGTGGCTTCCAAAAACATCGCCCGAAAAGAGCAATTTGTTTTCCACCACATACGAACTCATGGTTTCAGGCCAATGCAAATAGGGCGTAGTTAAAAATTGGATGGTTTTATTGCCAAGCGTAATGCTTTTATTCGTCCAAACCGTTTCAAAATCAATCGTTTCTGTTTTAGTAATGGCTTTTAGCATACTTGTAGCTTGTGGTGAAATCAGCACTTTTGCTTGGGGTGCACGTCTGATAAGTTCAGGAATTGAGCCCGCATGATCGGGTTCTAAATGGTGAGAAATGACATATTTTATTTCATCATAAGTACAGTGTTGTTCAATTTTTTTAAAAAATTGTTCTTGAAACTCTAACTTTACACCGTCAACAATAATAATGCCCTCACTGGTTTTAATTAAATATGAGTTGTATGATGTTCCATTAGAAGTTTTCATGATAATATCAAACGTTCTGATTTCTGGGTCAAACACGCCAATAAAATAGATATCTTTTGATATTTCTACAATGTCATTGCTCATCATTGACTAATAACCTTTTCATCCATAAAGGAGGATTTGCTTTCATTTTGATAATTTTTTTCAAAATATCTTCTATCTTCTCGTTTTCACTTGAAGCTTGCATAGGGAACACTCCAGAAGCTTGCACCATTCGTGAAGCTTTTGGTCCAATTTGTTGGACATACAAAATGTCGCTGTCTTCTAAGCACTCAATTTTATAAGTGAGTTTATCAACCTCATCTTCAATCTCAATTGAAGAGTCGACGCTCTTGACAAAATTGTAATCATTTTCAATGATTTCATAGATATAAAACTCTTTGCACCAACCAAAATGTTGATTCACATGAATATTGTCCGTTGTTGCAAATGCAATTTTCATAATATATATAACCGAACTCGCGCATCAATGAGTTGTTCTAGGGTATTTCGTATCATTTCATACGTACCTGTACTTGCCATTGAACAACCCGCACATGCACCTTGATACGCCAACCTTACTTCTATTTCGGGTTCATTTAAATAATCAATTAAAAGAATATTTCCCCCATCTTTGATTAAAATTGGGCGAATAAATCTCTCCAAAGCATCGTTGATAAGATTGAGTTGCTCTTCCAAACTTTTTGCTCGAAATGATCGATTCAATTCACACTCTTCAACCAAAGGTTTATCCAAACCAGCCAGTTGAATATTGGCCATGGCATGTCCATTTTGAGCCGCTTTTAACATACACGCAAATCCCTCTTTGACCTCTTCAACCAAACTTCTGTCTTGAAGCAGTACTAATGCCAGTCGAAAAGCTGCTTGCGTATGATTTTTTGCAATGGCACGTCGGAAATACGCTTTGGCTTTTGGCATATCCTCTTCCACACCGATTTTTGATTGATACATCAATGCTAAGTTAAAATTGGCAGAGTCGTTGTCATATTTGCTTGATTCTTCAAAATATTCACGCGCTTTAGTAAAATTTTTTTCTACGCCTTCACCTTTTAAATACATCAAACCTAAATTGGCCATGGCTTGGTCATTTTTCAGCTTCGATTCCTCTTCCCATATTGCTTTTGCTGTTGCAAAATCTTTTTGTTTGTAGGCACTCAGTGCTTCTCTGTGTCTCATAAATCGTACTCCTTCACCCGGATTTGGTATCGCTTGGTTTAACTCTAATTGTCGTTTGATATGTTCCGCCAAATACTCATGCGCAATTTCTACGGCTTCATCGTAATCTTCACTTGAAGCTTTAATATCAAAATCATAAAACTCTACCAAATAAGCATCACCCACTTCATTTTCACCACAATAACACTCAAAGGGATATTTCAATGAGAGGTAATACTCTAAATCTTTGTTCATTTTTTTTCCTAAAAATCTAAGGCTTTGTGAGCAACTCTCTCTTCATAAGGGATGGCCTCTCTGAAAGGTCGAGGTTGGTTTTCAGGCGAAAAAATGCCTTTTATTTTGTGCTCTCTTATTTTATATGTTCCATTGGCATGACCATCCAAATAGTAATTGTTATACTCTAAAGTATATGGCATATCCCATACAATCGCACCAGGTGTTGGACAAACATCAAAACATTTAGGCACGGAACAATCCACACACTCAATACATTTTTCAGGTTTTACATATGTATGTTCTGGATCTTCCAAAGGCGAATCATCGGCACTTACAATTGCCGTTGCAGGACATTCATCTACACAGGCATCACAATTAATGCACTCTTGAGTTATTAAAATTGACATGGTGACTCCTTATTTTTTAGCACATGTACAGTTTCCACTGTTAATTAAAGTAGAAACATTGTTATCATCTAATTTTTTAAAATCATTCTTTAAAAAACCCACGTAAATATCTTCTAAAGTCAATTCAACTTGCAAAGAAGAGTAAACGTCAACATCATTTTCGTTTAAACACTTATATAATCCCTCACCCATATGGTAAAAAATGGTACATGTGGTTCCTGTAGAAGATACAAAGTTAGCAGTATCTTCACCATCGCCTGCTCCTTCATTTTCTACGACTCTGAATGTTCCCGTTTGAGCATCCATCAGTGCAAAAAAAGGCGCACTTCCATAAAGTTTTGAAATTAATGTTGAATCTTTAGTATCTAAAGGTATTGCAATCATTTTCTCTCCTTTTGTTTTGTTAAATAAATCTATGCAAGAACTATTCCATACTTTTTCAAGGAACGGCTTTTGCATACTTAAAATACAGAAAACCAATATAAAGAGTCTATCATGGTCAATAAAAAACTTATCAGAGAATTATTAAACGAAAGTGCCTGCTCACATAATAAAACAAAAAAATCATCATGCGATAAACCAAAGCCAGGGGCAACCAGCGGTGGTTGTGCATTTGAGGGTTCACAAATTGCGCTTTTCCCTTTTGCCGATGTAGTACACTTAGTCCACGCTCCAGCTACATGTATTGGAGCTTCTTGGGAAACCAGAGCAACGTTAACTTCTCATGAAGGGGAGAATAACACCGTAACAGGTTACTGCACAGATGTTATGACCAATGATATTATTTTTGGTGGACACACCAAGTTGGAAGCCTCAATAGAGTACATAATAGAACATAAAAAACCCAAAGGTATTTTTGTATACGAAACGTGTGTCACGGCCATGATTGGAGATGATATGGATAACGTGTGTGCCAGAATGCAAGAAAAACACGCTATTCCTGTAGTTGTTATCCACTCTCCTGGATTCGTAGGAGGAAAAAATTTAGGCTCAAGATTGGGTGCGGAATCAGTTTTACACCAACTCATTGGAACAAAAGAACCCGAAGAGATTCACCCTTTTGGAATCAACTTAATTGGAGAGTATAACGTCACAGGTGATATGTGGCAATATGTTCCTATTTTAGAAAAGATCGGGATTAAAGTGGTTTCAACGCTTGCAGGGGATGGACGACTTGAAAACATTCAAATGGCACATCGAGCCAAACTCAATGTGATTGTTTGTGCAAAATCGCTGATTTCATTAACCAGAAAAATGCAAGAAGAGTATAATATTCCCTACATCAGTATCTCATTTTATGGAAAACGAGATACTTCAAATGCCATTCGAAGTATTGTCAATGCGTTTGGAGATGAAGCGCTGACAAAACGAGCGGAAGCCATTATCAAAGAAGAAGAGGAAAAACTTGAAACCGCATTGATTCCTTACCGAAAAATTTTAGAGGGGAAAAAAGCGATTCTTAATACAGGGGGAAACAAATCATGGTCAATTGCTTCTGCACTGCAAGATATTGGTATTGATGTCATTGCCACCAGTGTTAAAAAAGCCACATTAGAAGACAAAGAGATAGCGGCACAATATGTCAAAATTTTAATCACTGACCCAGGGACAGAACAAGCCAAATTGATTGATGAACACAATGTGGACATTTTACTTGCTGGAGGAAGAAGTTTATATACTGCCATTAAGAAAAAAATAGCCTTTGTCGATGTCAATCAAGAGAAAAAAGTGAGTTATGGAGCGTATGCGGGGTTGGTTAATTTGGCCAAAGATGTTTGTAATTCCGTCAATAACAAAGTCTTTAAAGTAGTGGGAAATCCTGAACCTTGGGCATAGTGTCAATACCCTATTTTAAATTTATATAAAAAACCGTTATAATGTTCTTTTATATATAAAGGAACATTATGGAAGAGAGAAAAATCAAAAACTATTTTTTCTATTTTGCCAGTTTGGTCATCATTATAGCGGGGCTTAAAATTGCGTATGAAGTTGTCATTATTCTGTTTTTGTCCATTTTTATCTCATCAATCATCTCATCAATTCTCAAACTCTTAAAGAAAAAACATCTTCCTACTTGGCTGGCTTATTTGCTTGTTCTGGGGATTTTTACACTGATTTCTCTTCTTCTTGCGTATATTGTCAATATTTCACTCAAAGATTTTATATCAAATCTTCCCGTATATGAAACCAAATTACAACAAGCCGTCATTGATACCATTGCTTTTGCAGAATCGTATGGTTATTCTATTGATAAAACCATGATTCTGGATGCACTCAATTTAAACTCATTTTTTGGAATTACTACAAATTTAATTGGAAGTATTGGTACTTTTTTATCAAAGTTTTTACTCATTATCATTGGGATTGGATTCATCCTTGCAGAATCAAAATCCTTTGAAAAGAAACTCAGACTTATTTTTAGAAAAGAAGCAGAAAAAATTGAACACTTCAAACTTTTTTCAAGTAATATCCAAAAATATTTTTTGGTCAAAACAGCAACGAGTTTTTTAACCGGTTTTTTGGTCGCAATTGTTTTGATATTTTTTAATATAGACTACCCTGTTCTTTGGGGAGTTGTGGCCATGCTTTTTAACTTTATTCCCGTGGTTGGTTCTATTATTGCAGCCATTCCAGCCATACTTCTGGCTTTTGTAACAAGCGATTTAAATACCACTTTAATATTAATCGTACTCTACCTTACCATAAATATTTCTATCAGCAATATCATTGAACCAAAATTTATGGGGAAAGAGCTAGGATTATCTCCTTTGGTTATATTCTTCTCATTGATTTTATGGGGTTGGATTTTGGGAATAGTGGGAATGTTTTTAGCCGTACCAATTACAATGACCTTAAAAATTGCCTTTGATTCAAACAACAGTACAAAATGGATCTCGTTACTGATGTCAAATGTTAAAACAGGATAAAACGGATTATCCGACTTTTCCCAATAATGCTTTCATTAAATCGGCGTTGTTTTGTAAATCAAATCCTCTTGCTACCATCCAATCAGATATGACCTCTTCTTTATACTTCAATTCTCTGTCTCTGTAGAAAGCATACTCTGCTACTTCATCCCAATTTCCATCTTTATCTAAAAAAGATTTTTTAAAATGCCCTGTAATTGGAATTTGAATGGGAACAGGATGTTTAGGATCAGTGGCATCAAATCCTTCTAAATATCTGGTTTCAAGAGGTGGTTCATACGATTCAGAACTTACTACTTGAAGGCTTTTGTTAAAATCAGCAAATTCAGAGTTTTTGGGAATCTTAAAATCAATGGGATTTTCTCTGTTATTTGTTATGGTAAAGAAACCAATATTAAACTCATTTACAGTATCACTGATTGAAGACATAAGGCACTCCTTAATTAAATAACTGAATAAATTATAAAATCATTTACCTTAAATTAGCATAAACAGTTACGGTTATCTCTTTGGGAACACTATTTGCATATATATGAAAAAACATATAGGAAAAGTCATGGAAAGTATGCATGCAAAACCTCTGCAATTAAACCCTATCAAACTGTCGCAGCCTATGGGTGCGATGCTTTGCTTTTTAGGCGTTAAAAACTGTATGCCTTTAATGCACGGAGCACAAGGATGTGCCAGCTTTTCAAAAGTGTTCTTTACTCGACATTTTAATGATCCTATTGCGGTACAAACGACTGCAGTTAATGATATTACTGCGGTCATTGACGGAGGAGATTACTCTATTTCCGAGAGCATTAAAAACATTACAAAAAAAGTCAAACCTGATTTGGTAGGACTTTTTACGACAGGTTTAACTGAAACAAAAGGGGATGATATTAAAGGGGCAACCTTGTTGCTTAAAGACATGCAAGAGATTGCATATGTCAATACTCCCGATTTTGAAGGCTCAATAGAGAGCGGATTTGCCAAATCCATTGAAGCCATAATTGCCCAACTGGTTCAAACGGCAACATCTGTAGACAGCAACAAAGCCGTTATCATTCCTAACGTCAATCTCAAACCCATAGAAGTTGAAAAACTCAAAGATACCATTTCGCTTTTTGGTTATGAAGTTTTAGCGCTTCCTGATTTGAGTGAATCACTTGATGGTCATTTGGGTCTGAAACAAGGGGCATTGAGTTCGGGAGGAATCAGTGTTGAAGAGATTAAAAACTTGGGCACCGCTTCATTGGTTATCTCAATTGGACGAAGTGTTCAAAAAGCGGGACTGAAACTTCAAGAGAAAAATGAAAAAATGAAACTTTTACACTTTGACTCTTTAGGCGGACTTGAAGCCAGTGATGAACTCTTTAAAGAGTTATGTGCCATTAAAAATATCTCAATGCCTCATCCAAGTATTGTACGATGGAGAAAACGACTTCAAGATGCCATGTTGGATTCTCACTTTGCCATTGGAAGTTCTAAAGTAGTCATTGCATTAGAACCCGATCAAGCGCTCAGTGTAGCTCGAACCATTATTGAAGCTGGGGCAACTATTAAAGCCATTGTAACAACATATAAAACCAATTTACTTGACCATCTTGAGTGTGAGAATATCCTTTTTGGCGATTTTGAAGATGTAGAGACGTTAATGCAAGACAGCGACGTGCTTATTACCAATTTCCACGGTGAAAGATTGTGTAAGAGATATAAAAAAGCATTAATGTTACGAGGTTTCCCTGACTATGAAGGGGTAGGGAATCAACTGAAAAATGATGTTTTATATGAAGGAAGTGCCTATTTACTTTTTGAATTGGCCAATTTAATCAACGAACATAAACATGGAGCACACAATGAGCATTGATTTAGCACGTCCAATCGTTCCAACTATTGCTTTAAAAATGTTAAGTGGGAATACCCGATTATTGGGTATTCCGAAACAACGAGTTCAAGTAGTGATGATTTTACCTCACATTACTGAATTTAATGAAGAGTTAAAAAATGCCATTGATTTTTTTAAAGAGAGAGCCGAATCGTTTATTATCACTTCAAGTACTCAAAAGCAGTGTGATGAGGTGATTGCAAACTATAAAATCAAAGAGAATCTTATCTCAAGAGAGTACCAAGATTTTTCTAAAGTTTTTGCAATTAAAGATCAAAATGGCTTATTGGAAAAAGGGTTAATGATTATTGATACCAATTGTCAAATTACACATAAGGATATTTTATAACATGGAAGTCACACTGGAGAATCAGATTTATACATTGACAAAAAAAGAGCGCCATGTAGGGGGAGAAGCACCTGCTGTCCGAATTAAAATGTTAAATGAAGAGACAAAAGTTATAGGAATGTTGGCCCCACAAATACAAGTTATGATTACATTAACTCGTGTCGAAGATTTTAGTCCAATGTTACAAGATATTATGGAAGAGTACAAAGAAAAAACAGTGAGTTATCTCATTACTTCAAGCCCCACTTCACAACTGAATGAAACCGTCAAACAGTTTGATTTAGACAAAGGTTTTGTGAGCAATGAGTTCCTTGAATTTGCCTCAAAATTTGGATTGAACATGAAAGATTCTTTCATTGCAAAATCAATTTTTATTATCAATAAAGAGGGAGAGATTGTTTACAAACAACTCTTAGACAAATGTGAGTCACTGTATGATTTAGAAGAGTTTAAAGCCGCACTGCATGAAGCAATTCATACAAAACAAAAAGGCCATACACACGAAAACTGGATGGGATGATGAAAATATTTGGCATAAAAATACAAGTTTGGTTTAAACGAAACGAGTTTAACATTTGTGATATTGATGGTATTGGAAAATATGGAAATACGGCAATCATGCAAGCTGCACGAGAAGGAAATATTGAGATTATCAAAGAACTTCTGCAGTTAGAAGCCAATTTAAATATTCTCAATGAAGCAGGAAACAATGCCCTTTGGAATGCCTGTGTTTCTGACTGTAAAGAGTGTGTTGAAGCATTAATTGAAGCGGGAATTGATTTGAATACACAAAACATCAATGGAACAACACCGTTAATGTATTGTGCCTGTACAGGAAAAGAGTATTTTGTTGAACTGCTCATACAAAAAGGTGCCAATACACAATTGCTCGATCTTGATGGATTTAAAGCCATTGATTTAGCAGTCACCCCTAAAATAATAGCCATGTTAAAAAATGCAAACCTTTCATGAACAAACCAACATCACACTCAAAAAATATTACAGTGAACCCACTTTTATAGACTACACCACACAACCAAAAACCACCAAACACTATCCCCATTTTTTCCGAAGATTTTTTCTTGATGATTACCCCACCTTAACATTTATAAAAAATATAGGGAAAATCACCTACACCAAAACTTACGGAAACGACAGCATTAGTTTACGCACCAATCCCAGCGCAGGAGGGTTGTATCCGTGTGAAGTTTACATACAAATACGTGGCATGAAAGGGTTTATTTCGGGAATTTACCACTATGAGCCTTTGGCAAATGCCCTTGTTTTAATTCACGAACTCACCCAAGATGGCATCGAAGCTTACTCATCAAACCCAAATAAACAAGAGAAGTTTATTTTTATGATCAGTTGTGCCTATTTTAGAACAACGTGGAAATATGAAAAACGCTCCATTCGATATTTGCTTTTAGATTGTGGACATCAATTAGGAAGCATCTATGCGGCTTTATGTTTAGAAGGAAAAGAAGCCGATTTTAATGTTGATTTTGATTTAAAAAAACTCAATGAGCTGTTTGGCTTTGAAGGATTTGAATTTTTTCTTTCGGGAATAAAGAGTGAACTGCATAAAAGTATTGAAACCAAAGCGTTAAGAACACCGCTTGTTCACGTAGCAGCTTGTGATTATCAAATACGAGAACCGTTTGTAGAAGCGTTTTATCAAAAAAGTTTAGAAAAATCGAATCAAACTTTTGAAAAAGTTTCTTTATTAAACGATTTCACCAAAAATCAGTTAGCCCAAGCCATTGATTCAAGACGATCTGTCAGAGCGTTTAAAAAAGCGTCCATCCTTTACGATGAAGTTACGTTTATACTTAAAAATATTATTGAGTTTGCCGCTGCTTTTGGTATTGAATTGTATATGATAAACAACCATATTATGGGCTTAGAACAAGGACTTTACAAAAACGTAACCCTAATTAAACGCGGCAATTTTGAAGAAAAAGCAACGCATTTGGCTTTAAATCAAATGCTGGCAGGAAAAGCTGCTTTAACGCTGATTTTTACAGCAAATGAAAATTCAAATTACACACAAAGTAGCCTGCTTTGTGGTTTTATCGCTCACATTATATATTTAAGATCTGCAAAACTCAATATTGGATGCAGTGCCATTGGTGCCTATTTTGACGAAGAGTGTCAAAAGTTTCTTGAGACCAAAAACAACATCTTATATCTGTTATCAATAGGAAAAGAGGTTTAAAATTATTTGCTTATTTCTTGTGGAACACTACTTGCATATAAGTTAATTATAAATTCTTGATAAGGATATACAAATGAGTAGCATTAAAATCACAACAAACGAGCCGAAAAAAGGTGCATTAAAAATTGCTTTCGCAACAACAGATTTAGAGAACATTGACTCTCATTTTGGAAGTGCAACACAATTCGCTGTTTACGATGTCAGTAAAGACAGCGTTACAACCTGTGAAATTATTAAAGTTGAAGAGAAAGATACGGATAAAACAGTGGCCTTGCTTCAAGATATTGATATTGTTTACTTTACCAATATTGGTGCTATTGCTGCTGCTAAAATTATTAACAATGGAATTTTTCCTATCAAATATAAAGAGATTGTTTCAATTGAAGAAGAGTTGAAAAAATTAACAGAAATGCTTAAAGGCAATCCTCCTCCATTTATTAAAAAAATTATAGAAAAAAAGGCTGCATAGTGGAAATGAAAAAACTGTTTATTGATACTTTAGTTGGTCAAATACGAGCACTTGACCAATTTGGTACTTGGGCAAATAAATCAAATGAAGATTTATTGCAAGAAAAATATATCAAAAGTAAAGAAGCATTAAAAAATATTCCCATTATTGCGGATATTGATGAGATGCAAATTCAAGAAATTCGACTTATTTTTCAAGCAGTAGCCTTGGCTTTTGAAAAACTTACAGGCGTAATGTGCTCTGTGGTTATGGAGATGAGTCACGAAGGTTTTGGAAGAGTGGTTGTCTTTACTGGAAAAATTGTTTTATGTGAGAAATTTTTCAAAGATGCTCATAGATTTTCATTCAGAACGTATGAAGATTTAGAGAATGAGGGTGAAAAATATCTTATTAAAGCAAAAGAGACTTACGACAAATATAAAAACGTATAAATTTAACAAAGGGGAAAAAACATGTCAAGTATTGGAATTTTTTGTGGAACAGCAGGTGGGACTTCAATGGTCGTTGCAGATGCATTAGCAGAAGAGTTTGGAGTAGATGAAGTCATCAATATGGAAGAAGATTTTGATGAAATGGATCAACTGCTTGAACACGATATTTTATTTTTAGGAAGTTCAACTTGGGGTCAAGGAGATGTTCACTTTTCTTGGGTTGATATTTTATTGGAAATTGAATCAGAAGATGTGGATTTCAGTGGAAAAACAATCGCTTTATTTGGAGCAGGAGACAGTGTAAAACATGGAGAACATTTTTGCAGTGCGCTTGGAAAATTGCATGATGCTTTTACGAAAGCAGGAGCAAAAGTAGTTGGATTTGTAGATAAAAGTGATTACACATATGAAGCTTCATTGGCTGAAAAAGATGGAAAATTTTGTGGATTAGCCATTGATAACCACAATGAAGAAGATAAAACCGAAGAGAGAATTGAAAACTGGATTGCAATTCTTAAACAAGAGATAAAAGCTTAACCTTTAAAAGAACAACTTGTTGTTCTCTTTAGGGTTTGCTACTTTAGTAATTTTTAACAAATTACCAAAGCAGTTAAAAATGAAAGGTTCCCTTGAAAGGTATCCTAAAAAATACATTTTTTTAGGCACCTACTTTGGAACAAATTCAAAGGAGTATATAATGGAACAAACAAAAACAATAGATGAATTTTATGACTTAACAGACGCAGAAGATTATTTTGAGTTTTTTGAGTTAGAGTATGACAAAAACCTCGTTAATGTCAAACGATTTCATATGTTAAAAGAGTATGGAACGTTGATTAAAACAGCTTTTGATAATTTAAAAAACGATGAGCCAAGACTTCTTGACTTCTTGAAATTTTCATTGTTAAAAGTATACGGAGAGTATAAAAATGGTCATGCACCAAGTGCAGCTGATGTTTGGAACATGTTCGAAACAGGTAAGCTCGGTGGTTGTATGAGCTGTACTCCAACACCAGGAAACAGTTGTGGCTGCTAAAATTCAAGAAAAACAAATTGTTGATCCCAATACTCTTTTACATGACAGTGTAACCGCATCAAGATCAGGCAGAGATGAAGAGAAGGCGAAGTTTGGCGTAGGTCAAAAAGTTCAACTGTTAGAAAATATTGTCAATGATGGAACGTACCCTCATTCACCCATTGGTACACTTATGATGCCAAAAGGTTCAGTAGGATATATTAAATCGATTGGCGAGTTTTTACAAGTTATTCGAGTATATGAAGTGCACTTTTTTGGTGTTCTTGATACTCCTATTGAAATCGTTGGATGCAGAGAGCATGAACTGTTGGCTTTAGAAGATTATCGAGACGAAGTTGAAGAAGAACTTGAATATATGAGACAACACAGAGCTAAGCACTACAAAAAAGATTGACAAGTGTTACCAAGTCAAACGAAATGATTTTGCAAGAATCATTTCGTATGGCTTGGTAATGGACTTGCTAGTCACCAAACTTAAAATAAGGAGAAGAAGAATGGCAAAAGTGATATTTATGCATTTTGATACTGTTACTGATGGTATCTATAACGCAAAAATCGGGGAACCAATCGTGAGATTGGCCAAAGAAAACAATGTTCCAATTCCATTTCAGGCTAAAGGAGACTATGCAAAATGTCTTATTAGCGTTGAAAACTTAAGTGATGAAGAACCAACAAGCTATATGGAAGATGAGGAGTTAGACATTTTAGTTCAATTAGGTGCTATCAGCCCTGAAGAAGCAGAACAATGTCAACAATTCACAATCAGTCCAAAAATTAGAATCGCACCAATGATGTTAGTTAAGGGTGATATTTTAGTAAAACCGTATAAATTAAAAAAATAACCAAGGAGAAATTATGACAACAAGAGTAGAAATAGTAAATGATTTTTTAGCAATCAATGTACAACCAGGGAGTACAATTCAAGACGTAGTTGAAGCATCTGGATCAGCTTTACCATTTGGGTGTAGAGATGGAGAGTGTGGAACATGTGTCGTTGAAATTGAGCAAGGTATGGAATTTATTTCAGAAATTAATGAAAAAGAGAAAAAAGTCATTAAAGAAGTATGTGCTGGAACGTGTACAGACAAAACAAGACTTTCTTGTCAAATGAAAATCATTAAACCTAACGGTATTGTTAGAATTAAGTATTAAAAAATATACAATTTTATGTCTGAATTCGTTTAGAATTCAGACATAATTACACTATGGCACAAACATTAAACACATCTGTTGCACAGAAGCAAAATTTAAACCTATCTTTAAAATTGTGGCTTCCAATGCTGCAATACTCACTTCAAGACCTAGAGAAGCACCTAAAAAATGTCTCTTATGAAAATCCTTTTTTAGAGATTAAAAGACCAAAAGAGTTTTACAGTAACTTCACATCTAATGGGGTTAGTGGAGAATTTGTCGAGTCTTTGGCCATTTATAATATCTCATTGAATGACAAAATCAGTGAACAAATTTGTGCACCCATTTTCCCCACACCCAACTCACAAAAAGTGGCAATGGAAATTCTTTGTGATATCAATGAACAGGGCTATTTTGAAGGTGATATTGAACAAATAGCCATTACATGCAGTGTCTATAAAGAGTATGTAGAATCCATTCGTCAACGATTTTCGCAACTGGAGCCAAGTGGAGTAGGAGCATTGGATATCAATGAGTCATTTTTATTTCAATTGGATTCTCTTGACATGAAAATCGATGATGAGTTGTATGCCTTTATTAAAAAAATCATCAAAGATATGGCACACTTAGATAAATATGCGGCGCACCACCGATTTGAAGATGCCAAAGATATCATCAAATATTTTAACAATCCGCCAGCAATTAACTATTTGAACACGAATATTGAAGTCATTCCTGATTTTTTTGTGGAAGTGGGTGAAGACATTAACATTAAAATCAATCATGCCTATTATCCCGATATTGTGGTAAAAGATCCGTTTAACTCAAAAAATGAAAACATTAAAGAGAAAATCAAAGAGGCCAAAGATTTGGTCAATTTATTAAATTTGAGAAAATCAACATTATATAAAATCATCTTAATTATTGTAGAAAAACAGATCAGCTTTTTTGTAGGAGGAGAGTTAAAACCATTTTCCATGCAAGAAATCGCTTCAGAACTGGGATTTGCAGAATCTACCATCAGCCGAGCAGTAGCCAACAAATACATTGAGTGTTCATTGGGGGTGTATCCTCTGAAATTCTTTTTTACCAATGCCGTTGATAATAAAGATTTGTCATCGTCTCACATTAAAAGCTACATCAAATCGCTCGTGGAGTATGAAAACAAAGAAGAACCACTCACTGATCAACACATTTTAGACAGCATTGAAGAGAAATTCAATCTTACAATGGTACGACGTACCATTACAAAATACCGAAAGATGCTCTCAATTCCATCGTCGAAAGAGCGAAAGAAACTCTACAAAGTAGAAAACCTCTAGGCAAAAGCCATCTTTTTGCAAATCTCTGCGTTGAATCTCTAAATTTACTCAATCACGTACAGCAATACGCTCAATCCTAAATTTAAATCTTCGCCTTGACCTTTACAAAAATATGACTTTTAAGTTTTTTTATAATAAAGTAGTTTTCTGTAGAAAAAAGTTTACTCCCATATAAATAATTTAAAGGAATATTGATAATGTTACCCTATCTTCTTCTCTTAAGTTACTCACTAAGTGCATACTTTTTAGTAAGTAGTTGGAATGATGATATAGTTAATTATCATTTATTTACTTTTTTACAAGTTCTTTTATCGATTATATTATTTGGAATATCCATTTTTATAAAAATTAATTATTTTGAAAAAAATAGAACTATGTATATCATTCGTAATCAACCACTATATAAAGAAATAGAAAAAGAAAACTTTAGTTATATATTAATATTGTTAATATGTGCAATTATTAGTTTTACTGTACCAAAATATATTAATGCAAGATTCAATAATGGCATCATAAATGAACAAACGTACAAAGTAATTGCAAAAGAGACTCAACACTTTTCATCTACTGCAAGGGCGGAGTATAGTCTTTTATTAAATATTAAAACTGGTCAAAAAAGAAAAAATTATTGGTATGCATCAAGTTTAAATGTTGATGACAAAGTAAAAATAATAAAAAGAAAAGGGTTTTTGGGGTTTGACTATTTAGAAATAAATACTAAAATTGAAGATACAAAATAAATCAAGGGAAGAAAAGTCCCTTGTGCTAAATGCACAAGGAAACTTTTCGCGTGGTTATTTATAATCGCTCTTCAACGCAGAGTTATACAGTAGCTTAAAGATTCAAATTCATTTTTTTAAACGGTGATGACCGTCTCGCCTGATTGTATCCAGTTACTCAGAAGCTCTCCTGTATACAACATATTAATATTACAACTGGTCAACCCCTCTACGATATTCAGATTTTCTGCACATTTTAAACACGCTACAACTTTAACACCATCTTCTATCATGGCTTTTATTTTTTCTTGAATCTCTTTATCTTCATGAATAAGTTGTTGAGAAGCACCCCAAACTAAAATGGTGACGTCATCCATCCACCCTTTGAGTTTTGCATTGTGGGCATAAAGACAAATCATATTCATTGCGGTTTCTTTATTATTGCTTGTCCATAAAATTTTTGCTTCTTTTTTCATGATAATCCTTTCAATTTTAAAATATTATAGCCACATTTATTCTTCCAGTAAAAGAAAAATCTTGAAAAAAAAGACAAAAAGTACAAAAAACTTTCAAAATTGACAAAAATATACAAGGAATTACATAAATTGAATTAAGATAAAATTTATCCTATTTTAGGGGTTTTGCGAATTCCTTAAAAAGATTATCCCTAGATTTAGGGGTTTGTTAAAAAGAAATTTCATTTTTTTCTATTGGGGAACACTATATGCAATTTACATTTACGTAGTTAAACAATTAAAAGGAGAAAAATATGTCAGTGCTAAGACAAATAGCATTTTATGGAAAAGGTGGGATTGGTAAGTCTACTACATCTCAAAATACTTTAGCGGCAATGTGCCATTATTATGGTAAAAAAATTCTAATCGTTGGTTGTGATCCAAAAGCGGATTCAACAAGATTAATTTTACATGAAAAAGCTCAATCTACAATTATGCAATTGGCTTCTGAAGCTGGTACAGTTGAAGATTTAGAGTTAGAAGATGTATGTAAACCAGGTGCGGGTGAATTTAATCCTGAAGATGAAACAATCACTGATGGTTATATTATGTGTACTGAGTCTGGTGGTCCTGAGCCAGGTGTTGGTTGTGCTGGTAGAGGAGTTATTACTGCAATTAACTTTCTTGAAGAAGAAGGTGCTTATAACGATGAATTAGATTTCGTATCATACGACGTTCTTGGGGATGTTGTTTGTGGTGGATTTGCTATGCCAATTAGAGAAGGTAAAGCACAAGAGATTTATATCGTAATGTCTGGAGAAATGATGGCTATGTATGCAGCTAATAACATTTCTAAAGGGATTTTAAAATATGCAAATACTGGTGGAGTTAGACTTGCTGGTTTGATTTGTAATGCACGTATGACAGATAAAGAGTATGATTTGGCAAAACACTTAGCAATGCAAATTGGAACTCAAATGATTCACTTCGTACCAAGATCTAACCACGTTCAAAGAGCTGAGTTAAGAAGAATGACAGTTGTTGAATTCGCTCCATCATCTGACCAAGCAATGGAATATAAAGAGTTAGCAAGAAAAATCATTGCTAATGACTTAAAAGTTATTCCTAATCCATTAGAAATGGACGACTTAGAAGCGTTATTAATGGAATTTGGTTTAGAAGAAGAAGTTGACGAAGAAAACTTAGGTAAAAAAGCAGAAGAAGCGTAAAATCTTTTTTTTGCCTACCGTTATATAAAAATATATATAACGAAAAGCAAAGTTTGAAGAAGTACGCTTTATTACTATATACCGTTATATAATAATATATATAACGGTATACAATCTTTGTTAGTTCATAAGCAAAGTTTTTAAAAAAACAACAATGAAAATATAAAAGGAGAACAATATGTTTGTATGTGGATACCACTTCCCAGCTGATATGGGTAATGATGTAAGTTTTGATAAGGTGATTGAAAAAGTAAATGAAGGGATTGATGCAAAAGGTAAAACTGTAACTGTATCAAGCGAAACAAGAGAAGGTGTTAAATTAGAAGAAATCTCTATTCCTGAAGGTTCTTTTTTACACACTGCGTTAGTTGATTATTATACAAATACTGAATGTAAAGAAAAAGACGGTTATAAAATGGTTTATTATACCAACAAATACCAAATTTCTGAAATCTCAAAAGCAGTTGACGGAGATGACACTAAAGCAATTTGTAGAAAATTAGATGATATGAATCTGTATAGACTTAAAATAGCATAATAAAAATAATTCTAGCAAAAAGGAGAAAAAATGCCATACTTTGAATTCGAAAGTAGTAAATGTATTCCGGAAAGAAAAGCTCATGCGGTTGTTAAAGGAGAGGGTGAAGATATAACACATGCTCTCCCTCAGGGATATCTCGCGACTATTCCAGGAACTATATCTGAAAGAGGTTGTGCTTATTGTGGCGCTAAACATGTTATTGGTACACCAATGAAAGATGTTATTCATATCAGTCACGGGCCAGTTGGATGTACATACGATACTTGGCACACTAAGCGTTATATTAGTGATAATGATAATTTCCAGCTTAAATACACTTGGGCTAGTGATATGAAAGAGACTCACATCGTTTTTGGTGGAGATATTCTCCTTAAAAAAACTATAAATGAGGCATTTGACGCTCATCCAGAGGTCAAAAGGATGACAATCTATCAAACATGTTCTTCTGCACTCATCGGTGATGATATGGAAGCAACTGCTAGAGAAGTTATGAAAGAAAGACCTGACGTGGATATCTTTGTGTGTAACTCTCCTGGATTTGCAGGTCCGAGTCAATCAGGTGGACATCACAAAATAAATATCGCATGGATTAACAATAAAGTTGGAACTGTAGAGCCTGAAATCTACAGCGACTATGTGATTAACTATGTGGGTGATTACAATATCCAAGGTGATAATGAAATTATGGTGGACTACTTTAAAAGAATGGGGATTCAAGTTTTATCTTCATTTACTGGTAATGGCTCATACGATGAACTTAGAAGTATGCAAAAAGCTCACCTAAATGTACTTGAGTGCGCACGTTCAGCTGAATATATCTGTAACGAACTTCGTGTTAGATACGGTATTCCTCGTCTAGACATCGATGGATTTGGCTTTGAGCCACTCTCGGATGCACTACTTAAAATAGGCCGTTTCTTTGGTATAGAAGATCGTGCTCAAAAAATCATCGACGAAGAGATTGCGCGTTGGAAACCAGAGCTTGATTGGTATAAACGTCGTCTTCAGGGTGTCAAAGTTGCACTTTGGCCTGGAGGATCAAAACTATGGCATTGGGCAGATGTTATCCATGAAGAGATGGGTGTAAAAGTCGTATCACTTTACACAAAATTTGGACATCAAGGCGATATGGAAAAAGGGATTGCTCGTGCAGAAGTCGGAACCTTGGCAATCGATGATCCAAATGAACTTGAAGGTATCGAAGCGATGGACAATCTAGAGCCCGATGTTATCTTTACAGGTGTTCGTCCAGGAGAGGTAGCGAAAAAGAAAAATATTCAATACCTCAATGCCCATGCTTACCATAATGGACCATATAAGGGATTTGAGGGATGGGTACGATTTGCGAGAGATATATATAACGCGCACTATTCGCCTATCCATCAGTTGGCAACTATAGATATTAGTAAAGATGTGATTCAAACAGAAAAAGGGTGTATTTCCCGTAAAAGTATATCTGATGTGAATTTTATGGAAGAAGAATCGGAGAATCCAAACGAAAGAGCATATACTGGTGATTATGACTGTGTGAGTAGACTAAGAGACAAAGATTACTCTGAGTATTTTCCAAAATCAGTAGTAGCATAAGGAGTATAGAATGAAATGGGAAGAATTTACTAATCCAGTGCATCGCGATCAGGTGATGCAACTTGAAGATCATATTATGAAAACATGCTTGTGGCAATTCCACTCAAGAGAGTGGGATCGTCAAAGGCAAAATGAAAATATTTTAAATCAGGCAACATCACTTTTGTGTGGTGAGCCTGTTGATATTTCGACCAACGAATTAAAATGTTATTGGGTAGATGCTGTCTCTTTGATTGATAATTTCAAAAAGAAATATCTATGGATCAATGATTTAAGCAACGATGAGAAAAAAGAGATTATGTGCTTATTAAAAGCTAGAATCGATTATACAACTATAACGGGTTCTTTAAATAAAGAACTGACCGTTAAACAATATTAGGAGAATATCATGTCATGTAAGGTAATGCCAAAAGAGCGTCAAGGGGTCATAAATCCTATTTTTACTTGCCAACCAGCAGGAGCTCAATATGTGAGTATCGGGATAGAGGATTGTATAGGTGTCGTCCATGGCGGCCAAGGTTGTGTTATGTTTGTGCGTATGACATTTGCACAACATTTTAAAGAAAATTTTGATATCGCTTCAACATCACTACATGAAGATAGTGCTGTCTTTGGTGGTGCTGGGCGCGTTGAGAAAGCAGTTGATGTCTTATTGATGCGTTATAAAAATGTCAAAGTTATACCTATTATTACAACATGTTCAACCGAGATTATTGGGGATGATGTTGAGGGAGTTATTAATAAACTTAATAATGGTATTTTGAAAGAAAAATTTGCAGATAGAGAAGTCCATCTTATCCCTATTCATACACCGAGCTTCAAAGGGAGCCAAGTCAGCGGTTATGATGTCGCTCTTGAAGCGATGATCAAATATTTTGCTACTAAAACTGAACCAAGCGAGAAAATCAATCTTTTTACAGGCTGGGTCAATCCAGGCGATGTTACGGAACTTAAAAGTCTCCTGAAAGAGATGGACATTGAAGCAACTGTGCTATTTGAAATTGAGGATTTTGATTCTCCACTTATGCCAGATGGTAAAACAGTATCACATGGAAGAACTACTATAGATGATATGCGTGGTACTGCAAACGCTAAAGCAACATTCGCTCTCAACCGATATGAGGGAGGTAAAGCAGCTAAATATCTTGAGAAAAAATTTAAAGTACCATCTATAGTTGGTCCTACGCCAATAGGCATTAGAAATACAGATATATTTTTGCAAAAATTGAGCGAAGTAACAGGGAAGCCTATCCCAGAATCTTTAGTAAAAAAAAGAGGAAAAGCAATTGACGCTATTACCGACCTTGCTCATATGTTTTTTGCCGACAAAAAAGTAGCAATTTTTGGTCATCCAGATGTAGTATTAGGATTGGCTGAATTTTGTATCGATCTTTCGATGCAACCTGTGGTACTCCTTTTGGGTGATGATAATAGTAAATATAAAGTTGATCCTCGAATTGAAAATCTCAAAAAGACAGCTGACTTTGATATGGAGATTATAACTAACGCTGATATGTGGGAGTTAGAAGATCGTATAAAAAACAAAGGTCTTAAACTCGACTTGATCTTTGGTCACTCAAAAGGTCGTTGGACGGCTATTGATAATAATATTCCTATGGTTCGTGTGGGTTATCCTACTTTTGACCGTGCGGGTCTCTATAGACATCCGATTGTAGGATATGAAGGTGCATTATGGTTAGCCGAACAGATTGCCAATACCCTCTTTAGCGATATGGAATACAAGCGTAACAAAGAGTGGTTACTTAATGTTTGGTAAGTAGAAATGAGAATTCACTATTTACAGCATGTTCCATTTGAAAATCCAGGAAGCATCTTGGAGTGGGCGATAAAAAATGGACATACGCTTACAAGCACGCAGATGTACAAAGATGAGCCATTGCCTCAGCAAAAAGATTTTGATTGGCTCATCGTTATGGGTGGCCCGATGAATATTTATGAAGAAGATATCTATCCGTGGCTTGCTGCGGAAAAGATATTTATAAAAGAGTCGATAACACACAAGAAAATTTTAATGGGACTCTGTTTAGGTGGACAATTGATAGCGGATGTTTTAGGTGGAAAAGTAACTAAAAATCCGCATAAAGAGATAGGATGGTTTGGTGTTCGTTTGACGGAAATTGCAAAGTCATCACCGCTATTCTCATTTTTTCCACTAGAGCCTACGGTATTTCAATGGCATGGTGATACTTTTAGTATATTGCCAGAGGGCGCTGAGTTATTAGCCTCAAGCGATGCATGTGAACATCAAGCTTTTGTATATGATAAACGGGTTTTTGGGTTTCAATATCATCTGGAAAATACGAGAGAGATTATCGAAGGACTTGTAGAAAATTGTAGTGACGAAATCGTGCTGGACAGATACGTTCAAAGCACAGAAGACCTATTAGGACATCCTGAGTATATCAAGCAAGATAATGAATGGATGGAGATGTTTTTAACACGTCTTGAACAACTATATAATGAAGGAAAAATATAATGAATCAGATTCGCTATAAGCAAAGAGTATGTAATGACCAAGAAAAAATAGGGCTATTTTTGAGCAAAACTAGAGTAGGGGTGGTCTCGATGGTTGATGGTAATGTACCTTATGCTGTTCCAGTAAACTTCGTATGGAATGAAGGAAAAGTATATTTTCATGGAATGGGTTCTGGGAAAAAAGTAGATATTCTCTCAAAAAATAACCCTATTAGTTTCACAGTTTTTGAAGAGTATGGTACAGTTAGTGACCCTATGCCATGCAAAGCTGACACTGCATATATGAGTGTTATGATATTCGGTAATGCAAGAAAAGTTGAGGACTTTGAAGAGGCTGCTACCGCCTTGCAAAAAATACTCGATAAATACATGCCAGAGTTTTACAAAAATCCAATGTCAGCGTCACTTATGGAAAAATACAGATCAGGGCACGACCAAAATCGTACTGCAGTATTTTGTATCTCTCCTGATGAGCTTACAGCAAAAGAAAATTATGCAGAACCTGAGCAGCTTTTTAAAATCTGAAAGATATAGGAGGAGATAATGCAAGGAAGTATGGCCGAATTCGAAAAAATTACTTGTGCAGAGGATTATTTCGAGTTTTTTAATATCAAATATGATGAAGAGATTCTGCGTACTAGCAGGTATCTTATTATGAGATTATTTGGAAACTTAGTTAAAGAGTTTACTGCAATAGATGATGAACAACGATTATCATTTTACCGCTTTACCTTTTTGCAAGCATATGGTGATTTTGTGAATGGAACAAATCCAAGTGCCGAAGAAATTTGGAATCTTTATGAAAATGGTGGTGGATGTAGTTGCGGCACATCTACTTGTTCCACTACTAAAGGGTGCAGTACAAAAGCAGAAAATATTTAAGTTACAAATAAATTGCTAAAGTTTGTTTGATTTTAAGTAGTGATGAAAGGAAATTTGATATGGCAATTAAACTAACTTTGAAAGATATATATGGTGAAGAATCTTGTGCAAAAAGCAGAAGTACCAAGAGAGTAACATGCGAAAAGCCAGAACCAGGAAGTAGTGCAAATAAATGTGCATTTCAGGGGGCTCAATTTTCTTTAATGCCTTTTACAGATTGCGTACATATAGTTCATGCACCAGCTACATGTTCCAATGCTGCCTTTCACCTTATAGATAAAGACTATAGCAACCCATTTAAGCGGATATTTACAACGGATATGGGGTTAAATGATCTCATATTTGGGTGTGAAGAAAAATTGCGCAAAGGGATAGATTATGTATATAAGCAATACGCTCCAAAAGGGATATTTATCTATACTACTTGTGTTAGCGCTCTTATCGGCGAAGATATAAATGCGATAATACATGAAAAAGAGCAAGAGCTTCATATACCGATTATACCAGTTCATGCACCTGGCTTTATCGGAAATGAACAATTTGGAAGCAAGATTGCTGCTCTCTCTCTGCTTGAAAAGATTGGTACTCGTGAACCTTCTGTCGTTACACCATATGATATTAATTTAATTGGTGAATATAATATGCTTGATGATATGCAAGAGTATACCCGCTTGTTGGAAAAGCTTAATATCAGAGTTTTAAGTACTTTTAGTGCAGGAGGGTCTTTGGAAAATATCTTTTATGCCCATAGAGCAAAACTAAATGTCTTAATCTCTTCAAATTCGCTCATCACCTTTGCGCGTAAGATGAAAGAGAGATGGGCTATTCCATGGGTAAATGTGACTTTGAATGGCAAGCGAGATACTTCGGATGCATTGCGTGCTATTGCTCAGGAGTTTAAAGATCCCCTTTTGATTAAGAAGACCGAAGAGGTCATCTTTCAAGAAGAACAAAAACTGCAAAAAGTATTGTTGCCTATTCAAGAAAAACTCAAAAATAAAAAAGCAATATTAAATGTAGAGGGTGAAAAATGTTGGAAATTTATTCCACTACTGATAGATTCTGGCATTAAACTTATAGCAACATCGGTGGACAAATCAGATGACAGTGATACAGAAAAAGCTGAAAGCTATCTGGTGCATAGCTCTTTTTTTATGAGTGATCCTAAGCTTATGCAAGAGCATATCATCAATACATACGATATTGATATTTTGCTGAGTGAGAGAAAAAACAGATCTATTGCTTTAAAAAATAAGATTTCATTTTTTGATACAGATATAGTAAAAGAGAGAAGTTATATCTCTTATCAAGGAAGCATTAATTTTGCAAATGACTTATTAAAAGTAATAAGCAATCCTGTGTTTGACGCAATAAATAAAAAAGAGGTTTCATGGATGTAATAAAAAAACCTTTAATGGTAAATTCATTTAAACTTTCACAGCCTATGGGCGCTGCTTTGGCATTTATGGGTATTAAAAATTGTTTGCCATTGATGCATGGCGCACAAGGATGTGCAAGTTTTACAAAAGAATTTCTCATAAATCATTTTAATAAACCCATGATAATTTATACTACTTCCGTTAATGATGTAAGTACAGTACTTGATGGTGGCGATTTTGGAATAAAAACAGCAGTAGCAAATATTATAAAAAATGCTACTCCTGAGTTAATAGGCATATTTTCTACTGGATTGACTGAAACAAAAGGAGATGATTTAAAAGGCATTGCATCTGTTTTGGAGGTACCATGTGTTTGGCTTAACACTCCAGATTTCGAAGGTTCTTTTGAAAGCGGATGGGCAGACTGTGTATCGGCTCTCATAGAACAATTGAGTAGCGAAAACAAAATATGCAAAAAGGGTAAAATACTTTTATTGCCCAATGTATCAATTGGAGTTTTAGAGTTAGAAAATATTAAACAGTTTGTTCAAAAATTTGGTTTTGAAGAAATAATATCTATTCCTGATATTGCAAGTGCATTTGATAGATTAAATGGTGAGATGGATGAGTTTATGAGTAGCAAAGGAGTATCCATAGAAGAGATTAAAAATATTGCAAATGCTGATGTTGCACTTGCTTTTGGGACTTCTATGAAAGATACATTTACAACTTTAAAATCAAAGAATCCAAATATTAAAACTGCTTTTATCCCATCACTTGGTGGTTTAGAAGCGAATGACTTTCTTGTAGAACAGTTGATACAATTTGGATATACGCCCAATGATGTTATCAAAAAATGGAGACAAAGACTAAAGGATGCACTCTTGGATACTTGTTATCTTATGGGAAACACCAAATTCTTAATTGCATTAGAACCAGACCAATCATTTACTTTAGCAAATATTCTTGAGGAAGTCGGCGCAGATATAGAAATTGTTACTACACATAAAACATCTAATCACGCTTATTCAAAGAGTCAAATTATGGTCGGAGATATGGAGAATGTAATAGAAAAAATGGAACATTGCGATGTTGTTATATCCAATGATCATTTGTTTTTAACTGCTGGCATAAAACATAAAGTATTTATCCCACGAGGTTTTCCTATTTTTAAAACAATGGGAAATATTTATAAAAGCGATATATTGTATGAAGGCTCAACAATGTTTTTATATGAATGCGCTAATTATCTCAATTATAAATAAAAAAGGAAAGATAAGATGAAAAATCTAGAATATACACTTATTAAATTAGCTCAAGAGGAAAGCCTACAAGAGTTTCCACTTAAAGAACCTTTGGTCTGGGACTCAAAACGCTTTGAAGTTACACGATATAACGACTATATGCCAATGTGTGATCCTGATCGTTTTTTTAAAGAAGAACAAGGTTATTTTATGACGGATGGCTGCAGTACGGAATTTTATATCGACGATAGGGTTCGATGCTCTATATTTTATGATAGGTTAACAATCATCAATGAAGGTCATACTGTAGAATCATTTGATGATCCACTAAGGTTCTTGCGTAAGATAGCCAATCAGAAATTTGTAGAAATTTGGGATGATGAAGATGAACAAAAAAATATTGATATGGTTAAAAGAATGGCAATGATAATTGCAAAGAAGATTGAAGAAGATGATCTTTTGGACAACGAATCATGATAATTTCTTTTATTTTTTCCAAAGAAGAGTAAATAATTTTAAAATAAAGGGTATAAAATGGCTCTAGATATTGCCGATAAAGTTTTGATTGATTTTTCAATGAAACGGTTTTATAATAATAATGTAAAAAATCAAACTGACAATAAAATGCAAGGTTTAGCCGATATGGCAAAAGAGTTAAACCAAGTTTTTGCAACAAAAGAGAGAGAAGCCTTAGTCAAAAAATATGCAGTTATTAAACTATTCTTATTTAATGAAAATATTCTTCTTCAAAACTATGATTTAGATTTCTCAAAAAAAGAGATTAGACAAAAATGTGATCAAGTGAAGGTACTTGATATAAGAGAAATATACGGAGAGTTAAATGAAAGTCTAAAATGTATTGGTAGCAATATGAAAGTTTTTAAAACAACATAGATATTGACGCAGTATTAATGGTATTTTACCATCTCTAGTGATGAAACCATTGTAGGTAAAACACAAAGATGAATAAAATTTATTTTTGAGCACTTTTTATAAAAAGTAGAAAATTTAATAATAGGAAAAAAATATGGCATTTATTGAGGAACAAACTTTAGCACAAGCTGATTCAGTGGTTTGGGGAATGATTGAGAATGAATTAGAGAGACAAACAACACATTTAGAAATGATAGCCAGTGAAAACTTCACGAGTCCAGCTGTTATGCAAGCTATGGGAAGTGTATTTACAAATAAATATGCGGAAGGGTATCCCTACAAAAGGTATTACAGTGGATGTGAATTTGCTGATCAAGTAGAACAACTTGCTATTGATCGAGTTTGTAAAATATTTGGGTGTAGTTTTGCAAATGTTCAACCACATTCTGGAAGCCAAGCAAATGGTGCCGTTTACGCTGCACTTTTACAAGCTGGCGACAAAATTTTAGGGATGGATTTAAGTCACGGTGGACACTTGACACACGGCGCTAAACCAAACTTTTCTGGCAAAAACTACAATTCATTTACTTATGGTGTAGAACTTGACGGAAGAATTAATTACGATAGAGTAGCGGATATTGCAAGTATTGTAAAACCAAAAATTATAGTTTGTGGTGCCTCAGCATATGCAAGAGAGATTGATTTTAAAAGGTTTAAAGAAATAGCAGATAGTGTTGGTGCGATTTTATTTGCTGACATTGCACACATTGCTGGACTTGTAGCAGCAGGCGAGCATATGAGCCCATTTTCATACGCCGATGTTGTAACATCCACAACACACAAAACATTAAGGGGTCCAAGAGGTGGAATCATTATGACAAATAATGAGGATATTGCTAAGAAAATCAATAGTGCAATTTTTCCAGGGATTCAAGGTGGCCCACTTATCAATGTAATAGCTGCAAAAGCAGTAGCATTTGGTGAAATACTAAAACCACAATGGAAAGAATACGCCAAGCAAATAAAAGCAAACGCTGAAACGCTGGCGAGAGTTTTAATAGCACGGGGTTTTGAACTTGTAAGTGGTGGAACAGATAATCACCTTGTATTATTATCCTTTATCAATAAAGATTTTAGTGGGAAAGATGCAGATAGAGCTTTGGAGAATACTGGAATTACCGTTAATAAGAATATAGTCCCAGGTGAAACGAGAAGTCCTTTTATAACAAGTGGGATCAGAATAGGAAGCCCAGCACTTACAACTTGTGGGATGAAAGAAAAGGAGTTTGAATTTATTGGAAATAAAATTGCCGATATATTAAGTGACATTAACAATACCCAGCTTCAAATTCAAATCAAAGCTGAATTAAAAGAGCTTGCACAAAAATTTGTCGTTTATTCAAAAAGTACATATTAGTTTATTACTCTACTAATAAACTGAAGTCTAATAGGCTATATACAAGTATTTAAAGAGCAGATATCATTAGATATTTTTTCTATGATAGATTTTCTACGGAACACCATATTCCTTGAAGTCTCTTTATTTATTCGTTGTCCACAATATTTTTGCCTCTTTTTGCATGGGAAATCCTTTTGCTATTTACAAAAGTATAGCAACAATTTGTACATAAATACAAAATTGTAAGTACCTTACAAACATAAAATTGACAAAAATATACAAGGAATTACATAAATGGAATTAAGATAAAAATTATCCTATTTTAGGGGTTTTGCGAATTCTTTAAAAAAATTATCCCTAGATTTAGGGGTTTGTTAAAAAAAATCAAAAATTTTTTATTTTTTTTCGTTTTTTTTCTCTTGTGGAACACTATATGCAATTTACATTTACGTAATTAAACAATCAAAAGGAGATTATATGTCAGAGTTAAGACAAATAGCATTTTATGGAAAAGGTGGGATTGGTAAGTCTACTACATCTCAAAATACTTTAGCGGCAATGTGCCATTATTATGGTAAAAAAATTCTAATCGTTGGTTGTGATCCAAAAGCGGATTCAACAAGATTAATTTTACATGAAAAAGCTCAATCTACAATTATGCAATTGGCTTCTGAAGCTGGTACAGTTGAAGATTTAGAATTAGAAGATGTATGTAAACCAGGTGCGGGTGAATTTAATCCTGAAGATGAAACAATCACTGAAGGTTATATTATGTGTACTGAGTCTGGTGGTCCTGAGCCAGGTGTTGGTTGTGCTGGTAGAGGAGTTATTACTGCAATTAACTTTCTTGAAGAAGAAGGTGCTTATAACGATGATTTAGATTTCGTATCATACGACGTTCTTGGGGATGTTGTTTGTGGTGGATTTGCTATGCCAATTAGAGAAGGTAAAGCACAAGAGATTTATATCGTAATGTCTGGAGAAATGATGGCTATGTATGCAGCTAATAACATTTCTAAAGGGATTTTAAAATATGCAAATACTGGTGGAGTTAGACTTGCTGGTTTGATTTGTAATGCACGTATGACAGATAAAGAGTATGATTTGGCAAAACACTTAGCAATGCAAATTGGAACTCAAATGATTCACTTCGTACCAAGATCTAACCACGTTCAAAGAGCTGAGTTAAGAAGAATGACAGTTGTTGAATTCGCTCCATCATCTGACCAAGCAATGGAATATAAAGAGTTAGCAAGAAAAATCATTGCTAATGACTTAAAAGTTATTCCTAATCCATTAGAAATGGACGACTTAGAAGCGTTATTAATGGAATTTGGTTTAGAAGAAGAAGTTGACGAAGAAAACTTAGGTAAAAAAGCAGAAGAAGCGTAATTACGCTTCTTTTAACTAAGACAAAAAATAATAAAAATAATAAGAGGAGAATATAATGTTTGTATGTGGATACCACTTCCCAGCTGATATGGGTAATGATGTAAGTTTTGATAAGGTGATTGAAAAAGTAAACGAAGGGATTGATGCAAAAGGTAAAACTGTAACTGTATCAAGCGAAACAAGAGAAGGTGTTAAATTAGAAGAAATCTCTATTCCTGAAGGTTCTTTTTTACACACTGCGTTAGTTGATTATTATACAAATACTGAATGTAAAGAAAAAGACGGTTATAAAATGGTTTATTATACCAACAAATACCAAATTTCTGAAATCTCAAAAGCAGTTGACGGAGATGACACTAAAGCAATTTGTAGAAAATTAGATGATATGAATCTATATAGAGTAAAAGTAGCGTAAGCTACTTTTTCTTTCAAAGGAGAAAAATTATGGGACCAGAAACATTAGAGAGTCTACAAAAACAAGCCATTGCTGAAGTATTAGAAGCTTACCCAGCAAAAGCTGCAAAGAACAGATCGAAACACTTAGGTGTTGATTCACCAGAAGGTGTAAAAGGTTCTTGTGATACAACAAGAAGTAACAAACAAACTGTACCTGGTGTTATGTCTCAACGTGGTTGTGCATACGCAGGATCTAAAGGGGTTGTTTGGGGACCAATTAAAGATATGATTCATATCTCTCATGGACCAATTGGATGTGGACAATATTCAAGAGGTGGGAGAAGAAACTATTATATTGGAACAACAGGTGTTGATACATTTGTTACAATGAACTTCTCAACAGATTTTAACGAAAAAGATATCGTTTTCGGTGGAGATAAAAAACTTAAAAAAGCATTAGAAGAGATTGATGAATTATTCCCATTAAACAATGGTATCTCTATTCAATCAGAGTGTCCAATTGGGTTAATCGGTGATGATATTCAAGCCGTAGCTAAAGTGCATAAAAAAGAGACAGGTCATCAAACCATTGCCGTTTCATGTGAAGGGTTCAGAGGGGTTTCTCAATCTCTTGGTCACCACATTGCAAATGACATGATCAGAGACCACGTTATGCCAGATACATCACATAGAAAAGATTTTGAAAGCACGCCTTATGACGTAGCAATTATTGGGGATTATAACATCGGTGGAGATGCTTGGTCAACACGATTAATCTTAGAAGAGATGGGTTTAAGAGTTATTGCTCAATGGTCTGGTGATGCAACGTATAAAGAGTTAGCAATTGCTCCTAAAGCAAAATTAAACTTACTCCACTGTTATAGATCAATGAACTATATTTCAAGACATATGGAACAAGAGTTCGGTATTCCTTGGATTGAATATAACTTCTTTGGACCAAGTAAAACAACTGAGTCTGTTAGAAAAATTGCAGCATTCTTTGGTGAAGAAATTCAAGCTAAAGCGGAAGCTGTTATTGCGAAATATACTGCGATGACGGATGCTGTTATTGCAAAATACAGACCAATGTTAGAGGGTAAAAAAGTTATGCTTTATGTGGGTGGATTAAGACCAAGACACGTTATTGGGGCTTATGAAGATTTAGGAATGGAAGTAATCGGTACAGGTTATGAGTTTGCTCATGGTGATGATTACAAAAGAACTAAAGAAGACCTATCAAGAAGTACTTTAATTTATGACGATGCAAATGAGTATGAATTAGAAGAATTTGTAAGAAAATTGAAACCTGATTTAGTTGCGGCTGGGGTTAAAGAGAAATATGTATTCCAAAAAATGGGTCTTCCATTTAGACAAATGCACTCTTGGGATTACAGTGGTCCATACCATGGGTATGATGCATTTGCAATTTTTGCAAGAGATATGGATTTGGCTATGAACTCTCCTGTGTGGGATCATACTAAAGCTCCATGGGACAAAGAAGTAGAGGGAGCGTAATATGCAAGATATAGATAACATTGTAAACGGACAAAAACTGTTTTTAAAACCTGAATATCAAGAAGTTTTAAACAACAAAAAACAATTCGAAGGAAACATGGGTTCAATCGATTCATCAAAAGTTGATGAAATTCAAGAGTGGACTAAATCTTGGGATTATAGAGAAAAAAACTTAGCAAGAGAAGCCATTACGGTTAACCCTGCGAAAGCTTGTCAACCATTAGGTGCTATTATGGTTGGTCTTGGTTTTGAAAACACAATGCCATATGTACATGGTTCACATGGTTGTGTTGCATACTTTAGATCATACTTTACAAGACACTTTAAAGAACCAACTCCATGTGTAAGTGATTCTATGTCAGAATCTGCAGCGGTATTTGGTGGATTGTCAAACATGAAAGATGGTATCAGAAACTGTAATGCACTTTACAAACCTGAAATGATCTCTGTAAGTACTACTTGTATGGCAGAAGTTATTGGGGATGACTTAAATGCATTCATTATCGGAGCGCGCGAAGATGCAGAAGGTGAATTAGACAATACTATTATCACTCATGCACACACTCCATCTTTTGTTGGATCACACATTACTGGGTATGACAACATGATGAAATCAACTTTAGAGCAATTAGCTGAAGGCGTTGAGAAAAAAGTTGACGAAGAGAGAATTAACATTATCCCTGGATTTGAACCCTATTTAGGTTCATTAAAAGAGATTAAAAAGATTTCAAAAATGTTCGGTGACAAAATCATTATGATTGGTGACCATGAAGAACAATGGGATACGGGTGCAGGTGAATATAAACTGTATGCTGGTGGAACTAAATTAGAAGATGGTAAAACAGCAATCAATGCAAAAGCTACTATCTCTTTACAAAAGTATTCATCAATTGCAACAGCTAAAACCATTAAAAACAAATGGAGACAAACGTTTGAGACATGTAATCCAATTGGTTTAAGTGGTACAGATGCATTTGTTATGAAATTGGCTGAATTAACAGGGAAAGAAGTTCCTGCTGAACTTAAAGACCAAAGAGCAAAATTTGTTGATGCAATGCAAGATTCTTATCCATATATGCATGGTAAAAAAATTGCAATCTGGGGAGATCCTGACTTTTTATTGGGTATGGTTTCTTTCTTAGTAGAAATGGGTTCAATTCCTACTCATGTTGTATGTCACAATGCACCTAGAAAAGGTTGGGAAGCAGAAATGCGAGCCATCTTAGACAAATCAAACAGATCTGACGAGTGTAATATCTGGCCAGGTAAAGATTTATGGGCATTAAGATCATTATTATTCACAGAGCCAGTTGATTTCATGATTGGTAATGTTTATGGTAAAGAGCTTTACAGAGACACAAAAATTCCTTTAATCAGAATTGGTTTCCCAATTTTTGATAGACACCACTTACATAGATACTCTATCAGTGGTTATGAAGGTGGAATCAACCTTTTAACTTGGATTACTAATGGTATCTTAGACCAATTAGATGAAGAGACTAAAAGCATTGGTGAAACAGATTACTTCTTTGACGCAGTAAGATAGTCTTTAAAAAACTAGAGGGTCTCCTTCTAGTTTTTTTTAGCTAATCGTTATATATATAAATATATAATGCTACTTAAAGAAGTGATTTTTTTTAATAACCGTTATATATATCAAAGTATAACTACTGCCAAAGGAGAAAAGATGAGGATAAGTGCAAGAAATCAGTTGGAGGGAGTGGTTGAATTAATACAGCACGGCAAAGTCAATGCCGAAGTCTATATTAAACTCAAAAGTGGATACACCTTGGTTTCTGTCATAACCAATGATGCAGTAAAAGCGCTTGATTTGCAAATAAAAGATGAAGTTATTGCCATCATTAAATCAAGTTCTGTGCTTGTGACAACCGATATGACACTGACCATCAGTGCACGAAATAAACTGCAAGGAGTAATCGAAAATATTCTGTTAGGAGAAGTCAGTGGAGAAGTGTGTATTAATGTTGGAAACAACGACACAATCGTCTCAGTTATTACTGCCAATTCAATTAAAAAATTGAATATCAAAATGGGGAACAGTATCAGTGCCATTATCAAAGCAACCGATGTAATAATCGGAAAATAAGGAAAAAAAATGAAAAAAATAGTTTTAGCAATTCTGGTTTTAAGTTTAAGTGTGTTTGCAGGTCAAATTAATATCGCCGTAGCAGCAAATGTAAGTTATGCCATTGATGATTTAATCAAAGAGTTTAACAAAACAAACCCTGATACTCAAGTTTTAGTTACCCTTGGAAGTACAGGAAAATTAACCGCACAAATTAAAAATGGTGCACCTTATAACATTTTAATGGGTGCAAATATGAAATATCCTCAAGCCTTGTTTGATGAACAAATTGCCATTACCAAACCCGTGATTTATGCACAAGGAAGTTTGGCCATTTTAAGTAACAGCAAAAAATATTTTGAGAAAGGTATTGCGCTTACTGACGAAGCATCAATCAAAAAAATTGCCATAGCCAATCCAAAAACAGCTCCATATGGAAAAGCAGCCGTAGAAGCCATGAAAAATGGTGGAGTATTGGCAAAAGTAGAAAACAAATTTGTTTATGCCGAATCCATTTCACAAACCGTAACGTATGCTCTTACTGCTGCAGATTTGGGTTTTATTGCAAAATCATCACTGTATAGCCCAAAAATGGCCATGTATAAAAAAGGAATCAATTGGGTAGATGTGGATTCAAAATTGTATACACCTATTAACCAAGGAATTGTCATCATTAAAAATGCCCAAGACAATCAAGAAGTCAGAGCCTTTTATGATTTTATTTTAGGTGAAAAAGCCAAAGCGATCTTTACTGACTTCGGTTATTTAGTACCATAATATTTTAGCTTCGTATGTCTGGAGCAATCCAGACATACCCTTTGGAAGGAAACCTCATGATAAAAAAAACATTTCTTTTACTTTGTATATGTACGCTCTCTTTGTTTGCCCAAGATCTAAAAGTGGCAGCGGGTGCTGGCTATAAAAAAGTGGTGCAAAAAATCATTCAAAATTATGAAAAAAACAATCAAAATGTCGATGGATTTTTTGGAAATATGAAACAAGTAACCGCTCAATCTCAACAAACCGATATGGGTTTGGTTATTGGTGATAAGAGTTATCTATTAAATAAAAGCCAATTAAACATAAAAGAGTATATTACTTTGGGTTATGGAAAAGTTGTTTTAGCCTATGCTAAAGGAGTACAACTTACCACCACAAACGATTTACTCAAAACCAACATACGCAAAATAGCCATGCCTCAACCACAAAAAGCCATTTATGGCATAGCGGGAATGGAGTTTCTTAAAGAGCAAAATCTTTATAAAACAATTAAAGACAAACTTCTTGTTGTCTCTTCTGTACCCCAAGTGATGACCTATTTGGTCGCCAAAGAGGTTGATGTAGGGATTGTAAACCTCACTTCAGCACTTGAAAACAAAGATAAAATTGGCGGATACATTGAAATTGATGCCAATGATTACTCACCCATTGAAATCATTGCAGCTAAATTGCCCGATTGTAAAAATGAGTGTGAACAATTTGTTAACTATTTACAAACGGATGAATCAAAAAAGATATTTAAAACATTTGGCCTATAGCACATGTCTATAGAATTTGAGCAGGTTTTTTCTCCTGTTTTATTGAGTGCAAAAACAGTAGGGGTCAGTGCTCTTTTGTTTTTGCTCTTAGGCGTACCATTAGCATATATACTCTCCATTAAGAAGTTAAAATTCAGATGGCTTCTTGACACTATTGTTACCATGCCACTTATTTTTCCTCCCATTGCAGTTGGATTTTTTTTACTTCTATTTTTAGGAAAAAACAGTATAATAGGACAATTGTTACTTAAAGCAAACATTGAGATAATTTTTAGCTTTTCTGGCATTGTTATTGCCTCTTTTATTGCCGGTTTACCACTGATGGTTAAACCTTTACAATCAAGCATTGAACAATTTCCAAAAGAGATACAAGAAGCCTCTTATATTTGTGGCAGATCAGAAATATATACTTTCTTAATGGTCGTATTACCAACAATTAAAAACTCTTTGATTGTATCCTTACTTATTGCCTCTGCACGAGCGCTTGGAGAAGTGGGTATTACGTTGATGTTAGGTGGAAACATTATGGGGAAAACCGATACGGTTTCTTTGGCAATCTACAATGCAGTCTTTGATGCAGATTATGATTTGGCAATGATGTTAAGTGGAGTATTGGTCTTCATTTCATTGCTTTTTTTTATTGCGTTGCATTGGTTTAATACCAAAGAGAGATTGATTTAACTTTAAAATTTAACTGTGCAGTGATCAATCATTGCACAGTTAAGTTTTCAGTTTAGACTGTGAACTTTATATATCAACAAAGGATTTAGTATGCAAACAACAGCAAGAAACGAATTAACAGGTAAAATTACTGCAATTATTGATGGAACAGTAATGAGCGAAGTTAAAATCGAAGTAGCTCCATCAATTTTAGTCAGTGCAACAGTAACAAAAGAGGGAATGGACTCTTTAGGTCTAAAAGTAGGAGACACGGTAACTGCTTTAATAAAAGCCTCTTCTGTTATTTTAAGCAACAAACAACTTAAAGCGACTGCAAGAAACATTTTAAAAGGAACCGTAAATGAAGTACTTAAAGGTGCTGTCAATTCTGAAGTAAAACTTTCTTTAGGATCAAACATCATTTGTGCAGTAGTAACAAATGAAGCCATTGAAGATTTATCAATCAAAGCATCACAAGAAGCTTATGCTATTTTTAAAGCATCTAGTGTTATATTAGTCGGATAAAATCACCTAAGGATTAAAATGTTTAGCTTAACAACAACCGAACTGCTTGAGTATATTAAAGAAGATATTCCTTACTTTGATTTAACCACATCGTTACAAAATTGCAAAAATAAAAAAGCGCGAATTGAAATTTTTACAAGAGAAGACGTCGTGGTATCGTGCAGTGAAGAGTCTGTTAAAATAGCTGAACATTTTAATTGTCAAGTGGATTTCTTTATTCCAAGTGGCGACAAAGCAAATCAAAATGAGGTGATTTTATCTTACGAAGGTGAGTACAATATGGTGCATCAAGCCTACCGTTTAACTCAAATTCTTTTAGAATACAGTTGTAAAATTGCAACGTATGCGTTTAACATGAATAGACGTATCAAAGCCATCAACCCCTATTGTGAACTTTTAACCACCAGAAAAACATTTCCTTTTTCAAAAAAATTCTGCATTAAAGCTGCCATGAGTGGAGGAGCAATGCCTCATCGATTGGGTTTAAGCGAAACCATTTTATTTTTTAATGCACATCGTATTGTCTATAAAACCAATGAAGCATTTTATCTCTATTTACAAGAACTCAAAAACCATGTGGTGGAGAAAAAAATTGTCGTTGAGAGTGAAGATATTCAAGACAGTAAAGCGTTAATGCATCATGGAGTCGATGTTCTACAACTCGATAAACTTTCGCTTGAAAGCATTGACAAAATTGTAGAGTATAAAAATAAACATTTCCCAGCCGTTAAAATTCTTGTTGCAGGTGGAATTAATATAAATAATGTAGAAAGCTTTGTAGAAAAAAAGATTGATGGCGTAGTTACCAGTGCAGTGTATCAAGCAGGTATGGCAAATTTAGGTAGCAGACTCACTCTTATTGAATAATATTAATAACTATTATCATAACTTAAGCTCTGTTGTATTAACATTTTATATCTGACCTACAGGAGTTATTTATGGAAAATTTTTGGGTATATGTTATTGTTGCAGCTGCTGTGCTCTATTTTGTCTATAAGATAATTAAAAAATCAAAATGCGGTTGTGGTTGCGGAAAATAAACAACTGCTTTCTCAAAAAAAAATTTCTCACTGCTCTCTTCTTTTTTTGCACATTATTATCTTAAAAATCTCCACAAAGCCTATATATCTTAAATGGAACACTTATTGCATATAAAGCAGTAACCTAGAAAATAAAAGAGATGAAGAGAAAAACTCTTATTCATTTATCTCTATTTTATTAAAAAAATGAGAAGATTATCTGATGAATGTAGCAACAACGGAAGCAACTTACAATTTTGCAAAAAAATTTTCAACCTATAAAGATTTTTATATCAAACACAATGATTTGGTATTTTCAAAATTGGGCTTGGGTACATTTAATAAAGAACCTTATAAAGAGGAAAACTATGTTTTTCACTACATTGAAGGGGTTAAACAAGCCGTTAAAAGTGGAATAAATCTGATTGATACCGCCAGTAATTACCGATATGGCCAAAGTGAAAAAGAGATTGGAATTGCCTTAAAAGAGCTCTTAGATGAAAAAGCTGTTACCAGAGAAGAGTTAATTATCTGTTCAAAAGGGGGGTTTATTCAACTGGATTTCCCTTTTCCTAAAAACCCCTATGTCTGGATTGACGAAAATATTTTAAACGCAAACCTTGCTACAAAAGAGGACATTGAATTGGATCAACACTGTATGAGTGCAGACTTTATTGAGTGGTCATGTAAAAAATCACTTGAAAACATGGGCGTTGATTGTTTTGATATTTACTACTTGCACAATCCAGAGATGCAACTGCAAAAATTGGGAACCAAAACATTCCTCAAAAAAGTGGAATCGATTTTCAAACGATTTGAGAAAATGGCCGACATGGGCTTGATTAAATATTATGGTGTGGCCGTGTGGAATGCTTTTATTAATGAAAAAGGTTCTGCTGAACACATCAACTTAGAAGATTTGGTTAAAGTTGCTCAAAAAGTGGGAGGGGAAAATCATCGATTCAAGTATGTGCAAACCCCTTTTAATATTGCCAAAACATCAATATATACCATGCTTACACAAAGTGTACGAGGAGAAGATTGCACGCTTTTACAAGCAGCTCATCGACTCAATATTGGAGTAATTTCAAGCAGCTCTTTGTTGCAAATGAATCTTTTTAAGAAGTCATTTAAAGCTGAAACAGGTTACTTGCTTGATCCCAATATGATACTTGAAAATGATATCCAACTTGCACTGCACTTTTGTCGTTCAACACCAGGAATCATAAGTTCACTTTTTGCTTCTAAAGCACCCGTACACATCAAGAAAAATCTTGAAATAACCAAACTTAAATCAGCCGCACGTGCAAATTACGATTTAATGTACAGAGTATAATATGGTTTATGATGTCATTGTTGTAGGATCAGGAGTTGCTGGGTTAATGGCTGCAATTGAGGCCAAAACCGAACAAAACAAAGTTGCCATTATTACCAAAGGCAATATCTTTAAATCAAACAGTTCAATGGCAAGTGGTGGAATTAATGCGGTATTAGACAGCAACGACTCTAAAGCACTCACTGAGCATATTAATGACACAATAAACTCTGCTAAAGGCTTGGGTGATAAAAAAGCCATCACCTATATGTGCACAAAAGCCTCTTCAATTATCTCAAAACTTATTGATTATGGTGTCAATTTTGATCGAGATGAACAAGGCAATATCGCTCAACGAAGTTTCGGAGGAAGCAGCTCTCATCGAACGTGTTTCATTGGAGATAAAACGGGAGGAGCCATCACCCAAGCTTTGATAAAAAAAGCGAGAGATATTGGTATAGAATTTTTAGTCAATAACTTTGTTCTGAATTTGGCAAAGTACCATGACAATGTCAGTGGGGTGGTCGCTTTACGTAAAATTGATTCAAATGTATTAATCTATCCAGCAAAAGCGGTTGTACTTGCCGGGGGTGGTTATGCAGGAATGTACCGAGGAAACTCAACCAATGCTCAAGATTACACAGGAGATTTATTGGCCGTGTGTTTAAGAGCAGGATTGAGTTTGTCAAACATGGAGTTTATCCAATTTCATCCAACTGGCATTGCTAAAACCAACTATCTGGTCACGGAAGCGGCCAGAGCAGAAGGAGGGTATTTGATCAACAGCGATGGTGAACGTTTTGTCAATGAACTTGATACCCGAGATAAAATTTCAAAAGAGATTTTAAAAGAGCAACATAAAGGACATAAAGTCTATATCGATTTAAGACATATTCCCAAAGAGACCTTGGAGAGTCGTTTACCAGGTTTGTATGCCGCGGCATACAATCAGTGTGGGGTTGATATTGCAACAGAACTTTTAGAGATAAAACCCGTGGCTCACTACTCAATGGGTGGGGTTGAAGTCAATATGGTCACAACAAAACTCAAAGGACTTTACATTTGTGGAGAGATGGCTTCAAGCGGTGTTCATGGAGCGAACCGATTGGGTGGAAACTCTCTGCTTGAGGGGACTGTTTTTGGAGAACTTGCGGGCAAAAAAGCAGCCAAACACGCAGAAACCACCCATTTTTTACCCATTGACTACAATATTGTCATCAAAGATATTCAAAGCATTGATAAAATATTTGATTCAGACACGTCAAAAAACTTCAATGCCATTCGGATATCAATGGGCAAATGTATGTTTGAAAAAGTGGGCATCATCCGAAATAAAAAAATGCTCACCCAAGCGTTTGATTATATCAAATATTTAAGACGAGAATCTTACTCTTTACACTGTATCAATAAAGAGAAACGAAACAACGTAGAACTTACATCCATTTTAGAACTGCGCAATGCACTTGAAATAGCAGAAGCGATCATTTTAAGTGCACAAAAAAGAAAAGAGAGCCGAGGTGCTCACTTTAGAGAGGATTATCCAATTACCAGTAGCGTAATGAACAAAAGTATTTTAGTTACGGAACTTCAAAAAGGGTATTTTAGAACGGCTTTTAAAGACTCATCTTTAATTACTTTTTTGAAAAAAACATTTACAAACAGGAGATAAAATGGCAAAAGTTATGTTAAGAGAAAGCGACGGGAAACTCTATTTCTACTTCGCGAAAAAAGATATGGAAGAGACAATCGAAACATTAGAGTTTGATACCGAAGAGAACTGGGGTGGAGAGTGTGAACTTTCCAATGGAGAGAGATGGTGGATTCAACCTGGACCCAAAAAACTACCCAAAGAGGAAGTGTGCAAAAAACTTGCTGATTAATTCCTTAGTTGCACATTTTATATACAATTTTTTGTCTATAAAATGGGCAGATTATCTTATAATCATATTATTATCTGCCAAAAGGAGCAATTATGCCTATGTTTGATAAGACTGCATGCAATTCATGTTTAACTACCAAGGAACTTACCACTCTTTATGAAATTGCATCCGTTATCTCAAATCACTACGATTTAGCGACTTCACTAGACAAATCTTTAAAGATTTTAAAACACACACTTAATCTTGAAAATTGTGTTGTACATATTCTGGAAGACGATACGTTAAATGTTTTGGCAGGCGTTGAATTATCAAAAATTCAAAAAAACTTAGCTTCTTATAAACTGGGGGAAGGTGTCACTGGTTTGGCTGCACAATCAAAAGAGCCAGTTGTTGTTGAAAATATTCACAATGACACACTCTTTTTAAATAAATCAGGAAAACGTGATTTTAACGGTCAATCCTATGTTGCTGTTCCGCTTATGGTTGAGAACAAAACCATAGGTGTATTGGGTGCAAACATAACCAAAACAACAGAAATTGGGTTTGAAGACAGTGTTAGAATTTTAACTATCGTCAGTTCAATCTTTGCACAAACAATTCATTCATCACAAATGAATGAGATGGAAAAAGAGCGACTCAAAGAGTTAAAACTTTATTATAAAATGGAGTGGGATTCAAAAGTGCATAACTTTGGAGATATAATTGGAGACAGCCCAAAAATGCAACAGGTTTTTCAAGTAATTCAACGAATTGCACAATCTGATGTAACAGTACTGGTTCGGGGAGAAACAGGAACAGGAAAAGAGCTTGTAGCAGCAGCTATTCACAAAAGAAGTAAACGACAAAATGAACCATTTATAAAACTCAACTGCGCTGCAATTACAGATACATTATTGGAAAGTGAACTTTTTGGGCATGAAAAAGGAGCCTTTACCGACGCCAGAGAGACCCGAAAAGGTCGATTTGAACTCGCCCATGGAGGTACGCTTTTTTTAGATGAAATTGGGGATATTTCTGCTTCAGCACAAGTAAAACTTTTACGGGTTTTACAAGAGAGAGAGTTTGAAAGAGTGGGGGGAAGCAAAACCATTAAAGTCAATGTGAGACTCGTTGCTGCAACCAATCGAAACTTAGAAAAAATGGTAGAAGAGGGTGATTTTAGAGAAGATTTATATTATCGACTCAATGTTATCCCTATTGATTTGCCACCCGTAAGAGAAAGAGGAGATGACATTGAACAATTGGTAAACTTTTTTCTCGAACGTGCCATTAAAAACCATAAAAAAAGTGTCAAAATCACAAAAGAAGCGATGAAAATTTTATGCCAATATCCTTGGCCTGGAAATGTAAGAGAGTTAGAAAACACCATTGAAAGAATTGTTTTAATGGGCAATGAATCAGGAATCAGTGAACACGATATGCTGCTGTTGCTTCCTGCTCTTCACGACAAAAAACAATCTAAAACAGCCGTTTCAACTGAAAATAAAACTTTAGATGATATGGAAAAAGAGGCCATTGCGAATTCACTGAAAAGACACAATGGCAATCAGTCACATGCTGCAAAAGAGCTTGGAATTTCACTGCGACAAATAGGGTATAAAATAAAAAAATATGAAATCTAAAATAACTTACAACAATGAAGAGTTCGACTTAATTGATGAATTCATAGATACAGGATACATGGCAGAAGATATTGATGCAATAGGTATTGATGGTGAAGAGTTGCCTATAAGAAAAGCAAGTCCAAATCGATCCATTCAAATCTTTTTATCGTTTCCTTCATTTGAGGCGTTTAAAGAGGAAATCATCGCTTTTGATAATTTTATGGATGATGCCAAAGTAGAGATATTTACCTACTTACTTTTTAATGAAAAAATAGAGATTCCTTACACATTTAAAAAAATAATTCCAGCATTTGATATAAATTGTGACTATGCTTCGATGTACGGAACGCAAATTGTAAGTGGTAGCTTAGAGAATAAATTAACAAAGGCACTGTTTTTAATCGGTAAAGATGGTGCAATTTATCATATCGATATGCCAAGCGATTTAAATGACCCTTTTAATATGGAACGTATCAGGGTTGAATTGAATAAGGTATACCAATCATACACAGGAGTTGGTTGTCATGGATAATATTTTAGAGAAGCTCAAAGAGGGTTCAATTATCCCTTTTTTAGGCTTGGGTGTATTTGAAAACACCAAAACAACGGAGGGGCACTCTCTTCCACATGACAGTGACTCAATGATTTTAGCCTTAAACAATGGCAGAGCCATGAGTGACAGACTCATGTATGAATATTCAAGAGCTGCCATGAGTTTAGAGCAACGAAAAGGTCGAGAGTTCATTGTTCAAATGACCAATCACATCTACACATCAAAAACATACGAACTGCCAAAAGTGTATCAATGGTTAAAAACCATCCAACCCAAATATGTCATCGATACCAATATGGACGATTCTTTACTTAAAATTTATGCCGATGTTGAACACATATTAATTACTGGAATTTCACGAATTACCGCAGATTACGACCGATTTGTCATATACAAATTTGATGTATCTGCACAAACATACAAACGAATTCCCAAAGAAGAGTTAACTCTAGATTTACCCATTTTACTTAAACCTATGGGTTCAACTCAACCTGAAATGAACTTTATTATCTCAGATGCCGATTTCGTAGATTGGTTAACGGAAGCCATGGGGGGTTATGCGATACCTCCTATTTTAAAAGATTTACGACGAAATAAAGAGTATCTTTTTATGGGTGTTGATTTTTCAAGAGATACATTCAGAATGGTTGCCAATGAATTGACGTTGGAATTAAAAGGGGGAATAACCCTATTAAATAAAGATGAATTGACTAAAAAAGAGGAAAAATTCATTAAGACTCATAATTTAGAAAATCTGAAAATGAGTGTCGATGAATTCATAAAAGAACATGAATAATAAAAATACACATTGCGATTTTTGCGGTAAAGAGATCATTGAAGTTAAAAAAATATTCAGCAGTGAGAAAGCACATATCTGTGATGAGTGCATTACCATGTGCTCATCTGTCTTAGAAAAAGAGATGCTGCAACAAGCAAAAAAAGAGTTTCAAACAGGGTTAAATGTTCCTATAAAAATCAAGGAGCATTTAGATGATTATGTGATTGGTCAAATTGAAGCCAAAAAAGTTTTGGCCGTAGCTTTATACAATCATTATAAACGAATTGATAAACCCATTCATAAAAATATTGAACTTGAAAAATCAAACATACTACTCATTGGTCCAACGGGTTCAGGGAAAACCCTCTTGGCAAAATCGTTAGCAAAAATCATGGATGTGCCTTTTGCCATTGCTGATGCTACGGCATTAACAGAAGCGGGATATGTGGGAGAAGACGTTGAATCTATCCTTTCACGACTGCTAGCAGCTGCTGATTTTGATATTGAAAAAGCCAAACGAGGCATTGTCTATATTGATGAAATTGACAAAATTGCCAACAAAAGTGAAAGTGCCACCAGTGGAAGAGATGTCAGTGGTGAGGGTGTACAACAAGGCTTACTTAAAATTCTTGAAGGGGCAGATGTTTACGTACCAGTAAAAGGAAGCCGAAAAAACTCAAGTGCCGAAACGGTGCTGTTTGATACCACCCATGTGCTGTTTATTTGTGGGGGTGCCTTTGTAGGCTTACGAAAAGATGAAGAGAAAACCAAAAACATCAAAATGGGGTTTTTAACGCAAGAAGAAAAAGAGAAACAAGCACGTGAAATAGAGGCCAAAGAGTTAATTTCTTTTGGTTTAATCCCTGAATTTATTGGGCGTATTCCTGTTATTGCAGAACTCAATAAACTCTCAAAAGAGGATTTAATTCAAGTATTAACCGAACCTAAAAATGCCATTACCAAACAGTATGAAGTCTTATTTGAACTCGATGGTGTGAATTTAGAGTTTAATAATGAAGCTCTCGAAGAGATTGCCACCATTGCCTACGAAAAAGATGTAGGCGCAAGAGGATTAAGAGGAATCATTGAGAAACTGATGCTTCCAATTCAGTATGAAATTCCATCAAAAAATGATTTGGATCGTTGTATCATCACCAAAGAGTACATCAAAAAAGAGAAAGATGTAGAGTTAATATACAAAAAATCCTCCGCAACAAAAACCATTACAAAAGAGATGAAATACAGTGATATTGAAAAATAACTTACAAATTTGTGAAGCAAGTTACAAAGATATCCCTTTTTTAATTACACTGCTGAAACAACTCTTTTGTATTGAAAAAGATTTTATTTTTAATGCACAAAAACATGAAGAGGGATTGAAACTCTTAATTGACAACAAAGAGAGCATTGTAGCCGTCGCAAAGTTTGAAGATGAAGTCATTGCCATGCTGACCATGCAAACCATTATCTCAACAGCTATTGGTGCAAAAGCTGGGCTTTTAGAAGATTTTGTGGTCAGTGATGACTACAAATCTATGGGCGTAGGAAGCCATTTGCTTGAGTTCATGAAAGACAAAGCCCTGCAACACAATATTCACAGACTACAACTCGTATGCGACAATGATAATGCCAATGCAAAAGAGTTTTACACCAAAAAAGATTTTAAAAAGAGCAACTTATCCGCATGGTACTTATTAAGGGAATAATATTTGCATAATCTTTTTATATTTTGTTAAAAGGATTTAAAATGGCAGTTAGAATTACTGATGAGTGTATAAGTTGCGAAGCATGTGCTTCAGAGTGCCCAGTTGCAGCAATTTTAGAAGAGGGACATGAAAAAAACCCTTACGATGATATTTTTTATGTAAAACCAGAATCATGTGTTGAGTGTGTTGATCATGCTGATGCGCCAAGATGTGCTGAAGCTTGTCCAACAGAAGGGGCAATTGTTTGGGATATGCCATATACAACAGACTTTAATGATTACTACGCTTCTAAAAATGAAGAGGGTGTTTATAAAATCAGAGAACACAAATCAAAAGGTTTAATGCTTCCTAGCGTTAAAGCGCAAAAATTTATCGCTGCTGTTTCTATGGAAAGCAGAGAAAATGGTGCCAACGTTGGTGACTTTAACTGATATGTTAAAGTCGCCAGCAAGGCCTTTTTTATTGACACACGTTATATATTGTGTTATATTACGACCATGAAAAATATATTTGATGTCGATGGCAATATCTGGATAAAAAAAGGTGACCGAGGTTTTGTGGGTCGTGGAAGAATTGAACTGTTACAAAACATTCAAATTTACGGTTCCATTTCAAAAGCAGCCAAAGAGATGAAGATGAGTTATAAAGCCGCTTGGGACAGTGTTGATATAATGAACAAACTCTCAAATAAACCTCTTGTTACTAAAGTAACGGGTGGAAAAGGTGGCGGCGGAACGGTTATTACAGCCTATGCCAAAGAGCTTATTCAAGCCTATCTTGAAATTTCATCTTTATATAAAAACTATTTTAAAACACTGGGTGACTCTTTTAATGAGCAAATCTCTGATGAAGCGTATGAAGAACCAATTTTTTGCCGACTCTCTGGTATTCTTGTGAAAACAACCAATATTCAAGACAACTATGAACTCAGCATTAATCTTCGTTCAAACCAAACGCTCACTGCGGTTGAGAGCAAAAAATTTGTTGTAGAAAAAGATTTACGCATCAATCATGAAATCAATTTTTTAATTGAAACCAATAATATTACTTTAACCAAAACATTAAGCGACAACAGTGCACGAAATATTTTAAAAGGTAAGGTCATTAAAATCTCAGATGGTGGCATAAACAGAAATATCACCATGGATTGTGGACAAGGAGATATTATCAACTCCAAAATCACCTCTTCAAGCTGTAATAAACTCAATATTCAAATGGGTGACGAAATATTTGCTTCATTCAAAGCATACAATTTAACTATTATTTAAAGGTCTTTTATGAGCAAAATCATTGCAACAATTACACAAATAAAAAATGTCCAAAGCCTCAATATTGTTGACTTTGATTTTAAAGGAACTCCTTTAACCATGATGAGTCTGGATTTGGCTTCCAATATTGTTGTGGGAGGAAGAGTCGAATTGTCTGTCAAACCAACTCACTTGGCCATTGTAAAAGATTTCGCAGGAGAGTTCAGTTATTCCAACCAAATCAAAGCCACCATCGTCACGATTGAAAAAGGAGAACTCATAAGCAGTATTACATTAAAAGTTCACGATGTGCTCTTACAAAGTATCATTACAACCAAATCAACCCAACGCATGAATTTGCAAACAGAGGATGATGTGACCATTTTTTTTAAAGCCAGTGAACTCTCAATTTTGGAAGTGTTAAATGATTGAAACCTTAAGCAATATTGCATTTGAACCCTTTTTAATCTCATTTAAATTGGCCATTATTACCACCGCGATTCTATTTGTTCTCTCTTTACCTCTTGCTTGGTATTTGGCTCATACCAAATCGAAAATGAAACCTTTTTTTGAGGCATTAACTTCATTGCCGATTGTTTTGCCCCCATCGGTAATTGGTTTTTATATCCTATTTGCTCTTTCACAGAACTCCCCAATTGGAACTTTTTTTAACGATTATTTTGGCATTAAATTGGTCTTTAATTTTACTGGACTAATTGTAGCAAGCTGTTTTTATTCCTTGCCTTTTATGGTACAACCTTTACAAAGTGGCTTTGAAAGTATCAATAAAAATATGATTGAAGCTTCATATATTTGTGGAAAAAGCAAATTGGCCACCATCATTCAAGTTGCTATTCCCAGCATTAAACCCTCTTTAATGACTGCCATTATTGTAACTTTTGCTCATACAGTAGGAGAGTTTGGTGTTGTTTTAATGGTGGGAGGAAGCATTCCCGGAGAAACCAAAGTGGCATCAGTTGCTATTTATGAATTTGTAGAAATTATGGATTACAACTCAGCTCATATTTACAGTGGAATCATGTTGATTATCAGTTTCCTTGTTCTTTTAAGTGTCTATATTTTTAACAATAAACAAAAAAATGCCTTTATATGAAAGAGAGAAATCAATGATTAAAATAGACATCAACAAAGAGTTGCATGGCTCAAATGGGAAGATGCAACTGAAGGTGAATTTAGAGATAAATGAGGGTGATTTTATTGCACTTGCGGGACAAAGTGGAAGTGGGAAAACAACCCTTTTACGAATACTTGCTGGATTAGAGAGCGCATCAGGAAATTTAAAAATAAACGAAGAGAGTTGGCTTTCTGAAACCTTTTCTCTTCCTCCTCAAAAAAGAAAAATCGGTTTTGTTTTTCAAGATTATGCCCTTTTCCCCAACATGAGTGTGGAAGAGAATCTGCTTTTTGTTAAAAAAGACAAAAAACTTGCTCAAGAGTTGTTAGAGATAACCCAACTTGAAGCACTCAAAGAGAGAAATCCACAATCTCTGAGTGGAGGTCAGAAACAAAGAGTCAGCCTTTGTCGTGCCATGATGAATCAACCCAAATTGTTGCTCTTAGATGAACCGCTTTCTGCGCTGGATCCTCAAATGAGAAACACCTTACAAAATGAAATTTTGCAACTGCACAAACGCTTTAATACCACAACCATTATGGTCAGCCATGAACCCAGTGAAATCTATAAATTGGCTTCAAGGGTGATTGTTTTAAAAAGTGGCACCGTTCAAAGCGATGGCAACCCAAAAGATGTTCTTTTAAAAACAAGCGGATCAGCAAAGTTTTCATTTGAAGGAGAGCTCTTAGATATTGTCAAAGTCGACGTCATTCATGTTGCGATTGTTGCAATTGGGCAACAACTCGTTGAAGTAGTTGTAAGCCAAGATGAAGCACAAAGTTTGACTATAGGAGATACTGTCAGTGTCAGCACCAAAGCGTTTGCACCTACAATCAAAAAGCTTACTTAAAATAGAGCACACTTAGAATCAAAATCAGATATCTGAGAAATTTTGCCACGGTAACGATTAACACAAAATGTTTAAAATTGTATTTAAATACCCCCGCAATAAAGGTAATGGGATCTCCAATTAAAGGAGCCCACGACAAAAGCAAGCTGTATCCTCCAAATCGGTCAAAGAGTTGTTTATATTTCTCTATTTTCTCTTTTTTAAGATACTTCTTCTCTTCTAAAAAAGCCTCCCCTTTGTATCCCAAATAGTAATTCACACAAGCACCCAAAACATTTCCAAGTGTGGCAAAAAACAGAAGTAAAACCAGATTATAACCTTGATTCATATCATAAATCAGTAAGGCTTCACTGCCTAAAGGGAAAAGGGTTGCGGAGATAAATGCACTGAAAAAGAGATAACTGTAAATCATAAAAAAATTATAGCCTAAAAAACAATCTAGTTTTTGCTTTTATACATAATTTAAGATTTTTTAGATAAAATCACACTCCAAAAGAAGAACATTGAGAATATGTAGGTATTTTGAATGCTCTTCTTTAGCCCCTTACAATTATTTCTAAAGGCAACGCCCCAGGATGGGAACATAGCAAGGCACCTTTTTTAATAGTGTGTTTGGGTACCTGAAGAAGAGTGCTTTTTATGCACTCTTTTTTTATGCCTTTTTCATCTCAATGAATAAAAAATGAGCATCTTCTAATGCCGTAATATTCAAAGTTTTTTCATCTGAAATTTCCATTGCATCGCCAAAATCCAATTGAGTCTCATTGACTCTGCTTGAACCTTCTATTTGCACAAAATAGAGTTGTCGTTCCTGTGCAATATCAAACACCAAATTTTTACCTTTTTGTAGTTCACTTACATAGATATTGACATCTTGATGAATTTTAATTGCCCCCTCTCCTACTTGAGAAGAGACCACATTTAAAAATTGATTTGCCCGCTCTTGCGGTTGAAATCTTTTTGAACCATAAATGGGTTTAACCGCTTTTACAGGAGGCAATATCCAAATTTGCAACAATCGTAAATCTTCACTGCTGCTGTTGTTATATTCGCTGTGTACCACTCCTGTTCCCGCGCTCATGTATTGTACATCGCCACGGGTTAATGTCTCTTCATTTCCCATTGAATCTTTGTGTGTAATGGCACCATTTACCACATACGATACGATCTCCATATCGTTATGTGGGTGCATATCAAAGCCACTGTTGGGGTGGACAATGTCGTCGTTTAATACACGCAATACTCCAAAATTCATATTGTCAAAATTTCGGTATTCGGCAAAAGAGAAGTGGAACCGACTCTCTAACCAACCCAAATTTGATAAAAACATATTCTCTTTTCTGATTTTTTTTAACATCATCTATCCTTTAAAAATAAAACTCTCCATTGAAATGTTGGAGTGAGAAAACTCACTGTTTACGGACTCACCTATATGATTACCACTTGCACCCAAAGCAATGATTAAAGGCATATAATGTTCACTGGTAGGGTGATTATGAGCAAACAACTCCATTCTTTCATGGTTGAGTATGTATGTTTTGTTGCCTTCTTTTAACGCGTTTTTTATCTTTTCATTAAACACTTTGGCATACTCTTTAACGGGAGCATCAAAATGAGGCTCCATATCGTACAAATTATGCGTAATCGAACCACTGCAAATAATCAACGCTTCATCACGCAGTTTTTTTAATTGTTCACCATATTCAAACAATTTTGTTGCATCCCATAATGGCAGACTCATTTGTATGACCGGTATCTTTAGTGTTTCATATATCATGCTTAACACCGACCACACGCCATGGTCAAACGCTCTTCTTGAGTCACTGATGTGAATCTTTAAATCGGGCAATTTTTTAACAATATCTTCGGTCATTTCTGGACTGCTTGAAATTTTATATTTGAACTCATAAAGGGCTTGTTCAAATCCATAAAAATCATACATCAATTTATTGGCATGAGGATTTATAATCTCGACATCCTGTGTTATCCAGTGAGAAGATATGATTAAAATATAGTTGGGTTTTCCAAGAGATTTTTTTAACGCTCTCAAACTTTTTTTGGTTATTGTCTCTTTTAAAATAGTGTTAGGGGCACCGTGCGATAAAAAAAGAACGGGGAACATCCTCTCTCCTTTTATTGGAGGAGTATCTCCCCCAAAAAATTATTTTACTAAAATTCCCTCTAAAGCAACGTCGAGTTTGACCGTTTCACCTACAAGTACACCACCTGCTTCTAAGGCTTTATTCCATGTTAAACCAAAATCTTTTCTGTCAATTTTTCCTGTTAGCTCAATTCCAACTCTTTGATTACCCCAAGGATCTGTTGCCAAACCATTGTTTTCCAAATCAAATTCAACCTCTTTGGTAATGTTATTGATGGTTAATTTTCCATATGCTGTGTCCCCATCAACTTTGAGTAAAGTAAAGGTAATTTTTGGGTTTTTTGCTGCATTGAAAAAATCGGCTGATTTTAAGTGCGCATCACGTTTTTCATTTTCTGTATTAATAGATGATACATCAATGGTTCCATTTATGGCTTTAAGAGTATTGGTTTTTTCATCAAAATCAATCACGCCTGAAAAGGTGTTAAATTTCCCAGAAACATTTGAAATCATCATATGTTTAACTTTAAACCCCACATTTGAGTGTGCTGTATCCACATTGTATGTTCCTGCAAAAAGGGCACCTGCTGTCAATATTGTCGCTAAACTTAATCTTAAAATTTTCATTGTTTTTCCTTTTGTACTAATTAGTATTACTTTCTTAAAAAAAAGCTACTGTGCTTTTTGTAGCTTATTTAAGAGAGCATATAAAGTCTCCGTTTCCTCTTTGTTTAAGATTTTGAAATACTCTTCAAAATTCTTTGCATGTTGCGGAAACAACGTTTCAATCACATCTTTACCTTTTGAGGTAATGGAAAGAATTGAAGCTCTTTTATCTTTTTCATCTGCAATTGAGACAATAAATCCATCTCTTTTTAGGTTTTTAACAACCACAGTAATGTTTCCCGGTGTGCTCATGGTCAATTTGGTAATAGAACCCACATTTAAGTTGCCTCTGTGATAAAGCACCTCTAACACTTGGAATTGATTCATGGTTAAATTATGGGATTGTATATAAAGAGACTCTTTGGCTCTGATTTTGTTATACGTTCTAAAAATTTGCATCCATGTCTTCATTGAACTGTCTGCTTTTGTTCCGTATGTTTTTACACTCTTTATATTCATTTCAATCTCCATATGTCAAATTATAATACTAATTAGTATTAAATGTCAAGGATTTTGAACTGTTTTGCCAGTAAATTTTATGATTTATTAAATTAAGTCCGAAAAATCGCTGTTTTGAATGAGTACTTTTTTGGTGATTTTATTGTAAATAAATCGATGATCTTTTCGTTTTACACAATTGAGAATAATAATCTTAATATCTTGATCCGATTTATTGTGTTCTTTAAGATAGAGGGTAAACTCATTAATAGAGATATATTGCTCTTTTTTTTCAGCCGATGTGCTTTGCGCTTTTGATTCAATTTGAGGTTTGTAAATAGAGCGCATTTCGTTAAACGCACTTTGCAGCAGTTTGATTTCAGAGTTAAAGACATGAATAATACGTTTTTGGTTTTTCTCTAAACGTTTGATTTCACTTTTGTACTGCTCTTTAATAAAACCAATGCTCTGTTTTAAAAGAGAGATTTGCTCATCTTTGGCTTCGACAATATAATTGACATGAATACTCTCTTGAGGTGAAGAGGGTGAAGAGCTTTCTTCTTGTGGACTCTGTTTTAAAAATTCGGTCACATAAACAAAGGTTTTCCCGCTTTGTTTGAGTGATTTTAGCTGCCCACTTTTAATTCTATAGTGAACCCCTTGCAAAGAGATTCCTAATATTTTTGCCGCTTCACTTGTCGTAACCAATCTTTCCAAGATTCGCCTTTTACATTTTACTTGAATCTATTTCAATGACCGTGTGAACATTTCCACGAGGTTTGAAATCGGCAATAACTTTCATCCATTTGGGTTCAAGTTTGCTGTAAAGTGTGTCAAAAATTTCATTGGCTGAATTTTCATGTGAAACTTCTCGAACCATAAATGAGTTAATATACAATTTGAGTGCTTTTAATTCAATGACTGTTTTATTGGGAATATATTGGATTTTAATGGTTGCAAAATCAGGGTACCCACTTCGTGGACATTTTGCCATAAACTCTGGAAGTTCAATATCTATTGTGTAATTCTTTTCATGTTTATTTGGCCAAAAGTTTTCATCTTTATTAATATCAAATTCTACAATCTCTTTTTCACCATATTTCATCTATTTTTTACCTTTTAGTTAATCTTAATTTTATTTTCGTATTGCTTGAAAGTACCATTTTATCTAAATAATACTTACAAATATAATATATTTCATACAGCTATTCTGTGCTGTTTTGGAAACTTAATAATTTATTGTATAATTCGTTCCGAAAATGCACACCTAAGGGGAAGATATGAAAACAGATAAGTATGATATTGTAATTATTGGGGGAGGTCCAGGTGGAATTGCAACAGCAATAGAAGCTGCCGTTCACGGGATTGAACATATTTTACTCATTGATAAAGCAGACAATCACTCAAGTACTATCCGAAAATTTTATAAAGAGAATAAAAGAGTTGATAAAGATTGGAAAGGTCAAAGTGTCTTAATCGAGGGGAATATTCCTTTTATGGATGGAACCAAAGAGAGTACTCTTGATTTTTTTGACCAACTTTTAGACGAAGAAAAAATTGATACCGCGTTTAATACAGAAGTGGAAAGCATTGTAAGAAACGAAGAAGAACTTTTTTTAATCACCACAGCCACACAAAGTTTTAAAGCTACCGCAGTGGTTATTGCCATTGGAAAAATGGGAAAACCCAATATGCCAAGCTATAAAATTCCACCCTCAATTAAAGAGTATGTCAATTTTAACTTAGATAAATGCTCCACTGGGGAAAAAATATTGGTCGTTGGAGGAGGAAATTCTGCGGCTGAATATGCCTATGAATTGGCTGATGAAGGCAATAATATTACACTGGTTTACCGAAAAAATGAGTTCAGTCGACTCAATCCAGAGAATGAAAACATATTAAGAGCGTACAATGGTCAAGAGAAATTAAGACTAAGAATGAATACAGATATTGAATCCGTTGAAAATGAACACGGTAAAATCAGAGTCAATTTTAATGATGGTTATTTCACCATTTATGATAGAATCATTTACGCTATTGGGGGAACAAGTCCTGTTGATTTCTTAAAAAAATGTGGCATTGCTTTGGATGAAGATAATAAACCCATTTACGATGAACACTACAGAACCAATATTCACTGCATGTACGTAGCAGGAGATATTGCTTTTAATACAGGGGGTTCAATTGCTGCAGCGCTTAACCACGGATACCATATTGTAAACTCATTTATGCGAAGAAGTGGAAAAATATATGCCTACACAGACAAAGTTGCCGAATTTATAAAAAAACACCCTACCTTTAAATAAAAAACCTTCAGCAAAGACCAAAATATGGTCTTTGCCACTTTTTACACACTTTATTTTCTTATAATTTTTTACAATAATATCACTATTAGTTGAAGATTTTCAGTAAAAAATAGTATACTTAAAATGGACAAAATTAATTAAGGAGACAATATGATGAAATATAATGGAATCCTGTTCTCAGGTAAAAAATTGGCAACTATAGCCCTCGTAAGTGCATTAAGTATTCCAGCATTTGCAGCTGAGTTTATTACCATTGGTACAGGAGGAGTCACAGGAACATACTACCCAACAGGTGGAGCAATATGTCGATTGGTTAACCAATACAAAAAAGATACCAATATCAGATGTTCTGTTGAGTCAACAGGGGGATCGGTTTATAATATAAATACCATTAAAAATGGTGAGCTTGATTTTGGAACCGTTCAAAGTGATGTGGTCTATCAAGCGTATCAAGGTACAGGTAAATTCCAAGGGGATAAAGTTGAAAAACTTCGATCAGTTATGGCCATTTATCCTGAACTTTTCACTTTCGTAGCACGAAAAGATGCCAATATCAATACCATTATGGATGTTAAAGGTAAAAGAATCAATCTTGGAAATCCAGGAAGTGGAAATGAATCAACTGCATTGGCTTTATTTAAAGCATTGGGCATTAAAACATCTGATTTAGCCTTTGCAGGTGGATTAAAAGCAGCTGAAATGCCAGATGCATTAAGAGACAATAAAATTGATGGTTACTTCTACATGGTTGGGCATCCAACAGCAAACATCAAAGATGCATCAAACTCAGTTGATGTAAAAATTGTACCTATCAATGGAAAAAAAGTGGATAAATTTGTAAAAGAACACCCTTACTTTGCTCAAGCAGATGTTCCAGGTGGTATGTACAAAGGAAATGATGAAGGTGTACCTACTTTTGGAGTAAAAGCGGTATTAGTAACAAGTACAGATGTAAATGATAAAGCGGTTTATACAGTCGTAAAAGCCATTTTAGACAATTTTGAAGATTTCAAAAAATTACACCCTGCATACTCAAACATTACCAAAGAGTCTTTATTGGAAGGTTTAAGTGCTCCTTTACATGAAGGTGCATTGAAATACTATAAAGAAACGGGTCTGATTAAATAATTTAAAGACCCTTTCTGGGGTCTTTAAACACTTTGTTATATCTAATTCAATTTAACTCATTTGTTTTACATATAACAAATACTATAAAAAGGTATTTCATGGAAATAAAAAAAGAAAAAACACATTCACTTGGTCAACTCGAACAAGAACAAATTGACGAAGCCGAAAATATTGCCAACGACCTAGAGGGACAAAGGGTCTTTGGGAAGCAGCATTATGAATTTTGGCTCATCTCAACCATCGCATTTTTTTGGTCACTGTTTCAACTCTATATTGTAGTTGAACCCATTAACTCTACTATCGCACGATCAACCCACCTCTCTTTTGCCATCCTTTTAACATTTTTAATTTTTCCTATGTTTAAAAAACCTTACTTTTTGGAAAAAATAAGATGGTTTGGTTATACACTGGCACTCATTGGTGTGGGCACGGCTTCTTATATTGCCATTAATTATGTGAGTCTTTCAACAAGACCGGGTGATTATTTACAAATTGACATTATTGTTGCTCTTGTAGGTATTGTTATTTTAATTGAGACTGGGCGTCGAGTATTGGGAATGGCACTCTCTATCATTGCTATTTTGTTTTTAGCGTATGATATGCTTGGCCCTTATATGCCTGAACTTCTTATTCACAAGGGGGCAAGTTTAAATAAACTTGCTGGTCATATGTTTTTAACCACAGAGGGGATTTTTGGGGTACCTCTTGGGGTTTCTACGGGATTTGTATTTCTGTTCGTGCTCTTTGGTTCACTTTTAGATAAAGCGGGAGCAGGGGAATATTTTATTAATTTGGCGTTCTCACTTTTAGGACGATTCCGAGGTGGACCAGCAAAAGCAGCCGTCGTTGCTTCTGGGTTTACGGGAATTATTTCAGGAAGTTCAATTGCAAATACGGTTACAACAGGAACATTTACCATTCCATTAATGAAACGAACTGGTTTTAGACCTGAACAAGCAGGTGCTGTAGAAGTTGCCGCATCCACCAATGGTCAATTGATGCCTCCAGTTATGGGTGCTGCTGCGTTTATTATTGCAGAGTTTTTAGGTTTATCGTATACCGATGTTATTTATGCCGCGTTTATTCCTGCGTTTGTTTCCTATTTTGCGCTTTTTTATATTGTGCATTTAGAAGCATTGAAGTTGGGTCTTAAAGGGATGAATGCCGATGAAATTCCACCAAAATTTCAAACATTTATGAATGGTATTCACTATTTGGTTCCCATTTTCTTTTTGATGTATACGTTAATGATTTTGCAAGAGAGTGCAGCAAGTGCAGCATTTAATGCCATTATGCTTTTAATGCTTTTAATGGTAGTGCAACACCCATTCAGAGCCTATATTACTAAAGTACCTTTAACCAAAGAGGTTTATTTTAGTGGATTTATTGATATTTTAGCAGGTATGATTGCAGGGGCTAAAAACATGGTTCCTATTGCAATTGCAACTGCATTAGCAGGTATTGTTGTAGGTTCAATTACACTGACAGGACTTGGGCAAGTATTGCTTGATATTATTGAGTCCCTCTCGGGTGGGAATATCTATGTTATCTTGATTTTAGCCGCAGCGGTATCGTTGGTATTAGGAATGGGTCTTCCTACAACGGCAAACTATATTGTCATGGCATCATTAACCGCACCCGTTATTTTAATTCTTGCACATGACAACGGGTTTTTAATTCCAGCCATTGCAGCGCATTTATTTGTCTTCTATTTTGGTATTTTAGCCGATGATACACCACCTGTTGGGCTGGCGGCGTATGCCGCAGCGGGGATTGCAAAAGCCGATCCAATTAAAACAGGGATTCAAGGATTTATTTATGACATAAGAACAGCGATTTTGCCTTTTATGTTTTTCTTTAACCCTGAGTTACTTCTGATTTCTGCGGTGGATCCAATGAATCCAGCTGATCCTAAAGGGTGGGTGTGGATTACAAGCCCCGTAGAGATATTGATTATTTTTGTAGGTGCATTTATAGGAATGATGGCATTTGCATGTTTCACCCAAGGTTTCTTTGTAACAAGAACCAGCCTTGTCGAACGATTTTCATTCTTGTTGGTTGTACCATTCATGTTTTTACCTAAAATCATGGCAAGCTATTTACACCTACCAACACACTATATCTCATATCTCATTGGCTTAGCAATATTTGCACTGTTATTTCTTTATGGAAAAAGCAAAAGCAAAAAAGAAGAGTTACTCGCTTCAATAAACTGATTTTCAGTAAAAAAGAGAAATTTTCTCTTTTTTACTTTTTCTTATTGACAAATTACCCTATTTTAAAGATAATAAATAAAAAAGGATTTTTATGCCTATAGGATTTATTGGACTGGGCAATTTAGGCAGTGCCATTGCAAAAAGATTATCTTCAGTCAATGAAGAGCTCATTGTATATAACCGAACTGTGCAAAAAGCGCAAAACTTAGGATTAAAAATAGCTGACTCTCCTAAAGATTTAATTGAAAAATGTGATACTGTTTTTATCTGTATGTTTGATTCAACGGCGGTAAAAAATATTTTCTCTATGGAAAATGGACTCTTAAGTGCCTCATTAAAAGGCAAAACCATCATCGATTTGAGCACCAACCATTATGAAGATGTATTGGCTTTCCATGATATTGTGGAACACAAAGAGGGGGCATATTTGGAATCTCCTATTTTTGGTAGCGTCATGCCTGCCCTCAACGGTGAAGTGACGATTGTGGCATCGGGGAAAGAGTCGGTTTTTAAACACTGCTTACCTCTGTTAGAAAAGATAGGAAAAGCCATTTTTCACCTTCCCCAACCCTCAAGTGCTTCTAAAATGAAGTTGATTAATAACTTATGTTTGGGTTCATTTATGACCACCATTGCAGAGTGTACGGCGTTGGGTGAAGCGTGTAATATTGATAAAAGCAAACTGCTTGAGATTTTAGGTGTGGGCGGGGGACAATCACTGGTGCTAAAAGCCAAAACACAAAAACTCATCGATGAAGATTTTTCACCTCACTTTTCCAATGATGCCATTAATAAAGATTTGCATTGTGTGCAAGAGTTGGCATACAGTTTAAAAAGACCTCTTTACAGCGCCGCTGTGCCCAAAGAGCTCTTTTCTAAGATGAAGATGCAAGGTGATGGAAAAGAGGACTTCAGCTCCATTTATAAGCTTTTTAAAGCTTAATTACTCGCACAATCCATTGTAAAAGTGGATTGTGTTTTATATTTCATAAATATAATTGGCAATTTCAATTAAATTGCCATCTGAATCTCTTAGGTAAATAGAGTTTATTTCACCCATGGCTCCCGTTCGTTTCACAGGCCCTTCAATGACTTCTACACCCAAATGTTCAATATGGGTTTTAAACTCCGCAATACTTGTTTCTGTGATAAAACACAAATCCGCCGAACCCGCTTTGACATTGAATGCTTTGGGTTCAAACTCATTGCCCAATTGATGCAAATTGATTTTTTGATGCCCAAATTTAAGTGCCACACGGTTGCCTTTAAAGACCTCCTTTTCCATGCCCAAAACAGAGGTATAAAACTCAACGGTTTTAGGAATGTCTTTCACTGTTAAAACAATATGATCAATAGATTTAATTTTAAACATTATAAACTCTTTTTATTGTTATTATACAACAATTTTTACAATGAACTCAACGCGGTAAGATAAGCTTGTTCTTGATATTTTTTTAGCTTAAGAGGCAAAAGAAGTTCATTTTTTCGTTCAAATGCACTCACCGCTTGAGCAGAAACCAACTCCACTGAGCATACAGGATTGAGTTGTATGAGCCCCTCCATTTTAAACGTAACCGCACCGCCTGCAAACGTGCCTTTTTTTGCACGCTTTTTAATATACACTCTTTCAACACGGTTCTCCTCTAAAAAAATCAAAAAATCATTACAAAATTGCCGAATGTCATCTTGTTGTTCATCATTTTCAAGAGTAATTTTTTTTATTTTTAAATCCATAAACTCACGCTCATCTAAAACCACCAAAACCACATTATTGGCTTTTAACTCTATGCCACAAACTCTCATACTGTTCCTTTTATCAAAAGATAAAAGCATTATAGAAGAAATTTAAAAAGGGGTTTGATTTTATTGCAGATTGTTATGTTTTTTGATTGCGGAGGGGTTTAATCTGCTCTCAAATCCCCATTTGATATAATTTTTTAAGCCCGTCATCGTTTGCGTGGTTGTTTTAATCTACTCTCAAATCCCCATTTGATATAATAAAAAAGATAAGAAATATTTCTTTGGCTGTGTTTTAATCTACTCTCAAATCCCCATTTGATATAATCATCCAAGCAGTTTATACATTTACAGATGAGTTTTAATCTACTCTCAAATCCCCATTTGATATAATAAATAATAATACAAAAAGGACAATCTGTCGTTTTAATCTACTCTCAAATCCCCATTTGATATAATGTTTGGTACTTTTGAATATAAAGTTATGATGTTTTAATCTACTCTCAAATCCCCATTTGATATAATCGGTGTCAAGTGCGCTTGATGTTAAAATAGGTTTTAATCTACTCTCAAATCCCCATTTGATATAATTCTCTTTAGTATCATGCCAAATGGCTTGAGTTTTAATCTACTCTCAAATCCCCATTTGATATAATAAACTTTTGTTTGTAGCCCCTCATGACGTGTTTTAATCTACTCTCAAATCCCCATTTGATATAATTTGAGAGTACCTTTTGTCTTCCCCTTTTTCGTTTTAATCTACTCTCAAATCCCCATTTGATATAATTGCTTTTGTTGCTGTTGCTGTGATACCTGCGTTTTAATCTACTCTCAAATCCCCATTTGATATAATTATGCACAATAATGCAATATGGTTAGATGGGTTTTAATCTACTCTCAAATCCCCATTTGATATAATTGAATAATAATGTAGTGAGTCGTTTTTGGGTTTTAATCTACTCTCAAATCCCCATTTGATATAATCAATTGGAGATAAAATAAAAATAAAAGATGGTTTTAATCTACTCTCAAATCCCCATTTGATATAATTATTGTCAATTTGTGTTGTATCTTGTGCTTGTTTTAATCTACTCTCAAATCCCCATTTGATATAATAAACAGGATAATTTAAAAGATGCAATTTATGTTTTAATCTACTCTCAAATCCCCATTTGATATAATATTTTAACGCGACACAAGCATATATAAGAGGTTTTAATCTACTCTCAAATCCCCATTTGATATAATAATTGTATCTGTTTCAATTGCTTTTCTGTGTTTTAATCTACTCTCAAATCCCCATTTGATATAATCCAGCAAAGAAAAATGCAGTGAAATATGCGTTTTAATCTACTCTCAAATCCCCATTTGATATAATCAAGAGAGGTAAAGTAAAATGGCAAAAGTTTGTTTTAATCTACTCTCAAATCCCCATTTGATATAATAGTTACAATAGTATCATTATGCCAACCACCGTTTTAATCTACTCTCAAATCCCCATTTGATATAATCATTGACGTAGTTGGGTCATGGATTTGGTTGTTTTAATCTACTCTCAAATCCCCATTTGATATAATTATTATGTTGTTAGGACATAATAAAAACTAGTTTTAATCTACTCTCAAATCCCCATTTGATATAATAATAGAACCAACAGTATCAATCGAATATTGGTTTTAATCTACTCTCAAATCCCCATTTGATATAATTTTTTCGCTTCTCTTATAAAGGTCTTCTCTGTTTTAATCTACTCTCAAATCCCCATTTGATATAATTAGAGTATTGAATTTGTTCATATGGTTCTGTTTTAATCTACTCTCAAATCCCCATTTGATATAATTGACATCATAGAGATGTGCTTTGCCATATGTTTTAATCTACTCTCAAATCCCCATTTGATATAATGAATATCAAGTATATTCAAACTAGACACGCGTTTTAATCTACTCTCAAATCCCCATTTGATATAATGTTACTTTAAAGACATAGACATTCCCATTGTTTTAATCTACTCTCAAATCCCCATTTGATATAATCATTTTGTAGCTGATTTATTTAAGTGTATAGTTTTAATCTACTCTCAAATCCCCATTTGATATAATTTTCTACTCTTTTATTTACTACTCTTCCTATGTTTTAATCTACTCTCAAATCCCCATTTGATATAATTTATGGAAGGTGTGATACATTAGGAGCTGTGTTTTAATCTACTCTCAAATCCCCATTTGATATAATATCGCTGCGTAGAAACAAACACTTGTGTAGTTTTAATCTACTCTCAAATCCCCATTTGATATAATAGCAAAACAATTAGGGTTAGAGATTTATTGGGTTTTAATCTACTCTCAAATCCCCATTTGATATAATTAATTGGTGGTTTACCTAGAAGACACAGTTGTTTTAATCTACTCTCAAATCCCCATTTGATATAATATCTATACAGTTAAAGAAAAAGTGATGAGTGTTTTAATCTACTCTCAAATCCCCATTTGATATAATAAATCTCTTTTTCTATATCCTGAATAAACAGTTTTAATCTACTCTCAAATCCCCATTTGATATAATAAAAGTTATAAATGTAAACAATGTCTATGGTTTTAATCTACTCTCAAATCCCCATTTGATATAATAGAGTAGCTTAAAACCCTGTATTTAAGGGTTCTATGGAGTTTTTTTTACTAAAAAACAAGCACAGTTTGTGTTTGTTTGAGTAATTTCTTTTCTGGTTTTTCTCTATAATTTTCAATAACTAACATATTTTTATATTGTGCTTCTGTGATTTTTACAACTCTTATAGAACCACCCACTGGTGCTGCTAGTTCTATTTTATTTTCATATTTTTGTGCCATAACCAAACTTCTACAAAATCTTATATAAATAGAATACTGGAACATAATAAATCCCATCTCCAAAAGTTTTTTACGAAATTTTGTATATTTTTTTATATCTTTTTTTGTATTTGTGGGCATATCAAACATTGCAAATAAAACCATTTTTCTATACCTGCTTATTTCTTCTGTATTCGTCATAATTCAAATAGAGTTAACTCTTCACATTTTAATAAACAAATTGACTGATAATTTGCTACCATAGCTTTCATACAGTTAGATACGGTTACTTTTTTATTATCATACAAAACTATATTATCAAGAAGTTTTACTAAATCTATTTTAATTTTACTGTTTAACTCCATCTCTTTTTTTATATTTCTTGCCACATAATCATCAACTATAGGGCGAAAAGGCTCTATTAAATCATCTGCTAAATTAAAAGCATTGAGTTCACTGCTGTGATGTATGCCAAAAGCGGGATTTAAACCATACGCTATTAGGTACCTACAAATAGAACTTCTAAAAATGGCATATCCAAAATTTAAAACGGCATTATTTATATTTTCAGGGTCATTTCTTGAAAATTCTTTTCCAAAGAGTTCTTTAAAATAATACGCAGCGGCTGTGGCTTCTATATTTTCTTTATCGTTTGATTTTATTCTAGATATTAAAGAATCTAAATACTCACTACTTTTATTTAATTTTTTTACTATTTTGGCTTGATGAGTTACTTTTGAAGTGACAATATCCTTCCAAATTTGATTTAGTTTTGGTTTGGATACGATTATTTGAGATTTTTGTATTTTTGTTGTACGGCTATTTTTATTGATTCCAAGTAAAATAGAACTTGGCATAAATTTTTCATCGCAAAATATCACACTTATATCTGCTTTTGAAAGTTGAGATAAAAGAGCAGAGGTTATTGTACTTTGTTGGTTTTCTATGATTATGGTATCGATATCATCAAAGCAAACCGTTGTTTCATAATCATCAATTTTTACTGAGATAAGATTATGTTTGTAGCTAAGATATGATTTATTTTTGATGTATAGTTTTTGAAGAGACATTAAAAAACTCCGAATTGAAGGATAAACCTTGCGTGGCTCGGAGTAACACCACTTGTTTTAATCAGACTATCAAATCCCCATTTGATATGAGATAATTCTATAATATTATTTCTTAAACTCTTCATAGGACATATCTCCTTGATAATTCATAAATATTTTTCTGGCAATAGTATCTTTATTTAATGTAACAAATAACCTTTTTTCATCTTTTTTATTTATCGATTTAATTTCTATTTGATTTTTTCCACTAGAAATATTCCCTCCACCATTAAAAACATAATATTCTTTTGTATTATCTTTTATGTTTTCTATTTCAATTAAATCTCCTTTAGAAATGGTAATTTTATCTTTAAAATCTTTTATTAAAGGAAGTTTTGTTTCATATATTTTTGGAAGAATATCATTGTTAATAGATGAAAAATAGTTTAAACCAATTACTTGACCTTTCTCAGTATTATATAAATCGACATTTAAAGTTGTATCATTGAGTTTAGCTACAAAAGGAGTTTGAGTTGATTTTAATTCATCGTAAACCTCTTTTGTAAGTCTTTGTACTCTGTTTTGTTTTGTCTTATCCGTGATAATGATACTATCTACTCTTGAGGCATCTTTTGTTTTAATTTTGATATTTCTTATAATTTGCTTTTGACCTTTATTGGTTAAGAAAAAACAAGGTTCATTTTGTATTTCAATTTGAGTTTGTTTTTCATTGGTCAAAAGTTTTATTTTTTCTTTTATATCTGAAGTTTCAGGGGTATCCATGTAATCTTTTTTATTGGGTAAATTACCTTTTAAATCTTTGATTTGTTCCTCTAATCTTTTGATTTTTGTTCTATTTAAAAGTAATTTTTCTTTGTAGTTTAATATTGCCTTTTTGATATTATTTTGTTTTGGTAAATCTAAAGAGTCTGTAAGTACTTCTACTCTTTTTTCTACCTCACTATCACTTACATCTTTTCCATTTTGATCAAAAAGTAGATTTTTATCTATAGGTTTTTTATCAAGTTGACAAAACTCTTTTTTATCTTCGTCCCAATAAAGCTTTATATTTCCATCTTTAAATCCTACGATATTATCTCTTTTTTTCATCATAGGGCAAATGTATAACTCATCATTTTCATATTTAGAAACTTTTTCTTTTACAAAATCAACTAAAGAGATACCATCTTTTGTTTTAGGAAATCTTGCACTAAGATTTTCCAAAATAGCTTTTGTTTTAAAGCCGTTTTCATTTTGTTTAAAATAGTCATTTAACGCTTTTTTGGCAGAAGTATTTAAAAGTGAAATCACAATAGCATCTATAGTATGATGATAATGTGTACTTCTGTCTTTTTTATCATCTTCATTTTTAGGTTGTACTTTATTTATTCCCCAAAGCCGTTTGAGTTCACTTATGGCTTTTCCAGTCACTCTTATGATATTTGAGTTTGTCTCTCCTTTGCCATGTTCATTTTGCTTTGGATAGAGATAATGCTCTAAATAGTTTGCTATGATTTTTGTAGCACTTCTAGTATCATTTAAAAATCTATCTTCAAGATTTTCTTTTTCCCAATTTTTATTTATATTTTCTTCATCTGTAAGCCAAAATACTTTACTTTTATTTGTTAGATTTTCTTTTACTCTATCAGTAAAATCTTCCCAAGCATTTTTTGATTTTAGATAAGTTATTGGGTGTTTATCACCTTTGTTTTGGTTGTGTTTTTTAAAAACCAAAATTTTATTTTTATATGAATTTATCCATATTTTACTTCGTGGGATAAAGTGTTCAACTTCGCTTACGGTTTCATCTAAAGCCTCATCCAAAGTCATAGGATTTCCACTGTAAAGACATTTTGCTTTTTGTTCTGTAAATAATCTTGCCCGTTCTATATTTTTATTTGTAACTTCATAATTATTTGAAGCAAGTAGTTTTTCAGCTTCTTTAATCTCTTTTCTACTAATAGCTTGAGATTCTTTTATATTATTTTCTTCTGTTTTTGAGTTTAATTCCCTTGCTGTTTCTATTATGATTTGGTCAATTTTCCCATGTTTTTTTATCAAATCATTTACAAGTTTTCTAAGAATTGAGATAACTCTTTTTACATTTGGAGAAACTAAAGGCTGATAAAACAAATGTTCTCTTTTAAAATTTTTTACATTTTTCTCAAGCCATTTTATATCCTCTTGTGATGGATTTAATGGAGGAAGGTAATCGTAAGGTGTTATATCCAAATATTTTTTAAAATATCCAAGCTTGGTTAAACTATCTTGATAAGTTTCTCCTTCTCTTAATTTTTGTAAAATTTCATCAATAAATTTTAAAGAAAATGAAGAATAAGACTCTTTAGTCCCTTTATCAACTTTTGATAGTTTTTCGATAGTTTCATCATTTAAAATGTTTCCAATATCAACTTTTTTTATCTCTTTTATTATTTGTTCTTTATTTACAAAATAATGGATTTTTTCTAAAATTTTTGTATATAAGTCTCTGTGTTTATCAAATATATCTGTGTTTGCAGTTTTAAATATTTCTAAAATTTGAGTATGCAGTTTTATATCTAAGATAGTGTCATCTTGTTTTTCAGCAGTTTTTATTTTGATATTTTTAAGTCCTGCTTTATCAAATACATTTTTTGTATTGATAGTTTGTGTCGGTGGCTTTTTCAGCCAAAGTTCTATTGTATTATCTATATCTTCTTTTGAAGGTGTGAACATTTCTCCTGTTTTACTATTAAAAATTAGATTAGCTAAAATAGAGTTTTCGATTCTTTGTCTGAGAGTAAATTCTATACTTGAAATATGAGATTTTGAAACTCTTTTTTGTGGATTTTGATGATAAAGATTATAAAAACTACAATACCCCACCATACCTTCCATACTTTTTAAAGGTCTTTGTTCAAATTGCCCTAAAGAGTTTTCATTTACACCATGTAAAAGTTTATTTTTAAAAGTTTCATATTTTTCACTGTTTTCAAAAAGTTCAAGATTGTTTTTTTGACTATCTAACAATTTTTCTAACTCTTCTTGCCAAAGTTCTCTGTCCAAAGAGTTGTTATAATCATCTTTCTTATTCCTAACTGCTATATTTATAAACCCATTTTGTTCAAATTTTTCTTTCTTTTGAACTAAAACCAATGATGGAGTAGCTAATTTATTTTCAAAATAGAGTGCTTTATTTTTTGAAATTGCCCCGTTAATAACTCCATCATCTTTTGATTCTTCTGTTTTAAACTGATTTGAATAACCTCTTCGTGAAATAATTGTAAAAAGTGCAAATGTAAACTCATCTTTTGAAAGACTTTGACCATTTGCTGCTTGTTGTCTTAATGTATACGGGTTTTGATTTTGTGATAGCTTATTAAAATACTTTATCGGTTGGGTTATAATTGTATTATCCGAAAAATCAAAATCACAAAGTAATTTTCTAACTATCTGTTTTCGCCTACTATTTCTTTCATTTCTTCTTCTTCCACTTCTAAATTTTCTTCTCTCTTCTGCTTTTATATATTCACTGAAAATAATACTATTTGAAACCAATTCATTAAAAATTGTTTGCCCATTTTCAATAACCATTTCATTTAAAGAAAAACCTATACTGTTTGTACCTAAATCTAAACCTAAAACTTTTTTCATTTTAAACCCTCTTATTGATGAACAATTTATTATATTATATTTTTATTAATTACTTTATTGTTATATTTGTATTTCTAATAAAAGTTTCTATTTTATTTATAATCAAGGCAAAGAAGAAAATTTTGTATGTAGGAATTGCTTATTTTGATTAAGTTCAAGGCGGAGGTGGGTTTTTGCGAAGGAGCGTACTAAAGTACGTGAGGAGTAAAAATTACTCCTCCAACGCAGAAATTGATTAAAAGAATCAATTCCTAAACGTCTAAGTGTTCTACGTCTTTCGCATGCTCTTCAATATAGTTTCTTCTTGGCTCTACTTCATCACCCATAAACAGTGTGAACGTATCTGAAGCTATTTCTGCATCGTCAATGGTAACTCTGAGTAATCTTCTGGCTTCTGGAATCATGGTTGTTTCCCAAAGTTGTTCTGGGTTCATCTCTCCAAGACCTTTGTACCGTTGGATATAAGCACCTTTTTTTGCTAAGTTTTCAATCTCTTCTAAAATTTCAATTAAATCTCGACCCTCAAACATAGAGATGTCTCGGTCAATCAATCTTGAGAAAATATAGGTTGCTTCACTGAAATATGGTGAGGCAAAAAGTTCATCATCAATGATTAACTCTTCAAGACCTTCATTGGTTTGAACAAAAACTTGAATTTTATGTTCAGTAACACTTTTTGATAAAATGTTATACCCTTTTTCTTCTAAAAATGGTTTAATGGTTTCAAAGAGTGTTGGGAATTCCAATTTAACCAAATCTGGGTTTTCAATTAAGTGTTTTAGCACTTCAATCAGTGAGTATCTTTTTGCCAATTGCTCTAACATTCCTCGGTATCTTGAAACGGTTTTAAACAAGTCTAAGAGGTCGTTATAACCTAAACCTTCAAACGTAAATGACTCCAAACCATTTTCAATTAAAAAGTTTGATAACGCCGTATTGTCTTTTAAATAGGTCTCATTTTTACCTTTTTTGTATCGATAAAGCGGTGGCTGAGCAATGTATAAATACCCTTTTTCAATCACTGGTCTTAAGAATCTGAAGAAAAATGTTAAAAGAAGTGTTTGAATATGACTTCCATCAACATCGGCATCGGTCATGATAATGACTTTATGGTATCTGATTTTTTCATCATCAAAATCTTCACCAATACCGCAACCAAGTGCCGTAATTACGTTTCTGATTTCATCCGATTTTAAAATTTTATCCAATCGCGATTTTTCAACATTTAAAATCTTACCTTTGAGTGGTAAAATTGCTTGATAGACTCTATCTCGACCCTGTTTTGCAGAACCTCCTGCTGAGTCCCCTTCCACCAGATAAAGTTCTCGAATGGCTGGATCTTTACTTTGACACTCAGCCAATTTACCAGGCAATGTTCCCACACTCATGGCATCTTTTTTACGAGTTAAATCTCTGGCTTTTTTAGCAGCTTCTCTTCCACGTGCTGCCATTAAAGCTTTTTCCATAATCGCTTTAGCTTGGGTTGGATTCTCTTCAAAATATTTATCTAATTGATCCGAAGTGAGTTTTTGACAAATAGGTTTAACATAAGATGAACCCAATTTCCCTTTTGTTTGTCCCTCAAATTGTGGTTCAGGCACTTTTACAGAGATAACAGCAATTAACCCTTCTCGAACATCATCTCCAGTAATTTTTGTATCTTTTTCTCTTGCTGCTGCATTGGCATTAAGATATTTAACAATACTTCTGGTAAGTCCCGCTTTAAAACCAGCTTCATGCGTTCCACCATCAATGGTTCTGATATTATTGACAAAAGAGAGTGTTTTTTCTACATACGTTGTGTTATACATAACAGCAATATCAACTTCAACATCATCAATTTTGTCATTAAATGCTACTGCATCAGAAACAGCCGTATCTTTGTTTAAATCTTCAACAAACTGTTTAAGTCCACCTTCAAAGTGATAGACATTTTCTGTATTTCTGATTTCATCTTTAAGCGTAATAGAGATAAATGAGTTTAAGTAAGCCACTTCTCGAAATCGTTTTGCCAAAACTTCAAAATCATAGGTATTGACTTCAAAAATAGAAGAATCGGCTAAAAATTCAATGGTTGTACCTGTTTTTTTACTTGTTCCAATGGTCTCTAAAGGTGCTTTAGGAATACCTTTTGAAAACTCTTGATAAAAAATACTGCCTTCTCTGTAAATGGTCATTTTTAACTCTTCTGAAAGCGCATTTACAACAGAAACCCCAACCCCATGAAGTCCACCAGAAACTTTATAGGTATCTTTATCAAATTTTCCACCTGCGTGAAGTACGGTTAAAACAACTGTAGCAGCAGAAATACCTTCACCTTGGTGAATTGCCGTTGGAATTCCTCTTCCGTCATCTTCAACTTTTATCCAATGATCTTTGGTCATAGTAATTTTTATGTTTTTACAATACCCTGCCATGGCTTCATCAATAGAGTTATCTACAACTTCATAAACCATATGATGCAGTCCATTTGTATTGGTATCACCAATATACATTCCCGGTCTTTTTCTTACAGCTTCAAGACCTTTTAAAACTTTAATATTACTAGCGCCGTACTCTTGACTCATATGATTTTCCTTTTATTTTTCTAGCACAATTGGCATAACGATTGTAAAAAATTTATCATCTTCTAAATAAAATGGTAAATTTGATTCATTAAAGCCAATGGTTACATTTTCATTGTTTGTTAAACTCAAAAAGTCTAACAAGTATTTTGCATTGACAGCAAGATAAAACTCAGATGTGATATTTAAATCAATATCAATTTGTGTTTTAGATTCACTCTCTTCATCTAACGATTCAAATATAATTGAATTTGGTGTAAAGGTAATCTTAATATTTGAAAACAATGAAGTAACCAATTTAATTGATTCAATCAATATTGCTTTAGGTAAAGACAAATTGTTTTTTAAAGAGTTTGGAATGATTCTTTCATAATCTGGAAATTTTCCATTGATCAGTTTAGTGAAAAATTGCATGTTTTGTGTTGAAATGATTAAATTGGTATCGTCATAAGCAATTTTGATTTCATCTAAGAAAAGCTTTTGAATTTCAATGATGGCTTTTTTAGGAATAATAAATTGATTGACTTTATTTGAGATATTTTGTAAATGTGTTACAGCCAATCTTCTGGTATCGGTTGCAACAAAATTTATTTTATCTTCTTTGATATCAACTAAAGCACCATTTAATTCAAATTTTGGATTGTTGTTGTCAATGGCAGGAGTAATTTTTTTAATTGAATTGATTAAGTTGATGTTATTGATGTTTAAAATATTTAAGTTATCATTTTTAGGGAAACTTGGATATTCATTGGCATCATACATTGGCAGTTTAAAATTTGATTTATTTTGTTTTATAATCAATGAATTATCAATAGCTTCAAAAGTGATTTCACTCTCTTTTAATCTTTTAATAATATTTAACAGATTTTGTCCATTTGCCGTTGCTTTTCCATTTACACTGTTTATTAAGTCAGGTATGTATGATTCTAAACCAATTTCATAATCGGTTGCTTTTAGTGTCAGCTTAGAATCTAATACTTCTAAATATATGTGTGAAGTTATTGAACTGGCGTCTTTTTTTTCTAAAAACGGTTGCATTGCAGAGATAACATTTTCTATAATGCTTTTTGTTAAGACAAACTTCATTTTTTCCCCTTTATTTATTTAATTTTTTAGTAGCAGCAGTAGTTCATGTGAATAGATGAAAACAGCAAGTTTTTGTCGATTCAATCAGCTTTAGAGCCAATGAACAACTTAACAAAGATATTCACATCTATTCACATAAAAGTGTTAAACTTTTTTCTACCACTCCTTATTTATGATTTTATTTTTCAAATTTTCAATGATTAATTTAAAGTTTTCATCTTTTTCAATTAACTCATTGGCTTTTTTAATATTGTGCGAAATTGAACTGTGATCTTTCATTCCTAAAAATTTTGCAATGTCTGGCATGGAGTTGTGTGTCAATTCTCGCGCCAGATAAATTACAACTCTTCTGGCATTGGCAACAACGGCTGTTCTTTTTCGCGAACGAATATCACTTGGTTTAATATTTAACTCAGATGCCACAATAGTAATAATATCTGGCAGTTTAATGTTCTCTTTTTGCTCTTTGATTTGCTCTTTGAGCAGACTTTGTGCTAACTCTAAATTGATCTCTTGATTGAGCAAATTCGCACTGGCATTAATTCGAATTAATACCCCCTCAATTTCTCGAATAGAGCTGTCAAGATTGGTTGCAATATAGTTTATAACATCTCGGGTTAAGACAATGCCATTGAGTTCTGATTTTTTCTCAATAATGGCAATTTTTGTCTCCAATCCTGGAATTTGTATGTCTGCGGTTAATCCCCATTCAAATCGAGATTTTAAACGATCAACTAAGCCTGCAATTTGTGAGGGAAGTCGGTCTGAGGTCATAACAATTTGTTTTTTGGCATTGTGCAGTTCATTAAAGGTATGAAAAAACTCCTCTTGGGTTTGCTCTTTCCCACTTAAAAATTGGATGTCATCAATGAGTAAAATATCGCATTTTCTGTATTTGGTTCTAAAATGTTCCATATTTTTACTTTTGATTGAGAAAGTAAAATCATTCATGAACTGTTCAATCGTAACGTAAATAACGGTTTTACCATTTTCAATGGCTTTATTTCCAATGGATTGTAAAAGGTGCGTTTTTCCTAAACCCGTTCCCCCATAAATAAACAGAGGGTTGTATTGAATGCCTGGTTTTTTTGCCACTGCAACTGAGGCATTGTATGCCATTTGATTTGAGGCACCTAAGACAAATGATTCAAAGGTATAGGAAGGATTCAGCATGGTACTTTCAGAATGGGTTACTTTTTCTTGTTCGTCTTGAATCTCTTTTTTGGTTTTTTTTCGTTCACCTGCAAGTTTAATGTCGATTTTTGGTTTGCTTCCATCGGCGATTTCAAAGCAGTGTTGTATGATATTGATGTATTTGGTTTTAATCCAGTTGGCAATATATTTATTGGGCACTTCAAATACGGCTAAATTGTCATCAGAAAGATTTTTTTTAAATATAAGTTGTTTTAAAAATCGTTCATAATCTACTGATGTGGTTTCGCGTTTTAAAATAGATAAAATATCTTTATGTGTCATTAAAAATTAACTCTTTGTTTTAAGATTAGCAATTATTATATCCAAAGTTTTATAAATTTATTTCGTGCAATTTATTTTTTGTATTCTTTATGTGAATAATTTTTTAATTTAAGGTAAGTTTTATGTATAATGTATGAATATAAGGGAGTTTACTGCTGTGAATAAAATGGTTTCACTCTATGTGAATAATGTGATGAGATTAGGAGAAGAGTACGATTGAGTATTAAAATTTTAGGTATCGATCCAGGTACTAGAAACTGTGGATATGCTGTTTTAGAAAAGAGTGGAAGAGATACAAAATTAATTGAAGCAGGTTTGATTAAAATTAAAACAAAAATTTTACAAGAACAGATTGTAGAGATGACGGAAGGGTTGGATATGATTTTTAAAAAACATGTTATCAATGAAGTCTCTATTGAAGATATGTTTTATGCGTTTAATCCAAAAAGTGTCATTAAATTGGCGCAATTTCGTGGGGCAATTTCACTTAAAGTACTACAAGAGTTTGGAAACTTTAATGAGTACACTCCTTTGCAAGTTAAAAAAGCCGTTACAGGAAATGGGAAAGCCACTAAAGAGCAAGTTGCCTTTATGGTCAAACGACTTTTGGGTTTGAAACAAGAGATTAAACCTTTGGATATTACTGATGCCATTGCCATTGCTTTAACCCATTCTCAAAGAATTAAGTAATAGAAAAAAATTATTTTTAATTTTGTTTAATGAAGCTATAATAATTGCTTTTAAAATAGGGTGGTTAAATGATCAGATTAGGAATTTTATCTTCACATAATGGCAGTGGTTTTGACACCATACAAGAAGCGTGTGAAAACAAAGAATTACATGCCGAAATTGTGGTGGTAATTTCAAATAACAGCAATGCAGAAGTGTTAAAAAAAGCAGCATCTAAAGAGATTCCCCATTTTATCATCAATGCCAATCTTTTTCCCAATGAGGATTTGGATGAAAAAATAACTTCGGTTTTAAATGAACATGCATGTGATTATCTTTTTTTATCGGGTTATATGAAAAAATTAGAAAAAAATTTGATTCAAACCTATGAGAATAGAATCATCAACTCTCACCCCGCACTTCTTCCCAAATTTGGAGGGGTAGGAATGTATGGCAGAAATGTCCATGATGCAGTTATAAAGGCCAAAGAGAAGCAGAGTGGCTGTACCGTGCATTTTGTCAATGAAGAGTATGATAAAGGTGAATTTATTTTACAAAAATCGATCACTTTAGATGAAAATGAGAGCGCAGAGAGTTTGGAACAAAAAATAAAAGAGTTGGAAGCGGTTGCTATTATTGAAGCACTGAATAAGCTGTTTAATCAGTAAAAGGGTTTAAATGGACAATTTAAAACAGGATATTATTTTTAATACCATTGATAATGGAATTTTAATTTTAGATGAAAATTTGTCAGTAAAAGCTTGGAACAGATGGCTTGAAATTCATACGCACATGAGATGGGATGATGTGATTAATAAAAATTTGTGTGAACTTTTTCCCAATATTAATGAAAGAATTTTACGAAGAAAAATAAAAACGGCATTGATTACCAACAGTGCCTCTTTTTACTCTACTGATCCACACCAATATTTAATTAAAATTAAGCTGAGTAATGTGATTGATACTGTGTATGATGCCATGCAACAAAACGTTACGTTAGCGCCTTATAAAGTGGAAGAAAAATTGGTGGCACTCTATATTTATGATAAAACTACTTTTTGCGAAACCAATGCAAAATTGGCTGCATTAAATAAAAAATTAAAAGAGTTATCCTACCGAGATCCTATGACCAACTCATATAACAGACGATACTTTTATGAAGCCTCTACAAAGATGTTATCTTTAAGTATAAGAGATAAAATCGAAGCCACAATTATTATTTTAGATATTGATAATTTTAAAATTATCAATGATACCCATGGGCACGCTGTAGGAGATGATGTTATTATTGCTTTAGCACAACTTTTAGAAAAATATGTCCGACAATCCGATATAGTGGCACGGTTTGGGGGAGAAGAGTTTGTTATTTTTTTACACAACAGCAATTTGAAAAATGGTGAAATCATTGCCAATAAAATAAAAAACGACGTTGCTCGGTTAGAAATAGCGATAAATGAACAAGAAAAGTTGAATTTTACAGCCTCTTTTGGCGTAGCCAGTTTTGATAACACATTAGATAGTGGCAATATTGAACACACCATTTCAAGAGCCGATCAATGTTTGTATGTGGCAAAAGAGAGCGGAAGAAACAGAGTCATTACTCAAGAGTTTTTAGGTGCAGCCATTTTTAATAAAACACTGAAAAGAAAAGAGAGTAAAAAGATTGATGAACCTTTATACATCATATAAATCAGAGTTTGGGCAGTTGCCACTTTTTATAATAGGCCAATAATCTTAAACTGACACTGCAAATAAACAAAAGAGTCAATACAAAAAGATTGATGTGTCCAACAAGATGCAACAAATAAATCACAACACCTACAATAATTGCTACGGTTCCATAAAATTCACTCACAAGGATTGAAGGGACTTTATTGATCAAAATATCTCGGATAGTTCCTCCTCCCACAGCAGTTAAAAAAGCCAACATCAAGACACCTAAGAAGTTAAAATTGGCTTCTATGGCAACGAGTGATCCGGTAATAGCAAAAGAGACCAAACCAATGGCATCGGAGATGATAAAGGTGGTTTTTCCTTCTAAATTGGTAATTTTGTGCAGTTTAAAAAGCAGCGCGATTAAAACCGTGGCACAAACTAAAATAATGGGAGTGGTATCGGTAAAAATATAGGGCGTTTTGTTTGCAAGTACATCTCGAATCATTCCTCCTCCAAGAGCAGTTAAAAAAGAAGAGATAAATACCCCTAAAATATCAAGGTTGTAGTGTACAGCAATTAAAAATCCACTGAGAGTAAAACAGATAATACCAATAAAATCGGCTATTTCTAAGGTACTCATAGGGCGTAAACTTTTAAAAGAGCCATGGGATTAATGCCTTTATATTTTTTGTTATTATATATCAATTTTGTTAAAAAATGGACAAACCGGTTTTGGTGGTGAAAAGCTCTAACGCTTTGGTTCCAATTAAGGAGTTGCCTTGAGAATTCAGCTGCGGAGAGTAGACGCAAATTGCCATTTTTTGAGGAACCACAGCAACAATGCCTCCACCCACGCCACTTTTCCCTGGTAATCCCACTTTATAAGCAAAATCTCCTGAAGCATCATAGTGTCCGCAAGTGAGCATTAAAGAGTTAATTCTTTTGGCTTGGGATTCGGTGATGATGACTTCATTGGTTAAAGGATTAATGCCGTGGTTGGCTAAAAAAAGCATCGATTGTGCCAGTTGTTGGGTGTTCATCATAATGGAACACTGTTTGAAATAGGTTTTGATGACATCATCAATGGGGTTATGAATGTTGTTAAAGCTTTTTATCATATTAATTAATGCCATGTTTCGGTATCCGTTGGCCATTTCTGAATGAAAAATTTCATTATCGTAAACAATGGATTCATCGTTTGACGTTTTTTTGATAAAGTTTAAAATGTGCTCAAATGTAGAGTCTTTATGAATAGAGGTTAAAGAATCGGTTGTAACAATTGCCCCTGCATTGATAAAAGGATTTCTTGGGATGCCATTTTCATATTCAAGTTGAACCAAAGAGTTAAAGGGGTTTCCTGAAGGTTCATGATTGACTCTTTGGTATAACTCTTTTCCATAATGTTTAAGCGCTAAGGTAAAGGTGAATACCTTTGAGATACTTTGAATCGAGAACGCTTTGTTTTGATTGCCTACGCCATAAGAGGTGCCATCAAAGAGTTGAATCGTCATGGAAAATTGTTTGGGATCGACTTTGGAAAGTGCTGGAATGTAGTTGGCGACTTTCCCTTTAGAAAAAAGAGGTTGAATCTCTTTTTCTATCTCTTTAAGAAGTAATGGGTAATTGACCATCTTTAAGCTAAAAGGTCTCGCATGGCTTCCGCTGTTTTTTGTATTTCCCATTGGGCGTGAGCATCAAGTCGGAGTTTAAAATAGTTTTCAAGTTGGGTAGGCATAAATCCACCCCAAATTTGAGAGTAACCCGCTTGTGGGATGATTCGTCGTGCTTCTTGAGGTTTTACCCCATCTTCTAACGCTTGATAATAGTGCTCAACACACAAATCAATAACAGCTTGAGTGGATTTGCCATTTGAGGTGACCTCTTTCATTTTTTCAGAGATATAAAACTCAAAAGGCACTCTTTTCCCACTGACATATCTTCGGCTTAACTCTTGCCAATTGATTCGGTGTCTGACCATTTGAGAACGGGTGGGGAAATCGACTTTATATAAAAAGACTTTGAAGTGTTGTTTGATGATTTCACACTCTTCAAGGGTGTTATAAATGGTTCGAATATCAAAGCTGTAACTTTTTGGGTTGTTTTCAAAATCGTACACCAAAGCTCGATAGTTGGTTAAAAGATATTTTCCCTCTTCAACAAGCTCCCCAAACTTTTTAGAGTTGGAGTAAGGCAGTGCCAATACTTCTTGATGTTGTTCATTGTTTGGATCCAATAACACAGGGACAAACTCAAAAGAGGAACTCGGAAGTCCCATACTTTCAGCCATAAGTCTGTTGTATAAGCTTTCACTTCCTAATGCTTTGGGTGATTGGTAACAAATAGAGGCAACTTGTGTAATGGCTAATATTCTGTTCTCTTCGTTCAGATTTGCTTTGCTAAAATCCCATTGCTCAACAAAAGCAATATCATCGCCAAATATGTTCTCTTTTTTGTTTATTAATTCAATCATTTTTTTGTAACCTCTTTCTTAATTGGGAATTATACAAAAAAGTTGTTGAAGTGTTTATCAAAGATTCTACTAATGAGTCTTAAGCCAATAAATTATTCATAAATATAAATTACGTCTGCTTTTTTTGTATCAATTTTCAACTCTTTATCTTTTTCGATTTTTTCATTTGAAATAGTAATAAATGGAAGATTGCTTAATCTTGAAAATCTTAGTGGAATACCTAAGTTTTGCTCTATATGTAAAGCACCTGCAAAAACCAGAAGTTTATCTTTTGGTGTTTTTATTACTTTCTTTGCTATTTTTGCTGCATTTTGAGCCATATATGTATCCCAAGTAACTTGTACTCTATACATTCTTTCTTCGCAAGATTCTTTACTTGTTGATGGCATTTTATTGCAATGCTCTAAATATGGAGAGATAAGTTGTTTATGTGCAGTTACACCTAAATCTAAACTATCATAAAAAGCTTTTTCTTCATTATTCATTTTATCAAATTGTTTTAAAGAGATTTTTTCTCTATTCTTTTTAGAAATATTCATACCATAAAGTCTTCCACCACTTTGTTTAATAGCTTCATATAGTGGTGCTACATGTTCCCATTTATATTTTGTAAATTTATCCCATTTTACTTTTTTTTTGAATGTAGCAGTATCAAACTTATTATCAGTGTACTCTTTTAATAACTCATCTTGTGCTGGTGTAAACCACTCATTTGCTAGATATAAATTATATCCTTTTTTTTCTAACTCATTTAAAAATTGTGCAAAAAACGTATGAGTTTTTTGGGTATTGTGATGATCACCTACAAAAATAACGGGATAGTGTTCTACTTGATTTACAAGCGCTTGCATAGAAATATTTTTTGCTTGTTTTATTGAATATATAGCCTCTTTTTTTTCTAAATTATGAGTTAGCGGTGTAGATAAATTTTGATTTGTACAGCCTGTAAATAAAAAAATCGTAGTTATAAAAGCTATTGAAAGTTTTAACATGGTATTTCCTTTTTGTATTTTTTAAGAGATTTCATATATATAGCAGAAGACATAAAAATATATGAAACCTCTTTTTCGATGAAAATTATTGTAAGAAAATTCTCCAATAGTGTAATAAAATTAGAATTTATAATTTAACCCTATATAGGCAAATCTTCTTTTTAGCCAATATGGTTCTCCTTTGTCAAACTTTTTATCAGTAATATTATCTATACCTAATCTTATCGCTAAATTATCAGATAATTTTTTAGAAATTTGAGTATTAACCAAAGTATAGCCAGAAACTTTTTTTTCATTTGTATCATACTGTGTTCCAATATAGTTCGCACTTATATAAGAAGAAAAACCATGATTGAATTCAGAACTTAAACTGACATTGATTGTATTTTTAGGTTTAAAAAGTAACTCTTTTCCTGTTGATTCATCTTCAGTTTTGAGGTAAGTATAATTTGCATTTAGTATATGATTTTCATTTAAGTTATAGTCAACTTCAGCTTCAAAACCTTTTATAGTTGCTTTTTCAATATTTACATATTTATATTCATTTACAGCAAAACCTGGGCCATAAGGATATCCCACGCCTATGAATTCACCATTAATCATATTGTCTAGCTTTGTTGAAAAAATGGCTGTTTTATATAGAGTATTTTTTCCATAATATTCATAACCAATTTCATAACTCTTAGAAGTTTCAGATTTCAAATCGTCATTTCCATAATATTGACCGTGAGAATAAGTATTATATTCTGATGAAGCTTCTTGTAAAGAGGGTGCTTTGAAACCTTCTCCATAACTTGCTTTTAATCTTTGATTTTCACTGAGTTTGTATACAAGACCTAAGTTAGGTGATACCTCTGTTCCATATTTTTCATGATCATCAAGTCTTGCTCCCAGAGTCAATATAAAATCACTTAAATCAATTTCATCTTGAATATAATAAGCATTTGAAGAGGCTTCAAAATCATACTTTCTGATACCTGTACTAGGATAGTCTCTTTTATAAGCTTCTTTTGTAGTTTCTGCACCTATAACGATATAATTATTTTCTATCATTGAAACTTTAGTTTCAACTTTTAAAGAATCATCCGTAAGCTTATGAATATAATTCATTGTTGCAGTACCTTCATCATACTCAGAATCAGAATCTGATTTTGAATAATCTATGCTGAAAGAGATATCTTCGAATTTTTTTTCATATGAAACACTGTACATATCTCTTTTTAACGTATAATAGTCAGGATTATCGGAAAGCTCTCGAGACTCTTTGCCTTTTATATATGAAGCTGAAATACTTTGTGTATCATCAATATTATAGTTTAATTTAATATTTCCGTTTGTAGTTTCTATTCCTTCTATATATGTTGCATTGTCTGTAGCAACACCAAACATTGTAGTTCCTGGACCACTTTGTGCGTCTCTATTGTTTTTGCTTCCACCTAATATAAATGAAAGTTTATCTGTAATATTCCCCCCTATGTTTGCACTGATTTTTTTCTCATCACCACCTTTTCCCGCAGAAGAAAAGCCAGCTTGAATATCTACTTCACCATATAATTTTCTAGAGTCTTTTTTGGTAATGATATTAATTACTCCACCAATAGCCTGAGAGCCATAAATAGAACTTTTAGGTCCTTTTAGAACTTCAATTCTTTCAATCATTTCAATAGGTACCCAAGAATATTGATAATCAGAATGTTTTATATAACCATCTGTAGGATTGACTTTTTTGCCATCAATTAAGATGAGTATATAACTCGAATCTGTTCCTCTAATAGAGATACTTTTTCTTCCATTTATTGAAGCTTCATTTGCACCTTCTACGATACCTGCAGTTTTAACTAAAATATCTTTAATATTTGTAGCATTTAATTTTGCTATATCCTTTGCAGTTATAATTGTATTTGCTCCAGCTAAATCCTCTATGGATTTATTTGATTTTGCAACTACAACTATTTCATCCAATTTTTCGGAGGCCAATGAATTTGATGCAAGCATCGCAAGAGCAAAAACGGTGAATAAACTCAATTTGTACATAATTTTTCCTTTTTAAGAAGTTATAATTTTAATGTGATTATAGTCAAAATAATAATGAATATCAATATTGATTTATATAAATTGGAATTCTTTCTTCACAAATTGGATTTTTTTAAATAGCATGAAGTAAACAGATATAGCTATTAGAAAATAGATATAAAAGTTCTATTGTGTGTTATTCTAGGTTATAGAGTAATTATTGTAAAAAACTCATAAGATTTCTCCAAATGTTATTTGGGAGAAATCTTATTATGAAGTAGTGATTAGTATCTCTGTTTTAAGTCTTTTTGAGTAAACAAATTCACTTTCAACTTTAAAAATATCATAAATATTTTCATACGTTAAAATATCTTTTGTTTTCCCAAAGTATTTTATCTCACCTTCTCTCATCATAGCTATTTCATCGGAATATAAATAGGCTTGATTTATATCGTGAAGTATTGCACAAATACCAATATTCAAATCTTTTTGAAGTTCTTTTGTCAAATCTAAGATTTTGTATTGGTAGTAAATATCTAAGTTTAAAGTAGGTTCATCCAAGAAAAGATATTTTTCTTTTTCTTTACTGGCGTAAAGTTGAACAACAACTCTTGCAAACTGAATTTTTTGTTTTTCTCCACCTGATAAATCTTGATAATCTTTATCTTTTAAAGGTTCTATATTTAATTTCTTTACAATATAATTTAGAATTTCATTTTTTTCTGTAAGATTTAAATCATAAGCATAAAGCCCCATTTCAACAATCTCGATAGCTTTAAAGCTATATGGAAAGAAAACAGATTGATTTAAAACAGATCTTTTTAAGGCCAGTTCCTTATTACTATACTCTCTGATATCTATACTATTTAGAGTTATAGTTCCTTCTTGAATATCCAAGTTTCTATTAATAGTTTTAATTAATGTAGATTTGCCACAACCATTTGGACCAACAATAGATAAGAAGGTATTTGTTTTTATTACTGTATTGATGTTGTTTAATATTTCTCTTTTTTGAATTGAAAAATTTAAATCCTTTATTTTATACACTTCATATCCTTAATTCATTGTACTTTGTCTATTTTTAATTAAAAGCCATAAAAAGAATGGTGCACCTAATAATGCTGTAATAATACCTATAGGAAGTTCTGCAGGTGCTATTATCATTCTTGCAAGTGAATCAGCCCATAAAAGAATAAATGCGCCTAAAATGGCACTTAATGGCAAATAAAATTTGTGATTTGAACCAACCAGTAATCTTGCAATATGGGGAACAACAAGACCAATAAAGCCAATAATTCCACAAAAAGCAACACTTGCACCAATTGCTAAAGAAACAAAAAGAATAATTAATTTTTTTAGTTTTTCAGAGTTTACACCAGAATTTTTAGCTTCATCTTCACCTAAAAGCATAAGATTCAGTTCAATTTTTTTATTTATTGCAAAGATACAAGTAACTATTACAATGGGAAGCATTGTAAAAATAATTTTTATATCACTATTAGCTAAACTTCCCATAGTCCAAAAAGTAAAGCTTTTAAGTTCTTCGTCTGTACTGACATAAGTAAACAGCCCAATTAATGCTCCAAGCATAGCATTTATTGCAATACCTGCTAAAAGCATAACTGTTACTGCTACTTTATTATAAATAGTTGCTAATTTATAAATGGCAAAAATAGTTATTAAGGCTCCTAAAAAAGCACTAAAGGGTATTGACAGATAAGATAAAAATCCATCGTAAAGTAATGAAGGTAGGAAACTTCCAAGAAGCATAAAAATGACAACTCCTGCAGATGCTCCAGCTGAAACTCCAATGATTGATGGATCAGCCAATGGATTTTTAAATAATGTTTGCATCATTGCTCCTGATATTCCAAATGCAATACCTATTAATACTGCCAAGATAACTCTTGGTAACCTAATATCTATTAAAACTTGATAGTATATTTTGTTCTCTTCAGGATTTAATAAAGTTTTTAATATCTGTGAAAATGAGATACTAAATGCCCCTATGGTGATATTAAGAATAATTGATAAAATAACTAAGATAAAAAATATCCAGATAGTTAATTTTTTTAAACCTACCATTTTCAAACTTATTTGCAATACGATAATTTATTGTTGTTAAACATACAAGATAAGTCTTGCAAAGCACTGTCCATCCTCACTGTAAAACCAGAGATTAAAAGCATATCCATAGCGTAAATTTGTTTGTTTTTGCCAGCATTTGTAGAAGCAACAACATTTTCATCAAGTCCACTCTCTCCAGCATGATTTGATACAATAATTACATCTGGGTTCATTTCTAAAATAGATTCAGAAGAGATTTTTGTATATTGTTTAAGATTAATTACATTTTCGCCACCAGCTAAATTAATCATAACACCTGGCTTAGTTTCAGTACCTGCAGCCATAATTGTTCCTTCTCCTCTTGAAAATAAGAATAAAACCTTTGGCTTACTTTTACCTTTTATTTCTTCTTTTATTTTTGAAACATTATTTTCAATTCGAGCAATAATATAAGTAGCTTTTTCACTCTCACCTAAGATTTCTCCAACTTGTTTAATCTTCTTTTTTGCAGAATCCAGTGAAGGTTCATCATTTATAATATATGTTTTTATACCATATTCTGTGAGAGTATCAATAACTTTTTTTGGTTTTGCTTTACTGCTAACAATAACAACCTCAGGCTTTAAGGAGAGGATACCTTCTTGTGGTAAAGTTAACCAATATCCAACATTGGGAAGCTTAGAAGTTATTTCCTTCGGATAAGCACTTGATAAATCAACACCAATTAGTTGATTCCCGTGCCCAAGCGCCACAATAGTCTCTGTAATACTTCCTCCTACGCTTACAATTTTTGAAGCATAAGAGATAGTGCTTACTAGTCCCAAAACTAAAGATAGTTTAAATAACCTAAGCATCTTTTCTTAACCCCTCTTCATGCGTTCCTTCATGAGCTTTCCCATTCCTTGTTTGAAGATTAAGAATCTTTTTGTTTGATTCATCAAGATTGAATGCTGCACCAAACCCAAGTACTATAATTCCCTCAGATGGTGTTAATTTATAAAATCTTGAATCAGGCATTTTTCTAACAAGTGATGCTTGTTCTCCCAGTTTTTTTTCAAATAGATTTGCAAACTTTTCGGTTCTTTTATCTTGAGGTTCAAACTTTTCAGCTTTAGCTTTGAAATATAATCTTCTTCTTGCATAAATATGATTTGTAGCACTTTCATCTTCAATGAAAAGTAAGTGAGCTTTTCCTGTATTATACATGTTATGTGAGTGTTGTACTGCTGTACTTACGAATACATAAAAATTACCTTCTTCATCTTGTACGAAGGGTGAATAACTCGTAAAAGGCTCCCCTTCTGAATTAACTGTTGATAAGATTACAGTTTTTATATTATTTAAAAAACCATCTAACTCTTTTTGAGCTTTATCTTTACTCATACCTACGGTGTATTTAGTTTCCATAAAAATCCTTTTTAAAATTAAAGTATTTATATGCCAGTGCATATAAATTTGATAAGGATTATAATAAAATTAAGAATGAATATCAATATTGATTTCTACAAATTGGAACTATTTTTTCACAAATCAGATTTTTTTTGAATATCTCTGGGTAAACACTGAAATCTATTAGAAAATGCATATGAAAAACTTCCTTGATTTGTATAACCTACCAGCAAAGAAACTTCTTTTACTGAGTATTTATTTGTTTTTAAATACTCCATGGCCTTTTTAAGTCTTAGATCTTGAAGATATTCATGAATTGTTTTATTAAAAAGTTTTTTAAAACCTTTTTTTAATTTTGTTTGATTTAAAGCAACTTTTTTTGATAAAAGAGCAATGGTCATATTTTCTTGAAATGAATCGTCCAAAATCATTTTTGCTTTTTTTACTCTATGTATATCCTCTTCATTTAAATCATTTAGTTTAAGTTCATCTTTTTTTCGAAGTTCTTCAAGAACATAAAGAATAACTTCCATTGTTTTATTTTTTAAATATATCTTATCAAGACCACTGGTGTATTCTCTATTAAATAATTCAAGAAATTTATTTTTTGAATCTGGCTCATAAAATTTTTTACTAAAATATTCTTTAAAAATATTCGAAAAGAAGCCATTTTCATTTAGATACTCTTCATTTAACGTTATACATATATATTTTATATGTTCGCCTTGTTTGTTCAATAAAGACTCTTCAATTCCTTGTTTATATTCTACACTTATTTCATTTTCATTATATATATTTTTTTCATTGGTAGATTGGTCTAATTTTTCGAGTTTCCCTTGGAGTATTATCCTTATTTGTAGCTGTTTATTTTTGCTACGAAGTTTTTGAATATAGGATTGTTTGACCTCATTATCAACAATATTTAAATAAATATTATCCTCGACCATTACATTTATTATGTTTAAATTTATGTACTGATTATTGATACTTGCAACTTGTTTTATAAAAGAGTTGCTTTTTTCTTCTTTAATTATAACTTTTCCTGTTTCATAAAGTTTAGTTCTTGCTAAATAAGTCATATTTTCTCTTTATATAATAATGATTATTGAAATTGATTATAGTTTAATTTTGCTTTATATATTTTAAAAGCTTATTATTCATCAAATAGTTATAAATAATTTTTATATTTAGAGTAGTATTTAGCTTAAAAGTACTTTAAAATATCTGGTTTCATCAAAAAACCATTTTTGTTTTCATTTTGAATAAATTATGTTTATAATAAAATTCAACAAAAATAAAAGAGTGATTTATGAAAAATATTGATTTAAAATATATTTGGAAGCTATTTTTAGAAAAAAGAAAACTTCTTATTGTTGGACAAGTAATAACAATTATTACAATTCTTGTTAGTGTTCCTATCCCTTTAATGCTTCCTGCTCTTGTGGATGAGGTTCTTTTAAATGAACCGGGCATTATTTTATCGAATATAAATAAAGTATTTGGAACACAGAATGCTTTTTACTATATACTTATTGTGACTTGTGCCGTAATTTTTCTAAGATTTTTACACTATATTTTCTCAGTTGTAATTACAAAAATTTTTACAAATATTGCAAAATATGTAACGTTTAAAATAAGAGAAAAATTAATTTTACACTTAAAAGCTGTTTGTATGAATGAATATGAAAGTTTAGGAAGTGGTGCAATTGCAGCAAATTTGATTACGGATGTAAATACTCTTGATAATTTTATTATGTCAGGAGCCAGTAAGCTTGTAAGTTCAATTTTAACTTTACTTGCAGTTACTGTTGTAGTTATTGCTATTCATCCTATGTTAGGCTTACTTATTATAATAATCCAACCTCTTATAATGTTTTTTTCTAAAAAAATTGTAAAACAAGTTGGTCGTTTAAAAAAAGAAGAAAATCAAGCCATTGAAGAGTTTCAAGACAATATTGGAGAATCTTTAGATCTTTTTGGTCAAATTAAAGCTAGCAATAAAGAGGAGTATTTTTTTGAAAGAGCTATTTCTAAGGCAAAAAATATTCAAATCACATCCAATGACTACAGTTACAAAAGTGTAGCTTATGAGAGGTTTTCATTTACATTATTTTTAATTGCCTTTGAAATATTAAGAGCTGCTGGTTTAGTTATGGTTGCATATAGTGATTTATCTATTGGTATGATGTTTGCTATGTTTGGGTATATTTGGTTTATTATGACACCAGTGCAAGATCTATTATCTCTACAATATTCATATACAACAGCGATGGCTGCACTAAATAGAATAAACAAAGTTTTACAACTTGCAAAAGAGCCAAATGGTTCAAAAACCTTTGAAGAGAAGAAAAAAGGGCTAGATATTAAATTAAAAAATATTAATTTCTCTTATAGTGGTAATAAAGAGATTTTAAAAGACATAACACTTGAAATAAAAATGGGAGAAAAAATAGCTTTAATTGGTCCAAGTGGAAGTGGTAAAACTACTCTAGCACAAGTAATTGCAGGGTTTTATACAAAGAAAAAGGGTGAAATTATATATAACAATATAAAAATAGAGGAACTGGATAAACAGAGTTTAAGAAAGGAACTTTTTCTTGTCCTCCAAATGCCAATATTGTTTAATAACACGTTAAGATTTAACATAACTATGGGCAATAATAGCATAAGTGATGAAGATATTTATAAAGCTTTAGACATAGCACAGTTAAAGAAAAGTGTATTAAATATGGATGAAAAACTTGACACCATAGTTGGGAAACATGGTGTTAGATTAAGTGGTGGTCAAAGGCAAAGATTGTCAATAGCTAGAATGCTTATTGCAAATCCATCTATTGTAATTTTTGATGAATCTACCTCGGCACTTGATGTACAAACTGAAGCAAGACTATTCAATGGTTTGCAAACAATTTTAAAAGATAAAACAGTCATTACCATCGCACATAGATTAAGTACAGTAAAAAATGCTGATAAAATATATATACTTGATGAAGGGAAAATTGTTCAAAGTGGAAGTCATAGTGAATTAGAAAAAGAAGAGGGACATTATCTTGAATTTATTAAAAATCAATTGGTATAGGCAGTTTAAAATTATTAATTATAATAAGTTTTCAAATTTTAAAGTTAAGGAAAAAAAATGATGAAAAAATTGATTGAAGAAATCTTAAATGAAAATCCAGAAATTACAACAATAGAAATTGCAAAAATGTTAAATACGACTGAATATGAAGTTTTACAAAATATCCATGAAGATTTAGCAAAAGCAGTTGATGCCAAAAAATTTGACGAAATCATTGAAGACATTTCAACATGGGGAAAGATTCTAATGATAAAAATTACACCATCTTTTGTAATTGAAATTAAAGATAATATGCCTACTGGAACTTATGGGCATGGCTATTATAATTTTGATTCAAAAACATCTTCAATTTCAGGACATTTAAAAGTAAGTGATATAGAAAAAATTATTTTTGTATCAAAAACACACAAAGGAGTATTATCTCATAGTGTGGTTTTTTATGATACCAACGGTGAACATATTTTTAAAATCTTTGTATCTAGAGATGAAAATAAAGAATTGATTCAAGATCAAGTAACAAAATTTAAGGCATTAAAAAATAGATTTTAAATATTATTTAGACTCAGAATATGTAATATAAATCATAAAGTAATTTTAAAAATATTAAACCCATTTTCATGAGAATAAAGTAGCTGAAAACCGTGTTTATCAATAATTTTATTGACAATACTCAATCCCAAACCAAAACCGTCTCGTTGGGAGAGCTCTTGAGTAAAGGGTTTTAAATAATATTCCAACTCTTTTGAGAGTTTGGCGCCTTTGTTACACACAGAAATTTCATGGTTGAAAACTTTGATATGAATAGGTAACTCAAGGGCATATTTTAACGCATTGTCAATGAGATTTTTTAATGCAATTGAGAGGTAGTCTAAATCGCCTTGAATTTTAAAATCTTGAAGAATCTCTAAATGGATTTTTGACTCATCTTGAATATAGAGTTTTTGCAAAGACTCCACAATCAGTGTTTCGGCACGGAACGTAGTCAAATTGAGTTGCGTAGAATTGAGTTTTTCCAATTGGATTAACTCATTGGTCAAAATTTCCAAATCAGAAAATATTTTTTTGAGCAACTTTTTTTGTGAAAAATCGTCTATTTTTTCAATGGCAAATTTCCCTTTGGCAATGGGTGTTCGCAACTCATGCCCAATATCGCGTAGAAGTTCTTCACGGGTTTTAATGAGGTTTTCAAGGTTACTTGCCATGGCATTAAAGGTTTTTCCTAAAGTACCTATTTCATCATTTGAGCTGATTTCTACACGCGTACTTAAGTCTCCATTGGCAAAGTTTTTAATCTCTTTGGTGATCTTTTTAAGCGGAGAAAGCAGTTTTAAAATGTACAAAAATATGAGTAAAAGAACAAAAACATCTAAAAAAATGAGTGCGTTGAGTGTGATTTTTTCTTTGATATTCTCTTCATCGGGTGTTTGGAAGCTGTGCAGTTCATCTAAATATTTGATTTGAATAATAAACTCATCTTCAAACGATTTTTTTTCGATTGAAATGTGCCCAAAGGTAAGCTCTTTGTAGTAAAGTATCTCTTTGTTATCATCTTCTTTATAGTGTGTTTTTCTGAGTTTATAGGCTTTAATTAAGGCATTAAATTGTGTTTGGTTATCAATGTTGGTAAAGAGTTCATTGGCCACTTTTTGGTACTTGTCGTTGATTAAGATGTTAATGCGTTTAGAGTTGATGCTGTCAATCCAAAATCCAATAGTAAGCATGAGTACGAAACTGAGGATAAAAAGCAGGGATATTTTTTTAATGATAGACATAATTACCCTACAAACTTATAACCAATACCCCACACCGATTTGATGTATTTGGGGTTTTTTGAGTCGTCACCAATTTTGTATCGAATGTTTGAAATATGCATATCAATGGTTCGGTTTTTCGTGTTAAGATCAAGTGAGGTAGCATGAAGTATCTGCTCTCTTGAAGATATTTTGTTGGCATTGTTGACCAAAAAGATAAAAATTTCAAACTCAATTTTTGTAAAATCTATGGAGTAGTTATCCACAAGGACTTCACGGTTTTGTTTATCAATGATAAAATCGCCAATGGTAATTTTGTGGGTTTGATTTTTTTTCAAGATGTGTTCAATACGCAAAACCAACTCTCTTGGTTCATACGGTTTTGACAAATAATCATCTGCTCCCAGTTCAAATCCATGTATTTTGTTGCCAATATCACCTCTTGCAGAAGAGATAATAATGGGAATATTACAGATGGATTTGAGTTTTTTAAAGACATCAAAACCATCCATATCGGGCAACATTAAATCCAAAATAACAATGTCATAGGTTTGGTTGAAAGAGAGCTCTTCTATGGCATCTTTGGGATGAGAAAAGGGGCTACACTCAAAGTGATAATCTTTGAGATAATCCACAATAAACTCTTGCATTTGCAGATCATCTTCTAGCAATAAAACTCTTTTATTCAACTCTCCACTCCTGTAAGTAGTATGAAAATTTGACGCGTTGTTCTTGGGTTAAAATGGCATGAATTTTTTTTAATGTTTTGGCCTCTAAAGAGATGGCATCCTCATAAATCTCTTCAACAATATCTTTGTATTCATGTTTGTCAAACTTCTCTTTTCTCATAAGCTCTTGAAGTTTTTCCTCTTCTTTTTGTTTCTCTTTGTAATATTTTGCATACGCTTTTCGGTAATCAATCAAAATCTCTTTGATTTTTTCATACTGATGTTTGTCTAAATTTAAGTAATCCAAATTTTTATAGGTATGCGTTCCATTATACTCATATTTGTCTGCAAAAAGAGAAAGAGAGAGAAAAATACTACATAAAACTACGAATATTTTTAATTTTGTCATCTTCAATTAATCCTTTTTCTACATCACTGTGACACGCTTTACAATTGGCTTTGCTTTTAATTTTATCATGTTTGAAAAGCGTTTTTGGGATATTTTCATGCTGATGTTTCCAAAACGTGGTTTGTGTCATAGCAATGATATTGTTATCTCCAATAGAATCCAACATATACACGCTGGCTTCTTGCGTTGATTTTTCGGCACTGTTTTGCACTAAAAAATCCAAAATATTTTTGTTATCTGCTTCAGTTAATGATGCATCGTCTCCAAAGTGATTCTCCAAATCACTCATCAATGTTCGCCATGATTTTTCAGGTAAAAGATTGGGAGGGATACAGAGTGTGACACGATGCACACTCACTCACAAAAAGTTCATTTTGTGTTTTATAATCGATTGGCTCATACTTTGAAGCGAGCAAAATATTTTTGGGTTCAATAAAACTGAAGACCAAAAATGCGATGAAAACGAAAAACATAATCAGCGCAAACCCTTTTTGCAACATATTCAATTGAATGCTGTTGTTCTCTTTGGTTACTTTATACCCTGTTATGATAGAGTTAAGTGTTTCATGTTTTGGATGCAACAATTTATCGCTTAAAACGCCACCAATGTGAGCTACGATTAAAACAATAAAGAGTGTAGATAACACTTCATGAATCTCTTTAAAAAGTTTCATCTTTTTGAAAAAACTCTCATTTAAAAAAGAGAATATTCCTTTGCCTTCTTGAATCCCAAAAGCCAATACCCCTGTGGCAATGGTTAAAAAACAGACCACAAACATGGCAATCATAACATATGAAGCGGCTGGATTGTGTCCAATATATTTTTGATCGGGGTTGAGAATGTTTTTCATAAAGGCTTTTAGATTCGCAATGCTCAAAGGAAAATCTCTGAATTTTGAAAATGTAGGTCCCATGTAACCCCAAGATACTCTAAACGTTAGGAGTATAAAGAGTGCATAACCCACAATGGCATGATAAGTCAATAACTCATCTTCATCTCCTGTGATATATGCCAAGAGTATAAAACCTGCAAAAAGCCAGTGAAACAGTCGTGTTGGCAGCGACCAAATGTATGATTTATTCATAATGTATCCTTATTCCCAACGTCCATAATTTGGGATTTTTATATCTCGTTCACTGTATATTCCTTTGTCTGCTGTGGTATGACAAGCAATACAGTTGAATATGCCTTTGACCTCTTTTTGAGTAATCAAAGAGGGTCTTATTTCATCGTGTTTTCTTTTCATATACGGAGTACTTGAAATAGAATCAGGAGTTTCATTGCCTCTTAAACTTTTGACAATTCGACTGCTTCTTTTATACTCCATAAATTTTTCAGCACTGTTTTGTTGTAAATAGTGTGTTAAAGTTGCGGTTGTTTGTTCATCCAATGAGGCATCAGAGTCAAAGTGATTGGCCAAATTTCCCATCATTTTTGTCCATGCTTTTTCTGGTAAAAGCCCCGGTTGGTAGGCAAAATGGCAAGAACCACACTCTTTTAAATAAAGAGCATTATTCACAGGTGCCACACCGTTTCTGCTTGAACCAAAACCATCGGCAAAAAGTGCTAATTGCACTATAATTATACTTAATAAATATTTCATTTTTACCCCTTATTTAAAATATAGACGATGACATCGCCTTTTTCTTGCGCAGTACCTTCTCTGTTGTAGACATCATTGAAGTTTCTTTTGAGCCATTTCTCAATGGTTTTAATCTCTGTCAATCGTTTTGGATTGGCTTTGGGTGAAAGCGGTTCAATCACTTTACCTGTAAAAAAGTTTTCTCCATTTTTACTTAAGTCTGAGGTATGGCATGATACACACGAAATCTCTTTGCCTTTTTTACCAATATGTTTGCTGGTAAAAATTTGTTCACCTCTGTTACTATCAAAGCCTTTAAAATTTGGATTCTCTTGTAACGCTTGTGTTTTTAAACTGTTTACGTACTCATCAGAAACTTGTGCAAATGATAGACTAAACAGCGAAATTGCTAAAATTAAAATTCTCATCTTCTTTTCCTTTTATGGTTTTTATAAGGTAAGTATAAAGGAAATCTTTCAAGTATCCATGAATATTTCCTTGACAATTTCTTGACAAATAGCAATAAACAGCAAAAATACAATAGCTTTAAGCTAAATTTTAGTATAATCGCGAAAATTTAAATATAAAAAGAGAATAAATGAGAGATATTAGAAATATTGCCGTAATCGCGCACGTTGACCACGGTAAAACAACACTTGTTGATGAGTTATTAAAGCAATCTGGAACTTTTTCAGCTCACGCACACATAGATGAAAGAGTTATGGACAGCAATGATATTGAAAAAGAGAGAGGGATTACCATCCTTTCTAAAAATACAGCTATCGATTATGAAGGGGTAAGAATTAACATCATTGACACTCCAGGCCATGCTGACTTTGGTGGAGAAGTTGAACGGGTCTTAAAAATGGTGGATTCTGTTTTACTTCTTGTGGATGCACAAGAAGGGGTTATGCCTCAAACAAAATTTGTTGTGAAAAAAGCTCTACAATTGGGTCACAGACCAATCGTTGTTGTCAATAAAATTGACAAACCAGGTGGCGATCCAGAGAGAGTTGTAGATGAAGTATTTGACCTATTTGCACAAATGGATGCAACAGAAGAACAATTGGAATTCCCAGTAATTTATGCAGCCGCCAGAGATGGGTATGCAAAACTTGATATGGCAGATGAAAATCTTAATTTAATTCCATTGTTTGAAACCATTTTAAAAGAGGTTCCAAAACCAGTAGGAAACGATGAAAATGGTTTACAACTTCAAGTATTTACCCTTGATTATGATAACTTCATTGGAAAAATTGGTATTGCCAGAATTTTTAATGGAACAATCTCAATGGGTGAAACGGTGGTGTTATGTAAAGCCGACGGTGAAAAAATAAAAGGAAGAGTCTCTAAACTGATTGGATTTAAGGGAATGGACAGATTTGATATTAAAATCGCAGGAACAGGTGATATTGTTGCCGTTGCTGGTTTTGAAACAATCGATGTGGGGGATTCATTATGTGACCCAACCAATCCAATGCCACTTGATCCTATGCACATTGAAGAGCCAACACTCTCTGTTACATTTGCTGTAAATGACTCACCATTAGCTGGTACAGAAGGTAAATTTGTCACTTCAAACAAAATCAACGAAAGATTGGCTGCTGAAATGAATACCAATATTGCAATGAACTATGAGCAATATGGTGAAGGTAAATTTAAAGTAAACGGAAGAGGGGAACTTCAAATTTGTATTTTGGCTGAAAATATGAGAAGAGAAGGGTTTGAGTTCTGTATTGGAAGACCTGAAGTTATTACGAAAATTGAAGATGGCGTTAAAACTGAACCATTTGAACACTTAGTTATTGACTTACCAGATGAACACAGTGGGGCAATCATTGAAAAACTGGGAAAAAGAAAAGCGAATATGACCAATATGGTTCCAATGGGTGAAGGTTATACAAGACTTGAATTTGAAATTCCTGCACGAGGGTTAATTGGTATTCGAACAGAGTTTTTAACGGAAACAAAAGGTGAGGGTGTAATGAACCACTCATTCTTAGAGTTCAGACCATACTCAGGAACAGTTGAATCAAGAAAATATGGAGCATTGGTCTCTATGGAAGCGGGAGAAGCTGTAGGGTATTCAATTTTTAACTTACAAGACAGAGGGGTTATGTTTGTTAAACCTCAAGATAAAGTTTATGTAGGAATGGTTATTGGTGAACACGCAAAAGGGAACGATTTAGATGTTAACCCAACCAAAGGGAAACAACAATCAAATGTACGATCTTCTGGAGCAGATGAAGCAATTAAATTGGTTCCACCAAGACAAATGTCTTTAGAAAACGCTTTAGAGTGGATTGAAGAAGATGAGTTGGTTGAAGTTACACCAAAAAGTGTAAGAGTAAGAAAAAGAGAACTTGACCCAACTGTAAGAAAAAGATCAGCAAAAAAAGAGAAATTTGCGTAATCATTACGTTATAGAACTTTGATAAAAGGGGAAGAGGTTGCACTCTTTCCCTTTTTTTTGATTAAAAATTAGCACTCTATATTGACAAGTGCTAATTTTGTGTGTTATAATTTCATAAGTTGATAAGCAATTGTCAACATACATTATTTTAAGGAGTAAGTCATGTTAATAACAAAATTTGATCCTTTTAAACAGATGCGAGATTTAGAGAGATCATTGTATCAATACCCACAAAGCAGTGAAGGTGTTGGTGGTTTTGTTCCAGTAGTCAATACACGAGAAGGGGAGTTTGCGTATCACATCGACGTTGATTTACCTGGAGTGAAAAAAGATGAAATAAAAGTTGATATTCATAAAAATGTTTTAACCATCAGTGGAGAGCGAAAAACAAAAGAAGAAGTCAAAGAAGAGGATTATTATAAAGTAGAAACCTCTTTTGGAAAATTCTCCAGAAGTTTTACTTTGCCTGATAATGCAGATATTGAGAATGTGGAAGCGAGTTCAAAAGAGGGTGTTTTGGAGTTGGTCATTCCAAAACTCAGTGAAGAAAAACATAAAAAAATCATCAAAATTAAATAAGAATAAAAAGGGGAGTTTGATACTCTCCTTGCTTTAAATCAACATATTCCCGCACAAAAGTCTTGAATGTAACGCGTCTCTCCTAAAAACACCAATAAATCCTCTTTTTTTACTTGATAACGGGGGTCAATCTCGGTACTCCATTGACCATTTGTTTTGTATGAGATGACTTTTATGTGTGGATTTTCAGACTCTATTTGCTCTATTCTTTTATACACAAAATGTTCATTGGCTAAAAGTTTGATGATTTTAATGGTATTGCTGATATCAATCTCTTCTAGAGTAACGTTTTCTATTAACTGTTTGACCAAAATTCGACCCGCAATTTTTTCGGGATACATCACTTTAAAGGCACCAATTTTTGACAAAATTTCTCCATGTGTTGAGGTGATGGCTTTGGCAATAATGTGTTTATTGTTCAAATCTTTGAGTGCCATAACCGTTAAAATACTCGCTTCAATATTTTCTCCAATACTGACAATAACGGTGTCTAAATTGTAAATGCCCACCTCTTCAAGCGCATGTTTATTTGTACTGTCAAGAACAAATGCATTGTCAACATATTCACTGATTTCTTGAACTTTTTGTTCATCATTGTCGGCTGCAATAACACTGATGTTCATCCGAGATAAACTTTTGGCAATATAAAAGCCAAATTTTCCTAATCCTAAAACGGCAATAGTTTTCAAATGATAATCCTTCCTATGGGGTATTTAAAATGTTTGGTTTTTGCTTTTCCCACCAAAATGATGCCAAAGGCAAAAACACCTAAACGACCAGCAAGCATAAGCAAAATAATGATACTTTTCCCAAAGGTATCAAACTGTTGAGAAAAACTTAAAATATCTCCATTTCCTGTAGAAACTCCAACCGTTCCAAAAGCAGAGACCACTTCAAAGAGTATTTTTAGAAAAGGCAATTTTTGTGTTTCAACTAAAATCAATACAGCAAACAGCACTAAAAAGGATGAACAGATAATAATGGCTAAGGCTTTGTTTATTATTTTTTGTTCGATGGTTCTTTGAAAAATACTGGGCTGTTGATTGCTCTCTTTTAAAATATAAATCACCGTAATGGCCAAAATAGCTACCGTGGTAATTTTCATTCCTCCTGCTGTACTTCCTTGCCCTGAACCTATCATCATAAACAGAGTTGAAAAAAACAAAGAGGAGTCTTTTAATCCCGCAATATCAATGCTATTAAATCCACTGGTTCTAAAGTTGATTGAGAGGAAAAAAGCATTGAGAATCTTTTCATAAAAGTTCAATCCTCCAAATGTTTTTGGATTGACCCACTCTATGGATAAAAACAGAACCATACCAAACAAAATCAGAATGATGGTGCCATAAATCATGATTCTGGTGTGAATGGTAAAGCGTTTTGAAAATTTTCTGTTTTCATAGATTTCAATTAATACAAAATATCCCAGACCACCACATATTACCAAACTTGAAAGCGTTATTAATGCAATGGTATCGTCTTGGTAACTCATCAAATTATTGGTAAAAAGGGAAAAACCTGCATTGTTAAATGCACTGACACTGTGAAAAATACCATACCACAAGGCATCTAAAAAATCATAATGTGCACTGAATTGAAACGTCAAAATTAGCGCTCCAATACACTCTATGACTAAGACCACCAGAAATATCTTTTTAACGAATGAGCCCACATGTAAATCGGGTAAATCCAGTGAGAGTTTGATGGCTCTTTTTTCATCTAAACTGAGATTATTTCGAATAAATAAGAAAAAGATAATGACCAAAGACATGTATCCAATTCCCCCAATTTGTATGAGAAGCAGGATAATCATTTCTCCTAAAAGTGTAAAATTTTCAGAGGTGCTTGTAACAATTAATCCCGTAACACACGTGGCAGAGGCTGAGGTAAAAATGGCATCAATAAAATCCAATTTGCCTATGTGGCAAATAGGCAACGATAAGATAAGACCGCCAATTAAAATAATAAACGCATAGCCTAAGAAGATTGATTTGACATATTTATGTCCCATATATTAAAACTCCTCAGTTTCCACTGCATGAAAATCTATAGCCAATGCCTGATTCTGTTTTGATGTAAATGGGTCGAGTGCTGTTCTCCTCGATTTTTTTTCTGAGGGTATTGACGTAGGTTCTTAAATATTGCATCTCATTTTGATACCCTGTTCCCCAAACGGCATTCAGAATTTGCTGGTGCGTTAAGGTTTTATTGGTATGGAGTAAAAAGTATTTCAAAAGTTCAAACTCGATGGGAGTTAATTTGAGTTTTTCCCCTTTAAAGAAGATGTCTCGTGCTGCAATATCCATCTGCAAATCATTGCATACAATTTTGTCGGAGAGTGTCTCTTCATTGATATTACGTCTTAAGTTGGCGCGTATGCGGGCGAGCAGTTCATTGACAGAAAAGGGTTTGGTGATATAATCATCTGCACCCACATCCAAAGCAGCAATGATCTCTTTTTCATCGTGACGAGCGGTCAATACAATGACGGGAATTTTTGATATCTCTCTGATGTGTTTGATGAACTCTTTGCCATCGCCATCAGGAAGACCCAAATCGACAATGACCAAATCTGGATTGTGGCTTAAAAACATTATCATGGCATTTTTTTTATTCTCACTGGAGACAAAATTGAATTCATACTCTTTAAACGTGATTTCTAAGAGTTTTCTCACAGAGGTATCATCTTCGATAATTTGTATGAGGTTTTTCATAACAAAGCCGCCTTTTTAATAATGGGCAAATCAATTTCGATTGAAATGCCATTCTCTTTTGGAAACGCTTTAATTTCACCATTGTGCAGTTTAACAATACTTTTACAAATGGCTAAACCAATACCACTTCCTGAAATGTCGTTGGTATCTTCAAGACGATAAAACTTGTCAAAAATGTTTTTTAATTTTTTTGTATCGATATATTCACTTTGATTGAAAATCTTAATTTTTATAAATTTATTGAAATTGAGTATCTCTAAATTAATGGGTGTGTTGTTTTTAGAATATTTAAATGCATTGTCCAATAAATTTACTATCAATTGGGTTAAGAGGGTATTGTCTCCCCAATACAGACCCAATTCATCTACTTTAATAGAGAGTAACTCTTCATTTTGTTTTTGTGAAAAATCTTCTAAAGCAACGCCTATAATATCTTCAAAATCGCACCATTCGAGTTTTAAATCAATATCCCCACTGGTTAATCTTGCACTGTCAAGTAAATTGGTGATGAGTCGTTTCATTCGTAAAGAGGCATAATTGATATCTTCTAAAAGGTTGTGCAGGCTGTTTTTGTCTAAATGTTCATTTGATAAAATCAGATTAATGGTGCCATGAATGGTAGAAAGAGGTGTTCTTAAATCGTGAGAAATAATATGCAACAAACTCTCCCTGAGTTGATTTTGTTTGGTTTGTAAATTTAAGTTTTTAGCCTGTACTGTGATAATCCAACCTACAATTGCGAAAATGATGAAACTCCAAATGTAGAGTTCATTATGCACAGTAAAGCTATATAAAGGAGGTATATATAAGAAGTTGAAAAAGATGACGCTTAATATCGTCATAAATATAGTTGCCTTAACATTGCCATGAATTGCAACGACAACAACGGGAATGATGTGGATTAACCCGATATTGATGATATCTAAATGTTCTCTAAATATGTGGCTTATGAATGTTATTACGGCCAAAATACCTAAAGCCTTAAGTGTGTAGCTATATGGCAAATAGTTTATAAACAACTTTTTCATTAGGCTTTAGGCAATTTTAATGCGAGGACAAATGTTAAGAATACTAAAATGAATAGCATAATAATATTGGATATCGGCATGTCTCATCTCTTTCAATCTTTCTCCTTTGTATTATATGAGATAATGTATCAATAAAATATCAATAAACTCTAAATAATATCAAAATATTATAAAGATTTCTGTAAATTGAGCAATGAGACATACTTAAGATCTCTGAAAATAAAGGGGTGGATGATTTATTTTTATAATATTTTTAATAAGTTACAAGTTATGATATAATAAACAAAAAGTAGAAATCATGAGACAAATTCTGTTTTTATTACTTTTATTTACTCTTTTTTTGCATGCCAACGCTAAGAGGGTTTTTTATATAAATTCTTACCATTCCGGTCTTTATTGGAGTGATGGGATTGAAAAAACCATTAAAGAAGTTTTGGAAAAATCCGCACTTCCCATTCAATTTGAAAGAGTTGAAATGGACTCAAAAAGAAATAACAGTGAATCTTATAAAAAAAGAGTAGCTCAAAAAATCAAAAATCAAATTGAAAATTTTAAACCTGATGTGATTATAGCTTCTGATGATAATGCTATTAAATATGTTATTTTACCCTATTTTAAAAATTCAACTATTCCAATTATTTTTTGCGGTATAAATGGTACTATAAAGAAGTATGAACAACTACCTAGTAATATAACTGGAATGGAAGAAGTCAAGCTTATTCCCCAACTTGTTGATACTTTAAAAAAATATGCAAAGGGGACGAGAATAGGTAGTTTAGATGATGATTCATTTAGTGTCAAATCGCAGAATCAATTTTTTGAAAAACAGTTAAATCAAAAAATCACTAAAATGTATGCAACAACAATAGAAGAATGGAAAAAGAATTTTATATATTTACAAAATAATACAGATATTTTACTCCTTGGGAATAGTGGGGCGTTAGTAAATTGGGATAAAAATAAAGAGGAGTTAAAAAATTTTGTCCAAAAGGAGACTAAAATACCATCTGCTGCTTGGGATATTACTTTAAATAATTTTGCTTTGCTAATTTTTGCTAATAAGCCTGAAGAGCAAGGTGAGTGCGTAGCCAATGCAGCCCTTAGAGTTCTAAAGGGTGAAAATATAAAAAATATACCAATAGTTGTAAATCAAAAAGCAAATATTTATATAAATACAACTTTAGCAAAAAAGCTTGATATCGTATTTCCTTTTGATATTATAGATAATGCGGTACTGGTCAAATGATAAAAAACAACTCTTTAAAAACGGCACTTTTAATTCCCATTCTTACGATTATTGTCTTGGGCATAGGTACAATTTTCTATTTTTCATATCACGATTTGAAAAAGGAGATTGACATTGCACAAGAGCAACTCTACAGTGAAAAAATTGATAATATCATTTTTCTTATCAATCAAAAATATCAAACACTTTTAAAAACACAAATGAAAGAGGCATATGAAGAGCGATTTAAAGAGAGTACTTTAGAGATTATCAAAAAAGTTTTTGATAAAGGAAAGGAGAGTTACCCTTTTATTATAGATGAAAACAGAGTTCTTGTACTGCATAAAGTTTACAATAAAGAGAATGTCTACTTGTATCAAAATAAACCTGTATTTTTAAAAATAACAAAAGAAAAAAATGGCAATTTTGATATTTTAAAATATGATAATAATCGATGGATTATTTTTAAATATTTTGAACCTTGGGATTGGATAGTGGGATATCGAGTGAATCAAGAGCATAAATACAAAGAGTTATATGCTTTTGAGGAAGAGTTTTTGGCGATTTCTTTTGTGATATTGTTGTTTATTTCATTGCTTATTTTATTGATTGTAAGAAAAACATTAAAACCCATTGATAACTTATCGAATGTTTCAAAAGAGATTACCTCGGGAAATTTAAATGCAGAAATTGAAGTTTTGGGAGTTAAAGAGCTGAAAATATTGTCAGAAAATTTCAGAAGAATGAGAGATAAGATTTCAGAAGACATTACTCAACTTAAAGTGCAAGAAGAGAAGATAAAAGCATTTAACAGCGAACTTCAAGAAGAGGTCAGATTAAGAACCAAAGAGTTGGAAACAGAAAAAGAGGTTTTTGAAACACTCTTTAATGATGCGTATGATGGGGTCTCTTTATATAAAAAGGACAGATTTATTGCTTGTAATCAGGCTCTTGTAAAGATGTTGGGTTGTGAGAGTAAAGAGGCTTTCTTAAAAATGAAAAGAGAAGATGTCTCTCCCGTATTTCAGCCCAATGGCCAAAAATCCTCTGAATTGGCCAATAAACATATTCAAAAATGTTTGAATGAAGGAAGTGCGCAGTTTGAGTGGATGCATAAAAAAGTCAATGGAGAAGAGTTTTGGGCGGAAATTGTTTTAACAAGAATTGTTATAGACAATGAAGCTTTAGTGCATGGAGTATGGCGAAATATTCAAGATAAAAAGGCATTGGAATTAGAAATAGAGAATAAAAATATTGATTTGCAAGAGTACAATGATGAGCTTGAGGTGATGATTGAGAATTTAAGAATAACTCAAAATAAACTTGTTGAGAGTGAAAAACTTGCCAGTCTTGGAAGTTTGGTTTCAGGCGTCGCTCATCAAATCAGTCCGCCTTTAGGACTGAGTGTTACTGTTGCTTCGCACTTGGATTATCTTTATGAAGAGGCAAATGAAAAATTCACTCAAAAGTGTTTGAAAGAAGAGGAGTGTGAATCATATTTGAACAGTTCGACAAGTTTGGTGAAATCTATTGTATCCAATTTGACTAAAATGGAAAAAATTGTAGAAAACTTTAAACAAGTGGCCATTGATCAAACCAGTGAACAAAAAAGACTTTTTAAAGTTAAAGAGTATATAAGAGGCATACTAATCAGTATAGAGCATTTAACCAAACAACGAAATATCGAATTTAATATTGAGTGTGATGATATGCTTGAGATTACCTCTTTTCCTGGATTTTTTGTTCAAATTATTACTCATTTGGTATCCAATTCACTTGAACATGCTTATAATCAAACAGATAAAGGTATGATTTTTATCTCTGTCAGTAAAAATGCAAAGAACCTTATGTTGAAATACCGTGATGATGGTAAAGGTATATCCAAGAAAAATTTATCAAAAATATATGAACCTTTTTTCTCAACCAAAACAGAAAATGCCACTTTAGGGCTGGGATTAAATGTCGTGTATAATTTAGTCACAACCAATTTAAAAGGGTCAATTACGTGTGAAAGCCAAGAGGGCAAAGGGACTATGTTTAAAATAGAAATACCGCTTTAGTATATTAACTTAACGTAATATGGGTCACTTCACTGCTTGCACCTAATCTCATAGGCGGACCCCAAAATCCTGTCCCTTTATTGACATATATTTGTGTGGTTTCATTGTGTTGGTGCAGACCTTTTATGTAAGGTTGTACAAGTCTGACTAAAAGATTAAAAGGGACAATTTGTCCACCATGCGTGTGTCCACTGAGCACTAAGTCAATAGAGGAAGGAACTTCATAGATATATTTTGGTTGGTGAGCCAGAAGAAGTGTGGGAGAATTTTCATCAATATTTTCCAGTGCTTTGTTAATATCTGGCACATACTCTTTGGTACGATACCCAAAAATATCGTAAACACCACAGAGGTTAAACCCTTTTGATGCTTCTCCAATATAGACAGATTCATTTTCTAAAACTTTAATGCCCAATGTTTTGACATACGAAATAATTTTGCCCACATCATGAAAGTATTCATGGTTGCCCACAATAAAATAGGTGCCATATTTTGATTGTATGTTTTGTAACTGATCAACTGCATTTTTAGCATAGGTCATATCTGTATCAATCAAATCCCCAGTAATAACTACTATATCAGGTGTTAAATGATTGATTTTTTTAATCAAAGAAGCCATAAATTCAGTGTTGATGAGTCCACCTATATGGATATCACTGATTTGAACAAGGGTGTATTTTTTTGTTAAGTTGTTTATTTTTATTGATACGTCTTCAATGTTTATGGTTCTTGCATTGTAGATGGCTTTTGCATTGACTGAAGTTGCGAGAACAAGAGAGGCAATATCTAAAGATTTTTTAAAAAAAGTTCTTCTGGGTTCATCTTTTACGGTTTTATTTATTGTGTATGAAAAAAAATCATACACTAGCGTGGTGGTAAATAATAAAAAAATAATACCAATGGGAATACTTAATAAAAAGTAAACAGTATTGGGTACAACAGGGTAGTATCTGACAAGCATATATCCAAAAACACTCAATAAATTGACGATAAGGAGAGAATTAAGCACATATTTGTATTTTGTTTTTAAGTGGAGCTTGTTAATGAAACGTTTTGAAACATATATACTCAGTATTAGAAAAACAAATAAGAAAATGGTCATAAATATTAAAAGTCTCATGAAGTATTATATAATAATTTATTGTCTATTCCCCCTTTTTTATTAAGTGAGGAAACGATATAATGACACAAACTAGTCACTAGGGAGAAGTATTAATGAATAAAATGACCATTTCTAGGAAATTTATGTTAATTTCGTTGAGTGTTACGTTTGTTACAATGATAGTAGGATATTTGATATTGAATGGCTACAAAAAGACATTGGTTGAAGATGTGTATACGAATATTATTTCGGATATGCAAACATTGGCAAAAGATAGAATTGAATCAAAATTTGATGTGGGCATCTCTAATGCGATATCAATTGCTAATGATCGTATGTTACAAAAGGCCTTGCAATCGAATGACAGAGCTTTAGCCATGGAAACGCTTTCAAGTTTGTCGGCAAAAATGAAAGAGAGTACACCCTTTAAAAACATTAAAGTGCATATTCATACAGCCGATAACAAATCCTTTTTAAGAAGTTGGGTTCCAGATAAGTATGGAGATGATTTAAGTTCATTCAGACACAGCGTGGTTAAAGTCAATGAAACAGAACAAGTGGTAAATACTTTTGAAGTGGGTAAAGCGGGATTAAGTATTCGTTCAGTTGTACCTATTCTTTCCTCTAACAGTGAACATTTAGGTTCATTGGAGTTCATGCAAGGGATTAATTCGGTTGCTAAACTTTTTGATAAAACAGAAGATGGGTTTTTACTTTTAATGGATGCTTCTTTGGCGGTGGCAAAAATTGCTCCTGAAAAGATGTTAAAAGATTATGTTATTTCTCAAAAATTTGTGAACAAAGCGTTTTTAGAAGATGCCAAAAAAATAGATTTTAAAGTCTTAAAAAAAGATAAAATTTTAAATACAGATAACTATACATACAGTTACATTGATATCAAAGATTATGAAAATAAAGTGATTGGACTAGCCTTAGTGGGAAGACCACATGCCATTGTCCATTTGGCCATTGATCAAGCGACCAATTTGATTGCGATTGCTTTGACTCTGTTAGTGATTTCTCTGTTCGCAACACTTATTGTCTCTTTAATAACGATGAGAAGTAATATTATAAGTCCTATAAAAGATTTAAAAAAAGCCATTGATGGAATAAAAGAGAGTCGTACAAAATCTACTTTAATTCCTATAAAAAATAATGATGAAATTGGCGATGTTGTTACCAGCTTTAATGAGTATTTATCGGGGATTAAAAACGGTATGGAAATTGATACTGAGGTTATTGATGAAGCCAGAAAAGTCATTGAAAAAGTCAATGTAGGATTGTTTAATGATAGGATTACCAAAGAGGCAAATTCAAAAGAGGTGGCTTCTTTAATTGCAGTTATTAACAACATGATTCAAACAACCAGTCAAAGCTTATTGGCAATTTCTCAAGCCTTGATTGAACTCTCTCATGCCAAATATGATAAAGAGATATCAACGATAGATGGTACAACGGGTCTTATTGCATCGCTGTTTAATGGTATTCGAGTGACGCAATCTACTATGTCTGAAGTGATGGCGTTAATTGACAGTTCAAATATTAAATTAGAGTACAGTTCAAAAGAGTTATCAACGGCATCAAGAAAGTTAAGTGATTCATCCAATATTCAAGCGGTGTCATTAGAAGAGACAGCTGCAGCCATTGAAGAGATTGCCGCAACAATTAAACAAAGCAGTGCCAATGCTCAAAAAATGACAACGTATGCACAAAATGTTACGAAGTCAAATGAAGTAGGGAAACAGTTGGCGCACCAAACGGTTAATTCAATGGATGAGTTGAGTAAAGAGGTCAATATGATTTTGGAAGCCATCTCAATTATCGACCAAATTGCATTCCAGACCAATATTTTAAGTTTAAATGCAGCCGTTGAAGCGGCTACTGCAGGAGAAGCGGGTAAAGGGTTTGCGGTTGTTGCTGCGGAAGTGAGAAACCTTGCTACACGAAGTGCAGAAGCGGCGAAAGATATTAAGAATTTGGTGGAGAGTGCTACCAATAAAGCCAATGAGAGCAAAGTTATTACGGATAAAATGCTTCATGGATACACCGAATTGGATGAAAATATCAGTACTACCATTGGACTGATTGAAGAAGTTGCCAATGCTTCAAAAGAGCAACAAAATGCCATTATCCAAATTACCGATACCGTGAACTCATTGGATAAAGCAACACAAGAGAATGCTTCATTGGCTTCAAATATCAGTGCAATGGCGCAAAACACGCAAGAGTTGGTGGAACAACTCAAAAATGCGGTCAGTAACACTACGTATAATGAAGCTTCTAAAAAACGCATTTGTGAACCGAATCTGATTTTTAGAATCAATAAACTCAAATCAGATCACATCGTATTTAAAGACAATAATTTCTGTAACTGTGGCGTGGGGAAAACGTTTACGGTTAAAAATCACAATGAGTGTGATTTGGGGAAATGGATAGATGAAAATAAAGAGAAACCTTTTGCGCAATCTTCACAATGGAAAGAGCTTTTGATTGTTCATGAAGATGTTCATACAAAAGTGCAAAAAACGGTTGATTTATACGCCAAAGGTGCCTCAAATGAAGAGATCTTTAATTACACCAAAGATGTCGAAACCAGTGCCACTAAAGTGTTTAACCTCTTAGATAAATTAAGAGAAATAAACTGTGAAACTCAAAAGTAGTATTAATTCATAGTACTTTTTATGGCTTCATAAAGAGTCTCTATCTCCTCTTTCGTTTGAGAGTAGTGGATAGAGATTCTCACCCATCCGGGTTTGTCTGCTAAATCAATTTGATCTTTTAATCCCAATAAATCATGGCCATACGGTCCAGCACAAGAGCATCCTGCTCGTGTTTGTATCCCTTTTGAAGATAAAAATTCACAAATTTCATAAGGATCTTTTTTCTCTATGTTAAAAGAGACAATCCCAATGTTTTTTGCATTTTGATTGCCATAAATTTTAATCGATGGGATTTTTTTAAGTTGCGTTAAGAAGCCACTTAAGAGTTCTTGTTTTCGTTGTTCAATGAATTCAAATCCTATCTCATTTCGTAAAGCATAGGCTAAGGCAGCTTTGATGAGTTGCAAAATCCCTGGCGTTCCCGCGGTTTCTCTTGATTGTATGTCTTCGTGATATATTTGAGAGGTTTTGCTCACATATTGAACCGTTCCTCCGCCTGAAAAACTCGGTGCCAATGAAGTATCTACAAGTGATTTTTTAATGACCAATAATCCACAACTTCCTGGGCCTCCTAAGAGTTTATGTGGAGAGAGAATCATGGCATCATAATATTGACAATCAATGTTCATAGATGAAGAGCTCGCTGCCGCATCAAAACAGACAATGGCTTTGTATTTTCTGAGTAAATTTGAAATCTCTTTATAACAGGTGATAATGCCCGTGACATTGGAAGCAATACAAAAAGTAGCAATGATATCTCGATGTTGATTGGCTTTTAAAATGGTTTCAAGCTGCACCAAGTCCATTAACCCCTCTGCATTAAGTTGAATCCTCATCACTTCACATAATGCTTCTCGATAACTTACCTCATTAGAGTGATGCTCATAAGGGCCAACAATTACCAGTGGTAAATCGGATTTATTGACAGTTAATTGTAATCGTTGAAGTGTTGCTGGAGGGATATACAGACCTAAAAGTTCTTGAAATTTTTTAATTGCAGCCGTTGCACCACACCCTGTGGGTAAAATGGCAAATTCATCAGAAACTTCAAGTGAGTTGTAAAGACTTTGGATGGCTTGTTCATAATAACTGTTGGTTAAAAAAGCCATTGACGCCTCTTTTGAGTGTGTATTGGCATAGGTTTTTAAAATATCATAGATTCTGTTTTCAATAGGACGAAAACCCAATCCTGATGCTGTATAATCAAAGTATTGAGTTTTATGAATGCCTATGGTGTTGTATTTAATATAGTCAAGTTTATTGGTATCTTTTGAAAAAAATGGTTTAAAAAGTTTACTTGTCATTTCCCAGCTTTAAAACAAAATCATTAAAAGAAGTATAACCACTTTTAATATATTTTATAATTAAATCTTCTATTATTTTGGGAGCATCACTTGCAGGAAACTTAATGTTGGGTTTCTCTCCAAAACGGCTTTTACTGCCTTCTAAATGTCCACCCAATACCAGTTCAAAACCAGTAACAGTTTCATCGTTTTGTTTGACTTTACACCCAATTAATCCAATATCAACAATATGTGGGTGTGCACATGAATTGGGACAACCGTTCACACTGATAGAGATCTTTTCTTGGAAATCGGGGAATTTATGCTCTAAATGTGCCACAATCTCTTTGGCCAAACCTTTGGTTTCACTGATGGCAAATTTACAAAAATTAAGTCCCGTACATGCCAATGTTCGAGCATTAAATACCGATGGTTTGGTTTGAATATTAACGGCATCCAAATCTTTTGCCATCTCTTGAGCTTGCAGTGTAGGTGCATCTAAAATCACAAAATTTTGTGTCGTTGTTGTTTTTATTGTGGTTGCCTCATATTTTTTCATTACGGATAAAAGATTTAACAATCCTGTTGCCGTAATATTTCCACTGCTGATGGCACACCCAATATAACTTTTACTTCGTACGGTACTTTCATGAATGCCAAAGTGTTCCCGTTTTTCATACGCAGTAAAATCTTGAACTTTTTGCTCTTTTAAAACAAAATTGATGTTCTCATGTAACACCTCTTTGAATTTTTCAATGCCCCACTCTTGGATAATATGTCCCAATCGTGCTTTTCTTCTGTTCTCTCTGTTCCCATGCTCTTTATAGATTTTAGAAACGGCTTTAACCGTAGGTAAGACTTGAGAAGCAGTGACATAACCAATATGGTGCGCAAACTGTTTATTTGAAGCCAAACCTCCACCTACGTGAACGTCAAACAAGGTTTTTGTATCAGAGACTTTGGTTGCGGTGAAACTCAAATCTTGAATTTCATGCGAAATACAGTGTTTATTACACCCACTGATAGAGACTTTATATTTTCTGGGCAAGTTTGAAAGGTTTTTATTTCCTGCAAAATAGGCATTGACTTTTTCAACCAAAGGTCTCACATCACAAATTTGGTCATGATCAATGCCATTTACTGGACACGTAACTACGTTTCTGGGAACATCTCCCGCTGCAAAAACGGTGCTTAATCCCACTTCGTGCAGTTGGGTAAAGATTGCAGGCAGATTTGCAACCGTGATATAGTGAAACTGAATATCTTGTCGGGTTGTAAAATCAGCCGTTCCTCTTGCATACTCATTTGAAATATGGGCAAGTCTCTCTATTTGTTCTAAGTTAAGCTCTCCATTGGGAAGTTTAACCCGTAACATGAAGTATAAAGTATTGTCATTTTCATCTTGCAGATTTCTGTTTTGAGTATACAGACCATACCATTTAAAACGGTCAATATCTTCTGGATTAACGGCTTCACCTAATACGGCGTATACATAAATATCTTGTAAAACGTCTAATCCATCTTTCTCTTTTTTTATTCTTTCAACTCTTTGAGCTGCTGTCTCTTTACTCATACGATTTCCTAAAATATTTCTTTTGCTTCCCAATGTGGAAAGTGTTTTCTCACAAGTGCATTAAACTCAACTTCAAAAGCTGAATATTCACCCGCTCGTCTTTTGGCTTGCGTGGTCGATTTATTGACAATCATTCCTGCTCCAACTGTGTTGTTGGTAATTCTATTGATGATAATAAAAGAACCCATCGCTTTGTTGTTTTCATACGGATCAAACGCTATGGCTTGTTCCAAATCCAATTTGGCATGACCAATCTCATTGAGATTGAGTGTGCTTGTGTTTTGATGTTCTAAGGTATTGACATCGGTTTTATAATAAAACTCTTCAATAGAACCTGTAGTCACCGTTGAAGCACGTTTGATAAAGTACGATTTCCCTTTTAATAATGGCTCTTCACTCATCCAAACAATATTGACATCCAATGCGGTTGCACTGTCAGGTTGTTCATTGCTTTTAACCAAAATATCCCCACGACTGATGTCGATTTCATCGTTTAATGTAATTGTAATGGCTTGTTGTGCATAGGCATAATCAAGGTTAGCATCATAGGTAATAATCTCTTTAACCGTTGAGCTTTTCCCCGAAGGTAAAACCGTTACCGCATCACCTACGTTGATGATTCCAGACGCCACTGTTCCACAAAAACCTCTGAAGTCTAAGTTTGGTCGGTTGACATATTGAACGGGCATTCTAAAGTGAACTAAGTCTCTGTCGTTGGCAATTTCAATATTTTCTAGTGTGTGCATCAACGTATCACCCTTGTACCAAGGTGATTTTGGAGATACATTTACTACGTTGTCCCCATTTAACGCACTTAAAGGAATTAACGTAATATCGTCAGTCAAGCCCAACTCTTTGGCAAAAATCAAATAATCTTTGACAATCTCATTGTATCTTGTTTCACTGAAATCCACCAAGTCCATTTTATTGACCGCCACAATAATGTGTTTAATTCCCAATAATTTGGCAATAAAAGAGTGTCGTTTGGTTTGCGTTTGAATCCCATATCGGGCATCAATTAAAATAATGGCTAAGTCAGCCGTACTCGCACCCGTGGCCATATTTCTTGTATATTGCTCATGACCGGGAGTATCGGCAATGATGAATTTTCTTTTATCGGTTGCAAAATATCGGTACGCTACATCAATGGTAATACCTTGTTCTCGTTCACTTTGTAAACCATCCACTAACAGGGCTAAGTCAAACTCTTCACCTGTGGTTCCTGATTTTTTAGTGTCATTTTTAATGGCAGCCAATTGGTCTTCAAAAATCATTTTAGAGTCGTGTAAAAGTCTTCCAATTAAGGTACTTTTACCATCATCAACACTTCCACAAGTAATAAATCTTAGCAGTTGTTTATTCTCGTGCTCTTTTAAGTAGCTCTCTATATCGTTGGCTATTTTTGTTTCTTGTATTGACATCTTAGAAGTACCCCTCAATTTTTTTCTTTTCCATTGATCCAGCGGAATCATTATCAATGACTCGACCTTGTCTCTCACTTGTTTTTGTCAACAACATCTCTTGAATAATTTCAGGCAAGGTGTTGGCTTCACTCTCAACTGCTCCTGTTAATGGGTAACATCCCAAGGTTCTAAATCGAACGCTCTCCATTGATGGCACTTCACCCTCTTTTAAAGGAAGCCTTTCGTCATCGACTAAAATCTTAACCCCATCACGTACAACAACAGGTCTTTTTTTAGCGTAGTATAAAGGAACAATAGGAATCCCTTCTAAATAGATGTACTGCCAAATATCAAGCTCTGTCCAGTTTGAAATAGGGAAAACTCGAATTGATTCCCCTTTGTGAACTCTTGAGTTATAGATATTCCAAAGCTCTGGTCGTTGGTTTTTTGGATCCCATCGGTGCTTTTCATCTCGAAATGAATAGATTCTCTCTTTGGCTCGAGATTTCTCTTCATCTCTTCTGGCTCCTCCAAATACGGCATCAAACTTGTATTTGTTAAGAGCTTGTTTTAAGCCTTCTGTTTTCATGACATCGGTATGCACAGCACTTCCATGCGTGAATGGGCCAATGCCTTGGTCAATTCCATCTTGATTGACGTGGACTAAAAGTTCAAATCCAAGCTCTTTGGCTCTTTGGTCTCGAAACTCAATCATCTCTTTAAACTTCCATGTGGTATCTACGTGAAGCAGAGGGAAAGGAAGTTTTGCTGGGTGAAATGCTTTGACCGCAAGGTGCAGCATTACAGCAGAATCTTTACCTACTGAGTAAAGCATAGCTGGGTTTTCAAACTCAGCTATCACTTCTCTCATGATATGAATTGATTCAGCTTCAAGCTGTTTTAAGTGTGTCAACCTTTCTGTACTTATCATAAAATTTTCTCCAATTATCTCAATTATTTTTTGTGTAAACCACACTCTTTATGTTCAGGGTTTTCCCACCACCATCGTCCACTTCGTATGTCCTTACCTTCTTTTATGGCTCTCGTACATGGTGCACAACCAATTGAAGGGTAACCGTGGTCATGAAGTTTGTTGTAAGGCACTTTATGGGTTTTAATGTAGTCCCAAACATCCTCTTCGCTCCAAAGTAAAAGAGGATTGAGTTTGATGACTTTGTTGTTTTCATCATACTCTACAAGGTGCATGGCTTCTCGTGTGATACTTTGAGAAGCTCGCAAACCTGTAATCCAAATATTTAAACCTTGTAAGGCTCTTTGAAGAGGGGCTATTTTTCTGACAAAACAGCATCTCTTTCTGTTTTCAATACTCTCATAAAAGCCATTGATTCCTTGCTCTTTATACAGAGTTTCAACCTCTTTTGCATCGGGAAAATAGACATCCACTTTGATGTTGTATTTTAAATTGGTATTGTCCATGACACTGTAGGTTTCATAGGGAAGTCTTCCAGTATCAAGGGTAAATATTTTTGCACTTTTGTCTTGTTTTAAAATCATGTCCGTTAAGACTTGATCTTCTGCTCCAAAACTGCTTGAAAGGGCAATTTTACCTTTATAGGTTTTTAAAAAATATTCCAACACTTCTTGTGGTGAAGCCGTTTTGAATTTTTCATTTAACTCTTTTACTTTATCCAACATCTAAATTCCTAAATTTGATACTCAGGCGCTTTGATTCTGCCTAAACTGATTTTATTCCATGCTCTTTCATGAAAGTAGTACAAAATCATTTTTGTAACTACTTCAATCGAACCAATAGATGCGGCCATTATTAAATTGCCTGTAATAAAATATGAAATAATCATGGTGTCAAGCGTACCTACTGTTCTCCATGATATAGTTTTAATAACCGATCTATAAGCTTTTTCTTGCATTCACTTCTTCCTTAAAATATAAGAGATTATATGACCTATTCGTCATATAATCCTGCGCTTAAATATCTCTCCCCTGTATCACAAAGAATCGTAACGATTGTTTTACCTTTGTTTTCAGCTCTTGCTGCAATTTGTGAAGCAACATAGATGTTCGCTCCAGCAGAGATACCCACTAAAATTCCTTCTTCTTTTGCAACGGCTCTTGAAGTGGCAATGGCATTCTCATTGCTGACTTGAATCACTTCATCATATAGCGTTGTATTTAACACAGCAGGTACAAATCCCGCTCCAATTCCTTGGATTTTATGAGGACCGGGTTTTCCACCACTTAATACAGGTGATGCTTCAGGCTCAACAGCAATAACTTGAATGTTTGGGTTGTGTTTTTTTAACGTTTCCCCAATTCCTGTAATACTTCCACCTGTACCAATAGCTGCAACTAAGATATCGACTTTTCCATCGGTATCGTTTAAAATCTCTTGCGCAGTGGTAATTCTGTGAATTGCAGGGTTTGCTTCGTTGGCAAATTGTTGAGGCACAAATGAGTTCTCAATGGTTTTGCTCAATTCATCGGCTTTATCCACAGCCCCTTTCATTCCTTTTTCAGGCTCTGTCAATACAAGTTCTGCACCCAATGCTTGTAAAAGTTTTCTTCTTTCAATACTCATTGAACTTGGCATGGTAAGAATAAGTTTGATTCCTTTGGCTGCACAAACAGCTGCAAGTGCAATTCCTGTATTTCCACTTGTTGGTTCAATTACGGTTGTACCTTCTGTGATAAGTCCTGCTTTTAACGCTTCATTGATCATGTTAAAACCAATTCGGTCTTTAACGGAATGTGTTGGATTCATAAATTCACATTTTCCAAGAACGGTTACTCCATTTGTGCTTGCTTTTTGTAGCTTTACAAGTGGCGTATTTCCAATTAATTCTGTAACATTATCTGCATATTTCATCTTCAACTCCTATGTTTAATTTATATATTGTAGTGTAAATATTGGTTATATTTATCTTGATACTCTTCCAAGTCTTGCAGTGTCAAATCAAAAATTTTCTCAACTTTTTGTTTTGTTTCATCTAAAAAGATGTTCAATACTGGGTTTTGACTTCGAGTATCACTGATTTTAATTCCATCTTCAAGTGCAATTAAAATATCTTTGACCAAAATATTTGTTGGCTCTGTTGCCAACATATATCCACCTCTTGAGCCCCTAATACTTTTTACTAACTTCGCTTTTCTCAACTTACTTAAAAGTTGTTCAAGGTAGTTTTGCGGGATGTTTGCATTTGCAGAAATCTCTCTGATTTGCATGGGCTCACCCTTTTGATGTTGATACAACTCATGCATGGCACTTAAACCATACATGCCTTTTGAAGAAATCAGTGGCATAATAACCCCTTACGCCAACGCTTGTGTTAAATCTTCAATTAAATCTTTTGGATCTTCAAGACCAATACTCAATCTTACTGTCGCTGGATTAACACCGGCTTTAATCAGCTCATCCGCTGGAATTTGAGAGTGAGTTGTACTTGCAGGGTGAACAATCAATGATTTAGAATCACCAATATTAACCACCACTGAAAAGAGTTTTGCACTGTCAATGATTCGTTTTGCTTCTTCGTATGATTGGGCTTCAAAAGAGAGTAACCCAGAGGCTTTTCCCTCTTTGAAATATTTTTGTGCTCGTGCATATTCACTGTTGTTTGTTAAACCTGGATAGGAAACATTCACAACTTTAGGGTGCGATTCCAAAAATTTTGCCACTTCTAAAGCACTTTTAGAGTGTTGGTCAACTCTGATTTTAAGCGTTTCCAAACCTTGTAAAAGTAACCAAGAGTTAAACGGTGATTGGGCGGCTCCAATATCTCGTAAAAGCGCCAATCGAATTCTCAAACAGAAGTTTGGAAGAGGAACATCGGTATAGACCAAACCATGATACGACTCATCGGGTGTACTAAAATGTGTATATCTTGGTGAAGTTTTAAACAGTTCATTTAAGCCTGCTCTCTCAACAACAATTCCACCAATCGCAGTTCCTTGTCCATTGGTATATTTACTTGTTGAGTGCACAACCACATCTACACCCCATTTGATAGGGTTAAACAAAGCTGCTGTTGCAACAGTGTTATCACATACTGTGATGACACCATGTTTTTGCGCAATGGCAACGACTTTTTCTACATCGGTAATGGCAATTTGTGGGTTAGATAATGACTCAAAGAAAATTGCTTTTGTTTTGTCATCAATTAACGCTTCTAAATTTGAAGCATCGGCACTTTTAAATACTTTTGCTGTGATGCCAAATCGTTTAATGGTATGGGTCAAAAGTGTTACTGCACCACCATAAAGTTTGTCAGAGATAATGATATTATCCCCCGCTTCTGCGACGTTTGCAATGGCATAAAAAATAGCAGATTGTCCAGAAGCCACACAAATAGCAGCGGCTCCACCTTCAAGTTCGGCATATCTTTTTTCCAATACATCGGTTGTTGGGTTGGTCAATCTTGTGTAGATTGGTCCTAACTCTTTAAGTGCAAATAAGTTAGCTGCATGTTCAGCATCTCTGAAAGCATACGCTGTTGTTTGCGCAATAGGAACGCTCATTGTTCCATAACCCTCTTTGTTGTCATATCCTGCATGAATAGCAATGGTTTCTTGTTGCATTTTTGTCCTTTTTTGTTTCTATTTAAAATATATGTTGGAAGTTTATACTATTTTTTTATTAATGTCAAGTAATTTAATGGTGATTAATCTAATCATACTATAAATAGGTGTGTATTTAAATCTTGATTATTTTAGTATGGTATGTATTGAACTGAAGCTGGAAATATGTTACAATAGCCCAAAGAACGTAAGAGTAAAGGTATTGTAAAATATGGATAAAATAAGTTTTTATAATAACATTTTAGTGGATAAAAAAAGTGAAAATTTTTCAGAAATTTTCAAAAATGAGGTCATTCGTATAGAAAAGATTGTTTCAAATGGACAAAAATCGCCAGAAAATTTTTGGTATGAACAACATGAGAGTGAATTTGTATTGGTGTTAAAGGGCAAAGCGCTTTTAGAATTTGAAAATGAAACCCTAGAATTAAATGAAGGCGAAGCTGTAAATATACCAGCTTTCACCAAACATAGAGTAAAATATACCCATCTAAACGAGCCAACCATTTGGTTAGCGATTTTTTATCAGTAAGGGTAACATTGAAAATAGCAATAATAGGAGCAGGAGCAGCAGGAATAATATCTGCCATCACTGCCAAAAGATTAAACAAAAATATAAAAATAGACCTCTTCGATAATAACAGTGCCATAGGTAAAAAGATACTGGCATCAGGAAATGGAAGATGTAATATCTCTAATACCCAAGCCGGAGTAGAGAACTTTATAGGAGAGAATCCAAACTTTACAAGTTATGCTTTAAAAGAGTTTGATTATAAAGCTTTTGAAAAGTTTTGCAAAAGTATTGGGCTTTTACTTGATATAAAAGAGACAAATAAAGTATATCCCCTATCAAATGAAGCCAAATCAGTAGTAAACCTATTAGAAAATGAACTTGAAAATCTAGGAGTAAATCTAATTCTAGAGACGAAAGTAATAGATATAGAAAAAACAAAAAATAAATTCACAGTAAAAAGTGAAGATAAAGAGTTCAAAGATTATGACAAAGTAGTAATCAGCTCAGGTCTAGGAGCAGCACCACAACTAGGAGCCAGTGAAGAGGGTATGAATATAGCCCAAAAATTTGGGCACACCTACAACCTAACTTACCCTTCACTTGTAGGACTTCATACCAATTTTGAACAAGCCTCAAGAATACAAGGGGTAAAAAAAGAGGCAAATGTATCTTTATATCTTGATGGAAAAAAAGAGTGTGAAATATATGGTGATGTACTTTTTACAAAATACGGCTTATCAGGATTTGCTATTCTAGATATTTCACAACATGCCGTATATCCTCTAAGCCTTTACCAAGATGTTCAACTATCAATAAATCTTTTCCCAAATATAAACCGAAATGAACTTCTAGGACAAATAGAAAACCTATTTAAAACCCTACCAAACTCAAATGCAGTCTTACTACTAACAGGAATAGTATCAAACAAACTCTCTCCCGTAATATGTCAAATAAACAGCATAGACAAAGAAACAAAAGCAAAAGATATAAACGCCAAACAAATAAGAAGTCTAATAAATACTCTCACAAACTGGAGATTTAAAATCACAGATACCCAAGGCTTCAAACACGCAGAAGCAAGTGGTGGAGGAATAAGAACCGATGAGGTGGATAATAAGACTTTTGAGAGTAAGAAAGTGGAAGGGCTGTATTTAGCGGGAGAGGTTTTAGATATAGTGGGGAATAGGGGTGGATATAATCTGCATTTCGCGTGGGCGTCAGGTTACTTAGCAGGCCTTAGCCTAGCAAAAAAATAACGGCTATAAATCAGCCACTTTTGTCCGATTTCTGCGTTGAATCTCAAAATATACTCGTCACATACTTTTAGTATGCTCCTCCCATATTTTGAGCTTCGCCTTGAACTAGAACAAAATAGACTCATTTCTAGCCGTTATTTGGAATATATTGTAATATTTATGTTATTTTATGTATGATTATCTAATCAATACTAAGGCTTTAGATGATAAAAACAATAAAAACAATCCCTCACTTTTATAAATTTCTCAGAGAAATAGCAGAATTCAAAGACCCTATCTTTAGAGGGCACAGTTCCATTAATTATAAGTTACAATCTTCTGCATACCGTCGAATAGAGCAAAAGTATAAAGACAAAATCAAAGTTAAAAATAACCTTTCCGTATATCATGAACAACTCATTGAAGAGTTTAAATCAAATAAATATCATCAAAGTGAGATAGGGGAATTAAGCGATTTAGAAATTCTTGCGAAGCTTCAACACTATGGTGCAGCCACTTGTTTTTTAGATTTTTCAAAAAATGTCGCAGTTGCTTTATGGTTTGCTTGCAGTTCTAAAGAAGACATCAATGGACGAGTATATATTTTAAAAGATATACAAGATATTATAAATTATAAAAGAATTAATAGTGAGCAATTGACATATTGTATTAGTGAATTTTATAAAGATATTTTAGAAGATGGTACTAAAAATGAGTTAGTAAGCCATTTTATTCTTTGGGAACCCCCTTACTTATCAGAAAGAATACTTCAACAAGACAGTATCTTTTTGTTCAGTAAACAAGAAGATGAATTAGATGATGAAAATTATATCTTTAAAGTTGAGATAGAAAAGAATATGAAGAAAGATATTCTAAAAATATTGGATACTCTTTTTAATATAAGTAAAAAAACAATATACAAAGATTTTCATGGTTTTGCAAATTCTCATGCTCAAAATGAAATTATTGATTTTATTGAAGATGGAGAAAGATTTTTTGAAATGGCAAACCAATATTTTCAAGCCAGTCAAAAAGACAAAGCATTGGAATATTATGAAAAAGCATTGGAAGATATAGAGAATGAAGAAATATTAATAACAATATATGAAAATATAGCAGAACTTCATGAAGATAAGTTTACATTCTCATCAATAAAAAAAGCACTTAAATATCAAAATAAAGCAGTAGAGATAAGTGAGAAAGTATTGGATAAGAATCATCCTTCTTTGGCAGTAAGTTATAATAATCTCTCTTCGATTTACCAAGAGTTAGGAGGAGAAGAGAATTTACAAAAAGCACTTGAGTATCAAAATAAAGCAGTAGAGATAAGAGAGAAAGTATTGGATAAGAATCATCCTTCTTTGGCAGTAAGTTATAATAATCTCTCTTTGATTTACCAAGAGTTAGAAGGAGAAGAGAATTTAAAAAAGCACTTGAGTATCAAAATAAAGATGTAGAGATAAGTGAGAAAGTATTGGATAAGAATCATCCTTCTTTGGCAGTAAGTTATAATAATCTCTCTTTGATTTATAAAAATTTAGGAGGAGAAGAGAATTTACAAAAAGCACTTGAGTATCAAAATAAAGCAGTAGAGATAAGAGAGAAAGTATTGGATAAGAATCATCCTTCTTTGGCAACAAGTTATAATAATCTCTCTTTGATTTATAAAAATTTAGGAGGAGAAGAGAATTTACAAAAAGCACTTGAGTATCAAAATAAAGCAGTAGAGATAAGAGAGAAAGTATTGGATAAGAATCATCCTTCTTTGGCAACAAGTTATAATAATCTCTCTTTGATTTACCAAGAGTTAGAAGGAGAAGAGAATTTAAAAAAGCACTTGAGTATCAAAATAAAGATGTAGAGATAAGTGAGAAAGTATTGGATAAGAATCATCCTTCTTTGGCAACAAGTTATAATAATCTCTCTTCGATTTATCAAGAGTTAGGAGGAGAAGAGAATTTACAAAAAGCACTTGAGTATCAAAATAAAGATGTAGAGATAAGAGAGAAAGTATTGGATAAGAATCATCCTTCTTTGGCAACAAGTTATAATAATCTCTCTTCGATTTACCAAGAGTTAGGAGGAGAAGAGAATTTACAAAAAGCACTTGAGTATCAAAATAAAGCAGTAGAGATAAGAGAGAAAGTATTGGATAAGAATCATCCTTCTTTGGCAACAAGTTATAATAATCTCTCTTCGATTTATCAAGAGTTAGGAGGAGAAGAGAATTTACAAAAAGCACGTATATTTATAGATAAAGCTATTGACATTTTTAAATTAGCTTTTCCTAAAGGACATTCAAATTTAGATATTTTTGAAAAGAAGAGAAATTCTATTAATCAATTATTATAGATGTCAAAGAAACACTTATACAGAAGCTGAGCGTGGCTTTTTCTCAAAGAGAGTGCAATCACTGGTTTTACTTTTTGCGACAAAATGTGAAGAAGCGGAGACCGTTAGGTCTTCAATAGGAAATCTAAAAGTTTAATACACATCATCATGCGTACCTATATCAATGGGAATAATCTCATTCTCTTTTATAATAAAATCAACAATAACTCGATACTCCATATTGATAGAAATAGAGTGAAAATCCGATAATTTTCCTCTCAGTTTGTGCAGTCTCAAACTAGTGTGAAAAGGGTCGTGTTCTAAGATATGGATACCCTTTGCATACCTTTCAAACATATCGGGGTGTTTTTTTAGAAATTTTTTGACTCTTTTTTTGTATTCATCGGTGATGATTAACTTATAGCTCATTTCTTAGCTCTTCAATATGCTCTTTAGCACTTTGAACTTTATAATTTCCTTTTTCTATATCTTGAACCGATTTTAAATAGGCCAAATCCAATTCATTGGCTCGAAGTTCTTGGTATCTTTGAATATCTAAAACAACGTATTGATTTTTTCCTCTTACATTAATGATCAGTTCATCTACTTTTTCAAGAAGTTTTCCGAAGAGTGATACCCCTTTTGTTTTAACTTCATTGGCATTTATTACCATAACAGTATCCTTAATAGTACTTTTAAAAGTATTATATAACATATCTTGGAATTTGTCAAAAGATATCGTTTTCATTATCGTTACGATTAAAAGGATTAATCAGTATTTTCCCTAAGTTCACGACGGATTGCGTTAAAAAACCGATTACCTATCTTGCATGTGTAAATAAAGTCAAATGCCAATGAGGTTTTAGAAGAGGCTATTAACAATAGAACAAAAGGTTTGAGAGTTCAGATTGATATTGATTATAAAGATAAAACATTGTTAGAGTAGATTACAAAAAACAGTTTAAAACAGTAAAAAAATATGACGCTTCGTACTTCTAATTCAGTGGAATTTTGATTGTAAACTCTAAGCCTAGGTAGGTTTTATTTTTAAATGTAAACTTTGAATTACGAGCAGAAATGGTTCCTCTCATATGTTTTTCTATAATCTCTTGACACATATAAAGTCCAATGCCTGTTCCGTAGTTTTGGTGTTTTGTTGTAAAATAAGGCTCAAAAATTCTTTTAATGATGTGATCTTGAGCACCGTTGCCTGAATCTATTGATTTAAGTACCATAAAGCCCTCTTCTTCATAGACATTCACTTGAATATATCGGTCTTTTGTCTCAATTTTTTCCAAAGCATCTGCCGAGTTATTGAATATGTTCATAAAGACTTGTGTGAGTTCATTTTTATAACTGTTAATTTGTACATCTTGGATATTGGTAATGAGTTTTATTTTCTCAATCTCCAAACGCGATTCAATGAGTTTGCTGGTGTGTTCCAAACACTCTATGATACTGAACTGCGTTTTTGTGGTAGTAGAGGTGAAATAATTTCTAAAATCTTCAATGGTATTTGAAAGATATTGGGCATTAATATTAATCGCTTCAAGTGCTTTGTACTCCTCCTCTTCGTTAGATAAACCGTATTTTTTTTTCATTAAAATACCTGTTGCATAAGTGGAGATAATGGATAAAGGTTGTCGCCATTGGTGGGCAATATTTTCCAGCATTTCCCCCATCATGGCTTGTTTTGACCGGTGCATCAGGAGTTGTTCTTGTTGTTCTACTATCTCTTGTTCTTTTTGAGCTTTGAGTTGATTCAAGTGTTTTTCAATAGCAATTCCAGTAATACTTGCAATATCTTCGATTAAGAGGTTTTCAAAATCGGTGGGTTTTCGTGTTTTGTTATAATAAATGGCAAAGGAACCCAATACTTCATTATTGCTTGAAAATATGGGTTGTGACCAACACGCATGCACATTGATTTTTTTTGCAAGGTTTTTGGCATATTTCCAGTTTTCATGTGTGGCAATGTCTTCTACTATGACTTTTTCTTTTAAAAATACAGCCGCTCCACATGAACCCACTTTTTCACCAATGGTCATGCCGTTGATTTTTTCATTGTAAAAATCAGGTAAAGAGGGTGCTGCACCCGTTATGAGTTTTGTTTTTGATTCATCCAACAATAAAATTGAGCAAAACATACTTGGATTGCGAGATTCCACCGATTTGATAATTTCTTCTAAAATCACTTTGATATCGGTGCCAGAGGCAATATGTTTCAAGAGGATTTTATGATCATTGTATATGGCGGTACATTTTTTATATTCACTGATATCTTTTCGTGTTATTTTAAATTTTTTGATATTTTCTTGAAACACGCACTCTTTTTTTGTTTTGTAATATTTTTGTATGTTGTTTGCAAATATGATGTTTTCTTCATAAATAGGGGTATTGTTATCGCTGAGTTCTATATCAGAAGTAATGTGAATGTCAAAAAGATTTTCCTCTTTTTTCCCTATAATTTCTTCTTTGGTTTTTTCTATACAATTAAGAAACAGCGCATTCGCATCAATAATAAGATCATTTTCATCTGTCCATAAAATAAGGTCGTCAAAAATATTTAGCACATGCTCCTCCCTAAAATAATTACAAAAATAACATATTTATATGGTATAACAAATTTTTTAAAACTACTTTAATAATTTAAATTAGATTTAATCAACTTTGTATTTTATGGGTGCAAAATTGTCGTATACCCAAGGCGCAACGATAGTTGCCTCCTCTTTTGAAATAAATCTTCCTAATGGGGGCATGTAACGAAATTTCTCAAAAATAATATCTTCACAAAAACTTTTTTCTGCACTGGGATTAAAAATATAATCTTTTATGTGAGCAACCGTGAGGGTTTTTAATTCTTGGTTATTTTTGGGTTCTTCAATGGCATCAATACCTGTTACGACACTTTTCATGGCCAAAGGCATATATGGTGCTGCCATACTTTTAAGTTCGGCATCATTGCTAGGAGAGTTCAGTGCATGGCACATTTGGCACTTTTTTTGGAAAATAACTGCAGGGTCAGTAAGCTCTTTAGCATTTAAAAGAAGCATCATAAATATGAGTATAGAAACAATCTTTAACATAGGAACTCCTTACATTGTGTTCAGAGTATAATACATCAAAGATTGTAAGTAACTTTAAAATAAATATTATTTATAGTTGCGGATAAGAAGAAAGGCTACAAAAGCAATAAGGGTAATGCTCACAGCAATAGGGAGCAAGCTGTTTGAGTGAAACATGAGAACCGCTGCTGAAATGACTGCACCTACTCCAAATTGAATGACTCCAATAACCGAAGAGGCAACGCCTGCATTTTTAGAGAAGTTTTCCAGTGCTAAGGCCGTACAGTTTCCATAAATAAAACCGTTTAAACTCATAAATGAGGCAATAAAAAACATGGCACCAATAAGGCCAATATCTTGGGCAAAAAGGATAAAACACACGCCAATAATAAGTTGCCCCATAATGGCACGTTTAATCAGCACAATGGCGGAATAGTTTGTCAATAATTTAATATTCACTCGAATCATCAGCATTAAAATGACAATATTAAATCCAAAGAAAAAAGGGAACAAATCCGTTGAGATTTGAAAATGTTCAATATAGATAAACGATGATTTTGCAATGAGTGAAAACATACCTGAAAAACTTAATCCAAGCACGAGCATGACGCGCATTGCTTTTTGGTTAGTTAAAACTGCTTTATACGATTCTAAGGCCTTTCTTTTGGTATAAGTATAGGTCTCTTTAAAATCTTTGAAGATAAAAAATGCCATAATCACCGCATAGAGTGTTAAAAATATAAAGACTGCTTGCCATGAAAAAAAGTGTATGATAAATGCACCAATTGCAGGTGCAAGAAGTGGGGCAAGGCTTCGTACGGTTCCAATGAGGGAAAACACTTTTGCTGCTTCTTGTCCATGAAATAAATCACGCACTGCAGCGCTGGCATTTACTACAATAAGTCCACCAAAAAAAGCTTCAATAAATCGGTAAAGCCAAAGTTCATAAATGTGAGTACTAAAAATCATCAACAAACTAAAAAATGCAAATCCCAAAAGGCCCAAAAGAGAACTTTTACGTCGTCCAATGTTGTCCGATAAGATACCGCCAAATATTTGCCCAATCGCAAATCCAATGAGAAAAATCGAGAGAGTTAACTCTATTTTTTCTATGGATACATTAAAATCTTTTGCCATGGCAGGAATGGATGGAATGTATGAATCTATAGCAATAGGAGCTACTGCTGAAAGAAGAGCCAATAAAACAATTAAATAGACATGATTGATGGTTTTTTTCAACTTAAACCTTTTATAGTGTAGCTGATATTTTGTCAAGTAAAGAGAAGAGCGTATGGAGCTCTTCTTGGCTTAAGTTTGAACTGATAGTTTCTCTGAATGTTTTTGCTGTTTCTAAACTCTCTTCTAAAATGGCTTCCCCTTTTTGAGTCAGTTTTATCATTTTTGCTCTTTTGTCAGTTGAACTTTCCTCTTTATAGATTAATCCTTTTTTTTCTAAAGAATTCAAGCCTCGACTGATAGTGGTTTTATCTTTTTTGAGTATGTTTGCAATGACAGATTGATTGACACGGGGATCATTTTTTATAATTTCCAGTGTTCCTCTTTGTTCTACAGCAATACCGTAGGGTTCCAAAACTTTATTAAAATTGATGTTAATTTGTAAAGCAACTTCATTGATTTTAAATCCAATTGAAGTATTCATTTTTGAATGCATTCTTATCCAGTAAATTTTTTTTAAAGGTGCAATAGTTGCATGTACAACCTTTGATTCCTATTAAAAAAATAAAAAAGTTTGTTTGCTTATGTAAAGATACAGAATTCAGTTAAATTTTTCTTTGAGAATTTGAATGTTTTTGATTTTAGCATACTCAAAAATTTTGTTTTGGGTATGCACATAGTAAAGGTTGTTTTCTTGGGTAATTTTTTGAAGTTCAGACTTTTTTATGGTTGAATCTTCATAAGAAAAATTGACAAAATTCTTATCTTGGATGGCTTTTTGTAAAAAACGAAGTTCAATGTTCACAGATAATATTCCATATTTGAGTAGGGTGACTTACCAAAAAATCAGCCCCTGCTTCTTGTAGCTCCTCTTTAGTTCTGAATCCCCATAATACACCAATACTTTTCATGTTTGCATTTTTTGCTGTGTATATATCCGTTGGAGTATCACCAATATAGAAAATTTCGTCGGGATTTAAGTTGAAATTTTTTGCAATGGTAATGGCTCCTTGTGGATGCGGTTTTTTCGGTACATTCTCTTTTTGACCATGCACTTCACAAAAGTTAAATGCTCCAAAAATTGTTTCAACATATTTAAGTGTAAATTCATGTGGTTTATTGGATAAAACAGCCATTTTAAGATGGTTGGTTTGCAGTTTATCAAGCAATTCATAAATGCCTGCATACGCTTTGGTATTTTGACAAACAACGCTGTCATAGACCTCTTTGTATCGAGTTACCACTTTCTCAATCACTTCTTGTGTTGTATTTTTGGGTACAGCTCTTTGAGTTAAAAACAAAACACCATCGCCTACAAAGTGGTTATAAGCGTTCAGTTCATGGGTGGGCAAATCAAACTCTTTTAAGACTTGGTTCATACACAAAGCCATATCTAAAAGAGAATCAATTAATGTGCCGTCCAAATCAAATATCAATGCTTTTGTTTTCATCTTATCCCTTGTTTTCTGTTTTTGTTTGCACTAAAAAGGCAAAGAGAGTTCCAAAAAGTGTTAAGAAAGCGCACCCTGCAAATACCAATGTAAAGTTATCATAAATATCATGAATAAATCCAGCGCCAACAGGTGCAATAGCTTGTCCCACAGCAAAAATTAACGTCACGAGTGAAAAGACTTGAGCGGTTCTTGTTTTGTCAAACTCTTGTGAACTTAAAAGAGCAATAATTGAGGGAATAGCCCAAGCAGATAATCCAAAAATAAACGCAGAAAAATAAAGAGTATACATGGGTAAATGAAATACTAAAATTAGCATTGAAACGGTTTGTAGAAGATAAATCAGTATCAAACTTTTATAACCACCCATTTTATCGCTGAGTGTTCCAAACACAGGACCAGAAGCCAAACTGGTCAGACCTAATATTGTCCAAAACAACCCACTTTGATAGGTTGAGACTTGAAATTTTTCAATGGATGCCGTAACAAAAAAGGTAACATAAACCACATAAGTGATGCCAAAAATAAGATATAAAATTGCCACTTTCCAGAACTTGAAGGTTTTAATTATCTCTTTTATGTTTTTGTTATAGGAGTGTTTTTGTTGGGTATCATGGATTTTTAAACTGTTTTGAACATATACAGAGATAATCACAATGGTTAATGCAAACAGTGCCCAAGAGATTCGCCATGAAGTTTCAATATATATGGCATGAATCAAAGGGACAAGTAATCCAGAAACAATGATACCAAACCCATTTCCCATGGTGACTATGCCTAAGGCTTTTCCTTTTTGATTCTCTGGAATAATATGTGAGATATAGACCATAATAGATATGGTTGAAATGGCAGCAAAAAAACCACTGATGGTATAAAAAACAGATGCTGAGATATAACTGTTTGAAAAGGAGATGGCTAAAATAGAGCCACCTTGAAAAAACAGAGCAGTGGGAATAAGTTTATAGGTTTCAAATCGATTATACAAATTGCTTGTGAATAAAATCCCTATAAAATAGCCTATAAAATTTGCCGTACCTATGAATCCTATTTGGGTAGTTGTAAGCAGAAGACTCTCTTGCATATTGGGCAAAATCATGCCAAATGCAAATCGTCCCAATCCCAAACTTGAAAAAAGTATCAGGACTGAGCACAGAAGAATCTTACTGTAACTTCTCATTGTTTTTGAATATCTTCCAGAAGCTTAATGTAGTTTGATGTATGTATTTTAGAGATAAATAAGTACGCCAATGTTACTACCACAATGTTGATATGAATCAGGGCTTCTTTGGTTGAAAAAGCAAACATCAATAGTCCAATAATTAAAATAAAAACAGGGTAAGCTAACTTAATGAGGGCTTGATCTTTTTGATACTGTATTTTATACTCTTGCAAATTTGAAGCAACAAATGCTTTATCTTCGCTGGTCAGTTCGTTTTTCTCTTGTAAATCACTTAAACCTTGAATCACTGTTATTTTCTTTTTGTATTGAAACAATTTATACAAGATGGCAATGACGACGGCCAGAGATACGATATTTGAAATGATTTCTAATGGAAAGCCAGCAGCTTCGTTCATTGTTTGTCCTTAATTATATTTTATATATAGTACAAAAAAGTTTTTAAATTTAACTAAATTTTAAACTCTTTTTATAGTATAATCGCCTTTAAACTCTTTTAATGAAAGTAATTTACTCGTGAAACATATGAATCAAAATAAATATTTGCCACTTCTGTCTTTTTTTACACTTTTCATTTTACTGCTTTTTATATTTGTTCCTGCCTTTAAAGAGAATATTTTAATTGTGCATGAACATATAAGATCAGCATTAATTGGTTCATACAAAGTTAATGGATGGATTTTACTCTTTTTAGTTCTGTTTTCAATGGTTGGGTTTGGATATGTTTTATATACGTTGTATTATACAAAACCCAGAAAGTCTTTTTATGCCAATTATCGCTCTGAAAGCATTAAAAATGCACTTTGGAAGTGGCAATGGAAAGAGAATTCAATTGAATCTCTTTGGTGTTTTTGTCCTAAATGCAATGGGGAACTCTCTTATAATACCGATTTTTTATTACAGGAAATCAGTTTCAGTTGTCAAAATTGTCAACAAGAAATCACCAAAATTCAAGGTGAAAATATCAACTATGTATTGACCTATATTAAAAAAGAGATACGGCGTATTATCACAAAAAAAGAGCTCAAAATAAAAAAAGAGTCTAAGCAGAATCGACTTTACTAAATATCACAATTGTGTTATAGTTAACTATTCAATTGTAATGAACACAATACTTCTGTTAAGGATAAAAAATGAAATCTCAACATGATGACTTATGCCCGTGTAACAGTGGAAAACCCTATGAACAATGTTGTAAACTTTTTCATGACGGCGTTGAAAAAGTAAAAAATGCGTGCGAGTTAATGGCATCAAGATACAGTGCCTATGCAAAAGAGCACTCAGAGTATATTATTCAAACCACACATACGTCTCACCCTCAATACAACGAAAATAAGCGCTCTTGGCTAAAAGAAATTGATGACTTTATGAAAATGACCACTTTTGAAAATTTGAAAATATTTGATTTTACCGAAGAGGGCAATGAAGCTTATGTTACTTTCCGAGCGGTGTTAAGTGTTCAAGGGAAAGATTGCTCTTTTACTGAACGCAGTCAATTTCTCAAAGAGAATGAACAATGGTATTATGCCAACGGAGAGATTTTTGAACAGATATAAGCGAGACACCATCAGATGAAAATATTGTTAGCCCCAGCGGAGAGTAAAAATGAAGGGGGAAACGGAACGCCTTTTTGTAAAGAGAATTTTTGTTTTGAAGATCTTTTTTCGCACCGAGAGTTTATTCTTAATGAGTATGAAAATCATATTCAACAGTTAGATTTAGAGGCGTTAAGCCAATGGTTTGGCATCAAAAAAGAGCAAGATGTTATAAAATACTCGCATAGCTTAAAAGATAAACCTACCATGAAAGCCATTCAACGATACAATGGTGTTGCTTTTGATGCATTAGAGTATAACCAACTGGAATCTCATGCTCAAAACTACATAGATGACAATGTCATTCTTTTTTCCAACTTATTTGGTCCTTTGATGGCCAAGGATTTAATTCCCGATTACAAATACAAACAAGGGGCCAAACTTCCCAATGTGATGGTTGAAAAATATTACAGTGACCATTTTACCCATGCCTTGGATCTATTTTTGGGTGAAGAAATCATGGATTTAAGAGCCGGTTTTTATGAAAAATTTTATAAAGCAACTCATGCTAGTGTGATTACTCTAAAATTTATTAAAGAGGGCAAAGTGGTCAGCCATTGGGCAAAACACTATCGAGGTAAAGTGTTAAAGGAAATGGCAAAAAATGGTATAACAACCGTGAGTGAGTTCATGAATATGCCAATAGAGGGGTTAAAACTTATTGAAATTCAACAGAAAAAGAATATTAAACTACTTATCATGGATATTGTTTAATTTTATTGAGATGTTTATATTTTAAGTAATTCTTTTATAAAATGCAGGTCAAAACAATTTAAGGACAATGAATTGGCACTATTAGACAATGAAAAGTGCGTGTTGCCTTTGAGCAGCATTGCTGAACTTTTAAATACAAAAGTCAGAACACTCAAAATTTATGAAGATAAGGGACTGCTTCCTTGTAAAGAGAGCAGCATTAAAAAGTTATACTCAATCAATGATGTTAAAGTGATTGCTTTTGTACACTATTTAGCCAATATTAAAAAAATCAATGCCAATGGCATTAAATATATCTTAGAGATGGTCGAAAAAAATATGGACGAAAAAAACAGAAGTGAATTTCTCAATATTGTTGAATCTAAACTGGAAAATATTTCAAGTCAAGATATTCAAGATTTAGAATCTTTTTAAAAGAGAGGAGAAAGCACTCTCTTTTCTACTTCTTATTTATATTTTTCTACCCACCCTTTTAGAAAATACCAATTATCCTATGAATCCCCTATATAAACTACTTTAGTCTCCTTTAGCTCACTCTTCTTAAGCAATATTTAATCTTATATTAAGATTTTTATGTTATAAATTACTACATTTTATGTAAATATTTTACAGTTAATATGTAAAATATTTACATGCAATTATAAAAAAGTAAGGAGTAGCATGGAACATGAATTACATTTTAGAAAACCAACTAAATCTGATTTAAAAGAGATTTATACTTTGGTGTGTAAAAGTCAAGTTTTAGATGTGAATTCTGAATATCTCTATTTGTTACAAACAACTCATTTCAAAAACAGTTGTTGTGTTGCCGTTGAGAATAGTAAAGTTGTTGGTTTTGTCTCTGGTTATATCATCCCCGACAAACCCAATACGCTTTTTATTTGGCAAGTGGTTGTTCATGAAAAGCAAAGAGGTAAAAATCTTGCTTGTCAAATTATTGAAAATATTTTACAAGCAAAAGAGATGGTGGCAGTAGAGTATATCAATACAACAGTCTCTCCCAGTAATAAATCGTCACAAAGAGTTTTTCAGAAAATTGCAGAAAAGTTTAATACCAATATGAAAGCAAGCATTCTTTTTGAAAAAGAGGATTTTGTACATGGACATGAAGAAGAAGTGTTGTTTGAAATTGGACCAATAAATAAAGGAATAAAATGAGAATATTTGAAAAATTAGAATCGGAAGTAAGGGGATACATCAGAAGTTTCCCAACCATATTTACCAAAGCAAAAGGTTCTATTTTAACAGATGAACAAGGTGTAGAATATATTGATTTTTTTGCAGGTGCAGGAACACTGAATTATGGACACAACAATGAACATATCAGTAAAGCGTTAATTGAGTATCTGCAAGCTGATGGAATTGTTCATGGATTAGATATGGCTACAACTGCAAAAAAAGAGTTTTTGCAAACATTTGAAAACTTAATTTTAAAGCCAAGAAATTTAGAGTATAAAATTCAATTTACAGGACCTACTGGTACCAATGCCGTTGAAACTGCACTGAAACTGGCACGATTGGTTAAAGGAAGAAGCAACGTCGTTGCCTTCACCAATGGATATCATGGGTTATCTCAAGGATCATTGGCAGTAACAGGCAATAATGAGTACAGAGATGAGAGTTATATCAGTAGAACCAATGCCACCTTTATGCCTTTTGATGGTTATTTTGGCGATATGAATACTTTGACGTATTTTAGAAAGTTCTTAGAAGATGGCAGCAGTGGTGTTGATTTGCCTGCGGCTGTAATTTTAGAGACGATTCAAGGAGAGGGTGGAATTAATGTCTCCAGTGCTGCGTGGCTTCAAGAGTTAGAGTCTATTTGCCATGAGTTTGATATTTTATTGATTGTAGATGATATTCAAGTAGGTAATGGTCGAAGTGGCGAGTTTTTCTCTTTTGAGTTTGCAGGTATTACCCCTGATATGGTGACGTTGTCTAAATCAATTGGGGGTGGATTGCCTATGGCACTGCTTCTTTTTAAACCCCAACTTGATCAGTGGAAACCAGGGGAACATACGGGAACATTCAGGGGAAATAATTTGGCTTTTGTTGCTTCTAAAGTTTCGCTTGAACACTATTGGGAAAATGACAATATGTCAAAAGCGGTGAAATATAAAGAGAAAATCTTAAAAGAGACACTGGAAAAAATTGCTCAAAAGTATAAAGAGAATTATGAGATAAAAATCAGAGGTCGAGGTTTGGTCTATGGATTTGAGATTGTCAATGATACATCAATGGCAAGCGATATTTCAGCCTTAGCTTTTGAAGAGAGACTGATTATTGAAACGTGTGGAAGTGAAGGTCAAGTGGTCAAATTTTTACCTCCTTTACTTATTGACGAAGAGATTTTAGTTGAAGGATTGAAACGATTTGAAAAGGCAGTTGACCGATTGGTGCAAGACAGAAAAGAGAAATTAAGCGGAGAATTTTAATGATAGTAAGAGATATTAAAAAAGATGTTATGGGTACGTCAAAAGAGGTTCATGCTCATGAAGGACAATGGGTGAGCAGAAGAATGTTGTTAAAAGATGATGGCATGGGATTCTCATTTCATGAGACCATCATTAAAGCCAACACCAAAACACATATTCATTATCAAAACCATTTAGAAGCAGTTTATTGTGTGGCAGGGAATGGGAAAATTGAAGATTTAAAAACGGGGATTGTTCATGATATATATGATGGTGTGATGTATGCACTCAATGAACATGATGATCACAATTTATACGGGGGAACAGAAGACATGCGATTGATTTGCACATTTAATCCTCCCATTAAAGGAACCGAAAATCACGATGAAAACGGAGTCTACTCTTTAGAAGAGTAGATACTAAATAATTAAACAAAAAGGATCATTTATTCAATGAGACTCTTATCTTGGGGCATTGATAAAGCATTAATTAATCATTTACGTAAAGAAGAACTCTATATTTGTGATGTTGCAGAAGATGAATTGGATGCACTTTACCATTGTGAAGTTCGGTACTACAATGCCGTATTAATCACAACTCAAAATTTGCATGTGTGTAAACGTTTTTTAAAAATCATTAATGCTCAAACGTGTGCTTTTATAGTTGTGACAAGCAATAAAGATAAAGTCTTTGAGTTAGAATTGCTTCAGCAAGGAGCCCTTGATGTCATTCATGAACCCGTTTCCAATGAGCTTCTTTTTGCCAAATTGGAATCCATTCATCGAGAAAACTTTGTAACGCATTTTAATTTTAAGAACCATTTTATTATTGATAAAGTCAATAAAAAAGTGCTTGATGTGAATAATAAAGCCTTAAATATCAAAGGAAAATCTTTTGAGATTCTTTTTTATTTACTTAAAAATCGTCATCTGCCTGTAATCTCTAAAGATGAAATCATAGGCGTATTATGGGATGAACCTGAAATGGTTTCAAATAATATTGTTGAAGTCAATATCAATCTCATTCGTAATGAAATACGAAAGAGTTGTAATCTTGATATTGTTTCAACCATTCGTAATCGCGGCTATAAAGTTATTATGAATTCCTAAAAATAATCTCAAATGGTTTGAATGAAAAATAAGGAAAATAAACTATGATTGTATGTAAATTTGGAGGAAGTTCGGTGCAGAATCCTTCTCAAATTAAAAAAGTGTGTAACATTGTTTTAAGCAATAAAAAAAGAGAAGTTATCGTTGTCTCTGCCCCCGGTCGAGATGAAGAGTTTCATCAAAAAATTACCGATCATCTTCTCAATATTGTAACAGAGGGTTCTCATTTTAGGGAACATAATATCGATATCAGTAAAACTAAAAGTTATGCCGTTGTCATTAAAAAATTTAAAGATTTGTGTAAAGGCTTGGAGTTAAAAGAGGATGATTTTATTCCATTTTTAGAGAAAGATTTAACCCAATGTACGCTCAAAGCTGAAAAAAGAGAGGCTTTTTTTCTTTCTCGTGGTGAACACTATAATGCAAAAATCATCTGTGCGTATATGAAAAGAATTGGTTTGAATGCACACTTGAGTCTGCCTGAAGAGATAGGGTTTATTTTAAGCGAAGACTATTTGGATGGAAAAGTTCAAGCCCAAACCTATGAAAATGTCAAACACTATTTTAAGTTTGAGGAAGAAAAAATCTATATTGTCCCAGGATTTTACGGCATTACACTACAAAATGAGATTGCAGTTATGAGTCGTGGAGGAAGTGATTTAACCGGTGGTGAGTTGGCGTATGCGTTAGATTCTGACAGTTATGAAAATTGGACAGACACCAATGGCGTGTATGAAGTTGACCCCAGAATTATTCCAGAAGCCAACGTCATTCCTCGATTGACATTTAAAGAGTTACGACTTTTAAGTTCTAAAGGCTTTAATGTTTTTCACTTTAATGCCATGCTTAATTGTAAAAAAAGTAAAATCCCCATTCATATTAAAAATACCAATAACCCAGAACATGCAGGGACAATTATTATCAGTGAACGTGTACCCATGGAAGATTTGGTGGGAATTGCAAAACTTGATAACATGGCTTCCATCCATCTTCAAAAAGATATGTTGGGAGAAGAGATTGGTTTCAGTGCAGAGTTGTTGAAAATATTTGGTGAATTTGGCATTAATACCTATCATTATCCCACCGATAAAGACGATATTTCAATCCTAGTTGAGCAAGAAGATTTGCAAGGTAAAATCAATAATTTGCGACGTCAAATCGAAAAACGGCTTAAAACCGATCATCTGTTTGTGACGTATAATCTCTCTATTATTACGCTTGTGGGGATTGGATTAAAAGAGAATTCGTTTGCCATTGTAGATGCTATCAGTGCACTCAAAGAGAAAAACATCACCTTTGAAATGTTTGATATGAGTCCTTCAAAAATTTCATTTCATATTGGTGTTTCACAAACCATTTCTGATATTGCTTTGGAAATTTTACATGAAAAGATGCTGAATATAGGGTGCTAGATGAGAGATAAAGTGATTTTAAATATTTTAATATTTTTGGTTTTGATTTTGATTGCCGTGGTATGTGTTGGGGGTTATTTTATTTATCAAAATAACCAAATAAATCAAAATATACAGATTGAAACAACTCCGCAAGCAATGCCCATAAAACATCAAGAGTTATACAATGCATCGATTAATGATTTGGTATTGAATATCACAAGTGCAAAGGGACGATTAAAGTTAATGAAGTTCTCGTTTACATTAAAAAGTTCCGACTCCATGATTGAAGAGATGGTTCAAAACAATAAAGATGAAATCATTGATTTGGTGATTTCACTGATCAACCAAAGAAACAGTGAAGAGCTTTTAACCATTGGGGGACAACTTCTCTTAAAAGAGGATTTACTCGTTCAAATCAATCGCACAGTGAACTCTTGGAAAAATGAGTATACGCATATGAAAGAAAACAGCATAAAAAAGATTCTTTTTACCACTTTTGTGATGAAATAATATATACAAGTGCTTAATTAAAGACTATAATTAAATAAATATAATTGAAAGCAGTCCAATGAAATTAAGTGAGATGTTACACAAAACAGAGGGTAAAATATTTTTTGTCGGCGTGAGTTTGACCATATTGTCTTTTTTAGGCATTTTTTTCATATATTTGAATTCTGTTGAATTTGGAAGTCAGATTGTGGGTATCATTGGTACGCATCTTCTTTTTGGGCGAGCTGCTGGGCTGGCCTTTGGGTATGCTGTTCATTTGGGGCAGCTGGATATTATTGTTGTTAATATTCTCATTGAAGTGATTTTGGTTTTGCTCATTTATCCTCTTTTTGTCTTCTCTTATGAGAATCTTTTTGAAATAAAATTTTTGAATGCATTTTTTAGAAAAGTAGAAACCTTTAAAAATAATCATTATGATAAATTTGATCAATATGGAATTTATGGACTTTTTCTTTTTGTATGGCTTCCTTTTTGGATGACGGGTCCTGTTGTGGGAGCGATTATTGGTTTTTTAATTGGCTTACGACATCGCACAATCATTGTGGTTGTAACGTTAGGAACCTCTTTTGCCATTATTATTTGGGCACTGTTTTTAAATGAATTGAGCAGTTTTTTATTGACCTTTGGTTCAAGTGCCATTTGGGTTTTGTTGTTGATTATTGTTGCTGTTACACTTTTATTGAAATTAAAACGAAAAGACTAAACTGTTTTTTGGGCTGTTTTGGTTGTAATGTAAAGCGATAAAAACGCCAAGAGTGAGAAAAGACTTGAATATAAGAAGAGGTGCTCTCCATATAACCAACCAGCGATGATTGCACCTGTAAATCCACCTAATCCATACGCAACTCCATACATAAATTGTTGGGCGAGTTTTTTATTGGTATAGAGCGAATACAAATAGATAATCACAGAACTGTGGTAAAGCCCAAAAGAGAAAGCGTGCATCCCTTGTGTGAAAAATGTAATGGGTAAGGAGTCTGGGAACAGATATAAAAGTAACCACCGTAAAGTGGTCATGGCAATAGCAAATTTAATGATATTAAGCAAATTGTGTTTTAAAAGGGGTGCTTGAAAATAGAGCATCGCTATTTCACAAATGACACCAAATGACCACAGATAGGATGTCATCTCTAAACTGATACCATGTTCGGTTTCGTAAATGGTAAAGAAGTTATAAAATCCACCAAAACTCATCTGCATAAAAAACAGACTCAGCCAAAATGGCCAATATTTTAAAAATGAGAATTTTTCATGGATGATGGTATTATCCTCATGTTCAACATCAAACTTTAAAAGCAAGAGTGCAAAAAATACGGTCAAGATATTTGTTGCCAAATAGTAGTGCAAGGCAATAAAAGGTTCACTTAAAAATTTTGCAAGTACCAGTGAAATAAACATAAAACCAATAGAGCCATAAAGTCTTGATTTCCCATAACGCTCTTTGCCCAACTCTTTTAATGAAATTACTTCAATATAAGGTAAAATAAGACTCAAACAAACCCCTAAAATGGCATTGTTAACCATAAAAAGATAGAAGTTATTAATGGTAAAATAAAACAGCCCAGAAGAGACAATAGAGAGCAACAGTGCCGATTTAAACATTTGTTGATCGAGTTTTATGTGCTTTAAAAACAGAAATGGAGTTGCAAACCGCATCAGGGGTGCTAGAGCAAAAATTATTCCAATGTGTGCAGGCGAATACCCAATATCGTGTAAAACTTTGGGCAAGAAGATGATGTAAACACCCACCGCTGCAAAATAAAAAAAATAAAAAGAAGAGAGTTTAAAGAAAAACATTTAGTTAGGGGATGTTTGAATAACAAGGGTATGCGATACAACGTCTTGGAAAGTTTTTTTGTCTTTTCTAAAAAAGGGTAAAAAGGCCAATACTATTGTCATGGCACTGAATAAAAAGCAGAGATATCTTGCTGTGGCTTTGAGCAAAGATATTCTCTCTTTCGTTTTTTCATCGATGAGTTTTAAATTGTAAGCTCTTAATCCGGGAGTTTGACCTTTAATTACCCAAAAAATAATAATAATCAAACCATAAATCAAAGAGAGACTCCATCGGGCCTCTTCGTTTCCTTGAAAATCATCTTTTCCATTCATAAAAACATAGGTGGTCAAATAGGCTAAAGGCATCATTATCATAAACATATCGACAATAAAAGCCTTTATTCTAGGTGGAATGGGTGCGCAAATTTCCAATGTCAAAGTATTCTTTTGAGAACTCTTAGCGTTGGCTGTTTTTGTTTTGACATTTTCTCTTTTACGCATAAAGATTTAGTTTCCTCTGCTTCCTGGTTTGTAGGCAACGGAACCTGCTTTACATAAAGGGCATTCTTCTGGAGCATACATTTCAAATGTAAAATCATCAAGTGCAAAAAGAGGTTTATCAAGAGGCAATTTACAGTTTGCTTTGGCTTCTAAGTTGCTTCCAACTCTTGAACAAAATCCTCGGTTAGCCAATGCGGCATAAGCCACAATTTCCCCACCATCTTTTTCGATTTGTTTGGCAGCTTCTAAAGCACTTCCTCCCGTGGTAATAATATCTTCACAAATGATATATTTTTCACCTTGAGATACTTCAAATCCTCTACGAATGGTCATTTCGCCATCTACTCGTTCAGCAAAGATAAATCGAACATCTAACGCTGTTGCTAAAGCAAATCCAGCAATCAATCCACCCAATGCAGGTGAACAAACCGCATCGACTTGAATACCACTTGCTTTGATTTGTTTGGCCAATTCTTCTGCAAGTAATTTTGCCGTTTTTGGGTCTTCAAGCACTTTGGCTGATTGTAAATAAAATTTTGAGTGATTGCCACTGCTTAATTTAAAGTGCCCCTCTAGTAATGCCGATGCATCTTTGTATATTTGTTCTACATTCATATAATTTCCAATTAAACTTTTAAGATTTCAGCTTCTTTAGCTTTGAAGGTATCGTCTGCTTTTGCGATATAACCATCTGTGATTTTTTGTACTTCATCTTGTGCTCTTTTGTTTTCATCATCTGTAATGGCTTTATCTTTATGCAATACTTTTACTTTGTCATTGGCGTGTTTTCTTACATTCCGAATGGCAATTTTCGCATCATCTGTCATTGTTTTTGCTTGTTTTGCACTCTCTTTTCTTTGATCAACCGTCATTGGAGGGAAGAAGAGTTTAATCACTTCACCATCGTTGTTTGGATTTACTCCAATATTGGCATTTTGAATGGCTTTTTCGATTAAACCCAAAAGATTCTTTTCCCATGGGTTAATGACAATGGTAGTTGCATCGGGTGCAAGGACAGAACCTACTTGGTTTAATTCAGTCATTGTTCCGTAGTAATCAATTTTAACACCGTCTAAAACAGAAGTGGTCACTTTTCCTGTTCTTAATGTTTTGTAATCTCTTTTTAAAGCCTCAATAGACTTATCCATGTGCTCTTTTGCTTCTTGATAAATTTCATTTAACATTGTGTATTTCTCCTTAATTATTTGATTATGATTTGACTTGTAAGATGGTAGTAATCGGTGCTTAATATCACCCTTACTCTCTCTTTTTTAAGTTCTATGTTTACAATTTCGTCGATTATACCATTTTTAACTTTTATATCTCGCCAAACATCTCCTGTGACATAAAGTTTGATGCTCTTAATGGAGGGATCCACTTTGGCAACTACACGTTTCAGTATATTGTCTTTTGGGTACTCTTTGGGTTCCATCCATGTTGCTTCAAGCGTGGTGTACTTGAGTTTTTGTTTGATATTGACATTACCAACAAGTGCGATTCTGTTGATATCTAAAACATTTGATAACTCATTAACAGAACCACTGTTTTGATTTAAAATGGCATCAAAATTAAATTTTTTAATTTCATTAAATACTTTTTCATCGTATTCACCATAAGGGTAGACATAGATGGTGGGTTTGTATCCCAACTCTTTTTCATATTTGTCAAAGGCGATTTGAGTGTCTTTATAAATGGCTTCAGGGCTTAAGTGAGTAAGGTGAGCGTGTCCATATGAGTGCAAAGCAATGGTTCCATATTTGGCACTCTCTTTTATCTCATCCCAATTCATAAAGTCATTGTAATTTTTTTCAGTGGCTTTGACATAAACGGCTAACGTAAAAGGGAAGTTGTATTTTTTAAAAATAGGCAGACCGTTCGTATAAAAACTTTTATATGAATCATCAATGGTTAATGCGACCCAATTGTCAGGAATTTTTTCTTTTTGATTGAGTTTTTTAATCATCTCTTCAATTTTGACAACTTTGTAGCCATTGTCATTGAAATATTGAAACTCTTTTTCTAATTCTTGAAGGGTTGTATTGGTACTTGCATGTTTGTCATCACCAAAACGATGATAGACAAAAATATGCGCATTGGCTAACACATAGAGGTACGAAATAGCTAGAAGGAGTAAAACTCTCATATCTAACTACTAAGTAAATTATTTATTAATTGGAGCAGCAGGTGCGTCAGGAGCAGCTGGTGCAGTTTGAGTTTGTGTTGATACCGGCGTTGAAGGAACTAAAGCTTCTGGTTGAACCAAGTCAACAGCACTTTGTAGTCTTTGTTCGTTGTATGTATATCCAAGTAAAAGAGTATTTAAAACAAAAACCAAACCAATAACCATTGTAGCTTTTGTCAAAAAATTACCTGGACCTTTTGCTCCAAATAAAGACTCATTACTACCGCTGTATGCTCCAAGCCCAATGCTTGAACTCTTTTGAAGTAAAACAGTAATTGTTAAAATAATCGCTAAAATAAATTGAACTACTAAAAGTGTAGATGCCATATTTAATTTCCTTTTTGAAAAATGGTCTGTATTTTACCCAAAATTTATTAAAAAGAAGTTAAGATGCTGCTTATGTCAAAACAAAACCAATTCTGCAAATATGCCAATGAGTACAACTCTTATAATATCATTCAACAAATTATTGCCAAATCTTTAGTTCGAGATATTACATCTGAACCTAAAAGAGTTTTAGAGTTGGGGTGTGGCTCAGGACAAGTGTATAAATACATCAATTGGGAGTTAGATTACTATAAAGCCATTGATGCTTCAGAATCGATGTGCTCGCTTCATCCTAAAGGAAAACACATTTGTGTGGAGTGCCATGATTTTGATACACAAGCATTTATAGACTCCATCAAAAATGAACAATTTGATTTGGTTTTATCTTCCTCTGCTTTACAATGGTCAAAAGATTTATCAAAAATTACACAACTGTTGTCTTCTATTTCACCGGAAGTTAATGCGGTATTGTTTACTTCTAATACATTTAAAACCATTCAAAAAATATCGGAAAATTCTTCCCCTATTTTAGATGAGATGACAATTAAAGAGGCATTTAATGCATTTTTTGAGTGTGAGTTTGAAGTCATAAACTACAATTTAGAGTTTGACAATAAAAAAGACCTTTTTGATTACATTAAAAAATCAGGCGTAAGTGGAGAGAGTACACTCTCTTTTTCCCAAGCAAAACAGTTGTATAAAGCGTATGATTTAAACTATTTAGAGTTTGAAGTGATTTTTGTTAAAGCTTTTTCTAAATCATAAAGTTCATATCGTATATATTTAAATACTTCACTGCTATTATTTTTTTCCAGTTTACAAACTTCTTCAAGTACTCTAGAACTCTCTTGAGCTCTTTTAAAGTTGGCTATTAATATAGAATTTAAATCATCTCTACTTTTCTCAGAGCTTGTTGTCTCTTTGAGGACATCGTTTTTTATGTCCCTTGAATCTAAAAGTTCATCGTATATGGCTATTCTTGATTTGTGTCTTAACTCTTTGAGTTTTGATGCAATTGTTTTGTCATTGTAAATGTATCTGAAGATATCTTCAACAACTCGAATTCCTTCCCTTAGTCGGTTCAAGTTAGCATCAACGAGTCTGAGGTTATTGTTGTTCATGTGCAGTATGAACTTAACTCCAAAAAGGAGTTAAGTTTTTTAATCGTCGTTATTAAAAATACCAAGTATTTGTAAAAGAGATATAAATAGATTAAAGAAATCTAAATACAGAGCAATGGCTGCTTCAATTGGAGTTGAAAAACCACCTTTAATGATTTGTTGTGTATCGTATAAAATAAATGCAGAAAAAATTAATGCACCAAACATAGCAATACCCAACTGTAATAAAGGTGCTTGGATAAATATGTTTGAAATTGACCCCACAATCAAAATAATTAAAGCAATAAAAAGCATTTTCCCCATTGAAGAGAAATCTCTTTTTGTTGTTAAGGCAAACATTGATATCCCACCAAAAGCAACTGAAGTCATTAAAAATGCTTGAGCAACGATTGATGCACCACCTGGCATATTAAACACAGATGCCAACAGAGGAGTGATAGTTAACCCACTCATAAAGGTAAATCCAAATAAAACAGCTAAGTTAATACCTGGTTTATTTTTAACAGCAAAGAGTCCAAAAAGTAAAACAAATTCTAAAATGACCAATCCCCAATACCAACTGGCAATTGTTGATACCATATCTAAACCGATATATGCACCTGCAGTTGCAGCAAGCAGAGAACCTGCAAATAATTGATAGGTTGATTTTAAAAAGCTCATCAATTGTACTTGTGAACTCTCATGTACACGTTCTTGTGAATTGTTATGAGACAAATAATCTCTATTATACATAAGCATCCTTTCTTTGTTATGATATATAAAATGAAATTCTATAATCTTCCCCTTAATAAAAGCTTTAAGGTTCCAAATTAAGTTTTAAAAATAATAAACAAGCATTCATTCATGCTATGGCTATACAATGTATAACACAATCTTTATTTTTAAACATATAAAATCAGATGAATAATAGCGGATTTAAACTGAAAATTGAATACAAAAATGAGACAAACCCAAACTTTCCAAATTTAAGTAAAAGTTAAGAGGAAGGGCTTGACAAAGGGTAAAAAATTGTCTATAATTCCCGTCCAATTTCAGAGGAACTGGAGATAAGTTCTGAAGGGATTAAGTTCTTTAAAATAAATGGTTAGAGAAGATATAATCTTTGTAAACCGAATATATACTTAAAACAAAAAGAAGAATAGAAGAATTCTTCGTCTAAACAATGAGTGATAATTTTGTAATAAAATACAAAAATGTCAGTTTCAAACGAACATAATTTATGGAGAGTTTGATCCTGGCTCAGAGTGAACGCTGGCGGCGTGCTTAACACATGCAAGTCGAACGAGAACGGATTTAAGCTTGCTTAAATTGTCAGCTAAGTGGCGCACGGGTGAGTAATATATAGGTAACGTGCCCTAGAGAAGAGGATAACAGTTGGAAACGATTGCTAAGACTCTATATGCCTTTATCACAAAAGTGAGCAAGGGAAATATTTATAGCTCTAGGATCGGCCTGTACGGTATCAGTTAGTTGGTGAGGTAATGGCTCACCAAGACAATGACACCTAACTGGTTTGAGAGGATGATCAGTCACACTGGAACTGAGACACGGTCCAGACTCCTACGGGAGGCAGCAGTGGGGAATATTGCACAATGGACGAAAGTCTGATGCAGCAACGCCGCGTGGAGGATGACACATTTCGGTGCGTAAACTCCTTTTATATAGGAAGATAATGACGGTACTATATGAATAAGCACCGGCTAACTCCGTGCCAGCAGCCGCGGTAATACGGAGGGTGCAAGCGTTACTCGGAATCACTGGGCGTAAAGAGCGTGTAGGCGGGTTAATAAGTTTGAAGTGAAATCCAATGGCTCAACCATTGAACTGCTTTGAAAACTGTTAACCTAGAATATGGGAGAGGTAGATGGAATTTCTGGTGTAGGGGTAAAATCCGTAGAGATCAGAAGGAATACCGATTGCGAAGGCGATCTACTGGAACATTATTGACGCTGAGACGCGAAAGCGTGGGGAGCAAACAGGATTAGATACCCTGGTAGTCCACGCCCTAAACGATGCACACTAGTTGTTGCCATGCTAGACATGGCAGTAATGCAGTTAACACATTAAGTGTGCCGCCTGGGGAGTACGGTCGCAAGATTAAAACTCAAAGGAATAGACGGGGACCCGCACAAGCGGTGGAGCATGTGGTTTAATTCGACGATACGCGAAGAACCTTACCTGGCCTTGACATAGTAGGAACTTTCCAGAGATGGATTGGTGCTAGCTTGCTAGAACCTACATACAGGTGCTGCACGGCTGTCGTCAGCTCGTGTCGTGAGATGTTGGGTTAAGTCCCGCAACGAGCGCAACCCTCGTGATTAGTTGCTAACAGTTCGGCTGAGAACTCTAATCAGACTGCCTACGCAAGTAGGAGGAAGGTGAGGACGACGTCAAGTCATCATGGCCCTTACGGCCAGGGCTACACACGTGCTACAATGGGGTACACAAAGAGCTGCAATACGGTGACGTGGAGCAAATCTCAAAAATGCCTCCCAGTTCGGATTGTAGTCTGCAACTCGACTACATGAAGTTGGAATCGCTAGTAATCGTAGATCAGCAATGCTACGGTGAATACGTTCCCGGGTCTTGTACTCACCGCCCGTCACACCATGGGAGTTGAATTCATTCGAAGCGGGGATGCTAAAGTAGCTACCTTCCACAGTGGATTTAGCGACTGGGGTGAAGTCGTAACAAGGTAACCGTAGGAGAACCTGCGGTTGGATCACCTCCTTTCAGAGAAGACTTAAGTCATTTGTTTGACTTAAGCAAATTAAGTATATGTTCGGTTTATAAAGATTATAGAAGTAAGTTGGTTAAATGGGCCTATAGCTCAGCTGGCTAGAGCGCTCGACTGATAATCGTGAGGTCACAGGTTCAAGTCCTGTTAGGCCCACCATTTTTAAGCTTACATGTAACCTTAAAGTATGTAAATGTGGGGAATTAGCTCAGCTGGGAGAGCGCCTGCCTTGCACGCAGGAGGTCAGCGGTTCGATCCCGCTATTCTCCACCATTTTCACAACATAAATCAAAGAATTTTTAGAGACCAAATATAAGTTTTACAAGAGGTAAGATTTATATTTGGTTTGTAAAAGGATCAAAAGTTATTTAAAAACATAATGTTAAAAGTCTTTAATTTTTCCATATGAGTAGAAGAAATTCTGTTTGTATAAGAAAGAAAAAAAACACAACTTTTTTATTAAATATGTAATGTATTTAATAAGATAGTAGCCAAGGAATAATTATTCAAAAAAGGTGAAGTAATTTAATTACTTTATTATCAAATAAGCTATTAAGGGCTAATGGTGGATGCCTAGACTGTAAGAGGCGATGAAGGACGTATTAGGCTGCGATAAGCCTCGGGGAGCTGCCAAAGAGCTTTGATCCGGGGATTTCCGAATGGGGCAACCCAATATGGTGAGAGCTGTATTACCCTGCGGGGGGCGAACCTGGCGAAGTGAAACATCTCAGTAGCCAGAGGAAGAGAAATCAAAAGAGATTCCCAAAGTAGCGGCGAGCGAAATGGGATTAGGGCAAACCCAATGCTTGCATTGGGGGTTGTAGGACCAAGATGTGAGACTTAAGAGAATAGATGAGTAAGTTGGAAAGCTTAAGCATAGAAGGTGATACTCCTGTAATCAAAATTCTCAAGAGCTCTATTGGTATCCTGAGTAGGACGGAACACGTGATATTTTGTCTGAATCTGGGGGGACCACCCTCCAACCCTAAATACTACTTACAGATCGATAGTGAACAAGTACCGTGAGGGAAAGGTGAAAAGTACTCCAGCGAGGAGAGTGAAATAGAACCTGAAACCATTAGCTTACAATCATTCGGAGCCCTATGATTTATCAGGGTGACGGACTGCCTTTTGCATAATGAGCCTGCGAGTTGTGGTGTCTGGCAAGGTTAAGTCAAGTACGAAGCCGTAGCGAAAGCGAGTCTTAATAGGGCGAATTAGTCAGATGCTGCAGACCCGAAACGAAGTGATCTATCCATGGGCAGGTTGAAGCTGGTGTAAGAGCCAGTGGAGGACCGAACCGATGGGCGTTGAAAAGCCCCCGGATGACCTGTGGATAGGGGTGAAAGGCCAATCAAACTTCGTGATAGCTGGTTCTCTCCGAAATATATTTAGGTATAGCGTTGTGTCGTAACATATGGGGGTAGAGCACTGATTGGGCTAGGGCTGCTTACCGCGGTACCAAACCCTGTCAAACTCCGAATACCATATGTGTAATCACAGCAGTCAGGCGGTGGGTGATAAAATCCATCGTCGAGAGGGGAACAACCCAGACTAACAGCTAAGGTCCCAAAGTCATATCTAAGTGGAAAACGATGTGGAGTTACTGTGACAACCAGGAGGTTGGCTTAGAAGCAGCCATCCTTTAAAGAAAGCGTAACAGCTCACTGGTCTAGTGATTCTGCGCGGAAAATATAACGGGGCTAAGATATGCACCGAAGCTTTAGACTTGGATTTATCCAAGTGGTAGGAGAGCGTTCTATTCAGCGTTGAAGGTATACCGACAAGGAGTGCTGGAGCGGATAGAAGTGAGCATGCAGGCATGAGTAGCGATAATTAAGGTGAGAATCCTTAACGCCGAAAACCCAAGGTTTCCTACGCGATGCTCGTCATCGTAGGGTTAGTCGGGTCCTAAGTCGAGTCCGAAAGGGGTAGACGATGGCAAATTGATTAATATTTCAATACCAACAATTAAGCGCGATGTGGGGACGCATAGAGTTAGTCGAGGTCACTGATGGAATAGTGGCTCGAAGGATGTAGGTTGATACTTAGGCAAATCCGGGTATCGTTAGACCGAGATCTTACAGGCCGAATAATCCTTTCGGGGAGCATTTGGAATCGATGATACTGTCGTGCCAAGAAAAGCCACTAAGTATATTAATTGTTGCCCGTACCGTAAACCGACACAGGTAGGTGGGATGAGTATTCTAAGGCGCGTGGAAGAACCCTGGTTAAGGAACTCTGCAAACTAGCACCGTATCTTCGGTATAAGGTGTGCCTACTATTGTATATGGACTTGCTCCAAAAAGCGATAGAGGTTGCAACAAAGAGTCCCTCCCGACTGTTTACCAAAAACACAGCACTTTGCTAACTCGTAAGAGGATGTATAAGGTGTGACGCCTGCCCGGTGCTCGAAGGTTAACTGATGATGTCAGCGTAAGCGAAGCATTTGATTGAAGCCCGAGTAAACGGCGGCCGTAACTATAACGGTCCTAAGGTAGCGAAATTCCTTGTCGGTTAAATACCGACCTGCATGAATGGCGTAACGAGATGGGAGCTGTCTCAACCAGGGATCCAGTGAAATTGTAGTGGAGGTGAAAATTCCTCCTACCCGCGGAAAGACGGAAAGACCCCGTGCACCTTTACTACAGCTTGACACTGTAGCTTGGATATTCATGTGCAGGATAGGTGGGAGGCTTTGATTACTAGACGCAAGTAGAGTATGAGCCATCCTTGAGATACCACCCTTGAATATTTGAGTTACTAACTGGGACGAGTTAACCTCGTTCAGGACAATGTCTGGTGGGTAGTTTGACTGGGGCGGTCGCCTCCTAAAAAGTAACGGAGGCTTACAAAGGTTAGTTCAAAGCGGATGGAAATCGCTTGTTGAGTATAATGGCATAAACTAGCCTGACTGTGAGACATACAAGTCGAACAGAGACGAAAGTCGGTCATAGTGATCCGGTGGTTCTGTGTGGAAGGGCCATCGCTCAAAGGATAAAAGGTACGCCGGGGATAACAGGCTGATCTCCCCCAAGAGCTCACATCGACGGGGAGGTTTGGCACCTCGATGTCGGCTCATCGCATCCTGGGGCTGGAGCAGGTCCCAAGGGTATGGCTGTTCGCCATTTAAAGCGGTACGCGAGCTGGGTTCAGAACGTCGTGAGACAGTTCGGTCCCTATCTTCCGTGGGCGTAGGAAAGTTGAAGAGATTTGTCCCTAGTACGAGAGGACCGGGATGAACGTACCACTGGTGTACCAATTGTTCTGCCAAGAGCATCGTTGGGTAGCTACGTACGGATGTGATAAGAGCTGAAAGCATCTAAGCTCGAAGCCAACTCTAAGATGAACTTTCCCTGAAGATCCCAGCAAGACTAGCTGGTTGATAGGCTGGATGTGTAAGCGATGTAAGTCGTTTAGCTGACCAGTACTAATAGATCGTTTGGCTTATTTTTATATTTCTTGGTTTACTATCTTATTAAGTACACAATACTTAGTAAAATGTGTTTATAAAGACTTTTAACATTATATTTAACTCTAAACAGAGTTGAGTAAAGAGTATATTTTTACAATATCTTCTTTACTCAACTTGCTGGTGGTTATAGAGAAGTGGAAATACCCAGACCCATTCCGAACCTGGAAGTCAAGCACTTCATCGCTGATAATACTGCAGGGTCCCCTTGTGGAAACGTAAGCCGCTGCCAGCTTTGAGTTTTTTACAAGCCTTTACCTAATCTATCCATTTGATAGCTTTGGTAGAGGCTTTTTTTTCTTCTTTTTGATTTGTTACTATAATGTAATTATTTTATTTTAACAATTAATTAGCTAAAATGATGTTTTTTTAAGGATTGGTGTCATTGAATGAAATTAACATATGAAGAGTTAGAACGTAAGGTTGAGATTTTAGAAATTAAATCTAAACTTGTTGATATGTTAGAAATTGAAATTGCCAATAACAGACAATTTTTAGATATTTTACTTGATACGATGCCTAACCCTGTTTTTTACAAAGATATTAATGGGTTATACCAAAAAGCGAATAATGCTTTTGCAAAAGATATTTTTGGTATGTCAAAAGAAGAAATCGTAGGGAAATCATTCTTGGAACTGCCCGAAATCTTTTCTTCAGAATCAGCTAAATATTATGAACAAAAAGACAATGAACTGTTTAATAATCCAGGAACACAAATATATGAGGCAGAAGTGAAATGTTCAGATGGTTGTATTAAAATATTTTATTTTTATAAAGCTACCGTTGAGAATGAGTATAAAGATATTATTGGATTAGTTGGTGTTATGCTGGATGTAACACAATTGAAATTAAATCAAAATATCCTTGATGAAAAGAATAAAGTTTTAAGAAAACTCTCTTATAAAGATTCCCTAACTGGTGTCTATAATAGAAGAAAATTTGATGAATTTTTTCCTGAAAGAATCAAAAGTCCTAAAAGAAAGAACAGTATTTTTAATTTTGCTATTATTGATGTAGACAGCTTTAAATTATATAATGACACGTACGGTCATTATGCGGGGGATAATGTCTTAAAACTCATCGCTGAGACAATCAGCAATAGATTTTCAAGGCAGAGCGATTACCTTTTTAGATTAGGGGGTGAAGAGTTTGGTTTGATATTTGATTCAACGGATGTTGAGTCGGCACAAATATTTGTAGAGATGATTAAAGATGATATAGAAAAACTCAATATTGAGCATACAAAAAATTGTAAATATAATGTTGTTACAATATCTTTAGGATTGGTCAGTATGTATGAGATGATTGATGACGCTAAATATATTTACGAAGAAGCAGACAATTTACTTTATAAAGCAAAAAAAAATGGAAGAAATAAAATTTTTACCAAAGTAGTATAAAAAAAGGGGAAAGAATTAACTTTCCCCTTTTTTATTGGTAATAGTGAACTATTACAGTCTAGATTCGTATCTTCTAAGCATATACAATCTTTTAAGCATTTTTTTCTTAGCGTTAATTTTTTGTTTCTTTCTTTTTTCAGTCATAGGTTCAAAAAATCTTCTTGCTCTTGTTTCAGTAACGATTAGGTTTCTGTCACATTGCTTTTTAAATCTTCTATAAGCTTCGTCGAATGATTCGCTATCTTTAACTTTAATACCTGGCACTATAATCACCCACTTTCGTTTAAATTTGACGCTCATTATATTTAAAATAAACTTAATAACAATTTAACCATATTTTGATATAATCGTCTAATTAAAGAATATTAGGAAAAACATTGAATTTAACACATCTAGATGAAAATAATAGACCTAAAATGGTAGACGTATCTGAAAAAAAAGATACGGCAAGAGTAGCAATAGCTTCTGGACAAATATCTATGTCACAAGAAGCATATGATGCAATTATCAGTAATAATACAAAAAAAGGTCCAGTACTTCAAACGGCAGTTATTGCAGCTATTATGGGTGTTAAGAAAACATCAGAACTAATACCGATGTGCCATCCTTTACTTTTAAGTGGGATTCATTGTGATGTTGAAGAGTTGCCCTCGCTTCCTGGGTTTAAATTGATTGTAACAGCCAAACTTAATGGACAAACCGGTGTTGAAATGGAAGCACTGACGGGTGTTTCTATAGGATTATTGACCATTTATGATATGGTTAAGGCCATTGACAAATCAATGGTCATTTCAAAGGTACAGTTAGAGAGTAAATCGGGGGGCAAAAGTGGAAATTTTAGCAGAGAGATCAAAGGACAATAAAACATATGGTAGATTTAAGTAAAGAAAAATTAAAGCTCGATTATCCTTGCTCTTGGGAGTACAGATTAATCACTTATACAAAAGAGGATGCCCTAAAAGGGATAAAAGAGACCATTTTGGAAAGAGAGTTTACCTTAAAAACCTCTAATGTCAGTACAAAAGGTAAATTTCAAAGTTTTATATTGGAAATAATTGTACATAATGAAGATGATAGAGTAACTATTTATGAGTTATTAGGTAAACATGATGCCATCAAGATGGTTTTATAAGCATATATTTTGTAGAATAATGGCATGAATAGAAGAAAATTTTTACAACTTTTAGCATATGGAGCTGTTACTACCTCTTTGGTAGGGGAAGATTTATTTGCTACAACAACCAGTGATAAAATTTATTATCCTCTTGATTCTTTGAGTACTAAATTAAATCTAAAAGGGAAGAAGGACCTTTTCCTAGATAAAAAGTATGAGAAAAGTTTTTACAGTGTATGTAAAAAACTTAAATTAGTCCAAAGACATGTAGGTTATGGAAATTACAATGTCATCTCATTTGATGATGTAATTAATACTGCCCGATGGTCAAGTAATATTGGTGATTTCACAAGCGATGAGTTGGCTTTTATGGAATACATTTTTTATTACAATCCCGAAGAACATGGTTTCTACGGAGAGCGGACATGTCAAAGTATCACGCATGAAATTAATATGAAAGATATTATCAAAATACCAGGAACGGGGCATTATTTATTTCAAGACAGAACGTTAAAAACATATGAACACATGAAGAATGATATTGGGGAAACAATTGTATTGACTTCAGGTGTACGAAGTGTGATGAAGCAGATGAAATTGTTTCTTGATAAATTAGACAGAAGCGATTTAAATCTTTCAAAAACAGCGGTATCCATCGCACCTCCAGGGTTCTCTTATCATACAGTGGGTGATTTTGATATTGGTAAAAAAGGTTGGGGTTACGACAACTTTACGGCTAGGTTTGCGTTAACTGAAGAGTTTTTTGAAATGAGAAAATTGCCTTATATTGATATGCGATACACTGTAAATAATAAAGATGGAGTAAGATATGAACCTTGGCACATTAAGATTGTTTAAGGTACTTTTACTCTTTTTACTGCTGCAAAATCTCTATGCAAAAGTGGATAAGATCGATTTTAATCTTATCAAAAAAGGACAAGAAGATAATAATACGTTATTGATTGTTGGTGGTATTCAAGGCGATGAACCCGGTGGTTTTATGGCCGCTTCATTGATTACTACACACTATACTATTAAAAAAGGTTCAGTTTGGGTTGTACCCAATTTGAACTTTGATTCTATTATAAAAAGAGCACGAGGTCCATTTGGTGATATGAACCGAAAGTTCGCAAAACTCTCTTCAAATGACCCCGATTATGATGCGATACAAAGAGTAAAAAGTTATATTGAAGAAGATAATGTCAAAATGATTTTAAATTTGCATGACGGCAGTGGCTTTTACAGAAAAAAATTTATTGACAGACTCCACTCTCCGTATCGATGGGGGCAAAGTTCAATTATTGATCAAGTCTCTTTGGATCTTAAAAAGTATGGAAATTTAGAAGAGATTTCCAGAAGAGTGTGCGGGCATGTGAATAGCAACCTTTTACGCGACGAACACGCGTACAGTATGCACAATACCAATACAAGAGCGGGCGATAAAGAGATGGAAAAAACTTTGACCTATTTTGCCATCAATCAAGGAAAAGCTGCTTTTGGAAATGAAGCCAGTAAAGAGTTGCCTGTCGTTGAACGTGCATATTATCATATTCTGGCACTTGAAGAGTATATGAGAGTTATGGGTATAGAGTTTGAAAGAGGTTTTGAGTTGTCTCCAAGAGGTATCCGACAAGCTTTGTATGATGATATTTATATCTCTTTTTATGACAATAAGATTAAATTGCCATTGAGTCAAGTGCGTTCTGAATTGAGATATTTCCCTGTAAAAAAAGATGGGATATTAAATTTTACACCCAGCAATCCGTTAATGACTGTCATTAAAAATGGGGATGATTATGCCATTCATTATGGCAATGTTCGTTTAGCAAACTTATCGCCTGATTATTTAGATATGGAAGAATCAAGTGATGAAATTAAATTTAAAATCGATGATAAAGTGGTCAATGTAAAGTTTGGTGAAATTATCAATGCCAACAGAAATATTTTTATTTTTGATCAAAAAGATTATCGAGTGAATGTCATTGGTTATGTCAATAAAGAGCAAAGAAATGAATCGAATATTAAAATAGACAAAGATGAAATCCCTGAATATTATTCAATTGATAAGCAAGGTGAAATTTACAGAGTAGAGTTTTATAAAGAAGACAAATTCGTAGGAATGGTACTTGTAAAATTTTCAGGCGACTTTTCAGTTGCTTCAAAAAGTGATAATATTACATCAGATAAGATGTAATATTAAATCACCAACTCTTGTTTGATTTTCTCTTGATTGAGTTTTTTACAAGCGGCTTTATAAAGCTCTTGTACTCTTTGTTCATCTGCATTCACTTCAGTGCAAATGGTCTCTATGGCAACTTTTTCTTCCATAGCAACAAACACTTTGAACTCTTTTTTTGTGAATTTCTTTTTAAGCACTTCTTTTAACTCATTTTCCTCTTTTAGAGTTCCTATAAGTTTATCGACAATACATGAAATCGATTGTGTAAAATCCAATTTTTATCCTTTTAATTCAACCACTCTTTGAGTATATCTATATCATTATGACTGGTCATATCTAAATGTATAGGCGTAATTGAAACATAATTTTCCTTTATAGTTTCAAAATCACAAGAAGAATCTTCGCTTTTTTTCCAAATAAGAGGATGAATCCCTATCCAGTAGTACTCTTCTCCTCTTGGATTGACATGTCTTTGTGTGTCATTGCCGTACTCTCTGTAGCCCACTTTTGATATTCTCATCCCCTTACACTCTTCTATACTTGTTTGTGGAATATTGATATTGAGAAATTTTCGTTTGTCTAAAGGAAATGAACCCTCTAAAATTTTTTTAACAATGTCATGAATACTCTTTTTTGCCAAAGCAAAATCCCACCCATTGTTGATGGTATTGTGGTCATTACACACTTGTGAAATGGCGATTGCGGGAACACCTTGTAAAACGGCTTCCATGGCAGCACTGGCTGTTCCACTGTAGGTAATATCTTCTCCCATATTGGAACCAATATTAATGCCACTGACGACCAAATCGGGTTTTTTATCCTCTTTAAAAAGATTGTTCAGCGATACAAATACACAATCAGTAGGTGTGCCATCATCGACTTTGTAAAAGTCGTCATCTACATTGACAAGTCGAAGTGGTCGAGTTAATGTGAGAGAGTGCCCACATGCAGATTTTTCTGTTGCTGGAGCAACGACAGTAATTTTTCCTAAAGGAGATAGCGCTTCGGCTAACGCTTTTAATCCTGCAGATTCATAACCATCATCATTGGTAATTAATATGTGTTTCATAACAGATATACCCCATCTATAGTTTTAATTAACTCTTCAACTTTTGAAGTTACTTTAAATCCTGTTTCCAATTCTATGTCTCCCAGTTTTGATTTTACGGTAATATGTAAGGCTCTTTTTCCTTGATTGTGCGCTATGACTTCAAACAAGTCATACATGATTTGTTCATCATTCCTGTAATTGACCGCAATATGTAATGCAGGCTCTTCTTTGGGAGCATGTTTGGTTTTTAGTTTCTCTTTTCGTGCCTCTTTTAAGGTCTCAATTTTACGTAAATTGATTTTCGTAAATTGTTCATCTTTGGTAATTCTGACTTTAAAAGCAATGGGTTCATTCAAATCAAAATCAGCTCTTAACTCTTTGAGTCTGTCTTCAAACATCATCAATTCAATATTCCCATGTAAATCCATGATGTTGACGATACCAAATTTATTCCCTTTTTTTGACATCTTTTCTGTAATGGTTTCAACTCTTCCAATAAAAAGAGCTTCACTGCCATCGGCTATTTCATCAAGTTGAGAACTGAGTGTGTAGTTAATGCCTTCTAACTGATCTCTGTATTCATCCAAAGGGTGCCCAGAGACATAAAATCCCAAAGAGGCTTTTTCAAATTCAAGAAGTTCTTTGGGTGAATATTCTGGTAAATGTTCAAGTGAAACATCAACTTTGGTTAACTCTTCACTGTCTCCAAATAATGAACCTGTTGCCATTTTTTTAGCAAGTGCAGCTTTTGCAACGGTTTCACCAATAAGTTCAATTTGTTCTAACAAGGCTCTTCTTGAGTAACCAAAAGAGTCGAATGCACCTGCTTTTGCCAAAGATTCTATGACTCTTTTGTTGACTTTACTTCCATCAATCCGAGAGATAAAATCCCCCAAATCTTGAAAAATTCCCCCCTCATTTCTCGCTTTTAAAATGGAGTTAATCGCAACATCTCCTGCCCCTTTAATGGCGCCCATTCCAAACATAACGACCTCTTTGCCCTCTATTTTTGCTGCAGAGAAAACCAAATCCGATTTATTAATATCAGGGGGAAAGAGGTCAAGCCCCAATCGTTTTACTTCATCTACGTATTTAACAACTTTATCGGTATTGTCTTTTTCCAAAGTCAGCAGTGCTGCCATAAACTCCGTAGGATGATATTTCTTTAAATAAGAGGTGTAAAAAGTTACTAAGGCATATGCCGCTGAGTGTGATTTATTAAATCCATACCCCGCAAACTTTACAATCAAATCAAAGAGCTCTTCACAATGCTCTTTTTGATACCCTTTTTTAACACCTCCAAGGGCAAACTCATCTTTAAGTTTGTCCATCTCTTCTTTGATCTTTTTTCCCATGGCTCGTCGAACTAAATCCGCACCACCCAGACTAAATCCACCAATGGTTTGCACAATTTGCATAACTTGTTCTTGATAAACAATAACCCCATAAGTAGGCTCTAAGATAGGTTTTAAAGGGGCTTCAAACTCATCATAAAAGTAATCAATTTTAGCTCGACCATGTTTTCTGTTGATAAAGTCATCAAGCATTCCTGATTCCATTGGACCAGGTCTGTAAAGTGCTAAAACCGCAATGATGTCTTCAAAGTTAGAGGGCTTTAATCGTTTGTTCAAATCTTGCATACCATCGGACTCTATTTGAAACAATCCAATCGTATTTCCTGTTTGAATGAGATCGTAAACTCCTTTGTCATTCACATCGGTGCGAATAAAGTCAATACGTTTTCCATGCCGTCTTTCAATAAGTTTATTGGCCTCTTCAATGACCGTTAGTGTCTTAAGACCTAAGAAGTCAAATTTGATTAAATCGACATCTTCAACATATTTTCCATTGTATTGTGTTGCAAGGGTATCCATTCCACTGGGTTTAAACAAAGGAGTTTTATTCCACAAGGGTTCATTGGAAATTACCACACCCGCTGCATGGGTTCCTGCATTTCTGTTTAAGCCTTCTAAGGCAAGGGCAAATTCCCAAACTCGTGCAGCTTGTGGGTCAGAGTCACAGAGTTCTTTGATTTTTGACTCTTTTTCATAAGAGTTTTTTAAATCAATTCCCAATTCATCGGGAATAAGTTTTGCCATCGCATCGGCTTTGGCATAAGGCATATCCAAAACACGGGCAACATCACGAATAACCCCTTTGGCTAAGAGTTTACCAAAAGTGATGATTTGAGCAACGTTGGCACGCCCATATTGCTCCACAACGTAGTCAATAATCTCTTGACGTCTTGCTTGGCAAAAGTCCATATCGATATCGGGCATTGATACCCGCTCTGGATTTAAAAATCGCTCAAAAAGCAAACCATAGGGCATCGGGTCAATATCGGTAATCATGAGAGAATATGCCACCAAACTTCCTGCAGCAGAACCACGACCTGGACCTACGGGAATACCCATACGTTTTGCCACAATAACGAAGTCCCAAACAATAAGCATATAACCTGGGAATTTCATGTTATTGATAATATCAATTTCTACTTGGAGTCTTTCTTTATACTCTTGATGTTTTGAAGAATCCACAATTTTAAGACGCTCTTCTAAGCCTTTCCAACACTCATGAACAAAAAGAATTTTGTCATTTTCAAGCGAATATTCTTGATTGGGTTCTGGCAAAACCAGATTTGCCTCTTTGGATTTTTCTCGGGTAAATTTAAAGTTTGGAGGAGTTGGATTTCCCAGCTTAATTTCTAAATTACATTTGTCAACAATCTCTTGTGTGGCTTCGATGGCTTCTGGAATATCGGCGTAAAGTTTCGCAATTTGTTCAGGCGATTTCAAATAAAACTCATGCACACTGTGTCTTAGTCTGTTTGGATCGTCATAGAGTTTATTCATAGCAATACACATAAACGCTTCATGCGCTTCGGCATCTTTTTGTTTTAAGTAGTGGGTATCATTGGTTGCAACCACTTTGATGCCAGTCTCATGTGAAATTTTCAGAATTAAATCATCGATAAAATATTGGTCACTGATTCCATGGCGCATGATTTCAAGATAAAAATCATCACCAAAAATTTCTCGATATTCTAAAGCAATCTCTTTGGCACGTTCATACCCTTTGGCACCATTTTTAACATTTCTTTCACTTTGAGTATTTAAATGCCAGTTAATTTCACCTTGAAGGCAAGCAGCTGAGCAGACCAATCCTTCCGCGTTATCTTTTAAAAGTTGTTTATTGATTCTTGGGTAGTAGTAAAATCCATGCATATATGCTTGACTGGATAAAAACATTAAATTTTTATACCCTACTTCATTTTTGGCATATAAACATAAGTGAAATCGTTGTTTGGTTGATTTATCATCAAGGTCTGCACTGTTATGGATATATGCTTCCATACCAATGATGGGTTTAATGCCCTCTTTTCGCATGGTGTTATAGAAATCAATCGTACCAAACATATTTCCATGGTCGGTCATGGCAACACTGGTCATCCCCAGCTCTTTAACTTGTTTGGCTAAAAGTTTGATTTTATTCGCACCGTCAAGCAGTGAATATTCTGTATGTAAATGTAAGTGAGTAAATTGAGGTATTTGAGACATTATAATAATACTTTCTTGATTTTTTAATAGTTGATACTATTATACTATAGAGTCTTTGAAAATACCTTACTTGTTTCTTCATACCCCAATAAGAAAGCTTTTCTTAAATCTTTGAAGCCAAAGAGAGAAAGGGGTGTTAATTGTTCACTGGTGATATTAAATTGCACATGTTTTATGGACGCTTCAAAGGTGTTATACCATGACAGATAAAGCATCCTTTTGAGATTCTCTTTTAAAGAAGAGGGATTGAATGGTGTATAAGGAAAGTGATTAATAGCAATTATTGGAAGGGCACTGTTTGTCAAAACACTCAAGGGTAAATTCTCTTTTACTCCTCCATCAACCAAAAAATAATCTTGGTATGAAATGGGTTTAAACATGGGATATAAAGCACAAGAAGCCACCACAATTGTAATGGCATCGCCTTGAGTAAAAGAGATTAAACGACCACTTTTTATATCTACTGCTGAAACAATCACTTTTTTTGGAAAATCTTCCAGCTTTTCTATGGGAATGATTTTTTTTAATAACCCCGCATTTTGGTCAATTTTGAAAAGTGAACCATTCAAACAATTAAATTGAATGACTTTTCTAAACTCTTTGGAACAAAAAATTTCTAAAAGTTCTTTTGGTTTGACTCCACACGCATAACTTGAAGCAATCACTGCTCCAATGGATGTTCCAGAAAAAAGTTCTATTTCAATGCCTGATTCATCAAAATAGTGTAAACAACCCAATGCAAAAGCACCTCTTGCTGCCCCTCCGCTGATGGCTAACGCATATTTCACTGTTCTAGCCATGTAACAATTTGGAATTCACCCTCAAAGGTTTCTACAATGGCACTGCAGGACTCTACCCAATCACCACAATTGATATACTCAATCGTACCAATCGGACGTATTTCAGCTTTATGAATGTGCCCACAAATAACGCCATCGTAACCTTTATGTAAAGTATGCGATGCTAAAGTTGCTTCAAAATCAGTAATAAATGAGACCGAACTTTTGACATTGTCTTTGACATATTTTGAAAGAGACCAATATTTTTTGATGCCAATGAGGTTTCTAAAATAGTTGATGGTATTATTCAGGTGTAACAACAAATCATATCCATAGTCTCCCAATACTGCCAACCATTTTTTAGTCATGGTGATGGAATCAAAAAAATCTCCATGGGTGACATAATATTTTTTGCCTTTAACTCCTGTATATTCCATCTCATTTTTTATCTCTAAAGAGTCACCCAATAAAAGGGGTACAAAGGGTCTTAAAAATTCATCATGATTGCCAAGAATAAAGGTTACATTGGTTCCTTTGCGGGCTTTTTTTAAGATTTTTTGTATGACATCAGAGTGGGATTGAAGCCAAACAAATTTTCGTTTAATCGCCCAACCATCTATGATATCTCCTACAAGAATAAGATTTTCACTCTCATTGTGTTTAAAAAAATCAATCAAATGGTCTGCTTTTGAGAACCGTGTCCCAAGATGTAAATCGGATATAAATATTGTTCTATATTTCATGCCCAACATTGTATAGAGTAATGATTACAAGATGGCTTCAATGAGAGTTAGGTGAACAGGGAAAGTAAGCTAAAAAGTGATTGAATTTTGACTTAAAACAGCTAATTTCTTAGGAAATATCCTAAGAAATTTAGCAGAACTCTACAAGCAGACCTTTTCTGACCTCTTCAAACTTTTTTTCGCCGGCTAAAATTTTTACAATTTCAAGTGCAAAACACATTGCGGTTCCTGGACCTCTTGAGGTAATGACATTGTCATCAACAACGATTGCTCTTACGGGATGATACCCCTCTTTTCGTATTTTATTTTCGTAACTTGGATAACAGGTATACTCTTTGTTTAACACACCCGCTTTATGCAAAGCATATGGTGCTGCACAGATGGCGCCAATGAGTTTGTCTTTTTTCTTGAACTCTTTTAAAAGAGCTTGAATACTCTTATTTGATGCTAAGTTTTCAGTCCCTTTGGCTCCACCTGGAAGAACAATCATCTCATATTTGGTGGACACAAGAGCATCAATAGTCATATCGGCTTTAAGGGTGATGTTATGTGCCCCTAAAACGTCTAAATTTTCATCCAAAGAGCAAACGGCAACGTCAATGCCTGCTCGTCTGCTTACATCTATAATGGTAATTGCTTCGATCTCTTCAAATCCAGCTGCCAGTGGTACGATTATTTTTGCCAATATTTATCCTTTTATGAACGGTTATTGTATCAAAAGTCAATATAAAAAAATAGCTTTATTTTTACATATTGACTTTTATCTAAGGATTTTTTAAATATGAGATATCCTTTGTTGTTTTTTGACACAGATTTTGAAAAAAGAAGTGACAAATAAGCAACCAGAATGCCATAAAGAAGAAGTGAGTAAAAAGCTTGCTATAAGGATAGCTTGCGCACTCTTTTCAAGAGTTTATAAGCTAATATTAAATAAAATCAAGTAATTTTGTAAAAGGGGAATTAAATGCTTAAATTAATTAAAAACTCTTGCTTGGTTTTGGCTTCAGCGGGACTTCTTTTGTCTTTAAATGCAGAGTCTGTGCAAACGAAAGAGATGCCAGTAATGGATCAGCCAAAAAAAGTTGAAGTACAACCAATGGCAGTTCAAGAGATTGAACTCAAAGAAGAGGTTTTAAAACCTGTAAAAATTGATCCTTCAAGAGATCCAATTGCTGAACGAGAAAACAATAAACTCGAAGCAGCGAAACAACGATTAGAAGTTGCAGCAAATGTTGAAAGAATTGTAACCAATCAAGACTCCTTGGAAGGTACGATTGCCAGCTTAGCAACACAAATGATGCAAAACAAAAAAATGCAATCAAGTAAATCGGTTTTAATCACGTCTTTTGTTCGACTTGATAATTTGAAAGAGACATCTGAGTTTGGAAGAATTGTAAGTGAAAGTTTAATTAACGAACTTTCAAACAGAGGTTTTAACGTCATTGAGTTTCGAGGTCAATTGGGTGTTTCTGTCAATGAAAAAGGTGAATATTTCATCACAAGAGATACAAATAAAATGAAAAACAGCATCGAGAATACGTATGTTGTTGTGGGAACATACTCAAGACAGTATAAAAATATCATGTTAAATGCCAGAGTTATTGACAATACCTCTGGTCAAATCATCTCTACATCTAGAGCAACCTATGCACATGGTTTAAGAAACGATTGTGTCATTTTTAAAGATTGCCAACCACCAAGAAGTATTAAAATAGTTAAAGAATAATTTTCTTATGAAATTTAAGCATAATCCACTTAACAGTTTGAAGTTAGTTATAACTTCAATGCTGTTGTCTGTTCTGCTGAGTGGATGTTTCTACATGAACATTGATGGCTCAAATGATTTTGATAGAATGGTCAATTCTATGGTCGAATCATCATACCGAAAACTCAAAATGAATATTGAAAAAGATGAAGTTGTTTTGGTCTCAGATTTTGTCAATATTGATAAATTGGAAAATAAATCAAAACTGGGATTTTTACTCTCTGAAACATTAAAAGATATACTCTCAAATCAAAATATTATCATTCGTGAAGTTGAATTAACAAAAGATTTTAGAATAGGGCAACATGGATTTAATGTTCTAAGTCGAGATGATAAAAAGATTGATAATAAAATTTATAATGAAAGATTTGCTGTTGTTGGTACTTACTCAATTACCAATAAACGATTGAGAATTTTTATTAAGTTGATTGATATTTATACGGGACACATATTAAGTTCAGCTTCTGCATCTACCATAACGAATTCAGAAATTGAAAAGTTGGATTTTGTACCTAAAGAGAACAGCTACAATATTTATCAACCCATGGTTTTATAATATTTGTTGAACTAAGAACTGTGCTTTCACATCACCTCTGAACTCGTTTTTATTTAAGGAGACGATGAGGTCAATCGAATCTTCTTTAATCATCTCTTTTTCATTAAACATAATCGCTTCAAACATGCACCCTTGAGTATTTAAAAAAAGTTTTAAATGGTTTTTATCTTTACCAAATAAAACAGTGTTAACCACTTGGGCATTGCTGATTTTAAAGACAGGTCTTAAGTTATCTAAGCCATACGGTTCATAATTTTCGATTAAATCAATAAACTCCATATCTACACTGTTAATATCCAACTCACCCAGCGTATCTAACTCAATGTGCAGTGTTTCATTGCATTGGCTGATGGCTTCATTGATTGTTGTTTTAAACGCTTCTAGGTGCTCTTGTTTCAGACTTAATCCAGCGGCATTTTTGTGTCCACCAAAACCTAAAAGCAGATCACTTGCACAAGAGATAATGGTGTGTAAATTGATATCTCCATTGGCTCTGGCACTCCCTTTTGCAATACCTTCATTAATGGAGAAGATGAAAGCGGGCTTTTTGTATTTGCTTGAGAGTTTGGAAGCAACGATTCCAATGACACCTTCGTGCCAATGTTCGCCCCAAACAATGATGGCATTCTCATTTTCATTGACTTCCATTTGGGCTTTTTGGCTGATATCTTCTTGTAAAAGTTTTCGATAGTTATTTAACTCATTTAAGACATCTAAAGCCTCTTTTGCCTCTTTTTGTGTGCTTGAGAGTAAAAAATCTAAAGCAAGCGAAGCATCGTCCATTCTGCCTGCACTGTTGATTTTAGGTGCAATTAAAAAACCAATGTCATCCGAGGTAAAGGCATTTTTTTGCATCACTTCATTGAGCTCTAAAAAAGCAGGTCGTTGACTGGTTTTGATTTTCTTTAACCCATGTTTGACCAAAGTATAATTCAGACTTGTCATGGGCATAATGTCTGCAATAATGGCAACTGACAAGAGATCTAAAAATGAACTCATATCAACATTCAGATTCAGTTCGGTTTTAATGGAAACACAAAAATACCAAGCGACTTGTGCCCCACAAATCTCTTTAAAAGGGAATTGACAATCTTCTTGTTTGGGATTGATGATAGCGGTGGCATAGGGAAGCTCTTCTGGGACAGTATGATGATCCGTAATAATAAGATCAATCTTTTTCTCTTTGAGCAGTTTTGAAGCATTTAACGCAGAAATGCCATTATCCACAGTAATGACCAAACCTTCATCAATGAGATCAATGATTTTAGGTGACAGTCCATATCCGTGTTCAAATCGATTGGGAATAATATGTTTGATGGGATAATGAATTTGTTTGAAAAAGTCAACCATTATAGCGGTTGAAATGACGCCATCCACATCATAATCGCCTACAATAGTGATTTTTTCATTGTTTAAAATGGCTTCTTTAACTCTTGCCGTGGCTTTTTTTATATCTTTAAAACTCTCAGGAGAGGGCATATTGGATAACTTGGCATAAGGATTTTCCTTATGCCGTAAATTAAGAATTTCGCAGAGTTTTGCCTTGGTAATTTTTTGCATTAAAAACTATTTAACAGCCTGCTTTACAAATGCAAGGATAATTGGGTTTGGCGTCTCTAAATGAGAAGTGAATTCAGGGTGAAATTGTACCCCGACAAACCATTTATGATCTTTAAGTTCAACGGCTTCAATTAAACCAGCTGATTCGCCAGAAATAATCATTCCTGCTTTTTCTAAGGCTTCTTTGTAGGTTGGATTGGCTTCATATCTGTGTCGGTGTCTTTCGTAGTATGTCTCTTTATCTCCATACGCTTTTTGCAGTTTTGTCCCTTTTTTAGGTGTGAATGGATACTCTCCTAATCGCATGGTTCCACCCATTGGCGATTCGTGTGTTCTTAATTGTTTGTTTCCACTTTGATCTAAGAATTCATCGATTAAATAGATAAGTGGATTGGGTGTTTCTGTGTCAAACTCAATTGAGTTGGCATCTTTTAAGCCAAGGACATTTCTTGCATACTCAATAACAGCTAACTGCATACCCAAACAAATACCCAAATAAGGAATGTTATTCACACGTGCATACTCAATGGCTTGAAGTTTACCCTCAACGCCTCTGTGTCCAAATCCCCCTGCAACCAAAATGGCATCAGAGTTTTTAATGACTTCGTACGCACCCACATCTTCAATTCTTTCACTGTCACACCAGTTGATATTGACTTTTGTATTTAAGTGTGCCCCTGCGTGAATCAAAGCTTCTGTTAATGATTTGTATGACTCTTTTAAGTCTAAATATTTTCCTACAAAAGCAATGGTGACTTCATCTTGTGGCAAAATAATGTGTTTAACCAAAGTTTCCCATTTCTCCATATTGGGTTTTAAATTGATTCCAAAGTGTTCACAAATTGGTGTTAGAATTCCCTCTTTTAAGAAGTTCATTGGAACTTGATAGATTGATTGAGCATCACCTGCTTCAATAACTGCATTGTTATCAATATCACATGACATGGCCAGTTTTTTCTTTAACTCTTTTGGAAGAGGTCGTTCGCTTCTGCAGACAAGCATGTGTGGAGTAATACCAATTCTTCTTAACTCTTGAACACTGTGTTGTGTTGGTTTTGTTTTAAGTTCACCTGCTGCACTGATATAAGGTACCAGTGTAACGTGAATATTCATTGTGTTTGTTTTTGGAAGTTCATGTCTGATTTCTCGAATCGCTTCCATAAAAGGTAAACCTTCAATATCTCCTACGGTTCCACCTAATTCAACGATTAAAAACTCATAATCACTTCCTGCTGCAAAAATTCTGCTTTTTATCTCATCAACCACATGAGGAACAACTTGAATGGTTTTACCTAAATAGCCACCTTCTCGCTCTCTTTTGATGACACTTTGATAGACTTGTCCTGTTGTGAAATTGTTTTTTGCACTTAATGTTGTATCAATAAATCGTTCATAATTTCCTAAATCTAAATCTGTTTCAGCACCATCGGCTGTAACAAATACTTCTCCATGTTCTAGTGGACTCATTGTTCCTGGATCCACATTTAAATAAGGGTCAATTTTAAGCATGCTTACTCGTTGTCCCGATTGTTTTAAAATGGTTGCGATTGAAGCCGAAGTAATCCCTTTACCTAAAGAACTTAATACGCCACCTGTTACAAATATAAATTTTGTCATTGATTGATACTCCGTGATAATGATTGATAATTATTCCGCGATTATAACGAACACTTAGTTAAGAAGGGGTTAAATTTTTGAAACAATTAAGAAGGATAGTTGGAACAGTCAGAATGATTCAAAGTAGGGGAAACCCTACTTTGACTCTTATTTTTCGATTTTTTTAAGTTTATCTGCTCTTGGATAGATAAATACCAGTTTTCTTAAAACGGTAATTTTTTCAGGATCATCTTGAGCATAAGCTTTAACCATAACGGTAATTGGTGTATCTTTTGTAATATCATTTACAAGGATTTTATCGGTTGAAAGAATAACCACTTTTTTAGCCATTTTTCGTGGGCTGAGTTTAAATGGTGTAAATCTTTTTATCTTAATATCCTCTCTTCCTTCAATTTCAATGGCATAAGTATGCGGTTTTGAATCCGTATTTTGGAACAAGAATAAGAAGTTGTTTGATACTTCATTGTCTTCATTGATGTGATAAAGCTGCGTTGTTTTATTTACATTTAACAGCATGTGCTCTTTTTCTCCACCCATGACAAAAAGTAAAGAGAGAACAATAAACAGCGCAATGGTATACATTACCGTTGATCTTCTGACCACTTTTGTTGGTATACCTTTTAAAACTTGGTTTGTACTTGCCCATTGAACCAATGACTCTTTTCCCAATTTACCCATAACTTTTGTACAGGCATCCACACACTCTAAACAGTTGATACACTCAAGTTGCATCCCTTTTCGAATATCAATGTGCGTAGGACAAACAGTAACACACGCTTCACAGGCGGTACACTCATCTCCCTCTTTTAACTCTTTTGCATCAAAAATAATTTTTTCTTTGTGTTCATTGTAAATATCTCCACCTCTTTTGGTTGAGTATATTGCTTGAACAGTGTTGTCATCATACAGTACTGATTGTACTCTTGAATAAGGGCAGATATATACACAAAAGTCCTCTTTGAGTTTTACAACATCATAAATTAAAAAAGCGGCAATAGAAATTACCATACCAATTAAAAACATATGTTCAGTTGGGTTTTGTAAATAAGCGAAGAAGTCTTCTGGTGGAATAAAGTACCACATAAAATCTGAAGCTGCAATAAACGCTAAAATAGACCAAAGAATAATACCAATAACTTTTTTAGAAGCATTTTGGGCATTTTTATAATCAGGCTCTTTTTGTTTGTTTTTAATTCTTTTAAGTTTTAGAAGGGTACTTTCGATTAAATCTCGGTAGATAACTCTAAAAATAGTTTGTGGACAGGCCCAACCACACCACGCTCTACCACCAATAGCTGTTACTGCAAATATTCCTAAGAACAGTAGCATTAATAAAAATGGCATTAAATACAGTTCTTGCATATCAAATGCAACACCCATCAAATGAAGTTGTTTATTATCAAATGAGAGCAAGAAAATGTGATTTTCATTGATTCTGATAAATGGAACAACTAAAGCAAGGATACTTACCAGTGCATACACGTAGTATCGTTTTATTCTGTAAGGAGTACTTTTTTGAGACTCACAACTTTTCGCATTCTCCATAATTTTCCTTATAATAAGTTAAACTTATAGTTTAACGGTATTTATTTTACGAATTATAAATAAACTTAGCTTATAATAAACATAAATATATATAAGCTATAGTTATAATAATTGAGTTAGTAATCTACAAAAGCCCGAATTAATGGGCATTGAGCTTCGTTGAAATTTCGTACAATATATTTGTTAAATTTTCGTTTGTGAATGTTTTTAGTTGAGGATAATTTGCTACAGTTTGATAGAAATCTTTTAACATATCATCCAATTGAGTTCCTGTGATTATAGGGATACCAAAATGCGTGATAATATCCATCTCTAAGTAAGTTTTATCTTCTCGTTTATAGAACACGGGTTTATTTCCACAAGCTACTGATTCTATACATGCATTAATTGAACCACTTAATAAATATTTTGTATTACTGACCACGTCAATATACTCCTCTTCTTCTAATATAGAACTGAAATAGGGGCTGAGTTTTTTATCATTTCCCAAAAAAAAGTAGTGTCCAAGCAGCAGAGGCAACTCATGTTTTGAACCATTTTCGCACAGTTTTAAAAGCTCATCTTGATAGTCATCATCACCAAAAAAAAAGGCTTTTTCATACTTTGTTACAGAGGTATTGGCGTTGAGAAGTCTGTTGTTAACGAATGTTTTTGGAATATCTTCACCTATTTTGTACAACAACGAACAAAAATCACGCATATGTTTTTCCATGACATCATTTGTTTCATCACTGTCATAAATCAAAATATCTCCCCGTTGCATCATATTAGGTAAGTTTGACAACAAATCGACACTCACATATTTTTTAATGCCCAACTCCTCTTTGGCGTATGCTCCTGCTCGAAAATCACTGGTGCATAAAATGGGGTCAAATTCTTCTAATAAAGAGGCCACTGCTGCGCATCGTCTGGTGGCATCCAAACCAATGCTGTGTCCGCTTTTTGAATATAAATAGAGTTTCATAAAAATACCTTCATAAAGAGTTTTGAAAGAATTTTAGTTAAATGTTATAAAGGAGGCCTTAAAAGAGTAAGCCAATGTTAATTCTTTAATGCAGTTTTTTTCGCTTTGTTTCTTTTTTCTTCTAACTCTTTTAGAACTTGTTCTATGGTTTTAACTTTTTGAGGCAAAATACCCAATCTCTCTAAATCGGATGCAATGTCTGATGATAGGTCAACAAAACTCTCTTCGCTGCCCCCTAAAATTTGATACTCTTTTCGATATATGATGGAGTCATTTGAAAGCATTTTGATTTGATTTATTTTTGTACGGATATCACTCTTGTCCCAATCTTTACTGATATTTTCGATGTCATATAGGTGAATATTGACAAGTTGTCCAAACATGATAGGAAATTCATTCGTACATGTATAAATCAAAGGTGCAAGGAGCAATACTCTTTTGGGTTTATCTGTTTTATTAAGATAATTCAGTTTGATTTCTCTTGCGAGCAGTTCTGCTTGCAAAGTGTTCTTTTTCCCCATCATCTCTACGAATTCTCGATGCTTTTTTCTGCATTCATTCAGATTCTGGTAATTGGTGTATTGGATTCTTCCATTGCCACTGCTGGTTAAGATTACTACATCGGTTAAAATTTGTTTGTACTCTTTTTTGGAATCTAATTTATTGATATTATGGAGAGTAATGCTTGAACAACCTGTTAAAAAAAATAGCACCATTAAAAAAGGAATGGACTTTACCAATCTTTTTTGAGTGTTGTACAAATTAAAATTTCGTTTATTCAGTATTGTATTCTTCATTATTTGACCTCAGAACGGTTTTTTCTTTTTATTATCAATGTTTGATAATAATTTTATTCTATCAAAAAAATATCCTATCTACAAGCTTTTTTGTTTATTTTATTTTTTTAATAACAAATTTCTTTTGATTTTTTGAAGCCATATGTTGAAGTAGGTTTTTTATAAAAATTGCGTCAGCCCCATATAAAAAAGCGTTCCTAAACAGATGGAGACTAAATAGTTATTGAATTTAATATGTAAAAAAGCCGTAACAAAAATGGCGCTAAACTCTTTTAATCCATAGAGTTCATTTTTGAAATCTATATTTGAAAGTGTATAAAATATTAAAATGGTCATAATAATAGGTGGAAAGCTTTTTTCAATAAAAAGTAAAAATGCAGGGGGTTCTTTGTGGGTAAAAAATATAAAAGGTATGACTCGTGTGATAAAATTAGCAACACTCATAATGAGTACGGCAGTAAGAATGTGGGCATCAACCATTGCGTTCCAACCCTTTTTTGAATAAAAACATTCCCAACAGTGCAAAAACAATTGCACATATCAGCAGATTATTAAGAGGTACAGATATAAAAGCGAGTAAAGAAGCCACTCCCCCAATAATAAAAGGCAATACATTTTTGTTGGCTTTATATTGTTCTAAGGACAAAACCACAAACAGTGCCGTTAATGAAAACTCTAACCCATTGGTATTAAACTCGATAAAAGAGCCAAAAAGTGTACCTAAAAGTGTGCCCATAACCCAATATGATTGATTCAATAGTGTCAAATAAAAATAGTAGTATTTTTGTTTTAATTGGGGATTCTCTTTAAGTGTTGTCAATAAAGCATAGGTTTCATCGGTCAAACCAAAAATCAAATAGTGTTTTAATGTTTTGGTATTTTTGAATTTTTTTAAGACTGACAAACCATAAAAAGATTGTCGAATATTCAGAAAAATTGAGGTGATAAAAATATCCAAAAAACCAAGTTTGCTACTGAAAAATGTTAGGCTTAAAAACTGTAACGCTCCTGCATAAATAAACAGAGACATCAGCAATGCAAGATACCAAGGATAGTGAAAACTCACCACCAATAATCCAAATGCAAACCCCAGTACCGTGTACCCCATCATAATAGGAAGAGACACCTTAAAAGCAGCCAAAAACTCTTTTTTATGCAACATAAAACACCAAAGGGAACTATTCGGTTTTATCGTTGGGTTTTTGCATTCGCAAATTGATATACAAATGCAACACATCGATTGCAGCAGGGGTAATTCCTGAAATTTCGCTGGCGTTAAAAAGGGTGGGTGGATTGAACTTTTTAAACTTTTCAATCGCTTCGTTTGAAAGTCCAGGGATTTTTGTGTAGTCAAAATCTTCTGGGATTTTCATTTTAAGCATTTTTTTCATTTTATCAATCTGTTTTTTTTGCTTTTCAACATATCGGTAATATTTCGCTTCAATGATGATTTGCTCTTTTAAATAGGGGTCCACATCTTTTAAGCTGGGTACGAGGGCATCAAATTTTGCATTGTCAATGGTGCTTCTTCCTACAATATCTACAAGAAGGGCACGGTCATTGATTTTCTCTTCGCCGATGGATTCAAGCAGTTGCAAATTCTCTTTTTTTGAAGTAATCCATTGCTCTTTTAAAAACTCAATGGCATCGTTGATGGTTTTCTCTTTGAATTTGACTTTTTCCATTGTTGCATCGTCAATTAAGCCCAAGGCGTGTCCATAGGCTGAAAGTCGTATATCGGCACCTTCTTCTCGTAAAAGCAGTCGGTATTCCGCTCGTGAGGTAAACATTCGGTAAGGTTCACTTGTCCCTTTAGTAACCAAATCATCAATTAAAACCCCAATATAGGCTTCGTCACGTCGCAGTATAAAAGGTTCTTTACCATCAATACTCAATGCGGCATTGATTCCTGCCATTAAGCCTTGTGCTGCCGCTTCTTCATACCCTGTGGTAGCATTGATTTGTCCTGCATGGTAGAGGTTTTTAACTTTTTTGGTTTCAAGTGTGTGTTTTAACTCAGTTGGATCAACATAGTCATACTCAATGGCGTACCCATATCGAACAATTTTGGCGTTTTCTAACCCTTTGATGGAGTGAATCATTGTTTTTTGTACATCAATAGGCAATGAAGTACTTAAGCCATTGATGTAGTATTCTGTTAACATGGCTGTTTGTGGCTCTAAAAAGAGTTGGTGACGGTCACGTTCGCTGAATCGATTCACTTTGTCTTCAATACTTGGGCAATATCGTGGACCACTCCCTTTGATTTGTCCCGTAAAAAGTGGGGCTCGGTCAAAGTTACTTGAAATGGTTGAGTGTGTCCCTAAATTGGTATAAGTAATGTAACACGGGTGTTGTTTTGGGTGAAATGTTTCTTTATTGGTTCTAAAAGAAAATGGTGTGGGTTTTTCATCGCCACCGTGTGCATCCATGACGCTAAAATCAATTGAATTGGCATCGAGTCTTGCAGGTGTTCCTGTTTTGAGTCGCCCTACATTTAAACCCAACTCTTTTAATTGAGTCGATAGAGTTGATGAGGGCAATTCCCATGCTCGACCTGCATCATAGGTGTTTTGTCCAATGTGAATAAGCCCTTTCATAAACGTACCTGTCGTTAAGATGACTTTTTTTGATTCAAATATTTCACCCAGTTTGGTTTTGACACCACACACGCTTAACTCTTCTGAGGTTTCATCCATAAGTAAAGCACTCACTTCGTCTTGGTACACTTCTAAATTGGGCGTATTGTGGCACACTTTTCTCATGTAAGTTCGGTATTTATCCATGTCAATTTGCGCACGGCTTCCTTGAACAGCTGCCCCTTTGCTGGCATTTAATACTCTAAATTGAATACCTGCATGATCCGTACATAAACCCATCTCACCACCAAGGGCATCGAGTTCTCGTACTAAGTGACCTTTAGCCAGTCCTCCAATGGCAGGGTTACAACTTGCAGCACCAATTTGTTCAACAAGCATGGTAATCAGAAGTGTTTTTTTACCCATTCGTGCAGCACTTAAAGCAGCTTCAATTCCTGAATGTCCTGCTCCGACTACAATTACATCATATTTCATTTTGTCTCCGTAAAAATTGTTAACGTATAGTTATTATTTAGTTGCATTAAAAAGTATTTAGCATAGATTTGTTTATATTTAAAATTGGCTTCTCAATAATTTTTCGCTATTATACCAAATGTTTTGGAATGTACCAAATGTTTCTTAAAGGATTTATGTGTTTACCGGATTAATTAGAGAAATGGCTGAAGTTTTAAGCTTAAAAAACAGTTTTTTAACACTCAAAGCCAAATATACTCCAAAAATTGGAGATTCAATTGCTGTTAATGGTGCTTGTCTTACGGTTGTAAGAGTAGCAAGTGGTACATTTACCGTTGAACTTTCACCCGAATCACAAAAAATTCTTGCCATGGAAAACTACAAAGGTCAAGTCCATATCGAACCTGCAATGATGATGGGTGACCGATTTGAAGGACACATTGTCCAAGGGCATGTGGATTGTTTGGGCACAATTAAAAGCATCAAAAGCAACGGAAATTCAACCGATTATACAGTGAGTTTGCCCAAAGAGTTTTCTCAATATATTATCCCTAAAGGTTCCGTTTGTATTGATGGTGTTTCTTTGACCATTAATGAAGTTCTCCAGAGTGCTTTTAGATTGACCATAATCCCTCATACCATTGAAAATACCCTCTTTAGAAACTATAAAGTAGGCACTAAAGTCAATTTGGAGACGGATATGTTTGCGCGCTATATTTACAACATGTTTAATCCACATAAAAATGATTTATCGTGGGACAAAGTCGAATCGATGATGTCGAAATATTAAAGAGGTTTTTTGGTTGTTTCTGCTGTAGGTTGTTGAGTAAGGGCTTGTTCTGGTTTACTGTAAATATGAAAATACTGTTTTTTAAAGGTGTTAGAATAAGGTAAAACTGTGGCTTCTTGTATGTCTGCCATTTTTTTTATGCTGACAACTCTTCCCACTTTTAACCCCAGAAAAAAGATATTATCCATACCCGAAGTAATCACTTCATCTCCCACATTGATATTGACCCAAATGGGTACATATTTTATCGTAATGAATTGGCTGTTGCTGTTTTGATGTGTAATACCTGGTGCTCTGTTTTCACCAATAAATACAGCGTAATTGCACTTTTCATTTCCGTTTAACAGCGCCATTGCATGACCCGATTGATTGATTACAATACCCGCACTGTAATCGCCATCAATAAGTGCTTCAATTTTATCATCTGTTTTAGGAATATCTAACCAAACTTTTGTGAAGTCATTGAGTTTTACATACGACAAAACTTTTGCTAAGGTTACGCTCTCTTGAAGATTTTTTACAGAAGTAATGCCATTTTCTATCTCTAAAAGTTGAGAGTGAGCACTGGTATAGAGTGAGCGATATTTGACCAACTCTTCATTTTCAGTAGCGAGTCGTTCAATGGTCGTAATTTGTTTAAAATATTTTTCTATCATCTCTTGCGTGGTGATAACTTTCTCAATATATTTCGTTTTAAGCGTATTGATAATGGGAAAACTGTCCGACAGCAGTCTATCTTTTTTAAAGATATAGACTACTGTGATAAGAAGAAGGATAAATAGAAACGCGAGTTTATTCATTAGAGATTAATTTTAATAACTCATCTTGATTTAATACTTGACTTGTTCCATAAGCAACTGCTAAAAGAGGCTCATCAGCAACATGTACAGGAAGTTTAATGATGTCAGCTAAATAGGTATCTAATCCTCGAATTAAAGCTCCACCACCTGTTAAGACAACACCGTTGTCAACAACGTCTCCTGCTAAATCAGGTGGCATGTCCTCTAAGACATTTCTTACTGCAGTTGCAATCTCTTTAAGCGGTTCTTTAATGGCTGAACGAACACCTTCGCTTCCCAATTCAATGGTAGATAAAAGACCAGAGTTGTCTCTTCCTTTGACTTTGATTTTTAGTTCAACGTCAAGTTTAACGGCTGTACCAATCTCTATTTTGATATTTTCTGCCGTTCTTTCCCCAATATAAAGGTTGTAGTTTTGTCTGACATAATCAATGATTGATTTGTCAAATTTATCCCCTGCAACTTTGATAGATTTACTTAAAACCAATCCACCCAAAGAGGTTACTCCAATTTCAGTTGTACCACCACCAATATCAACGACAACATAACCATCTGGATCTGATACAGGAATCCCAGCACCAATTGCCGCTGCCATAGGTTCTTCTACAAGAAATACTTCCCGTGCTCCAGCACTTAATGCCGATTCTTTTACGGCTTTTCTTTCCACTTGAGTAATACCGTGAGGAATACAGATAATAATTCTTGGTCGAATAAACGATTTTCTTGAGTGTGCTTTTTCAATGAAGTATCGAATCATTCTCTCTGTCATTTCAAAGTCAGCAATAACCCCATCTTTCATTGGTCGTACCGCTTGAATATTTAAAGGGGTTTTACCAATCATTTGTTTGGCTTCTTGACCCACTGCTAAAATTTTATCAACACCATATCTGTCATGTTGCACTGCAACAACAGATGGTTCATTTATAATAATTCCTTTTCCCTTAACAGAAACGATTGTATTGGCAGTACCTAAATCAATCGCCATGTCATTTGAGAAAAACCCGATAATCTTGTCTAAAAACATTTTATTCCTTCCTTATCCAACTTTTGGTTCTTTGAGTTTTAACACAACATCTTTTGATATAGTAATAGCTTTACCTTTATATGTTGGTAAATCGTACATAATATCAAGCATAATATCTTCTAAAATTGAACGCAATCCTCTTGCCCCCGTTTTTCGCTCTAAAGCAAGTTTTGCAATCTCTTTGAGTGCTAATTTCTCAAATTTAAGTTCAACTTCATCCATTTTAAATAGCTTTTTGTATTGTTTGATGAGAGCATTTTTAGGCTCACTTAAAATATGCACCATGTCATCTTCTGTGATTTCATTGAGTGTTGCAATCATATGAAGTCTTCCAATAAGTTCTGGAATAAGACCATATTTTACCAAATCATCTGGCTCGACAAAAGTGATTAAATCTTTTTCATCTTTTTTACTTTTTTTCGCTTGTCCAAATCCTAAGATATTTCCACCTTGTCGTTTTTGGATGATATCATTAAGACCATCAAAAGCGCCCCCACAAATAAACAAAATATTGGTGGTATCGACTTGAATGGCATCTTGACCAGGGTGTTTCCGTCCCCCTTTAGGTGGGACATTAACCACACTTCCTTCGATGATTTTAAGCATCGCTTGTTGTACCCCTTCACCCGATACATCTCGTGTGATTGATCGGTTTTCACTCATTCGTGCAACTTTATCAATCTCATCAATAAAAATAATTCCTTGTTCCGCTTTTTTTACATCGCCATTGGCCGCTTGTAAAAGTCGTGTGACCACGTTTTCAACGTCATCACCCACATATCCTGCTTCGGTTAAACTTGTCGCATCGGCAATGGCCAAAGGTACGTCAAGATATTTGGCAATGGTTTGTGCTAAAAGCGTTTTACCGCTTCCAGTAGGTCCAATTAACAGCACATTTGATTTGTTAATTTCTGTGTCATCGTTTTTATCTTCTGCTTTGAAGAAGATTCTTTTATAGTGGTTATATACAGCAACCGCTAAAACTTTTTTTGCTCGGTTTTGACCAATGACGTAGTCATCTAAAATGGCTTTAAGTTCACTGGGTTTAAGAAGAGTTTTCTCTTCTTTAGTTCCATGAACCATTTCAGCATTCTCTTCTTCAATGGTGGTAATGCCGTGCATTATATTGTGAGCTGCATTGACACAAGCTTGGCAAATACAAGCTTTATCTCCCGAAATGATTGGGTTTTCGCTGCTGTCTTTAGCGCCACAAAAATCGCATATTAAATTTTCCATAGGTTAAATATTCTCCATTAGAAACTACTTTCTTGTGAAAGGAATTCCTCTTTTTGTATTTACAATAAATGTTGCAAAGGCTATTACGTGTTCATTTTTTGAATTTTCAATGAGTTCTTTTGCAACATCTGAAATAGGGTGTCCACTTTCAAATATAGCTTTATACGCTTTTTTTATTGCATCGATATCTTTTCTGTCATCAAATCTTCTTCTAAGACCATTGAGGTTTAACCCTCTTAATACTGCACGATTACCTTCGGCTAAGCAAAAGGGAGGAATGTCTTGTGTTAATACAGAACCGCCACCAATCATAGCATGGCTTCCAATTTTACAAAATTGATGCACAGGAGTTAATCCACCTACGACAACAAAGTCATCAATTTCAACGTGACCAGCTAACGTTGCAACATTGGCGAATACACAGTTGTTTCCAACAATGACATCGTGTGCAACGTGAGTGTACCCCATAAAAAGGTTATTGTCCCCAATTCGTGTGATACTTCCTCCGCCTGAGGTTCCAGGGTTAAAAAGAGTAAACTCTCTGATTTTATTTTTGTTTCCAATAATTAATTCAACGTCTTCACCTGCAAACTTCAAATCTTGAGGAATGCTTCCCAATGCGGCATGCGAAAATATTTGGTTAAATTCACCGATGGTCGTTTTCCCTTCAATAAGCGTATGAGAACCCACCGTTGTACCATTACCAATTTTTACATTTGAACCAATAATGGAATAGGCACCAATGGTAACATCATCCCCAAGAATTGCACCATCTTCAACGATGGCTGTTTTATGAATGTTACTCATACTGATTATTTATCCACAACCATAGCTTTTAATTCCGCTTCGGCTACAAGTTTGTCATCAACATAGGCTTTTCCATTAAGAACAATAAGTGTGCCTCGAAGTTTCATAATTTCAATTTTATAGACCAATTTATCACCTGGTTTAACCGGAGTTCTAAATTTTGCCTTGTCGATGCTCATAAAATAAATCACTTTGTGTTGAAGCTCTTCATTGGATAAGTCATTGCTTTTAAGTGCCAATACTCCACCTGCTTGTGCCATACCTTCAAGGATTAAAACTCCAGGATAAATAGGGTGGCCAGGGAAGTGTCCCATGAAAGCGGGTTCACTTATAGAGATATTTTTAAATCCTTCAATATAGTTCCCTTTTTCCATTTGTGTAATTCGATCAACGAGCAAAAATGGGTATCTATGAGGAAGAATTTCTTGAATTTGTGTTACGTCTAACATTGATTGTCCTAAATAAGATATTAAATTTTGGGATATTCTATCTAAAAGAATATTAGAGTTCAATCAGTTTTGCGACGGTTTTGGAACTCCCGTGTTGTAAGTAGGCTCTTAAGTGTTTTGAATCGGCAAAAAATTGCTCTTTATTCATGGTGTGATACTCTGTCAAAAGATTCTCTACTGTCACTTCTTCTTGTAAAAACTCTTTGTGAATAGGCGCTTTTCCCATTTTTTCAAAAAAGATATTCGCCAGTCCAATATAGGGAAGTTTGACGAATTTTCTTCCAATAAAATAGTCCAGTTTTTTCGCAATATAACTCAAACAAAAGGGTGTGCCAATAATGGCAGCTTCAAGAGTAGCAGTACCACTGCATACAAAAGCAAAGTCCGCTTCGGCCAAACTTTCATGTGCATTTCGTGAGATTTCAAAGTGGGAAATATCACCATAAATTTTATCTATATAGGTTTGGTCAAACTTCGCAGGAATAATCAAGACCGCTTTTTTATCAGGAATTTGAAGCGCAAGCTCTTTATAAATGGGCATCAGTTTTGTGATTTCTGTTTTTCGACTTCCGGGCATGAATGCAATTTTCCCACTCTCTTGAAGTGAGTTTTTAAATTGGGTAATTTCATCAAGCAAAGGGTGACCCACATATTGGATTTTCTCTTTTTGAGTGTATATCTCTTTTTCAAAGGGCAAGATGGAACACAGTGTATCGCAATAGGCTTCTATTTTTTTAACACGCCCTTTTTTCCACGCCCACGCTTGGGGTAAAATATAATAAATGATCTCTTTGTTGGGGTACTGTTCTTTGATTTTTTTTGCCAAAGGAAGGTTAAATCCAGAGGCATCCATAAGTAAAACTTTGTCCGCTTCTTGTGCCAATGTTGCCATTTGTCTGTTGAGTTTTAAAAAGAATGGGAGTTTTTTTAGAGCGTCAATAAATCCCATGACCGCTAATTCCGTTACATCATATGTAGGAGTGCCTAAAGTTTTATCAAATATCCCAATGAGTTCAATATCTTGACTTAAATATTTTTTCAATTCAGCAAGGTGAATATTCGATGAGGTCTCCATTGCACTTACAAGTAGTTTCATAATCAGCTTCCATTCAGTTTAATTTACGCACATTATAGCAAAAGTTGCTCTTAGTAAAGCATTATCTCTTCAACATCTTCGTAGGTTTTAGCATTCACTTCAATCTCAAATTTACCCTCAGAAAGTTTGTCAATGACAATAATGGTACTTAAATCATACCGTGAAGTGACGATTTCATCTCGAATGGATAACTCATGAGCAAACTCAAGCGGATGAAACATAAGCTCTTTAACACTGAGGTATTGCATTTTAGCCATGGCATTAAATGTTTCAAGTTCAATGATTTTTACTTCGTCTCGGTTCAGATAAAAAACGCCATTGTTTGAGTACTCAACTCGACCATTCATTTTGCCATTGGCAAGTTTTGAGTAACACAAAATATACGCAGGAATCACCTCTTTATTGAGAGAAACTTTGCCACTTAAAAGCCGATAGTTGAGAATTCTTTGTTTGATAATTTTATAAGGTTTCTTCTTAAGTTCTAAGATATTTCTTTGTTGATACAAAGCCAATCGCTGTTCAATCGATTCGGGAAGAATCTGTTTATTCATGGGAGAAAACATCTCATCCATGAGTTTGTCTTGGTGCTGTCTTTGCTGTGTAAGGCCAAACAGACAACCGCAATAATTTTGTCGGTAGAGTGAGTGCTCTTTGACCACCTCTCCTTGGAGTTGAGTGCCGTTGCCACTTCTGTAATCTTTAAAGATAAACTCCATATTATGTTTAGAAGCCAATTCTTGTCCAATGGTCTCTAACTTATCTTGTGATTTTTTAGGAGAGATCAAAAGCGTTGTGGTGAATTTATCATGACCCAACTCTTTGGCTTTTTCTACACTGTTTGAGAGGCGTTCATCAAAACAGACTGTGCAACGATCCCCCTTTTCAGGCGCATTTTCTAAACCTTTGACGGCATTGAGCCATTTCTCTAAATTGTAAGGCCCTTCAAGCAGTTCAATGCCCAATTTTTGACATGAGTACTTCACATCTTGGTATCTTAACGCATATTCACTGTAAGGGTGAATATTGGGGTCATAAAAATATCCCACAATCTCTTCTTGGGGATACTCCTCTTGAATTTTCTCTAAAAAGTAGTGGCTATCAACCGAACAGCAAATATGAACAAGCAAGTATAACTCCTAAATTTTAAGACTATTATAGTAAAATTTTATATAAAAGATAAAAGGTCAATCATATAAAAAAATATTTAAAGACTGTTTTAATTTCACTTTTTTTAAGTGCGTGTGCTCTTAACCAACCCAGCATTTCTCAAAGTGCAACCATTTTAATCAAAACACCTACCATGAAATTTCATGATAAAGGGTTTATCAATAAATTCTCCAACCACACCCAAGTGCAAATCTATTCAGCAGGTAATGTGGTGTTAGATTTAGATATGTATGAACATCAAGTCTGCAAAGAGACCTTTAAATGCCAAAATATCGAACAATTCAACCGCGAAAATTTAGATGCGTCGTATCGTACCAATATCATCAAACACCTCTTTGACAGTGAAGAAAAAGAGGTGATTTTTAGAGATACTATCCATCACATTTTGATTAAAATCAGTAAAGATTAATGACTCAATTGAGGATTGACCAGTTTAAATATCTCTTGCCCCATTTCATGCATTTTTTCTTCATTCATTCGCACCGATAATCCCGAAATTCCAACCGTTCCCACAAACTCTTTTCTGGCATTAAAATAAGCAACCGCAACTGAGCATAACCCAAACTCATGCTCTTCATTGCCAATGGCATACCCTCTTTGTTTAATCACTTCAAGCTCTTTTTGCAACTTTGAAACACTTGTGATGGTGTTATTCGTATAGGCTTTAAGTGTTAAGGTGTTTATATCCAGCTCTTTAAACGCCAAAAGCACTTTTCCAAAAGCATTGGTGTGTAAAGGTGCATGAAGTCCAATGGAGTTTCCTGTTTTTAAAACCCGATTGGATTTATCCACTTGATTGAGATACAGCACCGCATTGCCATCTAAAATCCCCACATAAGCGCACTCATTGGTTAAAAAAAAGATTTTATCCAATAGCGCTTGGGTTTTGAACACAATTTTATTGCGATCATCTTTTTCGATGATTTTGCGCATCAAATCGCTGATAATAATCTCTTTGGTGTTGTTTTTGTACTCAATAAAATCTTCACTCATTAATGTGGTTAACAGTCGCGACATCGTACTTTTATCAATATCAAGTTTTTGGCATAAAACATTGGCGGTCAGAGGTTTTGAGGCAATCATAATCTCTTTTAAAATCGATAAACCTTTGGTTAATGATTTGTTTTGGTTTTGCACAGTCACTACTTCTTAATGATTTTTTTAATAGTAACATCTTTTCGTTAAATAAAATGGGTTTTGAAGCTTAAATTTAACTTATGAGCCATTTAAAAATTAAAATAGGAGCAAAATTATCCTATTTTTATCAATTTTTCTTTTGTATGTTGAAACAAATCAATTTTTTTTTCTCACTATGTGAAACTTGTTTTTTTATAAACTCTACAGCTACCACCAAATAGAGTCTACAGACTTTATTAAATAATTCTTAACTTTGATTCTTAGCAAAAAACTTTGGTTTGAGTTTATTTTATGTATGGATTAATTCGGAATCATTTTTCAAAAAAGAGCCATCTGATTTGAAAAAAATTTAAAATTTATTATAAAGGTAAAAAGTATGACTTCATCAATTATAGATTTGTCAAAATTGACAGCAGATGATGATTTGACACCAGTGCTTGGTGGTTACTGGCCTGGAATTCAAATATATTATCCTCCTATTAAGTTTAATCCACTTGATGGAACTTATGAAACAATGGAACAAGCAAAATATCGATTACAAAAACATGCGTATAAAACAAAAGCGCACACACTTCTTTTTGACTTAGAAGATGGGTGTCGAATGAAAGAGATGTCACGAACTCTCTTAATTGAAGAGTTGCCAAAATTTCCTGAGCGAGATTTTCAAATTGCCGTTCGTATTAACCCTTTTAGAACAGAAGAGTATGAACAAGATTTGAAAATGTTAAAACAGATTCATAAATATATCGATGTGATTGTTTTGGCAAAAGCAGGTGAAGTGTATGGCGATGCCGAGATTCGAGATTTATCGTCTTGGTTGGTTTCTATTGGAAGTAATTTAACCATACAACCCATTATTGAGCACCCAAAATCGCTTCAAATTGCCGATAAGTTAATGAGCCATTCAACGGTTAAACACGTTGTGTTTGGAATTCATGACTTCTCAAAAGCGATGGCGTACAAAATCACGCCAGAGAATTGGATTGATGAGTTAGAGACATTCTTTAATATGTTAACCATGGAAGCCAGAATTCAAGGTAAAGGGGTGATTGGTGGGGTTGAAGTTTTATTGACACCCAACTCATTGCCCGATTCATGCGTAGAGAAAAAAGAGATCAGACGATGGTTGGATTTGCATGGCGATGAAGCTTCACGACATGTCTATGCTCATGCAAAAAGAGAGACAGCCATGGGATTAACAGGGAAACAAGTTATCACGCCAAATCATATCAATATTTGTAAAGTGGCGTTTACTCCCTCACCCAATGAGTTGGCAAAAGATATCAGTATCTTAAAAGCTGCCATTGAAGCCGATGCTCTTTTAAGTGGAGCCATCAGATACAAAGGTGAAATGTTAGACCCGCCGATGTTTGGGAAATCGTTGCAAAATATTTTAAGAGCCTATGCGTTAAAAAGTTTAAAACAAGAGGATCAAAATTTTGCACTGGAGGTGTTGTCAAAGATGCCATTGCATACGTTTAAAGAGAACTGGCCATTTGGTCAAATATAAGGTGTCGAAAATGAAATTACAAGAGTATCCACAATTACAAATTGAAGTACCCGAATTTTTAAATATTGGTGTGGCATGTACCTCTAAACATTTGGGAACACCTAAAGAGAGTGCGACTGCTATGATTATTGAAGACAGTGTGTTAGGAACAAGTCAAATCAGCTATAAAGAGTTGGCTCAAAATTCAGATAAATTTACCAACTTTTTATACTCCATTGGTTTAGATGTAAGAGACAGAGTCTTGATTTGTTTGAAAAACTCATTGGCCTATCCAATTTCGTTTTTTGGAAGTTTGAAAGCAGGCATCATTGCCGTACCTACTTCAACGCTGTTAAGTGGTTCAGAAGTGAAGTATTTGGCAACCGATTCACAAGCCAAAGCGATTGTTTTATCGGCTTCAATGTATGCCAATTTGTTGCCTTATTTAGAAAATGTTGATAACTTAAAACATATCATCATTTCAGGTATCAGCAATATTTCTGAACTTAAAAAACCCAATGGGATTAATATTTACAGTTTGGATGAAATTTTAGCTAACGCAAGCAGTGAAGTGAAACACTACAACTCAAAATCGGGTGAACCAGCCTATTTGGTCTATACCTCTGGAACAACTGGTTTTCCAAAGGGTGTTTTACACTCTCACCGTTCATTAGTAGGACGTGAGCCTGCCCGTGAGTTTTGGTTTGACTTTAAACCAAACGACCGAATCATGCATTCGGGAAAATTTAACTGGACGTATGTATTGGGTTCAGCGTTGATGGATCCTTTGTACAAAGGTCACACAGTCATTGCCTATGAAGGGGAAAACGATGCAAAGAGTTGGGTTGAGTTAATCAAAAAACACCAATGTACGATTTTTATTGGTGTACCAACGATTTACCGACAAATCATACAAAAGACCGATTTTACAATCGAAGATTGCCCAAGTTTAAGACACTGCATGAGTGCAGGAGAGCACCTTTCATCTGAAATGGTAGGGCTTTGGCAAGAGCGATTCAAACAAGATATTTATGAAGCCATTGGAATGAGTGAGTTCTCTTACTACATTTCACACTCAAAATATCGACCAATACGACCAGGAAGTGCAGGTTTTGTTCAACCAGGTCACACAGTGAAATTATTAAACCCAGAGACTCTTGAAGAAGTTGGGGTTGAAGAAGAGGGGATGATTTGTATTGGAATCGATGACCCCGGATTGTTTTTAGAGTATTGGAATTTAGAAGAAGATACCGCTAAAGTGAAACGAAATGGATACTTCTTCACAGGCGATTATGCCAAAAAAGACAAAGACGGGTATATTTGGTTTGTGGGAAGAAAAGATGACATCATCAATACCTTTGGTTTTAGAGTCAGCCCTCATGAAATTGAAAGAGTGATGAAAACCCATGAAAAGATTGCCGATTGTGTGGCCTTGGGAATTAATATTGATGCAGAAAAAACGATTGTTGCCATTGCCATTATTGGAAACGGTGAAATCAGTGCAGAAGATGAAGCCCATATTTTAAAGTTTGGTCAAGAGAATTTGGCGAAATATAAAGCACCCAAACAGATTCATGTATTAAAAGAGTATCCAAAAACAAAAAACGGAAAAGTGTTACGAAAAGATTTGATGAAACTCATTGATAAACGCAATGTTGAGTTGGATAAATTTAAGTCAGAAGAGTATCGCGCCAGACGTTCAATGATGTTTGTACCAGCATACAATGAAAAAAATGTGCAACGAGCCAGAGGCTTACTTGCCGATGCCATTATTTTAGACTTAGAAGCCATTTTACAAGAACAAAAAGCACCTGCGCGAGCTTTGATTAAAAAAGAGTTTGAGAAAGATTCAAGCTTTGGAAGCAGTGAAAAAATTGTTCGAATGAATAAACTTGATAGTGATGAAATTGCTAAAGATATTGAACTCATTCAAGGCTTAGATATTGATGCCTTGTTGTTTTCATGCATTGAAAGTGGAAGTGATGTGTTAAAAGCACACGCCATTATTGAGCAAGTCAATCCAAAATTGGAGCTTATGGTGATGATTGAATCGCCGTTGGGTGTGTTAAACATTCAAGAGATTTGTGCTGCAAGTGAAGCGTTGAAGTGCGTATTAATTGGGTCAAATTCGTTGGCTCAAAAATTACAAATCAATATCAACAACGGGTCAAAAGCGATTTTTCACTATATGTCTCAAATTTGCTTAGCTGCACGAGCGTATGGAAAAGTGGTTATTGATGGCCCACATTTTGATGTGGCCAATGAGTTCTCTTGTGAAGCCAGTGCAAAAGATGCCTTTGCTTTAGGTTGCGATGGGAAAGCGGTGCTTCACCCCATTCAATTAGAGTATGTCAATGACATATTTACCCCTAAAAAAGCAGAAGTTGAAGAGGCAAAAGAGATGATTACCGCCTTTGAAAAAGGGTTACGAGAGGGTCGAGAAGTGATTAAATTTGGGTGCAACTTGATTGATAAAACACGAATCAACTGGGCACAACGAGTCATTACACTCTATGACAGATACCGAGAAATTGGTAAAAACCCATTTTAAAAGGAAACGGTATGGCAAAAATAAGCAATAAAATAAACCAAGGAAACTATTTTGAGGATTTTTCACTCAATCAAAAAATAGTTCACCCGCTTCCACGAACAATCAGTGAGGGTGATGTGTCGTTGTACATTGCTCTTACGGGAAGCCGATTTGCTTTACATTCAAGTGATGAATTGGCAAAAGATTTTGGGTATGAAAAACGTCCATTGGATGATTTACTCATGTTTCACTTAACCTTTGGGAAATCGGTTCAAGACATCTCTCTTAATGCCATTGCCAATTTGGGTTACGCTGAGGTGAGTTTTCCAAACCCTGTGTTTATAGGAGATACGGTCAGACTTGAAACCACAGTCATTGGGTTAAAAGAGAACTCAAACGGGAAAAGTGGAAATGTCTATGTTCACTCAATTGGTTACAACCAAAAAGGGCAAGAGATATTAAATTTAAAACGTTGGGTGATGGTACATAAAAAAAATCCTCAAACCGTTTTAGGACTGAACAGTGTGCCAAGTTTTGAAAAAACAACGCCATTGCCAAAAGAGTTGAATATTCCAACGGTTAAAAGTGTGGACAAGCAACTCACTGGTGGAGAGTTTGTTTGGGGCGATTATGAAGTGGGTGAACGACTCAATCATATTGAAGGTATCACCGTAGATGACAGTGACCATACCTTGGCAACCAAGTTGTATCAAAACAATGCCAAAGTGCATTTTAATGATCACATGATGAAACAAACGCCCATGAATGAACGACTCATGTATGGCGGTCATGTTATCTCAATGGTGCGAACCATTTCGTTTAATGGTTTACAAAATGCCCAATGGATTGTGGCCATCAACAGTGGTGCACATGCCAACCCAACGTTTGCAGGCGATACGATTTATGCCTACAGTGAAATTGTAGAAAAAATTGATACACCAAGAGATGACATTGGGTTATTACGTATTCGAACCGTGGGATTGAAAAACATCACACCGCAAGAAGTTGAGTCGCCGTTTGAAGAGGACGGCAAATATAAAAAATGTGTGGTTTTAGACTTAGACTACACGGTTGCAATTTTAAAATAATTAATAACAATACATAAAGGATATAGTATGACACACCCAAATGAAGCACTGTTTGATTCAGGAAAAAGTTTACCGATTATTCCCTCTTGTGAGCACTTTGCAGGAAGCGAAAAACTGATTTTAAAAGCATTTGAAATGCAAAAAAAACTCGGACCCGTTTTTGACATTACGTGTGATTGTGAAGATGGAGCAGAGACAGGTAAAGAAGTAGCCCATGCACAAATGATTGTTCGAGTGGTAAACTCAGATGCCAACCCGTATGGCATGGCTGGTTGTAGAATTCATGACTTTGACCACCCCGATTGGCGACAAGACGTTGATATTTTAGTGCTAGGAGCAGGTGAAAAATTGGCCTATATTACACTGCCAAAATCAACCTCATACGAAGATGCCAAAACACAAGTTGAGTATATTCAAGCAAAATGCAAGGAAGCGGGTATCAGTCGAGAGATTCCCTTGCACATTTTAATTGAGACACATGGGGCATTACGAGACGTAGAACTTCTTGCAACACTGCCTTGGGTACAAGTGCTTGATTTTGGACTCATGGACTTTGTAAGCGGATACCAAGGGGCAATTGCCGCTTCTAATATGAGAAGCCCTGGGCAGTTTGACCATAAATTGATTTCGAGAGCCAAAGCCAATGTATGTCAAGCGGCATTATCAAACCATGTGATTCCTTGCCATAACGTCACACTGGATTTAAAAAACCCTTACCAAACCTATAAAGATGCGGAACGAGCACGAAATGAGTTTGGATTTATGAGAATGTGGTCGATTTATCCAACGCAAATTCAAGCGATAGTGGATGCTATGAAACCAGATTTTACCGAACTTGAAGCCGCACAAAACATTTTAATAGCTGCACAAGATGCAGAGTGGGGCCCAATTCAGTATGATGGAGAGTTGCATGATAGAGCGACCTATCGATATTTTTGGGAATTGGTTCAAAGAGCCAAATACTCAGGAACCAAACTTCATGATGAGGTGGAGAAACGATTCTTCTCATAATCTTAGAGTGAATACATAAGAAAAAAATTTAAAGAAAATTTTTAGAAAAAGAGGTTATTCTCTTTTTCTATATTATTAGAAAGGACATACAATGAAACAACTGATTCAAACAGTCGTCATGCATCTCGCCGTCGCCCTGGGCTTAGTCAAGGTCGTCAGAATGGAAGAGTATAGTAGGCGCTGCTGAAAGTTAAAAAAATTTAAAAACTAACAGAGACTCTTTTCTCAACTACTACTATACACAAATCTTCCAATACAACTCAACTGTAAAACTTCTGTTAAATATATAACACAAGGTTAATATTATGAACAAACATACATTTTCATTAGAGGATTTAAAAGATTATTTAGGTTTTGGTGTTGCAGGCAACTTTGCAAATCATTTAGGTGAAGCAGGGGAAGCCAATGGTTTTTCTCAAATTCAAACAAAAGAGAAAGATGCACCCAAAGGGCTTTTCCCTTTTTACATTCCAAAACACCCCAGTTTTTTAGGAGAATTTCCTATATGTAACAATACGATTAATCACAATGATATTGAACAACTTCAAGTTGAAGCCGAAGTTGCTTTGATTTGTGATTTTAAGTATAAAGAGGGAAAGTTATTGGACATCACCCCTCAGTATTTCAGTGCATTTAATGACTGTTCCAATCGTATTCAAAACGAGAGTAAACTCAGCACCAAAAAGAATTGGGGCAGAGCTTCCAAAGGGATTTCTCCTGAGTTTATTAAAATCGATGAATTCACACCCGAAGGGATTTTAGACAAATTTCACATTGCTTCGTTTGTACGACGAGATGGGATTTTACAAGATTACGGGACACAAAGCGCTGTTAATTCGTACTCCTATTTTTTTGAACAATTAAAAACATGGATGATAGAGAAATTCAACGCTCAAGAGGATTGTGGACCATTAGAAAAGTTGCCTCCATTGATTCAAAACATTGAAGGCAAAAAAGGTTTGCTTATAGCTGCAGGAGCTACGGCATACACCGAGTTTGGGAAAACCCACTTTTTAAAAAAAGGGGATGAAGTTTTTATTTATGTATATAACGCTCACTTCCACTCTTATCAAGACATCATCAACGACATGTCAGGGAGTGATGTACACCTTTCTCAATGCAGTAAGTTACATCAAATTGTAGAGTAATACGATTACTTTGTCCCCTAAATTTATGAGGGGATAAAGTATGGTTGAGCTGTTGGTTGAGAGACATACGATCTTTACTCACTTTTTTGATACCATACTGCTACTAATTTATGTTAGAATTACTGTATAAGTATAAAGGAGCGTAAAATGGTCAAGTCAAAGTATAAAAGTTTTGGTAATAAACTTTTAGTTTATATATTAGGAACGACATTCATAACGTTTAGTTTGACAATATTTTTTGTGACTAAATTCTCTTATGAAACCGCACAAACGGATGTTCAACATCTCATACAAGAAGCTTCTGGAAAATATTCAGCAGAGATTCAAAGTAGGGTCAATCAAACCATTGTGATAGCTAAAGCAATGGCACTTAAATTTGAAGAGTCCCTTAACACAGGTGCAAAATTAGATGAGAAAGAGACGTTAGCGTACATCAAATCTTTATTAAAATACAATGATGACATCTCAGGATTTTGGTTTAAAATCAAAGAAAAAGAGCTTCTTTTTAAGGAGAATTTGGACTCAAAGTCTCAAAATGGATATGACAAATCGGGTCAATTTAATCCCTATATTATTAAATCAAAGGGAAGCATAAAGATTCAAACAGGTGCGCTTTATAATGAAGAGGATGATTGGGTAGGTGGCCCTAAAAAAGCAGGGAAAACATATATTACTGAACCCTATTTGTATGATGTAGATGGTCAAAAAGTCTTAATGACAACAATTGGTATTCCGATGTATCACAATGGAGAATATTTTGGGGTCTGTGGTGTTGATATTGGCTTAGATACACTGAATAAAATGACCGATTCGGTTAATATTTTTGAGCATGCTTATGCTTTTATTATTGACAGCCATGGCATTATTATCAGTCATCCCAACAAAACGTTACGAACAAAAAAAGTGGTTGACGTTGCAAAGAATGATGCAGATTATATAAAACTTCTTGAAAACTCAAAAGAGAACAAAGATACGCAGTTTATGAAAGTTTCTTATGAAGACAAGTTAGAATCATTGTATTATGCTAAACCATTCAGTATTGTTGATACAGGAACTAATTGGACTTTTGTGATTAACGCACCCAAAAGAGAGTATTTGGCTGATGCCAATTTTATCAGAAATTTTTCCATTACGGCGTCCATTGTTTGTTTGATTATTATAGCGATAATCATCTTTTTAATTGTTCGCAAACTCAATTATAATCTCGAATCCATTTCTACGGGATTGGCCTCATTTTTCAGCTATTTAAATAAAGAATCCAGCAACACAGAAGAGATCAAACTTATATCCAATGATGAGTTTGGGAAAATGGCAAAAGAGATCAATGACAATATTGATATCATAAAAGTCTCCATTGAAAAAGACAATAAACTCATTGATGAAGTCAAACTCATTGTGAATAAAGTAAGTGAGGGGTATCTTGATGGGCAAATTAATGCTACAACAACGAATGATTCCTTGAATGAATTAAAAAACCTTTTAAATGATATGTTGCTTAATCTGCAAACTCTTATTGGTAAGGACTTAAATGAAATCAGCGATACGTTAGCAAAATATACCCAAAGAGATTTCACGGCCAAACTCAATGTTCAAAAGAGTGGTAAAATAGGTAAAGAACTCATTAAAATGAATGAAATGATGACCGATATGTTGCAAAGCAGTCAAAATGATGGACTTTCATTAAGAAAAAGTGCCGATGAACTCAGCAGCAATGTGGGAACACTCAGTAAAAATGCTACCGAACAAGCTGCTTCACTGGAAGAGACTGCTGCCTCTATTGATGAAATCACAGGTAACATTCAACAAACAAGTGAAAAAGCACAAGAGATGTTAAATGTCTCTACGCATACGAAAACATCGGCAAATGAAGGTAAAGGTTTAGCCAACGATACCGTAAAAGCAATGGAAGAGATCAATGAAACCGTACAAAACATCAATGAAGCAATCTCTGTTATTGATCAAATTGCATTCCAAACCAATATTCTCTCTCTTAATGCCGCCGTTGAAGCTGCCACTGCAGGAGAAGCAGGAAAAGGGTTTGCCGTGGTTGCACAAGAGGTAAGAAACCTCGCAGCCAGAAGTGCAGAGGCTGCAAAAGAGATTAAAGAGTTGGTTGAAAATGCCACGGTTCGTGCCAATAATGGGAAAGTAATCAGCAGTAAAATGATTGAAGGTTTTAATCAATTAGAACATAAAATTGAAACGACAAATAATTTAATCGATGATGTCTCCAATGCGGCAAAAGAGCAAACCGTTGGGATGACACAAATTGCTGATGCCATGAATCAATTGGACAAATTCACGCAAGAAAATGCCGCCATTGCAGATAAAACCAATGACATTGCCAAACAGACCAATCTCATTGCGCTTGATGTGGTGAAAAATGTCAACAGAAACAATTTTGAAGGTAAAAATTTAGAGGTTCAAACTTCTGCAACTGTTGCAACCGTAAAGCCAACAAAAACAGTGCCAAAAAGCTCACCCAATGTGGCTTCTAAAAGCCCGATAAAAAAAGAGGAAGAGGTTGATGAGTGGGAGAATTTTTAAATTCTCCTACGAAGTTGTGAAGGGATAAATCTTTCATTTTTTTACTCTTCTTGGTAAAAACCCATGGGAAGTTTGAGTTAAAAAACTCAAACTATAACTCTTGTGGCTCTCCAAAATAGTACCCTTGTGCGTAATCGATTCCTATTTTTTTAACCATATCATAGACATTTTGAGAGTGAATATACTCAGCAATGGTTTCAATTTGCATTTTACGCGCAAACTCTAAAATGGTTTGAGTAACCAATTGAGAGTTTTTATTCGTATCAATATCTTTAATCATCGAAGCATCGATTTTAATGTAATCAACTTTGAGTTTCATGAGGTATTCAAAGTTTGAGTACCCTGTTCCAAAATCGTCAATTGAGATTTTAGCCCCATAACTTTTGACTTGATTGATAAACTCTAATACCTCTTCAAAATTTTCAATGCCTTCTGACTCAATGATTTCAAAAACCACTTGATCGCCCAGTTGATACTCTTTGAGTTTGGCTAAAATGGTTTTATGCACCATCTCATTTAAAATATCTTGTACGGTGATATTAATAGAGACTTGATAGGGCAAATCTTTAAATTTGTCAAAAGTTTTATCCAACATAATGCGTGTCAATTCAGGATAGAGTTTATTCTTTTTTGCCAAATCTAAAAAGTGAATTGGTGAGATGTAATCGCCATTGTCATCTTTGATTCGCATGAGTGCTTCATACTTGACTATCTCTTTTGTTTGTGTGTTTACGATGGGTTGAAAAAGTGGCTCAATTTGGTTTTTGTAAATGGCTTCTTTGATTTTATGCGACCACTTTAAATTTTGTTCATACTCATGTTCAATGTTCATGGCAGATTCATAAACCAAATATTTTTTCTTTTTCTTTTTGGCTATTTTCATGGCAATGTCTGCATTATTCAACAGATAGTTTGTTCCAAAAGCAATCCCTAATGTGGCATTGATAAATATTTCAGAGTTATTGGCTCGGTAAATGTGGTTTGCAATTAAATCATTGAGTTGTACTGCAAAAGAGTTGATCTCTTCATAATCCAAATCGGCTTTGTAATAGATGGCGTACTCATCGGCATGAAGTTTGTATAAAATGGCATTGATAGGAATGTTGTTTTTTAATAAGTCAGCGGTATTTTGTAAAATTTCATCACCTACATCTTCTCCATACAAATCATTGATCTCTTGAAACTTATCAATGTTTAAAATCATTAAAACGGCATTCTCTTTATCATTGATTTGTTCAAGCAATCGTTTACGATTGGGCAAAGCGGTGAGTTCATCGTTGTAGAATTGATACTCCAACGAGTCCAACATATTGTTAAAGACTTTTTGCATGGAGTGAATCTCTTGAATATCATGTTCTATCATGACTCTTTGAGTGATATCTTTATTGCTTGAAATTTGATTGACACTGTTAATAAACTTTTTAATGGGTTGAATTAAATATTTGTCCAGTCGCACAAACAAGGCAATAAATATAACAATGGAAAAAGTAATCACAAAAAGAATAAAAAAGTTAATAATAGAGGCCAATGAAACTTGTAAATCTGTAATAGGATAGGAAATATCAATGACACCTAAAACCTTGCCTGCTTCTGTTTGAGTGTGGCATTTAAGGCACTCATCTTGTGCGACTACAGGGTAGTAGTATTTTATGGTTGAGTCCCCAATTAAATTAAAACTCTCTTCATTTGTAAGTGCTTTATGTACAAAAGGGTTTTGATTTCTGATTTGTAAATCTTTTTGAATTTCTCCAAATTGTTTGGAGACCTCTTCGCTTCTGTAAATATTTATCACCATATGTTCGTCAATTCCATTGAGCTCTTCAATAATCGAAGCCAAATCACTTTTTGTCCACCCTTTAGACATGCTTGAATAGAGTGCTTGAAAGACAAATTTTGTGGTTTTTTTGGCATCAACTTTGACCAATCTTTCTAGGGCAGCCTCTTTTAAAATGTTCGCATAAATCAGAGCAAAACCAAGCATAATGACTAAAGTAATTGAGATACTTTTTATGATGAGTTTTTTGTAAGTAGTTGTTTTTGTCATGCACTCTCTTTATACTGTTTCTAAATAAAAGTTTAAACTATTAATTAAATATATATTTTTAAATGAACGAAAATTATATAGTATATTTGCTTTAAAGTAGGATTTTTGTATCATATATTTACATCAAATGTTAAAAATATGACACAATTTAAAATAATCAAAGGAATTTTTATGAAATACATCGGTGCACATGTGAGCGCGAGTGGAGGAGTTTTTAATGCTCCCATCAACGCAACAGCCATAGGGGCAAAAGCGTTTGCTCTTTTTACAAAAAATCAAAGACAATGGAGTGCCAAAGAGTTAGATAATAAGAGCATCGATAAGTGGTTTGAAGAGCTGGAAAAATCAAAGATATTGCCCAAACACATTTTGCCTCATGACAGCTACTTAATCAACCTAGGACACCCTGAAATTGAAGCAAGAGAGAAATCGTTGCAAAGTTTTATTGGCGAGATACAACGATGCGAAATTTTGGGTTTAGACAGACTCAATTTTCACCCTGGAAGTCATTTACGAAAAATCAGTGAAGAGGAGTGTTTAAATAACATTGCTCAATCACTCAACAAAGCCATTGATGCCACAAAAGATGTCATTATGGTTATAGAAAACACTGCAGGTCAAGGCAGCAATTTGGGGTACAAATTTGAACATTTGGCACATATTATTGATAAAATTGAAGATAAAAGCCGTGTAGGAGTCTGCATAGATACCTGCCATATGTTTACTGCAGGTTATGACATACGAACAAGGGAAGCGTACGATAAAACGTGGGCAGAGTTTGACCAAATCGTCGGACGGCAATACTTAAAAGGGATGCACATCAACGACTCAAAACCAGAGTTAGGAAGCAAAGTCGACCGACACGACTCTTTGGGAAAAGGCAAAATCGGTTGGGATGCGTTTGGGTTTATTATGAACGATGAGAGAATGGATGATATTCCAATGGTGTTAGAGACCATAGATGAAACCATCTGGGCAGAAGAGATAGAAGCCCTTTACAACTTAGTTCAAAAATAAAAGAGAAGATTTTCTCTTTTATTTTCCCCTCAATTTCCTCAACCTTAAATTTCTTCTTTTGTGCCAATATCACATAATAAACATTTTTTTTTAAGTTAAAACCCAATAAAATAGCCACCAAAATAATAATGAAAACTAGGAATTTTAAATGGGTTATTACAAAACAATACTTTTGTCTTTAGGACTCAGTTCATTTCTTTTAAGTGGATGTGCAAGCAATAACGAGGCTTTGTCAACGAATATAACGACTATAGAAAAGAGCAAAAGAGAGCAATTAAAAGATAAAATTAATGTAGGTGTCAGCGGAAGTCAAAACTTTAAAGCATATGTGGACAGCGACGATTACCGTTTAAAATATCTGTGTTACAACAACAATGAGAAGCTGTGTAACTATTACGATGCAAAAAAACACAGCTATACCAATGGGGCTGTGGATGAAGAGCAATTTTATATCTACCCAAGTGGATACGCTCCCTTGTTTTCACCTTCTACAAGAAATGTACAGTGTGGAACAGGAAGTTTAGCTGGTTGGTTAGCTGTGTTTATGGTTGAGCCTTTTGGCATGGCTGACCATAATAAAAAAAATCCAATGGTCTGTTACAGCAATTTTACCAAAGTAGACAGCACTCAAATGGGTGTTCGTTTTGTGTGGGGAATGTTGACCTTTATGACTCCGTTTGTAACAGCAGGAAATATGCACACTCAAATGTTCGATGCCCAAAGTTTCAAAGAGGCGATTTATATATCAAACATTGAGTCATTTAAAACTCAACTGTTTGAGCTCTCAACAAAATATAACCTTGAAGGTGGGTTTGATGTTATCTATTTAGAACAAGGCGACATTAAAGAGAATTTGGAAGACAAATACAGTGAACTGCTTACTTCTGAGGTCAAAAAAGCGGGTGTGATTTTCTTAGAAAAACAGAGCAATCGTTTGTTGTCGATTAATGTTTTCAATAAGTATAAAAATGAGCATCTCATGAAAGCCATCTCTCTTCAAATAGAGGATTTGCTTGAAAATATAGAAAAAAACAATCGATATGTTTTAAAATATGAAGATATTTTGCCTTTTATTCCCGCTGAAATCACCCCACCTGCCATTCCAGCCGTTCCCAAATTGGTTAAAAGTGAATATGAAAAACAGAGAGAATTTGAAGCAAAAGTCAAAAAAGCAGTAGAAGAACGAGAGAGTGAAATAAGAAACTTGCAACGAAAATATTCACAAGACGTAGAAGAGAGAAACAGCTACATTGACAATTTACAAAAAGCGTATGAGCAATATTTAGAGCAAACCAGTACAAAGAAAAACAGACTCTTAAGTGAACTTAAAAAAAGCCTGCCGGTGGTATCAAAAGTGCTGTTTTTAGAGAACACCTCAGGGTATGGTGCCAAAGAGTTCAAATACGATGCCGAGCGTGAAAAACTCTATTTTAACATCTACTCTCACAATAAAGATTTCAATCAAGAGGTGGTAGCTTCAGTACAAGCAAACATGGCAAGAAAGATTAAAGAGAACAAAAGTTTTAAAATCATTCCTAAGATAACAGCGACTGCTAGCGCCATTGAGTTGTCGGGATTTGATATTTTAGAGACCTCTTCAAACCAAAGTTTTGAAACACAATACACCAATATCAATTTCAAACCACAAATTGTTTCGGTTGTGGTCAAAGGAACCAAAGAGAGCATCACCAAAGATGTTTCCAATAAGTTCAAAAAATACAAACAAAAAGACCAAACCATTGTAGACACGTCAACCAAAGAGATGTGGTACATTCAAGTAGCAAAAACTGTCAATGCACAAGTGCCAAAATGGTTCAGTAATCCAATCTCAAATGGTGCGATTATTGGTTATGGAGAAGCTGAAACCCTAGAAGAAGCCAAAGTCAATGCCCGAAATGATTTGGCTTATATGGTCAGTGCCAAAATCAACACCGTGTATGAAAAAAACCGATCAATTGATGAGTTTAAAAGCTTCAAAGAGATCAAAAAACAAACCAAACAAACCTCAGAAGTGGAACTGACATCCAGTGATTATAAAATTTATAAACAAGATAATGCAGATGGGAGATGGTATGTGGGGTTTGTTTATGCGCGATAAACTTTCATGCAGAATGACGACTTATTTTAATAAGCATCTTTGTGCATAACTCTGCGTTGCAAAGAAAAGAATACCAACTCATTTACAACAAGTAAAATCCTTGATATTCTTTTCTTCACGCCTTGATTTATTTTCAAATCTACTCATTTAAATAAGTCTTGGGTTTGAAAGCTAAAACTTTATTTAACTCAATAATTATATTTAAATTACTGCTATCTTTTAATAACTTGTTATAGCAAGTTGTTGAAAATTACTATTAATAATAAAATCAGAAAACTTCTTATAACAAGGTATCCATAAATGAAAAATATTGAAGAATTCGATATTGATGAACTTCACAAACGAATTGGTGATAATGTTAAAAGATTGAGAGAAGAAAAAAAATTAAGTCAATTAGAATTATCTCATGCTATAGGACACAAAAGTGTTAGTGTAATTTCAAATGGTGAAATTTATCATAATAAGAGCCGATTCAATGTAGAACATCTGGGCAAAATAGCATACGTTTTAGATGTCAATATTGAAGAATTCTTTAAATAAGGGATGAATAAATGAATATAATAGAATATTTGAGAAAAGAAGTTATTTCTGATCTATTTCAAGTTAATTCTTTTAATAATAATTGGAATACTTTATGGAAAGCACAAATTAATGATAAAATCTTTATTAATGGGCAAGTTTGTGCTCAAAGTATCTTAGATTTAGGGGATGATTTAGGTGAGATTTTTAAGAATGCTCGAAGTGCAGGAAGAACACAGTCTGGGGTAAGTGCAGCTGGTACAACATGGGAAGGTTTAATTTGTTGGTATTTGAATTTTTGTTTAATAAATACAAATGTAGTTGTAATTAAACAAAAAAAAGCAAATATGCCAAATCCTATATCTGATGCATTAACTGTAATGTACGGGGCTTCTCCATCAAATACTGAAGCAGATTTAATTGCTGTAGTTTTCCCAAATACTGCTGAGTATAGTAGCGATATTACACAACTGAGTAGGTTACCTATTTTTACTGATATACCTTTGTTCAGAAGAAATAATATTTTTAAATATAAAGAAGCATTAAATGAATTAGTTAGTAGAGATTCAAACGATATTCAGATTAATGTTATTCAATGTAAAACTAATTGGAATGATAATGCTCAAATACCAATGTTATGGGATATGGTTTATAATGCACAAGGGTTTCAAAGAAATAATATTAGCGTAGGTGTTAATAATTATTCTTTGAATAGTTTTAATAGATTTTCTTATTCTTTTGTTACTGTTCCGACAACAAATAGAGCCAAAATAAAATCAACTTCAGTTGCTGTAAAACGAGTATGCACGTTATCTGGAGGTAATTATTGGGGGTATCCAACTTCTAATAACATAGCAAGTTCAATTAAAGATATATTTAATAGAAACTTTTCTGCTGGAATAATTCCAAATATTAGAACATCTTTAACGAATGCATTACCTGATATTAATACAGAATTTAGCTATTTCAATTTATAAGCTAACTCAGTAGTTTATAAATATGCTTTGCAATTTCTCTAGCCATTAAAGGAGGAACAGCATTTCCAACTTGAGTATATTGGGGAACTTCTGTTTTTCTTTTTATGCCACCAGTTGTTTCTTTAGACTTGAATTCAAAATAGTCAGGGAATGACTGAAATCTTGCTTGTTCTCTTACTGTCATTGTTCTAGGATATATTGGATGAATTACATCATCAGGGATACTGACAACTGTTGGAGATGGAGCATCGATTTTTAAAGGTCTTTGTGAATGTTTTTTTGTCCCAAGTTCTAAGATGATACTAATAAAATCTTTTTTATTTTTAGCAATTATTTTTCCATTTGGTGCTTTTGCAGGAAAAGTGCATGTACTAATGTAGGCTTCAATTTCTGCTAAGTAATTATTATCAAGGGAAGTATTATATTTAGAGACAATATTAAATATTTTTGAAGGTATATTGTTCAATTGTAAATACTGATAAATACTAAATCTTAGAGTGACTTTTTCATTATGGTTTCTTTCAATTTGATTTTCAATCTTTTTAGAAGGATTGTTAATAATTTTATAAAAATTGCTTTCTTTATTTAATTTAGTTAAATATTCTGAATTATTCCAGTCATTACCAATTAGGTCAGAAATAGCATCATTAACTGTGAAAAAATTTTCTTTTTTTGTTGGAATTGGGCAAAGTGGAGATGTTTCTTTATTTTTAAAGTAATGTTCACTAAACCAAATACTATTTGTGGCATAAAGATTTTTTTTCTTTGCAATATCTTCTCTAACTGCCAATAGCATAACTCTTGGCCTATTTTGAGGAACTCCATAATGTATTGCATTCAGTTGTAATTCTTGGACAATGTATTTTGGATTAGATGTTTCTAAATATTTTTTAATTTGTTTAAAGGGAGCATCTTCTTCATATTTATTAAATTTTTGTCTCATTCCAACAACATTTTCCATTAGAACTACTTTTGGCTGAAAGATTTCAACATATTCAAGATATTGCCAAGGAAGTTCATTTCGATGATCTTTAGGATTTCGTTTTCCTGCAAGTGAAAAACCTTGACAAGGAGGACCTCCTACGATTAAGTCTAAGTCTCCAATTTTATTTTTTATAGAATTTAATAATTCAGGTTGTTTTAAAAGAGCAATTGTTTCACCAATGAAAAGTTTTTTAGATAATTTTTCCTTATCTGAGAGCTTTAAAAATTCCTTCCATTCATTTTCATCTAATAGTTGTTTAATTAAATTATGATAAAAAGTTTCTCCTGCCATAGAAGATTTTTCTACTGCAAATGTAAGATTAAATCCTACGGATTCAAAACCTAATGATAATCCTCCACAGCCTGCAAAAAGATCAATATAATTTAATTTTTTTCCCATATTTATCTACATTATCCTAATATTTATTGAGAGTGAAGTGTACCATTTTCTTTTTTGATTTATTGTTAATATAGTAAGGTGAATATTTGATGTTATAAAATCTCAACATCTACAGAATTCGAATGTTTATTTTTTATTTCGGACAAAGCTGAGGATTGCGTGAATGAAAAAGAGTGATAAATTCACTTTTTTTATGAGTTTCACAAGCAAGATGCTAAAGTGAAACGACTAAATTCCAAAATGGATAAAATGGAAGTTTTAATAAGCGAGGAAACTTTTGGCTTCGAAGCAGTTGGTGTCTTTCTTGTTTCTTCTTTGCCACCAAAGAAGATGCCGAAACAAAGTGACTAAATTCTGGTACAGACAAAAGAGCGAGACAGCCGAAGGATGCTCAAGAGAGATTCAAAATTAGTTAAATCAAAATTTATATAAATATTACAAAATGAAATATTTTAAAAGACTAATAGTTTTTATTGGTTTTAATACCCCTATAAACGATGATGCATTACAAAAAAATAAATATTTACTCATTCAAATAAGTCTTTAATATAAATATAACTTTTATGTAACTTTAGTATAATAACGTTAATCTAATCTAAAGAGTAACCTATGTTTTTAAGTGCACCTAAAGATAACCTAAGTTATGATTTTACTAACACACCTCTTCCACCTCTTAGCAATGTGCCAAAGAAGGGGTCTTCTTAATGTCTACATTTCATGACCAACTTCGGAATATAAAAAATCAAGAAAACTTGTATCAGAAAAAACATAAAACTTTTGAAGAGCAATTGCAAATTTTAAAAGAGAGAAAACTAAAAATCACTAATGACGATTTTGTGTTAACTAAATTAAAACATATTAATTATTATAGAATGAGTGCTTACTTCTTACCTTTTCAATATCCCAAAAATTCAATAAATAAAAATCAATTTCTTTTTAATACAACATTTGAAGATATTTTATCGTTGTATTATTTTGATTGTGAACTTAGAAAAATAGTTTTTGAAGCCATTGAAAGTATAGAGATATATTTTAGAACACAAATTGCTTATTTTCATTCTCAAAGTTATGATGCATTTGGTTATCTTGAATTAAAAAATTTCAGAGAAAATAAGATTGAAAAATTTGATGAATTACAAGCTGATATATTAAAAGAAAAAAGCAGATCAAAAGAGTTTTTTATTAAACATTTTAAAGAAAAATACAATTCATATGATTTACCCGTTTGGAGTGTAGTAGAAATAATTTCTTTTGGAACACTCTCAAAGTTTTATATGATTTTAAAAGAAAAAGAACAAAACGAAGTGATACAAAAGATAAAAGGCATCAATAAACTGGTTTTTTATAAATGGTTTCATGCGTTATCAAGTGTAAGAAATATTTGTGCTCATCACAGTAGATTATGGAACAGAACATTGGGTGTCAGTTTTGAAATCCCAAAAGGGTTTGATTCATTTGAAAAGATGGAAAAAAGTAAAAATAAACTCTTTTTTTCATTAAGTGTCATTGAATATCTTTTGACATGTATAGGAGAAGATGAAGTTGAATTCAAAATGAAATTAAAAAACCTTTTACAAAAATATCCAAATATCAAAATTGAACAAATGGGTTTTATCAATAATTGGGAAGAAAATCCTATTTGGAAAGAGTAATCCAACTTTCAGCCCTCCCCACATTTAAACTTCCTTTCAAAAAAATTCATCTTTTAAAATTAATGCCAAACTTATTCTAAGTGAATAAAATTACATATTCAAAACATATTTAAGGATTTTATTCATGGCAACAATTGGAATATTGATTGCGAGTGCGAACAACAATCAACAGTTGGGGTTACGGCTTGAAGAGTTGGCAAAAAAGTTGAAGTGTGATGTGTCGTTGATCAATTTGGTGGATTTGAATTTGCCGTTATACAGTACGGTTGAAGAAGAGAGAAACGGGGTTCCTGATGTAGCAAAAGATTTGGCGTTAAAAATACTGTCACTCAAAGCGTTTATCATTGTTGCACCTGAATACAATGGGGTTATGCCTCCTGTTCTTAACAACGCCATGGCTTGGACTTCACGCGCAACAAAAGATTGGCGAGATGCGTTTAATGAAAAGATTGTAGGCTTAGCCACACACAGTGGTGGCGGTGGAGCAAAAGGTTTGCAAGCCATGAGAATTATGTTTCAACACTTAGGTGCCAACATTTTAGCACGAGAACTTTTAACGACATATGAGAAGCCTTTAAATGAAGAGAGCGCAAAAAATATGATTTTACAGTTAATGAAGCTTTCAAAAGTTTAAAGATACTTTTGTTACTATTAAGTTATATTAAAAAAGAAAGGTAAAAATGAAGCGACAAAAAAGTAAACTGTTTTTTTTGATATTTATTTTTCCTCTTTTTTTATTGGGCAGTGATTTTGACACAGCATTAACAAGTTATAAAAAGGGCGATTACCCAATGGCTTTGTATATGTTTGACAAATCATGTAAAAACGGAAACAAGCAAGGGTGTTATAACTTAGCTGTGATGTACAAACAAGGTCAAGGTATCAATCCTTGTAATCAAAAAGCTCAAGAGTACTTCTCTATAGCTTGTGAACAAGATGCCAAAGAGTGCCGTTTCAGTCGTTTGAATAACAAGGGTTGAATATTTCTCTTTTTTCTTATGGTTTAACCAAGAGGCATCCACAAATTCTATGGTATAATCACTCTTTTTAAAGAGGATTCATGCAAAACATTTCAACAACACTTATCCCTATTTTTGCTCTTATTTCCATTGGATATTTTTTAAAAAGAGTGAAGTTTCCTTCGCAAGAGTTTTGGCCAATGGCAGACAGATTTACGTACTATATTCTTTTTCCTGCACTGTTAATTTACAAATTATCAATGGCAAATTTGACGCAAGTCAACAGCTTAAATGTGGTCGCAAGTGGTTTGTTGTCTATTTTAATTATGCTTTTTCTTACTGTTGCTATTGGCTTTTTTAGAACAATAGAGCGTAAAGCTTTTACCTCTATTATTCAAGGGGCTATTCGTTTTAATACCTATGTTTTTTTGGCATTAATAGATGCGCTTTTAGGTGATGCGGGGTTGGTCATTGCAGCTGTGTTAATTGCTTTTGCCATACCCTTTATTAACTTTTTGTGTATTGGAGCCTTTTCATACTATATCAATAAAGATGATTTAAATTTTGTAAAATTTGCCAAATCTATTTTAACCAATCCTTTGATTGTGGCGTGTTTTGTGGGAGGAGCAATTAATATCAGTGGCATGGTTTTACCTCAAGCGGCGGTCAATACCATCTCTATTTTAAGTGCAGCCGCACTTCCTTTGGGGCTGTTGTCTGTGGGGGTTGGCTTAGAACTTTCACATATGAGCAGTGCCAAATTTGAACTCTTTATCGCAACACTGTTAAAACTTGTGATTTTCCCCGTATTGATATTTTTTGTGGGCTCTTGGTGTGAAGTCAGCAAAGAGGCGCTTTTTGTTTTGGTTCTGTTTGCTTCTATGCCTACAGCGAGTTCAAGTTACATTTTAGCGAGACAGCTTGGCGGTGATTTGAAGCTGATGTCCTCCATTATAACGGTACAAACCTTGGTTTCAATGCTCACCATTGGGCTTGTTTTAAGTGCAATTAATACTTAAGATGATTTTGAGTATCATCTTAAAAGAATAAAGGATTACAATGATTTTTATTATTTTAATTGCATTTATTGCTTTGGTGATGATCTCTTTAAACATGTACGACAACAGTAATATTGAGAAGATAAAGAACTATTTGCAAGCACAAAATTGTCAAGAGATAGTCTACTCTTATGGAACATATAAAGGGTTATGTCAAGAGGGTATTTTAAGCATTAAAAACAGTTTTTCTTTAGATATTGAGAAAAACAAAGAGTATATTTTGTACCAACAAATACAACATAAAGAACAAAAAAAGAATAAACTCATTTTGAGCACAGCAAATCAAAACTATGTCTTAGAGTTTAAAGATGTGCAGATAATGAAAATATACGATAAAAAACTACAGGATATGAAATAAATATGGATGAAATAATTAAGTTTATCACAACAACAGATATTGAAAACAGTGAAATTTATGTGCAACTGAAGTGCTCTTCAGAGGAAGCCAAAATTTTACAATATATGCTCAAAGAGTATATCATCGGCAATGACATTATTTTGGTTGTAGATATTTTAGGCGAATTTTATGACGTAAAAACCTACAAACATTTGCCACAACTTAACTTAATTAAATCGCTTTTAGAGTTGGGTTGGATTGTACAAAGCAGTTTCAATCACCTCAAACTCAGTGAAATGGCCAAACTTGAACTGCTTAACTCCAGTGTAACGCTTAGTACCAGTTTTTTAAAACTCATTGAGGGCGGTACAATTGATTTTGTTTTGCCAGAAGTCAAACAGTACAGCGACAACTTAGAGTATCTGCAAGATCAGTTTTTCAAAATTGACCTTGCACAAAAACTCAATGTTTCTAAACACAATTTTGATGCCAGCAGTCCCAATATCAACCGACTCAAATCGAAGCTGACCATGCTTGAAAACAGAATCAAAGAGAGAGTAAAAGTCACTCCAAATGAAATCATGCTCGAAGGGTTTTTCAAAGAGTATGAACTCTCTGAACAAGAGCAGATGCTCTTTTTAGCCCTTTTAAAAGAGGAGTATGCGGGAGGCGATGAATCGATTCGAGACATGAACACGCTTATTGAATTGGTTTCAAGTGATGATTACGAAAAAATCAAACACCGAAGTTTGCTTGAAGAGAGTTCAAAACTGGTTTCAAGTGGTTTGATTGATTACGATGAGATGCTGACTCCTTTTGGTGGCATTAACAGAAATTTCTATATTCCTGATGAAATTTTATATAAAATCTCACACCCCACAAAAAAGAAGACACGACAAGACAAAATCAAACTGGATTCACTCATTAAAGAGCAAGATATGTTTGAACTGATCTCTTCAACTAAAACCTTAGATGATGTGGTTTTAAACCCAAAAACACGAGCCACATTAGATGATTTGCTCAAACAAGTTGACAAAAATGTCATCAACTTACTCAAAACGTGGGGAATTAAAGATAAAAAAAGAGGCATAGATGCAAGAATCATCTTTTATGGAGCTGCTGGTACAGGAAAAACCATCACCTCTTTGGCACTTGCAAAATCTTTGAAAAAACAAGTGTTGAGTTTTGACTGTTCTAAAATACTCTCAATGTATGTAGGAGAGAGCGAAAAAAATGTGCGAAATATCTTTGATACCTACCGAGATTTGACACAAAAGACCAAAACTGAGCCGATTTTACTGCTCAATGAAGCGGATCAATTCTTGGGTGCACGAACAAGCGAAGGCATGTCGGGCAGTGAAAAAATGCACAATCAAATGCAAAATATCTTTTTAGAGCAAATCGAGCGCTTTGACGGTATACTTATTGCAACTACAAACTTACTTGAGAACATCGATAAAGCATTTTCGAGAAGATTTAACTATAAAATAGAGTTTGCAAAACCCAATGAGGAACAGAGATTAGAACTTTGGAAAAAACTATTACCCGATAATTTGCCATTAGAAGAGGGGTTTGACATCACAAAACTTGCCGATTATTCTTTAACGGGAGGGCAAATTGAGATGGTCATTAAAAATACGGCTTACAAAGTTGCTGTTGAAGATGAACCGGTGTTTAAACTCGATACATTTATAGAGCAAATCCAAAAAGAGATAAAATCTCAATTTGACAAAGAGAGTAAAGTCGGTTTCTTCTAATTTAATCGGTGTCCAAAGCTTTTGGACGCTGAACAATTGTCTCTATTTCTTCATAAACTTTGGTTAAATCTTCACCCTTTTAAAGTGTATCTTTTGGTAATCAAAAAGGTCGTAAATCAATACATTTTTTTGTGACAAAAAAATGTTTTTTTATTACAAGTAACCACATAATGGCTACTTGTAGGCAATTTTTTCTTTTAAAAAATAAAAAAATATTTGCGAATTCTTTAGTAGCGTTTTAGTAGCAATTAGGTACTATAAGTCAATTATTACAAAATGTAATTATATTTCATAACTCTTTTAAGGAGATAATATGAGTCATATGGATTTTTCTCATCCGTATTTCGGAGCTTTTGTAATGTTCCTTTTGACGTTTGGAGCATTTATAGCAACCGTCTATTTAGCCAGATTGGTCAGTAGAAGACTGGCACGTTTGGACACTGAAAAACTTAAATCAACTCTGTATGAATGTGGACCAGAGGTGACAAAACAACCCAATACTATTTCGGTGCAATTCTACCTCATGGCACTGCTTTTTATTCTGTTTGATGTAGAGATTATCTTTATGTTTCCTTGGGCAGTGGATTTTAAAGTACTGGGATGGTTTGGATTTATTGAGATGATTTTGTTTATTGTTTTATTGACAATCGGGTTTATCTACGCGTGGAAAAAAGGAGCACTTGAATGGCACAGCATAAAGTAAATTATTTACAAAATGGCGGGGCACCCATTGTGCTTACTTCTATTGATAAATTTATAAATTTTGGAAGAAGTAACTCTTTGTGGCCTTTAACATACGGTTTGGCCTGTTGCGCAATTGAGATGATGGCAACGGGTGCGAGTCGATACGACTTCGACCGATTTGGAACCATTTTTAGAGCCAGTCCAAGACAGTCAGATGTGATTGTAATTGCGGGGACACTGACCAAAAAACACGCGGAATTTATGCGAAGATTGTATGACCAAATGCCCGATCCTAAATGGGTAATTTCTATGGGAAGTTGTGCAAATACGGGGGGAATGTTTAATACTTATGCCACCGTTCAAGGAGCCGATCGCGTTGTTCCTGTAGATATCTATCTTCCTGGGTGTGCACCCCGTCCTGAAACACTTCAATATGCGTTGATGATGTTACAAAAAAAGATCCGAAGAGAACCCGCTTCTAAAGCGATGCCAAGAAAAAGGTTAGTGTAATGAGAAAATATACGCCTAAAGATGATGTACAAAAAAAATCATACTACAACGACAGATTTCACGTGGTTCCACAACTTGCTCGACTTGATGTGAGCAGTGATGAACAATTTAGTGCAGATTTAGCAGCCCTTAAAACAGAAGTTGCCATAAGCGAAGCGTACCTTGAAAATGGTCATTTGGTTGTCTATATTCAAGCAGAAGACAACATTAAAACAGCAACCTATCTTAAAGAGCAATTAGAGTATGACATGATGATGGAACTCTCTGCGATTGACTATATTGCCCAAAGAGGTGGTTTTGAAATTTTTTATGAACTGCTTTCAATGAGTAAACACAAACGAATGAGAGTGAAGTGTTTTATCCAAGAGAAAGAGCCCCTTCAAAGTATTGAGTCGGTGTTTAAAATGGCCAACTGGAGTGAACGAGAAATGTACGATATGTATGGGGTGAATGTCATCAATCACCACAACTTAAAACGAATTCTTATGCCCGATGATTGGTATGATCACCCGTTACGAAAAACCTATCCGCTTCACGGGGATGAAGCGGCTTCTTGGTATGAAGTTGACAAAATTTTTGGAAAAGAGGCCAGAGATGTGATTGGCCCAGAACAAAGAGATCCTGCAGCTGTGGACAGATATGACACCACACGATTTGCACGATTGGGACATGAAGTGCCATTTGGTGTAGATATTACCAATGGTAAAGAGCCAGAACATACTCCATTGGCGTATCAAGAAGAGGGTGGTGTTGGACTCTTTGGTGTACGAATTATAAAAGAACTTGATGAAAATAAATCGGTTCAATTAAAGAAGAGAAGGTAACCCATGCAACAAGTTAACAGATTAAAACCTTTTTTTGAAAACATTAATTTTGAACGAGAAGATAACACAATGGTGGTCAATTTTGGACCACAACACCCTTCTGCTCACGGTGAGTTAAGACTCATTTTAGAACTTCAAGGGGAAGAGATTGTAAAAGCTGTTCCCGATGTAGGGTATTTGCACCGTGGTATGGAAAAAATGGGTGAGAATATGATGTACAACGAATTCTTACCCACAACAGATAGAATGGATTATATTGCTGCAACTTCAAATAACTATGGTTTTGCTTTGGCCGTAGAGCAACTTTTGGGCATTGAAGCGCCAAGACGAGCTGAAATCATTCGAACCATGTTGCTTGAAATTAATCGTTTGATTTCTCACCTTTTTTGGTTGGCAACACATGCACTGGATGTTGGGGCGATGTCGGTTTTCCTTTATGCTTTCAGAGAAAGAGAGTTCGCCATGGACTTAATCGAAGATTATTGTGGAGCAAGATTGACTCACAGTGCGGTTAGAATCGGTGGTGTTCCTTTGGATTTACCTGCAAATTGGTGTGAGGATTTAGAGAAATTTATTGTGATTTTAAGTGAAGAGATTGAAAAATATGAAGGTCTTTTAACTCAAAACCGAATTTGGCGAATGCGACTTGAAAATGTGGGAGTTATCTCTCCTGAGTTGGCAAAATCGTGGGGATGTTCAGGTGTGGTTTTACGGGCATCTGGTTTCAAATGGGATTTACGAAAAGAGATGCCTTATGGAATCTACCCTGAGTTGGATTTTGATATTCCGTATGCTCAAACAGGCGATGCTTATGGGCGATATAAGTGTTACATGCAAGAGATGCGAGAATCAATGAAGATTTTAACGCAACTTATTCCTCTTTATAATGAAAGCGAGCCTCAACTTATGGCACATGCACCTGAGTATATCTCTGCACCTAAAGAGGATATCATGACACAAAACTACTCGTTAATGCAACACTTTGTGTTGGTGACTCAAGGGATGAGACCTCCTAAAGGTGAAGTCTATGTTGCCACAGAATCACCTAAAGGTGAGTTGGGATATATGATTGTCAGTGATGGAACACCATATGCGTATAAAATGAAACTGCGAGCGCCCTCTTTTTGGCATACAGGATTGCTTGAAGATGTGTTACCTGGGCATCAATTAGCGGATGTCGTTACGATGATTGGTAATTTAAACATCGTTTTCGGTGAAATTGACAGATAAGGGAAAACATGAAAAGATATGATTTACGACCATTAAAAGATAATTTCTATGAACGAATGTTGGAACTGATTAAAAGCGACCTTCAAGAGGGTGAAAACGGGATTTTTCTTTTTGAAATTGGTGATTTTTCACCCGTGCAAAAAGTGGCAGATTTGGTCAAAGAGAATGAGTATACTTTAATGAACTCTTTAAAATTCAATGAAGTGGATTGGACAGTGGTCATTAAAAAAGCCAAAGATGAAACTGCGGAAGTTGCACCAGAGCAAATAAGTGAGGAAGCATAATTTTGAATAAGACAGTGAATACAACGATTGAAACTCTTGTAAACAGTGATTTTATCATTTTATTAGGGGAACCTCTTTTCTTAAATGAGGCACTTCAAACAGCCATCCAAAACTCAACTGCCTATATTGCGTATATGAACCCAATTGATTATAAAAGCGATGCGTTGAAATTCTCACAATATATCAAATATGAAGTGGGAAGTGAAGAGGGTATATGTGCCTTGCTTTTGGAGTACTTTGCAAAAAATGCCAGCGCAGAGGTCGAAGCGTTTATTGATGATATGGATGTGGGATATTTAAGTGCTGAGTCAAGTGTGGGGGAAGAGGAGTTTGAAGATATGGTTGAAAACAGTTTGAATAAAACGAACAAAACCATCCTTTTAAGTGAAGATTTGTTTGTGCATAAAAATGCTTCAAACATAAAAAAACTTCTGGGTGCTTTAAATGCCTACAGCGATTTGAATTGTGTGATTTTAAGTGAAAATAGTGCCAAAAGCATTGAAGCGTACAATGATGAGGCTTTGCAAGAAGTTGAAGAGTTGATGTCGTTTAATGGAACGGTCATATATAAAAACAGATTTGCTTCAAACAATGAACTTGTAGGAAGCCAATCTTTTTCTAAAATAGCAAAAGTCGATGATGGGGCAGATGTTGTAATTAAATATGCAAACGAAACAATTAACAGAAAATTTAGAATTGATACAAATTTACAAGGAACTGTTGCCCTTTGTGATAACAACAGCGATTTGGCATCTTTGGAATATAGTTATAAACAAGTTAAGATTGAAAAGGTTGATGCGTAATGAGTGATATGATTAATTTGACAATTGATGGCAAAATATGTCAAGCAAAAGAGGGTGAATATATTTTAAATGTGGCAAGAGCAAACAACATTTATGTGCCTGCTATTTGTTATTTGACCAGATGTTCACCAACACTGGCATGTAGACTCTGTTTGGTTGAAGCAGACGGTAAACAAGTCTACTCTTGTAATACCAAAGCAAAAGAGGGAATGCAAATCCAAACAGTAACAGAAAATATTGTAAAAGAGCGACGAGCCATCATGGAAGTGTATGATGTGAATCACCCTTTACAATGTGGCGTATGTGACCAAAGTGGGGATTGTGAACTTCAAAACAACACTTTGTACATGAAAGTAGATTCTCAAAGTTATAGCATAAAAGATGTGAACCGACCGACAACAAACTGGGGTGTCATGAACTATGATGCAGGTTTATGTATTGTGTGTGAGAAGTGCGTTACGGTGTGTAAAGATATGATTGGTTCAAGTGCATTAAGTACAGTAAAACGAGATTCAGAAGGCTTAAACCCAGCCTTTAAAGAGAGCATGCCAAAAGATGCGTATGCCATGTGGAATAAACTCAATAAATCGCTTATTGGTTATGAAGCTGATAAATGTATTGATTGCGGTGAGTGTATCAGTGTGTGTCCTGTAGGAGCACTTGTCAGTGAAGATTTTCAATACAAATCAAATGCGTGGGAACTCACACGAATTCCTGCATCAAATCCACACTCCAGTGATTGTGCTTTGATCTATTATGAAGTTAAACACACATCTACTTCAGATACCACTCCTATGATTTATCGAGTGACCAATGAACACCATTATGCCAATTTGAGTGGAGCGGCCAGATTTGGATATGACTTTGAAAACAAAAATGCCCAAAAAGATGAAACACAATTTGCCCAAGCCATCGAGGCATTTAAAAAAGCACAAACCATTACCTTTAACTCATACATTACCAATGAAGAGGCGTTGATTTTAGAAAAACTAAGAGAAAAATTGGGTCTGAAATTGGTCAATCATGATGCGTTAAGATTCCAAAAATTTATGAAAAACTATGCCCAAGGCAGTGGAAGTTCACTCTATAATGCAACCTTGCAAGATATTCACGATGCCAATTTGCTTATCAGTGTTGGGTCATTCTTAAAATCGGACGCACCAAGCGTAAAATATGGCTTTAACAATGCCATTACAAGAAACAAAGGGGCAGGGCTCTATTTCCATCCATTAGGTGATACGCATGTTGAAGGGTTTGGGAAAAAGGGGAAAACCATTGAAACCATCAGCCACAATCCGTTATGCGAAGAGTCAATTCTGTTTTTGATTTTAGATCTTTTTGGAAAAGAGTTGCCTTCCAATGTGCAAACTTATTTGGACTCTCTTAAAGAAAAAAGAGTGAAAACCATCAGTGAAGTGGTCAAAGAAAACGTAACGGAAATGGTTAAAGACGAAGAGAGCGGTGAAGAGAAAGAAGTGACTAAAGTGGTGAGCAAAACAATTACCAAAGAGGTTGAATATGAGCTGTCTAAACTTTTTAATCTCATCGGAAGCGATGAGTCGCTTTTAGAAACCATCAATGCCATGAGAGAGAATAAAGATGCTCTTTGTTTGATTGTAGGAGAAGATTTAATTTTCCACCCAAAAAGTGCTAACTTAGCAAAACTGTGTGGTTTAATTGAAAAACATACTGACTTTAAAGTGATGGTCGTACCTCCTCAAACCAATACCTTAGGTGTGAGTTTGATTTGTGAACTTTTTGAAAGGGAAGAGGGATTTGTTGTAGGATACAATGAAAAAGCCAATTATGAACTCTCTTCATTTGGTAATGGAAACCTCAATATGCCTGCTTTGAACCAACAAGAGGGAACATTTACCAATTTTGACAAACGCGTTGTACCAACGAATGTTGCACTTCCATACGGTGGGTATGTATTAAATGATTTAGCGAATGTTCTTTTAGAAGAGGATATTGAGTATACCATTGAATATACACCAATGCTTCCAACGACAAAAGGGTTTAAAGCGGTTGAATTTGACAGCTTACCCAATTACTTTGGCAATGATAAAAGTGAAAACAGAGGTTATCTTTTAAGTGTGCAAAAAACAGCAAGTGATGATGCCTTTGAAACCATCTCAAACATTGATGTGGTAACGGGTAATGTCATTTATAAGGCCAACCCAATTAACCAATTCAATGAGTTTACTTCAAAAGCACATCAGTTGAATGAAACATCGGCTTTGTATGTTTCATCTGAACTTTTGGAGTCATTAAAACTGAAAGAGGGTGAGAGAGTAACGGTTCGAGCCAACTCATTTGAAGTTGAATTGCCCGTAGAAGTTGATAATCAAATGATAGGACATATTGGGTATGTATCCTTTTTTGATAAATCCATTCCTACAAGTAAACTATTTAGCACAAGCCGATACAGCGGTGCTGTTATAAAAAAGGTGTAATATATGGAAACAAGTATTATTATTGAAACAATTATAAAAGCCATGGTAGTTTTGGCAGTGTTTTCAGCACTGGCTGGGTTTACTACATACATAGAAAGAAAAGTTTTGGCTTTCATGCAAAGAAGATTGGGTCCTATGAATGTCGGACCACAAGGTGTTTTACAACTCATTGCAGATGGGACAAAACTCTTTTGTAAAGAGGATTTTATTCCTCAAAATGCTGTCAAACCTATTTTTAAAATAGCACCTATTATTACTTCTGCCACGGCGTTTATTGCCATGACTGCGGTGCCATTTTTCCCCGAGTTTGAAATGTTTGGTTATACCGTTCGACCCATTATTTCAGATGTCAATGTAGGATTGTTGTTTGTAATGGGTGTTGCTGGGGTGGGTCTGTATGGACCCCTTCTTGCTGGAATGAGCAGTGCAAACAAATGGGCACTTCTTGGAGGGGCGAGAACCGCTATTCAGCTTTTGTCGTATGAAGTGGTATCTGGATTGTCTATTTTAGCCCCTTTAATGTTAGTAGGAAGTTTGTCGTTGATTGATATTAACAACTACCAAATGGGAGGCATTACCCATTGGCTGATTTGGAGTCAACCTTTGGCATTTTTGCTTTTTGTTATGGCGGGATTTGCAGAGACCAACCGAACACCTTTTGACCTTCTTGAACATGAGGCCGAAATTGTTGCAGGGTATGCAACGGAATATTCAGGTATGCGATGGGGAATGTTTTTTATTGGTGAATATGCCAACCTTTTTACGGTATGTTTTCTGATTTCATTGATTTTCTTAGGAGGATTCAATGACTTCTATTTTATCCCTGGCGGTTTGGCGATTGTAATGAAAGTGATGTTTTTAATCTTTTTCTTTTTGTGGACAAGAGCATCATGGCCTCACGTACGACCTGACCAATTGATGTGGTTGTGTTGGAAAATATTGATGCCATTGTCTGTAATTAACGTGTTAATTACAGGTTTTGTGATGATGTTTTAGGAGCATGGTATGAATTTAGAAAATTTAAAAAACAGAAATCAAGGAACACAAGAGTATCTGCTTGTTCAAGAGGATGACTATCCTAAAACAGGATGGGATGAGTTTAAACAAGTGCTTTCACGTTCGGTTAAAGGGGAGCTTTTAGGTGGTCTTAAAATTACATTTAAGATGATGAAAGAGGCGCTTTTTAACGACAATATGCATACCGTACAATATCCGGCTGAAAAACTTCCTATTTCACCACGATATCGAGCCATACATAAACTTTTAGCACTTTTAGAATCGGGTGAAAACCGATGTATTGGATGTGGATTGTGTGAAAAAATTTGTATCTCAAATTGTATTCGAATGGACACAAGAGTGGACGAAAACTCAAGAAAAGAGGTTTTAGAATACTCCATTAATTTGGGGAGATGTATCTACTGCGGTTATTGTGCAGAGGTGTGTCCAGAATTGGCAATTGTACATGGCGGACGGTATGAGAACGCAAGTGAACAAAGAGCGCATTTTGGTCTAAAAGAGGACTTTTTAACCCCATTGGATAAGTTAACGAGTCAAAAAGAATATCCTGGATTTGGTGCCATCTCTCCTAATGCTGACGAGAGAATGAAAAAAACACCACTTGCATATTAAGAAGGAGCCACATGTTTGAAGTAGTAGCATTTTATCTTTTTGCATTCTTAACCATTGGAATGTTTTGTATCACTGTATTTACCAATAATGCACTGTATGCACTGAGCTCACTGGCAGCTGGAATGATTTTTATCTCTGCATTTTTCTTTATTTTAGATGCAGACTTTTTAGGTGTAGTGCAAATTGTGGTTTACACTGGAGCCATTATGTCGCTCTATGCTTTTGGAATGATGTTTTTTGATTCGATGTCAGAAGTGGATGAAAAAATCACCAATCCGCGATTAAAATTTTTCTTAAGTGGCATGAGTGCCCTTTTGATTGTGATTATTTTTGTGGCACCACTCATCGGTGCAAATGCGCAAACAGGACTCTATCCTGTGCATCCTGAGTATGGAAATACACAAGATGTAGGATTGGTTTTGTTTACAAAATTCTTAATGCCTTTTGAAGTTGCTGCAGTGATGTTACTTGTAGCTATGATTGGTGGCATTATTCTTGCTGGAAAACGAATGGACATTAACTTAAGTAAACTCAGCGAAGAGCAAATTGACAAACTTGAACAAAGTGACGTTGCAAAGGAGAGTAAATGATACTGAATGATTATTTAATACTTTCAACCATACTGTTTGTAATTGGTATGGTGGGTGTTATAAGAAGAAAAAATCTTCTCATGCTTTTTTTCTCGACAGAAATTATGCTCAATGCAGTCAATGTGGGTCTTGCAGCGGTTTCAAAATTTCACGGAGATTTAACGGGGCAAATGTTTGCTTTTTTTATTATTGCCATTGCTGCAAGTGAAGTGGCTGTTGGTTTGGGGTTATTGATTCTTTGGTACAAACGAAGAAACTCTATTAACTTAGATACGCTACAAAGCATGGAGGGGTAAAGATGGAAAAATATTTGTACATTGCCCTTTTTGCTCCGCTTGTAGGTTCGTTAATCGCAGCGCTATTTGCCAATCGACCTAAGCTTCTTTTTACTGGGGTAATTACCTCTGGATTGTTGGCTGTTTCGATGGTTGCTTCTATGAATTTGCTTTTTTATGTCTTTACAACCGAAGAGATTATTCACTTAAAAATGATGGATTGGATTGTCATTGGAAATTTAAGTATCCCTTTTGGTTTTGTTGTTGATCAAGTCAGTGTGACCATGATGGTTGTTGTAACACTGGTTTCAACCATGGTACACATCCACTCAATCGGATACATGAATCACGACAAAAGTTTTAATCGATTTTTTGCCTATTTGTCTGCGTTTGTATTTTCTATGATGATTTTAGTCATGTCAGATAACTTTGCAGGATTGTTTATTGGATGGGAAGGAGTTGGTTTATGCTCTTGGTTACTCATTGGGTTTTGGTATCATAAAGGCGATGTTCCAAGAAGCAGCGATATGTATAATACACCATACTCAACGCTTTCACCTTACTCATCTATTTCACCTTCGTATGCTGCGAATGAAGCGTTTATTATGAACAGAGTCGCTGACCTTGGTATGTTGGTGGGGATTTTCTTTATTTACTGGAACATCGGTTCTTTGCAATATGAGGTTGTTTTTCAAGAGATTGGAAACCTATCACACGGTTTGGTGATAACCATTGCCATTTTCTTATTTATTGGAGCGATGGGGAAATCAGCACAATTCCCCTTCAACCAATGGTTGGCAAACGCCATGGAAGGGCCTACGCCTGTCTCTGCATTGATTCACGCGGCAACCATGGTAACAGCGGGAGTCTATTTGGTCATACGAGCCAATGAAATTTTCACAGTTGTACCCGCAGTTGGGTATTTTATTGCTTCATTGGGAGCTTTTGTAGCCATATTTGCGGCTTCAATGGCACTGGTTGCAACCAACATTAAAAAAATCATTGCCTTTTCTACGCTTTCACAATTGGGATATATGTTTGTGGCTGCTGGTTTGGGTGCATATTGGGTGGCACTGTTTCACCTTGCAACGCACGCCTTTTTTAAATCGGTACTGTTTTTAGGGGCTGGAAACGTAATGCATGCCATGAACGATGAAATCAACATCAAAAATATGGGTGGATTGCACAAACACATGAAAGCGACTTCAATAATCATGACCATTGCTTCAGTGGCACTTGCAGGGATTTTCCCATTGGCAGGATTCTTCTCAAAAGATTTAATTTTGGAAGTTGCTTTTGGAAGCCACGCTTATGTTATTTGGGGTATTTTATGGTTCACAGCAGGATTGACTGCGTTTTACTCATTCAGACTTATCATGTATGTATTTCATGGAGAAGAGCGATATAAAGCGTTGGGTTACCATCCACATGAAACCTATCCGTTTGTTATTGCTGCAATGACACCATTGGCTTTATTGGCCATTGTTGCAGGGTGGTTTGAAGAGCTTTTTGTTGAAATGATTACAAAAAAACTTCCTGAATTAGAAGTGCATGCCAGTGAAGATACGTTACTTATGCTTATTGTTGTTACAACAGGAATTGCACTCAGTGGTATTTTATTTGCTGTGTTCAAATACAGAAAGAGTGGCGGATATTATGGAGAAGCGTTGAAAAACAGATGGTGTTATAAACTCTTAGCCAATCAATATTTTATGCCACACTTTTTAGAAAAAGTGATCAATACACCCTATTTGAATATCAGTAAATTTGCATGGAAACAGATTGATTTAAAAATTGTTGACACGGTTGTGGATGGCATTGCTAAATTTGTTTATAAAACAGGAGAAGAGAGCAGACCGTTACAGTCTGGAAATTTATCAAGATCACTGACAACTATGGTTGTGGGAATTACTTTTTTAGTTCTCCTCAGTGCTATCTTTGGTTTTGCGAAGTAAGGGGTTTATAGATGGAACACATTTTATCAATATTGATATTTTTTCCAGCAGTTGCTGCGTTTGTTGGATTTTTAGTTGCTAAAGATTCAATTCGGGCGTATGGTATTGCAGTGAGCATTATTGAGTTTATTATAAGTTTGCTCTTGTGGAGTAACTTTGATACTCAAAACGGTGGCATGCAATTTATGGAGATGATACCTCTTGTTCAAGCGTATGGCATTAACTATTTGGTTGCCATTGATGGTATTTCACTCTTTTTAATCTTAATGACCACCCTGATGACCATGATTTCATTGATTGGATTAACAGAAAAGAGAGAGTTAAAAAACTTAATCATTGCCGTTTTATTTTTAGAGATGACCATGGTGGCAGTTTTCTTATGTTTAGATGCCATTGTTTTTTATATGTTTTGGGAGTTATCACTTGTGCCAATGTTGTATATCATTGGAGCATGGGGTGGAAACTTACGAATTTATGCTTCCATTAAATTCTTTTTATACACCTTTACCGGGTCACTTGTGATGCTTGTGGGGATGCTTTATTTAGGGTATGTCTATTTTCAAACAACAGGTATTTGGAGTTTCAGTATCTTAGAGTGGAACATGCTTTTACTGCCATTTGATATGCAGTTATGGCTTTTTGTGGCGTTCTTTTTGGGATTTGCCATTAAAGTTCCAATGGTGCCTTTTCACACTTGGCTTCCATATGCACATGGGCAAGCACCTACAATTGGTTCGGTGATTTTGGCTGCGGTATTATTGAAAATGGGAACGTATGGATTTATTCGATTCTCTCTGCCTCTTTTTCCTGATGCATCGGTCTATTTTACTCCTGTTATGGCGGGATTGGCTTTAATTGCGATTATTTATACTGCCATGGTGGCGTATGCTCAAGAGGACATGAAACAAGTCATTGCCTACTCATCTGTATCACACATGGGTGTGATTATTTTAGGAACGTTTGCTTTGAATGTGGAAGGAATTGGGGGATCAATTTTCTTAATGATTTCTCATGGAATTGTTTCGGGTGCACTGTTCATGCTCGTTGGTGTTATTTATGACCGACGTCATACCAAACTTTTAAGTGAGTTTGGTGGTTTGGCACAAGTGATGCCACGATATGCCACGATTTTTGGAATCATGTTGATGGCTTCTGTGGGACTTCCTTTAACGATTGGTTTTGTCGGGGAATTTTTATCACTTCTAGGGTTTTTCAAAGTTTCACCACTCTTGACTCTCTTGGCTGGTTTGACCATTATTTTAGGAGCGGTTTATATGTTAGTGATGTATAAAAAAGCATTTTTTGGCACATTGAGCAATGAAAAAAACAGAACACTCGAAGATGCAAAAGGCCGAGAGTTGGCTGCGCTTATTCCACTGGTTGCCTTAGTTGTAATTTTAGGAATTTATCCAAAACCAATTTTAAATCCGGTCAATAAATCAGTCACGCAATTGGTAAACATCATGCAATTAAAAGCACTTGAGCCAGTCACTAAAGCTCGAATATTTTCTGCAAACAGCATTGGGGAGGCAAAATAATGATATCGCCAATTAACATAGACTTCGCAAGTTTAAATTTTATTACCATTGTGCCAATGTTGGTTGCCATTATTGGAGGCTTGAGTATCCTTTGTATTGATTTGTTCAGTAAAAAACTGGATAAATCTTTGTATGTCATGCTTACGGTGCTGTTTTTAATCATTGATTTGGGTGTTTTATACGGATACAATGGGGCTGTTCGAGGTTTCTTTGATATGATGCTTTTAGATGGCATTGCTGTTTTAGCTCAATTTATCATGCTTATTGGTTCAATACTGTTTATTCTTTTAACCTTAAATAAACTGCGATTTCATGATACTTCGTATCCTGAATATTATGCTTTGTATCTGTTTATGATTGCAGGGTTCCAATTTATGGTGAGTTCGGACTCTTTGATTTTAATTTTTGTAGGACTTGAAACCGCATCAATGTCTTTGTATACCATGATTGCTATGCATAATCGTGAAAAATCGATTGAAGCTGCAATAAAATATTTCTCTATGGGAGCTTTGGCTACAGGATTTTTTGCGTTTGGATCGTTTGTATTTTATGCCTTAACAGGAAGTGTAGAACTTGGAAAAATATCAGAAGTGTTGGTTACTTCAAATTTTGCCAATTATCCGGTTATTTTAATCGGGGTAGTATTTATGTTTGGAGCCATTGCTTTTAAACTCTCTTTGGTGCCGTTTCATGCTTGGGTACCTGACGTGTATGAAGGTTCAACTTCTGCGTTTGCAGGGTTTATGTCGGTTGTTCCAAAAATCGCAGGATTTGTGGTTGCTTTGAGATTTTTTGAAATCTTTATTGCAGCAGATGACAAAGTCGTAGAGGGGATTTTGTATGGGGTTGTTGTTTTAACCATGACCATTCCTAATATGATTGCTCTGTTGCAAAATGACATCAAAAGAATGTTATCGTTCTCTTCTATTTCACACGCAGGGTTTGTGATGGGGGCAATTTTATTGGGCACAACACAAGCAACAACGGCAATATTTTTATATTGGAGTCTCTTTTTAATCACCAATTTGGGTGGATTTGCGATGTTATGGTTAAACCGAACAAAAACCAACTCAACCTTTTCAAGTGATCATGCCTTAGAGAGATATTCTGGTTTGATTAAAACTTCACCACTCGCAGCGGTGATGATGGGACTGTTTATGCTCTCTCTTGCAGGAATCCCGCCATTTGCAATTTTCTGGGGAAAAATGTATCTTATTGGAAGCGCAATAAATGCAGGTTTCATTGTGTTGGCATTAATTATGGCATTAAACTCTGCCATTGCTGCATACTACTACTTAAAACCCATTATCTATATGTTTTTAAAAGATCCAATAACCGATGACAGTGTGGCGTATTTAAGCAATGCAACGACGCCTTTAAAAACAGTGATTGGGTTTTGTGCTGTTGCAACCATACTATCAATTTTCTTAGTTGGTCCATTATTGGATATTATCTCTTATTACGTACAAATTTCAGGATACTAACAACCACCTTTTTTAGGTGGGGTATCCCATATAAAAACAGATTTTGATATAAAATAATGTTTTTTTTGCTAAAATATCTATATGAAAAAAGATAAAACACTTTCAAATAATAATGTTAAAAACAGTTTTTTCTCTTACTTAGTAGGCTGTTTTGTTCTGGTTCTACTGTTTTTAGTGATTGTGAAACAGAATGAATTGAGCATAAAACTTAAAGAAGAGCAGTTGGCTCAAATTGAGAAACAAGAGAAAGAGAAGAGACCTCTTACCATTCTAGAAAAAAAACAGATGTTCGTAAAAATGATCATCAAGCCTTTAAGAGAAGTTTATGATGAAGAGTTTGCTGAGTATAACAGAGTCAGTGATTTGATCAATTCTCATGAGAATGAGGAAGAGATTGCTGCATTAAAAGTAAAATATAAAGCCAAAAATAATGAAGCACTTTTAATGGCTCTTAAACCCCACCCAAAATCGATTGCTTTGGCGCAAGCTGCCATGGAGAGTGCTTGGGGTGAATCACGTTTTTTTAAAGAAGCGAATAATATTTTTGGAGTGTGGTCGTTTAATAAAAAAGAACCCCGAATTGCTGCTGGTTCACAACGTGGCGATAAAACCATCTGGTTAAAAAAATATGATACCCTTAAAGATGCCATCAAAGATTACTATTTTTTACTCTCTCGAAGTGGAGCATTCAGAGATTTTAGAGTATTAAATTATAAAAAAGAGCATCAAAACCCCTATTTGCTTGTGAAAAAACTGCACCGATATTCAGAGAAGAAAGAACTTTATGGGAAAGAACTCAGTTCTATGATCAGTTATAATAAGTTTGTTAAGTATGATGAAGTCCACTATAAACGATTTATTCCTAAAGATAAAAACACTCAAAAACAAGATAAAATCTTAGATGAAGCGATGATTAAAAAAGAGAGCGCATCTAAAAAAAAAGAGCCTCAAGATAACATGGAGAAAATTCTATAACCAAAGCGTAAACGATTTATTGATACAATCACATACAAAATTTAAGGAAATGATTTGAGAACAATAAGCGTTGCACACTCTCCGGATGCCGATGATATTTTTATGTACTATGCCATTAAGTTTGGTTGGGTAACACCTCATGAGACAAAATTTGAAAATATAGCCGATGATATTGAAACTCTTAATCAAGCAACTCTAAAAGGGCAATACGATATTTGTGCCATCTCATTTGCACTTTACCCTTTTGTGAAAGAGGATTATGCCCTGTTAAGAACGGCGGTGAGTTTTGGAAATGGGTATGGACCCAAACTGATTAAAAAAAAGGGTACTCAACTCAAAAAGAATTTCAAAGTGGCGTTAAGCGGTGAGTTTACTACCAATGGTTTACTCTTTAAAATTGCCTATCCTGAAGCTAAAATAACGTATTTAAACTTTTTAGAGATTGAAGAGGCTGTTCTTAATGGCACGGTAGATGCAGGCGTATTGATTCATGAATCTATTTTGACCTATAATGATGCCTTAGAGGTTGAAAGAGAGATTTGGGATATATGGCAAGAACTTGCTGGAAAAGAGTTGCCATTGCCTTTAGGAGGAATGTGTCTTCGACGTTCAATCCCTCTGCATCATGCCATTGACTACGAACAAACATTAATAGATGCCGTCAAAGTAGCCAATTCAAATAAAAAAGTGTTGTCAAAAATGCTCTTAGAGAGAGGTTTGATTCGTGTGGATGCACCTACGTTAGAGAAATATTTAGAACTTTATGCCAATGATGACTCTATAGAGTTAAGCGAACTTCAATATGATGCGTTGGATAAACTCTATGAATTGGGCTATCAACATGGTTTTTATGAAAACTTGGTTAAATCAAGAGATTTTTTAATTCCTACACAATATCGTGAACTAAGAGCCAAATAGTGGCAACAAATGAGTTTAAAACCATAGACTTTTCAAAATACAGCTCCATTCATATTGGTCCCGTGTGTGAAGTTTTGGTCATAAATGAAATCAACTCGTATGAGGAATACCAAATTATTGGTCGTGCAAATAATTTGCTCATATCACCAAAGCCTCATCAATTTGCAATTTTGGGAGATGCTTTTGATTATATCAAGCAAGAAGAGAGTAAGCTGTACGTTGGATGTGCAACGACCAGTGGAAAACTTTTAACCTATACTAAAAATCACAACATTGCACACTTAGAATTTTTAGCAAAATTGCCTGGTAATTTGGGCGGTTTGGTGAAGATGAACGCAGGGTTAAAGTCATGGGAAATATTTAATTATATTCATGCGATTAAAACCAAAGAGGGGTATATAAAAAAAGAGGATATTCTCTATTCGTATCGATACACAAATATAGAGGATATTGTCTATGAAGTGGTTTTTAATATAGAGTCTGGTTTTTCAAAAGAGCGACTCAAAGCGTTTAATGCCATGAGAGATAACCAACCACACACTCCCAGTGCAGGAAGCTGTTTTAAAAATCCAGAAGGTGATTTTGCAGGGCGCTTGATTGAAGCGGTTGGATTAAAAGGGTTTGAAAAAGGAGGAATGGCTTTTTCAAATCAACATGCCAATTTTTTAGTTAATAATGGAAATGGTACCTATGAAGAGGCCATTTTTTTAATCAATCTTGCCAAAGAAAAAGTCAAAGAGCGTTTTGACATTGTGCTGGAAGAAGAGATAAGTATTTGCTGAAAATTTGACTTTCTATAAGAAAAATATTTAATAGTAGGGATTAAGTCGTTTTAATTAAATTATGATAGAATGGCAACTTCAAAAATTTTAGGGGTTATTACATAGTGAAAAACTTAGTTATCGTAGAGTCACCAGCAAAAGCAAAAACAATAGCAAAATTTCTTGACAAAGATTATGTCGTAATGGCATCAATGGGACATGTGAGAGATTTACCTAAGTCTAAACTTGGATTTGATCCCAATGATAATTTTAAACCACAATATTTAATATCAACCGATAAGCGAAAAGTCATCGCTGACCTAAAAAAACAGATTACAAAAGATACCGTTATCTACCTCGCAGCCGATGAGGATAGAGAGGGAGAAGCCATTGCGTGGCACTTAATACCTGCACTTAAAATTGAAAAAAACCCTTTAAAAAGAATTGTTTTTCATGAAATTACCAAAGGGGCAATTTTAGATGCACTGCAACACCCAAGAGAGGTCAATCAAAATTTGGTCGATGCGCAACAAGCACGAAGAATTTTAGACCGAGCTGTGGGATACGAACTTTCACCTCTGTTGTGGAAAAAAGTACGGTACGGTTTGAGTGCTGGACGAGTACAAAGCGTTGCTGTACGAATTATTGTTGACAGAGAGAATGAAATAAGAGCGTTTATTCCTGAAGAGTTTTGGAAAATCAAAGCCGATTTTATCAATCCCGAATTAAAAGCTGAGTTGGCAAAAATTGAGGGAAAAGTTAAAAGAGTAGAAAATGAAGAGCAAGCACGTCTCATTGAAGCTTCAATTCATCAAGGCAATTTTGTATTAAATGAGATTGAAGAGAAAGATACCACTCGTTCACCTGCGGCTCCTTTTACCACTTCGACACTGCAACAAGAAGCCAGCAGAAAATTGGGATATTCTGTTAAACAAACCATGATTATTGCGCAACAGTTGTATGAAGGAAATGTGGGCAATATTCCAAACCACACAGGTGGACTTATTACGTATATGAGAACCGATTCATTAAATCTTTCAACCGTAGCAACAAGTGCAGCGAAAGAGGTGATTGAAGCGCAATATGGCAAAGAGTATGCTCTGGCAAAACCACGATTGTACAAAGCCAAATCAAAAGGAGCACAAGAAGCTCACGAAGCCATCAGACCTGTTAATATGGCTTTGAAACCCTCTCAAATAAAAGAGTTTGTGGACAATTCACAATTTAGACTCTACTCTCTTATTTGGAAACGAACCATTGCTACCCAAATGGCAACAGCAAAAATTGCCAATACAACGTATAAAATTCTTGCAGGAAAAGATCAAGAGTTTGAGTTTCAAGCTAAGGGTCAAAGAATCATTTTCCCAGGGTTTATGAGAGCGTATACCGAAGGAAGTGATAATCCTGAAGCCGCACTTGACAGCACCGAAAAGATTTTGCCTAATATTGCTCAAGGAACGGTTTTAGAACGGGATAATTTAGAGTGCGAACAAAACTTTACTAAACCACCTGCAAGATACACAGAAGCTTCATTGGTTAAAAAACTTGAGTCAGAAGGAATAGGGCGACCATCAACTTATGCCCCTACGATTTCAACGATTCAACAACGAGAGTATGTGGTCAAAACCGAAGATAAAAAACTTGCACCTACTGCCACAGGTGAAGTGGTCAACAGCTTTTTGGTTGATCATTTCCCTGAAATTGTAGACTTGGGATTTACTGCGCGTGTGGAAGAGGAGTTTGATGATATTGCTGAGGGTAAAATTGCTTGGGAACAAGTGATGCAGAGTTTTTACGGCGATTTCAAAAAAAGCATTGATGCCAAAGAAGAGAGTATTGACAGAAACGATTACGCTCAAATTCGTGAAATTGGACTCGATCCTAAAAGTGGAAAACCTGTCAGTGCCAGAGTGGGACGATTTGGTCCCTTTGTTCAAATAGGTACTAAAGATGATGAAGAGAAACCTCTTTTTGTTGCCATTCCTGCACATTTGAATATGGATACGATTACGTTAGATGAAGCTCTGTTTTTATTCACCCTTCCAAGAGTGGTGGGTGCATTGGAAAATGGCGATGAAATCAAAGCCAATATTGGTCGATTTGGTCCCTATTTACAAGTGAAAACAAAATTCTATTCACTTAAGAACGATGATCCGTATACCATTGAGTTACCACGTGCATTAGAGGTGATTCAAGAGTTGGATGAAGCAAAAGAGAAATCTACAATTAAATCGTTTGATAAAGAGAAAATTCAAGTCTTAATTGGTCAATATGGACCATATATTAAACAAGGGCGAAAGAACTTTAAAATACCTAAAGGTTTAGAAGCAGAGAGTTTAACATTAGAGCAGTGTTTAGAAATTATTGAAAAAGACCCTAAAAACAGAGGGGCTAAAAAAACAGTTGCGAAAAAAGCGCCTGCTAAAAAAACTGCAGCCAAAACAACCACCAAAGCTCCTGCAAAAAAGACGGCAAGTAAAAAGAGCACAACGCCTAAGAAATAGTTATGAAAATAGCCGTATTATCTGATAGCCATCTTAAAGTGGGCTACACAAAGGAGGTCATTGAGTTTTTAAAGACTCAAGGGGCTGCGTATATTATCCATGCAGGTGATTTGTGTACCAAAGATAATTTGGAGACCATTAAAAAAGCACAACTGCCATATGTGTGTGTTTTTGGCAACAATGACAATCGGCTTTTACGTTATGCCCATGAGTACAATATAAAAAAAGAGCCTTACTACTTTAAAATTCAAGAGATTAAATTTAAGTTGATGCATTTGCCTTTTTATCTTTCAAGTGATGATTGCCAAGTGGTGATTTTTGGACACACGCACATTTTTGAAGCGGAAGTTAAAGAGGGTACTCTTTTTTTAAATCCAGGAGAAGTGTGTGCCAGAGAGAAACCACTCATTGAGGCAGTGTTGCTAGAAATTAATGAAAATGAGTATATAATTAACTACTATACCAAAGAGATTCATTCAGAAATATTTGAAAAAAAAGAGATACGATATGATAGAAAATAAAAAAATATATTTTTGTGCCATTTGTAATATTGAGAGTGGTACGTGCAATGAAGATTGTAAATTTTGTACACAAAGTGTTCGATATAAAGCGGACATTGCTCGATATAAAAGAAAAGAGATAGCGCAAATTCTTAAAGAAGCCAAAGCAGCTAAAGCGAATCATGCTGTAGGGTTTTGTTTGGTAACGGCGGGAAAAGGTTTAGATGATAAACGTTTGGCATTTGTATGTGAAGCTGCACGTGCGGTTAAAGCTGAGGTAAAAGATATAAAAATTATTGCATGTAATGGAACGGCTTCTTTGGAACAACTCAAAGCATTAAAAGCTGCGGGCGTAGATAATTACAATCATAACCTAGAGACATCGCGCCATTTTTACAAAGAGATTTGTACTACACATGAGTGGGATGAACGATACCAAACATGTTTGAATGCCAAAGAAGCAGGTCTTAAACTGGTGTGTGGTGGAATTTTTGGAATGGGAGAAACACAAGAAGACAGAGTTTCAATGCTTGAAGCCATTGCCTCATTAGAGCCTATGAATGTGCCATTAAACTTTTTTCACCCCAATGAAGCGTTGCCAATTGTGAAAAACACCATCAACAAAGAAGAGGCATTTAAGCTCATTGAATTGGCTCGTAAAATGATTCCCAATGCACATAAAATTATGATTGCAGGTGGACGAGAAGTGATGTTTGGAGAAGAGCAGTATGATGTCTTTAAACATGGTGCAAACTCAATTGTTATTGGTGATTATCTTACTACTACAGGAACCACTCCAAAAGAAGAGATTGAAGCCATTCAAAAAGCAGGGTATGAAATCGCTGCGCAGTGCGATAAAAAATAGTTAAGGATAAAAATGGGAAGTGATATATCATTAATCATCAGTGTTTCGCTCATCATATTTGCTTCGCCATTGATATCGCAAAAGGTTAAAATCCCCACTGTCTCTATTGAGATTGTATTGGGGGCATTATGTGCCTATTTTTTACTTATTCCAGAGAATGCAATTTTTGAACTTGTGGCTCAATTGGGATTTCTGTATTTGATGTTTTTAGCTGGACTGGAAGTGGATTTAAAGAAGCTGGTGAACATATCTCCTTCCATGTTAAGAAGAAGTTTGCTTTATGTTACGGTGCTTTATGTGCTCTCACTGATGGGGACACTCTATTTGGGATTGGGAAAAATATTTATTGTGATTTTACCTTTAATCTCCATTGGATTATTGGCCAGCTTAAAAAAAGAGTATGGCGATCAAGAGTGGGTAACGCTTGCTATTACGGTTGGACTGATTGGTGAAATCATCTCTATTATTGTCTTAACAACGGTCAGTGCTGGTTTGGAGTTTGGTTTTGGTTGGGATTTTGCCAAAACATTGATTCTTTTTCTTATTTTTATGTTTATCATGCTTTTGGTCTATAAAGTGTTTCATAACTTGGTTTGGTGGTATCCTGAAATCAAAACTTTTTTGATGCCAAAAGAGGACAATCAAGAGCAAGATATACGACTCTCTATGGCAATTTTCTTTTTAATGATTGCTTTAATGGTCTATTTAAAACTCGAAGTGGCATTTGGAGCATTTATTGCAGGCTCATTTATTGTAACGTTTTTTGAACACAACAAAGCACTGCCTACGAAACTCGAACACTTTGGATTTGGATGGTTGGTACCACTGTTTTTTATCTATGTGGGATCGTCGTTTGAGTTGGAATCAATGTTTCATGATGGATTATTTGTAAGAGCCGTCGCTATTTGTGGAAGTATGATTATGATTCGATTATTGGCCTCTTTGGTCTTTCTTAAAGTCATAGAGAAAAAGAATATTGTGATGTTAGCACTTTCACACTCAATGCCATTAACCCTTTTAATTGCGGTTGCAACACTGGCGTATCACAACCACTCAATTACGCAATCGTATTACTATGCGTTTATTTTGGCCTCTATTCTTGAAGTACTTTTTGTTATGTTTGTGATTCGCTTACTTCAACCCAGATTCTTCAAAAACAACGTTAACTAAATCTTCGTTGTAAGTGACTTTATAATCTTTAGGGCTTGCAGGAAGTTTTAATACAATTCTAAAGAAGTTTTCATCTTGGTGATTGCCAATGATGATTTTACTAAAGTATTGTGAATTCAAATCTTTTCGAACGGTATAAAAAGAGGTGGTTGCTCTGAAATCCAAAATGATTTTATTTTCATCGTTGATATCAAATTTTTGAAACACTTCATATTTTGATTTAATCTCTAAATCTTTACCTTCAAAACGTAATTCAACACCTGGAAGCAGTGAAATAACAGCTTGTTTGGTATACATTTTTTGTCGTAATGGTACATACACAACTTTTTCACTTGGAACCTTTTTGACAACCTCTTTTTTCGCAACAACCTCTTTTTTCACTACAGGTGCTTTCACCTCTTCTTTTACGGGTTCAACAACAGGAACAGGGGTCATTTTTTCATATTGGGAGTCATCTTTTTTTGCTTGAAATTCAGCAGGATAATCCTCTTCAATTTCCATAACTCTTGCCATCTCATCTTTGTATGTTTTCGTTGGCTCAAACGGGTTCTCTCTCGCATTTACATTGTTTGTTACTATGACAAAAAGTGTCACTAATAAAGAAAAAAGTTTCATTCTTCAGGCTCCAAGTTTTTTAATTCAAAATATTCTTTTTGCAACCGTGCGTTTTCAAGTTGCAATCTTTTGATTTCGTTTTTTAAGTATGCTTTTTTACTCTTTAAAGAAGCGTAAACTTCATAAGAGTTTGTACCAAAAAGCAAGTTTGCTACATGTAAACTAAGAAATATAGTAATAACAACAGAAACAGCTGCTACTGCTATAAATTTTTTTTTATTCATTATTTAGAAAAAGGTTGTTTCCCTAAATATTCTGCATAACCGATTTCGGCACCAATTTCCAGCAATCTGTTATATTTTGCGATTCTGTCACTTCTTGCTGTACTCCCCGTTTTGATTTGACCGCAATTCAATGCCACTGCAAAGTCAGCAATAAACGCATCTTCACTCTCTCCACTTCTATGACTCATAACGCAGTTATAGTTGTTTCGTTGTGCCAATCGGATTGTCAACATCGTTTCACTGATGGTTCCAATTTGATTGGGTTTAATCAAAATGGCATTGGCAATCTTTTTATCAATACCTTCTGCTAAAATTGCTGCATTGGTTACAAACAAATCATCACCAACTAATTGTACACTATTTCCAAGTTTTTCAGTCAAGATTTTCCATCCATCCCAGTCATCTTCACTCAATCCATCTTCAATAGAGACGATGGGGTATTTAGAACAAAGGTCAGCATAGTATGATACTAACTCAGAAGATGTGATTTCTCTGTTTTCTGATTTTAAAACATAAAGACCTTTATCGTTGATTAATTCACTTGCTGCAACATCTAACGCAATGGCAATTTGCTCACCTGCTTTATATCCTGCTTTTTCAATGGCTTGCATGATCACTTGGATAGGCTCTTCGTTTGATTTTAAGTTCGGAGCAAAACCACCCTCATCTCCTACCGCTGTACTTTCACCCATTGAATCTATGACTTTTTTGAGGTTTTGATAAATTTCAGCAACGGCTCTTAATCCTTCATTAAAATCTTCAAATCCTACGGGCATAATCATATACTCTTGAAAATCTACTGAGTTATTTGCGTGTTCTCCGCCGTTGATGATATTAAACATAGGTACTGGCATTGTCATGGCATTTGCCCCACCTAAGTATCGGTATAATGGAAGTTTTAAAGATTTTGCAGCTGCTCGTGCGACAGCCATAGAGACACCCAAAACAGCGTTTGCACCAAGATTTGAGTAGTTAGAAGTTCCATCAAGATCTTTCATTGTAGCGTCAATTTCTGCTTGGTTATATGGGCTTAAACCTAATAATTCATCTGCAATTGTGGTGTTAACATTTTCGACTGCTTTTAAAACACCTTTGCCCATATATCTGTTATCTGCATCTCTTAACTCTAAAGCTTCTCTTTTTCCTGTACTTGCTCCACTTGGAACAATGGCACTCTCTTTTGTACCATCACTGAGAACCACGGTTGCTCGAACTGTGGGGTTACCTCTAGAGTCTAAAACTTCATCTGCGTATATATTATCAATAAATACCACTCGTATCTCCTATAAGAATTATATTATTTTGACTTATTATACAGAATTTTTTATTCGTAATTGCTTTGATAGGGGAAAATATATAAAATGTGATATTCAGGGTATGTGTAGAGCAGGTATGTGCGTTATTAAGCAGAGAAAAGAGATAAACTCTTTACTCAACTTCGTTTTCAACTTCTCCTTGAATAATGGCATCATTTATCCCCATGGCTTCAAGAATTTTCGTTTCAATTTCAGCGGCAATTTCAGGATTGTCTTTTAAGAAAACTTTTGAGTTTTCTCGTCCTTGTCCTACTTTTTGGTCATTGTAACTGAACCACGCTCCCGCTTTATCAATGATGTCGAGTTTAACACCATAATCAATGAGTTCACCTGTTTTTGAAATTCCTTCACCAAACATAATATCAAACTCAGCTTGTTTAAAAGGAGGGGCCACTTTATTTTTAACCACTTTGACTTTGACTCGGTTCCCAATAGAGTTTTCACCTTGTTTAAGTGTGGCAATTCTTCGGATATCCAATCGAATAGAAGAGTAAAATTTCAGTGCATTTCCACCCGTGGTTGTTTCAGGACTTCCGTATCCCGTCATTCCAATTTTCATTCGGATTTGGTTAATAAAAATAACCGTACAGTGCATTTTGTTTAAAAGTCCAGTGATTTTTCGTAGAGCTTTACTCATCAATCTTGCTTGTACCCCAACTTGTTGGTCATCCATATCTCCATCGATTTCAACTTTTGGTGTCAGTGCGGCAACTGAATCGATAACAATTAAATCAACAGCACCACTACGGATGACGGTTTCAAGAATCTCTAACGCTTGTTCTCCATAATCGGGTTGTGAAACTAAAAGGTTATCAATATCAACACCCAGATTTTTGGCATACACCGTATCAAGTGCGTGCTCTGCATCAATAAAAGCACACACGCCACCTGCTTTTTGAGACTCAGCAATGGCATGAAGCGTCAAGGTTGTTTTCCCTGAACTCTCAGGTCCATAAATTTCAATAACTCTTCCTTTTGGAAGTCCTCCCACTCCAAGTGCGACGTCAAGCCCCAGGGAACCTGTACTGATTGCTTCGAGAGGTTCAATGACTTTATCCCCTAATCGTATTAACGCTCCTTTACCAAAAGCTTTGTCAATTTGTTTAATGGCAAGGTCAAGTGATTTTCTTTGATTATCATCCATGTTTCAGTCCTATGTTTTTGTTTTATGTTGGAATTTTAGCAGAAATTATGCGAAGGGATAATTTTTATTGCAAATTGCAATATTTATTTTTCTTCTTCAGATTTTTTTTGTAATTCTTCGATTTTTTCTATGGTTTTAATGTGAGAGCTTACTCTTTTTTTCATGGTATATGACTTAATGTGCTTTGCAAGAATTTTGGTATATTTTTTATAATTCCTTGAATCCACTTCATAAGTTGCAAGTTTTTTCTGAATTTTAAGTATATCTTCTGGTATCACATTGTTGGTCATGCATAAACCTACCTTTTAGTTTTGTTTATGTATGATAACAAATATTCATTAAAAAAGATAAACAATGCTTGAGTTGGTAATAGAAAATAGAAAAATTGGCTTAAAATACCCCCCTTTAGTTATAGTAGAGATTGGCATCAATCATGGTGGTAATTTAGATGTGGCATTTGAAATGGTAGATGCTGCACATAAAGCTGGTGCAGAAGTCATCAAACATCAAACCCATATTGTTGAAGATGAGATGAGTAAAGCAGCTAAAAAAGTCATCCCAGGAAATGCAACAGAATCTATTTATGACATCATGGCTTCGTGTGCCTTAAATGAAGAAGATGAAACCAAACTCAAAGAGTATGTCGAATCAAAAGGCATGATATTTTTAAGTACGCCTTTTTCAAGAGCAGCGGCAAATCGACTTGAAAAGATGGGTGTAAGTGCTTATAAAATAGGTTCGGGTGAGTGTAATAATTATCCTTTAATAGAACATATTGCCTCTTTTAAAAAACCAATGATTGTAAGTACGGGTATGAATAGTCTTGAGCAAGTACGTAAAACAGTGGCAATATTAGAACAACATAAAGTGCCTTATGCACTTTTACATACAACGAATTTATACCCAACTCCTTCTCATCTTGTTCGATTGGGTGCCATGCAAGCACTCTGTGAAGAGTTTCCTGATGCTATTATTGGACTTTCTGATCATACGACAAACAATTTGGCCTGTTTTGCAGCAACGGCATTGGGAGCTTCTATTTTAGAACGCCATTTTACAGACAGCATGGAAAGAGTTGGACCCGATATTATCAACTCCATGGATCCTGTTGCATTAAAAGAGTTAATTGAGGGAAGCACTCAAATTGCTTTGATGAGAGGTGGCATTAAAGAGGCTGCCAGCGAAGAGCAAGTGACGATTGACTTTGCGTTTGCTACGGTTGTTACCATTAAAGCGATGAAAAAAGGTGAAGTATTTACTAAAGAGAATATTTGGGTCAAACGTCCAGGTACAGGTGAAATTAAAGCAGAGTTTTATAATGATTTATTGGGGAAAAGTGTCAATAAAGATTTGGCTCTTGATGAGCATATTTCATGGAGTGATGTCAATGAATAAAAAACGTATTGTATTTCTTACTGGCACTCGTGCTGATTTTGGAAAGATGAAATCGCTTATAAAAATTACACAAAATTCATCGTTGTTTGATGTGCATATTTTTGTTACAGGCATGCACATGATTGAACAATATGGGAAGACCATTATAGAAGTTCAAAAATCGGGGTTTAAAAATATTTATCCCTTTATCAATCACGATGAAATTGTCCATATGGACAGAAACTTGGCCACAACCATTAATGGGTTTTCTCACTACATTGGAGAGATGAAACCCGATTTGATTGTGGTACATGGGGACAGAATTGAAGCGATGGCAGGAGCGATTGTTGGCAGTTTAAATAACATTTTGGTCGCACACATTGAAGGCGGAGAAATTTCAGGAACGATTGATGAACTCATCCGCCACTCTATTTCAAAACTCGCACACATTCATTTGGTCTCAAATGAACAAGCAAAAAAAAGATTGGTGCAAATGGGTGAATATGAAGAGGCTATTTTTACCATTGGATCACCCGATTTGGATATCATGAATTCAAAAGAACTGCCAACTTTAGAGTTTGTTAAAAACTACTATCAAATCAACTTTGAAAAATATGCTTTATTGATGTTTCATCCTGTTACAACCGAACTTAAACAGATGAAAAAACAGGTCAAAGTTTTTGTGGATGCGATTATCAAAAGTAATCAAAACTACATTGTGATTTATCCCAACAATGACATGGGCTCAAACCTTATTTTACAAGAGTATGAACGATTTGAGAACAATGAAAAAATAAAAATCTTTCCCTCTTTACGATTTGAGTTTTTTCTGGTGTTATTAAAACATGCACAATTTGTGATTGGTAACTCAAGTGCAGGGGTAAGAGAAGCCCCTTATTACCATATTCCAACGGTGAATATTGGCAATCGACAAAATAATCGAGTGAGTTCTAAAAATATCATCAATGTGGAGTATAAAGAAGATCTTATTTTAGAAGCCATAACCAACGCTTTGGGAAAAGGAAGAGTGGAGCAAGACGTTGACTTTGGAGAGGGGAAAAGTGATGAAAACTTTTTAAAACTCTTAAGCGATGAGGTGGTGTGGAAAATCTCTAATCAGAAGCAATTTAGGGACATAGGATGAAAATACTCTCTGTTATTCCAGCGCGTGGTGGCTCAAAAGGATTGCCTCGAAAAAACATTGTTGACCTTTTAGGTAAACCTTTGATGGCTTGGAGTATAGAAGCTTCTTTAAGATCAAAATATATCACTAAAACCGTGGTCTCTTCAGAAGATGATGAAATTTTAGAAATTGCAAAAGAGTTTGGAGCAGAAACGTTAAAACGTGATGCAAAGTTGGCTTCTGATGAGGCAAAAACTGAGCCAGTAATTTTAGATGTGGTAAAAAAATTAGATGAAACGTTTGACTATATTGTACTGCTTCAAGCGACTTCGCCTTTACGAACTGCAAAACATATTGATGAAGCATTTGAACAGATGTTTCAAAATAACGCAAAAGCGTTAATCAGTGTGTATGAACCTGATCACTCACCTTTAAAAGCCTTTGTTACCGATGAAAACAACTGTTTAAAAGGGATTGTTAATGATGAGTATCCTTTTTTTCCAAGACAACTCTTACCTAAAACATATTATCCTAATGGGGCAATATATATCGTTGATACCAAAATGTTTTTAGCGCATGAACGATTGTTTATTGAAGGGCAAACGAGTTTTTATTTGATGGATAAGAAAATGAGTAAAGATATTGATACATTCAGTGATTTAGAAGAGATCACAAATGATTTTCAATCAGAGAGAAAAAATTAAATGGAAGATTTTAACGCTATTGTAGATAATGTGCTTACGGTGTGTTTGCAAAATATTGAAGAAAAAAGTATTGGTCAAGAGACCATTGTAGGGCTTTATTATATTAAAGATTATTTGAAAAATGGGCATACCCTTTCTGAACAAAACAAAATGCTCACAGATAAAATACTCTTCTCGTTAAAACATAAAAAAGAGCTGCATTTTTACATTTCACATGATATTCGATTTCTGATTTTGCTTTATTTAGTGGGTTCCATACAAAATATCAAGTTTGAACAAAAACGATTAAAAGAGTTTTTTTCTATCTATTTAATCTTTGAAGAGTTTGAAAACATCATAGATAATAAAGAGTTGATTCATCTTTTATTTCCCCAAGATAAATTGAGCAGCTATTTGAAATATCTTTATTATGCCATTATTGCGGACAAAGGATTTTGGAAGCGAACATTACTTGAAAAAGAGAAAATTATTTATAAACTCTTTTTTATCACACTGTTTATTTATGAAAGAAGCAAAGAAGCGTATCATGAAATGTTTGGCTATTTGTATGAACTGTTTGAGAAAGCTTTAAAACAAAAAGATGAAGAGTTTCTTTTTTATCTCTATTTTCCTTTACACTTTTCTCATAATGGAGTAGCTACAATACCAGCAGAGTTCAAATATTTTAATGACAAAGTTGAAGTTAAATATGAAAAATATATTCAAGAGAACTTGATTGACAAATATAAACTTCAACCGGTTCAAAGAGATATCAGTTCAAAAAAAGTGATTAAAATTGCATTTTTGCAAGAGCGATTGATAAACTACTCCATCTATAAAGTCTTTTATTCGCTTGTTAAAAGTTTAAGTGAACAAAAGAGTTTAAACTATGAAATTGTTATTTTGGATTTGAATTTTCCACAACTGAGTGGATCTAACTATTTTATGCAAGAAGAGATTAAAGCTTTGGGGTTTGAGTTTATTGATTGTCATACTAAATTAGTAGGTCAAAGTAGCCCTTTTTATACCCCTTTAAAAAAATGTTTGGATTTACGTAATTTAATCATTGAAAATGAGATTGATATTTTAATTGGAATGCACACTCAAATTGAGTATAACTTTCTTTTTACAACAAGAACGGCACCCACACAAATATATTGGAGTCATGGGAATTCTGAGTACAATATTAAAAACATAGATAAAAAAATATCGCATTTTGTTCAAAAGAGCCGTGCTGAAGAGTTTAAAACATTTAATGTAACGGGTGATTATACACGCGATGATGATATCGCTTATGAGGAAGAAGCCAAAGCCATTCGAGAGACGTTCCCAAAAGATGTTGTGATTTTAGGCAGCATTGGACGACTCATAAAAATCGATAATTTAGAGTATTTAAATACAGTCTTAGAGATTATGAAGCAAAATCTTAATACAATCTATATAGCTTGTGGCGATGGTGATACCAAACATATAAAGAGATTTTTAAAAGAGCATGACCTTGAAAATCGATTTGTTTTTCCTGGGTTTGTAAATACAAAAGTGTATGGACGCGTTATTGATATATATTTGAACACCTTCCCCGATCCTGGTGGTGAGAGTGTGAATGAATTTAGAACGTTAGGTTCAAATAAATTTGTAGTAAATTTAGTAAATAATTGAAAGAATATAAAAGAGAATGAAATTGGAAAAGATTATTGTACCTCATGAATATAACTATATTGGCGCTTTTGTGTCATTGGGATGTAATTTAACCTGCGATTATTGTATCAATTTAAACGAAGAAAATTCAACAAGAAAAAGTGTTTCACGAAAGCCGATGTCAGGAAAAGACTGGGCAAAAGCAATTAACAGATTGTCTATTTTAAATGATGATTTACCCATTACGTTACAAGGGGGAGAACCTACAATTCATAAAGATTTTTATGAGCTGGTTAATGGGGTAAACGATGGCGTCAAACTTGATTTATTGACCAATATGATTTTTGATGTCGATGAATTTATTGCTAAAATTGATCCTAAGAAATTTACACGAGAAGCCAAATATGCGGCTATTCGAGTCAGTTATCATCCGGGACAAAATGATATTGATGATTTGATACAAAAAGCCAAAAAGTTTGATAAAGCAGGATTTTATATTGGTATTTATGCGGTGATGGTGCCTCAAAATCAAGAGCACATTAAAGCCGTGCAAGAGAAATGTTTGGCTCAAGGCATTGATTTTAGAATCAAAGAGTATTTGGGCTTTGATGGACAACAGTGGCATGGTACGTATAAGTACGATGAAGCCATCTCTCAAAAAGTTGAAAAATATTGTGATTGTAAAACCACAGAACTTATCATTGCGCCAAGTGGTCATGTGTTCAGATGTCACTCAGACTTGTATGAAAACCGAACCCCAATAGGGCACATTTTAGACCTCAATTTTGATATTGAACAAATTCATAGACCTTGTTATGTTTTTGGGCACTGTAACCCTTGTGATATCAAAGTTAAAACCAATCGACACCAAATTTTTGGACACACCTCTGTGGATATTCAAAATATCCGAGAGTTAACTAAAGAGGAGAGATTAGCGTTAGAAAATAATGCTAACTTTGGTTTAGGACTTTATAATTATGAAAAAGACAAAGAGTTTATCCATGACTAGTTTTTTAGATTCACATAAATTAAATTACCATCCCAAAGAGATTGCACAATTTTTAGATGGCAATCTGAAAGCACCCATTTATGTAGAAATTTCTCCTACGGGTGTGTGTAATCATAAATGTCTGTTTTGTAACTATAACTATTTAGGACATGAAGGACGTTTTAAAAAAGGGAAAATGTTAGAACTCGTTCGAGAGTTTGCACAAATGGGTGTTAAATCTTTAGTCTTTGCTGGAAATGGTGAACCCACACTGCATGTAGATACGTTTGAAGCCATTCAATTGGCAAAAAGTTTAGGTATTGATGTAGCTCTGAGTACAAATGGAGCACTTTTAAAAGAGAAACATTTTGAAATTTTAGTTAAAAACCTCACTTGGATTCGTTTTTCATTTAATGCAGGAAGTGCAGAAAATTATGCCCTTGTTCATCAAACCGATGTGAAAGATTTTGATAAAGTCATTGAAAATATCAGAAAACTTAAAGAGGCAAAAAAGAGATTCAACAGTGATATTACCATTGGAAGTCAATGTGTTTTGATTCCTGAAAATAAAGAGTACATTATTGAACATGCCAACAGATTAAAAGATTTGGGAGTGGATTATTTCAGTGTTAAACATTTTTACAATCATCTTCACAATGAATACAGTACTCAAACCAATTTTTTAGATAATGCGTATTTAAAATCTTTAGAAGATGAGTCTGAGAGAATCAGTGACAGCAATTTTTCCTTCGTTGTAAGAAGTACGCAAAATTTAACGAGTCAAAGAGTGTATGATAAATGTTATGGTTTAGAATTTATTGTTTTTATTGATGAGCTAGGAGATGTTTACACTTGTTTTTCACATCAGCATGATAAAAAAACCATACATGGGAATATCTTTGAAAAAAGTTTTCAAGAGATTTGGAATTCAAAAGAGAAAAAAAATGCATTGGATTATATAAATGATTGCATAGATAAAAATATGTGTCAACCTAACTGTCGTCATCATCAGATTAACAATTATCTTTGGAGTATAAAACATCCAAATATTGAACATATCAATTTTATATAATGGATAAATGATGAAAGTAATATTGACAGGTGCAAGTGGAGCACTAGGAAATATAGTTTTAAACAGTTTGTTAGAACAAAATATTGAAGTCATTGCAATTTCAAGAGATAAAAAGCCAGATAACTTATCAAAACAAGTAGAATGGATTCAAGATGATATAAATAATATAGATAACTATAAAATTGGTGGGGTTTCATATATTATACATTTAGCAGCTAAATTAGATATACCATCAATTAGTGCAAATAGCTATTTATTTGATAATATTTTTACTACATGCAATTTAATTAAGTTTGCTAAAAATAATGGGATTAATAAATTTATTTATGCTTCTTCTTTATCTGTTTATGGGAGTATTGCGGATGATATTTTATATGAAGATAGTAATAAGACTAATTTAAATAATTATGGTTTGTCAAAATTGTATTCCGAAGAATTATTGAGAGATGAAAAAAGTTTAAAAAGTTTATCTATAAGATTACCTGGAATTGTAGGTAAAAATATTAATTCTTCTTGGTTCACTTCTATAATTAATAGCCTAAAAAAAGGTGAATCTGTAAATATATATAATGAAAACAGCTTATTTAATAATATTGTATATGCAAATGATTTTGCAAATTTTATTGTTTATATCATTAATAATAAAAAATTAAAATCTAGTGATGTTATAAATATGTCATGTACAGGGTACAAAAAAGTTGGTGAACTCGTTAATGAGACAAAAATATTATTAAATTCTAATAGTGAAGTGCTTATTAATAATTCTATAAAAACATCATTTACTATTTCAAATGATAAGTTAACAAAAAAATATAATTATAAACCTATGCATATTGATAAAATATTGTATGCGTTATGTAAAGATTGAAAGGGATAATAAAATGTTTTTATCAGAAAATGAATTTTTTAATAAGTATGGGAATGAATATAAAAGTATGTTAGAAGAGATAACCTTTTATGTAAATAATCCAGATATTTTAAAACAAAAATGTAGCGAAACTAAAGAAAAAACAGTTAATGGTTTACCAGCTCCTACAGCTGATGATTTTGCTTATAAATTGAATCTTTATAAAGGATTAATAAGATTTCCAGAAAGATTAAAGAATTATATAACTGCAAAGAATCAGAAACTAGATTCAGTTGTAAGGCATTTACCAATAATTTTAGATATAGAACCAAATAGTAGATGTAATTTTAGTTGTATTATGTGTCAAGTTAGAGATTGGGATAATAATAAAAGAGCAAATGATATTAATTTTGATGAATTTAAAAAATTAGTAGATGAACAGTATGGGTTGACAGAAGTAAAACTTCTAGGTATTGGAGAACCTCTGATGCATAAACAGTTTTTTGATATGCTAGATTATTTGATAGAGAAAAATATTTGGGTACGTACAACTACAAATGGTTCATATTTACATAAAAATGATAATTATAAGAAACTTGTCGATTCTGGAATAGGAGAAGTTCAAATATCTTTTGATGGTGCGACTAAAGAAGTTTTTGAAAAAATTAGAATAAATTCAAATTTTGAGCAAATTATTGACAATGTAACAATGTTAAATAAATATGCAAATTCTAAGAATAGATTGATGAGTAGAATGTGGATACTAATTCAAAATAGCAATTCTCATCAGATTAAAGAGTTTATCTCTATAGCTAGAAAAATGGAATTTAAAAGAATTACATTTTCAATAGGTATTGGAGATTGGGGGCAAGAACAGTTTAGAAGTGATACTTTGCAAGTTAAAAGTAAAAGTAGAGAAGAGATAATAACAGAAGTTAAAAACTTAATTGTTCAAAATAAAGATTTGGATATTACATTTTGGGATTTACAAGAAAGCTATAATAAAGACAATATCTGTAAATGGCCATTTACGAGAGCTTTTATTGGCTCTGATATGAGAATAGCTCCTTGCTGTATGATAGGAAATCCAGATATTAAAGATATAGGGAATGCAAAAAATTTTACTACAGTATGGAATTCAAAATCATATCAAGATTTTAGAAATTCTCATTTAGAAAATAAAATACCAAATTATTGTATGAATTGTTATAAGTAGAATATAAGGGAATAATGTGAATAGAAAAAAGTTATCTACTAAAGATGTTCGAAATGAGACAATAAAGCTTTCTTGTAACAGTGGAGCTGGTCATTTAGCTCCATCGTTATCAACTATAGAGTTTATGACTGTTTTATTTAATGAATATTTGACATATAATACAGATAATCCAGAAGATGAGTTTAGAGATAGAGTTGTATTTAGTAAAGGTCATGGAGCATATGCATACTACGTAATTTTAAATAAATTGGGTTTTATTCCTGATTATGAATTAGAGACTTACCATAATGGAAGTTCATTAAAGGGATGCTTGGTTCAAGATAAAAGGTATATGTTAGAAGCATCAACTGGCTCTTTGGGACATGGGTTACCAATTGCGGCAGGTATGGCTAAATCATTCAAACTTCAATCTAAAAAGAATAAAGTGATTTGTATCGTTGGAGATGGAGAAATGCAAGAAGGGAGTAATTTTGAAGCATTAGCTTTTGCATATAGACATAAACTTGATAATTTGTTATTAATAGTAGATGCTAATGATTTTCAGGCTATGGATAGAGTTGGAGATGTTGCATTAGATAATGATAGGTTATCAAAGGTTTTAAGTGTTTATGTGGAAGAAGATTGTTTTTTTGATATTGATGCCCATGATGAGAGTATATTAAAAGAGAGTTTTAAAAATTTCTTTGATGATAGTGTTAAGAAAAACAGTTTTTCTATTTGTATTGCACGAACTATAAAAGGTAAAGGTTTACCTTTGATTGAAAGTCAGGCAAAGTATCATTTCAGATGTCCTACAGAGGATGGCTATGAATATAGTGAGGATGAAAATGAGTAGTTTAGTTTCAAAAAAAGAATTAATGAAAGAGATATATAAATATTTCAAAGATGATGATTCAATGGTTTTACTTGTAGGAGATATGGGGTTTGCAGTTTTGGATGACTTTTTAAATAATCATCCAAGTAGGGCTTTCAATATAGGTATTGCAGAACAGTCTTCTATTGGAATCGCAGCAGGAATGCAAATGACAGGCTTAAAGCCAATAGTTTATGCACAAATACCTTTTTTAGTCATGCGTGCATATGAACAAATTCGTTATGATGTGAATGAACATGGGTGTAATATTAAGCTAATAGGTGTTGGTGCAGATAATTATTTTAATTCATTAGGTAGAAGTCATTGTATGGATAGTGATGATATAGATATGATGAAAATATTTAAAAACTTTCTTATATTATCACCAACTAAAGAATCTTTAGAAAAAGATGTTCAAAAAATGTTTGAATATGATGGACCAGTATATGTTAGGAGTATATGATGGGAAAACAGTTAAATATAATTACTAAAATACATAAACAAACACCAAGAGAATATCTTGGAAGAATGTTGGATGATAAGATAAATTGTATGATCAAAGCAAAAGAATTTGAGTATGATTTTTGGGATGGTGATAGAAAGTATGGTTATGGTGGCCATAAATATGATGGACGATGGGAAGTAATAGCAAAAGATTTTATTCAGCAGTATGATTTGAAAGATGGTTGTAAGATTTTAGATGTTGGCTGTGGCAAAGGATTTTTATTATATGAATTTAAGAAATTATTGCCAAATTGCCAAATTATTGGTTTTGATGTTTCAAAATATTCTTTAGAGAATGCCAAAAAAGAAGTTAAAGATCTTCTATTCAATCATAAAGCTCAAGATATTTATCCATTTGGAGATGATGAATTTGATTTTGTTTTCTCAATAAATACATTACATAATTTACGAATCTATGAGTTTAAAAATGCTATTAAAGAGATTGAAAGAGTTGGTAAAAATAAGTATGTACTTGTTGAAGGTTATAGAAATGAGGCGGAATTGTTTAATTTGGAGTGTTGGGCTTTAACTTGTGAAAGTTTTTTTAGACCAGATGAATGGATATGGCTATATAATGAGTATGGTTATACTGGTGATTATGAATTTATATATTTTGAATAAAGGTAAATTATGTCTAAATATTCACAACTAAAAATATTTCATTTTAAAGATAAAATAGATTCTCTACCTAAAGAGAATAAAAATATAAAACCTCCTTTACATATTAGAATTAAACCAACTAATGTATGTAATCATGATTGCTGGTATTGTTCTTATAAATTAAGTGATGTTCAGTTAGGTCAAGATATGGTTGAAAGAGATTTTATCCCTGAAGATAAAATGATGGAAATTATTGATGATTGTGTTGACATGGGAGTTAAAGCTATTACTTTTAGTGGTGGGGGTGAACCATTTGTTTATAAACATTTTCTAAAAACAATACAAAAGTTAGTAAAATATCCTATAAAATTTGCATCTTTGACAAATGGATCAAGATTAAAAGGTGAAGTTGCAGAACTTTTTGCTAAACATGGTACATGGGTTCGTGTCTCAATTGATGGATGGGATGATGAAAGTTATTCTGAATATAGAAGAACAGGTAAAAAAGAGTTTTCAAAAATTTTACAGAATATGAAAGATTTTAAAGCATATGGAGGGAGATGTGCTTTAGGAGTTAGTTTTATAATTGATAATAAAAATTATGAACATATTTATGAATTTATAAAATTAATTAAATCAACTGGTGTAGATAGTATAAAGATTTCACCATGTATTGTAGATAATGATGGTAAAAAAAATAATGAATATCATAAACCAATTTATAATGAAGTTAAAAGACAGACATTAGAAGCAATTAAAGATTTTCAAGATGAAAGTTTTGAAATATATGATTCATATCATTTACTTGAAGAAAAGTTTGATAAAGATTATGATTGGTGTCCTTATTCTCAAATACTACCTATAATTGGAGCAGATTTAAATATATATCCATGCCAAGATAAAGCTTATAACTTAGAAAATGGTTTAGTTGGAACTATTAAAGATAAAAGCTTAAAAGAATTTTGGTTTAATGATAAAGATAAATTTTTTAAAATTAATCCAAAATGTCATTGTAATAATCATTGTGTTGCAAATACAAAAAATAAAATGATTTTAGATTATTTAAATACTGATAATGAACATATTGAATTTGTATAAGTTAGGAGAATTTCGTGAATAAAAAAAGTGCAGTTGTAGTAGGTGGTGGATTCGCAGGAATAACAATGTCTTATTTTTTGAAACAAAAAGGTTTCGATGTAACAATTTTAGAAGCTTCAAAAGAGATTGGAGGTGGATGTAGAACATATTTTTATCATAATCATCCATATACATTTGGTCCTCATCATTTATTAGTAAAAGTAAATGAAATGTTTGTTTTAGAGTTTTATGAAAAATTTTTAGAAATGAAACAACTTGATCATAGACTTTTAACTTTTGTAGAACAGGATAGTAGTTTTTACGGTTATCCTATTCATGAAGATGATATATCAAAAATGCCAGATTCTGATAAAATATATGCAGAAATTGAGGCATGTGATGAAGAAAAAGCTAAAAATGCTACAAATTTTGAAGAGTTTTGGATAAATAGTATAGGACCTACTTTATATGAAAAATATATACATAGGTATTCTGAAAAAATGTGGCAAATTTATAATAACCAAGAATTAGATATTTTTAGTTATTCTCCTAAAGGAGCAGCAATTAAAAAGGGTTCTAGAACTTGTTTTGAAGGTGTTGTTAATATATATTATCCGACAGATATAAATGGGTATAACAATATGTTTGATGCTTTAGTTGAAGATTGTGAAGTTAAATATGAAACCCCAGTAACTAAGTTTGATCTAAATAATAAGAGAGTATTTGCAAATGGTACATGGTATGAAGGAGATGTAATTATAAATACAGCTTCTCTTGATTTTGTATTTAATTATTGTTATGGTGAATTGAGATATATAGGTAGAGAATTTACAAAAATTATATTACCTGTTAAGTATGCATTTGGAGAAAAGCCACACTTTTTGCATTATGCTGGAAGTGAAGAATATACCAGAATTGTTGAATATAAAAAGATGACGGGATATGAATCGGATGATACTTTAATAATTATTGAAAAACCAAGTTTTAAAAATAAACTTTATCCATACGTGACAAAAGCAGATATTCAAAAAGCAGAAAAATATAAAGCATTGATACCAGAAGGGTGTTATTCTATTGGTAGAATGGGAAAATATCATTATGACAATATGGATCAAATTGTTAAAGATTGTATGGAGTTAATTAAAGAAATTGATTAGATGATAGAAGGTGAATAATTGTTTAATATATTAAAAAACTATAATGAAAAGTTAGTATTTGTTGGTGCTGGGAATTATGCTAATTATTGTCAACAACAATTAAAAGATAACTATGTGGATATTTGGAACAAGATAGCTTACTTTATGGATGATAATTATTTAAATATAAAGTATATGTCCAAAGATGTATGTCCTATTGTTAAAGATAGTGATGAGAATACAGTGTATGTTATATTATCTATATACCTAGATGCGTGTAAAATACTGATGACTAAACTATTATCTTTAGGAATTCCTATCAGAAATATAATAATTTTAAACAAAGATGCACTTCCAATATTAAATAATATTATTAATTTAACAAATGAAAAATTTTATATATGTGAATTAGGTGCGGCGGGGAATACCATACCCATAAATACTATAGTTGATAATGTAGATAAAAGTAGATACACTATTTTTGGATTTGATCCTGATGAAAATGAGTGTAAAAGAAAAGAAAGTAGTTCTTATAGGGCATATCCAAGTATGGTAGATGAAAAAACGGGAAATAAAAGAAAAGTATATCAAATAAAACAAAATGGACATTTGACTTTTTATCCCCCTAATTTAGATAATATGAAGAGTTATAAATTTTTTGGAGATAAGCATATTGATTTTGCATTGTATGATGAATTTTTTTATGAAAATACAATTTCTTTAGATGATTGGAAAAAGAAATTAAATGTTAAAGAAATTGATTATATGTATATAAATGTAGATAGTGCAGAGTTCCATGTATTAAAGGGAGCTAGACAATTATTGAAAAAAGTTTCTTTAGTGGAAGTAGAAGTTTATTTTAATCATCATTTTATATCACAGCCATTATATGGTGAAGTTGATACCATATTGAGAAATGAAGGATTTCAGGTATTGGATTTTTACGGTGCACATAGATTAAAACCTAAAAATAGTCCTTTTAATTTTAATGATGGATTATTGTTACATATGAATGCAATATATTATAAACCATTAGAAAATATAGCTTCCTTGTTAGATTATAACAGAGTATTAAGACAGATTGGAATATTAGAGATAAAAGGATTTAATAATTTAGCTTTTTCAATACTTTATGCTACATATAAAAATATATCTAAAAATAATAAAGAGTTAAAAGATATATTTTTTTCAATTTTGAAAAATACATATGAAATTTATTCATTAAAGTTTAATTATGAAACTACTTTCAATGATTTTATGAAAAAGGATAAATGTGGATAATTTTAATGAAGTAAGAAATTATTTTGAAAAAATTAGATACTGCATGGTGGTTAATAATACAGATTCTCTAAATGACTACTCATTGAAGACAATGACTTATTTTCTATCAAATAAGGAAGAGAGTAATTTAATTTATTATAAACTAGAAGATATTATTAACAATTTTACAAGTAATCTTATATTTAAAATAAAATTGTTTTTTGATAATTCAATAAAATTAGAAATTGATTCAAATTCTTTAACACAATTTTTTATTAAAATTAATAAAAATAGTTATTTACTCGCTTTTGATCAAAATAAGAATTTATTAAAAATAGAATTTGAGTTTTATAATTTTATATTATTAAATAACAAAAAATTAGAAATGAAAGATATTGTTTCTAGAATAAATTTTAATCAAGAACAATTTAAAGAGTTGTGTATATTTTTATCTGAATATAATCAAGAAATTAAGTTTTTAGAATCTGCAGTTGGTAAATTTGATAATAAATGTCCATTATGTGGGGATACGCATTTAAACAAATTGTATAATAAAATACATAAATTTAGGAATGAAAATAGTTATCAACTTGATATTAATGTATGTACTCAATGTAAGTTTACTTTTCTTCAACAAGCCTATAGTAGTGCATATGAAGAACTATCTCGAATCCATTATTCCACAGATAAATACAATGTTTCTGCCCTTTCAAATAGTTCAAAAATGCAAATTATTATTTCTCAAATAAAGAGATTTTTTTCACCAACAGAAAAAATAAAAATATTAGAAATAGGTAGTGCTACGGGCATGCTTTTAAAAGAAATAAAAAAAGAATTTCCAAATTCTGAAATAATTTGTATAGAGCCTAATAACTTAGAGACAGATGTATTTACTATAAATAGTTTTTATGATGAAAATATTTTTTCAAATAAATTTGATTTTATTGTTATGCAACAAGTTTTTGAGCATTTGACATATCCAATAAAATATCTAAACTCTTTTAAAAAACTTTTAACTTCAAAAGGTGTGATTTGCATTGAAGTTCCTTATGTGATAAATAATATGAAATATTGTGTAGAAGATTTTTCATTTGAGCATGTGAGTTATTTCTCTAAATCAACTATAGTAAAATTAGCGAATGAAGTAGGTATTGATATTGTAGCACTTGATGATTCAAAATTTCTGACAGTGTGTTTTTCAAATGGATATAAATCTATAGAGGTATTAGAAGATGAACCTGATATTGTACCTATGATTGAAAGGTTTAATCAGAATAAAAATAAATTAATTGAATCAATAAAAAACAGATATGATATTCAGAAAATAATTTTTTATGGTGTAGGAAGACACTTTATGTTTCTTGTAAATGAATTGGAAGAATACTTAAAAAATAAAGAATTATATTATTTTGATGATGCATATACAGAAGACTATGAGATGACACATAATTTACCAAGAGCAGAATCATTAGAAAGTGATGCTTTAATTATCTTATCAACAGGAGATAGTGCTGCTAGAGAAAAAATTTTGGAAAAGATTAAAAATATGCAAATTAATGCTGTTGTTGTCAATGCCTGGGAAAAAATTTATGATTTTACACAGGAAAATAAATTTAGAATTTGATTGAATAGTATAAAATATTTTTATTGCACTAATGTAAAAGGTAGAAAATGGATGAGTTAAAAAAATATTGTATAAATCATGATATTTTACATGAGTATATTTATGAACGTTCACCTGAAATTGTTGCATCTTTTATAAAAAATAAGTTGATGGATAAAAAAATATTATTTTATGGTGATGGAGGGCATTCTTTAGAAGTTATATCTTTACTCAATTCTCATTTAAATATTTTGGGTGTTATCGAAACATTGAATAAAGATGAGTATTTTAATAATTCTGATTTTGGTTCTTTACCTATATATAAAATTTGTGATATAAAAAATTTAACTTTTGATTTTATAATTGTTCTAGGTTATTGGACAGAAAAGTTATTAAATGAATTTATAGAAAAAAATAATTTGCCATTAAATAAAGTATTGAATATTTATAAAGAAAAGGATATTCAGAAATTAAATAAGGAAAAATTATTAAAACAAATAAGAAAAAATTTTATAACAAATGAAAAAAAAAGTTTAGCAATAATTTTACGTTGGGATAATAGGGATCCTATTACTATGTCTTCTTTTGAATTATCAAAAGAATATAGATTAACTAAAATTTATCTTACTTCTAACAATATTGAAGAAGAAAATCAATTTTTTGATAATGTAATTTGTTGTAATAATAATGGAAGTTATTATGAATTACTTTTGGAAGAATTAGAATTTGATGTTGTTATATTTAATAATGTAGATACACGTGGAATAAATTTGGCTTATTATTCAATGTTAAAAATTAAAACAAAAAATAGAAGTAAATTCTTTTTTACTACTACTGAGGATTCATTTGGATATTTGACGCCTTTTACAAATGAAGATTATAAAGGTATGATTATTGGAATTGATGATGAATATGTAGAGTGTTCTAAAAAATCTTATTTATCAATTTTATCTGATGGTGACGGCTATATAACTAATATTACAGGACCAATTTTGAATAAAATAAAAAAGGTTTGTTTTAATCCTCTTTTTTATATGCATTTTGTTGAAGAAAAATATTTTATTGATAGTAGTAATATTGATTATGATAGTAATTTAAAATTTGTATTTACTGGAGCAGTGAGAGTTTTAGAAAAAAATGATCATAGAGTATTACAAGGACAAGATTTATTCAAAGTGTTTTCAAAATTAACTGAATATTTAGATTGTTCTGTAGATGTCTGGAGTTCTCAATTCATTGCGGAACAAACAAAAAATGATCTATATGTAAATAATAATATTTATATTCATGATTTTATAGTTCATAGCAAAATTGTTGAAACTATATCTTCATATCATTTTGGAGTTATAAGTAGGAGTTTTGATATGACAGATGATGTAGCAGAATTGTTTAGAGAACATGATAAATCACATATTTTTGCTAAATTTATGACATATATTGCGGCAGGACTTCCTATTATTGTTCAGGATAGATGTAGTGCAATTAGTAATATTGTTGAAAAATATAATATAGGCATTGTTTTTAAAATGGAAAATATTAGTAATCTAAAAAATATAATTAATAATATAAACTATGGGCAAATGAGAAAGAATGTAAGGAGTTTTCAATTGTATTATCTGAATAGTAATCCTCCTCTACAATTAAAAAATTATTTATTAAATAATAGGAAATAAAATGATAAAGAATAATTGTATTAAAGAGTATATTTCTGAAGTAAATTTACTAATAGAAATTCTAGAATGTAAAAATAAAAGCAAATATATAAAATTAAATAATAATTCTTATGTAACTATAGGAATAGACTTAAAAGAAATAGATGTTGAAGATAATTATTTTAATTTCTTAGTAGAGGTATTAACGACTTGTTCTAATATAAAATTATTAATAAATAATAATCAAAAGATATATGATATTCTTTTGAAAAAGGGATTTGAAAAAAAACTTATAATTGTCAATATGAATATTTTAGAGTATATACAAATGTCAGATATTTTAATAGTTAAACAAAGATCTTTACATATATATTTAACAAAGATTGAAAAATGTACTTTATTTTATCCAGGAAGTAATAAATCTTTATATGAATCTTTAGTAGATGGTTTTTCTAAAAAACAGAAATATTATTTTAATTATAAACAAGAAGAAGGGATTGTTTTAGAAACATATATGGATGTTATGAAATTTTATTACAAGGATACTCTTCCTGAAGATGAGTACCAAAAGTTAATTGATTCAAAATCCATTCATAATGAGTACCTTTTAGAAAGACTTAAATTAATAATTCAATACCCAAAATTTAGAGAAAGAGTAGTTAAACAAGCATTAATTGAGTATAAATATTTTGCTCTTGGTAGAGAAAAATCAATTTTAGAGGTACTATAATAGTGGTGTTTTTAGGTAAAAACAAGAGAATAAAAAAACTGAAAGATGTTTTGATTTTATATAAGATAAAAAAGTTAAAATTAATATTTGATGAAAATTTAAATAATATTCCAATTGAACACAAAGTTTATATATTGTGTTTTGATATGGATAAAAATTTAGAAATAAAAGATTTTTTATTACAAAAAATTGGAGATGAAATAAAAATTGTTCTTTTAAATAATAAATATATAATTAAACTATTTTATTATCATTTATTATTTCTAACAAATATTTCAATTGAAGAACATATTGAAATATTTTTACCTTTAAATAAAGAAAAATATAGAAAAGTATTACATAATATTTTAAAAATTAAAAGTTTTCAGTATGAATTAGTTTTTGACAATACCATACCAATGTATGAAAGTAGCTTTGGTGAGATACCTAATTTATTAAAAAATGATAATGTAGCAGTTTTAGATAGAGAAAGAAAATCAAAATTGCTATCAACTTCAATTGTCATTCCTAAAGAGATAAATAGGAATAATAAAGTATTAGAGTTCATATCTCCATCAAATATTTTTTTTACATCATCTAGCAAAAATTTTTCAGAAGGTGTAAAAAGTGTTAGTATCCCCCATAGTTTAATATTAAAGCCTATTTCTAAAGAAATTTTAGTAAGAAATTTTTTATTAGCTGATTACATATGTTTACCAACACAGACACAGTTTAAGTATGTAAAAAATTTAATGATTGAAAATTTAGATAAAATAAATAAACAACTTTGTTTAATTCCTTTAGGATATCCAAAATTGGAAAAATTAGAAAAAGATTTAGTTTCAAGCTATAATAATGAAAAAAATGCAATTTGTTATGCTCCTACTTTATTAACTCATAATGATGAATTTTTAGCTACTTTGAGTTTAAAGAATGGAATTGAAATCATTGATTTTTTATTAAATAATTTTGAGTATAACGTTATTTTTAGACCGCACCCACTAATTATACAAAGTGAAGTCAATGGTAAACAATATGTATTAGATATTCTTAAAACTTTTGGAAACAATCCACGATTTATTTATGATGATAGTTCTTATTATGCTGAAACATTTTCTAAAACGTTGGTAATGATATCTGATTTTTCAAGTACAATGCAAACATTTGCATTTGCAACATTACAACCATTTATAGCATTGTCTAATTCTAATTTTGATAAACTATATTATAATACATTTAATGATGAAGATATAAGACTAAATTGTGGTTTAGTAGTTAATACGTTAGAAGAACTAAAAAAGAAATTCAAGTATTTGGTTAATAATATGGGTATATATAAACAGAAAATTCTAGAGTATAAAAATAATGAATTATTTAATTTGAATTGTAGTTCTGAATATATAGCCAATAATTTAATTTATATAAAAAATAATATCAAAAATAGTGATTGGTATTATTTGAAATTTGACGAATAAGGATATAATATAGTAGTTTGGTTATTAGGGATAAGTGGTTCTGGAAAGACTACTTTAGGTAAGAAACTAAAAGAATATTTTGATGAAAAAAATATAAATAGTTATATTATTGATGGAGACAATGTTCGTTCTTTTTATGAAAATGATTTAGGATATGGTGTAGAAGAACGTAAAGCAAATGTTAAACGTATATTATTCAGTGCATATGTTTTGGAACAAAATGGTATTATTCCCATTGTATGTAATATTTCACCTTTTCAAGAACTAAGAGATTTTTCAAAAGTTAAATTTGATGACTATAAAGAAATTTATCTAAAAAGAAATCAAGAAGACATATTAAATAAAGATGAAATCTATAGTCAAGATAATGTAGTTGGTAAAGATATGAAATTTGAAGAGCCAAATAATCCTTTTTTAATAGTAGATACATCTAAATACAGCATTGAAGAGAGTTTAATAATAATTACAAGAAAGTTAGGATTATGACGAGATATGAGATAAATGAAGAAAGTTTACAAGATTTAATTAATATTGAAGTTGGACTTTTTTATCCTTTAAAAGGTTTTATGGACAGCAAAGATTATCATAGTGTTGTGAATAATTTGACTTTGTCTGATGGTTCAATTTGGACAATCCCAATTACGTTGGATGTGGATGAATCAAGTTTCCAAAAAGCAATTGAAACAAATCAAATTATTTTAACTTTCAGACAAAAAGAAGTAGCACTTTTAAATATTGAAGATTTTTATAAAGTTGATAATTCAGATATTGAAAAAGTTTACAAAACTAATGATATTAATCATCCTGGAGTACAAAAGGAATTAAATAGAAGTCCTTTTAGAATAGGCGGGAATATAGAACTTATTGATAAATCTATATTAGAAGGAACACTATCTCCTTTAAAAACAAAAAATTACTTCAAGAATAAAGGTTGGAGAACTATTGTAGGTTTTCAAACAAGAAATGTTGTTCATAGAGCACATGAATATTTACAAAGGATTGGTCTTGAATTTTGTGATGCTTTATTTATTAATCCTCTTGTTGGATGGAAAAAAAAAGGTGATTTTAGTGAAGAAGCTATTGAAAATGGCTATAAAACTATGATTGATATATATTACAAAAATCTTAATGTTTATTTTGATACGTTAAAAACACCAATGCGTTATGCAGGACCAAGAGAAGCAATATTTCATGCTATAATTAGAAGAAATTTAGGTTGTACTCATTTTATAATTGGTAGAGATCATGCTGGAGTTGGTGATTACTATGGAAAATATGAAGCACATGAATTAGCACTTAAGATATTACAAAAGGGTTGTTTAGGTATAGAGCTTTTATTATTAAAAGAACCTTATTATTGTAATAAATGTGAACAGATTGTAAGTGAAAATTGTTGTGCCCATGATGATGTTATAAGAATTAGTGGAACAAAAATACGTGAAATATTGGCACAAGGGAAAATTCCGTCAAGTACATACATGAGAAAGGAAGTTGCAGAAGCAATTATAAAATTAGAAGAGGATATTTTTATACAATGAAAAAAATTATAGCAACAGTAGGTCCTTCTCTACTAGAAAACATAAGGTTAGAGGAAGTTCATAATGAGAAAAATATATATAGAATAAATGGCGCACATGGAAGCATTGAGGATATTGAAAAATATATTTTAGAGATAAAAAGACAAATTCCTAATGCTAAGATTTTGATGGATTTACCTGGTAATAAAGTAAGAACTGAAAACTTTAATTATGGATATATTGATATTAAAAAAGGAGAAGAGTTTTCCCTAGGATTTCATCAGTTTAATTATAAAGAATTTTTTAAACATTTAAAAAAGGGTGATGAAGTTTGGGCAAATGATTCTATCTTTCATTTTGTTGTAAAAAATATGGATATAGAAGTTGCAAAAATCACTTTTCTTTCAAATTCAACGGGAAAACTTTTAAATAATAAGGGAGTTCATGTTAGAGGGATACATAAAGATATTCCATTTTTATTTAAAAAAGATAAGCAGTTAATTGAATTGGCAAATAAATATGAATTAGATTATATCGGATTATCTTTTGTAAGAACTGCTGATGATATTAAAGAAGCAAAACAATATATTAAAACTAGTGAAGTGATTTCTAAAGTAGAAACATTAAGTGCAGTTAAAAACTTAAACGAGATTTTAAATGAGGTTGAAATAATATTAATAGACAGAGGAGATTTATCTACAGAAATAGGATTAGTAAAGGTAGCAAGTTATCAAAAAACTATTATTGAAAAAGGGCTGTTTCATAATAAAAAGATTTTTTTGGCAACACAATTTCTAAAATCAATGGAAAATAATCCAATTCCTACAATTGCAGAATCAATTGATTTATATAATACCTTAAAAAGTGGTATTTATGGAATTCAATTATCAGAAGAAACTGCAATTGGTAAATATCCTAAAGAGTGTTTAAATATTATTGAAAAAATGTTAAAAGAAATTGATTTAGAAACAATTGGTTGATGAAATTTTTGAATATAAGAATATAAATGACAAATTTTTATAATTATCTTAAAGACAATTCTATATTAAAAGAACATAGTTATCTTAGAAATCCTAATGTTGTAGCAACCTTACTTAATAAAAAATTAAAAGATAAAAAAATACTTTTTTATGGTGATGGTTCTCACACAAAAGAGGTAATAAGCTTTTTAGATAAAGACTCTATTGATATTGTAGGGATTATTTCTGATATATCAATTGAACATATGTATATAAGAGAGGATTTTGAATATCCTCTTTTTGATATAAAAGATGTAGATTTATATGATTTTGATTATATCATACTATTAGGTTATTGGAATAGTAGAAATTTATATTTATTTATAACTAAATATAATTTAGAATCTTCAAAGGTATTTCTTCCATACAAGACAAAAGAATTAATTGATATAGCAGATAAGAAAGGTCATATAAATTATATTAGAAAAACAAAAAAGCCTCTAGTCTGTCTAATACTAAATTCTGATAGGAGAGATTTTATTTCTTCTGCATCAAAATATTTAAAAAAATATTTTGAATTGGTTAAAGTTTATATTTCAAATGATGTCGTTTATGAATCAAATGATTCTTTTAATGAAGTATTTTTTATCTCAGGTAATTTTAATTTTTTAGAGAAGTTTTTTGAAAAAAATAACCCTGATGCAGTTATCTTTTTTCATAGTGGGCAATTAGAAGTAGCTACTGCAAGATTAGTGCAAATCATGTGCAAAAACAAAATAAAATATATATATTCTACAACAGATTTCTTTTTTAATAATGCTTTTTGTATGGATGATAAATTATTAGCTAAAACATTTAATATTGAAGAGAATAAATTTAATATTTTAAAGAAAGTAGAACACGAGATAATACAAAATGCAGATGGTATTATAACAAATTGGGGTGGCTCTTATATGGAAAATGAATTAAATGCTGATGCATTATTTTCTAGCTATTTTCATAATAATACTTTTTTTAAGAACATACAATTTGATCCACGAAGAATTAAAGTTTGTTATACAGGTAATTTAGGGATGGATATAAAAAATGATTTTCATAAAATTACCACTTTAGACAATGTTTTTGAAAAATTGTTGGAAAATCAAATAAGTATGTATATATATAATTTTCAACTAAAATCAAATATATTTTATCCTTATGATAAATTAAAAAAATATGATAATTTTTATTGGAAAAATTTTGTTAAAACTGAGCAAATGCCTGAAGAATTATCTAATTATCACTTTGGTTTAAATGTACTTAATATTGGTAAAACACAGTTGAAAATTTTTGACACACTTTTTAAATCTTTGTTTCAAGCAAAAATAGCTACTTATATATGTGCAGGTCTTCCAATTATTGTAAGTAAAGAATACAAAATCTTGTATGAGTTTGTATCTGATAATAAAATAGGTTTTGGGACAGATATAGAAAATATATGTTCTGATATAAATAAAATTAGTGAGGACACTTTTAATTTATATAAACAAAATATATATTACTATCAACAAAATTTTTTAAATAATAATTTAGGTGCAAAAGATATTGCAGATTATATAACAAAAAGTTTATCAAAATAGTATAAGAACTTAATGAGGTAATAATGAAAATATTAATTATAAAACTAGGACTTTCTGAAACATTGGATGCTGAAATAGGTCATGTGATCTCTTTGGGAGATGTTTTAAGAACAACCCCAATATTACATGCTCTAAGAGAGATATACCCTACAGGAAAAATAACTTGGCTTGCTGAGGAAAGAGCAAGATTATTGTTGGATGATACTTCTTTAATCGACCGCCTTTTAATATGGGATAGTTTTGTAGGGTTTCAATTATTAGCTGAAAAATTTGATGTGGTAATAAATTTAGAAAAAGTTGCTGGTTTATGTGCTTTAGCAAATTCAATTAATGCTTGGAAAAAATACGGATTTAGATTTGATGAGATAAGTGGTTCTTATCATGCTTTTGAAGGTGCAGAATATGCAATGGAACTATGTGCTTTAGAAGATACAAAAAAAAATAATAATAAAGTATGGCAACAAGTATTAATAGAAATGGTTGGTTGTAAGTGGCAAAACCAACCTTATGTATTAGATTATATTCCTAAAAATACTCCATGTTTCGATGTTGGCTTTAATTATCAAGTAGGAACTAAATTTCCTGAAAAAGCTTGGGAACATAGTAAATGGGAAGAATTGGAAAATTTACTAATACAAGATAATCAAACTGTATCTTGGCAAGAAGGGTTATCAAATTTGTATGAGTATATGGAATGGATAACATCATGTAAAATTCTCGTATCTTGTGATAGTTTAGGACTACATATAGCTCTTGCATTTGGTATCCCTGTTATTGGACTTTTTGGACCAACAAATTCAAAAGAGATATTTTTTTATGGATCTAGTAGAGTTATACAAAAAAATTATATGAAAGATATTAATTCGAAAGAAGTTCTAAAGAAAATATTAGAAGTTCAAAATAGGTTATAAAAGATTTAATAATGGAAAAGTTTATTAATAAACTATTAGATTTAGATTTAATAAAATATGAAGATTTTAATAATAAAACAAATGAAGTTAATAGTTTTATCGAACAAGTTAATAAACAAAGTAAAAAAAAGAAAATCTTGATTTTTTTATCTTATGATGAGACAATAGATCCTTTTAGAACATATATGCCATATATGGATGAATTTGAGTTCTTTTTAATATTTACTAATGCCATACATAATAATTGGCGTAACAATTATGCAAATGCAATAATATCTATTGAACTTAATTATAAAGTGTTAATTCATATTTTAGAAAAATCTATTTTTGATTTAATGTTAATTGCAAATATTAATCTTTTTTGGCATTGGAGATATTCTCTTATTAAAAAGGTAATAAAAAATATACCAATAGTTTGTTATGAAAGAGACTTTACATCAAGATACCATATGACTGATAAATGTGTTTTGGAAGAGTTTTTAGATAATAAAAAATTAGCTGATTTTAGTATTGAAAATGAAAATTTTTTGTTTAACAATGCAGATAGTATTCTTTGCAGTTTTGATGATAGTAGGTTAATGGATTTAAATAACAGGATAAAATTTTATTTACCTGTTAAAGATCCTATCGAAAATAAATTCAATACTTATGATAGCAAAGAAATTTGTTTAGTTCATGGAGGAAGTCTTAGTTTAGATTCTGATAAAACAATGTTTAACTATTGGGGAAGATTACAGAATCTTTTTTTTAATATATCAAAACATGCTATAATTGAATCTTTTGTCCGTTTTGCAACATGTACATCTAATAAATCAAAAGAAGCGACTGAATGGAGTAGTTACAAAAAGATTAAAAATTTTAAAATTAACAAGTTGATACCAGTAAATGAATTTATAAAATATTCTTCAGAAAATTATTTAGCAGGACTATGTTTAATAAACTGTTCACAAATTTCAAAAAGTTCTAATATTGCATATAAATACATGTATCCTACTAAAATATTTACTTATTTAGCTGCTGGAATACCTGTAATAATTTCAAAAGAATATGAAAAAAGTTCTGATTTTATATTAGAAAATGGATTAGGAATTGCTTTTAGTAATGAACAAATAACTTCTGAAAGTTTTCAATTAGATCTAGAAGAGTTATTAAAAGTAAAAGAGAATATTAAAAAATTTGATTTTAATTTGATTTTTAAAACACAGTTAGAAGACTTGAACCAGCTATATATAAAGTTAATATTAAATTCTCAGGAGAAACAATTATGAGTGATTTGTTAGATTGGGCAAGAAAATATTATAAAACAGATAAAAAAGTAGAGATACAAACAATTAAAACTACAAAAAAAGAGATAACAAAAAGAGGTGTTATTTGGTTAGGACAAACTTGTAATTTAGCATGCTATTTTTGCTATTTTATTGATAAAATTGATAATAAGCAACATCCTGAGCACCCTTTTATGTCTCTAAAAAAAGCTAAACAAATCTGTTATAACCTTAGATATGTTTATGGAAACACAGCAATTGATATTCAAGGTGGAGAACCAACTATCTATCCATATATTCTTGAGTTAGTTGAGTATTGTAATTCAATAGGTTTAAAACCAACACTTATTACAAATGCCATAGTCTTATCTGACAGAAAAAGGGTTCTAAAGTTTAAAGAAGCAGGAGTAAATGATTTTTTAGTAAGTATTCATGCTATTGGTGAAACCTATAATAGAATTGTAGGGCATAAAAATGGAAGTTTAAAACAGATGGAAGCTTTAAAGGTTCTTCAAGAGTTAGAGATACCTTTTAGATTAAATTGTACTATGACAAAAGAGGTAGTAAACCAGTTTTCTGATATTGCAACATTAGCTATTGAAACTGGTTGTAAAGCGGTAAATTTTATTGCTTTTAATCCTTTTGCTGATCAAAAAGGAAATAGAGATTCCACTGACGTTCCTAATTATACTTCTATCAAAGAACCTTTGGAAAAAGCAATTGATATGCTTGAAAATGAAGATATTGAGACAAATATTAGATACTTTCCCCTTTGTATGGTAAATGAGAAGTATTTAAAAAACAGTTATAATTTTCAGCAACTTTCATATGATCCTCATGAATGGGATTATAATTCATGGACTTGGACAACAAGATTTAATCAACGTTCAAATTCTGATACTTTAGATGAAACTATACCTATTTTAATGTATGGAATCAAAAAGTTTAATGGAATCGATTTTTCAAATATGTCAGAACATGGAACAAAACAGCACTATATGAAAGAAGTTGATATAAAAGAGCATTTGATAAAACTTTTAAGTGCAAACATTCCTAAAGAGTTTTTATATAAACAAAATGCAAAATTAAGAGCCCAAAAACATTTAGAATATAAAAAATTGAAAGCTTGTGAGAACTGTAGTTTACAAGATATTTGTGATGGCTTTCATAGTGATTATATTTCAGTGTTTGGAGAAGATGAAGCTAACTCAATTAAACTAGACTTTTCTATATTGGATCCAAAATATTTTATTAATAACCAATGGAAAGTAAAAAAATGAATACTTTAGTATCTGTTGTAATAGATAATTATAATTATGAAAAATATATAGCAAATGCAATTGATTCTGTTTTAAATCAAAGCTATGAAAACTATGAAATAATTGTTGTTGATGATGGATCAACAGATTCTTCAAAAGAGATTATTAACTCTTATACACAAAAAGAACCAACTAAAATCAAGGCAATTTTTAAAGAAAATGGAGGACAAGCTTCAGCTTTCAATATTGGAATAAAAGAAATAAAAGGTGAACTTATTTGCTTTTTAGATAGTGATGATGAATTTGAAAGTAACAAGCTTGAAGAGATAGTAGCCTTGTATGAGCAAGGGTATGAATATATTTTCAATGATCATACAATGATTTTTGATAATAATGCACCTAAAGGGTATGAACCAATTAGATATCCATATAATGGTCAAAATCTTTTTTTACTTTATTACATCTCAAAGTATGTTGGAGGAATTTGTTCTACATTAAGTATTTCAAAAAAGATAGCTGAACAAATTTTTCCTATTGAAGATGAAAATGGTTGGAGAATACAAGCTGATGATGTTATTGTTTATATGTCAGCAATGTTAACCCAATCTTATTTTTCTTCTAAAAGATTAACTAGATATAGAATACATGGCAATAATGGTTACTATAATAAAGCTATCCCCAATAACAGAAAATTTGAAAGATTAAAACGTATTGGCACTTTGAAAAAGAAAGCTGTAGAGATATTAGATTTAGATGAGGTTTTCTTTAAAAATAGTTTTAATTTAGTTGCTGAGTTTAAAACGCATGACAGATATGATTATGAGTTGTTGAAACTTTATACGCGAGTTTTGTTTTTGGAAATGCATATTCCTTTTTTAAAAAAGCTTATTGCGTATAAAGATATAGTAAAATTTTATTTAGAAAATAAAAAGAGTTGACCGTGAAAAAAAGAATACTAATAACGGGTGGTGCTGGATTTTTAGGCTCACATTTATGTAAAAGACTTTTAGAACAAGGCAACGAAGTTATTTGTGTGGATAATTTTTTTACGGGAAACAAACAAAATATTATTGAACTTTTAGATAATCCCTACTTTGAATTGATTCGACATGACGTGACGTTTCCTTTATATGTTGAAGTGGATGAAATTTATAATTTAGCCTGTCCTGCAAGTCCTGTGCATTATCAATTTGATCCGGTGCAAACGACAAAAACATCGGTGATTGGTGCCATTAATATGCTGGGACTTGCCAAACGAATCAAAGCCAAAATATTACAAGCCAGTACCTCTGAAATTTATGGAGACCCCGAAGTTCATCCACAGCCTGAAAATTACAAAGGTGCAGTTAGTACCATTGGTCCAAGAGCGTGTTACGATGAGGGAAAACGGTGTGCAGAAACACTCTTTTTTGATTATAAACGACAACACGATGTCAATATCAAAGTTGCTCGAATTTTTAACACCTATGGTCCCAATATGCACCCAGATGATGGAAGAGTCATCAGTAATTTTATTGTACAAGCTTTAAAAGGTGAAGATATTACTATTTTTGGACAAGGCAATCAAACGCGAAGTTTTTGTTATGTAGATGATTTAATTGATGGATTGATTAAATTAATGAACAAAGAGAATTTTACAGGTCCTGTGAATTTGGGAAATCCATATGAATTCACTATGTTACAATTGGCACAAAAAGTGATTGAATTGACCAACAGCAATTCACAATTGGTTTTCAAAGAGTTACCTCAAGATGACCCAAAACAAAGACAACCCGATATTACACTTGCTCAAAAAGAGCTTAATTTTAATCCGACCATTCAACTTGAAGAGGGATTAATAAAAACAATCAATTATTTTAAAAACAGATTAAAAGGTTAATAATGTTAAGCAGATATAAAATAGAAGATATTTCTTACCAGGTCTCAGATTATTGTCCTGGTCCATGTCGATTTTGTTCGATGTGGAAATTACCTAAACGACAGAATGAAGAGTTAACAAGTGCCGAACTTGATTCTATTTTTTCATCAAAATATTTGGATTTGAAAAAAGTACATATCACAGGGGGTGAGCCTCATTTAAGTGATAACTATTTTAAAGCCATTGATTCAATTGCAAAATTTCATCCGGATACGGTAATAGATTCACCTATTACGGGTTGGTTTCCTGACCGCCATGAAGAGATTGCCCGATATGCTTTGAAAAAGATGAATCTCATCAGATTGGATATCTCTTTAGATGGAGATGAAGAAGTCAATGCAAAAATACGACTGCATAAAGATGGATTTGCCAAATCAATCGAAACAATTGAACGATTAAAAAAAATAAAAGGTGTCGCATTAAGACTGCAATTTACCATTTACAAACAAAATCTTCATCAAATTGAATGGGCATATAATTTTGCCAAAGAGTTAGGTGTGGGATTATATATTGGATACGGACGATTTAATCCAGAAAGATACAGAAATGTCAAAGATAATTTAACTCAAAAAGAGTTAGCTCGAGATGATTTCTTTTTAACCGTTGAAGACAGAGCTGAAATTGACAGACAGTTAATTGCCATTGGATATGACAAAAGCCGATATGCATTTAAATACCAATTCCAAAAAGCCTTATTCGATGGAAAAAAGTTTGACATGAATTGTTATATGGGAAGTCGAAATGTCGATGTGGATCCGTATGGGAATTTATATCCATGTTTGCTATGGTTGCCTTATTTACAAATGGGGAATATAAGAACCGATGGTGGCTTTGATCAAGCGCTAGAGAAGAGTTTACACATCTTGGATAAGATAGAGAACAAAGAGTGTCAAAAGGATTGTCTGTTTACGTGTGCTAATAAGTGTGAAATTGTAAATTCTGATGTAAAATCTGTAGGAATGGTGCCTTACAGTGGAGGAAAATATGCGTTTGCTTTCAGTGAAAATGATGTTATTCCTCTAAGACCTTGGTGGTACGATGAGTATAAAGAGAAAGGGTTAATTTAATAGCATGATATGGTTTGATTTAGTAACGCCAAAATCGGTACTTTTTTTTATTCCCATCATTAAAGAGATTGAAAAAAGAGGAAAAAAAGTATTAATTACTGCACGTGAAGGGGCAGGCTACTCTGAAGTGGTTGAGTTACTCAAACTCTACAATATGACCTTTGTCAACCGAGGTGAATTTGGTGGGGCTAATTTACGAGATAAATTGCATGCTTCCATTGAAAGACAAAAAGCGCTTATGGAGTTTGTGACACTTTATGATATTGACAGATTGGTCTGTTTGTGTTCTGTTGATGCCAACAGAGTTGCTTTTGGTTTGGGGATTCCTGTTATTAATTTTTATGACATTCCATTATCAGACTACACAGCCAATTTTAAAAAAGCGCTTCCTCAGGCGAGATTAACTTTGCCTCTTTCAAGTAAAGTATTCAAGCCGTTTGTAGTACCCGATGAAATATTTCTTCGTTTCTCTTTAGATGAAGAACAAATATTTGATTATGATTTTATTGACCCTTTAATTTGGTTAAAAGAGTTCAAACCTGAGTTTAAATATGTTCAAGAGATATTAAAACCGTATAATTTGGATTTAAGTAAAAAGTTAATTATTATTCGAGAAGAGGAGTATAAAGCCTCATATGTGGATAAAAAATTTCCTATTTTATATGAAGCTTTAGAAGAGATACATAACACTACGCACTCAAATATTGTTATAATTCCAAGATATGAAGCGGCGTATTTAAAAGATGAATTCCCTTATGCTACTATCTTAGAAGAGAAAGTGGTTTTACAACACCTTTTAGCTTTTGCAGACTTGTTTATAGGTGGTGGAGGTACATTAAACACAGAAGCATGTTTTTTCAATACACCCACGATTTCAACACGAAGTTTTATCTGTCATTATGATAAATATCAAATTGACAATCACTTGATGGTTTGGGTTAATACCAAAGAGGAGTTGTTGCAACAAGTCTATTCTCTGCTAGAAAATCCACGAAAAAATGAACAAAATGTTTTTGCAAATATGAATTTAGATATCTCCAAAATGGTGGATAATATTCTTTAACTTTTTAAAGAGAAACGTTTTTCAAGCAACACAGAAGCAATATCCAAATCCAATTGCATATCAATATCAATCGAGCGATTTTGAGGCATTTCATAGGCAAAAATATTCTCTTTGAGGAACAAACATCCTTGTTCTAAGAATTTGTTCGTGTTACAGATATAAATGGCACCATTAAGTCTGTAATTTTTTGGTAAATCTTGACTTCTTGATAGTACAGCCACTTTGTCTAAAAATTGGCTCATCTCTTTGTTTTGTGGCAATGTGCCACTCCAATGAATGGGATGTTCCACTTCACATACTGAAACTATCGCATCGGCTTCTTTTTCAAACAAATACTCTATGGCATTGTCAATATCTTCTGCTGTTCTTAATGGTGAAGTGGGTTGTAAATAAACAATATAATCAAACTCTTTTTTTAACACATTTTTATAAAAGTTCAGTGTGTGTTTAATCACATCAGGACGCAAAGCTGTATCATTGGCTAATGCTTCGGGTCGTTTAAAAGGTACTTGTACATCATACTCTTTGGCAATTTTTATAATTCCATCATCATCAGTCGTAACCATCACTTCATCAAGGCAGTTACTTTGTAATGCCGCTTCAATACTCCAAGCAATCAGTGGTTTTCCTGCTACATCTAAGATGTTTTTTTTTGGCAATCTTTTGCTTCCCCCTCGTGCAGCGATGATGGCTAAAAAAGTTTTGTTTTTATACATTTTTTAGAATTTCCTTAATCTCTTCTATACTTTTCAAACTCTCATACGTAGGCAGATTTATACCTACTTTGGATATTTTATGGGTAATGGGGGTAAACTCTTTACAATAGGGTTTATAAATATCCATATCACTTAGAGGGTAAAAAAATGGTCGTGCATCAATGCCATTGGTTTTAAGCTGACTCATATAGGCATCTCTGTTAATATGCTTTGGAACTAAAAGAGAGACCAACCATGTAATTCTCTCTCGCTGAGGTAAATTGTCTTGGAAATGGAAATTTGATTTTTCTAAAACTGTTTTGTAGTTGTTTTCATACATTCTTCTGTTTTTATGAATCTCATCAATTCTCTCTAATTGCGCCACTCCAATAGCTGCTTGCAGATTGGTCAGTCTGTAATTGTACCCTACAACATCATGCCAATATCGCTTTGTTTTACTCATTCCATGGTCTCGTAACACTCTCATTTTTTCATCAAGGTCTAAAGAGTTAGTTGTACACATTCCTCCTTCACCTGTGGTAATGACTTTATTCCCAAAAAAAGAGAAACACCCAATGTCGCCAAAACTCCCTACTTTTTTGTCTTGGAATTTGGCACCGTGTGCTTCCGCACAATCTTCAATGACTTTTAAATGGTGTTTTTTGGCAATGTTCATAATGGCTTCCATATCACATGCTTGCCCATAAATATGCACGGGAATAATGGCTTTTGTTTTGGGTGTAATCGCTTTTTCTATGGCTTTGGGATCAATGCACCAACTCTTCTCTTCAATATCGACAATCACTGGGGTGGCTTTGGCATGAAGGACGGCATTAATCGTTGCTGCAAAAGTAAAATCAGGAATAATGACTTCATCCCCTTCTTTAATATCCAAAGCAATTAATGCAAGATGTAAGGCAACGGTACCATTCGACACGGCAACACCATATAAACAATCACTGTAAGCCGAGAACTCTTTTTCCAGTTTATTGATATACTCACCACTGCTTGAAATCCAAGTACTCATAAACGCATCGGTGAGATATTTGAACTCATTTCCATTAAGGTTAGGAATGGCTACAGGGAAATAGATGTTTTGTTTGTATTGAAAATAATCCACCACTTTTTTGTTTTTGTCTACAATGGGAATGATTTTAATTTTATAAGTGATTTTTTTGATAAGGGCTTCATATGACTCATTCCAATAAGCATAAATAAAATTTTTTGAAACCACGTTTTTAACTATCTCTTGCAAACTGGTATCTGCAAGTAGAGCTCTTCTTATATCTCCATCGGTGATGGTTCCACAAAGGGTGTTTTCTTCATCAACCACAAATGCAACTCCCATTGCATTCTCATTGATAATTTTCATTGCTTGAATCAGTGTATCAGTCTCTTTACAAAGCATATTTGCTATCATTGGATTGCCTCTTGTAGTAGGGTATAACTCTCTTTTATTTTGTTAATATTATCATATATTTCTAAGGTAAAATCTTTATTGTGTAAATCATGGTGTTGCATCATGGTTAAAAGTTCTGAATTTTTTGTTAAGCTATGGTTTAAATCATGCAGAGCATCGTTATCGCTGATGTGCACATAATCAGACGCTTGAAGCATATGGCTTAATTCCTCTTCAAAGTTCAGAGATAAGGTGTGAGAACTCACTTTTAAGTGTGCCACATCTAAAAGTAAATTAAAGTCTAAAACTTTCCGCAATTCTTGGTAATCTTGAAAACAACACAACATAAAAAATTGTTCCCCTTCATAGGTGGTAAAGTTTGTACTTGAAAAGACATTGTTTTCAAGATAGAGCTCTAAGGAAGCAGCTATTTTTTGCAGTGCTTTGAAGGCCAGACAAAATCTCTCTAAAGAGAGAGTTTTATCAAAAAGCGATTCTCGAGTAATTTTTTTACCGATTTCATTGACCTTGATATCAATTAAAAATCCCGCATGAAAACCAAACTGTTTTGCCCCTAATTGTTTAGAAAGTTCAATGGCATGGATGAGGTGATTAAAAGATTTTTCATAAATTTCATCATTCAAAGAAGCCAAATTGAGAACAAAGTGCTCTTTAGGAGGAGGGAAATAGTTGTGGCAAAGATAATTCAAACTGTATTTTACTTTTAAATCCAGCAAATCATCTTCAAACCCCTCATAATATTGTGTCCCACCAGAGAGTTCAATGTTTTGAAATCCATTGAGGGCAAGCTCTTCAACTGAGTCTTTAATATGAGCATGCTTTACACAAGAGGATGAAACATAAATCATTTGATTTTCCTTGCCGGAACGCCGACATAAGTGCCACTTTGGGTGATATTGTTTGTAACAACTGCACCAGCACCGATGATGACATCATCACAAACAGAGACTTTATCAATGATGGTTGCACTTGCTCCCACAAAACAACGACTGCCAAGCGTTACACGGCCACATAATCGCGCTCCCACTGAGATATGATTATGATGACCAACTGTGACCTCATGCTCAAGTATGGCACCACTGTTGATGATGTTGTTATCACCAAGTGAGCTATTAGAATTAATATAAACATGGGCAAAAATTTGATTGGCCATACCTATTTTGACACCCTCTTCAATGTAAGTTGTTGGATGTGTAAGAGAGTCTTGAATGAGACTATTTCTAAAGGAGTGAAAGAGTGATTCTCGTTTTGTGTTGTCGCCAATGGATAAGAAAACCAAACTCTCTTTAGGTATGTTGGTTATTTTGCCTACAACAGGAACCGCTTGAATCAACTCTTTTGTATCCGATGAATAGGTTTCATCGTATATTGTCAATTGATTTAGTGAAAAATGTGTTTTAAGTAAATTAAGTGAAGAGCGAGTATGCCCTCCTGCGCCGATGATGGATATTTTTTTCATAGTTCTATGATGTCATCTTGTTTATAATTTTTGGTTGCAACACAATTTAAAAGTTCATCAAAATATATGGGTGAAATCCCTTTTCCCCCCGTTCGTTTTGCGATGATATTGTGTGCACTGAAGTGTTCGCCTTGTCTGATTTCACATGAAGCAACCAGTGATTTTTGAAGCGATTCTCTGGTTTTGAGTTCACTTAAATTGGGTTTTTTAATGCTGCTTCCCATGTAAGTGTCCACACGTTTGACTAATTGAACAAATTCAATGAGTTCTTCAGGGCATAATGAAGCTTGATGGTCTGGCCCACTGTTGGTTTTGTCCAAAGTGAAGTGTTTTTCAACCACTTTAACGCCCATTGGAATAGCAAATGGTGCTGCCCCAATACCAACGGTATGGTCTGAATAACCCAACAACATATCAAAAGCTTTTTTGTAGCTGTTTAAAACTGCTAAATGCGCTTCATTGTCTTGGATAGGATAATTGGCACTGCATTGAAGCAAGACCACATCTTGATTGTACATTTTAATTGTTTTTAACGCCAATTCCACTTCTGAAAAGAAGGACATCCCTGTGGATAAAAAGATGGGTTTGCCTTTTTTGGCCACTTTTTCTAAAAAGGGAAGATTGGTTGTATCGGTTGAGGCAATTTTATAGGCATCTAAATTTAATTCATCCAATTCATCCAAACTTTGTTCATCAAAGGGGGTGGTTAAAAAGAGGATGTTTTTTTCTTTACAATAGCGTTGTAACTCTATGTTTTGTGCTTGAGTGATTTCAAGTTTTTTCAACATATCAAATTGTGATTCACTTTTGCTTGTGGTTTGCTGTTGGTAAGGCGCTTTGGCAACGTTTTGCAAAATCAATGCTTCTGTTTTAAAGGCTTGAAATTTGACAGCATCTGCTCCTGCCCGACACGCTACATCAATAAGTTGTTTGGCAATGCTTATATCACCACCATGATTGACCCCTGCTTCTGCAATGATAAATGTGGCACTGTTTTCATCAATAATGTGATTACCAATTTTGATTGTTTTGTTAAAGTTCATAATATCGCCTTTAGGTTTGTCTAAATCCTCGAAATGTTGCATCTTTGTTTTTATATAAATTCTCTAATTGTTGAGTTGTTCTTTCCAATAATCTTCGTTGATAATTTTGCAATAAGAGTGAATTGGCTTCATACAGTGCCTCATAAAACTCTTCATCTGTAAGTTTAGTGAAATTACAGGTCAATAGGTCTGAATTGGTGTGTTTATTTTCATAAAAATCAGCCACATCTTTTAAAAGTCCCTCTTTGATTGCATAATGATACAAAGGTGAACCTGGGTAGGGTGTCACTGGACGTATGGTTCTTAATTGTGCACCATCATCATATTTTAACAGAAAATTCACCCCTTGCATAAGGGTTTCTTTGGTTTCATCAATATTTCCAAAAATAATATTAAATCCAGGACTGATTCCTTCATCAAGTGTGGCTTGAATACCACTTTCAATCTGTTTGGTGGTTAAGACTTTGTCCATATTTTTTAAAATGACATCATCAAAGGCTTCAATGCCATAGTTGATAAAAACACAACCCGCTTCTTTCATGAGTTTGAGCACTTTGGGTTTGGCATAGTTTAATCGCCCATTACAGTCCCATTTGATTTTTAGACCTGATTTGATAATGTCTTCACACAGACTCATGGTTCGACCAATGGAAGACATCAGCAGTTCATCGGAAAATGCAATGTAGGTAATACCGTAATTTTTTTGAAGATATTTAATCTCTTCAATAATGGATGCATTGCTTCGTGCTCGAAATCCTTTGTCCATTCGGTAGCAAAAATTACAGGTAAAAGTACAGCCACGACCACTGAGCACTGGCATAATAAAATCCGTTGAACTGCAGTTTGGCATACGAAGCAATCGGTAATGCTCAATATTAAACAGATGATACGCAGGCATAACAATGGTATCGACATCTTCAATTAAAGGTCGATCTCCATTGACATAGGTTTTGCCATTTTTTTGGTAAGCAATGCCTAAAACGGTACTGAAAGATTTTTTGTTTTCATAATGCTCTAAGAGGTCAATGATGGTATTTTCACCTTCACCTCGAATAATGACATCTGCTTCTGTTTTTTCTAAAAAATATTGAGGTTCAGGGCTTGGGCCAAAACCACCTATAAGATATAAAGGTCTTTGCGTTGAATTGTTAATGGCTTGCGAAATCTTTAACGCTTTTTTGTACTCATAATACCCGCCAATAAAACTCAATCCCACGACATCGTAATATTCATTGTTCAGTTTTTCTGTGAGGTGAGATTCGGGGTAGTGGTGAATGTCTTGTTCATATATTTCAACTTCGTGATGGTGTTTGAGTAAGGTTCCTGCAATATAGGCAATACTTTGTGGAAACCATTGTACGAGTGATTCATTGTCATACGTTATTAATAAAATTTTCATGAGTTATTTTTCTTTTACAGTGGCATAAATAGTGTTTAATTTTTCTACGAGTTGTGCTATTTGGTGTTGACGTATTTTATTTGCTTCTTTTTTAGAATCGAAAAAGTTATAATAGGGATTAATCAAATTAAAATATTTGTTGATAATACTTAAAATAATTGAGTATTCAAAATTTCTTTTGAGTTGTAAAAAGTTTTTGTAAAAATGTTCATCGTTTTTGATGGCAGATATTTTCTTTAAAATCTTTCTCTCTTTTTGAATGTTTTTACTGTCCAATGAACTGAGTCTTGTTTTGCTTATAGTATTTAACGCTTGTGTAAATTCATCATAAAATGTTGCCTTATCGATGGCTTCTGTAAATTTTACATCTTTTGTATGTGTGGGGTGCGTGTTCTTAAAATAGGCTCCATCGGAGAGATTATAGATGTTTACTTTTGAATCAGCTTTTTGAAGTGTATGGTTTAACTGTTCGATCATTTCACTGTATTCAATAAAAGTGGGCACTTGTTCTTGGAAGTTACCTTTGACATAAAGAATATCTTTTTCAAAATCAATGGACGATGATGTGTTATTATTACTTAAATCTACTTGTGTGGATGATTCATGTGTACCGACATAGGTTGCTCCTGTTTTTGAGTTGATTGCGGCATCAATTCCCAGTAAATAAAGCTTGGTAACGCCCAGTTTCAGTAAAATTCCTGTGCCAATATCTCCTACGGTTATGCCTGAAAAGAAGCCATTTCCTAAAAAAAGTTCCAGTGTATTTTGCATAAAAAAGATGGGATTATGTTTTAAAATGGTATACAAATCAAAATCAATTTTAATAGAGGCTAAGATAATGGTTTTTTCATAAAATGAAGGGGATACATCAAATTGTCTAATCATTTGCTCTTTTTTTGCATCCAGAATAATAATGACATCGGGTTTAATGAGAAAAAGTTCAAGCTGTTTTAAAACAGCCGAAGAAGCTACAATAATAAACTCTTTTTGGTTCTTCTCTAACCATTTGATATTTTCCCCCAATGATGGACCAGCGCCTAAAAATATTACTTTCTTGTTCTCTAAAAACGTATACTCTTTGGATAAATCTAAAATAGGTTTATTTTGGTTAAAAAAATAGTGATACCCTCTTTGTAAACTCAGAATATATTCACTGAAAGGGTATCTCATTTCATTGAATTGTGTTAAGAGTAAAGAGAGTTTTGGAATGAGATGCGCATTTTTTTGCGAGCCCAATTCGTAGTGAATAAAATGGTTATACTCTTGAAACTCTTCTAAAAATTGATTGACGATACTATTTATTTGTGATTCACTTTGTGCTATACAAAAATAAAGTGAACTGTTTTGGGCTAAAGTTTCATAGTCTGTCATAAACATTGAGAGTCGAAAGATTTCAATATCAGGCTCAATAATCAAATAAGATTTGGCTCTGAGTTGATTATGAAAATCATTGATATGAACGCCAAGCAGTGTACCTACGAAAATAAACTTTTGAACCTCTTGGGTGATGTTTGTTTCAGTAAAACAAGTGATATACTCATTGAGATATTCATATGCATTGATTTCATTTTCATAATGTCGTTTTTTTTCAAGGGGTTTTAATTGAATCATGGCAAAAGCATTGGAAAAAGTAAACTCTTTGAGCCTTTTTTGTGCATCAAGAAACGGGTCACAGCCATACTGTTTGACATTGTCTTTTAAGAAGGTCAGTTCAAAATGGTTATTGGTAAAATCCAATGAATAGTGTTCAAGTTGTAAATTTTGGAATTGAATAATGGCATCATAAAGTGAAGCAAATTTGCTTTTAAAAAAGTTCATATTTTTAAGATATATTTGCTCTAATGTCTGCTGAATTTCAGCCAGTTCTTTATTTTTATTCATACCATAGTATAATATTTAACTCATTAAGCAAAGGTTATAAATGTCTAAAGAAAAAGCTCAACAAGAGTTACAAAATATTTTACTTAAAACATATTTTAGAAATTTGGAATTTTTACAAGAAGAAGACAACCTTTTATATGAAAGGGTTGTTAATTTATCTCATGCTATTGATACTCAAACATACTCTCCTCGATATGAAATTGATTTTTTAGAGCAAGAGGGTGAGTTTGATATTTATGATGTACATACAGATACCTATTTGTATCATAAAAAACCAAAAGCATATAAGAATAAAGCCTTGAACAGTGTTGGGTTTGATATGAAAGGCTCTTTTTCCCTTTTTGAAAGAGAACTTTATAAAATAAGTGATATTGAAACTCTAGAATTTGATAAAAGCACCATTACGGAAAATAATGAAAGTTTCATAAAAGTGTATTGCGATTTACAAAAATATGTTCAAATTTTAAAAGAAGATGTTAACAAACCAAAAAAATTGAAAGAAATTTCCAAGTTTATATTTATAGGAACACTCTTAGGAAGACATATTCCATTAATTGCAAAAAAAATTAAAGCAAAAACGTATTTTGTGCATGAACCCAATTTGGAGATATTTCGTCTGTCTTTATTTGTTGTTGACTACACAATATTAATTGATAATGCGAGTGTGCGATTTTCTATTATGGACGATGCTGCTATTTTTGAAAAAAAAATAATGAATTATCTCTATTTAAATAATTGGGAAAATCATATCATTAAATTTTATACAACCGATTATAATATACAAGAATCATTTGAGCAAGTATTAAATGGAATTGCAATCGCTAAACCTACGGCGTTTAATTATAATATGATTCTTTATAATGTGATACGAAATTTAATACTCAGAGTAAATCATTATAAGTTTATAAAATTTCCTTTGAATAAAATGCTTCCTTTATTTAGTAGTAAACCTATTTTATACTTGTGTGCAGGTCCTTCATTGGAAGAAAATATTCAATGGGTTAAGCAACATCAAAAAAAATTCATACTAGTAACAATAGGAGCAACTTATAAGAAACTGTTAAATCAGGAAATAGTACCTGATATTATAGTAACTTTAGATGGCAGTTATAAGGCGTTGAATAAATTGCAATTTGATTTGGAAAGTACACAAAAAATTCAAGATGTGATTATTTTAGCTTCAGCCATGACTGAACAAAAAATTCTTGATAGATTTAATCAGGAGAAACTTTTTTTATATGAAACAATGATTTCGTTAAATGATGATACTCCCTTAAGTGGTCACAGTGTAGGAGAGTTTGGATACAAATTACTTTTAGAATTTGGTGCAAAAGAGTTATATTTATTGGGAACAGATTTGGCACTTCATCAAAAAGAAGGCTCATCTCACTCCAGTGATTCTTCAAGTCACGCTAAAAAGTTCGATTTAAACAACATTAAATCAAGTGCCGAAAAAGGAACCTTCAGTTTATCAGATGATCTCGTAAGAGTAAAAGGTAATTTTGAGGATAAGGTATTAACAACACGACTATTAAATAACTCTTTGGTCTATTATAACAACATAGAAAAAGAGAATTTTCAACATATCTATAATTTGTGTACACATGGAGCATTTATAAAAGGTACGCAACCAACATTAATTGAAAATATAAAGATTGATGAGTTTAAGGAGTTGGAAAAAAATCAATTATTTCAAAACATGATTTTGAATGAGTTAAATGAAACCAGTTCCATTGGTTTAGATAAAGAACAAGTAGCGAGAATAAAACGATACAATGAGAAATTAGATGAAATTTTATTTTTAATTCAAGAATTTCGTAAAATAAAATTTTACACATATGACAATTTTAAACTCTATTTTCGTGAGATTATTAAGCTATTTATAGAAAAATCAGAGGATAGACCTTCCACTCTTTCTAAAGTAATTTCACTCTTTATTCCTATTGTAAATATCTATATTGACTATTCATTTAATACAGCTAAAATGAAGAATGAATCCTCTAAAATAGATAAGGTTGCAGCATTTTGGTTTGATGACGTTGAAACATTTATTTTGGATTATAAAAAATTGATAGAAGAGAATATATTAAATCAATAAAAAAAGCTCAAACCTTTGGTTTGAGCTTTTAAATTAACGCATATCGTAGCAGTAAAACTGCTACTTTAACGACTTATTGTAAAAGTCTTAATACGTTTTCAAAGAAACATTCAACGCAAATAAATTTGCTATGCTAGATTACTTCTTATTGAAGTAATCTAAGAACATTTTGTTGCGCAGCATTCGCTTGAGAAATAGCATAAGCACCTGCTTGAGCGATAATGTTTTGTTTATTAAAGTTTGCACTTTCTTTCGCATAATCAACATCTCTGATAATAGATTCAGCTGCTTTAACGTTAGTAGCTTGAGTCATTAAGTTTCTTACGGCTGAATCAACTTGGTTTTGAACAGACCCAATAGAACCTCTTTTTTTATTCAAATCATTAATTGCAGTATCAACAAGACCTTCTAAGGTTCCTGCTGAAGCAGCTGTAATTGCTGAAAGACTGTTTAATGAAGATATTCCTGTATAATTAGCCAATTGAGATTTAACTGCAGACAATGTGATTTTGTTATTGCTGGAACTTTCACCCACTTGGAAATCTAAATCTGTAGCATTAGTTGAAATTAAATCTGTCCCATTATAGTTCGTAGATTTTGCAATATTTTCAAATTGAGTCATCAATTTTGCAATATCTGCAGCAATCGCATTTCTACCTGCTGTTGAAGTAGTTGCCGTATTTGCTTGAATTAATTTGGCTTTAACAGAATCTAGAATATTAGATTGTTCTGCCATTGATTTATCTGCAATTTGTAAAAGTGCAATTGCAGAGTTACCATTGTCGATACCTTGATTAATAGAAGTCGCTTGAGTTCTAAGTTTATCAGCAATTGCTAAACCAGAAGCATCATCTGACGCTTTATTAATTCTAAGACCTGAACTTAATTTTTCTAATGCACTTTGCATTCTAGAGTTAGTTAAATTCGCTGCTTCTTGTGCGTTTAAAGACGCTACGTTGGTATTAATTCTCATAATAAATCCTTTTTAATTATGACACATTGTAAATTTTAAAAAAACTTACGCCGGAAACATTCTTGTGTGAGCAAGCATAGAGTAAAAACGTAAAAGTTAAAACTCTTCGGAATCAATTGACCCCTAATTTATATAAGAGAAGTATGACACACCATTTCTTAGAATTAGCTTAAATTTATACTAAAAAAAAGAAAAGTTTATAAAATTTTGTAAATAGCAAAAAAAAAGCCCAACTCACAAGAGTTGGGCTTAAAAGTTAAGAAGAATTATAGAGATTATTGTAACAATCTAAGAACGTTTTGTTGTACTTGATTTGCTTGGCTCATTGCAAACGTTCCAGCTTGTGCAATAATGTTTTGTTTATTAAAGTTTGCACTCTCTGCAGCATAATCAACATCACGAATAATAGATTCTGCTGCTTTAACATTAGTCTCTTGAGTCATTAAGTTTCTTACGGCTGATTCAACTTGGTTTTGAATAGACCCAATCGCCCCTCTGTATGTATTCAGAGTTGTAATAGCTGCATCAACTGTTGATTGAGCATTGGCTGCAGTTGCAGCACCCATTACTGAAATAGATGTGAAGGCAGATAAACTTAATGCTGTTGTATTCGAATTGATTGCTGTTGAACTGATTTTATTGTTTACGGCATCTTCACCTACTTGGAAGTTAAGTGCTGGTGCAGAACTTGTACCAGACGCACTTGAAATCAGTTGGGTACCATTATAGTTGGTTGATTTTGCAATATTATCCAACTGTGTTAAGAGTTTTGAAATATCTGAAGCAATAGAGTTTCTACCTGCAGTAGATGTTGTTGCGGTATTGGCTTGAATTAGTTTGGCTTTAACCGTGTCTAAAATTTGAGATTGCTCTGCCATTGACTTATCTGCAATTTGTAATAACGTAATTGCAGAATTACCATTGTCAATTCCTTGTTTAATAGAAGTTGCTTGCGTTCTTAACTTATCTGCAATTGCTAATCCCGAAGCATCGTCTGCTGCCTTATTGATTCTTAGACCTGAACTTAATTTCTCAAGAGCATTGTTCAGCTTAATATTTGTATTGCTGTTGGCTTCTTGAGCATTTAATGAAGCTATGTTTGTATTGATTCTCATGGCTTAACCTTTTTTTATTTTATAGTAAAAGATTAACCTAACATGAATGAGTATGTCAAATATAAAACAATGTTTTTTCTCTAAAATATAACAATTTTTTGAAAAAAATAATAATAAAAGCTAATCTTAAGAAAAGTTCAGTAAAAGAGCTTTAACTGTTATACATTTCTTAGGATTTTCTCTTAGTTAAAATAACACCGCTTTCAATGTGTTGGGTATAGGCAAATTGGTCAAAAAGAGCAATGTTTTGAATCTCATGTGTTTTAATTAACTCTTCTAAATCACGATGAAGTGTCTCTGGGTTGCAAGAGATATAGATGATTTGCTCAAAATCTTTGACTAAATTCCGAGTTAGGTCATCCAATCCCGCTCTTGGAGGATCCACAAAGATGGTTGAGAATTGATAACTTTTTAAATCAATCTCTTTGAGTCTGTTAAAGGCTCTTTTTTCATTGAGAGCCTCTACAAACTCTTCGGCACTCATTCGTATAAAGGCAATGTTGTGAATATCATTTAACGTACAATTTAATTGAGCCGATTTAATCGAAGTTTTTGAAATCTCAGTGGCTAAGACTTTTTCATACTGAGTCGATAATGCAATGGTAAAATTCCCCCCACCACAATAAAGCTCACATAAATCACCTCCTCCTTTAGAATGGTTTAAGACCCATTCAACCATTTGTATATTTACGTTGGTATTAGGTTGAGTAAAACCACCCTCTTTATAGTGAAAGTAATAGGGCTTTTCATTGATAATCAAACGCTCTTTAATATAGTCTTCACTCAGAACGATTTTTTGTTTTTTAGAACGTCCCATTATTTTAATAGAAAACTCTTTTTCTAACGCATGGGCTTTTGTAATCCACTCATCGGTAAGTTTGGTGTGATATATTAATGTTACAAGGGTATCGTTTGTAGATGACGTTAAAAACTCTATGCTAAAAAGTTTTGTTCTTAAAATGCTCTCTTGTTGAAGTTTATTTAGAAGCACAGGCATGAGTTGTGCAATTTTAGCACAGACAATAGAACAACTTGAAATTTCTAGGACATTTTTATTGATGTCATTCATGGCATAAGAGAGTGTTGGTTGGTTTTCGTTGCTGAAATCTTTCCATATTTTAAATTCAATTCGGTTTCTAAAATGACTGTTTTCACTTTGAATAACATCAAATTTTAACGTGGTAAAAGGCTTAAATCTCTCTTCTTCTCTTTGTACTTTATACAAAAGTTGTTCATCATAACTCATGGCATACAAAGTACAGCTTCCGCATTTCCCAAAATATTCGCAATTCATTAATATATGGCTCCTAATTTAATGGTATATTATATTGTATTCATTATAATAGCCTCATGAAAACAACATGGCAAGACCAATTACATCAACTTTTAAATTGTGATTTAAAAACACTTTATCCCTTAGCAAGAAGTATGCAAAGAAAACTCTACTTTTTTGTAGGACCAACCAACAGTGGGAAAACCTATCGTGCCATGCAAGAGCTGAAAAGTGCAGATTGCGGGATATATTTAGCTCCCCTAAGACTTTTAGCTCTGGAAGGGTATGAAACCCTTAAAAAAGAGGATATTCCTGTCTCTTTGGTTACCGGTGAAGAACAGATATTTAACGAAGATGCCTCTCATGTGTGTTCAACTATTGAGATGATTGATTTTAATATGGATGTGGATGTTGCAGTAATTGATGAAATTCAAATGCTTGATGACGTAGATCGAGGGTGGGCTTGGGTCAATGCCATCATTGGAACACCTGCAAATAAAATTATTATGACAGGAAGTGTCAATGCCTTAGATGCGGTTAAAAAAATTGCTGAATATTTGGGAGAAGAGTTAGAAGTGGTGCGGTTTAAACGTAAAAATGAGTTGCAACTTCTGGAACATCAAACCAATTTAAGAGATTTAGAAAAAGGCACAGCCCTTATTGCCTTCAGTAGAAAAGATGTTTTGATGTACAAACAAAAACTGCAAAAGTATCACAAAGTATCAGTCATTTATGGAAATTTATCGCCCGAAGTACGTCGTGATGAAGCCAGAAGATTTCGGCACGGAGAGAGTGATATTTTAATTGCTACAGATGCTATTGCCATGGGATTAAATTTACCTATTAAAACCATTTTGTTTACGACGTGTGAAAAGTTTGATGGGGTATCAAGACGATTAATCAGTCCTAATGAAATTGTTCAAATAGCAGGTCGTGCAGGCAGATATGGACATCATGAAGAGGGGTTTATTGGAGCAACAAGTAAAAAAACATTAGAACACGTGCATGAGTTGTTTAAAATGCCTATTAAAACCATTAAGCCTCCTTTTAAGGTGAAAGCCTCTTCGGATCAAATTGAAGCCATTGCATCTCACTTACAAACCAAAAGTTTGACCAAAGTGTTAAAATTTTTTGCAGACAATATGTATTTTAGTGGTCCGTTTGTTGCTGCAAATATTGGTTCGATGATTACGGCTTCTTTGATTGTGGATGAAAAATTTAATTTGAAATTACAAGACAAATATATGCTTTCACAAGCTCCCATGACTACAAAATCACCTTTGATAAAACAAGCGTATGAAGTCTATATTAACTCTGTACTTAAAAACAGAGTAGTACGGTACAAACCCTCAATTACCGTTCCAAAAACAGCAAAAACACAAAAAGATTTACTTTTAGTTGAAGATGAAGTAAAAAAGATTTCACTCTATTTGTGGTTGGCATATAAATTGCCTGAACTTTTTCCCGACAGCATTAAAGCGCGAATGACAAGAGACTCTTTAAATAAATTTATAGAGAATTCTTTAAAAAATAACATTAAATTTGAAAATGAACAGACCCCTTACAATAAAAAAAAGAGTGAATCTCCCAGAAAATATGGACAGAGTAAAGGGAAAGAGTTTCGTGGGAAAAGACGAAGAGAATCATAAATTTAATTGACAATTTGGTATACTAAAGCCCTATGTATGTCAAGGAATGTGAATGTTGCGCTTTATAAAATCAAAAGATAAATCAAAACTGCTTTTTCAAGAGTTAGTCAAAGAGTTAAATAAAAATACATTTGATGAAAAAAAAGTACTTAAACTTCTTAAACCTGATATAAACATCAATGAATTGGATGAAAAGGGTCGAAATATTCTTTTTGATTTATCCAAAAAAAGAAAAATTGAAGCCATTAAACTGCTGTTAAAACATGGACTTGATATCAATATTGAAGACAATTTTGGCAAAACCGTTTTAAATGAAGCCATCAATCAAGGCGATGGGATAATGATTCGTTTTTTGCTTGAACATGGGGTCAGTATTAATCATGTCAATAAATCTTACCGAACGGTTTGTCATGATGTTGCACTTGAAGCCAAAGAGAAAATTTTTAAAATTTTGATGATAAAAGATCCCGATTTAACGCTTCCTGACGCCTACGAACGAACGGCACTCTTTGACGCGGTAGAGGGTGGGAGTATTGAGATTCTAAAAGAGATTGTTAATAATATTCCCGAAGAAGAGATCAATAAAACAGACATAAATGGACAAACAGCGCTTTTTAATGCAGTTTTAAAAGAGGACTCAAGCATTGCTCGATTTTTAATTAATTATGGAACAGATGTCAATATTGTGGATAAGAACAGACAAAATGTACTTTTTAATGCGGTTATTTTAGGAGTAGATAATCTTGAACTTATTGAGTTACTCATTAAAAAAGGGATTAATTTAGATCAACAAGACACATTGGGTCTTACCATTGTTGATGAAATTTTAAAGTTATTGAGTTTTATCAAAAATCCTACAGAAGATTTAACGAGTAAATATCGATTTGTCAATCAAGAACGAAATTATTTGAAACTCACTTCTGTTCTTATGGAGTATGATTTACCTTTAAACAGACCCAACAAAGAGGGGAAAACACTTCTTTACAGAGAAGTTGAAAACAGAAATTATGAAGCACTTGATTTTCTTTTATCTGCAGGTGCAAATATTAATATGCCTGATATTAACGGACGAACGGTTCTTTTTGATGCGATTTATGATGGTTTAGAAAATATCAATATGATTGAGTATCTCATTGACAAGGGTGCAAATATTGATCACGAAGATTATGAAGAGAGAACCATCATTGATGAGTTGGTTGAAATCATTTTAATTCAACAAAATGGAAAAGAAAAGCGTTCAAGAAAACATTTGGATATTAAAAAAGACGCCGATTATCTGGGACTTTTAAAACGATTATTGAGCAACAAACCCAAAATAAATCGACAAAAGAGCAATGGGCGAACCATTATTTTTGATTTGGTCAATTATAAAAACTTTGAACTTTTGAAACTCTTTTTAAACAGTGATTTGGATGCCAATATTGAAGACAATGAGTTGAAAACTCCTATGAGTATGATGATTGAAGATGGTTTGAAATTAAAAAATCCCAAAGAGAGAGAACAGTTTTTTGAACGATTGACATTCCTTTTAAAATACCGAACCAATGTCAATGCCATTGATAAAGAAGGGCGTACGGTTTTACATAAAGCCGTTATTGCGGATGATTTAGAAGTGGTTGAAAAGCTTATCTCTTCAAAAAAATTGGATTTTAATATCAAAGACAAACAAGGAAGAACCGCACTGCATCATACGCAATGGAAAGGCAATGTCAAAATGGCACGCTTATTAATTGCCTCTGGAGCCAATCCCAATGAGCCTGATGGAGCAGGGTACACTCTTTTGAATTATGCTGCAATTTTAGGTCACACAAAATTGGTACAGTTATTAATATCTTATGGTGTCTTAATGTATAATAAAAATAAGAAAAGTCCATCCGTGACAAAAGTTTTTTTAGAAAAAGAGGAGAACTTGGATAAGTTACTTCAAGGAAATATCACAGACATGAATATGAGAAATGCCATTATTCAAGTCATTGACAATTTAAAAAAAGAGATACACAGCGTATAAATAGGAAATATATGAAAAAAAATTTATCAATTATTATTTTAGCAGCAGGTGCGGGTACGAGAATGAAATCAAGTTTACCAAAGGTTTTGCATAAAATCTCAGGTAAACCGATGTTATATTATTCTATTTTGGAATCACTTAAATTAAGTGATGATGTAACAGTTGTTTTATATCATCAAGCTTCATTGGTACAAAAAAGCATGGAGAGTTATTTCAAAGAGGAAGTCGATACTGGCAAAATAACATTTGTCATTCAAGACCATAAAAACTATCCCGGTACTGGTGGTGCAGTTATGGGAATTACACCCAAACATGAAAAAACGTTGGTGCTAAATGCCGATATGCCTCTTATACAAGCCTCTGAATTGGAGAAATTTGAAAGTGATGCCGTTATTGTTATGTCGGTGTTAGAACTGGAAAGTGCAGATGGATATGGAAGAGTGGTGATTGAAAATGGCAGTGTAGTGAAAATTGTTGAACAAAAAGATGCTTCAGAAAGTGAACTTTCTATTTGTACAGCCAATGCAGGCATTTACCAATTTGAGACTCAATTTTTACTTCAAAATTTACCCAAACTCAACAATAATAATGCTCAAAAAGAGTATTACATTACCGATTTGGTTGAAATGGCAATAAATGCCAATTTGAGTTTAAAACCTTTAATCGTCAGTGAAGAGAACTTCAAAGGGGTTAACTCAAAAGTGGAGCTTTCACAAGCAGAAGTGATTCATCAAAACAGAATCAAACATGAGTTTTTAAAAGCAGGTGTTATCATGCGACTGCCCGATACCATTTATATTGAACATGGCGTAGAAATTGAAGGAGAGTCTGTTTTAGAAAATGGAGTTACTCTGTTGGAAAATGCAAAAATCATCAATTCGCACATTAAAACCAACTCCATGGTTCAAGACTCTGTTATAGAAAACTCCGATGTGGGACCCATGGCCAGAATTCGACCAGGAAGTTATTTGAAAAATACCCATATTGGTAATTTTGTTGAAACAAAAAAAGCCCATTTAACAGGTGTTAAAGCGGGACATTTAAGCTATTTGGGTGATTGTGAAATCAATGAAGGTACCAATATTGGGTGTGGAACCATTACGTGTAATTATGATGGAATCAATAAACATAAAACCATCATTGGCAAAAACGTCTTTGTAGGAAGCGACACACAACTTGTAGCGCCTGTAACGATTGAAGACGATGTTTTAATTGCAGCGGGAAGTACCATTACAAGAAATGTCCATAAAGGTTCATTGGCAATTACCCGAGCACCTTTAAAGATTATAGCCGGTTATTTTTATAAATTTTTTGGGAAAAAACAATGAGTTTTGAAGCTTCAAACGAACTTTTAAAAAATAAAAATATTCTCGTAGGTGTTACGGGGTCTATTGCTGTATATAAAACTTTGGAGTTAATTCGACTGTATATTAAAGCGGGTGCCAATGTTAAAGTGATCATGACAAGTGCTGCAAAAAAGTTTGTGACTCCTTTGACCTTTGAAACCATTTCTCAAAGTCTCATTTTGGATGAAAACTCTGAATCTTGGGATAAACACAGTGTGTATAATCATATTGCCATTGGAAAATGGGCCGATATTTTTGTCATAGCACCGGCAAGTGCAAATACCATCAATAAACTCTCTCATGGAATTGCCGATAATTTACTCACTCAAACAGCCCTTGCTTACCCACGCAGAAAACTGCTTTGTCCTGCTGCAAATACCAATATGCTCGCCAACCCAATTACGCAGGCAAGTTTGAAAATGCTTAAATTGTGCAATTATATCATGGTTGAACCCATTTCAAAAGAGTTGGCTTGCAGAGATGTTGGAAGTGGTGCCATGAGTGAGGTGGAAGATATTTTCTTTGCAACAGCACGTGAGCTTTTAAGTGAAGAGTATTGGAGTGAAAGAAGAGTAGTTTTAAGTGGAGGCGGAACAGTAGAAAAAATTGACGATGTTCGATATTTGAGCAATTTCTCTTCGGGTAAAATGGCTTCAAATTTAGCCTTGGCTCTCTATTTAAAAGGGGCTGATGTCTGTTTGGTAACAACCAGAGGTCATGAAGATTTACCCAAAGCCATTCATACTATTGTGGTGCAATCAAGCAGTGAAATGTATGAGTATTTAGAAGATGCCATTCGAGTAGCAAAAAAAGGGAAAATGAGTTCAACCACACTTATGGATGATTCAAATCCTACCTTGATTCAAAAAAAGCCGTACTTGTTTATGGTAGCAGCTGTAAGTGATTATTTGCCTGCCTTTGCCCAAGAAGGAAAACTTAAAAAAGAGTTATTGGGGGCATCTTGGAGTTTGGAACTCAAACAAAACATGGATATTTTGCACTCTTTAAATAAGCAAGAGATTATTTCTATTGGCTTTAAAGCGGAAACCGACGAAGTGGTTGCTCAAGAGAATGCACAAAAAATGTTGAATAAAAAAGAGTTAGATGGGGTTTGTTTGAATGTAATCAATGAAGAGAATCATTTTGGCTCTTCACACAATACGATTGAACTGTTTTTAAAAAATCAAAAAGAGTCCACTCTCATAAGCGGCGATAAACTCTCATTGTCATTACACCTTTTAGACTCTTTACAAAGTAAATTCAATGATTGATGCACTGCCATTTCCACAGCATATTGCCATTATTATGGATGGCAATGGACGGTGGGCAAAAGAGCGTGATTTAAAACGAACAGCGGGACACGAAGAGGGGGCAAAAGTGGTTCGTGAAATCACCATTCATGCCAATAACATTGGGTTGAAATATTTGACGTTGTATGCTTTTTCGACAGAAAACTGGAGTCGGCCAAAGTTAGAAGTTGAATTTTTAATGAAACTTTTAGAACGCCATTTAAAAGATGAATTGCCCATGTATTTAGAAAACAATGTTCGTTTTAAAGCCATTGGAGATTTATCAAAATTTTCAAAAAGTCTACAAAAAACCATTAAAGAAACCACGCAAAAAACCCTGCATTGCAGTGGCTTAACACAAGTGTTGGCGTTAAACTATGGCAGTCGTGATGAGATGACGCGTGCGGTACAAGCCGTTGTTCAAAAGGGTATGGAAATAACCCAAGAGAGCATTGCTCAAAACTTAGATACCCAAGGTATGCCCGATGTAGATATTTTAGTGCGGACCAGCGGGGAAGTGAGAATCTCAAATTTTCTTTTATGGCAATGTGCCTACGCAGAGATGTTTTTTGTACAAAAATTTTGGCCCGATTTCTCAAAATATGATTTGGATGATATTATAGACGATTTTACAAAAAGGGAAAGACGATTTGGCGGCATATAGTGTAGAGGTTTTCCTGTTTATTACAGGGGTATGTTTTGGCTCATTTATTAATGTATTAATTATCAGATTGCCTTTACATAACTCCATTATTACCCCTTCTTGTTGTCCCACATGCAAAAAAGCGTTAAAGTGGTATCACAATATTCCTATTTTTTCTTATATCGCTTTGCAAGGCAAATGTGCCTATTGTCAAACAGCCATCGATAAACAATATATTATGGTGGAACTTATCGCGGGAGTTTTAACTCTATTGCTGTTTCAAAAATTGCATTTCAGTTCGGATTTTTTTGTAGTTTTGGCTCTTTTTTATCTCTTATTGACACTCTCCTTGATAGACTTAAAATATAAAGCTGTTCCCGATTATCTCTTACTCATTGCGCTTGTTTTGGTTTTTTTTGTGGGAGAGTGGAGCTTTTTAGAGCAATTAAAAAATGCCACTGTTTTTGCAGGGGGCTTTGCTTTGTTATCGTTTGTGGTAACATTTTATATTCAAAACATCAAATCACGACTTTTAAACGATGAAACGTTAACAAAACAAACAGCTTTAGGTGAGGGTGATATTCCTATTGTGGCAATCATTGCTGCACTGGTTGGAATAAAAGCAGGTTTGGTGGCTATATTTTTAGCAGCACTTTTTGCTATAATGCCAGCGGTGTATAACAGTTGGGTTAAAAAAGAGAACGAAACCCCTTTTATCCCCTTCTTAACACTGGGCTTAGCCATCGAATATATTTTCTCATTATCAAAAGGGTTTTAGTTGAAATTAAATCAATATATTTTTTCACAATTGTCATTGTCATTTTTCCCCATCTTTTTTGGGCTTTTTTTTATCACATCAATTATATTTTTAGTGAAAATTGCTGCTTTGACGTCAGTGATTACGATTAATGTATTAGAACTGTTTATGCTCTATTCGTATACCATTCCCAATATTTTATTTTATACCTTGCCCATTGCTTATTTTATTGCATTGGTGATTTCATTGTCAAAACTTTCAAGTGAGTATGAACTTATTGTGATTACCTCTTTTGGCTTAAATCCTTTGAAAATATTAAAAATATTTTTACCCATGACACTGCTTTTAAGTGTGGCACTTGTTGTTGTCTCTGTGGGGTTAATTCCAAAAACAAAATTTTTGACCAATCAAATGTTGAGTGTTAAGAAGAAAGAGGCAAATTTTAACATCAAATCTTCAGAGTTTGGACAAAAATTTGGCGATTGGATGATATATATTACCGATAAAAATGAGAAAACCTATTCCGATGTCAAACTCTTTAAAACTGAAAATTTTACGGATCAATTTATTGTTTCTAAAAATGCTGTGTTGCGTAACAGTGATGGGGAATTGACTTTTACGCTTAATGAGGGGAAACTCTTTTATATTAATCCCAAAGAGCTCAATCAAATTAATTTTGAAACAATGTTGATTGGTGATTCTATTGCCAACAACTCATCTGAAGTTTTCACAACCCCTTTTGAGTATTGGGCTACCAAATTGAGTCTGAATCAAACGACAGATAAATTTGTTTTTTTTATTCTTGTTTCGATATTTCCTTTGGTCTCTCTTTTTTTAGTCATTGCATTTGGGTATTTTAACCCCCGATATGAGAAAAACAGAAGCTTACCGTATGCCATTGTATTTGTGGTTTTATACTATTTTCTTGCCGATTACAGCTCAAAACACTTTTATTATGTGGCGTTGTACACGATACCTTTTCTTTGGTCAGCTCTTTGTTATTATGTCTATATGAAAAAGATTAAACAAGTTTATTGATTCATGAATGTAAAAGTAACCATTTCGTATGACGGTTTTGAGTACAGTGGTTCTCAAAGACAACCCGAAAAAACATCGGTTGAAGACAAATTATTGGAAGCTTTTTCACGCTTAAATGTGGAAGCAAATATTATTTTAAGTGGAAGAACAGACAAAGGGGTACACGCTTCAGGACAAGTTTTTAGTGTGAAACTTCCTCAGCACTTTACCAATTTAGACAGATTCAAAGAGCTTTTAAATCATCAACTCCCATTAAGTATTCGTGCTTTAAAAGTCGAAAGCGTTGATGAGAGTTTTCATGCCAGATTCAGTGCCAAAAAGAGAGTTTATCGATATTTTATTACTCAAAATCCCACCACTCCTTTTAATGCACGATATGTAACGCATGTAAAACACATTGATGAAAAAAAAATCAAAGAGGCCATCAAACTTTTTGTTGGCGTGCACGATTTTGAATATTTTCATAAACTTGGCAGTGATAAAATCAATTTTGAAAAAGAGATTTTTGAAGCGAAATTTTATGCCTATAAAGATATGCATGTGTTTAAATTTAAAGCCAACTCTTATTTGCGTACACAAATTCGGTTGATGGTGGGATTCTTGTTGAAAATATCTGAAGGCAAATTGAGTATGGAAGATTTACAAGCACAACTCAACAAGGAGAAAAAAGTTTTTTATACCCCTGTTGATGGCTTTGGTTTGTATTTGGCAAAAATTATATATTAAAGCAGTTTTGCCTCTTTGTAGTATTTTTTTGCTCCATTGTGTAAAGGGATCAGTAAGCCTTCAAGAAGCGATTTTTTGGTAATGTTTTTATATGCTGGATGAAGCTTTTTGAACTCATCAAAGTTTCTTAATACTGATTTTACAACCAAATAAACTACATCATTACTCATATCTTCTGTGGTAACTAAAAGCGTTTTGAGACCAAATGAAGATATGGCTTTGTCATTGCCTTTATAAATATTTGCAGGAATGAATCCTTTGACATAATCTCTGTTTTCTGCAATAAAAGTATTGATACTTTTGTCATCAAAGGCAATGAGTTTTACGTCCATTGCATTGGCGATGTTGGTGATATTCGCAGTGGGATGACCTACCATATAAAAATAGCCATCAATGAGATTATTATTTAAGGCATTTTGTATGTGGGACATTTTGATTGAATTTTGTTCTTGACGTTTTGGAAGAGGAAGATTAAGCTCTTTAAAAAGGGTTGTAACGGTTTCTTCTGTTCCACTTTTTTCTTCACCTATAAATATTTTTTTACCTTTTAATTCATGGATTGAGTGGATGTTGGACTCTTTTTTAACAATAAAGGTTAAGAGTTCAGGATAGATTGCCATGACAGCTTTGAGTGATGTAAACTCTTTATCGTGATACTTTTTAGCAATATTACTCTGTACAAGAATAAATTGTGCTTTTTTTTGTTTAAGTTTTTCTATGTTATCAATTGAACCGTTTGTCTGTTCATTGACAAACGTAATTTTTGTACTTTTTTGGTATTTGTTGACCATTCTTGCAATGGCTCCACCTGTTGGATAATAGTTCCCAGTAATTGATCCTGTGGCAATTTTATAAATTTCTTGAGCATAAATGGGTGTTGAGAAAAGTGTCAAAAACAGACAAAAGTTAAAGATCTTTTTTAACATGGATATCCTTTAGATAATATTGTTTAAAGTAACATAGTTCAGGTTTAATGACACTTAAAAATGGCATTAAATAATTAAAAATATTATTCCATTTTCTCTTAACGCAATATTTTTTTACTTTTCGTTATAATTTTGGAATTAAATTATGCAAAAAGGAAAATGATGCATAAAAATAGGTTTAGTAGAGTCGGATTTATTCTCGCAGCAGCAGGGAGTGCGGTTGGATTGGGTAATATTTGGAAATTTCCATATATTGCTGGAGACAACGGTGGTGGAATTTTTGTATTGGTCTATCTTGCAACCGTTGTGTTGATTGGAATGTCGATTTTTATTGCAGAGGTGTTTTTAGGAAGCAATGCGCATAAAGATGCGGTATCAACCTTTGAAGTTTTAGCTCCCAGTGAAAAAAAATATTGGAAATACTCAGGATTTATGTTCTTAACGGGTGTTTTTATTCTCTCTTTTTATTCTGTCGTTATTGGCTGGATTTTTAACTACGTTGTCATTGCGGCAACCGATCTTCCTACCAATGTTACCGAAGCGCAAAGTGTGTTCATGAATTTGTTAAAAGAGGATACTTTTACCCAACTCTTTTATTATACACTCGCATTTAGTGTGATTGCGTATACCATTTCAAAAGGGGTTAAAAATGGAATCGAACGATTAAACAATATTTTAATGCCAGCTTTGATTATTATTTTGCTCATTATGTTAGTGTACAGTATGCGATTGGATGGTTTTTTTCAAGCCATTCAATTTATGTTTTATCCCAATGTAGAAAAGTTCCACTCAGGTTCTGTTTTAATTGCGGTAGGACATGCTTTTTTTACGCTCTCTTTAGGGATGGCAACCATTATAAGTTATGCGGCATCATTGGATAAAAATGTGAATATTGTTAAAGCTTCGATGATTGTTGTTATTATGGATACTCTCATTGCACTTGTGGCAGGGGTCATTATTTTTTCAATTATTTTTAATGCAGGAGAAGAGCCTGGACAAGGTGCAGGATTGGTCTTTATTACGTTGCCTGCGATTTTTTATCAAATAGGCGCCATAGGAAATATTTTGGCAATTGCTTTTTTTATTGCACTCGCTTTTGCTGCCATTACGTCTGCCATCTCGATATTAGAACCTACGGTTATGTATCTGATTGAACGACGTAAGATGAGCAGAAAAAAAGCCACCTACAGTGTTGCCGTTGTTTTTTATGTGTTAGGTATCTTTGCACTTTTGTCCAATACCAGCTCCTTTTCAACGCTTTTAACTTTTGGAAACAAAAATCTTTTTGATTGGTTTGATTTTATCAGCGCCTCTATTTTATTGCCAATCGGTGGGATATTGGTAGCTATTTTTGTGGGATATGTTTTGGACAAAGCACTGCTACGAAAAGCACTCTTACCTTATATGAGTGAAACAGTTTATAAAATTTGGCTTTTTTCTATTCGAGTTTTAGCTCCAGTAGCCATTACGTTAATTATGCTTAAAGAGATAGGGGTGATAAAAATATAGATGAAACGCATTGACTTTTTTATCGTTATTTATACGATTATTATTCTTCTGTCCTTGATGTATGCAACACAACCCTTGCAACCTTTATTAGCAGAAGAGTTCAATGTTTCTATCGCCCAAGCCTCCTCTTTTACTGGGGTGATTATGCTTTTTTTAGCCATAGCTCCCATTATTTATGGTTATATTTTAGAGCGAGTCAATGCTAAACGAGTCTTAATTGTGGCTTCACTTATTTTGTGCACAACCAATATTTGTTTGGGATTTTCAAACTCATATGAAGTGTTTTTGTTTTTAAGAACCTGTGAAGCCGTAGTTGTGCCTGCAATTTTAACGGCATGCATGAGTATTTTAGCCAGTGATAAAAAGAACATTAAACTCAATATGTCAATTTATGTTGCATCTACGGTTTTTGGTGGTTTAGTTGGCCGAGTTATGTCGGGTTTAATTGCCACACAATTTGGTTGGCGTTATGTCTTCTTTTCCCTCTCTTTAACACTTTTGGTAGGTTTGTATTTTATTGCTAAACTCTCTTTTACGGGTGAAGCTACTTTGACCAAAGCTAAAGTGCATGATGCCTTACTCATCTTAAAAGACAGACGCTTTTTTGTGATATATCTGCTCATGTTTACGGTCTTTTTTGTTTTTGGTGGCGTGTTAAATATTCTGCCTTTTAGAATCAAAGAGCAATTTCCCGATGTCACAGAAGCGCACATTGGATTGTTGTATTTGGGTTACGGTGTTGGTATTGTGGTTTCACTTATGATTCATAAAATTGTCAATATTTTTAAAAAAGAGCTGCATGCGATTATGTTTGGATTATTCGTACTTATTGCTTCAATTATTCTGTTTTTAAATGACAATATTTGGTTTATTTTTAGTATTGTTTTTGTGCTTTGTTTTGGAATGTTTACGGTGCATACGGTTTCAACTCGTTTAGCAAACTCAATGAAAGAGTCTCAAAAATCGCTGACATCAGGTATGTATCTGACTTTTTATTATTTAGGTGGGGCTGTTGGTACCATTATTCCCGCCATGATATACCAACACTTTGGTTGGGAAATAACGCTTGCCACATTCTCAGGCGTGTTAATCTTTGTAGCGTGGGTTGTTAATGTCAATCGACACCACTTTAAGGCCTATAATTGATTTTAGGCAAATGTCCCTATTGTAAAGATGGAAAAATAGAGGTGCGAAAAAAAGAGATCAACGGCAAAAAAGTAGAACTCTATGCCTGCTCCAATGCCACTTGGAAAACCGAAGATGGTGAACTCTTTGAATTAACACCCGAAGCCACGTGCGATTTTCGTATTTGGCAAAACAGTTTACGAAAATATGGAAAGTATTTAAAACAAAGAGAAGTGAGAGCGTTGCTTGAAGGTGAAGATGTGGTGGTGACGTTTCATTCAAAGAAGTATAAAGAGAAGGTGAGTTATCAGAAGTATATTACGCTAAGTCAAGAGTACGGAGTGTCAGTCATCTGGGACATCGACGTCGAATAAAAAAGCCATCTTTTTAGCAATCTCCGCGTCAGAACAATAAATTTACTCAGTCACATACTTCGTGTATGCTCCCTCCCAAATTGATTCCTCTTCCTTGATCTTACTAAAAATATGGCTTTTTTGTGTTTGAGTTAAAGTGGCAAAATGCTAATTTTTAAATAACATTCTTGTAACATATCTATAAATATTTTATTTAAAGAGTTATTATGGAATTGGTTTATTTGTGGGTTGAGAAATATAAAAATATAGAAAAACAAGGGTTTAGTTTTAGTCCTCGGTTTAATTGTGAGTATGATAAAGATAAAAATGAATTGACTATTGACGAAAATGAAGATTATGTGAGTATTTTTCCTGAGAATATAAATATTACTGCTATTGTTGGGGAGAATGGGAGTGGGAAAAGTAATCTTCTTCATGAACTAAGTAAATTTAGAAAAGATGAAAAATGTAACAATACTGACAGTATACTTTTTTTTTATGATGATGAATCAAAAAAGCTAAAAAGAATTAAAAACGAAGAAAATAAATTTACTATAATATTGTATGATGATAATTTAAAAAATACAAATATTAAATCTACTCATTCAACAGTAGAAAAGAATTTTGAAGAAGCTTTATTTTTATCAACAGATAAAGAACAAAGAGATATATCTTTTGTTCATTTAGCAAATTCAAATAATATAGAATTTAAAGATGAGTTTTCTTTCTTTCCAACACATTTACAAATAATAGTTAATGATAAGATAAATGATTTATTTCAATTTATAGATTTTATAACAATTGATAAACAAAATATTAAGATTAAAGATGAAGAGAAAAAGAATACTTGTGAGTTTTTAAGAAAAAACTTAACTATTGCTATAGAAAAAATAAAAAAAAGAGATAATCTTATTGCATCTTTGAGAGAATATTTATACATAAGATACTTTATTTATAGCTTATCAAGAAATTTAGAAAACCATTATTTTTATAAAGAATTTAAACAAAATATAATAGAACAAGATTATAAAATGGATTATCAATCTTTTATCTCTTTTATATCTGATGAAAAATTTAATAAATCTAAAAACTTAACTTTATTTGAAAAAATACCTGATGTTTTATCAAAAAACATATTAGGAGATGGAACATTTGAAATAAATTTAAAAAAAGATGATGTTTTAGATTTGATTTGTAATTTATTTATGAAATTATTTAAAACAAATTTTTTTACAGAACTAAAAAATAAAAGAATTTATTTTAATGATTTAAGTAGTGGAGAACAACATTTATTGACATTTTTTTCAAAGCTACATTTCATTTTAGATAGATTAGAAATGAAAGAAAATATTTATATATTATTAGATGAACCAGAAACTAAACTACATCCCAATTGGAACAAAAAGTTAGTTAATTATTTATTGAAATTTATAAAAAATACAAGGTTTTTAAAAAATAAAAAAGTAATTTTTATAATTACGACACACTCACCTTTTATTCTTTCAGATTTACCAAAAGAAAATGTAATATTTTTAAAAAAAGATGAAAAGACTGGAAATTGTATTAATGCTACAAATAAAGTCGATATAAATCCTTTCGGGGCAAACATTCATACTTTACTTTCTCATGGTTTTTTTATGAAAGATGGGCTTATGGGTGAGTTTGCTAAGAGTAAAATTGATGATGTGATAAAATATCTAAACAATGGCAAAGATACTACAATAAATAATGATAAAGATGCTCAAAATATTATAAATATTATTGGCGAACCTATCTTAAAAAGAGAGCTTCAAAGAATGTTAAAAAACAAAATGGAGTTGTCAAATAAAGAAGAAATTGATACAATAAAAGAAGAAATTAAAGAATTAACAGAAAAACTAGAAATATTAGAAGGAAAAAAATAAAATGAGTGTCAATGATATTTATGAAAAATTAAGACTTATCAAACCTGTACTTAACAATGATGGAATAAATATTTTAGGTGTATTTGGCTCTTATGCAAGGGGAGATTATACTTCTAATAGTGATATTGATATTCTCTACGAAATACAAGATATAAAAGCTTTTATGCAAAAATATAAAGGATTTACTGCTTTCTCAAAACTTGCGGATACAAAAGAATTTTTAAAAAAAGAGTTACAAAAAGAGGTTGATTTTGTAGATAAAGATACTTTAAATGAGATTGGAAAAGAGTTTATTTTAAAAGAAGTAAAATATGTCTAATATCTCAACTTATGCGAAAACAAAATTTATCTTAAAGATGATAGATAATATTAAAAAAATTATTTCAAAACATGGTGGAATAGTAAAGGCTTTAGAAGATGAATTAGAAGCCCAACCTGCAATATTGATGGCGTTACTTCAAATGGGAGAGAGTCTAAATAAAATTGATAAAGAGATTATTGAAAAGTATAATTTGACACAAGAAGCTAAAGGTTCTTATGATGTAAGAAATTTTATAGCTCATGATTATGAAAGAGTTAGATTGGCAATTGTGGAAGATATTTTAAGAGATAGCCTAGAAGAACTTGAAACAAAGATTTTAAAACTTAGTAATGATTTTGAGTAATGATTAGAATCCAAAAAGATAATTTAGAAGAATTAGCCAATAAACATTATGAAGCCATAGCTGAGTATATTAAAAAAACAAAAAGCAGCAAATATACAATTGAGTTACTAGATAGTCAAGTTAAACTCTGTTTTAATGATAATTGGGATTTTAAAAAGCTAATATTGGCAAAACCAAATGAACTGGAATATCTTTCAAAAATATATAAATCAAAGTGTTGTAATGGTTTTAAATTTTTCCAAACCTTATATGGTTATTTTAATAAAAAAGATAAATTCAAATATGAAAATGAATATTATAATGCCTTTGAATTGGTAAAATCATTAAATATTTCGACTTGTCCATATTGCAATAGAAATGGAATTTATAACATTAAAAACTCAAAAAAAAGAACGAGTGAATTAGACCATTTTTATGCACAAAGTAAATATCCTTTTTTTGCAATGAGTTTTTATAATCTTATTCCCTCTTGTAAAGTCTGTAATCAGCTTAAATCTGATGAAGATAAACAATATATCAATCCATATGATGATAGATTTGATTTTAATAAAAATGCTAAATTTACATTTAAAATTAATGACGCTTCTTTTATTTATTCGCAAAAAGGTTTTGATTTAAAATATAAATTTACTAAAGATGTGAGTTACGAAGAAAAAAAGAGAATAGTCAATAATAGAAAAGTTTTTGAATTGAAAGATTTATATTCTAATCACAAAGACATAGCTTTAGAACTTATCCAAAAAGCACAAATCTATAATGAAAGTTATGTTGATGAACTTTCTCAAAAATATGAGGGAACATTATTTAAAAATCGTGAGGATGTTTTAAGGCATGTAACTGGTGGATATGTAGAGGACAAAGATATAAATAAACGACCACTTTCAAAACTTATAAAAGATATTAGCGAAGAGTTGGATTTAATATAAGTTTCTCATAAATACCTAACAGTCTTCGCATTTCTTACTTTGTGGACAAAGTAAGCCTTGTGCTTGCACTCTTTTTTACTCAAACAGTCCTTGGCTTTTTGCCTGCAAGCAGGATTAACATATATTTTATTCACGAATAAACCCCATTTTTTTCGTCTCTTCTTTTGCTTCATCTTGAAGTGTTTGCATACTGGAAACCACTTGTACGACTTTATTTAAAAGTTCTTGGGTTTGTTTATTGTCGGTTTCTAAAGTTTCCAATCTTTTAATAATGTCAAAATAGGGCACGGAGAGATTTTTTAATTTTGTAAAGGTGCGCATGATAGATATATTAATTTCTACTGCAATTTTACTTTTTAAAACGGTTGCTAACATATAAACCCCTTGTTCTGTAAAGACATAGGGGTTACTTCTTATCATATTAAAATTTGTGGTCGCATTTTGCGACCGCAAATTCTCTATTTCTTTGTTAGTTAATTGAAACATAAAGTCATTTGGAAATCGTTCAGCGTTTCTTTTTACTTGTTCATTAAGACGTTTTGTTTCAACGGCATAAAGTTCTGCTAAGTCTCTGTCAAGCATGACTTGCATACCTCTGATGATAAATATTTTTTCATCAATATATAAATTGCTGGTAATATTCATTTTTAACTCCTAGCATTAATAGAAGTATCGTAGCTATTTTTTTGATTACTTTTAAAAAATATTACATTTTGTCATCTTTTTATTACAATGTATTTTATTCTTTCCTAAAAAACCAAATCTTTTTTGTGTCATTGGGATAGTGTCGATGACTGGGAATATTATTGACAAAAATGGCGATGACAAAGAGTATAAACGCACCGCTTGCTACGGGCACGAGCACGTAGAGAAAACCTAAGTTGTGAATTTGTTCACTTCCAATGACAGCAATAAGTGCAGTTGCTCCACCTGGTGGGTGTAAGGTGAGAGTCAGTTGCATGACCAAAATGGATGTGGCAACGGCAAAGGCTGAACAAAACCAAATATTTCCACTGAAAAGTTTAAATGAAATTACCCCTACAATTGCACTTAAAATATGCCCACCAATTAAATTTCTGGGTTGGGCTAAAGGTGAGTGCACTGCACCGTATATCAAAACAGCACTGGCTCCAAATGAGCCAATGACCAAACTCAAATCGGTTCCTTTGAATAAATCGTAATGAATAAATGAAATGGTAATAATGCCTAGAAATGAGCCTATCCACGACCAAATCAGATTGGCAATCTCCAATTTTTCAGTTGAGGCTCGTTTGAATTGTTCTAAAAATTTTTTCATCATTTGCTTCTTTTTTAATTTTCAAATAATACATTTTTTTACAAAAATACGTATTGATATAAGTCAATAAAAGAAATAATTGTCGCCATAAATCCCACTAAAACTAAGTTTTAGCACTTTTATAAACATATTGCCAAAAAACACTTGACAAATAAAGACTCAATAAGATATAATTCTTTAGCAGCTTAAGACATTGAGTGCTAAAAATATGAAAATGGTTTAATATGAAAAATAAAAAAGAGTTCTTGTTAGAATCAATTATCAAAGCATATATTGAGCACTTAGAACCCATTGGTTCTTCGCAACTCAAATCGATGTATGATATAACGTATTCACCCGCAACCATCAGAGGATACTTTAAAAAGTTGGGCGATGAGGGATTCTTAGCGCAAGAACACGTCAGCAGTGGTCGAACACCAACGACGGAAGCTTTGAAACAGTATTGGCTGAGCCGATTAAATTTCAAACTTGATTTTGTCAATATTAAATCACTGGAATATTTAGCAAAAGAAATAGGCTTGACTGTTTTTATCAAAAATCAAATATCAGATACGTTGCAAAAGATTATCAATGTAGATAATCGTTATATGATATTGGAGTTCTCAACCTTTCCCGTTACGATTAAGTATTCGGATGCGCTGTTTCGATTTTTAAATGAAATGACAGGTTTTGAAATCTTTCATATTATGAAAATCGCACGACAAGTGGGCGCGTATGAAGTGTATGAAAAAATAAACCAAATCATACAAAGTAGAGATTTTGATATATACAATATAAAAGAGTTTTTAAATTTGGCATTGAGATATGACTTTGACGATGCCACGATTAACATGTTCTTAAGTGGTAAAATTCTTGATACTTGCAAAGAAGGTTTGTATTTTGAAGAGTTATTTCCTGCTGAGTATATGGGTATTTGTCATAACTGTATTATAAGTGGTATTGAGACAAAAATATTTGTAGTTGGAGAGTTATCGAAAGATTACGAATACTTTTTTAATAGAATTACGATTGTATAAATTTTAGGAGATTGTTTTGAGTAAAGAAATAAAAGATGAAGTAGAAATAGTAGAAGAAGAGCAGAACACTCAAGAGTGTTCTGAACCATCAGGTGAAACGCAAGAAGAGTCTCTTGAAGATAAAATTGCACAACTGCAAGAGCAATTAAAGCAGAGTGAAGATAAATATTTAAGAGTTCATGCGGATTTTGAAAATATTAAAAAAAGACTTGAAAAAGAGAAGTATCAAGCCATTGATTACGCAAGTGAAAAGTTTGCAAGAGATTTACTCTCTCCTATTGACACTTTAGAGATGGCATTAGCTGCAGAAGAAGCTGCTTCAAATCTCAGCAGTGAGGATTTGTTGGCCAAATTAAAAGAGGGTGTGGAGTTAACGATTAAAAACTTTTATACCGCTTTTGAAAAACACAATATCACCGTAGTTGAAACGGATGGTGGTTTTGATCCCAATTTCCACAATGCTATTATGCAAGTGGACAGCGAAGAGAAAGAAAGTGGAGAGATTGTACAAGTGATGCAAAAAGGGTATATGTTAAAAGACAGACTCTTAAGACCAGCAATGGTGAGCATTGCAAATTAGTCTAAAATCTGACTAATTTTAGGTTTTGACCGCGATGTCGCTAAACTATTTGAGTAAATTAAAAAATTGATAAAACATAAGGATATAAAATGAGCAAAGTAATAGGAATTGACTTAGGAACAACAAACTCTTGTATGGCAGTATACGAAGGTGGGGAGGCAAAAATTATTCCCAATAAAGAGGGAAAAAATACAACACCATCGATTGTTGCTTTTACAGACAAAGGTGAAGTACTTGTAGGAGACCCTGCAAAAAGACAAGCCATTACCAACCCAGAAAAAACAATCTATTCTATTAAAAGAATTATGGGTTTAATGATGGATGAAAAAAATGCCCAAGAAGCACAATCAAAAGTTGGGTATAAAATTGTCAACAGAAATGGTGCAGCAGCTGTTGAAATCGGTGGAAAAGTTTATACTCCACAAGAAATTTCTGCGAAAATTTTAGGGAAATTAAAAACCGATGCAGAAGAGTATTTAGGAACATCTGTAACCGATGCGGTTATTACTGTACCTGCATACTTCAATGATGCACAAAGAAAAGCAACTCAAGAAGCAGGTACGATTGCGGGACTTAATGTATTAAGAATCATCAATGAGCCAACGGCTGCATCATTAGCGTATGGACTTGATAAAAAAGGTGAAGAAAAAGTCCTTGTTTACGATTTAGGTGGAGGAACATTTGACGTTACTGTACTTGAAATTGGTGATGGTACATTTGAAGTACTTTCAACGGATGGAAATGCCTTTTTAGGTGGAGATGACTTTGATAACGCTATCATTGATTGGTTGGCAAAAGAGTTCAAAGATGAAAACGGTTTTGACATCAAAAACGATAAAATGGCATTACAAAGATTAAAAGATGCGGCTGAAAATGCTAAAAAAGAGCTTTCATCTGCGGAATCAACAGAAATCAACTTACCGTTTATCTCTATGGGAAATGCAGGACCAGTTCACTTGGTTAAATCATTAACACGAGCAAAATTTGAGTCTATGACAGAAAAATTAATTTCTGAAACATTAGAGCACATTAAAACAGCACTTAAAGATGCAGGATTAAGCAAAGATGAAATCCAAGAAGTGATTATGGTTGGGGGATCAACACGATTACCAAAAGCCAATAAAGTGGTAAAAGAGTTTTTCGGAAAAGAGTTAAACAAAGGGGTAAACCCAGATGAAGTTGTAGCTGCGGGTGCTGCTGTTCAAGCGGGAGTTTTAAAAGGGGATGTAAAAGATGTTCTTTTACTTGACGTTACACCACTCTCACTTGGAATTGAAACTTTAGGTGGAGTATTAACAAAACTCATTGAAAAAGGAACAACGATTCCTGTTAAAAAATCTCAAGTCTTCTCAACAGCAGAAGACAATCAACCTGCGGTTTCTATTCACGTAGGACAAGGGGAACGAGAGTTTGCAAAAGACAATAAATCTTTAGGTATGTTTGAACTTTCTGATATTCCAGCAGCTCCAAGAGGTGTTCCTCAAATCGAAGTAACATTTGATATTGATGCCAATGGGGTATTAAATGTAAGTGCAAAAGATAAAGGGACAGGAAAAGAGAACAAAATTACAATTTCAGGTTCATCTGGTTTAAGTGATGAAGAGATTGAAAAAATGGTTCAAGAAGCAGAAGCCAATAAAGAGGTCGATGCGAAGAAAAAAGCTGTGATTGAAGTAAGAAATCAAGCCGATGCACTTTTACACTCAACTAAAAAAACATTAGAAGAGAATGAAAATGCCGTAAGTGAAGAAGAAAAACAAGCCATTATTGATGCTGCGGCTGCACTTGAAGAGGTATTGAAAAACGAAAATGCTTCAAAAGAAGAGATTGAAGATAAAGTAAAAACATTAACTGAAAAATCACACAAATTAGCAGAAGCTATGTATAAAAAAGAGGGTGACACTGCTGGTGCACAACCAAATGCCAAAGCTAAAAAAGATGACGACGACGTTATCGACGCGGAAGTAGAGTAATTTTATTTCATAAAAAGGCAAAGGAGACTTTGCCTTTTTTAATAAAATAGTTTTTATGCAAACCATTGTTTTACTGCTCATTCTTTTTTTAATTGCTCTGTTTGCAGCACCTTTATATTTAAAAGAGAAAAAATCAAAATCCCAAAAACTTCAAAATGGCATTTGTCCTTCATGCGGTGCCAAACCCACGCTTTTTTTTGATAAAGAGCGTTCAACTACCTTTAGCGTGAATCCCATTGAATCTCATATTTTGCAAAAGAGTTGTTGTTCGGGTGTAAATGAAATCGAGTATGTTTGCAAAAAGTGCGGACATAAAGAGGTTCATTCACTGCACTGATTAGATTGTTTGGTAAATGTAGGCTTAATAATTAAATGTTAAAATATCACTTCAAAGGATATCAATGAAAAAAATATATTTTTACACCAGTTTAATGGTATCAATTTTTATAATGAGTGGATGCAGTCCCAAATATACAAATATTGAACACTCAAAAGCCAATTTAGAAGAGGTGAGTTGGGATGAACTTGATGGTTTTGAAAAAGACAATTTGAATGTTGCTTTTGAGGTTTTTAAGCAAGGTTGTGAAAAGTCAAAAAGAAAAGCCATTTTAAAACGCGTTTGTGTCAAAGCCAACACTGCGCAATCGCCAAAAGATTTTTTTTATGACAATTTTACTCCGTATAAACTCTATGATGATCAAGACAGTGACGAAGGTTTAATTACTGGTTATTACGAACCTTTGCTTTATGGAAGCAGAACCCAAAGTAAAAAGTATCCTTACCCTGTTTACAGAGAGCCCAAAGATTTAATCAGTGTCAATTTAAATTCTCTCTATCCTGAACTTAAAAAATATCGACTTCGAGGTAAAATTGTCAATCAAAAATTGGTACCTTATGACCCAAGAGAGAAAATCAAAGAGAATGAAAACTTAGAAGCCATTTGTTATGTGGATGATAAAATCAATCTCTATTTTTTACAAATTCAAGGGTCGGGTAAAATTCAACTTGATACTGGAGAGATTATTAATGTAGGGTATGCCAACCAAAATGGTCATGCGTATAGCTCTGTGGGAAAATATATGATTGAACACGGTTTAATCACCAAAAGCGAAGGTTCACTGCAAGGCATGAGAAAATGGTTTAAAAACAATCCCGATAAAATCGATGAGGTTTTAAATCACAATGACAGTTACATCTTTTTTAATGAGACGCAACACGATGCCATTGGAAGTTTAGGGGTTCCTTTAGTAGCAAAAAGAAACTTAGCCGTAGACAGACGATATATTCCCTTAGGATTGCCGGTATTTATTCAAACAACCAATCCACTCACACGCGAAAATATCAATCAACTTATGGTTGCAGCAGACACCGGTGGTGCCATTAAGGGAAAAATCAGAGCCGACTTTTTTTGGGGATATGGTCATAAAGCTGAAGAGACAGCGGGAAGAATGAAAGAGATAGGAAAGCTTTTTATTTTATTGCCCAACTAATATACAGCCAAAGGCTGTATATTAGTTGCAGTGACCGCCACCACAGCAACCGCTGTGAGCTTCTTGTTTAAATGAGATAACAAAGTTGTTATTCTCTTCTATGAGTTCAAAACCGTGTTTTCCACAAAATTCTTCGTTCATAATATCTTTCATTTCGACCGCTTTTAAAAGCGCTTCATCTTTTGAAGGCAGAGATACATTATTGGTTAAATCACTTCTTTTGAAACATCCGCACTCTTGTGCTACTAAAATTTTATGCATTGTAAATCCTTTTATATATGTTGTAATAATGGAAGATTATCTAATTAAGATAATTCTTGTCTTATTTTATAGAGTTAAATAGTAATTTTAAAAATCAAGTCATTTTTGGATAGAATACATTTTTAATAAAAGGAAGAGAATGCATATTACAAATATCATTTCACACTGTTTCGGCAAGTTTGCAAAAAAAGAGTTTCCCTCATTTTTTCAAAACATTATCAATAAGGGATATGTCTATTTTTTAGGGCTTGATATGAGCGAGTTTAAAGCACCGCAAGAGTATACATCACTCAATAATCTTTTTACAAGAGAGTTATTACAAAGCAGAACCATCGATGAATCTGCCGATAATTTTATCTCACCTGCGGACAGTTTTGTCACTCAATGCGGAGAAGCCGCACAAGATACGGTTTTACAAATTAAAGGGATGCCTTATAGCATTGAAGAGCTTTTAACCTACCATGTTTCACAAGACAATCAAGCTCGAATGCAAGATGGTTCATACATGAACTTTTATCTCTCTCCTAAAGATTATCACCGATACCATGCTCCATGTGATTGTACAATCACTAAACTTATTCATGTTCCAGGAAAACTTTATCCTGTAAATTTCAGATATTTAAAGAAAGAGCTTGGGCTATTTGTCCAAAATGAGAGAGTGATTTTAGAGTGTATGACTGCAAATAACAAACTTTTTTATATGATTTTTGTGGGAGCACTCAATGTCGGGCAAATGGTTTTTGAATTTGAACCCAGTGTTGAAACTAACACAGATACATCTGAAATGAAACTCATCTGTTATGAACATTTAGAGGTGAAAAAAGGGGACTGTTTGGGGTACTTTAAAATGGGCTCTACGGTGGTGATGCTTTGGGAAAAAAATAGCGTTAATTTAAATGATTTAACAAATCAAAAGGTTAGTTTCGGAACAATAGTAGCAAATAACTTATAAGGATTTACGATGTCACAAATAACGCAATTAGCAAAAATTCCATTAGCTGGAACAAAAAAAGGTGTGATTTCAATTACCAATGTAACTGAACCTTATGGTGCTGGAACACCTGATGTACTGAGCATTGGTATTGCACTCAATGGTGAAAATGTGGAGTGGAAATCTCATATCCCTTATGAAAATATTGATGAACTGGTTAAAGTTCTGCAAGAAGCAAAAGCAAACAAATAGATAAATGAGGGAACTTCCCTCATCTTATGGTGATACCACTTCTCTTTGCTCAAAAATCCATTGAGCAATTCCTCCTTTTAGATGATAAACATTGGTATAGTGCAATTGATTGATTAAATATGTTCCAACATCTCGTGTTCTGTTTGCATGGGCACAAATCAACACAAAGGGTTGATCTTTTGTTGTGACAAGTTGTTCAAAATCATGCAACCATTTTTCCAAATCATAGTTTCCAAATTCATCAAAAAAAGTGAGTTTGAAAGAGCCTTTAATGATACCTGTTGTGTTAAACTCGGTCTCTCTTCGTATATCAATCAATGGAGTATCTTTAGGCAAATCAAAGAGTTTGGAACAAGGCAAGTCTGTGAGTTGTGTTGACATTGTAAAATCCTTTTAATGGTACAGTTTATTATAATACAAAAAGAAAATTTAACTTAACTTTTATGCAGAATTTAACCTTTAATAAAAAGTTTAAATTTTTAGACTATAATAAGATAAAGTGATAATATCAGGAGCACAATATGAAAAAGTTTCTCTCTGTTTTATGTTTTACTGCCCTTTTTTCTACCACATTGTTTGCGGAATTTAAAGCTTACAATGTGCAAGAACTTCAAGAATCCATCAACGCAGGTATTAAGGTTATTGATATTAGAGATGCTAAACAGTGGGAAGAAACAGGTACTATTCCTACTTCGTATACCATTACGTTTTCTGATAAAAATGATACATTAGCCGTTAAAAAATGGATGTACAAATTCAACAGAATTGTAAAAAACAAACAACAACCTTTTGTTTTGGTTTCTCAAGACAGCGCAAAGAGTGAAGATGTTGGAAAATTTTTAAATAAAACGTATGGATATAAAAATATCTATTATTTAAAAGGTGGCATCAGCAGTTGGACAAATGATAAAAAAACTGTTGTAAAATAACTTTTTTATCATAACTACATAACAGTAGGGTATAATCACAAAAAATTTAGAAAATTAAGGTATTAACGAATGAAAAAAATATTTTTTCTTTTGAGCAGTTTTGTCTATGCGTTTGCTATACAACACTCTTTTTTAGAACCAAGTGAAGCATTTAAGACAAGCATGACAAAGAGTGAAAAAGGGATTGTGTTTCAAATTGATTTAGGAAAAGAGATCTATGTGTATCACGATAAAGTAAAAGTACTTTTAACACAACCTCTTAAATCAGACATTACAAATGAGGCATCTATTTCACAGCCAGTTGAGCATGACTCATTTATGGTAAATTTTGATCAAGTTAAAATCGAAGTGCCTTTTGCAATCATTGAAGATACAATATCGCAGGAGAGTTTTGAAATAGAGTTCAAATTTCAAGGGTGCTCAACGCAAGGACTTTGTTATGCTCCTATGAGTGAGAAACACAGAGTTACTCTGCCTAAAACTCAAACAGCAGTTACCTCTCAAAGTGAGACCGATTTAATTACCAACAGTTTAAAAGATGAGAGCTTTGTTTGGGTACTTTTAACTTTTTTTGGATTTGGTTTGTTGCTTTCTTTAACGCCGTGCGTTTTTCCAATGATTCCTATTTTATCCGCTATTATAGTAAAAGCAGGAAACAGTGGTGTTATGAGTGCTAAAAAGGGGTTCTTGTTGTCTTTGGTGTATGTGCTTGCTATGAGTTTGGCTTACACCATTGCTGGAGTATTAGCAGGAATTTTTGGAGCCAATCTTCAAGTGGCACTACAAAATCCTTATGTTTTGGTTGCCTTTGCTGCAATTTTTATCGCACTTGCTTTGTCTATGTTTGGATATTATAGACTTGAACCCCCAAAATGGTTACAAAGCAAGGTATATAAAACCACCGATCATCAAAATAAACAGGGGATTTTGGGTATTGCCATTATGGGATTTCTCTCTGCTTTAATTGTGGGTCCTTGTGTTGCTCCTCCACTTGCTGGGGCGTTGGTCTATATTGGTCAAACCGGAGATGCTTTTTTAGGTGGCATTGCCTTGTTTGTATTGAGTTTAGGTATGGGCGTTCCCTTGTTGCTCATAGGAGCAGGGGCTGGAAAAATGATGCCAAAACCAGGCGGTTGGATGGATTTTATTTCTAAAGTTTTTGGAATGATCATGTTGGCTATCGCCATTAAGACGTTGGAGAGAGTTATACCTGAAGATGTAATTTATCTCTGGGCGATTTTATTCCTTGGTGCAGGGGTGTATTTTATAAAATTCCATGCTCTTGTACTGCAAGTTGTTGCCATTTTATTTTTAACGTATGGTGTTACAAGTTTTGTCGGAGCCATCAGTGGAGCAAAAAATATTTTAAATCCATTGGAAAAATTAACGTTAACGGCTCAATCTCAAATTGACTCAAAACCAGAGATGTTACAATGGAAAACGGTTAAAACTGTTGAAGAGTTAAATCAAGCCATAAAGGAGTCCTCAAAACCAGTGATGCTTGATTTTTATGCACAATGGTGTGTGGCATGTAAAGAGTTGGAACACATTACTTTTAAAGATGAAAAAGTTATAAAGAAGTTACAAGGGTTTACTTTATTAAAAGCCGATGTGACTCAAAACAGCGATGAAGATAAAGCCTTACAAAAAAAATATGGTATTTTTGGACCTCCGGGATTGATTTTTTGGAATGAAAAAAAACAAGAGGTAGAAGCTGCAAAAATCATTGGTTATAAAAATGCCAAAGAGTTTTTAGAGATCGTTAATCAATATTTTTAACGATGTTGTGTGTTGAGAGTTTTGAAGCAAAAACGGCATAAAAAAAGAGAGCAGGTGCTCTCTTTTTTTTGTTCAGACTTTTTATGTTTAGATAAATATAAACGAACCAAGAATAATAGCAACCAAATAGAGTGCTCCGAAGATTGCACCCAATCCCCACCATCTTGCTTGCGTAATATAACCTGCTCCATACCACATTGGTGATGGACCTGTTGCATACGGAGTGATAATTCCCATTACCCCTAAACTTCCTGCCAGTAAAATTGAAAACGGTACCAATTGTTCTGGTGTCATCAATTTCATTGCAATGGCAATAAAGATAGGCATCAACGCAGTTGTATGTGCAGTTGTACTTGCAAAGAAGTAGTGTAATAAGAAGAAAAGAACCAACATTGAAAGAATCAACATGGTTGGACTCATCGTTGCTAAATGTGTTTCTGCACTGTTTCCAATCCAAGTTAACACACCCACTTTTTTAAGACCCGCTGCCATTGCAACCAAAGAAGCAAACCAGATAAGTACATTGAATGCGGCTTTATTTGAAATAACATCATCCCAAGTAATAACATTGGCTAAAACCATGATTGAAACAACTGAAATTGCTGCTGTTGTTGAGTGAATACCAAATTTTGAACCAAAAATCCACAATAAAAGTGCAATCACAGCCAATGAAGCCATTAAAATCTCTTTAGCGGTAATAGCTCCCAATTTTTTTAACTCTTCTGCAGCCCAAGCTGGTGCTTCAGGAGAAGTTTTTTGTGTTGGTGGATAGACAACATAGACCAACCATGGAGTCAATAAAAACAATGGAATCATAAGTGGCAACATAATACTTGCCCATGCAGACCAAGTAATTAAATTTCCAGTTCCTTGATTAATTAAATCCACTGCAAGTAAGTTTGGTGCAAGTGCTGTTAAGAACATTGAACTGGTTACACACGTTGTTGCAATTGCAACCCAAGAGATGTACGCCCCAAGTTTTCTTGGCTCATTCTCTGGTGTTGAACCAAAAATCAAAGGAATATTACTGGCAACAGGATAGATTGTTCCTGCACTTCTTGCTGTATTTGATGGCATAAATGGAGCAAGAATTAAATCTGAAAATGCCACTGCATATCCAAGACCCAATGAACTTTTCCCCATATATTTAATCATAATAAGAGAGATTCTTTTTCCCAACCCTGTTTTTTTGTAACCTAAGGCAAACATAAATGCAGCAAAAATCAACCAAATAACTGTATTTGAGAAACCTGAAAGTGCCCAAGAAATACTCGCTTTTGCATTTCCAACTAAACCTAAAACAGCGACCAATGAAATTCCTGCAAAACCAACCAATGCTGCTGGTACTGGTTCAACAATCAACCCAACTACCACAGCAAAAAATACTGCTAAAAAGTGCCAAGCTTCAACACTTAAGCCAGCTGGTCCTGGAATGAACCAAAAAACAACCAATACTAAAATGGGTAAAACCACTTTATACGATATATTCGACATGTTATCTCCTCTATTTTTTTCTACAATTAAATTATATACTTAAGCAAGGGATAAAAATAGGACTTTTTTGCTACAATAATTAAATTTTACAGACGAAGTTATTATGAAATTATTATTTATATGCGTATTTTTACTTTTACAACTGCTGGCCAATGAGAAAAATGAAGTGCTGCTTTTACACTCCTATAATAAAGGGTTAAAGTGGAGTGATGGCATCTCCAATGGTATCAGTGCTGTTTTTGCTAAACATCCCGAATATGAACTGACCACAGAGTATATGGACAGTAAAAAGATTGACAGTCAAGCCTACTTTGATGCTTTGGTGAAACTCTATGAAATAAAGTACTCTAAAAGAGAATACAAAGCCATTATTACAGCGGACAATTATGCTTATTTTTTTGCTTTAAAAAATCACAACAAATTGTTCCATGGTGTTCCTATTGTGTTTTGTGGTTTAGAAAATTTTGATAAAAATACGATTCCTAACAATGAACAAGAGAGTATTACGGGGGTTATTGAGTATAAAGAGATTAAAAGAAATATAGAGTTAATTGAAAATATTATTCCCAATCTTTCCACAATTTTTATTGTCAGTGACAGTACTTTGTCTTCCTTATCCATAAAAGAGCAAATCTTAGAAGCCGCAAATGTATTTCAAAATAAGATTGATGTTGTGTATGACAATCAATTGGATATTGCAAGCTTGTATGAAAAAACACAAAACCTTCCTCAAAACAGTGCCATTTTGTTTACGAGTTTATATGTGAACAAATTTGGAGAGTACATCCCTTATTCACAAATCAAAGCGTTTTTTAGTCATTCCAAATATCCTGTATTCAGTGTGAATACCATCCATTTGGGGGAGGGTGTCATTGGGGGAATTATGTTGGACCCTTATGAACAAGGCAAAGCGGCTGCTATAAAAATATTTGAAATCATTGAGGGGAAAAAACCTTCTGAGATAGCCATAAGCAAACCCGTTTCTAAATACTATTTTGATGCTGAAGTGTTAAAAAAGTATGAAATTAATGAATCTGCGGTACCTGTTTTATCAACCATTATCAACCAACCCGCAGGTTTCTTTGACAAAAATCGTGAATTTGTAAACAGTACGTTTATTATGATACCTTGTTTGGTTTTATTGATTTTATGGCTTATTGCCACTATTATGCGTAAAATCAGTTTGGAAATAAAACTTGTTGAACAAAATAAGCTTGACAGTGTTTTACTTAACAATATAAAAAATGCTATTTTTTGGGAAGGGAACAATAACTTTGTTTTGGGTTGTAACGATGCTTTTTGTGAATTTCTGAACTTAAAAAAAGAGCAAATCATTGGTCAAGATATTAAAGTACTTATGAGTGAAAATTTCCGAAAAATCGGATTGCTTGAAGCCCTATTTGATGAAAGAAAACTCGAACTCAAAAACGGTTTAGGTGAAATTGTATATACATTGGTTCGTCGAAAACAGTATTACGATAAAAAAGACCAAAAAGCGGGGATTGTGACTGTAATCAGTGATCACAGCAATATTCGACAACTGGAAATGCAAAGAAAAAAAGATGAACAGTTTATTATTCAGCGTTCAAAACTTTCAGATGTGGGAGAGATGATTACCTCTATTGCTCATCAATGGAAAACCCCTTTGATTGAAATTTCAACAATTGCACAAGAGTTACTCTACAGCAGAAAAAGAAAAGAGTTGACCAAAGAAGATACTCAAGAGTGCGTTGATGAAATTATGATGCAAGTACAATATATGACCAAAACGATTGATGATTTCCGAAGTTTCATTAAACCCTCTTTGGAAAAAAGTCGTTTCAGTGTGCGAAAAGCGATTCAAGAGCTTCTACATATTGCCGAACATAATTTAAAATACAACTATATTGATACAGATATTAAATTTGAAGACGAGAGTGATTTTATTATTTGTGGCTACCCCAATGAGTTTAAACAATCTGTTTTGAGTATTATTAACAACAGTGTGGACAGCATTAAAAAACGAAAAAAGAGTGAAACCTTTGATGGGCTAATTGTTATATCTGTTTATGAAGAGAAAAACAATATCTTCATTCGTATTCAAGACAATGGGATTGGAATCATAGATGAAAATTTAAATCGTATCTTTGAACCCTTTTTTACGAGCAAAAAAAATGGTGACGGGATTGGATTATATATGGTAAAACTGATTATAGAGGATAAAATGGGTGGAAAAATAAAAGCAGTTCAAAGTGCAATTGGAGCAACAATTTTAATTTCTTTAGAGAATAAAACAGCTCAAAACAGTGGTTGTGAAGCATGAAAATTTTACTTTTAGAAGACAATAAACGGTTGTCAAATTTAATTGTTGATGCACTTGAAGAGAAACACTATCAAGTGGATTTATTTGATAATGGGAAAGTGGCTTTAGAAGCCATCTATAACGGGTATGATTGTTTTGTTTTAGACATCAATGTTCCCGGAATGGATGGTTTGAGTCTGCTTAAAGAGATCAAAATCATGGATGAAACAACGCCTTCAATTATCATCAGTGCCAATGTTGATTTGGACACAATTAAAGAGGCCTACCATGAAGGGTGCAATGAGTATCTCAAAAAGCCTTTTTATATTTATGAATTGGAGACCAAACTTGACAAGCTCTGCCTTAAAACCAATGAGACGATTTGTTTACCAAAACAATATAAGTACGACATAAAAAAAGAGATTTTAGAGTGTCCCAAATGTGAAGAGATAAAACTCTCAAAAAAAGAGATTCGATTGATGAATTTGTTTGTTAAGAGCAGTGGAAAGATAGTGACTTTTGAGTCAATCGAACAGTATGTTTGGGAAGGCAATTTAACTACTAATGAAAACATTCGAGCGTTAATCAAACGATTACGGAAAAAACTCGCAGAAGATACGATTGTTTCACAAGGTGGTTTGGGATATAAAATGAATATTTTAAAAGAGAAATAAAATAAATTATCTAAGTTATAGCTACATGCAACTTAGATATACTTCTTTTTATGAAAAAAAAGGAAAGAGTTTGTCGTATAAAACCATATTAGGAACCAAAGATTTTATAGAATTTTTACGTGGGAAAAAAGCCACATTGTTATTGAGTTTATCCACAACACAAACCTGCCAAATAGAAGGCTTAACGCAAGCGGGAATTCCCGGTATGATTTATTTAACCCCCACTTTAGATGCCGAGTTTGTCTGTACAGGTGAACTCAGAAGTTTAGAAGGTGTTGTTAAAACTTCAAAAGGCGTACCTACTCCTGCATTAATTACACGTGCCATTCATCTTCTTCACCCTTTTTCAAACATTGAGTTATTGGATTTAGGGATGCAAGTCAAACCCAAAGTCAATTTTTTTAAATGCCATGAGTTTGATATCCAACCCAGTGCCTCTATTGCAACGGGTGCAAATATTGATGCCATGACACTCTTTCAAAAAGGGGTCGAATTTGGGAAAAATTATGAGTGCCGTGATGATTATATTCTTTTAGCAGAAAGCGTGCCAAGTGGTACAACAACTGCGTATGCCACAGCAAAAGCTTTAGGGTATGAATGCGAAGATAAATTTTCAAGTTCATATAAAAACTCACCCAAAAGTATTCGAGCGACAGTACTTCAACAAGCGTTAGAGAACATCAAAGATAAAGATGATTTGTTTGAAAAAGTGGGAGAAGTTGCCGATAATATGCTTATTTTTAATGCAGGATTGATTTTGGGTGCTGCGTATAAACAAACAAAAATTGTTTTAGCAGGAGGCACTCAAATGGCGTGTGTGCTTCTTTTGGTCAACGCTATTGTGAAATATATGGGAGGAAGTTTACAAAGCGATAATTTGGCGTTATGTACAACTTCTTGGGTGCATGAAGATGAAAACTCTGATATTAAAGCGCTTTTAGAGATGTTGGATTTCCCCATTCATGCCTACAGTGCAGACTTTAATTTTGCCACTTCAACACACCCTGCTTTAAAACTCTATGATGAGGGTGAAGCCAAAGAGGGTGTGGGTGCTGGTGGTGCTTTGGTGTATGGTTTAATCAATGGGGTTTCAAAAGAGCAAATCATTGGTACTCTTGAAACATTTTTAAAAGGTTAATTCCAATGAAAATCTTCTATTTTGGTGGTCAAAAGTGTGGGAAAACAGCGTGTGCCATACAAAAAACACTGGAGTTAGCAAAAGATAAAAAGCCCATTTATGTAGCAACTTATTTGGATAACTACAACGACAAAGAGATGCAAGAGCGACTCAAAAACCATAAAAAAGAGCGTAGCGACACATTTATCACGATTGAAGAGGGGTATGATTTATCGCATCTTCAAGAGGGTGAAACCTATTTGATAGATTGTTTGTCTATGTGGATTTTAAACAATTTAGAAAAAACCAAAGAGGAGTTGATTACTCAAATTGAAAAACTCTTTGAAAAAGAGTGCAATATTGTGTTTATTTTAAATGATGTCAGCCGAGGGATTATTCCTTTGGATTCTCAAAGTCGAAAATTTGTCGATTTGAGTGGCATTATTGGACAAGTTGTTGCAAAAAATTGCGATGAGGTCTACGATGTTTCGTATTCAATTGCAAGGCAAATCAAATGAAAACAATGGTTAATGGCTTTTTACTGGGATTTTCGTATTTCTCTGTTTTACCGATTCATTTAAAAGCTCTTCAATCAAGCCAACAACTGTATCGGGCTTTGCTTTTTTCTCTTCCTGTGGTGGGATTGGTGTTGGCATTGATTTGCGTAGGACTTTTTACTCTGCTCAAAGGAGTACTTCCCTTAACTTTTGCAGCCATTTTATGTTCAGTGATATATTTGATTTTATATGGTTTTTTACACCTTGAGGCCGTGTGTGATGTCATTGATGGTTGGTATGCATCGTTGAGTGGAAAAGATATTTATGCCATTATGAAAGAGCCACAAATTGGGGCAATTGGGGCAATTGGAACCTTTCTTTTAATTTTGCTCAAAATCTCTGCACTCTGTTTTTTATTGATTTATTCAAAAGAGCAGTTCTTTATCATTGCAGCAGTTTTTAGCCGATTGGGTTTGATTTATGGCTTGAGTTGGTTTGACTTTCATGAAAAGTCAAAGTTTGCACTGCAACTTAAAAGTGCCGCAACGTTTCAAGTAACTGCGTTTGTTTCCATCCTTTTTATGGTACTTTCCTATTTTATTTTGGATTCAACAACGGTGTTTATTTTTTTGTTATTGACCCTTTTTGTCATTTTTAGCAGTTTGTATATCTTAAAAAAGAAGTTTGGTTTTCTAAACGGGGATTGTTTGGGATTTTCGTTGGAACTGAGCGAAGTTCTTTTATTAATTGTTGGGCTAATGCTGTGAAAGAGTTTGAGCACGGCGGTCAAATAGAGCTGTTTGCCCAAGAGTTAAGTTGTCCTATCGAAGAGATTATAGATTTGTCGTCAAATATCAATTTTATTAAACCCAATATTGGTGTGGATTTTAACCATTTAAATATCTCTTCGTATCCCACATACCATAAGTTGTATGAAGCCATTGCTCAAAATTATGGCATCAATACCCAACAATTGGAACTTTATAATGGGGGAAGCAGCGCCATTTTTGCACTTTTTAGGCAGTTGTCATTGCAAACATGTACGATTTATTCGCCTGCGTATTTAGAGTATAAAAAAGCGGCTAAAAATTTTGGATATAAACTTGAACTGATCAATCGTTTTAATGCGTTTGATACGGGCATTACACCTCAAAGTTTGGTGATATTTGTGAACCCCTCAACACCTGATGGCAAATTTTATGAGATTGAAATTTTATTGCAGTATTGGAAAAGTCAAGACGCCACGGTGTTAATCGATGAATCCTTTTTAGATTTTACGCAAAAAAGCAGTGCGATTGAGTATTTAAATAAGTATGATAATGTCTATATTTTAAAATCAATGACCAAGTTTTACTCTAGCGCTGGAATACGTGTTGGAACTCTTGTTTCCAATGAGAAAAATATTCAAGCCTTAAGAAAAAATGAGCCTCAATGGAAACTCTCACAGTTTGATTCTATCTATTTACAAGAAGCACTCAAAGATAAAAGTTTTAAAAGTATTTCGAAATCACTCAATGCCAAAAACAATATTTTGCTTGAAAACGTATTAAGGGCGTCGCCTCTTTTTGAGAGGGTTTATTCAAGCAGTGCGAATTATATGTTGGTGCAACTTAAAAGTATGTCAGCCCAAATGTTCCAAGAGCAGTTGAAACCATATAAAATCATGGTAAGAAACTGTGCCAATTTTGACTTTTTGGATAAAAGTTGTGTGAGAATTGCAGTCAAAAGTCAAAAAGACATTGAAGCGTTAGAAACGGCTTTAAAACAAATCGAGCTTTGATGTTTGTTGAAATTACTTTAATCGCATACCTCATTGATATGATTTTTGGTGAATTCAAATTTATTCGTCATCCTGTTGTACTTATGGGAAATTACATCAAATGGTTTGAAAAACACAAATACAAAAACTCTGTTGTAAGAGGAGGGGCTTTGTGTTACAGTTTGGTGGGCATTGTTTTTGTAGTGGCTTTTTTGGTGGAAAAATATGTTTCAAATGTGTTTGTTTTAGGACTCATTGCTTCTACTGGAATTGCTTCTAAAATGCTTTTTGATGCAGTTTTAGGGGTGTTGAATGCTTCAAATCCCAAAGAACAAATTGCACTGTTGGTCAGCCGTGATACCAAAGATTTAAGCCCAAGTGATATTCACAAAGCCTCTATTGAAACTTATGCTGAGAACTTAAGCGATGGTGTCATTGCCCCACTTTTTTATCTGTTATTGTTTGGCTTACCTGGTTTGTTTGTTTATAAAGCTGTGAATACACTTGATTCTATGGTGGGGTACAGAAATGAGCGTTATGAAAAGTTTGGAAAAGTCTCTGCGCGTTGGGATGATATTTTAAACTATGTTCCTGCAAGGATTACCGCACTGCTTATTGCCCTTCTTTTTGCCAGTAAAGAGGCAATGACGATGACAATTTCGTTTGGAAAGTTGCATGAAAGTCCCAATGCTGGGTATCCTATTTCTGCCATGGCATTAAGTATTGGAGTACAATTGGGTGGTCCGACCTCATATTTTGGAAAAATCAAAGATAAACCCTATTTTGGAATAGGTCGTGTAATGATTTCAAAAGAGGATGTCTTAATGGCCTTATCATTGAAATACAAGTTAGATATTTTTATTATCGTTTTTTTAGGAGTTTTATATGTCATATAAAAAATGGTTTGACGCCCATGCCAATAAACATGCCAAAATAATGGAAAAGTTAAAAGACAAAACCGACGACGAAGTCATTGCGTATTTTGATTTTGAAAACATGAAAGTGCAAGAAAAAGAGTTTTGCCCGCTTTATGAACAAGAGAAAAAATGCCATGACATGAAAGCGTTAAACTGCTATTTGTGTGCATGTCCAAATTTCAGATTCGATGATGAAGGCATGGAAATCATAGAAGATAAAACACTCTTTTCGATTTGCTCGATTGAGAGTAAATTTGGTTCACAATTTAAAGGTGAAGGGTACATTCACCAAAACTGTTCGGGATGTTTTGTGCCACATAAAGTCTCTTATATTAAAAAACATTTCAATCGTGATTGGCGAGTGATTATGAAAGATGTGGAAGTTAAGAAGTAGCTTTTTTAAAGGTGATGGTAAAGATATTTTGTTTGTTTAAATGGCTATAACTGAATCCAAAGCCATGCAGATCTAAAATGGTTTTGACAATATACAATCCCAAACCAAAGCCATCGCTTCGTTTCTCTTCTTGTGAAAAAGGTTCGGTATAAAAATCCAACTCATTTTTAAGTTTTTCCCCATTTGAAATGACCTCTATTTTTTTGTTATTTACATTGATTATTGCCTCTTCATGAGTATTGAATTTTATGGCATTATCCAGTAAGTTTTTAAGTGCAATGGCAAAAAGTTCTTTGTCTACTTCAATGGTAGTATTTTCAAATTTTGTGGTAATGGGTACATTTTCAAGTAACATGATTTTAAGTGTGGCAGAATACAAATCATTAATATGAATTTTCTCTTTGTGAATGGTTAAAATATTCGATGATATTTTCTCCACTGTGGCGAGTTCTTTGATGATGTTGTTCATTCTCTCAAATGCATTTTGTAAAATCTCTTTGTCTCTTACATTGGGAAGCGTTTCAGCAATAATCATCCCTTTGGTAATAGGAGTTTTGAGTTCGTGCATCATATTTCGCATAAAGAGGTTTTTCGATTTTGATTGATTATCAATAAATTCAATGGCTTGGGCAAAACTTTGTGCAATTTTACCGATTTCATCGTTATTGACTGATGTAATTTTTACATGCAAATCACCATTTGAAAATCGTACGATTTGGTCATTTAATTTTTTTAAAGGTAAGAGTTTTTTTCTAAGTGAAAAGTATAAAGCAATAAAAATAAGAAGAAAAACCGTGTAAATGAAAACAGCAATTTGGAAGTTATAAGGTTTGGGTTTCAAATCTTCAAGCAGAACATTGTAACTGAGTTGTTGGATATAGATATAAAAATGACCTCCACTTTTATAGACTCTCATTCGTCCCAAATAAGAGTTTTTAATTAACAGCAGCTCGGAATGGTTGATAATATTGAGCTTCTCTTCTCGATGAGTAATTTCAGAAACATTGTATTGTTCAAAAAGAGGTTCTAACTCAGCATTCGTAGGGAAATTCTCAAATTTTTTTAAAAATGCTTCTGCAACCAAAAGGTAACGCTGGTGTTGGGTGATAATATACTTCTCTTTATCTATGTTTATAAAAAAGACAAATGCCAAAGTGATGGCACAAAATGCCACAAAAAAGATGACATTTATAAACGTAGATATTGAGACGTTTTTCATAATATGAGTTGATACCCAATGCCTCTTACAGACTTAATATACGTTTGTGAGTCATCAATGGCACTGATTTTGGTGCGTATTCTTGAAATGATAACATCAATGTTTTTTAAGCTGCTTTCATCTTCAATATGAAAACTGTCGTAGATGAAATCTTCTCGTGAAACCACGCCCCCTTTTCTTTGAATGAGCAGTTTTAAAATATCAAACTCTGCCATGGTCAAATCCAAAAGTTTGCCTTGGAAAAGTATCTGCATGTCATCCAATTTGAGTTCAAATATTGGCGTATTGGTTTGAACTTCGGGTTGAATTCGTTTTAAAATGGCTTTGATTCGTGCGCTTAACTCTCTTGGGTTATAGGGTTTTGGCAAATAATCATCTGCACCACGCTCCAAGCCCATGACTTTATCCAAAATATCATCGCGTGCACTTGAGATAATAATGGGAATATTGGAAGCTGCTCTGATTTTAGGAATGAGTTCAAGTCCGTCAATTTCTGGCAAAGTCAAATCCAAAATAAGCAGTTTAAACTCTTTATTGGTTTCAATGAGTGATAGCCCATCGTAAGGGCTATCGGTGTTGGTGACTTCTATATCAAAAGCACTCAGATATCGTGTGATAATTTCTGCGAGTTCTAAGTCGTCTTCTATCATTAGTACTTTAGTAATAGGGTATCCTTTATTTCACTACAAATAAAATCGTTTGTCCAAATCGATTGACATAGACTCTTTTTGTACTCTTTTTATATTTTTTGATGGCGTTTTGTACGTCACTGAGTTTTTTAATTTCAATATCTTCTATTTGAATAATAACATCACCTGCTTGAAAACCTACTTGTTCTGCATTACTTTTTGGTTCAACATCTTTAATCATCACTCCAGTGAAGTTTCTTGGCAGTCTGAATTGGTCAATAATTTTATCGTTGATTTGAGTAAGTTTTAAGCCACCTAAAACGGTTTCATTGCTTGTCGCTGTTAAACTGCTTCGATCGGCAAGAACAATGACCAACGTCATATCTTTTTTATTTCGTTCAATTTCTAAAACAATTTTTTGATTGGGTTTGAACTCGGCAACGGTGTTTTGTAAATCCACTCTGTCTTTTATGGCATTGTCATTGATTTTATAAATTAAATCGCCTCGTTTTAAACCATATTTAGCAGCAGGGGTATCCTCTTCTACATCTAAAACCAAAGCCCCCTCTTTTCTGACATAGACATTTTTAAGTTCTGTACTCAAATCATCAATGACCACACCTAAGTAACCTCGGGTAACTTTCCCATCTTGAATGAGTTTCTTAGCAACATTTTTAACCATATTAATAGGAATAGCAAATCCAATGCCATCGTTTCCACCTGAACGTGAAATAATGACAGAGTTAATTCCAATCAGTGCTCCACGACTGTCCACAAGTGCTCCTCCAGAGTTTCCTGGGTTAATCGAGGCATCGGTTTGAATAAAGTTTTCATATCGGTTGATACCGACTTTGTTTTTGTTTAAAGCCGAAATAATTCCTTGTGAGATTGATTCACCTAAACCAAAAGGGTTTCCAATGGCAAAAATAACATCACCAATACGCAAATCTTCGGCGTGGGCAAATTTAATTGGTACTAACCCTTTGGCTTCTATTTGTATAACCGCTAAGTCCGAGTCAGCGTCTTTTCCAATAATTTTTGCAGGATACTCTTTATCGTCTCCTGTAATAGTTACCATCACTTCATCGGCATTGTCCACAACATGGTTATTTGTAATGATATAACCATTTGATGAAATGACAACACCTGAACCTAAAGATCGCAGAAGTCGGCTCTCTTTGAACTGTTCTCCCAATTGGTCACCAAAGAATTTTTTCAAAAATGGATCATTGAGCATTTGAGAAGGAATGGTTGCTACACTTTTAACTCTTCGTTTGGCTGAAACATTCACAACAGATTTTACGGAGTCTTTAATCAAGTCGTGAAAAGAGAATATTTGTTGTTGAGTGTTGGGCACAACTCGTTGAGGGTTCTTCGCTACTGTTTGAAAAGTAATATTACTTGCAAATATATTCACCGTCAACAAAGATGAGATTATTAATACTTTTTTAGTGGTTAAAAACATGTCTTGTCCTTTTGTTATTAATTATAATAAAAGTATAACCACGATACATAAACTGTAAGCCAATGAATGGTTAATCAAAAGTTAATAGAAGAAGGGTAAACTGCATAGAGAACTATGCAGTTTGGGTTTTTTAGAGGTCAGTTTTTAAAACAGCACCGTTACTTGCATTGGTTACAAGTGCGCGGTATTGTCCTAACCATTTTGACTTAAGTGGTTTTTTAAGCGGTACAAAGTTGGCTTTTCTTTTAGCAATCTCTTCATCACTTAAGTTTACAGATAAGATGTATTCATCCACATCGATATGGATTTCATCTCCATCTTGAAGTAAGCCAATCATTCCACCTTCAGCGGCTTCTGGACTTACGTGACCAATTGAAGCACCTCTGGTAGCACCTGAAAATCGTCCGTCAGTAATTAAAGCAACTTTATCGCCCAGACCCATTCCCATAATCAGTGAAGTTGGGGCTAACATCTCTTGCATTCCTGGACCACCTCTTGGACCTTCGTAACGAATAACAACAACGTCACCTGCTTTGACTTTTCCACCAATAATTCCTGCAATCGCTTCTGGCTGACCGTTAAAACATACGGCTTTCCCCGTAAGTGCTCGTGCCCCTGTGATACCAGCAGTTTTAATAACCGCACCTTCTTCGGCTAAATTTCCATAAAGAATTGCTAATCCACCCACTTTGCTGTATGGATTGTCAATGGTATGAATAATATTGGTGTCTTTGATGTACGCATCTTTGATTTTTTCATACAGTGTTTCACCAGAGATAGTCAGGTTTTCCAATAAAATATCGTCACCTCTTTTTGTCATCTCTTTCATTACGGCATTAACACCACCCGCTTTGTTGATATCTTCCATGTGCACAGTGCTTAAACTTGGAGAAATTTTAGCAATATGAGAAACTTTTTTTGAAATTTTATTGATATCTTCTAATTTAAAGTTTACTCCCGCTTCTTTTGCAATGGCCAACATATGTAAAACCGTATTTGAGCTTCCACCCATTGCCATATCCACTGCAAAGGCATTTCTTACGGCATTTTCATTTAAAATATTTGATAATTTAAACTGTGTTCTAAGCGCGTTATCTTTTGCAATAACACAAATTCTTCGTGCTGCTTGTCTGTATAACTCTTCTCTTTGTGGTGTTAAAGCCAAAATGGTTCCATTTCCAGGTAGAGCAATTCCCATGGCTTCCATGAGTGTGTTCATAGAGTTTGCAGTAAACATTCCCGAACAGCTTCCCCCACTTGGACAGGCATTACACTCAATATCGGTCAACTCTTCTTCTGAAATATCTCCATTTTCAAACTTTCCAACGGCTTCAAATGCCGTAGCTAAGTCAATAGGCGTTCCATCTTTTGTGTGGCCTTTGGCCATTGGACCACCCGATACAAAGATGGTTGGAACATCCACACGAAGTGCACCCATAATCATCCCTGGTACAATTTTATCACAGTTTGGAATGGCAATCATGGCATCGAGTTTATGGGCATTCATTACGGTTTCAATAGAGTTTGCAATAAGCTCTCTGGAAGGAAGTGAAAAAAGCATTCCATCATGTCCCATAGCAATTCCATCATCCACTCCAATGGTGTTAAATTCAAAAGGAACACAGCCATTGGCTCGGATCTCTTCTTTGATAATTTCTGCAACTTTATTTAAAAAAAAGTGCCCAGGGATAATCTCTATAAAAGAGTTCGCAACCCCAATAAATGGCTTGTTAAAATCGTCGTTTTGTAATCCAGTTGCTCTGAACAAAGATCGGTGAGGTGCTCTGTCATAGCCTTTTTTTACTTCATCACTTCTCATGAATTTCCTTATTAAGTATTAAATTTTATTAATTATAGCAAAAAATACAGAAACTTTTATTAAAAGCCTTGACAAGAAAACATTTTTTAAATATAATTCCACTCCATTTTAGGAAGAACATCTTAAAGTAGATATACACACTGTGCGAGTGTGGCGGAATAGGTAGACGCGCGGGACTTAAAATCCCGTTCCGGTTTCGGAGTGTGAGTTCGATTCTCACCATTCGCACCATAGAATAATAAATGTAGAGAGCTGACAGAGTTGGTCGAATGTACCGGTTTTGAAAACCGGCGAGGTTAACGCCTCCGGGGGTTCGAATCCCCCGCTCTCTGCCATTTACTTATATACAAATCATTTTCTTATTACTCTTAATTTAAATGATTTATTTTGGAGCCATAGCAAAGTGGCTAATGCATTGGATTGCAAATCCTTGATCCTCGGTTCGACTCCGAGTGGCTCCTCCAAAAGCTTTAAAAATTCACTTCAATTTCCAATCTATTTTTTCCAAAATTGACACCATAAATCTTTAATTTTTTTGTCGGTTTTTCGTCATTTAAACTCAATATGGTTTATCTCTTTTACATTGACTCTTGATGGGTATATTTTGGTTTGTAAAGAGATTCTGCGTTAAAATGTTACGTCTGAATAAAGCGGTTTACTTTTTGTTAACTTTTATAAAACTCTATAGAATAAAATGTTACAATTATCGGATTATTTATTATTTTTGGAGTCCTATGAGAAGTTTATTTTTTGTTATATTGGTGTCAATTTCTATTTTTGCGCAAGAAGCCAACCTTGTTCAGCCTGAGTCACAACAAGCGCAATCGAATTTTGTAAATGATTTTTCAGATGAATTTGAAACAAAAGATGTCGAAATATTTGACCCTTTAAGTGGCTATAACCGAGTGATGACCAACTTTAATGATGGTTTTTATACCAATGTATTAACGCCTGTTGCAAGAGGATATGCCTATGTCATTCCTGAACCTGCAAGAGTTGGTGTTTCAAATGTTTTTGACAATCTTTTTTTCCCCATTCGATTTATCAATAATATACTGCAATTTAAGTTTTTAAACGCTTCAGAAGAGCTTGGACGATTTGTGATTAATTCAACTTTTGGACTTTTGGGTATAATGGACGTTGCAAAAGATTTAGGACTTAAAGCGCACAAAGAGGATTTTGGACAAACCTTAGGATATTATGGTGTAGGAAGTGGATTTCATGTTGTTATTCCCTTTTTAGGCCCTTCAAACGTAAGAGATATTTTTGGTTTAGGAGTAGATTCATTTGGTGATGTAACATCGTCTAATATGGCGTATGAACCGTATAGAATTCCAAATGACGCAGAAGAAACGCTTGGAATAAAAACTTTTCAAATCGTGAATAGAACCTCATTGCATTTAAATGAGTACGAAAATCTTAAAAAAGATGCCATAGATTTATACCCTTTTTTAAGAGACATTTATGAACAAAGAAGAAAAAAACAAATAGAGGAATAATAGCAGTGACAAGAGAAGTGAATTTTGCCAAATTTTTAGCAGCTGTGATATTTGGCTTATTGATGGTTCAGCCAATATTTGCATTACAAGAGGAGAAAATATTTTCTACAATGCAAGAAAAAATAGCATCAGCAACAGCAATATTACAAAATAAGAGTTTAGAAAAAAAAGTCAAACAAAAAGATTTATTTGATATTTTTGATGTGGTGTTTGACTATGAGTTGATGTCAAAATTGAGTTTAGGTAAACAGTGGAATTCTCTTGAAAATGACCAAAAAAAGATATTTTCAAGCAGTTTTGAACAAAAATTAAAAAGCTCATATATTGATAAATTGGATCTGTATACCAATGAAGAAGTGGTGGTAAAAAGCATCAATAAATCTAAAAAAAACAGAATTGAGTTATTGACCAATATTATTGGCAAAACAGATACGTATGAAGTGGTCTATAAATTTTACGACAACAAAGGGGACTGGCTCATTTACGATGTGGATATTTTAGGCGTGAGTATTATTCAAACGTATCGAAATCAATTTCAAGGAGTCCTTCAAAGAGAAGGGTTTTCTCAATTAATTGAAAAACTAAACAAAGTTAATGCAGTAGCCGTTAAATAGATGCTTGAACGTTTTTTTAAAACCATTGTTTTACCGCATCCTAAAAAAGTTTTAGCTGCTATTTTTTTATGCGTTGCTTTTTTGGCTTTTTATGCAACAAAATTGGAGATAGATGCTTCTGCAGATACTTTGCTTTTAGAAAATGACCATGATTTAAAGTTTTCTCGTATTATTGGGAAAAGATACGATACTCCTGATTTTCTTTTGATAACTTTTACTCCCAAAGAGGATCTACTCTCAAAAAAGAGTTTAGCTACGATTGCTGATATCAGTAAAGATTTGGAAAAACTTCCCCGCGTCAATTATGTTACCTCTATTTTAACTGTACCACTTTTACAAAGCCCCGTAAAAGAGTTAAAAGATTTGGTCAATGACGTTCCAACTCTTCAAAAGAATCATGTGGATAAAGTTTTAGCCAAACAAGAGTTTTTGACCTCTCCTTTATATAAAAATGCACTTGTCAGCAGTGATTTTAAAACAACCGCTATTTTAGTGAATTTGAAGTACGATCAAAAATATTTTGATTTAATAGATAAAAAAGAGGAACTTCAACAAAAAAAAGCAGATAAAACCATTACGCTTGAAGAAGAGAAACAGTTTAATGCCGTTTTGCTTGAATATAAAAAACACAAAGATTTACAACGCGTAATTGAGCACCAAAATATTGAAGAGATTCGAAAAGTTATGGAGAAGTATAAAGATAAAGCGCAACTCTTTTTAGGTGGTGTGAATATGATTGTTGATGACATCATAACGTATGTCAAAAGCGATTTATATATCTATGGGACAACACTTTTAGCTATTTTAATTGTGGTGTTGTGGCTTATCTTTAAGCAACTGCGATGGATTGTGATTCCTGTCATTGTTTGTCTGCTCTCTGTGATTTCAACCAGTGGGGTTTTAGGTTTATTTGGTTGGGAAGTAACGGTCATATCTTCTAATTTCATTTCGTTGCAATTAATCATTACCATTTCGATTGTATTACATTTAATTGTGCGATACAATGAAGTCAATGCTACACATAAAGAGGCGACTCAAGAGGAGTTGGTCTTAGAAACGGTGCTTTCAAAAGCAAAACCTTCATTTTTTGCCATCATTACCACTATTGCAGGGTTCTCTTCCTTGATTGTCTCTGGAATCAAACCTGTCATTAATCTTGGTTGGATGATGAGTACAGGTATAGCAATATCGTTGTTACTCGCATTTTTAGTGTTTCCTTCTATTATGATGTTGCTGAAAAAAGTTAAAACGAAAAAAGAGGAGACCCAACACTCTTTTTCCATGACAAAATTGTGTTCAAATACCGTTTTAAAATATGGTAATGCCATTATTTATATCAGTATCATTGTTTTTATCTTCTCTGTTGTAGGGGCGAGTAAACTTATTGTTGAAAACAGTTTTATCAGTTATTTCAAAAAAACTACAGAAATATATAAAGGAATGGAAGTTATTGACCAAAAATTGGGTGGTACCACGCCTTTGGATATTATTTTAGATTTTAAAACCATGGAAGTTACCGCAGATATTCCGAGTGAAAATCAAGACGATATGATGGATTCATTTGAAGATGAATTTGCCCAATCCAAAGATGAACCTCAATATTGGTTCACTCCAGATAAAATGGAAAAAATCATGAAAGTGCATGATTATCTCTCTTCTATTAAAGAAATAGGTAATGTTCAATCTTTGGCAACACTTTTAAAAGTAGGACAGTCATTAAATCATGGTAAAGATTTAGATAACTTTCAATTGGCACTTCTGTATACGCAATTGCCACAAGAGTACAAAAAGTTGATACTCTCTCCTTATATCAGTATTGAGCACAATCAAGCAAGATTTGCAACGAGAATTATCGATTCAAATGAAAATCTCAGAAGAAATGAGTTGCTTAACAGAATTAAAAGAGAGTTAAAAACAGTTGTAAGTGAAGATGAAGGCACATTTAGATTATCAAGTTTAATGGTGTTATACAATAATATGTTGCAATCACTTTTTGAATCACAAATATTGACCTTGGGAATTGTGGTTATCATGCTTTCAATTATGTTTTTAATTCTATTTAGATCAATTGCCATTGCACTCATTGCAATGGTTGTTAATATTGTTCCCATTGGCATTATTTTTGGACTCATGGGATTTGCTCATATTCCCCTAGACATTATGACCATAACCATTGCAGCCATTTCAATTGGAATTGGTGTGGATGACACGATTCACTATATTCATCGATTTAAAGAAGAGTATGAAACGTGTGGTGATTATGTTGAAGCCATGAAACGTGCACATCAAAGTATTGGATATGCCATGTATTATACTTCGCTTGCTATTATGCTTGGATTTTCAATTCTTGTAGTATCAAATTTTATTCCAACCATCTATTTTGGGTTGTTAACAGTGCTTGTCATGTTTATGGTTTTATTGGCCGATTTACTTCTTCTTCCTAAACTTTTACTTCATTATAAACCTTTCAGCAAATAAATTTTATGCAATAATTGGAAAATTTGACCAATTATTGCATTATTCTTTCCAAACTTTACAAATTTAAGTAAAAGTTAAGAGGAAGGGCTTGACAAAGGGTAAAAAATTGTCTATAATTCCCGTCCAATTTCAGAGGAACTGGAGATAAGTTCTGAAGGGATTAAGTTCTTTAAAATAAATGGTTAGAGAAGATATAATCTTTGTAAACCGAATATATACTTAAAACAAAAAGAAGAATAGAAGAATTCTTCGTCTAAACAATGAGTGATAATTTTGTAATAAAATACAAAAATGTCAGTTTCAAACGAACATAATTTATGGAGAGTTTGATCCTGGCTCAGAGTGAACGCTGGCGGCGTGCTTAACACATGCAAGTCGAACGAGAACGGATTTAAGCTTGCTTAAATTGTCAGCTAAGTGGCGCACGGGTGAGTAATATATAGGTAACGTGCCCTAGAGAAGAGGATAACAGTTGGAAACGATTGCTAAGACTCTATATGCCTTTATCACAAAAGTGAGCAAGGGAAATATTTATAGCTCTAGGATCGGCCTGTACGGTATCAGTTAGTTGGTGAGGTAATGGCTCACCAAGACAATGACACCTAACTGGTTTGAGAGGATGATCAGTCACACTGGAACTGAGACACGGTCCAGACTCCTACGGGAGGCAGCAGTGGGGAATATTGCACAATGGACGAAAGTCTGATGCAGCAACGCCGCGTGGAGGATGACACATTTCGGTGCGTAAACTCCTTTTATATAGGAAGATAATGACGGTACTATATGAATAAGCACCGGCTAACTCCGTGCCAGCAGCCGCGGTAATACGGAGGGTGCAAGCGTTACTCGGAATCACTGGGCGTAAAGAGCGTGTAGGCGGGTTAATAAGTTTGAAGTGAAATCCAATGGCTCAACCATTGAACTGCTTTGAAAACTGTTAACCTAGAATATGGGAGAGGTAGATGGAATTTCTGGTGTAGGGGTAAAATCCGTAGAGATCAGAAGGAATACCGATTGCGAAGGCGATCTACTGGAACATTATTGACGCTGAGACGCGAAAGCGTGGGGAGCAAACAGGATTAGATACCCTGGTAGTCCACGCCCTAAACGATGCACACTAGTTGTTGCCATGCTAGACATGGCAGTAATGCAGTTAACACATTAAGTGTGCCGCCTGGGGAGTACGGTCGCAAGATTAAAACTCAAAGGAATAGACGGGGACCCGCACAAGCGGTGGAGCATGTGGTTTAATTCGACGATACGCGAAGAACCTTACCTGGCCTTGACATAGTAGGAACTTTCCAGAGATGGATTGGTGCTAGCTTGCTAGAACCTACATACAGGTGCTGCACGGCTGTCGTCAGCTCGTGTCGTGAGATGTTGGGTTAAGTCCCGCAACGAGCGCAACCCTCGTGATTAGTTGCTAACAGTTCGGCTGAGAACTCTAATCAGACTGCCTACGCAAGTAGGAGGAAGGTGAGGACGACGTCAAGTCATCATGGCCCTTACGGCCAGGGCTACACACGTGCTACAATGGGGTACACAAAGAGCTGCAATACGGTGACGTGGAGCAAATCTCAAAAATGCCTCCCAGTTCGGATTGTAGTCTGCAACTCGACTACATGAAGTTGGAATCGCTAGTAATCGTAGATCAGCAATGCTACGGTGAATACGTTCCCGGGTCTTGTACTCACCGCCCGTCACACCATGGGAGTTGAATTCATTCGAAGCGGGGATGCTAAAGTAGCTACCTTCCACAGTGGATTTAGCGACTGGGGTGAAGTCGTAACAAGGTAACCGTAGGAGAACCTGCGGTTGGATCACCTCCTTTCAGAGAAGACTTAAGTCATTTGTTTGACTTAAGCAAATTAAGTATATGTTCGGTTTATAAAGATTATAGAAGTAAGTTGGTTAAATGGGCCTATAGCTCAGCTGGCTAGAGCGCTCGACTGATAATCGTGAGGTCACAGGTTCAAGTCCTGTTAGGCCCACCATTTTTAAGCTTACATGTAACCTTAAAGTATGTAAATGTGGGGAATTAGCTCAGCTGGGAGAGCGCCTGCCTTGCACGCAGGAGGTCAGCGGTTCGATCCCGCTATTCTCCACCATTTTCACAACATAAATCAAAGAATTTTTAGAGACCAAATATAAGTTTTACAAGAGGTAAGATTTATATTTGGTTTGTAAAAGGATCAAAAGTTATTTAAAAACATAATGTTAAAAGTCTTTAATTTTTCCATATGAGTAGAAGAAATTCTGTTTGTATAAGAAAGAAAAAAAACACAACTTTTTTATTAAATATGTTGCCTGCGTCTGTGCATAACTGCATAAAGACTACGGTTTCGAAACTGTAAATGTGAAACTGTTCACATTTAAAACGTTTCTCATGTATTTAATAAGATAGTAGCCAAGGAATAATTATTCAAAAAAGGTGAAGTAATTTAATTACTTTATTATCAAATAAGCTATTAAGGGCTAATGGTGGATGCCTAGACTGTAAGAGGCGATGAAGGACGTATTAGGCTGCGATAAGCCTCGGGGAGCTGCCAAAGAGCTTTGATCCGGGGATTTCCGAATGGGGCAACCCAATATGGTGAGAGCTGTATTACCCTGCGGGGGGCGAACCTGGCGAAGTGAAACATCTCAGTAGCCAGAGGAAGAGAAATCAAAAGAGATTCCCAAAGTAGCGGCGAGCGAAATGGGATTAGGGCAAACCCAATGCTTGCATTGGGGGTTGTAGGACCAAGATGTGAGACTTAAGAGAATAGATGAATAAGTTGGAAAGCTTAAGCATAGAAGGTGATACTCCTGTAATCAAAATTCTCAAGAGCTCTATTGGTATCCTGAGTAGGACGGAACACGTGATATTTTGTCTGAATCTGGGGGGACCACCCTCCAACCCTAAATACTACTTACAGATCGATAGTGAACAAGTACCGTGAGGGAAAGGTGAAAAGTACTCCAGCGAGGAGAGTGAAATAGAACCTGAAACCATTAGCTTACAATCATTCGGAGCCCTATGATTTATCAGGGTGACGGACTGCCTTTTGCATAATGAGCCTGCGAGTTGTGGTGTCTGGCAAGGTTAAGTCAAGTACGAAGCCGTAGCGAAAGCGAGTCTTAATAGGGCGAATTAGTCAGATGCTGCAGACCCGAAACGAAGTGATCTATCCATGGGCAGGTTGAAGCTGGTGTAAGAGCCAGTGGAGGACCGAACCGATGGGCGTTGAAAAGCCCCCGGATGACCTGTGGATAGGGGTGAAAGGCCAATCAAACTTCGTGATAGCTGGTTCTCTCCGAAATATATTTAGGTATAGCGTTGTGTCGTAACATATGGGGGTAGAGCACTGATTGGGCTAGGGCTGCTTACCGCGGTACCAAACCCTGTCAAACTCCGAATACCATATGTGTAATCACAGCAGTCAGGCGGTGGGTGATAAAATCCATCGTCGAGAGGGGAACAACCCAGACTAACAGCTAAGGTCCCAAAGTCATATCTAAGTGGAAAACGATGTGGAGTTACTGTGACAACCAGGAGGTTGGCTTAGAAGCAGCCATCCTTTAAAGAAAGCGTAACAGCTCACTGGTCTAGTGATTCTGCGCGGAAAATATAACGGGGCTAAGATATGCACCGAAGCTTTAGACTTGGATTTATCCAAGTGGTAGGAGAGCGTTCTATTCAGCGTTGAAGGTATACCGACAAGGAGTGCTGGAGCGGATAGAAGTGAGCATGCAGGCATGAGTAGCGATAATTAAGGTGAGAATCCTTAACGCCGAAAACCCAAGGTTTCCTACGCGATGCTCGTCATCGTAGGGTTAGTCGGGTCCTAAGTCGAGTCCGAAAGGGGTAGACGATGGCAAATTGATTAATATTTCAATACCAACAATTAAGCGCGATGTGGGGACGCATAGAGTTAGTCGAGGTCACTGATGGAATAGTGGCTCGAAGGATGTAGGTTGATACTTAGGCAAATCCGGGTATCGTTAGACCGAGATCTTACAGGCCGAATAATCCTTTCGGGGAGCATTTGGAATCGATGATACTGTCGTGCCAAGAAAAGCCACTAAGTATATTAATTGTTGCCCGTACCGTAAACCGACACAGGTAGGTGGGATGAGTATTCTAAGGCGCGTGGAAGAACCCTGGTTAAGGAACTCTGCAAACTAGCACCGTATCTTCGGTATAAGGTGTGCCTACTATTGTATATGGACTTGCTCCAAAAAGCGATAGAGGTTGCAACAAAGAGTCCCTCCCGACTGTTTACCAAAAACACAGCACTTTGCTAACTCGTAAGAGGATGTATAAGGTGTGACGCCTGCCCGGTGCTCGAAGGTTAACTGATGATGTCAGCGTAAGCGAAGCATTTGATTGAAGCCCGAGTAAACGGCGGCCGTAACTATAACGGTCCTAAGGTAGCGAAATTCCTTGTCGGTTAAATACCGACCTGCATGAATGGCGTAACGAGATGGGAGCTGTCTCAACCAGGGATCCAGTGAAATTGTAGTGGAGGTGAAAATTCCTCCTACCCGCGGAAAGACGGAAAGACCCCGTGCACCTTTACTACAGCTTGACACTGTAGCTTGGATATTCATGTGCAGGATAGGTGGGAGGCTTTGATTACTAGACGCAAGTAGAGTATGAGCCATCCTTGAGATACCACCCTTGAATATTTGAGTTACTAACTGGGACGAGTTAACCTCGTTCAGGACAATGTCTGGTGGGTAGTTTGACTGGGGCGGTCGCCTCCTAAAAAGTAACGGAGGCTTACAAAGGTTAGTTCAAAGCGGATGGAAATCGCTTGTTGAGTATAATGGCATAAACTAGCCTGACTGTGAGACATACAAGTCGAACAGAGACGAAAGTCGGTCATAGTGATCCGGTGGTTCTGTGTGGAAGGGCCATCGCTCAAAGGATAAAAGGTACGCCGGGGATAACAGGCTGATCTCCCCCAAGAGCTCACATCGACGGGGAGGTTTGGCACCTCGATGTCGGCTCATCGCATCCTGGGGCTGGAGCAGGTCCCAAGGGTATGGCTGTTCGCCATTTAAAGCGGTACGCGAGCTGGGTTCAGAACGTCGTGAGACAGTTCGGTCCCTATCTTCCGTGGGCGTAGGAAAGTTGAAGAGATTTGTCCCTAGTACGAGAGGACCGGGATGAACGTACCACTGGTGTACCAATTGTTCTGCCAAGAGCATCGTTGGGTAGCTACGTACGGATGTGATAAGAGCTGAAAGCATCTAAGCTCGAAGCCAACTCTAAGATGAACTTTCCCTGAAGATCCCAGCAAGACTAGCTGGTTGATAGGCTGGATGTGTAAGCGATGTAAGTCGTTTAGCTGACCAGTACTAATAGATCGTTTGGCTTATTTTTATATTTCTTGGTTTACTATCTTATTAAGTACACAATACTTAGTAAAATGTGTTTATAAAGACTTTTAACATTATATTTAACTCTAAACAGAGTTGAGTAAAGAGTATATTTTTACAATATCTTCTTTACTCAACTTGCTGGTGGTTATAGAGAAGTGGAAATACCCAGACCCATTCCGAACCTGGAAGTCAAGCACTTCATCGCTGATAATACTGCAGGGTCCCCTTGTGGAAACGTAAGCCGCTGCCAGCTTTGAGTTTTTTACAAGCCTTTACCTAACCTATCTCTTTGATAGCTTTGGTAGAGGCTTTTTTTATAGTTGTTTTTTATGATATGGCAAATTTATTTTAAGATAATTCTGTATCCTACTCCTGAGATATTCTCTATACTCTCTTTCCCAATTTTATGTCTTAATTTATTTAACAGTGTTTTAAATGCCGAATCGGTTGTATCAAAACTGTCTTCCCATATATTTTCCTGCAGTTCCTCTTGTGATACTACTCTAGTTTTATTATTCAGTAAATATTCTAACAGCGCGAGCTCTTTTGAGGTTAAATTTTCTTTTATATCGTTTTTATAGAGTGTTTTTTCTTGTACATTATAAATAGCGTTATTTAAAAAAGTGATTTCATACGACCCGTTTTCTATGATTTCAAGTGTACATCGTTTAAGAGCATCTTCTAATTCTGTAAAATTTATGGGTTTAATCAAATAATCAACCAGTTTTAATTTGGTTGCTTCAATTAAACATTTTGTATCTATTCTTGCTGTAAGGAGTATAATAGGGATAGTTTTATTGATTGTACGAATCTCTTTTGCAAAATCTAAGCCATTTTTATTGGGCAAATTAATATCTGAAATGATGATATTGATACTCTTTTCATTGAAGTATTTAAGAGCTTCCTCTGAATTCTCACAAGTATAGACCTCTTTACAAAAAAGTTTTAAGACATTTGTTATGTTTTCTCGAATCACAATCTCATCTTCAATGTATAAAATGGTAAGGTTTTGTAGTATTTTATGTATATTTTGCATACCGATTGTTATTCCTTTTGTAATAAAAATAATAAATTTCATTATATTTTATTAAAAAACAGCATAAAAAAAACTTTTTTATAGTAGAATTAAAGATATTTTACTAAAAGGTAGCTGTAAAAATGAGTAATTTAATAAAAACATGTTTTATCTTAGTATTTTTTTGTATTTCTTTACATGCAATTACATTGCGAGAAAGTGTTGAAGAAGCAATTGTTTCTAATCCAGATGTGATAGCTGAATTAAAAAATCAAGAAGCATATCGTATGTATGTTGATGAAGAGAGAGCAGATTATCTTCCAACATTGAATTTAGATGGTTATGCTGAAAAATCTAATACCTATAATAATGCTGACGTGCAAGGGGCTCTTTCAGATAAGATTGAAAAAGATGGTTGGCACATGATTTTAAAGCTCGAACAAACCTTATATGATGGTGGTTTATCTCAGTCACAAGTGCGTGAACGAGAGTTTAATTACCAATCAAATAAAATGAGAAGTAATTATAAAATAGAAAAAGATGTCATCTACGAAATCACTCAAACATACACTGATTTGGTTATGTATGATGAACTTTTAAGTCTATCGCAGGCCATAATTAAAAGTCATGAAGAAAATTTGGTGACAGCAAAAGAGAAAGAAGAGATCAGTGGTGAAGTTTTAGAAACGTATCAAGTAAGTTCCAAATTGTATTATACAACTGAAAAATTTTTAGAACAAGAAGAGTCAAAAAAGAATACCATAGCGACGTTTAAAAAACTCGTTGGGAAAAAACCTACAGGCAAAATTTGTCGACCTATTATTGATGAATCCGTTATACCAAAAACTTTGGAAGAAGCAATTACCTATGGGATTAGAAATAATTATGAAATACTGCAAAAAATTGAAGATATCAAAAAACAAAGAGAGAAAATTACACAACAATATGCTGGCTATTTACCTACATTAACATTTGAGTTACAAGGAACATGGGATAACGACTTGGAATTAGATGAGAATGGCAGACAAGATATTTATCATGCACGATTAAATTTAAAATGGAATCTCTTTGCTGGAGGGAAAAATTATATAGGTACAAAAAAAGAGAAACTCTTTTTACAACAAGCTCAAAAAGATTTAGAACTCAAAACAGATGAAGTGGCAGAACAAATCTCAAATGCATATGAAAAATATTACTCAACTAAAAAAAGAATCAGCGCTTTGGAAAAATATTCTGAACATAACTTAAATATTTTAGAAGTATATAAAAAAGAGTTTGATGCGGGTACAAGAACATTTGTTGATATTTTAAATGCAGAATCAGAAGTCTATACTTCAAATACAGCATTGATTCAAAGAGAGTTTGAATTGTATACAAATTACTATTCACTGCTTTTAAATTTATCAAAGTTAAGTGATTCAATTTTAATGCAAAAGAAACAAATTTGTACAGAACCTGTTGTTAAAAAAGTCTCTATTAGAAAAATCATGAACAGTGATCAATCAACGACTAATGAACTGGATGGTTTATTGGATAATAGTGCTGAAATTGCACCTACAGCAGAAGAAAACAGAGCAATGGAAGCACAAAAGAATAAAGAAGAAAAAATTAATTTAGATGCAATTTATGAAAAAGCAAAATAGAAAGTATCATTAAATTTAGAATTATTTTTTATTTAGATAGAATATAAAAAACAAATTTAAAGGGTACACTTGGAAGCTCATACCGACGCAAACTTAAATGATAATACACTTAAAGAGAGAAGAACGGTTGATACATTACTTGAGTGTTTGATGTTTTTGGCCAAATATCATAAGAGAGAGACTTCTGCTGAATCTCTGACTTATGGTTTAGCCTTGCACAATAAGTCAATGGATTTAAAAATATTTTACCAAGCCGCACAAAGAATAGGGCTCATTCCTAAAAAAGTCAAACGAGAAAGAATCTACTCTTTATCAAAATTGGCCTTGCCTGCTGTTTTGCTTTTAGATAAAGAACGCTCTTGCATACTTCTGGATTATGATTTAGAAGAACAAAATGCTACGGTGATAATGCCAGGAATCAGCAAAGGTGAAACCGTAATCTCTTTAGACAAATTGGAACAAGAGTTTACAACTGAAGTACTTATCATTAAACCTGAATACAATTTTAGAAACAGAATTCAACGAGAAGTTCATGTGAATAAACCCAAAGAGTGGTTTTGGGGAACACTAAGAAGAAATTTTGATATTTATGGGCAAGTTGCTGTAGCCTCACTGTTTATCAATGTATTTATTATTGCAACCCCTTTATTTACCATGAATGTCTACGACAGAGTTTTGCCCAATAATGCCATTGATACGCTCTGGGCATTGGTTATTGGTATCTTTGTTGTCTTAACATTTGATTTTGTACTTAAACTCATTCGGTCTTACTTTTTGGGAATTGCGAGTAAAAGAGCGGATGTGATTATGTCAAATAAAATATTTGATCAGCTCTTAAATATTAAAATAGCAGAACGACCAGCTTCAACGGGATTGTTCGTGAGTCGATTGCAATCTTTTGAAAGTGTTCGAGAGTTTTTTACATCAGCAACCATTTCTTCTATCATTGATTTTCCTTTTGTCATTATATTTTTATTGATTATTTTTTATATTGGTGGGATAGTTGGATATATCACTCTTTTTACCATTATTATTACACTATCTGCTTCTTGGTATGTGCAAAAGCCTTTGCGAAAAATTGTTGAAAAAAGTGTCAAAGAAGATCAGATCAAACAGACAACAATGATTGAAGCGGTTACTGGATTAGAGATTATTAAAACAATCAGAGCACAAAATAGAATGAAAACCAATTGGGAACAATCAGTGAATGCCACAGTGCACTATTCTGACAAATCGCATTTTTTATCTCAATCAATTACTTATTTTACCAGCTATATTGCTTCATTTTCAAATATTGCTATTGTAGCTTTGGGAGTTTATATGGCGGCAGATGGATACATGACCATGGGGGCAATTATTGCAACTATGATGCTCAATGGAAGAGTCATAGCCCCTGTTTCTCAGCTTGCAGGTATGATTATTCGTTATGATAAAACCATGTTGGCGCTGAATAATTTAGATGAAGTGATGAAAATGCCTGTTGAAAAACAGGATAAAGAGTATATCAGCCGACCTCATTTAAATGGAAATATTGAGTTTAAGAATGTTGATTTTGCATATAAAGGCTCACAAGTTGCTATGTTTAAAGAGTTAAATCTTAAAATCAACAAGGGTGAAAAAGTTGCTATTTTGGGAAAAATTGGTTCAGGGAAATCTACATTGCTAAAAATGCTTATTAATCTCTATGAGCCAACGAATGGTTCTGTGCTTATTGATGGGGTTGATACAAGACAAATTGACCCTGTGGATTTAAGAAATGCGATTGGGGTTGTACCTCAAGAAGCCTTTTTATTTATGGGCTCTATTAAAGACAATATCACCATTGGTGAACAATATGCAACCGATGAAGAGATATTGAGAGCATCAAAAATTGCTGGCTTAGAAGACTTCTTAGCCAAACATGAATCGGGCTATGATTTAATGGTAGGTGAACGAGGAGATGGACTCAGTGGCGGAGAGAGACAAGCCGTAACGTTAGCGCGTGCACTGCTTTCTAACCCAGAGATTTTAATGCTTGATGAACCCACAAATTCAATGGACAGTCAAACAGAAAATGCGTTTATCAAACGACTGAAACAAATTATTGAGGATAAAACTTTGATTATTGTGACGCATAAAACGTCGATTCTTTCCTTAGTTGATAGAGTAGTTATTTTGGAAAATGGTCAAATTATTGCCGATGGACCTAAAGAAGTTATCTTTAATAAAATGGGAGCTAAAAATGCTTCGAAATAAAAAAGAACATATTGATAAATTAAAAGAAAAAACAAATCAGAAAATTGAAAGTACGAAAAAGAATCTTCAAAAAGCAAAAGATTTTGGTCAAAGAATGTTTGAAGTTCATGATGATGATGTTGAGTACATTAATACCTATTATGCCTATGCCAATGAGAGACCTACACGAAACGTAAATATTGTTTTTGTTATGATTGTAGGGTTTTTTATACTCACATTTCTTTGGACTGCTTTTGCAAATATTGATGAGTTAGCCAGAGGTGCTGGGAAAGTTATTCCTTCGAGTAAAATACAAACCATACAGAGTTTGGATGGAGGTATTGTTTCTGAAATTTTGGTCAAAGATGGTGATTTTGTCAAAGTGGGCGACACGTTGATGCGAATAGATACCACGCGATTTAAAGCCTCTTTAGAGGAGAGTAAACAAGAGTACTTAAGTTTGGTGGCAGTTAAAACCAGACTTCAAGCAGAACTAGACCTTAATCCAAATAAAGAAATCCCAGTATTGGTATTTCCAAAAGAGGTAGAAGAGAATAATTCAAACTATGCTACTTTACAAAATAATATCTATAAATCACGAGTGGGAGAGCTTAAAACTTCATTGAGAGTTTTAGAGATTCAGTATAAACAAAAAGTGCAAGAACTCAGAGAAATTGAGGGGACTGAAAAACAATTGACTCGAAGTTTAGAGCTTATTGGACAACAACGAATTACTATCAAAAAGCTTGCGAAGTCTGGTATTAAGTCAAATTATGATGTTTTAAATATAGAAAAAGAGTACAGTCAAGCCAGTGGAGATTTGGAGGCTGCAAGATTGTCAATTCCCCGTTCAAAACTTGCCATTGCTGAAGCTGAAAATAAAATCATTGAAAAAGTCCAAAATTTTAAATCTTTGGCATCTGAAGATTTGCAAAAAACCAGTGCCCAAATCAAAAAATTGGAGTCTCAATTGGTCTCAGATGAAGATAAAGTGGCAAAAACCGAAGTGGTTTCTCCTGTGAATGGAATCATTAAACAAATCAATAAAAATACGATTGGTGGGGTTGTTCGTTCGGGTGAAGATTTGATTGAAATTGTTCCAGACAGCAACATCTTACTGGTTGAAGCTAAAATTGATCCACGAGATATTGCTTTTATTAATCCAAGTCAAAAAGCCATTGTAAAAATCACGGCATACGACTTCTCCATTTATGGTGGATTAGAGGGGAAAATCACTGAAATTTCAGCGGACAGTATTATTGATAAAGAGTCAAAAGAGGGAAAAAGTTACTATCGAGTTGTCATTAAAACAAATAAAAATTATTTGGAAAGACACGGTGTAAAACTTCCTATTATTCCTGGAATGGTTGCAAGTGTTGATATTGTAACGGGAAAGAAAACGATTTTGGATTTCATCTTAAAACCTATTTTAAAAGTGAAACAAAATTCGTTGCATGAGCGATAAAATAGCAAACGTAACATAGAGAAATAGTTGAGCTTTTACATAGAATAAAGAGTATTAAATCTTTATGATTTTACCCCTAAAAATTCTATGTTATACGTAATTGAGAAATTGAAAATATGCCATAAAAGTTACTGATAATAGAGATAATTATTAATTGTATAAAAGAAACTTTTTAGAAACTTTTTTTTTGTACAATGTGAGTATAAAGAATAGATTCATAAAAACAATGAGAAAAAGGATTGTTCATGATAAATATAGTTGTGAAATCAGCAGACGGAAGTTTTGAAGTTTTAAGTGTAAATGATGCAATGCAGTTTGTCCCTAAAGAGGGAGATCAATTTTACATTGACAATCTTAGTGGTGGAAATTATACTTTTAATTTAACCGATTCTGATAAGTCGATTGAACTTATTGTCAATGACGGTTCGCAAAGAATCTCTTTGGTTTTTAAAGATATGGTTGACCTTGTACAAAAAGGCACTGATGGACACTCTGCAAAGACAGTTCTAGGGGTCTTGGATGATCCAGAAGGTTTTTATGAATTTCAACAAACCGTATTAAACAGCGATTTTAAAGGTGATGACGTTATTGCCTCTTTAAAAGAGTTGTTGGCACAATCTGATGCCTCTACAGATAAACCAAATGGTGTAATTATTGATAACTTTACTTCTTTGGCCAATGCATTATCTGCTGCAGCAGCAGGTGGAGCAGAAGGTGATGGTTCAAGTTTTACAGGTCAATTTGATTTTAGTTCAAATGCTTTAGACCCTGCCGCAGGAAGAGGAAGAGCTGATGGAGACACTACAACAACTCCAATTGGCGCTACCCCTGGTCTTTTTTCAGCATCTACTGGGACAACTCCAACTCCATCTGGTACAACAACGGACGGTACAACTCCAGGTGGAGGGGATACCGATCATGCCGTAGGAGCAGTAACCGATACCGATACGGATGCGAATACCGTTTCTGAAAACGCAGCGATTGGAACCGTAGTAGAAGTGACAGGACATGCCGTAGACCCAGATGGAGATACGGTAACTTACTCATTAACGAATGATGCAGGTGGATTATTCACTATTGATGCTGAAACAGGTGTCGTAACAGTAGCAGGTAACTTAGATTATGAAACGGCAACAAGCCATGATATTGAAATTACTGCCACTTCAACAGATGGATCCACTTCAAAAGCAACCTTTACAATTGGTGTAACCAATGCCGATGGAACAGCGACAGGTGAAGGGGATACCGATCATGCCGTAGGAGAAGTAACCGATACCGATACGGATGCGAATACCGTTTCTGAAAACGCAGCGATTGGAACCGTAGTAGAAGTGACAGGACATGCCGTAGACCCAGATGGAGATACGGTAACTTACTCATTAACGAATGATGCCGGTGGATTATTCACTATTGATGCTGAAACAGGTGTCGTAACAGTAGCAGGTAACTTAGATTATGAAACGGCAACAAGCCATGATATTGAAATTACTGCCACTTCAACAGATGGATCCACTTCAAAAGCAACCTTTACAATTGGTGTAACCAATGCCGATGGAACAGCGACAGGTGAAGGGGATACCGATCATGCCGTAGGAGCAGTAACCGATACCGATACGGATGCGAATACCGTTTCTGAAAACGCAGCGATTGGAACCGTAGTAGAAGTGACAGGACATGCCGTAGACCCAGATGGAGATACGGTAACTTACTCATTAACGAATGATGCAGGTGGATTATTCACTATTGATGCTGAAACAGGTGTCGTAACAGTAGCAGGTAACTTAGATTATGAAACGGCAACAAGCCATGATATTGAAATTACTGCCACTTCAACAGATGGATCCACTTCAAAAGCAACCTTTACAATTGGTGTAACCAATGCCGATGGAACAGCGACAGGTGAAGGGGATACCGATCATGCCGTAGGAGCAGTAACCGATACCGATACGGATGCGAATACCGTTTCTGAAAACGCAGCGATTGGAACCGTAGTAGAAGTGACAGGACATGCCGTAGACCCAGATGGAGATACGGTAACTTACTCATTAACGAATGATGCAGGTGGATTATTCACTATTGATGCTGAAACAGGTGTCGTAACAGTAGCAGGTAACTTAGATTATGAAACGGCAACAAGCCATGATATTGAAATTACTGCCACTTCAACAGATGGATCCACTTCAAAAGCAACCTTTACAATTGGTGTAACCAATGTCAATGATGCAGCAACAATTGAAATAGATGATTCAAGTGTCGTAACATTCACAGAAGATACCGCTTCAGAAGGTTCAAAAGTAGCAGACTTTACAACAACAGATGAAGATGGAGATACCGTAACAGTCACTGTTTCAAATGCAGGAGATACACAATATTATGCAATCTCTGGAAATACAGTAGTATTAACACAAGCAGGAGCAGATTTAGTCAATAGTGGAGCAGATTTACCAACATTTACAGTAAGTGCAACAGATGGAAAACAAACAACTCCAGCAACAGATTCAGCAACACCAGAGGCAACAACAGATGTCAATGATGCAGCAACAATTGAAATAGATGATTCAAGTGTCGTAACATTCACAGAAGATACCGCTTCAGAAGGTTCAAAAGTAGCAGACTTTACAACAACAGATGAAGATGGAGATACCGTAACAGTCACTGTTTCAAATGCAGGAGATACACAATATTATGCAATCTCTGGAAATACAGTAGTATTAACACAAGCAGGAGCAGATTTAGTCAATAGTGGAGCAGATTTACCAACATTTACAGTAAGTGCAACAGATGGAAAACAAACAACTCCAGCAACAGATTCAGCAACACCAGAGGCAACAACAGATGTCAATGATGCAGCAACAATTGAAATAGATGATTCAAGTGTCGTAACATTCACAGAAGATACCGCTTCAGAAGGTTCAAAAGTAGCAGACTTTACAACAACAGATGAAGATGGAGATACCGTAACAGTCACTGTTTCAAATGCAGGAGATACACAATATTATGCAATCTCTGGAAATACAGTAGTATTAACACAAGCAGGAGCAGATTTAGTCAATAGTGGAGCAGATTTACCAACATTTACAGTAAGTGCAACAGATGGAAAACAAACAACTCCAGCAACAGATTCAGCAACACCAGAGGCAACAACAGATGTCAATGATGCAGCAACAATTGAAATAGATGATTCAAGTGTCGTAACATTCACAGAAGATACCGCTTCAGAAGGTTCAAAAGTAGCAGACTTTACAACAACAGATGAAGATGGAGATACCGTAACAGTCACTGTTTCAAATGCAGGAGATACACAATATTATGCAATCTCTGGAAATACAGTAGTATTAACACAAGCAGGAGCAGATTTAGTCAATAGTGGAGCAGATTTACCAACATTTACAGTAAGTGCAACAGATGGAAAACAAACAACTCCAGCAACAGATTCAGCAACACCAGAGGCAACAACAGATGTCAATGATGCAGCAACAATTGAAATAGATGATTCAAGTGTCGTAACATTCACAGAAGATACCGCTTCAGAAGGTTCAAAAGTAGCAGACTTTACAACAACAGATGAAGATGGAGATACCGTAACAGTAACTGTTTCAAATGCAGGAGATACACAATATTATGCAATCTCTGGAAATACAGTAGTATTAACACAAGCAGGAGCAGATTTAGTCAATAGTGGAGCAGATTTACCAACATTTACAGTAAGTGCAACAGATGGAAAACAAACAACTCCAGCAACAGATTCAGCAACACCAGAGGCAACAACAGATGTCAATGATGCAGCAACAATTGAAATAGATGATTCAAGTGTCGTAACATTCACAGAAGATACCGCTTCAGAAGGTTCAAAAGTAGCAGACTTTACAACAACAGATGAAGATGGAGATACCGTAACAGTCACTGTTTCAAATGCAGGAGATACACAATATTATGCAATCTCTGGAAATACAGTAGTATTAACACAAGCAGGAGCAGATTTAGTCAATAGTGGAGCAGATTTACCAACATTTACAGTAAGTGCAACAGATGGAAAACAAACAACTCCAGCAACAGATTCAGCAACACCAGAGGCAACAACAGATGTCAATGATGCAGCAACAATTGAAATAGATGATTCAAGTGTCGTAACATTCACAGAAGATACCGCTTCAGAAGGTTCAAAAGTAGCAGACTTTACAACAACAGATGAAGATGGAGATACCGTAACAGTCACTGTTTCAAATGCAGGAGATACACAATATTATGCAATCTCTGGAAATACAGTAGTATTAACACAAGCAGGAGCAGATTTAGTCAATAGTGGAGCAGATTTACCAACATTTACAGTAAGTGCAACAGATGGAAAACAAACAACTCCAGCAACAGATTCAGCAACACCAGAGGCAACAACAGATGTCAATGATGCAGCAACAATTGAAATAGATGATTCAAGTGTCGTAACATTCACAGAAGATACCGCTTCAGAAGGTTCAAAAGTAGCAGACTTTACAACAACAGATGAAGATGGAGATACCGTAACAGTAACTGTTTCAAATGCAGGAGATACACAATATTATGCAATCTCTGGAAATACAGTAGTATTAACACAAGCAGGAGCAGATTTAGTCAATAGTGGAGCAGATTTACCAACATTTACAGTAAGTGCAACAGATGGAAAACAAACAACTCCAGCAACAGATTCAGCAACACCAGAGGCAACAACAGATGTCAATGATGCAGCAACAATTGAAATAGATGATTCAAGTGTCGTAACATTCACAGAAGATACCGCTTCAGAAGGTTCAAAAGTAGCAGACTTTACAACAACAGATGAAGATGGAGATACCGTAACAGTCACTGTTTCAAATGCAGGAGATACACAATATTATGCAATCTCTGGAAATACAGTAGTATTAACACAAGCAGGAGCAGATTTAGTCAATAGTGGAGCAGATTTACCAACATTTACAGTAAGTGCAACAGATGGAAAACAAACAACTCCAGCAACAGATTCAGCAACACCAGAGGCAACAACAGATGTCAATGATGCAGCAACAATTGAAATAGATGATTCAAGTGTCGTAACATTCACAGAAGATACCGCTTCAGAAGGTTCAAAAGTAGCAGACTTTACAACAACAGATGAAGATGGAGATACCGTAACAGTCACTGTTTCAAATGCAGGAGATACACAATATTATGCAATCTCTGGAAATACAGTAGTATTAACACAAGCAGGAGCAGATTTAGTCAATAGTGGAGCAGATTTACCAACATTTACAGTAAGTGCAACAGATGGAAAACAAACAACTCCAGCAACAGATTCAGCAACACCAGAGGCAACAACAGATGTCAATGATGCAGCAACAATTGAAATAGATGATTCAAGTGTCGTAACATTCACAGAAGATACCGCTTCAGAAGGTTCAAAAGTAGCAGACTTTACAACAACAGATGAAGATGGAGATACCGTAACAGTCACTGTTTCAAATGCAGGAGATACACAATATTATGCAATCTCTGGAAATACAGTAGTATTAACACAAGCAGGAGCAGATTTAGTCAATAGTGGAGCAGATTTACCAACATTTACAGTAAGTGCAACAGATGGAAAACAAACAACTCCAGCAACAGATTCAGCAACACCAGAGGCAACAACAGATGTCAATGATGCAGCAACAATTGAAATAGATGATTCAAGTGTCGTAACATTCACAGAAGATACCGCTTCAGAAGGTTCAAAAGTAGCAGACTTTACAACAACAGATGAAGATGGAGATACCGTAACAGTCACTGTTTCAAATGCAGGAGATACACAATATTATGCAATCTCTGGAAATACAGTAGTATTAACACAAGCAGGAGCAGATTTAGTCAATAGTGGAGCAGATTTACCAACATTTACAGTAAGTGCAACAGATGGAAAACAAACAACTCCAGCAACAGATTCAGCAACACCAGAGGCAACAACAGATGTCAATGATGCAGCAACAATTGAAATAGATGATTCAAGTGTCGTAACATTCACAGAAGATACCGCTTCAGAAGGTTCAAAAGTAGCAGACTTTACAACAACAGATGAAGATGGAGATACCGTAACAGTCACTGTTTCAAATGCAGGAGATACACAATATTATGCAATCTCTGGAAATACAGTAGTATTAACACAAGCAGGAGCAGATTTAGTCAATAGTGGAGCAGATTTACCAACATTTACAGTAAGTGCAACAGATGGAAAACAAACAACTCCAGCAACAGATTCAGCAACACCAGAGGCAACAACAGATGTCAATGATGCAGCAACAATTGAAATAGATGATTCAAGTGTCGTAACATTCACAGAAGATACCGCTTCAGAAGGTTCAAAAGTAGCAGACTTTACAACAACAGATGAAGATGGAGATACCGTAACAGTCACTGTTTCAAATGCAGGAGATACACAATATTATGCAATCTCTGGAAATACAGTAGTATTAACACAAGCAGGAGCAGATTTAGTCAATAGTGGAGCAGATTTACCAACATTTACAGTAAGTGCAACAGATGGAAAACAAACAACTCCAGCAACAGATTCAGCAACACCAGAGGCAACAACAGATGTCAATGATGCAGCAACAATTGAAATAGATGATTCAAGTGTCGTAACATTCACAGAAGATACCGCTTCAGAAGGTTCAAAAGTAGCAGACTTTACAACAACAGATGAAGATGGAGATACCGTAACAGTCACTGTTTCAAATGCAGGAGATACACAATATTATGCAATCTCTGGAAATACAGTAGTATTAACACAAGCAGGAGCAGATTTAGTCAATAGTGGAGCAGATTTACCAACATTTACAGTAAGTGCAACAGATGGAAAACAAACAACTCCAGCAACAGATTCAGCAACACCAGAGGCAACAACAGATGTCAATGATGCAGCAACAATTGAAATAGATGATTCAAGTGTCGTAACATTCACAGAAGATACCGCTTCAGAAGGTTCAAAAGTAGCAGACTTTACAACAACAGATGAAGATGGAGATACCGTAACAGTCACTGTTTCAAATGCAGGAGATACACAATATTATGCAATCTCTGGAAATACAGTAGTATTAACACAAGCAGGAGCAGATTTAGTCAATAGTGGAGCAGATTTACCAACATTTACAGTAAGTGCAACAGATGGAAAACAAACAACTCCAGCAACAGATTCAGCAACACCAGAGGCAACAACAGATGTCAATGATGCAGCAACAATTGAAATAGATGATTCAAGTGTCGTAACATTCACAGAAGATACCGCTTCAGAAGGTTCAAAAGTAGCAGACTTTACAACAACAGATGAAGATGGAGATACCGTAACAGTCACTGTTTCAAATGCAGGAGATACACAATATTATGCAATCTCTGGAAATACAGTAGTATTAACACAAGCAGGAGCAGATTTAGTCAATAGTGGAGCAGATTTACCAACATTTACAGTAAGTGCAACAGATGGAAAACAAACAACTCCAGCAACAGATTCAGCAACACCAGAGGCAACAACAGATGTCAATGATGCAGCAACAATTGAAATAGATGATTCAAGTGTCGTAACATTCACAGAAGATACCGCTTCAGAAGGTTCAAAAGTAGCAGACTTTACAACAACAGATGAAGATGGAGATACCGTAACAGTCACTGTTTCAAATGCAGGAGATACACAATATTATGCAATCTCTGGAAATACAGTAGTATTAACACAAGCAGGAGCAGATTTAGTCAATAGTGGAGCAGATTTACCAACATTTACAGTAAGTGCAACAGATGGAAAACAAACAACTCCAGCAACAGATTCAGCAACACCAGAGGCAACAACAGATGTCAATGATGCAGCAACAATTGAAATAGATGATTCAAGTGTCGTAACATTCACAGAAGATACCGCTTCAGAAGGTTCAAAAGTAGCAGACTTTACAACAACAGATGAAGATGGAGATACCGTAACAGTCACTGTTTCAAATGCAGGAGATACACAATATTATGCAATCTCTGGAAATACAGTAGTATTAACACAAGCAGGAGCAGATTTAGTCAATAGTGGAGCAGATTTACCAACATTTACAGTAAGTGCAACAGATGGAAAACAAACAACTCCAGCAACAGATTCAGCAACACCAGAGGCAACAACAGATGTCAATGATGCAGCAACAATTGAAATAGATGATTCAAGTGTCGTAACATTCACAGAAGATACCGCTTCAGAAGGTTCAAAAGTAGCAGACTTTACAACAACAGATGAAGATGGAGATACCGTAACAGTAACTGTTTCAAATGCAGGAGATACACAATATTATGCAATCTCTGGAAATACAGTAGTATTAACACAAGCAGGAGCAGATTTAGTCAATAGTGGAGCAGATTTACCAACATTTACAGTAAGTGCAACAGATGGAAAACAAACAACTCCAGCAACAGATTCAGCAACACCAGAGGCAACAACAGATGTCAATGATGCAGCAACAATTGAAATAGATGATTCAAGTGTCGTAACATTCACAGAAGATACCGCTTCAGAAGGTTCAAAAGTAGCAGACTTTACAACAACAGATGAAGATGGAGATACCGTAACAGTCACTGTTTCAAATGCAGGAGATACACAATATTATGCAATCTCTGGAAATACAGTAGTATTAACACAAGCAGGAGCAGATTTAGTCAATAGTGGAGCAGATTTACCAACATTTACAGTAAGTGCAACAGATGGAAAACAAACAACTCCAGCAACAGATTCAGCAACACCAGAGGCAACAACAGATGTCAATGATGCAGCAACAATTGAAATAGATGATTCAAGTGTCGTAACATTCACAGAAGATACCGCTTCAGAAGGTTCAAAAGTAGCAGACTTTACAACAACAGATGAAGATGGAGATACCGTAACAGTCACTGTTTCAAATGCAGGAGATACACAATATTATGCAATCTCTGGAAATACAGTAGTATTAACACAAGCAGGAGCAGATTTAGTCAATAGTGGAGCAGATTTACCAACATTTACAGTAAGTGCAACAGATGGAAAACAAACAACTCCAGCAACAGATTCAGCAACACCAGAGGCAACAACAGATGTCAATGATGCAGCAACAATTGAAATAGATGATTCAAGTGTCGTAACATTCACAGAAGATACCGCTTCAGAAGGTTCAAAAGTAGCAGACTTTACAACAACAGATGAAGATGGAGATACCGTAACAGTAACTGTTTCAAATGCAGGAGATACACAATATTATGCAATCTCTGGAAATACAGTAGTATTAACACAAGCAGGAGCAGATTTAGTCAATAGTGGAGCAGATTTACCAACATTTACAGTAAGTGCAACAGATGGAAAACAAACAACTCCAGCAACAGATTCAGCAACACCAGAGGCAACAACAGATGTCAATGATGCAGCAACAATTGAAATAGATGATTCAAGTGTCGTAACATTCACAGAAGATACCGCTTCAGAAGGTTCAAAAGTAGCAGACTTTACAACAACAGATGAAGATGGAGATACCGTAACAGTCACTGTTTCAAATGCAGGAGATACACAATATTATGCAATCTCTGGAAATACAGTAGTATTAACACAAGCAGGAGCAGATTTAGTCAATAGTGGAGCAGATTTACCAACATTTACAGTAAGTGCAACAGATGGAAAACAAACAACTCCAGCAACAGATTCAGCAACACCAGAGGCAACAACAGATGTCAATGATGCAGCAACAATTGAAATAGATGATTCAAGTGTCGTAACATTCACAGAAGATACCGCTTCAGAAGGTTCAAAAGTAGCAGACTTTACAACAACAGATGAAGATGGAGATACCGTAACAGTCACTGTTTCAAATGCAGGAGATACACAATATTATGCAATCTCTGGAAATACAGTAGTATTAACACAAGCAGGAGCAGATTTAGTCAATAGTGGAGCAGATTTACCAACATTTACAGTAAGTGCAACAGATGGAAAACAAACAACTCCAGCAACAGATTCAGCAACACCAGAGGCAACAACAGATGTCAATGATGCAGCAACAATTGAAATAGATGATTCAAGTGTCGTAACATTCACAGAAGATACCGCTTCAGAAGGTTCAAAAGTAGCAGACTTTACAACAACAGATGAAGATGGAGATACCGTAACAGTCACTGTTTCAAATGCAGGAGATACACAATATTATGCAATCTCTGGAAATACAGTAGTATTAACACAAGCAGGAGCAGATTTAGTCAATAGTGGAGCAGATTTACCAACATTTACAGTAAGTGCAACAGATGGAAAACAAACAACTCCAGCAACAGATTCAGCAACACCAGAGGCAACAACAGATGTCAATGATGCAGCAACAATTGAAATAGATGATTCAAGTGTCGTAACATTCACAGAAGATACCGCTTCAGAAGGTTCAAAAGTAGCAGACTTTACAACAACAGATGAAGATGGAGATACCGTAACAGTCACTGTTTCAAATGCAGGAGATACACAATATTATGCAATCTCTGGAAATACAGTAGTATTAACACAAGCAGGAGCAGATTTAGTCAATAGTGGAGCAGATTTACCAACATTTACAGTAAGTGCAACAGATGGAAAACAAACAACTCCAGCAACAGATTCAGCAACACCAGAGGCAACAACAGATGTCAATGATGCAGCAACAATTGAAATAGATGATTCAAGTGTCGTAACATTCACAGAAGATACCGCTTCAGAAGGTTCAAAAGTAGCAGACTTTACAACAACAGATGAAGATGGAGATACCGTAACAGTCACTGTTTCAAATGCAGGAGATACACAATATTATGCAATCTCTGGAAATACAGTAGTATTAACACAAGCAGGAGCAGATTTAGTCAATAGTGGAGCAGATTTACCAACATTTACAGTAAGTGCAACAGATGGAAAACAAACAACTCCAGCAACAGATTCAGCAACACCAGAGGCAACAACAGATGTCAATGATGCAGCAACAATTGAAATAGATGATTCAAGTGTCGTAACATTCACAGAAGATACCGCTTCAGAAGGTTCAAAAGTAGCAGACTTTACAACAACAGATGAAGATGGAGATACCGTAACAGTCACTGTTTCAAATGCAGGAGATACACAATATTATGCAATCTCTGGAAATACAGTAGTATTAACACAAGCAGGAGCAGATTTAGTCAATAGTGGAGCAGATTTACCAACATTTACAGTAAGTGCAACAGATGGAAAACAAACAACTCCAGCAACAGATTCAGCAACACCAGAGGCAACAACAGATGTCAATGATGCAGCAACAATTGAAATAGATGATTCAAGTGTCGTAACATTCACAGAAGATACCGCTTCAGAAGGTTCAAAAGTAGCAGACTTTACAACAACAGATGAAGATGGAGATACCGTAACAGTCACTGTTTCAAATGCAGGAGATACACAATATTATGCAATCTCTGGAAATACAGTAGTATTAACACAAGCAGGAGCAGATTTAGTCAATAGTGGAGCAGATTTACCAACATTTACAGTAAGTGCAACAGATGGAAAACAAACAACTCCAGCAACAGATTCAGCAACACCAGAGGCAACAACAGATGTCAATGATGCAGCAACAATTGAAATAGATGATTCAAGTGTCGTAACATTCACAGAAGATACCGCTTCAGAAGGTTCAAAAGTAGCAGACTTTACAACAACAGATGAAGATGGAGATACCGTAACAGTCACTGTTTCAAATGCAGGAGATACACAATATTATGCAATCTCTGGAAATACAGTAGTATTAACACAAGCAGGAGCAGATTTAGTCAATAGTGGAGCAGATTTACCAACATTTACAGTAAGTGCAACAGATGGAAAACAAACAACTCCAGCAACAGATTCAGCAACACCAGAGGCAACAACAGATGTCAATGATGCAGCAACAATTGAAATAGATGATTCAAGTGTCGTAACATTCACAGAAGATACCGCTTCAGAAGGTTCAAAAGTAGCAGACTTTACAACAACAGATGAAGATGGAGATACCGTAACAGTCACTGTTTCAAATGCAGGAGATACACAATATTATGCAATCTCTGGAAATACAGTAGTATTAACACAAGCAGGAGCAGATTTAGTCAATAGTGGAGCAGATTTACCAACATTTACAGTAAGTGCAACAGATGGAAAACAAACAACTCCAGCAACAGATTCAGCAACACCAGAGGCAACAACAGATGTCAATGATGCAGCAACAATTGAAATAGATGATTCAAGTGTCGTAACATTCACAGAAGATACCGCTTCAGAAGGTTCAAAAGTAGCAGACTTTACAACAACAGATGAAGATGGAGATACCGTAACAGTCACTGTTTCAAATGCAGGAGATACACAATATTATGCAATCTCTGGAAATACAGTAGTATTAACACAAGCAGGAGCAGATTTAGTCAATAGTGGAGCAGATTTACCAACATTTACAGTAAGTGCAACAGATGGAAAACAAACAACTCCAGCAACAGATTCAGCAACACCAGAGGCAACAACAGATGTCAATGATGCAGCAACAATTGAAATAGATGATTCAAGTGTCGTAACATTCACAGAAGATACCGCTTCAGAAGGTTCAAAAGTAGCAGACTTTACAACAACAGATGAAGATGGAGATACCGTAACAGTCACTGTTTCAAATGCAGGAGATACACAATATTATGCAATCTCTGGAAATACAGTAGTATTAACACAAGCAGGAGCAGATTTAGTCAATAGTGGAGCAGATTTACCAACATTTACAGTAAGTGCAACAGATGGAAAACAAACAACTCCAGCAACAGATTCAGCAACACCAGAGGCAACAACAGATGTCAATGATGCAGCAACAATTGAAATAGATGATTCAAGTGTCGTAACATTCACAGAAGATACCGCTTCAGAAGGTTCAAAAGTAGCAGACTTTACAACAACAGATGAAGATGGAGATACCGTAACAGTAACTGTTTCAAATGCAGGAGATACACAATATTATGCAATCTCTGGAAATACAGTAGTATTAACACAAGCAGGAGCAGATTTAGTCAATAGTGGAGCAGATTTACCAACATTTACAGTAAGTGCAACAGATGGAAAACAAACAACTCCAGCAACAGATTCAGCAACACCAGAGGCAACAACAGATGTCAATGATGCAGCAACAATTGAAATAGATGATTCAAGTGTCGTAACATTCACAGAAGATACCGCTTCAGAAGGTTCAAAAGTAGCAGACTTTACAACAACAGATGAAGATGGAGATACCGTAACAGTCACTGTTTCAAATGCAGGAGATACACAATATTATGCAATCTCTGGAAATACAGTAGTATTAACACAAGCAGGAGCAGATTTAGTCAATAGTGGAGCAGATTTACCAACATTTACAGTAAGTGCAACAGATGGAAAACAAACAACTCCAGCAACAGATTCAGCAACACCAGAGGCAACAACAGATGTCAATGATGCAGCAACAATTGAAATAGATGATTCAAGTGTCGTAACATTCACAGAAGATACCGCTTCAGAAGGTTCAAAAGTAGCAGACTTTACAACAACAGATGAAGATGGAGATACCGTAACAGTCACTGTTTCAAATGCAGGAGATACACAATATTATGCAATCTCTGGAAATACAGTAGTATTAACACAAGCAGGAGCAGATTTAGTCAATAGTGGAGCAGATTTACCAACATTTACAGTAAGTGCAACAGATGGAAAACAAACAACTCCAGCAACAGATTCAGCAACACCAGAGGCAACAACAGATGTCAATGATGCAGCAACAATTGAAATAGATGATTCAAGTGTCGTAACATTCACAGAAGATACCGCTTCAGAAGGTTCAAAAGTAGCAGACTTTACAACAACAGATGAAGATGGAGATACCGTAACAGTCACTGTTTCAAATGCAGGAGATACACAATATTATGCAATCTCTGGAAATACAGTAGTATTAACACAAGCAGGAGCAGATTTAGTCAATAGTGGAGCAGATTTACCAACATTTACAGTAAGTGCAACAGATGGAAAACAAACAACTCCAGCAACAGATTCAGCAACACCAGAGGCAACAACAGATGTCAATGATGCAGCAACAATTGAAATAGATGATTCAAGTGTCGTAACATTCACAGAAGATACCGCTTCAGAAGGTTCAAAAGTAGCAGACTTTACAACAACAGATGAAGATGGAGATACCGTAACAGTAACTGTTTCAAATGCAGGAGATACACAATATTATGCAATCTCTGGAAATACAGTAGTATTAACACAAGCAGGAGCAGATTTAGTCAATAGTGGAGCAGATTTACCAACATTTACAGTAAGTGCAACAGATGGAAAACAAACAACTCCAGCAACAGATTCAGCAACACCAGAGGCAACAACAGATGTCAATGATGCAGCAACAATTGAAATAGATGATTCAAGTGTCGTAACATTCACAGAAGATACCGCTTCAGAAGGTTCAAAAGTAGCAGACTTTACAACAACAGATGAAGATGGAGATACCGTAACAGTCACTGTTTCAAATGCAGGAGATACACAATATTATGCAATCTCTGGAAATACAGTAGTATTAACACAAGCAGGAGCAGATTTAGTCAATAGTGGAGCAGATTTACCAACATTTACAGTAAGTGCAACAGATGGAAAACAAACAACTCCAGCAACAGATTCAGCAACACCAGAGGCAACAACAGATGTCAATGATGCAGCAACAATTGAAATAGATGATTCAAGTGTCGTAACATTCACAGAAGATACCGCTTCAGAAGGTTCAAAAGTAGCAGACTTTACAACAACAGATGAAGATGGAGATACCGTAACAGTCACTGTTTCAAATGCAGGAGATACACAATATTATGCAATCTCTGGAAATACAGTAGTATTAACACAAGCAGGAGCAGATTTAGTCAATAGTGGAGCAGATTTACCAACATTTACAGTAAGTGCAACAGATGGAAAACAAACAACTCCAGCAACAGATTCAGCAACACCAGAGGCAACAACAGATGTCAATGATGCAGCAACAATTGAAATAGATGATTCAAGTGTCGTAACATTCACAGAAGATACCGCTTCAGAAGGTTCAAAAGTAGCAGACTTTACAACAACAGATGAAGATGGAGATACCGTAACAGTCACTGTTTCAAATGCAGGAGATACACAATATTATGCAATCTCTGGAAATACAGTAGTATTAACACAAGCAGGAGCAGATTTAGTCAATAGTGGAGCAGATTTACCAACATTTACAGTAAGTGCAACAGATGGAAAACAAACAACTCCAGCAACAGATTCAGCAACACCAGAGGCAACAACAGATGTCAATGATGCAGCAACAATTGAAATAGATGATTCAAGTGTCGTAACATTCACAGAAGATACCGCTTCAGAAGGTTCAAAAGTAGCAGACTTTACAACAACAGATGAAGATGGAGATACCGTAACAGTCACTGTTTCAAATGCAGGAGATACACAATATTATGCAATCTCTGGAAATACAGTAGTATTAACACAAGCAGGAGCAGATTTAGTCAATAGTGGAGCAGATTTACCAACATTTACAGTAAGTGCAACAGATGGAAAACAAACAACTCCAGCAACAGATTCAGCAACACCAGAGGCAACAACAGATGTCAATGATGCAGCAACAATTGAAATAGATGATTCAAGTGTCGTAACATTCACAGAAGATACCGCTTCAGAAGGTTCAAAAGTAGCAGACTTTACAACAACAGATGAAGATGGAGATACCGTAACAGTAACTGTTTCAAATGCAGGAGATACACAATATTATGCAATCTCTGGAAATACAGTAGTATTAACACAAGCAGGAGCAGATTTAGTCAATAGTGGAGCAGATTTACCAACATTTACAGTAAGTGCAACAGATGGAAAACAAACAACTCCAGCAACAGATTCAGCAACACCAGAGGCAACAACAGATGTCAATGATGCAGCAACAATTGAAATAGATGATTCAAGTGTCGTAACATTCACAGAAGATACCGCTTCAGAAGGTTCAAAAGTAGCAGACTTTACAACAACAGATGAAGATGGAGATACCGTAACAGTCACTGTTTCAAATGCAGGAGATACACAATATTATGCAATCTCTGGAAATACAGTAGTATTAACACAAGCAGGAGCAGATTTAGTCAATAGTGGAGCAGATTTACCAACATTTACAGTAAGTGCAACAGATGGAAAACAAACAACTCCAGCAACAGATTCAGCAACACCAGAGGCAACAACAGATGTCAATGATGCAGCAACAATTGAAATAGATGATTCAAGTGTCGTAACATTCACAGAAGATACCGCTTCAGAAGGTTCAAAAGTAGCAGACTTTACAACAACAGATGAAGATGGAGATACCGTAACAGTAACTGTTTCAAATGCAGGAGATACACAATATTATGCAATCTCTGGAAATACAGTAGTATTAACACAAGCAGGAGCAGATTTAGTCAATAGTGGAGCAGATTTACCAACATTTACAGTAAGTGCAACAGATGGAAAACAAACAACTCCAGCAACAGATTCAGCAACACCAGAGGCAACAACAGATGTCAATGATGCAGCAACAATTGAAATAGATGATTCAAGTGTCGTAACATTCACAGAAGATACCGCTTCAGAAGGTTCAAAAGTAGCAGACTTTACAACAACAGATGAAGATGGAGATACCGTAACAGTCACTGTTTCAAATGCAGGAGATACACAATATTATGCAATCTCTGGAAATACAGTAGTATTAACACAAGCAGGAGCAGATTTAGTCAATAGTGGAGCAGATTTACCAACATTTACAGTAAGTGCAACAGATGGAAAACAAACAACTCCAGCAACAGATTCAGCAACACCAGAGGCAACAACAGATGTCAATGATGCAGCAACAATTGAAATAGATGATTCAAGTGTCGTAACATTCACAGAAGATACCGCTTCAGAAGGTTCAAAAGTAGCAGACTTTACAACAACAGATGAAGATGGAGATACCGTAACAGTCACTGTTTCAAATGCAGGAGATACACAATATTATGCAATCTCTGGAAATACAGTAGTATTAACACAAGCAGGAGCAGATTTAGTCAATAGTGGAGCAGATTTACCAACATTTACAGTAAGTGCAACAGATGGAAAACAAACAACTCCAGCAACAGATTCAGCAACACCAGAGGCAACAACAGATGTCAATGATGCAGCAACAATTGAAATAGATGATTCAAGTGTCGTAACATTCACAGAAGATACCGCTTCAGAAGGTTCAAAAGTAGCAGACTTTACAACAACAGATGAAGATGGAGATACCGTAACAGTAACTGTTTCAAATGCAGGAGATACACAATATTATGCAATCTCTGGAAATACAGTAGTATTAACACAAGCAGGAGCAGATTTAGTCAATAGTGGAGCAGATTTACCAACATTTACAGTAAGTGCAACAGATGGAAAACAAACAACTCCAGCAACAGATTCAGCAACACCAGAGGCAACAACAGATGTCAATGATGCAGCAACAATTGAAATAGATGATTCAAGTGTCGTAACATTCACAGAAGATACCGCTTCAGAAGGTTCAAAAGTAGCAGACTTTACAACAACAGATGAAGATGGAGATACCGTAACAGTAACTGTTTCAAATGCAGGAGATACACAATATTATGCAATCTCTGGAAATACAGTAGTATTAACACAAGCAGGAGCAGATTTAGTCAATAGTGGAGCAGATTTACCAACATTTACAGTAAGTGCAACAGATGGAAAACAAACAACTCCAGCAACAGATTCAGCAACACCAGAGGCAACAACAGATGTCAATGATGCAGCAACAATTGAAATAGATGATTCAAGTGTCGTAACATTCACAGAAGATACCGCTTCAGAAGGTTCAAAAGTAGCAGACTTTACAACAACAGATGAAGATGGAGATACCGTAACAGTCACTGTTTCAAATGCAGGAGATACACAATATTATGCAATCTCTGGAAATACAGTAGTATTAACACAAGCAGGAGCAGATTTAGTCAATAGTGGAGCAGATTTACCAACATTTACAGTAAGTGCAACAGATGGAAAACAAACAACTCCAGCAACAGATTCAGCAACACCAGAGGCAACAACAGATGTCAATGATGCAGCAACAATTGAAATAGATGATTCAAGTGTCGTAACATTCACAGAAGATACCGCTTCAGAAGGTTCAAAAGTAGCAGACTTTACAACAACAGATGAAGATGGAGATACCGTAACAGTCACTGTTTCAAATGCAGGAGATACACAATATTATGCAATCTCTGGAAATACAGTAGTATTAACACAAGCAGGAGCAGATTTAGTCAATAGTGGAGCAGATTTACCAACATTTACAGTAAGTGCAACAGATGGAAAACAAACAACTCCAGCAACAGATTCAGCAACACCAGAGGCAACAACAGATGTCAATGATGCAGCAACAATTGAAATAGATGATTCAAGTGTCGTAACATTCACAGAAGATACCGCTTCAGAAGGTTCAAAAGTAGCAGACTTTACAACAACAGATGAAGATGGAGATACCGTAACAGTAACTGTTTCAAATGCAGGAGATACACAATATTATGCAATCTCTGGAAATACAGTAGTATTAACACAAGCAGGAGCAGATTTAGTCAATAGTGGAGCAGATTTACCAACATTTACAGTAAGTGCAACAGATGGAAAACAAACAACTCCAGCAACAGATTCAGCAACACCAGAGGCAACTATTGGTAAGTTAATAATAACAGATATTGTTGATGAATATAGTGATTATTCAGTAGTAATATTAAAAGGTACAGGTGGAGAATCTGGAAATATTATAAAAATATATGATGAAGATAATAATGTTATAGGAACAACAACAGTACAATCAGATGGAACTTGGAATATGGATATTAGTAATCTTCCAGGAACACCAGTTAATGATAATGAATTTTTTAAAGCAACTGAAACTGATTCAGCAGGAAATAAAACTCAAGAAACAGAAGTTACACATTATTGGCATGGAGATTGGTCAGATTCTAATACCGAATCATCTGATGATTTTATTATGACAGGTGCTGGTGATGATATTATTCATACCGATGATCTTTTAACTGGTAGAAATGAAAATGGAACAGTTACGAGTGATAATGATGATACAAATGATAAAGTTGTAATAGATGGAGGGGCTGGAACAGATACCGTTACATTTGGAAAAGCGATTTCTGAGTATACCATTACAACAGATGGGAATGGAAATACAATCGTTACTGAGACAGCAGCAAGTGATGATAATGATGATGGAAAAGGTGATGTAACAGAACTTAGAAATATAGAAACTATTAAATTTAATGATGGTACTTATAATGTAATAACAAAAAACTTTATTCCAGTAGCTAATGATGATGGTCTAAAAGAAGGTGTCAATGTTGATAGTTCCGTTGTTGAGTTAACAACTCGTCAGGAAACAGGGCAAATCAATACTACTGCCGGTAATACATTGGCATACAATGATCATGTAATAGGTGGCAGTGGAAATCAGGACATTCTTACTGGTAAGGGGGATGACATCATTGAAGGAGGTTCTGGAAATGATACTATCTATGCATCACGTGGTGAGGATACGGCTGTTTATAAAGGAAAATATAGTGAGTATACTGTATCTACAGATGATGAATGGACATATATAAATGACAGTGTAACGGGAAGAGATGGCAATGATAAGGTTTATGAAACTGAAAACATTCAATTCTCAGATGGTTTATATAATGTAGCTACAGGAGAGTTTCAAGCAGGTGTATATGTAAAAGGTATAACTTACAGTGATGAAGCTACTATTGTTACCGATGAAGACAGTGCAATCACTGTAGATGTTTTAGCAAATGATACAGATGGTGATGGACATGATACGCTTGTTATCAGTGCAATTCAAGGGCAAGATGTAAGTTCTGGTCAAACAGTTGATATAACAGTTAATGGTGTTGTAGTTGGTAATGCAAAAGTTGTAGATGGAAAAATCGTATTTACTCCAGGCGAAAATTTACAAAGTATGAATGATGGAGAGAATAAAAATATATCTTTTGAATATACTGTAAGTGATGGAAAAGTCACTGATTCAGCCATGGTAAATATAAATGTTACAGGAAGTGTAGAGTTGGAAATCACGGTAAATGCACCAGATTTAACCAATGATGCTACACCAACTATTACAGGAACAACAAATGCTGCTGATGGAACAAAAATTGCTTTGGTTGTAACAGATGCAAAGGGCAATACTCATAACCTTGAAGCAACAGTGAATAATGGAACGTATTCAGTAGATGTAACAACGGCTTTACCAGATGGAGCGTACTCAGTAACAGCAACCGTAACATATTCAGCTGGAAACAGTGCAACGGCAACTGATAATGGTGGGCTAATTGATACGGTAACAACAGTAGGTGCAGATTTGGATTCTGGAAGTGATACGGGAATCAGTGACAGTGATAATCTTACAAAAGATAATACTCCAACCATTGTTGGAACAGGTGAAGTTGGTGCAACCATTGTCATTAAAAACAGTGAAGGTGTTACAGTAGGAACAGGTGAAGTTGGAGAGGATGGAACATATTCGATTACAACAACAACCCTTGCTGATGGTGAACAAACATTGACCATTACTGCAACGGATGAAGCAGGAAACACAGCCAGTGTTGAACAATCAATTACTGTGGATACCAGTGCACCTACTGTAGATATAAATGATATTGTAACCAATGATGCCACACCAGAACTTACTGGAACAGTTGATGACCATGATGCTTCCGTTGTTGTAACGATAAATGGAACAGATTATACAGCAACAAATAATGGAGATGGAACATGGACTTTAGCCGATGATGTTGTTTCAACATTAAATAAAGGAACCACAACAGTCAGTGTAACAGCAACTGATAGTGCTGGTAATATTGGTACAGGAGCGGGAAGTGTGACTCTGAATTCCGTACCAACTTCAGAAGGTGAAGTAAAAACCATCGATTTTGAAGGAATTTTACCAGAAGACAGCGATACAACGGTAGTGACACCACAAGCAACAAATGTGGTTGTAATCTTAGATATTTCTAGAAGTATGACAAATAGTGATGGTCAAATAACATTGAGTGATAACACACAAACAACTCGATTACAACTTGCAATTGATTCTTTAAAAGAGATGATTGCTACGTATGAAAGTAATGGTGGTGTTAATGTCAGATTGACAACATTTAATACTACTGCTTCCGCAACAGGATGGATGAATGCAAAAGATGCATTAACTGCTTTAGAAGGGTTACAATCAGGAAACTTTACCAATTATGAAGATGCACTCTTTGAAACATACAACAATTATCCAGAAACACTAAATGGTGAAAAAGCAGTCGTTTATTTTATCTCCGATGGAGCACCAAATAAAGAAAACTGTGATACAGATGGCTCAGGAAGCAATCGTACTGAAAATATCGATGGAAAAGCTGTTGACGATGGGTATATCACTCATTGGAAATCTTTCTTGACAGACAATGCCTCTGAATTAAATGTTATTGGTATTGGTACAGGATTGGATGCAAATGATCCAGACTTCAAAAGAGTTGCAGTAGATATTGGTACAATCAAAACAAATGTTTTAATTGTTGAAGATGTTACAGAATTGGAAGCAATTTTAGTAGACAATGCTTCAGCAAAAGTTGAAGGAAATGTTCTGGATAATGTTTCGGGTGGTGATGGAGCAATAACGATTGCATCAATTACCATTGAAGGTGTTGAATATACAAAAGATAGCTTTCCAAATGATGGCGTAAGAGTGGCAAGTGGAAGTAAATTGATGTTTGATTTTACTACAGGAGATTACACCTTCATTGCAAAAGCAGGAAACTATACTGTTGATGCTGTTGAAAGTTTTACGATTACAGCAAAAGATGTCGATGGTGATACTACAAGCTTTGATGTTAAAATTAATGTCAATGTTGATGATAAAGCTTCTACTCCAATTTTAACTATGGATATAGGAGATGCTCAGATTGTGCCAGCTTCTTTAAGTGCTGAACTAGATAGATCTAAATTGCCTGCTTCCCCAACATTGTCTGTAAATGGTGGCGTAGATTTAGATAACAGTTATTATAATCACAGTGATAATGATATAACTTTAAATTATAATAATATTAATGGAAGAGCACTTTACATTCATACTGAAGATGGAGATGATACTGTTAATATACAAGCCAGTGCAAGTCATAAAACAATAGAGCTAGGAGAAGGTAATGATACTTTAGCTGTGGGTGGAAGTATTGATGGTTCAACGATTAATTTAGGAGATGGTAATAATAACTTACTTGTTGTAGGCAATACCAATGGTGCATCGATACACACTGAAGAAGGTGATGATACTTTAATTGTAGGTGGACATGTTGATGGTGCATCGATACACACTGAAGAAGGTGATGACAGTATAACTGTCTTTGGAAATGCCAATGGCGCTTCAATACATATGGATGATGGAAATGACAGTTTAACTGTTGTTGGTCAAGCAGTTGGTACTACAATACATATGGGAGAAGGTGATGATACTGTAGCCATAGGTAAAAATGCAGATGGGGCTACAATACACATGCAAGATGGAGATGATATTTTAACTATTGGTAATGATGCTAATGGCGCTACATTACACACCGAAGATGGTGATGACATCCTGTCAATTGGTGGAAATGCAGATGGTGCTACAATATGGATGGAAGATGGTGATGACATTTTAACTATTGGTGGAGATAGTAACAGTACGACTGCTAAGGTTGCTACAATACTTATGGGAGATGGTAATGATATTTTATCTATAGGTGGAAATGCAAGTAGAGCTACAATACATATGGATGAGCATTATCTTTGTAATGATGATGATAATGATAATGACGATAAACTAATTATTGGTGGGAATGCAGATGATGCTACAATATATATGGGTGGAGGAGATGATAATATTTATCTTGATTCTACAAAAGATATTACAGGATCATATTTAAATGGAGGTGATGGAAGAAATGATACCTTGCATTTTAGTGGTGATGCAAGTGAATATGTCATTTACGACAGTCTTCTATGTCATACCCCAGACCACATTGTTACTAATTTTAGCGATAGCAGTTGTAAAACTTATTATATTTATAAAGTAGATGGGAATGGAACTCCACAAGGGAGTCCAATGAAAGTCCAGAATGTTGAATATATTGTGTTTAATTCCAGTATGGTTAATGTACCAACATATCAATATGCCATTACTTTAAGTGCTCTATTGACCGACACAGATCGCAGTGAAACACTTTCAGATATTACGTTAAGCCATATTCCTGTTGGTGCAACACTGCAAGACAGCACAGGTAGTGTAATCAGTGCCAATGCTGATGGAAGTTATACCGTTTCAGTGAACAATGATGGCAATGCAAATGTAACGTTAGTAAGCCAAACAGAAGTTGCAGCGAGCGATTTAGATGACATTACTGCCAGTGTGACAGCAACAGAAGATGCGTCACATGATGCAATAACTGTAAATGTTACGACAGAAGCAATTACTATTGAAGGTGATGCGAATGCGAACAGCATCAATGGAACGGATGCCAATGAACACATTGATGGAAAAGCAGGAGCAGATATTATTCATGCAGGCGCAGGTGATGATAAAATTGTCTTTGATGAAAACGATGTTTCTATTGATGGTGGAGAGGGCGAAGATACCTTGTTATTACAAGGTGATACAATAGATTTCACAAATATTAACACCACCATTACAAATATAGAAGCCATTGATTTAAGTAACAATGCCTATGATTATATTACTCTAGATGCACAAAGCATTGAAGATATGACGGATGACGATAACATCCTCAGAATTTTCGGTGATGACAATGGAAGTAATACTGATCATGTTATACTTGAAGGTGGATTGTCTGAAAATGGTGGAGATTGGATACAAGGTGCAAATGAAACAACGGCTGATGGCGAAGAGTTTTATACATACACAAACAGCAGTTCTAATATCACTGTAAAAATTGATACTGACATCACTTTGGATATATAAAATGAAGTTTTAAAACTTCATTTTATAAAGTAACAACATGAATGCACAAGAGCAATTAACTTTAGAAGAGTTAAATCTTCAATTAAAAAAGAGAGTACAAGAAGAGTGCGCGAAAAATAGGCAAAAAGATAAAATGCTTTTTGCTCAAAATAAACTCGCTTCCATGGGTGAAATGATTGAAAATATCGCTCACCAATGGAGACAGCCTTTGATGGAACTCTCTTCTATTTTGATGCAATTAGAAGCCAATATTCGATTAAAACAAGAACTTTCAAAAGAAGAAGTATTAAAAGCAATAGGGCAATCAAATGAGATAACCCGATACATGTCTGAAACCATTGATGACTTTAAAAACTTTTTCATAACCGACAAACAAAAAGTTCAATTTCGAGCAACGGAACAGATTAATTTGTGTGTAGGAATTATTGGGAACAGCTTAAAAAAAGACAATATAAAACTTGAAATTTATGTGAAAAAAAATCCTTTGATTGAAGGGTATAAAAATGAATACACTCAAGTTTTAATCAACATTATCAACAATGCCTTTAAAATATTTTTAAAACGAGAGATCCCTAACCCTAAAATCATCATAACTATTAATGAAGATGAAGAGAGTTCTATTGTAACCATTCAAGATAATGCAGGTGGAATTCCAGAAGCAATTTTGGATAAAATCTTTGATCCATTCTTTACTCAAGATACACCAAAAGGGAGAGGTCTTGGGCTTTTTATGTCAAAACTGATTATAGAAAACAGCATGAAAGGTAAATTAAGCGTTCAAAACTATAATGATGGGGCAATTTTTACTGTACGTATTCCCAAATAAGCATTTCAACTCTTACCAAACTTCTTTAATCAAATTTTAGATATAATCGCAAATATTTAGAAAAACAAACACAAGAAAATAGGAAAAATATGTTAGACAAAAACTATCAACAACAAGCAGATACAATCAGATTTTTAGCTGCAGACATGGTACAAAGAGCAAACAGTGGACACCCAGGTGCACCTATGGGGCTTGCTGATATTGCCACCATTTTAAGCACGCATTTAAATGTAAATCCATCAAATTCAAAATGGTTAAACAGAGACAGATTGGTATTCAGTGGTGGTCATGCTACGGGATTGGTGTACTCTTTATTGCATCTTTGGGGATTTGATGTTACTGTTGATGATATCAAAAACTTCAGACAATCGGGTTCTAAAACCCCAGGACATCCAGAATTTGGGCACACTCATGGCATTGAAATTACAACAGGACCATTGGGACAAGGGATTGCCAATGCGGTTGGTTTTGCTATGGCAGCAAAATATGCACAAAATCTTTTAGGTGATGATGTTATCAATCACAACGTATATTGTTTATGTGGTGATGGTGATTTACAAGAGGGAATTTCCTATGAAGCGTGTTCAACTGCAGGACATCAAAAACTGGATAATTTGGTGATTATTTATGATTCAAATAACATTACCATTGAAGGAAACACTGCAATTTCATGGAATGAAGATGTGGTCAAAAGATTTGAAGCGATGGATTTTGAAGTCATAGAGATTGATGGGCACAATTTTAACGCCATTGATTCGGCATTAAACAGTGCTAAAAAATCAAATAGACCCGTTTTAATCAAAGCCAATACGGCCATTGGAAAAGGGGCTGCAACACTTGAGGGAAGCCATCATACGCATGGAGCACCTTTAGGCGACGAAGAGATTAAAGCCTCTAAAATTAAAGCAGGATTTAACCCAGATGAGAGTTTTGTAGTATCACCTGAAGTTAAAGCGGCTTTTGATAAAACACACCGTGGTCAAGCATTGGAAGAGGCATGGAATGAAAGCCTTACTGTAGATGTAAAAGCAAAAATCAAAGAACTTCAAAATCCCGATTTTGACTCAATTGTGTATCCTGATTTCAGTGAAGTGAAAAAAGTGGCAACAAGAGATTCAAACCATAAAATCTTAAATGCCATTGCTCAAAGTATTCCTGGATTTTTAGGGGGAAGTGCCGATTTGGCTCCGTCAAATAAAACAGAATTGCTTAATATGGGAGATTTCCCTCATGGAAGAAATATTCACTTTGGAATTAAAGAGCATGCAATGGCTGCCATGAGTAATGCCATGAATTTATATGGATTGTTCAGAGTATTTTCTGCAACATTTTTTGTTTTTTCTGATTATTTAAAACCAGCGGCAAGAATTGCGGCATTGGCAAGTATTCCTCAACATTTTATCTGGACACATGACAGTATTGGTGTGGGTGAAGATGGACCAACACATCAACCAATTGAACATTTGAGTCAATTTAGAGCCTTGCCTAATTTTTATGTTTTTAGACCAGCTGATGCAACTGAAAATGTAGATTCATGGAAAGTGGCATTGAAATTAAATGCACCAACGGCATTTGTATGTTCACGACAAGGTTTAGAGACACTCAAACCTGAAAAAGCTTTTGGAGATGTCAGTAATGGGGGTTATTTGATTAAGAAACGAGAAAATGCAACCGTAACTATTATGGCCAGTGGAAGTGAGTTAATGTTAGCACTTGCAACAGGTTGTTTATTAGAAAAAGAAGGAATTCTTGCTAATATTGTCTCTGTTCCTTGTTATGACTTGTTTGTAGAACAAGATGAAGCCTATATCAATACAGTTATTGACAAAAATACCAAAGTATTTGCCGTTGAAGCTGCACGTGGTTTAGAGTATTACAAATTTGCAGATGTGGTTATTGGAATGGATACCTTTGGAGCAAGTGGTCCAGCGGATGAACTGTTTGAAGAGTTTGGTTTTACTCCCAATAAAATCAAAGCGAAAATTATAACTTCTTTATAAAAACTGCTTTTTAAGTGTTGAGTTATGGCTCAACACTTATATCATTACTCTCTGCCAAACCAGTATTAAAATAAATGCCAGTATTACCCAAACAAGAGTTGAAATGGATAAATTTGCCCAAAGGGTAACTTTGTTGGCAAAAAAATAGACGCTGATGAGATATCCCAAATAAGGTACAACAGAAAATATTCCAAACAGTGCTGTTACTTTTAACTCATTCTGCCCTTTTTCAAGACCCACAATGGTATGTGCAATGAGTGCAAAAGTAGGAAAAAGGGGGACAAGCCCAGCAATATAATAGTTTTTTGTTTTTGCTAAAACAGACATAAGAATAACCATAAGTGCACCAATGAGTGCTTTAAAAAGAAGTGAAGTCATGTGGGTTATCCTTTTGATTTATTCATATTGAAGTGGCAGTTCAATAATCATGGTTGCCCCAAAATGGTTTGTATCATCAACCGTGAATACTCTGTTTTCATTGTATATTTTACCATTAAAATGTTTGGTGATGATTTCATTGGACATATACAGGCCAATTCCTGTTCCTTGACTTTGGTGTTTTGTTGTAAAATATGGATCAAATATTTTTGTATTATTCTCTTCCTCAACACCACCTGCATTATCATGAAATTCAATCACAATGGTTCGAGCTTTTTTAAAGAGTTGAATTAAAACAACTTTTTCTTGAATATTACGTTCAATAAGAATATCTTTGGCATTGTTCAAGATATTGATAAAGACTTGTGAAAGTTCACCTTTAAAACCATGAAAATTTAGGCTGTTGTCTAATTCAAAAATAACTTGAATATCATTTGACTTATACAGCGCTTGGATAATTCGGTAGGTATCGTGAATGTTTTTAGCAATATTAAATACATCTTTTTGTTTATCTCGTTTGAAAAATGTTCTAAAGTCATCAATGGTTTCAGAGAGGTATTGTGTGTTGTGTATGATTCCATTGGTTAATTCAAAAAAGTCTTCTTGATTTAAGGATTCAAATTCATATTTTATTTGCAAACCGCTTGCGGCTGTTGAAATAGCAGAGAGGGGTTGTCTCCATTGGTGAGCAATATTTCCAATCATTTCCCCCATTGCAACCAACTTACTTTGGTTTGCCAATTGTAAATCTTTGTTTCGGCTGTTTCTTATTTCTAATTCAATTCTCTCTTCAAGTTCGATATTGTGTTTGATTAAAAAGGCATTGATAGACTCTTCTTCTTTCTTTTTTAAATAAAAATAGATAAAACATATGGCAAAGATGGATATGGCAAAAATACTGAGGATGATGATTTTCGACATAAGAATAAAGGAGTCCATCTGGGAAGTTTTAATCTCTTTGAGATTGTGAAAAAGCACAAATGTTGCCATAAGTTCACCATCAACATTAAACTCTTTATGAAAACTGATAAAATAGTTGTTCTGTATTGTATAACCATCTTGATTCCAAAATTTTTCGGCACCTTGCTCTTTCATGAAATTTAAAATATCCTCTTTTATGTATAAGTTTGCTACATAATAGTCGTCAATAAAGAGTTTTGTAAAAGGTTTTTTAAATTGACTTTTATATTTTTTATCTACCAAAATAATTGATTCACTGCCATTTTGTTGGAGTTTTTTGGTAATAGAACTGAAGTGGCTTATGATTTCAACATGGCCTAAAAACTTCGTGTCTTCAAAAATTGGTACCATTGCTTTGAAAGTCATATCAAATCTTCCAACGCTGATGGTTGTCATATTTTGAGGTTTTTTAATCATTTGGGCAATGTCTTTTCTTACTTTTAAAAGAGAATCCCCTTTTTGGGGTGTCCAACTTCGATATTGGCTTATTCCATCTGAACTGACAATATGAATCCAAACATTCTTATAATCACTGTATTGTTTTAATAAAGGGGAGAGAGCATCCAGTTTTAAGTTTGAAAAATCTCTGGTGATTAAAGCATTTTTGATATGTTCATCTTGAGATAAAATGAGTGCCAAGGTAAGTGTGGTGTTTTTTTTGTCGCTGATTAAGTTGGTAATTCGATTTTCATTTTCAATAACTTTTGTGGAATAAACATTATTTTGTATATCTTCAATTTTTTGAAATAAAAAGAGTCCCGATCCCAGTAAAAAAAGCAAAGAGATGAGGATAAGCAGTTGTATTATTATCGTGATTCTGTTTTTTATTATAAGCATTTGAGGATTATATCCAATGCATCCTTTAGCAATAACTTTAAAATAAGTATTAATATATCAATATATGTTGATATATTAATTAATTTGTGATAAACTACGTATTCAGTTCAATGAGTAGGAGAGAAAATGGATGTTTTTTTAAAATCAGTCAGTGCATTAAACGATGAAACACGTATAAAACTGCTTAAATTTATACAAATTAATGGTGAAGTGTGTGTGTGTGATTTGGAAAATTCATTTGATATGATTCAATCAAGACTCTCAAGACATCTGAAAATTCTAAAAGAAGCGGGGTTTTTAAAAGTGAATCGAGTTGGACGATGGGCCTATTATGAGATTCGTTCCCCCTTGGACATGTTTAGGCAAGCGTGTTTAAAAGAAATTATCTGTTTAGAGTTAGCGTTACCCACTTTGAAAAAAGTGTGCTCTAAAAAAGAGATGGATTAATATGTTAAGTGCAACACTTATTTTTATTATTACATTGTTTTTTGTCATTACACAACCCAAAAATTTACAAATTGGAACAACTGCAATGATTGGGGCAATAGTCGCTTTGAGTTTAGGCGTGGTGAGTTTAAATGACGTGCTGATAGTCAGCAATATTGTTTGGGATGCAACACTCTCTTTTGTGGGAATTATTATCTTATCAATGGTGTTAGATGAAATTGGTTTTTTTGAATGGGCGGCTTTGAAAATGGCAAAATTTTCTCAAGGCAATGGTTTAAGAATGTTTATCTATTCTATTTTATTGGGTGCCTTTGTTTCAGCACTTTTTGCCAATGATGGAGCAGCTCTTATTTTAACCCCCATTTTATTGGCAAAAATGCGGATACTGCAACTGAATGTAAAATCCATTGTGGCATTTTTGCTTGCAGGAGGATTCATCAGCGACAGCGCCTCGTTGCCTTTGGTGTTTTCCAATTTAACCAATATTGTTACGGCAAACTATTTTCATATAGGTTTTGGCGAATATATGGCCAATATGTTTCTCCCTTATGTGGTCAGTGTGGCAGTTTCAGTACTCTTTTTGTGGCTTTTTTTGCGAAAAGATATTCCAAAACATGTGGATATTCGTTTGTTAAAAGAGCCTAAAAGTGTGATTAAAAACATGACACTTTTTTATATTGCATGGCTGTTTTTAGCGCTGCTTTTAGTGGGGTATTTTATAGGAGATGCCTATGATTTGCCCGTGAGTGTTTTTGCTTTTGGTGGGGGAGTGTTGTTTTTAATTATTGCCACATATTTTAAAACCGTTGAACCTTTACATATTATCAAAGAGGCACCTTGGCAAGTGGTTTGGTTCAGTATTGGACTTTATATTGTGGTATATGGACTTAAAAATGCAGGATTGACAGACCATTTGGAACTCATTTTAAAAGAGTTGAGTTTGCAAGGCGATACGGTTGCTATTGTAGGTACGGGTTTTATTGCAGCATTTTTAAGTGCCATTATGAACAACATGCCAACGGTGATGATTATGGATATTGCCTTAACCAATATTCCCAATGATGCATTGGCGTATGCCAATATTATTGGGTGCAACTTGGGACCAAAAATGACCCCTTTTGGCTCTTTGGCAACTCTGTTGTGGCTTCATGTTTTGGCTAAAAAGGGCATTAAAATCAGTTTTGCACAATACTCAAAATTTGGGTTACTAATCACACCTCCAGTACTTTTACTTGTACTGTTGGCATTGTAGGAGAAATTTTTGGAAATTATTTTAATTGCCATTGCTTTGGCAATGGACAGTGTGGCAGTTTCTATTGCCAGTGGAAGTAAGTATAAGAGTATAGATTTTTTAAGTGCCCTTAAAATTGCGTTATTCTTTGGTCTTTTTCAAGGAATAATGCCACTCATTGGCTACTATATGGGAGGTTTATTTGCCTCTTTTGTGAACAGTTTTGATCACTTTATCGCTTTTGCCATTTTGGTATTTTTAGGATACAAAATGATTAAGGAAGCCATGGAAGATGATTTTGAAGATGAGATAAAAGATTTAAAAAACAAAACATTGTTGATTTTGGCGATTGCTACAAGTATCGATGCTCTTGCCATTGGTATAACTTTTTCATTTGATGTTATTGATATATGGTATGCTGTAAGTGTGATTACGTTAATTACCTTTGTTTTATGTGTGATTGCTGTGTATATTGGAAAAAAATTGGGTGGCTTTTTAGAAGATAAAGCGGAATATTTAGGTGGAATTATCTTAATTATTTTAGGATTTAAGATTCTATTGAGTGGTTTGAATATAATTTAAGGAAAAAAGATGCAGAAAAAAGTTTTGATTTTATGTACAGGAAATTCGTGTCGAAGTATTATTGCAGAAGCGTTGATTAATGCACAATTAGAAGGTATCACCGCTGAAAGTTCTGGGGTAAAAGCCAGTGGAAAAGTCAATGTCAATGCCCAAAAGCTGTTGGAACAAAAAGGAATCTGGAAAAAAGAGTATCACTCAAAAACATTGGATAAGGTCATTGACAATGCGTATGATTTGGTTGTAACTGTATGTGACCATGCCAAAGAAGCGTGTCCCATGTTTCCTAAAAAAGTTCAAGTGTTGCATGTGGGATTTGAAGATCCTGATGGAAAAGGTTTTGAAGCATTTGAAGAGATTTATAACCAAATAGAAGAGAAACTTCTGCCTGAAGTTCAAAGAGCATTGGGGGTATAATGTTTTATTATTGGGAAAAACTTGTAGATTATCTGGTTTATTCACTCTTGCAGCTGGATAAAACCAGCCATTTGGCACAAGCGATACACTTTTTTATTTTTGATGTCATCAAGATTTGGGTTTTACTGCTTTTGATTATTTTTGTGGTCTCTTATTTAAGAACACACTTTAATACAGAATACGTTCGAGCCTATTTGCAAGGAAAATCACAATTTACAGGCAATATCTTAGCTTCTCTTTTTGGTATTATCACGCCATTTTGCTCTTGCAGTGCAATTCCTTTGTTTTTGGGTTTCATTCAAGCGAGAATTCCCATTGGAGTTACGTTCTCTTTTTTGATTTCAAGTCCCATGAACAATGAAATTGCCATTGCATTGCTTTTTGGTTTGTTTGGTTGGAAAATCACGGCTGTTTATATCGGTTTTGGTCTATTGGTGGCTATTTTTGGCGGATATTTCATAGGGAAAATGAAGTGTGAGAAATATATTTTATTGGATGTAAAACCCATGGAGGGAGAGTTGAATGAAGTTAAAATCAAACTCAATGTGCAACAACGAGCCAAAGAAGCTTGGAATTATACTTGTGATATTTTCCAAAAAATCTATATTTATGTGCTCATTGGAGTAGGCATTGGTGCTTTTATTCATGGGTATATTCCTGCAGATTTTATAGCACAATACGCAGGAGCTGATAATCCTTTTGCTGTATTAATAGCTGTACTTATGGGAATTCCTATGTACAGCAATGCCGCAGGGATGATGCCTTTGGTCGAGGTGCTAACGGAAAAAGGGATGTTACTTGGAACCGCATTGTCATTTATGATGGCAGTAACGGCTTTGAGTCTTCCTGAAGCGATGATATTAAAAAGAATTTTACACGTTAAATTGATTGGAATATTTTTTGGAATTGTTGGTTTGGGTATTATTATGATTGGTTATGTGTTTAATTTTATTTTGACATAAAAAAGTCATCTAAGGAGTAGAGATGAAAATAGAGATTTTAGGCACAGGATGTGCAAAGTGTAAGGCTTTGGAAGAAGCTGTTAAACAAGCTGTCGCAAGAATTGGTGGTTTTCATGAAGTCAAAAAAGTAGAAGATGTAGTTGAAATCATGAATTATGGTGTTATGAGTACGCCAGCTTTAGTTGTAGATGGTGTGGTTAAAAGTACAGGAAAACTGTTAAGTATAGAAGATATTGTTGAACTTTTAAGCAAATAATTTTCAAACTTTTATGAAGTGATGTATCGCTTCATAAAAGATGAACTAATTGTGTTTATCTTCACTGTAAGAACAGATCAAATTGACAATTTGATCTACATTTACACACAGATTTCCATTTTTCTCAATTAGGAACAAATCGCGTGCTTTTCCACGGCTGGTGTATATTTTTGCACTCTCTATTTCAATATTAAAATCATCAAATATTTTGGCAATATAAGCTAAGAGTCCTTTTTGATCTTTTGTTTTGACTTTCATTGAAGCCAATGATTGTGTATGGTTACAGTCGACTTCAATTTCATCTTTTTTTATATCGGGAACAATGTGTTTGGTGCTTTTACTCATGTCAAATGAGTTTTCAACAATCTCTTCAATAAGAGGGATGTCCTCATCATCTATTTTTTCACTGAATTTAACTTCAAAACATTTTTTATCATCATAGAGTTTAAAAATACTCATTGAAGCAATATTTAAAAACTCTAATTTTCCCAATAAATACCCCAAATTTAGGGGTACTGCACGTATGATTCGAATGACTAAAACATCTTCATTTAAAATTTTAAAACTGTATTTTTCAACGTCTTTTGCTTTAATTGCTAAATCCAATATTTCACTGGCTCTGAGTTGTAAAAAGATTTGATTTGAAGAGATATATGAAATCTTTTTTTTCATCAAGGTGGATAACTCTTTATAAGCAGACAATCTTTTTATGCTGTTTATTTTGGCAACGCGTCTTGAACTCTCATTGAGTAGGTCAATATTATCAAAAGCAGGTAAACTTTGGGTATACAATACTTTTAATAATGAAGAAGTAGAACTGTTATAAATATGTTTTCCCACTGCTGATATGTCTGCATAGGTAATGACATAGAGCATATCTAATGTGAGTTTCGTTTTTAAAATGGCGGTAAAACTTAAAATGACTTTTTGCGAATAGATGTCTTCATTCGTAGCAACACTGCTCATGAGATTGTGGTATCGAATCAGTTTTGCCACAATTGCGGTATCTTCTGAAGAAAAACCGTAAGCACGTGCCATGTTTTTAAAAAGTTTTTCCCCGGCAACGTGGTGATCGGTTTGTCTTCCTTTTCCTACATCGTGAAACAGTGTTGCAATTTTTGTTAAGGACTGTTGATGAGGAGTAAGCGTAGTGTATATGGCTTTGACATATTTGTCTTTGATATTTTCAGCAAATCGCAACGCATTGATGGAGTGAATATCCACAGGTTGTTGATGGTATCCATCAAATTGTGGTTGATTGATGATTTTTTTTGTTGTGGGAATAATGGCTTGAAAAAGATTGCTGTTGTATAAAAGTTTAATAATAGGGTATAAAGACTCTTTAAACATAAGCTTTTTAATTAAGTTTTTGTGCACTTCAGTGTGTTTATTTGGCAGTTGAGTTTTACTGGCATAATAGATATATGAACGGTCAAATCGAGTTACGACTGAGGGTAAGTCTAAAAGCTCTTGTAAAAAAAGTGTCAATGTTTTGGGCTTTTGGTTAAAAGAGGTAAAGAGTTCATTATTGATGTTATAGATATTTTTATTGATTCGGCATTTTTTTAATTTTGCAACATTGCTGCTTTCAAAAAGTACTTGACGTGTAAATTTTTTTATCATAATGGTTGTAAAAAAGTGAACAGCATGCAGTGAGTTAAAGAGTTTAGACATACATTGTCTCTCTTTGGTAAGACGAGGTTTATCTTTATATCCCAGTTTAAAGCTCAGTTCTGGAAGCAGATCAAAATTAACTTGGTCAAGTTTTTTATTGGCAATATTGTGTAAAATACTTCGTACTTGAAAGAGAAACTCTAAGGCACTTCTGTATTTTCGGTACTCCTCTTCACTGAAATATTTGTCCACTAAGTTTTTTGTATCATCTACGCCATATAAGATATTTGAAATCCAAAAGAGCATATTTGATTCTCTCATACCGCCATAACCATCTTTAATGTTAGGTTCCATCTTCAAAGGAAATTTTAAAAGTCGTTCTTTGTGTTCGGTAAGTTTTTCTAATATAAACTCTTTTTGTTCTGTTTTTCGTATTTTTGTAAGTAAATTTTGATACCCGTACCAAAGATATTTAGAACCATAAATCATCCGTGATTCGATAATGGAACTCTTAATGGTAATATCTGATTTGACACTTTGTTCAACATCATTGAGTTGATGTACTCTTGAACCCAATTTCAGACCACAATCCCACGCTAAAGTAATAAATTCACTGATCATGGGTTGCAAGTTGTAAGCGGGAATATCTTCATACAGAATCATTAAATCAACGTCCGAATAGATACACAACTGCTCTCTTCCATAACTTCCAAGGGCAACAAGCGTAATGGGAACAGAACTGCCCATAGGCAAATATGAGCCAAAATATTTTCTTAAAAGGTATTTGTATAAAGCAATAAGAAATTTATCTATTTTTTGAGTGTGCTGAACGAAAAACTCTTTTCCTCCAGTAGTTTCAAGCGTGTTATTGATGGATTTTAAATACTCTTTAATGTGCATCTTAAAGACTTTTGAAATTTCAAAATCAGAGGCTTTTTTTTCAATTAAGTCCTCTATTTTTATGTTTAATTCGGTCATTATAATAAATCTTTATGTATCTCTAATTTTTTTCTCAAAGTGATTCGATTCAATCCCAAATGTTTTGACATTTGCAATTGGCTTTTATGTTTTTTTTGACTGGCTCTTAGTAAAGGTGCTTCAAACAGATAAACCAAATCTCGGTAAGAGTTCTCTCCTTGCATATTATCAAGCATAAATTTTTCAAGTAGCATCATGATTTCATTTTCACCAATACCTTCAAAAAGATATGAAAAATAGATTGACTTTCTAAGAGTAATGGCATTTTCAGTAGTGTTGATGATGAGTTTTTCAGGTTTCTTTTCTGCTCCTAAAACACGCATGGCTTCGGCTGAAAACTTATTGGCTAAAGGTTTGATGTCCTCTTTTCTGAACTCCAAATTTGGAATAAACAAAGTGATACTGAAAAAATCTTTTAATTTACTGTTTAAATCGTCTTTAAGTGATGTTGCAATGATTCGTATTTCATTTTGTTCTGCCCAAGTTAAAAGAAGTTCCACATTGGTGATATTCTCAATTTTATCAATTATAATCGCATCATGACTGATATGCATGACTTTGTCACTGATATCTTTTTGTAACTCTTGTGCATCATAAATTGTAGCATCAGGAAGGATGTACTTTGCCAATGTTTTTTTCCCTGTACCAACACTTCCTGATATCAAAGCATTGACGCCTAAGGTTTTAAGTAGTGTCGCAGAGTTTAAAATCTCTTTTGAAGCTGGTGAGACAGCAATATATTCTTGCATAGTTAATAGCCTTATTTAGTAATTATATATTATACAAAATTCTATGTTAAATTATTTTGTAGTTCTTTTTTTTGTTAAGAAAATAAACAGTGATAATGCCATAATAATCATAGAAACACCTGAAATTAGGTACAAAGCATTGACCATTTTATCGTAATCTTTAAGGGCTATTTTAAATACAACCATCAAAGCTTCAATTGAAAGTGCAATAATAATGGTGATTAAAAATTTGGTAATCATTTTTGTTTCAACTTTTGAATCTTGAGAGTAAGATTTGAAAAATACCTCTTGCTCTAAAATGGTTTTGGCCAAATCAAATATGGCAATACCTAATGTTAACGCAATGACGGGTTGAAAAATTGATTCCAAGGCAAAATCTTCATGGACAATAAAACTGGTAATGAAACCATACAGTGAATAAAAAATGATAAACACCGATAAAAATGCCATTGAAAATCCAGCCAATCCATAAAAAATCTTGGTTACGGAATGGAAAGGCTTATTAAACTCAATTAAGTTGAGTTTTTCAAGCAATATCTCTAAATTGAAATCTAAAAAGACAATACTGTTCCCTTCTTTAATGCTTGCTGTTATACAGTTATTGTGTGTGGCACTGCTGATATATACTGAAGAGAAAGCGACATCTTTATCTTCAAAATGAACTTTTGAAAGAAGATAACTTCGGTCAAAATTTTTGGCAGTCTCATCCAATTTATATTTGTAATAGTTAGGTGAATTTTGTATTTTGGTCTCTTTATTGATGCTATAAATAAGTTCTAAAGCGGGAAAAAGAGAGAACAAAACTCTGTAGTTTCCTTTTTCTAAACCTCTCAGTTCACCGATATTGATAATACTTTGTTGAATAAAATCTTCTATTTTCTCTTTGTTTGATTCATAGATGTTTAAATACTCTTTCATAACGCACCTTTTTGTTATTTTGTTTATAAGTATAGCATGTAAAAAAACAGATAATAATCCAGTTGTGATTATAATTTATACAAAGTTTTATTTTTATTTAAAAAAATAATTATTGTTTATTTTTTATACAATTAATTTATTCACTTTAAGTTTAATTTATATTACAATTTGACTAGATTAAAAAATGAAAAGGACGGATATGGAAAATTTTGCTGATGTAAAATATATTCTTGATGGATTCTTGTTTGTAACAATGGGAATTTTAGTAATGTGGATGGCGGCTGGTTTCGCTATGTTAGAAGCGGGTTTAACTCGAAGTAAAAATAATGCTACGGTATTAACTAAGAATGTTGCATTGTTTGCAATCTCTTGTATTATGTTCTACTTTATCGGATACAACTTGATGTATGGTGATGGAGGAGCATTTATTGGTTCTGGTGCTATGTTAAGTGGTAAAAACAATGCTGATATGGGATATCCTGTAATGGCTGACTTCTTTTTCCAAGTAGTGTTTGTTGCAACTGCTGCATCTGTTATTTCTGGATCAATTGCTGAAAGAATGAAATTATGGCCATTCTTAATCTTTACAGTAGTATTAAGTGGTGTAATTTATCCAATCCAAGGTCACTGGTCATGGGGTGGATCTGAATTAGGTGGAATTATTGCTGGTTTTAGCGATTTTGCTGGTTCAACTGTTGTTCACTCTGTTGGTGGATGGGCTGCTCTTGCTGGTGTTCTTATTTTAGGTGCCAGAAAAGGTAAATATGATAAAGATGGTAACGTTAAACCAATTCCTGGTTCTAACCTTACATTAGCAACATTAGGAACATTGATTCTTTGGATGGGATGGTTTGGATTTAATGGTGGTTCTCAATTGGCATTAGGTTCAAAAGAAGATATTGATGGTATTGCAATGGTTATTGCTGATACAAATATGGCAGCCAGTGCTGGTGCAATTGCAGCGGCAATTATGACTCAAATTATCTATAAAAAAGTGGATTTAACATTTGTATTAAATGGTACATTAGCTGGTCTTGTTTCGTGTACTGCAGGTCCTGATTTAGGTATGATGACGGCGTTTATTGAAGGTATTGTTGGTGGTATCTTAGTTGTCTTAGCGGTTCCATTTTTTGATAAAATCAGAGTTGATGATCCTGTGGGTGCACTTTCTGTTCACTTAGTTGCAGGTATCTGGGGAACATTGGCTGTTGGTATTTTTAATCCTGAAATAACTCTTTTAACACAACTTAAAGGTGTTGTAGTTGTGGGTGCTTTTGTATTTGTTTCATCGTTTATAGTATGGAAAATTCTTGATCTTATTGTTGGTTTAAGAGTTGATGAAGAGACAGAGGTAACTGGATTAGATATCCATGAAACTGGATTAGAGTGTTATCCTGAATTCAAAAAAGCGTAATCGCTTTTTTGAATAACTTTATACAAAATATTATTAAGGAAAAAGTATGAAAAAAATTGAAGCAATAATTAAACCATTTAAACTTGAAGATGTTAAAGAAGCTTTAGTTGAAAATGGAATTACAGGTATGACAGTAACTGATGTAAAAGGTTATGGAAGACAACAAGGTCATTCAGAACTTTATAGAGGTGCTGAGTATATCGTTGATTTTTTAGCAAAAATAAGAATTGAACTTATTGTAAATGATGACGAAGTAGATAAAACAATTTCAACAATCATTGATGCTGCTAAAACAGGTAAAATTGGTGATGGAAAAATTTTCGTTACGGATATTGAAAACGTAGTTAGAATCAGAACAGGTGAAACAGGAAGTGAAGCTGTTTAATTTTATATATTTGTTCTCCACTCATATATGATAAAAACCCATTAAATTTTATTGATCAAAAGAGACGCTTTGTCTCTTTTGATTGTATAAAAAACATACACAACAATCCCCTTGAACATTACAAAATATAACACAGTTGTATAAAAAATAAATAGTAACTCTCTGTTTTTACTTTTTTAAATTTATTATAATCAAAGTATAAAATTTAAAGGAGAATTATGGACTCAACAACAGTAAGTTATGTCATAGATACATTTTTTACACTTTTTGCAATGACACTGATTATTTTTATGGTACCTGGATTTGCAATGTTAGAAGCAGGACTTGTACGAACAAAAAACGTCTCTTCTGTCTTGATGGTCAATACCATGATATATGCTATTGCCTCGATGGCTTTTTTACTTTTTGGATACTCCATTGCATTTGGGGATTTTGGAAGTGATACCATGAGCGCTTGGGCTGCATTTTTATTTCAAATGGCTTTTGTCGGAAAAGTGGTCAATATTATGAGTGGTGGGGTCAGTGAACGTGCACGTGTTTTACCACTGGCACTTTTTACAATAATTATGGCATCGGTGTTGTATCCTGTTATTGTCAATTGGACATGGGGAAGCAATATGCTCTCAGGGACTCTTTTTGAATTGAGTATGTATGATTTGGCAGGCTCAACGGTTATTCACTCTACTGGAGGGTGGGCACTGCTTGCTGCTATTATGGTTATTGGTGCCAGAAGAGGCAGATACACCAATGAAGGTGGAGTAAAAGTTATTCCTGCGTCGAATATCCCTTTAGTAACATTAGGTGCTTTTTTGCTTTGGATTGGTTGGTTTGGATTTAATGGGGGATCGGTTGGCTCAATTGCTTCAAAAGAGAGTGCCAATGCCGTTGCTCTTACTATTATGAATACAAATACAGCAGGGCTTTCTGGAGCAATTGTCGTAGGCGCTTTTATGTACTTTATGTATAAAAAACTCGATATTACTATGATTCTTAATGGGGCACTGGGTGGTTTGGTGGCTATTACCGCAGGACCAGATTTATACACGATTTATCAACCCATATTAATTGGTGGGATTGGCGGTATTTTAGTGGTATTTGCCGTACCATTTTTTGATAAACTTAAACTTGATGATCCTGTTGGAGCACTCTCTGTTCACTTAGTTAATGGTATTTGGGGAACATTGGCTGTTGGAATTTTCGCAAGCAATGGAGAAGAGATTACTTTTTTAGGACAGTTAAAAGGTGTCATTGAAATTGGTCTGTTTTCATTTAGCAGTTCATTGATTATTTTAATGATTATTAATAAAATATTTGCATTAAGAGCTTCAAAAGATGAAGAGATGCAAGGATTAGATGTTGAAGAGTGTGGTGTTGAAGCTTATCCTGAGTTTAAGCGGGCATTTTAAATAGAGGTTTTAGTCAAAGGATTATTGGCAATTTAATTAAATTTAGATAAAATGAAAAAAATCAAAAAAGGATTCGCATTGAAAAAAATAGAAGCAATTATTAAACCATTTAAATTAGAAGATGTAAAAAATGCATTAACCGAAGCTGGCGTTACAGGAATGACAGTTTCAGATGTTAAAGGATATGGAAGACAACAAGGTCACTCAGAGCTTTATAGAGGTGCTGAATATGTGGTTGACTTTTTACCAAAAATTAAATTAGAGTTAATTGTTGATGAAAGAAGTGTAGATGAAACGATTCGAATTATTACAGAATCGGCACGAACTGGAAAAATTGGTGACGGTAAAATTTTCGTTACACCAATTCAAAAAATCATAAGAATCAGAACAGGTGAGGAAGACGAGGAAGCAATTTAGTGGCTAAAACAGTTACTCTAAATACGCCTTTAGATATGCATCTGCATTTAAGAGATGCCTCCATGTTAGAACTTGTTGCACCCCTAACGGCACAGACGTTTAGTGGGGCACTGGTTATGCCGAATCTTGTTCCTCCTGTTACTACCAGAGAAGATTTAATTGCGTATAAGCAAAGAATTATTAAAGCTTCAAAAAATGATGCTTTTGAACCATATATGACCCTTTTCTTTCAACAGTACAGTAAAGCTTTTTTAGAAGAAGTTCAAGATGAAATCATTGGTATTAAATTGTATCCTGCAGGGATTACCACCAATTCAGAGACTGGGGTTTCATCCATTGATAGTCAAACCCTTCGTCCTACTCTTGAAGCCATGAGTGATTTGGGTATTCCTTTGTGTATTCATGGAGAAACCAATGGTTTTGTCATGGACAGAGAGAAAGAGTTTATGCCCATTTATGAAAGTTTGGCAAAAGATTTTCCCAAATTAAAAATTATCATGGAGCACATTACTACCAAAGAGGCAGTTGATTTACTTGCAAAATATGAAAATTTATATGCCACAATTACGGTACAGCATCTTTTGATTACCTTAGATGATGTTGCGGGAGGAATGCTTAAACCCCATCTTTTTTGTAAACCTATTGCCAAAAGATATGAAGACAGAGAAGCTTTGTTACAAGTGGCGTTAAGTGCAAATCCGAAGGTGATGTTTGGAAGTGATTCTGCTCCTCATCCCAAACATAAAAAAGAGTCTTGTGGGTGTGCTGCAGGAGTTTTTACAGCTCCCATTGCGCTACAAGTTTTAACTGAACTTTTTGATAAACATGACTGTTTAGAAAATCTCAATGCCTTTGTGAGCGAAAATGCTTTGAAAATTTATGACATTACCCCACCAAAAAAAGAGATTGTATTAGAAAAAAAAGCATTTCAAGTGCCTGAGAATTATTCGAATGACACAGAAGTAGTTGTGCCTATGTATGCGGGTGAGACGATTGCTTGGAGTCTTGTAAGTTTATAGTTTTTTAACTATAAACTTCATTTTTATTAATAAGTCTAATATTTGTTTCTTTCGTCAAGAAGTTTTTTAACCGATTCATTTTGTTGTTTTTGATACTCAATTCTCTCTTCTCTCATGATTCTAAGCGTCTCTAATGTCTCTTGTTTTTCATGATCAATATTGGCTTTAATTTGCACGGCTTTTCTGTTATTTGAAATTCCACTGACCGATAAAAACTTCTCTTTTTTATTGATATAGAGTTTTGCCATTGATGAGGTGGCATTTTTATTAAAGACTATGACATCATTTTTCTTTAAATTTAAAATATCAAATACATTGAGTTCTGTTTCAGCCATTACTGCATCAATATGCATTTTTGCCCCTGAAATCAAAGTTGTGATATCTCTTCTTTTACTGAGTTTTTTATTTCGTCCTTCCGCAAATATCTTCTCAACAATTTTATTTAAAAGCATTTCTATATATGAAATAGGGTAACAAATAGATAAAAATCCAGAATCATCGTCAATGGTAATTTCAAGAACGACCAAGAGAACAATTTCGTGGTCAGAGATGACTTGAATGGCATTTGCATTGGTATCTCGAGATTCAATTTTAAAGTGAATTTTTGTAATTTCATTCCAGGCATGTTGCATGTGAGAGACCAATACTTTATAAAAGTGTTCAAAAATTTCAACTTCAATTTCTGTAAGCTCTCTGTCTAAGTTATCACTGGCGGCAATGGCACCACTTCCCAAAAGTTCGGCAATAATTTTATGGGAAATACCAGGGTTACACTCCACAACAATTCTTCCATCCAATGGTTTCATTGAGAGTGTGTTCAGTGAAGTCAGTTGAGGAATCGATAGAATAAACTCTCCATAGGTCATTTGTTCAATAGAATAGAGTTTGATGTCCACAATTTTTCTGAGCATTGCGGAGAGATCGGTAATAAGGTCTCGAAGCATTTTGTCATGCAGTGTTGAGAAGGCTTTGAACTGTTCATTAGAGATTCGATTGGGCTTTTTAAAATCGTAAATAGAGTAGTTTTTCTCTTTTGAAACAATTTTCTCTTCTTGTTCACCATCAATATCTTCACCTTGCTCTGCTATGTCTAAAAGAGCATCAATTTCATCTTGACTTAAAAATTCAGCCATATTAACCTCTGATTTCCATCTCTACATCAATTGCACCTAAATCTTTAATCATTTTAAGTGTCTCAATTATATCTGCTATGGGTAGTTTCATCACTTTCATTGCTCTCATTAAATCGGATACCGTTGGCAAATTTTTGGTGTTGACCAAGGCGTTGTCTAAGTTGATTATAGTAGGTTTTTGATCAATTTTTACACTGTCCCCAATATCTTGTCCCATGTTTTTTGCAGGGTCATTCCAATCATTGTTGGTAAGATCTGTTTTTTTAATTCTTAAAGTAAAAGTATCTCGCGTAATGGTAACGGGTTGGATGACAATATCTGCACCTGCAATAATGGTTTCTCGTTGCATATCTATAATAATTTTCTTTTTAAAATCAGAATCAATTTGAATATTTTGAATAATGGATAAAAATTTTACAATTGACATATCGGCAGGTTTTTTTGCAGTAATGGTTCGCGTATCTGTAGCGATTGCAAGTTTTGATCCAAATCTGTCATTGATTTTGGTTTCAATTAAATCGGCATATTTTGCAGATGCTTTAAATAAACTCAGTGTTATATCATTCTCATCTTGTAACGAGTAATCCAGTTCATTTTCAATAATTGCGCCATTAAAAATATCCCCAGTAGTTTTATTCGTAGGAGTTGATAAAATGGTACCTTGTGCCAAAGCATAAACGGTGCCATCGACCCCTTTTAATTGAGTTAAAAGAAGTTCCCCTTGATCAATGGATTTGGCATCACCAATGGCAGAGACTTTCACCGAAATACTGTCACCTTGTCTGGCAAAAGCAGGCAATTCTGCGGTGACCATAACCGCTGCAATATTTTTTGAATTGATTGAAGAAGTGGGAATTTTTATATAGGAATTTCTTAAAAGATTTTGTAAACTTTGCATTGTAAATTTACTTTTATCTCCAGTGCCAGCAAGCCCTACAACCAAGCCATAGCCGATGAGTTGATTCTGTCTGATACCTACGACGGATGATATATCTTTTATTGTTTGTGAATAAACAGATGTAATAATAAATAATATACCAATGAAATATTTCAATATATGAACCTTTTAGTTGAGTGTTTCAATTTTATCTAAAATTTTATAAAATGTAGGTATAATTATTGAAAAAATAATTTAAGGTTACGTGTGACTATATATATTTACGGAAGTAAAAGTTTTAAAAATAGTATCCATGAAGTTTTAGACCATGCAAATATCAAGTTCAGATTAGGAGAAGGTGACGAGATACGAGATGTCACCTCTTTAACCGAACTCATGGATGCAGTTGAAGATAATCCGAAAAATATATTTTTGATAGATGATGAAAAAATAATTCGAAAAAACTCCTTAAATGATAAAATAAAGTTTTTAAAACCTAAAGGTGGGATAGAAGAAGAGTTTTTAAAAGAGCATGGTATTGGGGATATGAGCGTTGACTCCATTGAAGATATTCCTTCCCAAGTGATTAAAAGAATTGAGTTGATGCATAAAGACGATTCAGAATATGGAACGAACTCTTTAGAGTATTATGAAGATACCAATCGCTCTGAAGAATCAACAAGCGAACACGATCTTGAGTTTGCCCAGCAAACTCAAGAGGAGAGTATCTCCGTAGAATCGCCTGCAGAGATATCTTCGGAAGATGCGGGAGATTTTGATTACGATGATGTTCTCTCATTTTTAAGTGAAGATGAAGAAGAAAAAGAAGAAGATATCAAAGAAGATAAGATGGAGAGTCAACCATCGGAAAAGATTGAAACTAACGATGAAGTTAGCTTAGAAGAGCAAAATTCTTCTGGTATTGAAAATGACGATTTTGGGTTAACCGTAGAGAAAATTGAACAAAAAGGAGCAGAAGATATGTCAGATGAATTTTCTGAGTTGGACAGCTTAAGTGAAGATGAACTTTTAGCTGCTTTAAATGGCATAGATGGTGAACCAAATGAGAGTACAAAAAGTGTCTCTAAAACTGAGAAAACAGTAAGTAATGAAGTTGAATTAAATAGTAACAGTGTCAATGATATCGCTTCATTGATTACGCAGTTGCTCAATAATAAAACTTTGGAGATTACAATTAAAATTAAAGAGTAGTTGTTCATGGATTTACTTGGAATTGCTGAAAATACGGTTAAAATTATTTTAATTTTAGGTCTTCCCTCTTTATTAGTGAGTATGGTGATTGGACTTATTATCAGTATTTTTCAAGCGGTAACTCAAGTCAGTGATGCTTCGTTGACGTTTGTACCTAAAATGATTTTGGTTTCAGCATTTATCCTTATTTCACTTCCTTGGATTGGCGAAAATGTCCAATCATACACAAAAGATTTGTGGGATTTGATTCTTATTTTTGGAAAACAGTAATGGTAACTAAACTTTATAACTTAAAAAGAATGCAAACCGATCAAAAAGTACTTGAAAAAGCTCAAATTGCAATGAGAATAGAAGCATTTGATGCCGAAATACTTATGACCGAAACACAAAGAATAACAACCAGTGTTAATAGAACAGGGGCAATTTCAGATTTTGCCATACTGCAAATCCACAAAGATACTATGAGTGCACACATTGTTAAACTTCAAACGGTAAAAAAAGCGTTAAATAAAAAAATAGATAAATTAAACGAAGAGATCATTGAACTTTTAAAAGAGACTGAACAGTATAAATATTTGGTTGAAGAAGAGAAAAAATTAAAAGTAATAGAACAACTTAAAAAAGAAGAAGAAGCAACAAATGAGTATATGCAAAGTAAATACTTTGCAAGTTAGGGGAAATTTTGTATAAAATATTTATTATTTTGATGACCAGTGTTTATTTGATGAATGCCGCACCCAATGAACTCTCTCCCATACAAGAGAAAAACGAGGTCATTGAGTTAAAAAAAGAGTTAACCAATTTTTATAATAAAAAAGAAGCAGAGTATGTTAAACGAAAAAAAGAGTTGGATACCATAGCGAAAAATATTGCCAATGAGAAAAAACAGATTTCTGATTTGTATGAAAAAAATCAAGAGATTTTAAAAGATATACAGGGGCAAGTTGCAAGTAAAACAGCAAAAATTTATAATAAAATGAAAGCAAAAGATTTGGCTCCTATTTTTAATCAAATGATTAATGAGGGAAAAATTGAAGATGTTTTTGATATAATCTTAAAACTCAAGGAGAGTAACGTTACTTCACTGCTTAAATTTTTAAGTGTTGAGAACGCCTCGTTGATTACCGAAAAATTGAAAAATTATAATAGTACAAAGTAAGAAAGGGTTTATTTATGGCTGATGAAGAAGTAGTTGCAGTACAAGAGAAACAATCAAGTGGTAAGGGAGTTATGATGCTTCTTATTGCTTTGATTGTGATATTAATATTGGTTGTTGCAGGTGGCGGATATATGTTGTATTCTAAAGGTGTTTTCTCAGATGCACAAGCTCAACCAGCGGCTCAAGAAGCAGCAGCACCGAGTAAGTCGGAGAGCAGTTCAGGAGAGTTTTTTAAAGTTGATATCAATGATATGGTTTTAAATATTACGAATGCAAAAGGAAGAGAAAAGTTAATGAAACTCTCTTTTTCCATCAAAAGTACCGAAGAGGGTATTGAGCAACTGGTTGAACAAAATAAACCTGAAATTATTGATGTTGTTATCTCTCAAATCAGTTCAAGAAATTCAGAAGAACTTTTAACTGTAGGTGGGAAAGAGCTTTTAAAAGAGGAACTTATTCAAGATATTAATACCGTTTTAGATGAAGCAATTGGAGACAGTGGTGATTTTAAAAAAGACAGTGTTAAGAAAATTTATTTTACAGCTTTTGTAATTAAGTAAGGTAACGCAATGATAGTAGCAGTAAAAAGACAAAGTTTTAAAAAGTTAGCCATTAAAGTGCTTTCAATTGCAGCGTTAATTGGGATGTTTACTGCCTATTATTTTCACATGAGTGGTAAGTTTCAAGAAGATAAAATTGAACAACCCACATCTTTGAGTGTTGAACAAGCTAAACATGAAAAAAGAGCCAAAGAAATAGAGCGTATTATTTATAAAGAAGCAGAGGTTGCTGTTGATTTGATTGATCAAGAGCATATTCAAAACATCAGAGTTGTCGCAAATAAACTCTATATTGTATGTGATGTGAACACCAATTTAGATGCGTTAATGGTCAGATATGGTGTCATGGCATTGGTCAAAAATTCAGTTTCAGATATTAAAATTGCAATCGATTTAAAACAAATTGTAGAGAGTAAGTATAAAAATGAAGATAATTAATGCGGCTCTGATTTGTATCGTAGCATTTGGTTTTACAGCATGCAGTACAAAAGAGCTTGATTTTAAACAACCAGAGATTCAAATACCCAAAGATATAGAGAAACCAAAAGCCAATAAGGGTTCGTTATATTCAAGAAAAGGGGCTTCACTGTTTGCTGATAAAAAAGATTTGCAAATTGGTGATATTATTCAAGTAATTATCAATGAAGCGTTAACACAAGACAGTAAGAATTCGAGAAAATTAACCAGCGACAGTACGAATACATTAGCGGGAATAACCGTTGGCGCTAATGCTGGGAATACTTCCCCTTCTAGTACTGTTAATAAAGCGGCAAATAAGTTAAGAAGTGGATTGGGATTTGATGTTTCAACGAATTCTTCGTCATCGTTTTCAGGGAAAAATACGACGGCCATTGATGAGGCATTTGCTACAACGATTTCTGTTATAATTGAACAAACGTATCAAAATGGGAACTACTTTATAAAAGGTTCTAAAGAGATGTTAATTGATGGGCAAAGTCAAGAAATTATCATAAGTGGTGTGATTCGTCCTTATGATATTTCACCTGACAATAGTATCCTTTCATCACAAGTCGCAAATTTAAAGATTTTATATGAAAAAGATGGTGAAGAAAATGATACTTTACACACACCTTGGGGTATGAAAATCTTAAGAGCATTGTGGCCATTTTAAACGCAAAATTTGCAAAAAACTCTAAAAGAGAGTAGAATTTAGAAAAAAATAATAAAAATAGTATAAAAATAACAAAAAGTATTATATAATACTTGAAAGAGTTAAATTAATCTACTTTTTAGAAAAGGAGTATGATATGTTTGGTACATTAAATGTTATTAATTCTGGGTTAACAACTGCTCAAAGAGCTGCACAAGCTGCAACCGATAATATTGCCAACCAAAATACAGAGGGGTATGTTAGAAGAACGACCCAAACACGTGAAGCTGAGCAACTGGGTGGTAATGGAACAGGTCGTGGTGTCACCCTTGGCGAAACCATAAGAAACACCAATGATTTTATCTATAAGAATTTTGTTGGCGAATCGACTTCGCTTTCATACTATGAAGAACTTTCAGGAATGCTTTCAAATATAGAAAAAATTTTTACAGAATCAGAAGAGAGTGGATTTTCAAAAGATCTTGATGCCTTTTTTCAAAAAATCGAAGATTTAAAAAGCAATCCGCAAGATTCAACCTATCAAGAGAATTTAAAAACGCAAGCAAAAATTGTTGTGGATGATCTTCAAACACTTTATGGACAATTGGACCAACAAGAGACGATAATAAAATCTGAATTGAAAACAGATGTCAGAGATATTAATAAAATTGTACAAAATATAGGAAGCATTAACAGTTTAATTGCCTCAGCAGCTATTCCTCAAGAGACTCTTTTAGACAGAAGAGATATGTTGGAAAAAGAGTTGGCACAGATGGTAAATATAAAAGTTACAAAAGACAATGGAGATTATCTTTTAGAAGTTGGCAGTGTAACGGCTGTACGAAACAGTAATGTCAGACCATTCAGTTATGGAGAAGAGAGTGTTACTCAAATAGACAGATATGCTCAATATAATGCAGGAACAGGGCTTAATGAGAGTACATTAGGTACCGTTATGACCAATCCAACAGATAAGATGATATATGAATTGAATGATTCTGTAAGCATTGAATTGACAGTAGGCCAAGCATTATATGATCAAAGTGGGAGTCAATTAGATATTGATGGGAATGGTACCATTGATGCTTCAGATGTGGTTTCAAGTAGCAATATCATTCGTTCATTGACGTTGGCCATTAACAATGACCCTGAAATAAGTAAATATGTTACGGCGTATAATGGAAACTATACCAAAGACAGTGACGGAAATATTATTCCCGACAGTGATAATACCGTAGACAGATATTTGGTCATTCAATCAAATAAAAGTGACTTGGAAGGAAAATTTCAAGGAGACTTAAAATATTTAACTGACAGCGATGCTAATAGCTTATATGAAGTGAACATTAAGACAAAAAATGAGACGCAAAGTGTTGAAGCAGGCCACTCCAGTTTTATCAACAGTTATGATGCAAAAATTACTGTTAGTGATGGTTCTGTCAAAGCAAAAATTGATAATTTGACGACAAACTCACCTTTAAATGTGATACAACAATTTAAGGATAAGTTAGATGCCTTTGCTGCAACATTAAGTGATATGAGCGATAAATATGTCAAAAACAGTGATGGGACATATATTTATGGTGAAACGGCAATTGAAAGCAGTGGAGAAGCACATCATAACAGTTACCACATAGGACTTTTTAGTGGTTCAAGTGTCAGTACTTTATCTTTTAATGATGCTTCTGTGAATACGTTAGAGCAAAAAGATTATGATTATCTTGCAACATTTCAAAATAAAAGTGATATTTTATTTAATAATGTGGGGCAAGAAGATGCGAGTCATAATTATCAAACATTAACCAGTGATGGCACAATTGGAACAACGTTTTCAAAATATTTTCAATCGTTTCAAATTGATGTTTCAACTCAAAATGCCAACATCAGCTTTTTAAGAGATACGCAACAAATTGTGACGAGATCATTGCAAAATTCATATGAAAAAATGGTCAAAGTTGATCCTGACCAAGAGATGTTAGATTTAATGAAGTTTCAAGCAGCTTATGAAGCCAATGCAAAAATGGCAACGGTCATACAAGATATGATTCGAACCACGTTAAATATGATTTAACAAAATTGTTAAACAGAAAAAGAAGTTTAGACATATACAAAAGAGAATATTTAATCTACTTTTAAGAAATGTAATGTAATAATAGCATGATAGCTTAGGTAAAAGGAGTAAAAATGCTAAACAGTTTATATATAGCTCAAAGCGGACTTTTAAGTTCAAGAGTCTCTATAGATAATATAAGTAATAATGTTGCAAATGAAAATACTCCTGGATACAAAAAAAGAGTTGTCAACGTATCTGAAGCAGATCATCTTTCAAGAAACTCTACAGGGCGTGGAACGATTGTTGGAAATGTTGAACGTATAACAAGTGATTATTTATATACTAATTTGGTGGATGAAAGTACAAAAGAGGCTTACTTTAAAGAGCTCTCATCTATGCTATCTGACATTGAATCTGTGTTTAAAGAGACAGATACCGCGGGTTTATCCAAAGATATAGATGGGTATTTTCAAGCATTAGAAGATTTGAAAGCAAACAGAAATGATGCCGTTTTTATCAATAATTATAAAACCAAAGCAAATGCGTTGGTTCAAGACATTAAAACACTTTATGATGGTGTAGAGGCGAAAGAAGCTTCTACTTTGGAGAGTGTAAAATTAGATACAGTACAAGTCAATTCAATCTTAGAAGAGATTGGTTCAATTAATAGAAAATTGGGCAACAAATCAGAACCAACAAATGATTTATTAGACAGAAGAGATTATCTTGAAAAACAATTGGCGACCTATGTGAATATTGAAGTCAATAAAGTTGATGAACCTTATGAATTAACCATTAATGGACAAAGAGCTGTTTGGGCTGACAACGTTCGAAGTTATTCTGTAGCGGAAGAGTATGTAACACAACAAGATAAGTATGTTGCTGCCGATGGTGTTACAAGTTCTTTAGCAGCCGCAGTAGGTACGTTTGATAATAATGATAAAATTGTATATACGTTAAACAATGTGGGGTCAGTTGAAGTAGTATTTGGCACATATGTTAAAGATTCTCAAGGAAATAATTTAGATTTAGATGGTGATTCCATCCCCGATTTGGTAGATGGCAGCAATTACATCAGAGCATTGGCTGAGACCATCAATAATGATCCGTATATGAATAAAATCGTGACGGTTTATAATGGAGATTACACCAAAGATGAAGCGGGCAATATTATAGCTCCAGATATGAGTGTCGACAGACATTTGCTTATTGAAGCAAAAAATGGGGGTACGGCTGGGAATTTTGAAAGTACCTTGGAGTTTAAAAGAATAGAGGGTGGACCTCTGTTAGAAAATGTTGCTATTGCAAAAAATACAGAGTTCAGTAGAGATGGTACAAACAACATATATTTACAATCTGGTGAAAAAATGGTTGAAATTGAAAGTGGTTCCATCAAAGCAAAATTGGATAATTTAACAACACTTTCAGGAAATAATAAATTTCAAAGCTATAAAGATGCATTAAATAAGTTTGCATTTACGTTAAGTGATATTCATTCAGAGTATGCCGTTTCTACAACGGATGGTTCGTTTATTTACGGACAAGACGCTTTTGATAATATGGGTACGGATATTCAAAATGTGAAATCATTAGGCTTGTTCTCAGGAAGTGATGTGAAAACTTTAACGTTTCATGAAAATGCAGTCAACAATTTGACACAACAAGATTTAGATTATTTGGGAACGATTCACTGGAAAAGTGATTTCTCTTTTGAAAACGGTGCGCAAAATCCAGACTCAGCTGATGCAACATCATTTTCAAAATTTTTCCAACAATTACATGTAAATGTGGCAGAAGATAAAGCGAATACTGACTTTATGTTGGAATCACAAGAGAGTGTTACAGCCTCTTTGGGCAGTGCTTATGATCAGATTGTTAAAGTTGATAAAGACGAAGAGATGTTAAGTTTGGTGAAGTTTCAAGCTGCATATGAGGCAAATGCAAAAGTCATATCAATTGTGGATGAAATGTTACAGACCCTATTGGGTATTAAAAGATAATAGGAGGCTATTATGGCAGATGGAGTTTTAGGACTAGGAAGTTCAGGATCGACTGGTTTAAGTCAAGATGTTATCGATAAATTAAAAGCAGCAGAACGAAAAGCTAAAGTTGAACCCATTGAAAAAAGATTGGAAGATTGGGATGCAGAAGTTGACCAATTTGGTACGATTGAATCAAAAGTTACCGAATTGTTTAATGCTTCAAAAGAGTTTGATCTTTTTAAAAGTGGGGCAAATGCCTTCGAAAAAGTTATTGCATCAACCAGTGGAACATCGGTGGTTTTTGACGCTACGGATACCAGTAATTTAAAACCGGGAAGTATTTCTGTTAATGTTTCACAATTGGCTCAAAAAGATGTTTACCAATCGGCTCTTATAACAGATAAAACAGCTACGTTAGGTGCAGGAACAATTACTATTGGGGTAGGAGGTTCATCGTATGATTTCTCTACTGATGGTAAAACATATGATCAATTAATTATTGAGATGAATGGACACCCTGAATTGGATGTGGCATTAGAACAAGTCAGCGATAGCGAATACAGAATGATCATTAAAAGTTCAGACAGTGGTATGGCGAATGCTTTGAGTATTTCACAAACGGGAATTGATTTAGGTTTAAATGATTCCTTTACAAGTGAATCTGCATTTACACCAGGAGATACAGTTGCAGGAAGTATCACAATTAATGGCATAACTTTTACAAATGATGGCGTAAGCTCTGGTCAAACAACATATCAAGATTTGGCTGATCAAATCAATGCGGAAGGAACATTTAGTGCCTCATTTGACGCGAATGGAAAACTGACAATTGCCAGTGCTGATGGAATGACTTCCATGAGTGTGACCGATGATACAATGAATTTAGGTTTAGTCAGCAACAGTCAAACCTTGAAAGCTCAAAACTTTCAAGCAACCATTGATGGAATCAGTTATGATACCTCATTAAGTACCATTACGCTTCAAGGTGGATTAACGGTTACTGGCGTTGAGTTGGGAACATCAACAATCTCTCTTCAACGAGACACCAGTAATATTCAAACCAGCCTTGAGGATTTAATTACCAAATATAATGAATTATCTGACTTGATTTATGATGGAACAACAAATGCAGATTCTAAATTGGAAGATAAATCGGCATTAAGATCCATGTTATCTGGAATAAAAGATATTATTTTTGGAACGGATTATGGTACAGATAATGATAAAAGTTTATTTAATTATGGTCTTAATTTAGATAAAACAGGTCATCTTTCACTTGACAGTGCTGTTTTTGGAGATGCAGTTACGAACGATTTAGATAATTTGAAAGCATTATTTATTGGTGTAGCTGAAGACAAAGGGTTAGGAACTAAGTTAAAAGAGTATTTAGATGATTTGGATTCTTTTGATGGGTTATTGACTTCTTATGGAGACTCTATGAGTAAAAGAGAAGTTAATTTGGAAGAAGAAAAACTTAAAGCGATAACAGCATTAGACAGTAAATACAGTCAATTGGCTGCTCAATTTGCATCTTATACTGCTATTATCAGTAAGTTCGAAGCCTCATTTAGTGGATTGAAACAGATGATTGCTGAGACCAATGCTGGGAATTAATATATACATTTAAGCTTTTATATAATATACTTATTGTTAACTTAACAATAAGTATATTATGGAGAAGATTTAATGGGTCTTGATGTATATAATCAACAGAATGCTGTAAGTGATGATCCTTATGTTCTGATTTTAAAGCTGTATGAAGGACTGCTGAAGTTTCTTTCTATGGTCAGAGCAGCAATGCAAGAAAATGATATTGAGGCAAAATTCACCTATATTAATAAATCAATTGCTATTTTCGATGAATTAAGAAATGTTCTTGACTTTGATGGTGGTGATGTATCTTATTATTTGGATGGCTTGTATTTATACCAAATAGAGACACTTTTTTCTGCAGGAATTGATAACAACGTTAACTCTGTTAATCAAGTAATTAAAGTAGTTCAAGGATTAATAGAAGCATGGAAAGACGAGACTGGTCTTTAGAAGCAATGAAAGAGTTGATATTTATTGACTCTTTAGATGAACAGCAAAAAGCAGCTGGACTCCTACGATGGGCAGAAAAATATATAGCTGAAGATGGTATTTTTAATTTTGATTTAGAGTTAAAAGATTTACAAAGACTGTCTGAACTTTTCTACAAAAACATAAAATTCTTACAAGCGTACAACCAAGAAATCCAAACCAACATGGTACAAAACAAAAATCTTAAAGCATTTTTAGAAAACAGCTGATTTAGAAACCATTTAAAATCTATTTTTTTAACTGCGTTTGCATAAAAGTAATATCAATACTCTTTTCAAATAAATAAGCCCGTATTTTTTTAGGAACTTTTTGAGTTCGACACAACTCTTTAAATTTTTTAGGCATTAAGCTTTGAGAGTGTGGACAAATATAGATAAAATTTGGTGTAATACAAATGGCAAACAGATCAATGAGACACTCTTTTTGTCTTAATATCTCTTCTCTTTGTGCGTGGCTTAACAGATAACCTCTTTGTTTCAGTGAAGCATCAATGGTTCTGATATTTAAGTTGTTATCGTTTGAATTTTGAAAAATCTCCAAATCATTGATACGCAATAAGGGAGTATTTTTAATATTTAACGAGTTTAAATCTTGATGTAAATACTCAAATGATTTTGAAACGCCTCCTTTAAATTCGTCTAAAAACTTGTTTGAAAATTCGTGTCGAAAGTAATTGCGTTTATATTTTAAATCAGTGTTTGTTTGGTCATAGAAATATTTGATATTATTTGAAATGAGATAATTCTCCAACTCCTCTTTTGAAAAATTAAGTAAGGGCCTTAAGAGTGTGTAGCTCTCTTTTTGGATTTTCTCATTGAGTCCAAGCAACTCTTTAAGTCCTGCTCCTCGACTCAATTGCATCAAAAACCATTCCAGTTTATCGTTGAGTTGATGTGCTGTTAATAACGCTTCATAACCATACTCTTCAATGAGTTCTTCAAAGAAAGTGTATCGAGCATCTCGTGCATTTTTTTCAAAATTTGAAGTATCCAACATAATATCTTTTACAAAACACTGTTTGTTGTATTGTAAAGCAAGTGCAAGTGCATAGGCAACTTCTTGTTTTGATTGTTCGCGGATATTGTAATTTATAATGGCAATATCAAAAGGAATATTTTGTTCTAAAAGAAGAAAAAAGAGTGCCGTAGAGTCAACCCCTGCTGAGAAGGCCAAAAGGTTTTTGTTTGTCTCTACGGTGATTTTCATGATACAATAGTCGCTAAAAGCTTATCTCCAGCAATTTCAGTAATTCTGGCGTGGTATTGCTGTCCAAAGGTAATTTCGCCGTTGAGTTCATTGTCATTGATGTAAATTTCACCATCAATTTCAGGTGCCCAAAGAGTATTTCTGGCGCTTAAAAGATACTCATGTTCTTCACTTTCTCCATCCACAAAAACGTTAACCATTTTCCCCAGCTCTTTGTTTAAAGAGTTTTGAGTCACCTGATTAATAATATCACCCAAAATTTCGGCTCTTTTATTGATGGTTTTTTCGTCAATTTTATCTTCTCGTAAAAAGGCATCTGTCCCCTCTTCATCTGAGTAAGCAAACACATTTGCACGATCAAAACCATACTCTTTGACATATGTGCAAAGCTCTTCAAAATCTTTTTGTGTTTCTCCAGGGTGTCCTACAATAAACGTGGTACGCACAAAAGAGTTAGGCACGTTTCTCATGTGTTGCATCAGTTCTCTGAGTTTCTCACTCCCTTTCCCTCTTTTCATGATTTTGAGCATATTTTGAGAAATATGTTGTAGTGGCATATCAAAGTAGTTTTGGAAAATAGGTGAAGCTGTAACTTTATCAATCAGTTTAATTGTTGTAGTTGAAGGGTAAAGGTATAAAATCCGTGCAGTTTTAACTCCAGAGATTGCTTCAATGTTTTCAATGAGTTGTTCAAGCCCATCATTAATGCCATGATCTCTTAAGTATGATGAAGAGTCTTGAGAGACAAAAGAGAAATCAAAATACCCTTTTGCTACAAGATTTCTGACCTCTTTAACCAAAGAGTCCAAAGTTCTTGAAAAAAGTTTGCCTTTAAACGATGGAATAGCACAAAAAGAGCATGTTTGGTTGCACCCTTCAGAGAGTTTAATATACGCATGATAACTTGACCCCGTAATGACCCTTTCATTTTCATCGGTTTGCAAAAAGACTTCGTTAGCAAAATGGCTTCTTTTTTCATGGACAAGTTCATCGATTTTATCATAATCACCCACTCCTGTAAAAATATCTACTTCTACGAGTTCTTTTTGAAGTTCCTCTTTGTATCTCTCACTTAAACAGCCTGCCATCACTAAAACAGACTCTTCTTTTCTTTGCGTATCTAAATCAAGTACGGTGTTGATACTCTCTTGTTTTGCACTGTCAATAAACCCACACGTATTTACAATAATGACATCAGCTGTTTCGGGGTCATTGGTCAGTTTGTATTCGCTGAGTTTTGAAAGCATAACTTCTGAATCCACAAGATTTTTAGTACATCCCAATGAAACAAGATGCAATGTTTTTTGTGGGTTTTGAGTTGTAAATTTCATATATTTTTTGTCGTCCTATTTTTCTGATTTTTGATATATTATATCCAAATATTATCGATTAATCTCGTTGAGCCTATTTTGACAGCAATGAGAATAATGGTGTTGCCTAAAATAATCTTATCTATTTTATTGAAAGCTCTGTCTACAAAAGCGATGTATTCAATCTCCAAATCTGCCATAATATTTTGCATGCTTTCTTGGATGAGATCACACTCTAAGATGCCGCGACCAATAAGTTTTCCTGCACTGTTCAGTGATTTTGAAATTGCAAGCGCTTGTGTTCTTTGTTCATCACTTAAATAGACATTCCGACTGCTTAGGGCTAACCCATCAGATTCACGAATAATTTCACAAGGAACAATGGTAATACCTAAAAATAAGTTTTCATTCATTTGCATAATCAGTGAGAGTTGTTGGGCATCTTTTTTCCCAAAATAGGCATGGGTAGGTTTAACCAAACCAAAAAGTTTTAAAACCACTTGTAAAACACCATCGAAGTGTCCAGGGCGACGTTCACCCTCTAAGGTATAACTTCTTAAAAGGGGTGCTTTAATTAAGACTTCATCTTGCGTATACATAGTTGTTGCCAGAGGCATAAAAAGATAATCAACTTTGCACAGTTGGCAAATCTTGATGTCGGCTTCTGTTTTTTTAGGATATTTTTCTAAATCTTCACCGGCTAAAAATTGTGTGGGATTGACAAAAACAGAGACAATCACAATTTCATTGGCTTCTCTGGCTTTTTTTATAAGGGAGATATGCCCGTTATGAAGTGCGCCCATTGTTGGAACAAAGCCAACAGTAGCATTGATATTTTTTCTGATATTTTGCAGTTGTTCAATGGTATGAATGATTTCCAAAAGGTATCCTTAACGCGTCTAAAATTGGTTTTTTTTAAAGGTGTGATTATAACGATATTTTGATTAATTGTTATCGTAATTTGGATTTAATTTTAACAAAATAACATCGGCCAAAATATTTCCTAAAAGGGTTAAAAAAGCACCAATAATCAGTATACCCATAATTACTGGATAATCGTGACTTAAGGCACTTTGATAAAACAAAAGTCCCATGCCATCAATGGAAAAAATTGATTCTAAAATCACACTTCCTCCAATGATTCCAGGCAGTGATAATCCAAGAAGTGTAATAACAGGTGGGTAAAGATTGGGCAAGATATAAAATCTTAACATCTCTTTTTTACTCAATCCTCTGGCTTTGGCAAAAAAGATGTAATCACTTTTTAAAATTTCAATGGTTAAAGAGCGAATATAAAGCGTCAGGCTGCCAATGCCCCCAAAGGTGATAATTGATATTGGTAAAACCAAATGCCACGCTGTATCCAAATAGTAGGTCAAGCCTGTGGCATTGGAGAGTGAATGAAGTCCCGCAATGGGAAGAATCTCCAACCAAATTGAAAAAACCAAAACACCCAACAGTGCCAAATAAAAAGAAGGCATTGAAAAACTCAAAAGGGAGAGTTGTCCTGCAAATTTATCAAACAAGCTGTTTTTATTTAAAGCGGCTTTTATTCCCAAATACAAAGATACAATAAAAACCAAAAACATGCTGATAAGATTGATGGTTAAAGTAATAGGAACCCGCGATAAAATCTCATTTTTAACCAGTTCTCCACTGGCAAATGATATGCCAAAATCCAGATGTAAAAGAGCAATAATCCAAGCATAAAACTGCACATATAAAGGTTTGTCTAAACCATAAATGGCTTTTAAATGAGCAATGGCTTCTTCTGTGATATTGGGGTTAAGATCACCACTGGCAAAAAAAGAGTTTGGGGCAGCATTTATGGCAATAAATGAAATAAGGCTAATGATAAAAAGCATAATGATAAGGTATAATATTTTTTTCAAAAAAAGTTTCATAAAGATATTATAATCAATAATTATTAATAGGAGTTTTAATGATAGGAATTGACATTACTTCCATTGCTCGCATTGAAAAGATGATGGACAAATTTGAAAGAAAAGCCTTAGAAAGGTTTTTAAGTGAAGATGAGATATTACTTGTCCGAAGCCCATCAACAGCAGCGGGCTTTTGGGCAGCAAAAGAGGCTACCAGCAAAGCCTTGGGCTGTGGTATTGGAAAAACATGCGGTTTTCATGATATTATAATTTCTAAAACCAAAAAAAATGCACCTAAAATAAAACTCTCAAAAAAAGTGATGAAAAAATTTGATATTAAAGCCATCAGTGTGAGCATTACGCATGATGGTGGATTTGCAGCTTCTGTGGTGCACATAGAAAAAAATTAGTTTTTATGTGTGCGTAAATAGCGTTCTAAAATAATTTTAGCCGCCAGTGAGTCGACTCTTCCGTCTCGTTTGTATTTAATTTCACCTTTCATTAAGTCTTCTGCTTCAACTGAACTCATATTCTCTTCTTGAAATTCATACGGAATTTGAAGTTCCAGTAATGCTACAAAGTGTTTGATGCGTTTTTGCATATCTTCACTTGCACTGGGAAAGCCCACAATGAGTCTATCAATGCTCCACTCTTTTAAAAAAGCATTGACATCATTGGCCGCTTGATTTCGGTTTTTCCGTAATATGGCATTTTGAGGGGTGACGATATCTGAAGTCATACAAATAGCGACCCCAATTCTTTTAAGCCCTATATCAATGGCAGCTAATTTGCTCATTGGGTGATTAACTCATTGGCCAATTCAAAGTTATTGGCAGTCATGAGATGAATTTTTGGGTGAAATGCTTTTAAGTCTTGGAAAAGTTTATGGTTTAACTCTAAGCCTACTTTTCGCTCTTCCTCTTCTGAAATGTTATTGGCTTTTTCTAAAGCATCAATCCAACTTTGTGGCACATGAATACCTGGCACTTGTGCCGATAAAAACAGAGCCGTTCGCAGTTTTATAATAGGAAAAATTCCAAAAATAAGTTGCGTATCTTGTTTGTGTTCGCTGACGTTTTCTTTCGCATTTTGAAAACTTTCCAGTAACATTTTGGCATTTTCAAGGTCATACAGAGGTTGGGAAATAATTCCCACAGCCCCTTCTTGAATCTTTTTATGCATTTTGTTCTCTAATGTTTTGAAATTTCTTGCATATGAGTTGGTGACGGCAAAGGGGTAAATCTCTTTGGGTTGTTTTTTAAACGGTCGCCCTGCAAAATCCATGCCATGATTAAATGAACGTATGATTTGTAACAGCATGGTTGAGTTACCTTCAAATACCCCTTTGGTGTTGGGTTGATCACTCATTTTAGCAGGATCTCCTGTCAGACATAAAAAGGTACGTATATCAAAATCATTGGCACCTAAAATATCTGATTGCAACGCAATTTTATTTCGATCTCTCATGGTTAAAGTTGTTACGACTGGTTTTTTAAACTCATTTTGAAGTTTCATTGCTGCAAAAAGTGAATTGTATTTTAATTTTGCCAATGGGCTATCCGTGGTTGAAAAACCATCAATTTTAGATGCCAAATCAAACTCTTTGATTTTTTCAATGATATTCTCCATGGTTGGTTCATGCTGAGGTGTTGTTTCAAGTGTTAAATAGTTACCGTGTTTCAGTTTGCTAATGAGTTCATCAAACATTACAATAGAATCCTTAATGTAATTTAGCTATAATTATACCCTTTAAATATTAAACTTAGGAATTTATAATGAAATTAGCCGTGTTTGATTTTGATTCAACATTAATGGATGGCGAAACAATTGATTTTTTAGCGCAAGAGTTAGGAATTAAAGAGAAAGTGGTCAAAATAACGCAAGAAGCGATGTCAGGACGATTGGATTTTTTTGAGAGTTTGACAACACGCGTAGGGCTTTTAAAAGGCCTAGATTATCAACGTGCTGTTGATATTTGTGCCAATCTTCCTGTAATGCCAGGTGCTTTTGAAACCGTTAAAGCGTTAAAAGAGATGGGGTATAAAGTGGTTTGTTTCTCAGGTGGATTCAGAATTGGTACGACACCATTTAAGGAAAAACTCGGACTTGATGCTGATTTCTCTAATGTATTGCATCACAAAGAGGGGAAACTTACAGGACTTATTGGTGGAGAGATGATGTTTGGTTTTTCTAAAGGTGAAATGTTAGAAAGAATGCAAGCGGTTATGGGCATTACTGCCAAAGATACATTGGTTGTAGGTGATGGTGCCAACGACGTTTCCATGTTCCATTATGCCGATAAAAGAGTGGCATTTTGTGCTCATGATATTTTAAAAAAAGAGGCCAATATCATTATTGATAACAAAGATTTAAGAGAAATTTTGGCACATATGTAACCCGCTTCTAAAAAGAAAAGATATAAGAAAAAAATCCTATACATAGGGACAATTAAAAGGAATTAAGATGGCTTTAAAAGAAGATATTAACTTTTCACTTTGGTGTGATTTTATAGAGAGAGATTTTTTAGAAAACCAATTTAAAAGTTTAATAAAAGATAAAATAATTCAAGGAGCAACGAGTAATCCTGCTATTTTTGAATCGGCAATTTCAAACTCAGTTGCATATCGACAACAACTGGACATGCTTCAAGCCAACAGTGAAAAAAAGATTTATGAAGAGTTGGCCATTACTGATATTACAAGAGCTTCAGAGATTTTAGCCGATTTGCATAACAATGATGCCGATGATGGATTTATCTCTATTGAAGTCGATCCTACTTTATGTGATGATGAAGAGGGAACGATTGAAGAGGGTGAGAGATTGTATAAAACCATTGGCAATGAGAATGTCATGATTAAAGTTCCTGCAACCAAAGCTGGCTATAAAGCCATGAAAGCGTTGACTGCCCAAGGGATTAATGTCAATGCGACATTGGTTTTTTCACCTGAACAAGCCATTGAGTGTACGAAAGCGTTGGATGCAGGAATTAAAGAGAGTAAGAAAGATATTAAAGCCGTGGTTTCTGTTTTTGTCAGTCGGTTAGATCGAATGTGTGATGCAGAATTTGAGTATAAAAAATTGCCAGTGACGCAATTGGGGATTATCAATGCTACAAAGTGTTATTATGAAGTCAATAAATTTAAAAATAAAAATATCCGAACACTTTTTGCAAGTACGGGAGTTAAATCACCTGAATTGTCGCCAAGTTATTACGTGGATACCTTGATTTATCCAAACTCAATTAACACAGCACCACTTGCAACAATTGAAAACTGGGTCAAAGATGGTTCTAAAAAACCAACTAAAATGATGAGTGAAGAGGAGTGTGATCTGTTTTTTGCAAAAGTTGCATCTGCAGGGGTAAATATTCAAAAAGTGTATGATGATTTATTAAATGATGGATTGGTGGCTTTTAAAGATTCATTTAAAGATTTATTGTCAAAATTGGTATCGTAATTAAATCGTAACCAAGCCAACAGAATTAAGTAATAATCCGTTAGAATAGTTGCTTAAATGATTAAAATATATAAAAGGTATTAAAAATGAATAATTGGAATCCAAAAAGCTGGAGAGATTTTCCAATCAAACAACAACCAACTTATACAGATTTAGAAAAATTGGCCAAAGTGGAAGCCGAACTAAAATCATATCCACCGCTTATTTTTGCAGGAGAAGCCAGAAACTTAAAGCGTAAATTGGCCGATGCCGTTGCAGGGAAAGCATTTTTACTTCAAGGGGGAGATTGCGCGGAGTCATTTGATGCATTTAATGCCAATAATATTAAAAATCTTTTTAAAGTTATGATGCAAATGGCCGTTATTTTGACTTTTTCAGGCGGTTGTCCTGTAGTTAAAGTTGGACGAATTGCAGGACAATTTGCCAAACCAAGAAGTGATGATTTTGAAAACATTAATGGCATTGCGCTTCCTTCGTATCGTGGTGACATTGTCAATTCGGTAAACTTTGATGAGAAATCACGCGCACCAAAAGCTAAAAAATTGTTAAAAGCATACAATCAAAGTGCTTCAACCTTAAACCTTCTAAGAGCATTTTCAAGAGGAGGAATGGCAGATTTACACCAAGTACACTCTTGGAATTTGGATTTTATTCAAGATCATGCCTTGGGTGTAAAGTATGATGAATTGGCGAATAAAATTTCAGAGACATTGGCATTTATGAAAGCGTGTGGAATCACCTCTGAAAATACTGCTCAACTCAAAGAGACTACACTTTATACCTCACATGAAGCATTGTTACTGAACTATGAAGAAGCATTAACAAGACAAGACTCTTTGACAGGAGATTGGTATGACTGTTCTGCCCATATGTTATGGATTGGGGACAGAACAAGAGAACTTAATGGTGCACATGTTGAGTACTTTAAAGGGATTAAAAACCCAATTGGTTGTAAAGTAGGCCCTTCTATGAAAGAGGATGAACTCTTAAAACTCATTGATACTTTAAACCCAGAAAATGAAGCGGGAAGATTAAACTTAATTGTACGAATGGGGGCAAATAAAGTGGGAGATATTTTCCCAAATCTTTTACGTAAAGTCAAAGCTGAAGGAAAAAATATATTGTGGTCGTGTGATCCAATGCATGGAAATACCATCAAAACAGACAACGGCTATAAAACAAGAGATTTTGAATCAATTTTAGATGAAGTGAAACAATTTTTCCAAATTCACAATGCCGAAGGTACTGTTGCAGGTGGAATTCATCTTGAAATGACGGGACAAAATGTAACTGAGTGTACAGGAAGTGCAAGTTCTGCTATTACGCAAGAAGGGCTTGCCAGCAGATACCATACTCAATGTGACCCAAGATTAAATGCCGACCAAGCGTTAGAGTTATCGTTTATGATTGCTGAAACGTTAAAAGAAGCCAGAAAATAAGAGTTAAAAAAAGGAAGAGAGTTCTTTTACTCTCTTCCTTTTAAGCTTCTTACTCAAGATGTTATAAAAAAGTTTTTTTATAAAGTGCTTCATCAAAAGCAACAATGAGTTTATCGTCAAACTCAATAACAGGTCGTTTAAATAACATCGGCTCTTTACATAACCATTCAAACTTTCCATCTTCATCTAAGTTTAACTCTTTGAGTTGAAGGGTTTTATATTTAGTACCTTTTGAATTAAAAAGCACATTGATATCAGATTTTTCAACCCAAGATTTTACCACCTCAGAAGAGGGTGTCTCTTTTTTAAAATCAAAAAAATTCACATCTATATTATGGTCTTTAAAAAATTTTAGCGCTTTTTGAACACTGCCGCATGTTTTGATTCCATAAACTGTTATCATAATAAAGCCTTACTCGATAATTTTTGGAACGATGAAAAAGCCATCTTCACTTTTTGGCGCATGGTTAACAATATGGCTTGAGACATCTAAATCTTGAATGGCAACATCTTCTCTTAAAGGTGTTCCCCCTTCAACGGTCGTAAATGTTGCTTCAATGTGGCTGACATCAATTTCATTGAGATTTTCTACGAAGTTAATAATATCTCCCAGTTCACTTTTTAGACTCTCTTTTTTAGAATCATCTATGTGTAAACTGGAGAGTTTTGCTAATTTATCAATTGTTTTATCATCTATTGTCATTTTTTTCCTTTATACGTTTCGTATAATTATTGAGATTCGATTATATCAAAAGTGAGTTTCGTTAATCTTTAACCACACTTCGTTTGGCATAGAACTCTTTTTTAAATTCTGGCCATCTTTGCTCCAAAATAGCAGCACGCGCCTCTTTCATCAGATTTAAATAGTAGTAAATATTGTGAATTGAACCCAATCTGAAATAGGTGATTTCTCCTGCTCGAAAGAGATGATTTAAGTAGGCTTTGGTGAAATTTTGGCACGTATAACATCCACACGCTTCATCTATGGGTGTCTCATCTTCCTTGAAGTGGGCATTTTTAATATTGACTCGTCCAAAGGTGGTAAAAAGTGTTCCATTTCGGGCATTTCTTGTGGGCATAACACAATCAAACATATCCACACCTCGGTCAATATTTTCAATCAAATCTTCAGGTGTTCCCACCCCCATAAGGTATCGCGGTTTATCTTGAGGCATAAATTGTGTTGTCCACTCAACGGTGTCATACATATCATGATTGGTCTCTCCTACACTCAATCCTCCAATGGCAAAACCATCGTAATCGGTAAGAGCACAAAGCTGCTCGGCACTGAGTTTTCTGAACTCTTTGTCGGTTCCTCCTTGAATGATGGCAAAAATGTTTTGATTGACTCCTATGCCTTTTTCTTGTTGGCTTTTGTGATACGTAATTGCCTCTTTTGCCCAAGCTGTCGTTCTTTCGATGGAGAGTTTAATTCGCTCTTTCGTATTTGGTAAGGCAACTAAATCATCTAAAATCATCATAATATCACTGCCTAAGTCATATTGCGTATCCAAAACACTTTGTGGAGTAAAGTAGTGTTTGCTTCCATCAATGTGTGATTTAAACATGATGCCGTTTTCATCTGGTTTTGAGTTATCACTCAATGAAAATGCTTGGAATCCACCTGAGTCTGTTAAAAATGAGTTGGGAAATTTTGAAAAGCCATGCAGACCTCCAAATTTTTTCACTGTTTTGCTTCCTGGGCGTAAATAGAGGTGATAGGTGTTTCCTAAAATGATTTGAGCGCCAAGGCTGAGCATATCATTGGCATCAAGCGCTTTGACCGTTCCTTGAGTTCCTACGGGCATAAAAACAGGGGTTTGTATGGTACTGTGTGCAGTAACAATGGTACATGCTCTGGCTTTGTTTTGTGTTGCATCGATTTTGAATTGCATTGAAAAAAATATCCTTTGATTAACTAAAATGCAATTGTATCAAAAAGTTCATGTGTAATAAATTTAGTCGTTAAGACTATATTTTTAAAATATAGATTCTTTTCAAAGAGTTATCATCTTATTTGGCTATAATATCCGTCATGAAAAAAATATTAGTTATATTAGATGGCATTGTTGCTAAGAAATTATTACATAGAATTGTTGAAGCCAATACAGGAGAAAATTACTACGATGTAATATACATCAATGATTTAATTATGCCTGCAAAAAAACCTTCCAATTTTACCTTTTACAAGTTTGATCCCACCTCTTTTTCAAAGTTAGGTATGGTCTTAGATAAAAATGTACACACCGAAGCATTGATTGCGTTAAATTCAAAAGATGAAATGCTGAATGTCATTGATAATATCAAACGAAAAAAAGCCAATATGCAGATGAATATATTGGATTATTGGGGCATTGAACTTAAAGACCCTAAAGTCAATATTTATAAAGGCATAGATGTTTTAGCCAATGGTATGATTGAAAGATTACCTAATATTCCGGTTGTTGCACAAAATATTGGATTGCGACAGGGTGAAATTATGGAGATAAGAATTCCTTTTGGAAGCTCTTATGCTTATAGATACATAGGATCAATTGAACAAGTTGAGTGGAAAATTTTTGGACTTTATCGCAATGACCGATTGATCAGTGTAAAACCTTCATTGATTTTAAAACCCAATGATGTGATTTTAATTATTGGGAAACCCAAAGTTCTCATGCAAGTCTATAATGCTATTTCAAAAAATGAGGGACAATTCCCTATGCCATTTGGGCACAACATTTATCTCTATTTGGATCTGTATTTACAAAAAGAGTCAGAAGTCATTAAGGCCGTTAAAGAGGCAAAGTTTTTGCACGAAAGATTAAAAAACAGATCATTAATCGTAAAAGTTACGCGACCAACGAATGCTTTGATTATGAATGAAATTAAAGAAGAACTCATGGGAGATGGCAGTATCATTTTAGATATAGATTATCAAAATGTAGGGTTTAAAAAAATCATCACAACCGATATTAAGCGGCATGACGTAGGGGTGTTTATGCTCTCTTATGAACTGTTCTCCAATAAAAAAGAGTTAAAAGATTTAATCAATTTACGAATTCCTATTTTAAAACTGGGATTGGATAAAATTGAGACCATTAAAGAGACCGTTGTTCTTTTAGATGATAAAAAATCGTATGAACAAATTTCGCCTTTAGTGTTCGATATTTCTGCTCAGTTAAAAACAAAAACAAAGATTTTTAACCTTGATCCCATCGGGGATGATAACAACAGTGATATTTTAAACCACTTTGAAAACTTGGCTAAAATCTTTAATCAAAAAATTGAAATCATCAATGATGAGAAAAACCCCATCCGTGTCTTAAAAGAGCAACGCAATGTGTTACAAATCATGCCTTTGAAACAAGCCATGTTTAAAAACAGATATTTTTATGAATTTTTCTATACCAACTCTGATTTGGTTGCTTTTGATTTAACACGCTTCAACCAACTGCTTATACCTATTGTTGAAGAATAAAATATTTATACCCTATAAAGGAAACAGATGAATTTTGAAACGTATCCGTTTGAAAAATTGAATGAATTGTTGGAGAATATTGTTCCCAACAATCAATATACATTGAGTTCACTTACCATTGGAGAACCGCAATTTAACACACCTTTGTTTATACAAAAAAGTTTACAAGAGAGCAGTTCGTTATTAAACAAATATCCAAAAACAATTGGTGAAGAGTATTTAAAAGAGTCTATGCTCAATTTTGTTACAACACGATTTGGCGTTCAATTGAACAAAGAGCAACTCATTCCTACGTTTGGTACAAGAGAAGTGCTTTTTAACTTTCCCCAATTTTATCTCTTTGATACAAAAAATCCTGTTATGGCATTTACCAACCCTTTTTATCAAATTTATGAAGGGGCAGCCATTGCGAGCCGAGCAGAGATTATTCATATTAATTTAACCAAAGAGAACAATTTTCAACCCATTTTAAGTGATGAAGAGTTGAAAAAATGTGATTTAGTGATTTTAAACTATCCCAATAATCCAACGTCGGCAAATATTGGTTTAGATGATTTGGTGTTGTGGGTGAAAAAAGCGTTAGAGTTTGATTTTGTATTGATCAACGATGAGTGTTACAGTGAAATCTATTTTGATGAAAATAAAAAACCACACTCACTTTTAGAAGCCTCTATAAAAGCCGGCAACAGTGAGTTTAAAAATGTATTGGTCATGAACTCTATTTCAAAACGAAGCAGTGCCCCAGGATTGAGAAGTGGCTTTATTGCAGGTGATGCAAAAATCTTAGAAGAGTATTTAAAATACAGAACCTATGTGGGGTGTGCCTCTCCTGTGCCATTACAACGAGCCAGTGCAGATGCGTGGAACGATGAAGCTCATGTAAAAGAGTTCAGAAAAACCTATAAAAAGAATTTTGAAATAGCCAAAGAGCTTTTGGGGGTAGAAATTCCCGATGCTACTTTTTATATTTGGCTTGAAGTTGAAGATGAGTTGGCTTTTACAAAAGCGTTATACCAAGAAAAAAATATCAAAGTTTTGCCAGGAAGTTTTTTAGGACGAAATGGAATGGGAAGAGGGTATGTCCGAATTGCATTGGTTGAAAATGAAGAAAAAACAAGAGAAGTATTAACACGATTGAAGGATTTTATTCATGGATAAAGCTGAATTACACGAAGCTCGAACCAACCCAGAATTTTTAAACTATTTAGAACAAACACGAGTTGATGCGATCAAAAGTGAGAATATTTCAGCACTGTATGAAGTTCTTGATTCCATGCTAATATTGGATTTAGATGAAGAGAAAATCAACAATGTTTATGAGAATATTTTAAAAATATCGTTTGAACGCATTGAAACCATTGTGAATGGTGGGAAAAAACTGAAACTGGAAAAAGATGAGCTTTTATATATTCGGTCATTCTATGAACATGCCATTGAAAAATGGAGTTATAATGATTTTTCAGGTGCAAAAGAGTTCTTTTTTCTTTTAAGCAATATTGTTGAAGATGAACATCTCGTTGGGGCAATCAATGTACATCTGGTTGCTTGTTCAAAAGAGATGGACATGGAGAGCTTTTATGAAAACAGTGTAGATGTTAATGTGATGGATTTAGAAGAGAGATATGGCTATTTTATCGTGAATTTTACGTTTGATATTCAAACATTTTTAGCGCAAAATGATGCGATATTAAAGCGTGAATTTGAAAATTTAAAACACTTATTGGATTAATAATGAAAGTACATTTTATTGGAATTGGTGGTATAGGTCTTTCGGCACTGGCACGTTTTTTAAAATATGACGGACACAGCGTTACGGGTTCAGATATTAAAGAGTCACCTTTAATCCAAGAGTTAAGAGGTGAGGGCATTGAAATTACGATTCCTCATAGTGCCAGTGCCATAAACAGTCAAGATATGGTGATTTATTCTGCTGCTGTTAAACAATGCAATGTGGAAATCATTGAAGCAGCAAGACACAACATTCAATCCAAATCAAGAAAAGAGGCATTGCCTTTTATTTTGGGCAACAAAAAGAACTATTGTGTAGCTGGTGCACATGGAAAAAGTACCACTACTGCAATTTTAGCTTCGATTTTACAATCCTCAGCACTCATTGGTGCAATTTCAAAGGAGTTTGACTCAAATTTTAGGTATCAAAATGATTTGGTTGCCTTTGAAGCCGATGAGAGTGATGCGAGTTTTCTCCTTTCCAACCCGTATTGTGCCATTGTTACGAATGCAGAACCTGAACATATGGAATATTACAATCATGATTTAAAACGGTTCTATGGAGCATATGAGCAGTTTTTAAAAATGGCTAAGGTAAGAGTCATTAACGCTGAAGATGAGTTTTTAAACACCTTAGAGGACTTAGAAGCCATTCGTTTATATCCTACAACGGACATTAAAGATATCTCTTTTACCCTTAAAAACGGTGAACCTTATACCACATTTGATTTAAAAGATTTGGGTACTTTTGAAGTGTGGGGATTTGGACATCATATTGCGCTTGATGCCTCTTTGGCTATTCTTGCCGCACTCAATGAAATTGGTTTGGATGAAATTAAAGAGAATTTGACAAAATACAAAGGAATTAAAAAACGATTTGATATTGTGCAAAAAACCAATGGTTTGGTGGTGATTGATGATTATGCGCATCATCCAACAGAGATCAAAGCCACCATTAAATCGGTCAGTTTGTACAGCAATTTAAAAGACATGAATAACACCGTGGTCATTTGGCAACCCCATAAATATTCGCGTACCATTGATAACTTAGCAGAGTTTAAAGAGTGTTTTAAAGGGTGCGATGAGTTGATTATTCTTCCTGTATACAGTGCAGGTGAAGAGCTCATTGAGATTGATTTTGCCAAAGAGTTTGAAAAATATAATCCCGTTTTTGCACAAAAGATAATCTCAAAAAAAGGGATGGTGCAAATTATTAAAGATGATAAAATTCTAAAAACCTATCAGCATGGTTTGATTGTTGGTGTGGGAGCGGGAGATATTACCTATCAATTAAGACCTTAGTTGAAATAAATTCAAAATCGTTGTAAGATAAAGAAGCTATTTTAAAAGGATTAATGTGCGAATTTTGGTCAGAGAGTTTATCAAAAAAGAGTCATCGGCGGGGCTTATCCTTATTGGTGTTACGCTCCTTGCCTTAATTTTTAAAAACTCTTTTTTGTCTGAATACTACAATAACATTTTACAAACGAATGTGACCATAAGCGTGGGTGAAATGCTTGAACTGAATAAGCCCATTTTTTTATGGATCAATGATGGGTTAATGGCTCTGTTTTTTCTTTTAATTGGACTTGAAATTAAAAGAGAACTGCTTACGGGACATCTGTCAAGTTTTAAACAGATTGCTTTGCCGGGTTTTGCCGCTTTAGGTGGTATGCTTTTCCCTGCACTGATTTTTATATTTTTTAATTATGATAACAACTTTGCCTTGCGTGGTTGGGCGATTCCAACGGCTACGGATATTGCTTTTGCTTTGGGAATTTTGTCTTTGTTGGGTAAGCGAATTCCTGTCTCATTGAAAGTGTTTTTAATGGCATTGGCCATCATTGATGACATTGGTGCTATTGTGATTATATCTATTTTTTACACCTCAGAGTTGTCATATCTCTCTCTTTTATTGGCAGGTGTTTTTTTTGCCATTTTATTGCTGATGAATAAAATCAATATTGTACGCATTACAGCATATATTATTATTGGAATATTTCTCTGGATTGCCGTTTTAAAATCGGGAGTTCATGCGACACTTGCTGGAATTATTTTGGCATTTACCATCCCTTTAAATGTTAAAATTGAAGAACAAAAACATATCTCTCCCGCAAGAATATTGGAAAAAAATCTGCATTTTTGGGTGGCGTATTATATTTTGCCCATTTTTGCATTTATGAATGCCGGTGTGGATTTAATGAATATTGATTTTAATGATGTCATAAACCCTGTTTCAATGGGTATTATTATGGGATTGTTTTTGGGTAAACAAATGGGGGTAATGTTGTTTGTTTTTCTGGCAGTTAAATTCAACATTGCACAGCTTCCAAAGTGTGCTACTTGGACTCAAATGTATGGCATTGCAGTATTAACAGGGATTGGATTTACCATGAGTTTTTTTATTGACTCTTTGGCGTATGATGATTCAAATATGTTTTTGCATACGGATAAATTGGCTATTTTAGTAGGCTCAATTCTCTCTGGAATAGTAGGTTATACGATTTTACGATATGCAAAAAAGAGAAAGTTGTGTGCCATTTAAGGCAGATAAATTTTCCCATTTAAGATTTTTATTTTTCCCTCTAATTCATAAACAAATGTTTTTTCAGCATAATTTTTGATGGCCTCGTCGTAGTTGGGATTGTTTTTACAATACTCTAAAAACGCATCTTTTTCTTGGCAAAGGGTATGTCCTGATAGTTCCATAACAAACTCATCTATATCATAAATGGCTTGGGCTAAACCCTCTTTTAAAAGCTGGTTGGTTCCTGCACTTTGATTAATTTGGTGAGGCAAAACATAAATTTTTTTGTTCATATTTAAAGCAAACTCTACGCTTCTCATGCTGCCACTGTTTAAATCGGCTTGCGTTACAATTAAAATATCTCCTAAAGCTACAACGATTTCATTGCGTGCTACAAAACTCCATGGAGTTGCAAGAAAATCTGCATCATACGCACTTAAAATCAACCCCTCTTGTTCAATGGCTGCAATGAGTTTTTTATTTGTAGCAGGGTACTTTGTATGTAAACCACAGGGACTGACCTGTCATATACAAAAACAAACTTAACTCTAAATCACAATATTTAGCCAGTCTTGAAAGATTTCCAACATTAATTAAGTTAAATAGATTATATTAAAAAGGTTAAATAAATTGAAAAATATACAAAATAAATTAAACATCCTATCTATTGTAAATCTTGACGAGATTTTATATAATTTAGATATGAGTGTAAGACAAATTAAAAAAAGCTATATATCCTGCACAGGATACTTTTCAAGTTATAAGAATAAAAAACAAGTTACTTTTGAATCAGTATTAGAAAGGGATATGTTTATGTTATTGGAGTTTGATCCAAGAGTTGTTTCATATATAGAACAACCTTTTACACTTCATTATACTTATTATGATGTAAAACCTAGAAAATATACTCCTGATTTACTGATTACATATAAAGATAAGACTCAAACAGTAGTTGAAATAAAGTATAAAGATGAACTGCTTTCAAATCAAGAGCTTGTTCAAAAACTATCTTTAGTTCAAAATGAAATAAAATTACAAAAGCATTTATCTTTTGAAATATATACTGATGAAATGATAAATAAACAATATATGCTAAATCTAAAACATATTTATAACTTTGTAAATATTAAAGAAGATATAGAAAAAACAAAATTGATTGAAAAAATATTAGATAATACTGGTGCCATTACAATACAAGAAGTACTTAATCAATATGATTCAAATAAAATGAAACAAACTTTTTTTCTACCCTATATTTGGAACTACGTATTTCATAATATGGGAACACTTGTAAATCAATATGAAAAGTTAACAATGAACTCGGTTCTAAGGAAAGGATACAGACTCAATGGGAATTATTGATCTTAAAATTGGCTCAAAAGTTTTTTTTAACAATGAACTGTGTGAAATAATACGTATAGTTGGTTTTAATAAAGTAACTATAGTTAAAGATAATAATGGAGATATTCTTGACGTTCCACTAACAGAGCTATCTTCAAAAAAATATCTTGAAAAACCTAAGAACTTTATTGAACATTATTCTGAGAAAGAATGGAATATTGCTAAAGAGAGATATGAGATTATAAAAAAGATTGTCTTTACTTCAAGAACAAAAGATGAAGTTAAATCTATCGCAAAAAAAGCAGGATATAGCTCTGTAACAGTATATAAATGGATAAATCTTTATGAACAAACCATGGAAATAAGCTCTTTAGTGCCACAAACCTCATTAAGAGGGAAAAAAGGTAGTAGATTAGATGATAAGATAGAACATATTATTAATCAAATACTTGAAGATTTATATTTAAATAAACAAAGATATGGATTTAAAAAAATCTATAATAAAATTTATCTTGAATGTAAAAAGTTAAGCCTTACTCCTCCACATGAAAATACAATTAGAAATAGAATTGAAAAAATTGATCCCAAAAAAGCAATTAAAAAAAGATATGGACATAAAGCTTCGCAACAATTCCAAAACTATGAAGGAGAATTTCCTGAAGGTAATTATCCTTTAGAGTTTATTCAAATAGACCATACTCCTTTAGATATTATTGTTGTAGATAAACTTCATAGAAAACCATTGAAAAGACCATATCTTACATTAGCTATTGATGTATACTCAAGAATGATTACAGGCATATATGTATCACTTCAAGAACCTGCATATTATAATGTGAGCCAATGTTTATTTAATACATTTACACCTAAAGATAAGCTGCTTAGACAATATAACGTAGAAGGAGAATGGAATATTTTTGGAGTGCCGCGTATTATTGGTGTGGACAATGGTTCTGATTTAGTTTCCTCTGATATGCAAATGGTTTGTGATGAATATGGCATTACATTGATGAAAAGACCTGTAGCTCGTCCTCAATTTGGTGCACATGTTGAAAGAGTACTTGGAACAATTAATAAAGAAATACATAACTTAGCAGGCACTACCTTTTCAAACATAAATGAGAAAGGTGTATATGATTCAGCAAAAGAGGCTATGTTTACAGTTGAAGAACTAACACAATGGATTATTCATTATATTGTGAATGTATATCATAAAAAATATCATCATGGGATTCAAACGACACCCGAAGAAAAATATTTTAAAGGTATATTCGGTGATGAAGAAACAGCAGGTACTGGAATTTTACCACCAATAACAGATGATATGGAAGAGTTAAGGGTATCCTTACTCCCAACAGAATTTAGAACCGTTCAAAAGGATGGTATTACTCTTGATGGCATATCTTATTACTCTGATGTGCTGAGACATTGGATTGGTAAAAAAGATAGTAAGAAATCTAAAATTAAACACAAAATAAAACGTGATCCACTCAATATTCAAAAAATATATTTTTATGATCCTGACTTAAAAGAATATTTTGAAGTACCTTATAGAAAAATATCTGCTCCCGTTATGACACTTTGGGACTTATATGCTTCAAAAAAATATCTTAAAGATGAAAAGATTACAGATTACAATGAAGATGATATTTTTTATGCTTACGAACAATTAGAAGAAATTTCTAAAAATATAGAGCATAAACATAAAGACCATAAACAAAGAGTTAGAAGAGAACAAAAAGGAATTATAGAAAATCAAAAAGAGCCTAAAACAGAGACTAATACCTCTGATAATCAGTATGAAGATTTATTTACAAATATTCAACTATTCCAAGTAAATGAAAAGAGTACTCTAAATGAATAATATTAAACTTACTAAAAAAGCACAAGAATTACTACTGCAAAGTGATGAAGAAAGAATTAAATATATTCTAGAAGATAGATGGATAAACTATCCAATAGCGCAAAATATACTTGACAAACTAGAAGATATTTTTAAGTATCAAAAAAATAAAACTAGAGTTACCAGTATGCTTGTGGTTGGATCATCAAATAATGGTAAAACTTCATTACTTGAAGAGTTTAAAAGAAGGCACTTAAATTATGAGATATTTAATGAAAAAAATGAAGATGAAACAACTAATGATTTTACCGAATTATATGATGCGACAGGAATACCAGTACTCTATCTTCAAGCTCCAACAGAACCCAGTGAATCAAGATTATATGACAATATATTTTCATCCATTGATACGACGGTAAAGAAAAGTGAAAATATATCAAGAAAACAATATCTGGTTGAATACTATATGAAGCTATTAAATGTTGAAATGATTATAATTGATGAAATTCATAATATACTTAGTGGATCAATCGCAAAACAAAAACAAACGATGAATGCAATTAAAAATCTAAGTAATCAATTAAAGATACCAATTGTTTTAGCTGGTATAAAAGACTCATTAAGAGCGATAAGTACAGATACTCAAATAAGTAGTAGATTTAGACCTGTATATTTAACAAAGTGGCGATTAGATAAAGAGTACATCTCTTTATTGGCAACATTTCTATCTACCTTACCACTAAAGAAAGAATCAAATATTTTAAATCCTGATGTTGCGCTAAAGATACTTGATATATCCGAAGGATACATTGGAGATATTATAGGAATTTTAAAACAATCAGCTGTTTATGCGATAAATACTCAAAGTGAAAGAATCACTATTAACGAAATAAGAGAGTGTGGATATATTTCTATGTCACAAGTACATAAAGAGAGTATTCTAAAAGATGTATGATAAGACACATTGGTTTAGCAGAATTCATAGATAAAAATTTTTTAATTATTCCAAAACCATATGATAATGAATTATTAAGTTCTTGGTTTGTAAGAACGGCTTATATGCATTATATGAAGCCACAATCTTTTTTTAATATGCATTTTGGATTAAAAAATAGAGGTTATTTCATAAGTGATATCGATACAAAATTGAGTAATGAAATTTATTCTAAAATGCAAGATAAATGTAAAAATAAAATTGATATTAACAAATTAACATTAAAATATTATGCAAAAAACATCCTAGAAGAAGGCATAAAAGATTCTACAAATCATTTTATCTCAAATATGAAGTTTTGCCCTAAATGTATAAAATTAACAAATAAAAAGTTCTATTTTAGAAAAGAATGGAAACTTGTATTTTATACTGCTTGTTTAAAACATAAATGTTATTTATACGATTCTTGTCCTCATTGCTTGAGCAAAATCTTAATTACTAAAATGTATAAAGATAAATTACCATTTACATATTGTTATAAATGTGGTTTTGATTTAAAACAATCAAAAGTAATCCCTATAAAAAAAAGACATTTATATGGACTTGAGGCAATAAAAAAACTTTTATTTATGCTTGAGAATGGTTATATCCAGTTAAAAAATACAACAGCATATTCTTTTCATTTTTTTATTGTTTTAACTCAATTGACTAAATTAATAATGAATAAAAGAAACTTTGTATTTTTACATACTCATCCACTATTTGAAATCATTGAACTAATAAGAAATAAAGAGTTAATAACAAACAAATCTATATATCTTCAATTAGCTATAAATGAAAAGTATGCCTTATTCGGCTTACTTATGAATATATTTGAAAACTATCCTAATAACTTATCTAAGTTTATTTTATCAAATAAACTAACCCATTGGGATATGGTGAGAGAGATTAAGTATTTACCATTTTGGTACAATGAAATAGTAAATGACATTATTCCTAGATATATGGCGTTTGGAGATATGGTTACTGAAATTGAAATTGAGAATGCAAAAAAGTATTTATTATCTCAAAATTTAGAAATCACTAAAGCCAATTTATCAAGGTTATTTGGGCGTACGAATTATTTTAATAAGTACATTTTGTAATCTTAAAATTGTTTTCTAAAAATTTTATATATGCTATTTATAGGAATCTCCTTTTAATAAAAAAACAACATTATTTAACATATAATACATTTTAGTGATTTTTCAATTCCAAGGCAAAGGCAATTTATGTTAAATAAAGACACCTTAATTAGTTTAACTACTAAGCACAACTTGAATATTATTTTTAAAAACACTTCTTTTGAAATTATTACTCCTGTTAATTATCTTTTTTATGATGGGAAAAAAAGTAAAGAATATGTCTATGAAAACTTTTTAGTTAATACCTTAAAAGATGGAAAGCAAAATGCTATTATATATGCCTATTTTGAGATAAAGAATAATGCAACTATCAATTTAAAGGATAAAAAGTTTGAAGCTCCTCAGTGTAATTCTACTATTAATTGTTAATCTTTCATTTGCCAATGAAACTATTGATTCTTTCTCTCAGTCCAAAAAACTATTAAGAAATATTTATAAAGACCATCAAGTTACTTTTTATGCCAATTGTAAATATAACTACAAAGATAAAAACAATATGATTGATAAAAGTTCATGTGGATATGTTCCTCGAAATACTTATACTAAATCAGGGAAAAAAAATATAAGAGCCAATCGAATTGAATGGGAACATATCATTCCTGCAGAAAACTTTGGAAGACAATTTGTTTGTTGGAGAGAAGGAGATGAACAATGTATTGATTCTAAAGGCAAAGCCTACAAAGGACGAAAGTGTTGTTCTAAGGTAAATCAACAGTTTAAATATATGGAAGCTGATATGCATAACCTGGTACCTGCTATTGGTGAATTAAATGCTGATAGGTCAAACTTTAAATATGGGATGATTGAAGGTGAAGATAGAGCTTATGGTAAAGATGTAGATTTTGAAGTAGATTTTAAAAATAAACGAGCTGAACCAAAAGAAGACATCAGAGGGAATATTGCACGAACTTACTTTTACTTTGAAGGGAGGTATGGAATGAAAATATCCAAAAAAGAGAAACAACTGTTTGAAGCTTGGAATAAACTTGACCCTGTTGATGATTGGGAGATTGAGAGAAATAAGAGGATTGAAAAGCTTCAAGGGAATGGAAATAATTTTATAAAGGAAAGTTAATGTTTTGGAAAAAATATAAATATGATGATATTAAGTCTGTTGAATTCAATGAATTAAAAAAGAGAATTAAAATTGTAGTTATTGATGATGAAGAAGATAGTTTCCCAATTAAACACATGCAATCACTTGGGTTTACAATTGAATATTGGAAAGAAATTGACATCAATAACATTAAAAGATTAGAAGATGGGAATTTTGATCTTATTATTCTTGATATATATGGGGTAGTTAATCCTCAATTAGGTCAGGATTTAACAGGTTTGGATATCTTAAAATCATTGAAGCATAGAAATCCTAAACAACTCATAATCGCTTTTTCTGGTAGTAGCTACGAAATAGATAAGGGAGAATTTTGGAAATTAGCTGATGATTTCTTGAAAAAACCTTCAACAACTTTTGAGACTAAGGAAAGATTAGAAAATATTATAAATCAAAATTATTCTATAAATACTCTTATCAATAATCTAAAAATGGTTATTTCGAGACAAATACAAGATTCTAATAAGGAAAGTGATATAGAAAAAATTATTTCAAAGGCAATTATTACTAAAAATGGAAATATAGATTTTGTCAAACTTGTAAGGCTTGGTGTTCAAGATACAGCTGCAATTACAACAATTGTTACAACAATAATCAATATTATGAAAGAATAGGTTTAAAAAAATGGATACAAATAATTTTAAAATATTACTTGAAACAACATTATTCCCTTTGATGGATTTTAAAAAAAATCAGTACGATGGATTAATGCTTAACATACACCCTTATTGCAAATCTTGCGATAAAGAATGTTTAATAAAAGGGCAAGGAAAAGATTATAAAGTTTCACTTTGTTCTGACAATATATTATTTTTTAAAATTTCTATTAACAATAGAAGTTTTATAATTCATAGTCTTCGAAATGATTATTCAATACTTAATAGACAAGATAAAAAAAAATATCCCAATAAGATTTTTTTTAAGCATATTGAAAAAGTTAAAAAATGGGTTGATAAAATTGAAGAAATAATTCAGTTAGATACAAAAAAGAAAAATATTATAAACTTAAATAATTCTGTCTTTATTCATGATATGAAAAAAGTTTATTCAACAATTCTGAGAAGAATGGAAGATTATATAAGTGAAAATTCTACTTCCTCTTATCATTATGATGAAAATTTAAGATTTCTTGATACAAATTTATTATGTATATATAAAGCAATTAATTTGCTTGATTATCAATTTAATAATGTAAACTATATTTCAAATCCAAATGCCGTACAATATGGACAATTACGTGAAACTCATATATATAAAGCAATTGATAAACTTAACAGAATTTTGAGAACTAATTCTAAAATTAAAATTGAATTAAAAGGTACTTCCCATAATCAATTATTTTTATATGAGAGTTTTATAAGTTTGCCCTTTATTTTAATTGATAATGCTCTTAAATATTCATTAAAAGATCAAAGTATCGAAATTCATATCAATGACTTAGATGATAAAGTATTAATAGAAATTATTTCTTTTAGCCCAAAAATAAATAGTGAAGACAAAAAACATATTTTTGAAAAATTTCAAAGAGGAGATAATGTTTGTACTCTTGTTCCAGAGGGGCAAGGTATCGGATTATATTTAGCAAAAGTTATTGCTGATGCTCATAATATTGAAATTAAATTGGAAGAAAAAAATGGTACAACAACAACGATAGATGACGTTTTATATTGTGAAAATATTTTTAAATTTATCGTACAATCTCTCCAATAATATTGACTATAAAAAGAGTTGATGGAATATAAATAAAGCAAATTATTAGGAGAGTTATAAATTTAAATGTCTTCTAAAAAGTAGACACAAATTCATTTAGTTTACCTTATATCAATAGATGATATTTAGATATAATTGGCATTATCTATTAAATATTTGCATCTTTTATTGAGAATTACAGTAGTGACGACAACCTCTCCAGCAAATTTAGAGAATTTTTTATTTTTTTATCCATAACATTTCCTATGAGTAAAAAAGCAGAGGATATTTCCTCCTCTACTTAAATTTATCATTAACTTGTATGACATGATGGACAACAATAGTAACAACCATTGATTCTGTTGTTAGGCCATCTTCTCTTAGCCTCATTGATTGCATCATGGCAGCTATTATGGTAACCTAAATCAACTTGATTTTCTGGATTTGGCATGTAGCTACAACCTGTTGTTGCATTATGAACTTCATGATCACCATTGTTTTGTTGGTTTTTATTAATTACAAACTTTGCCATTTATTAGCCTTTCACATTTCTTGGGTCATTGCCATAAGAATTTTTCTCACGAATTTGACCATTTTGACCATGAAGTGTAAATTCAGCATTTAACTTTTTTGCTAAACTAATCCCATATTCTCTACATTCAACTTGTGTCGAACATACTTTACTAGCTCTTTCATTGCCAGCAACTTTTGCTTTCCATCCATCAGGATGCTTTGAAACAGATACTCTGTTCATATTAGTTCCTTATATTTAATAAATGTAACTAATCGAAACAAAATCACTTACTTTATTAAGAGTTATGTATTGATTTTAATAATAACTTAATAGATTTAGTATAATTCTGTGTAACTTTCTAATAGCACATTAATCGTAACACAATGTGTCAACAATCTTAAATTTTATATATTTTAAGCGGCAACTTTTATATATAAAATTTAAGTAACTTATAATTGGCACTCAATTGTGCCAATTGCCAGAGTAATTATATAACTTTAGTCAGGCTTTGTCAAGTGAATTATGCTAAAAATGTAAAAATTATGTAAATAGGAAAATAATGATTTTCTGGGCTTAGTCTAAAACAAAATTACTTTAGCATTATTTATTGCATATTTGTATCTTTTATTGAAAATGACATTTATTTTATAATTTTAAACCTTCTATATATACATACTCTTGATCCACAAACTCTTCTTTATGTAATGTTGGGATTAATATCTCATCAATATATTTGTCTCCTGTTGGCGAAGGCTCTTGTTGAGACACTTTATCAGAATCAATAGGTCTATGTGAGTCATTTGTTTTAATAGCATATAATAGTTCATCATAGCCAGGTTTCCAAATTTGTAATTCTGAAAAAATATTTTTAATTGTGTTAAATATATTTATACCCGAGTAATCCATATCCCCCCAAAAGTAAACATTAATATTCATTTCGTAATTATTATAAATCCAATCTTTAAATACCTGTCTGCCTTTCTTATCTAATTGACAATTTTCTTCAAAAAAAAGTTTACTTCCATCTGTTTTTCTAAGCCTCTTTGCAGCAGCTTTAAATCCTGATGAATAAATTATAAGATAATCGTTAAATATGGAATTTTTGCTATCAATAATTTCAGTATAAGTGTCTAGGTTTTCAATGAATAAGATATTTTTAAAGTGTTCTCTAAATGATTTAATATGGAGAACAATAGGTGATGGCTTAAGGCAACAGTGCTCTATAATTTCAGTTTTTTTATCAAGAATCTTTGACAATCCCCAAAAGTATTTAGCACTAATATGTCGTACTGACATATTACAATTATCAGAAGTTAGTAAATTTATGAATTTTTGTAAAACCTCTTCTTCTGATTTAGATGGAACTTTTATTCTATTACGGATAATCAACTCTTTTAACTCTGCAGTACAATCTACTTCATTTACAAAGTCTAGCCATGTATCAAGTACAAGAGGTCTATTGTAAAATTGGCGTAATTCTCGTTCATATGCATAGTTAAAAATAAGTTTTGTAGATTCTTTTTCAGAAAATCGTTTAAAACTTTCTTTCTTTCGCTCCTCAATAGAAAAAATCTCTTTTTCTACTAACTTTAATAGTGCATCTTCAAGTTTTTTATCATCATTGAAATTCTTTGGACTATATAATGTTGGTAAATATTGATTATTGATAGGAACCTTTATTTTGTGACTTCTTAAATTAGAAGATTGTTGATCTAGTTTATCTAAAATCAAATGAAATATTTTTTTTATATCTTTAATCTGCAATTCATACTCAATTGATATTAAGCAATTCATATTCTTTTCTCCCTTCAATCTCGGCCAAATTAAATAATGAGGGTAATTCAGATTGAATTAATCTATTTATAGCTTCTGCATTGTTATTAGTATATTTACTCCATGTTTCATAATTCAATTCTCCATTATGCTTATTTTTTGGAGGCAATTTTGCTATATTATAGTTTGAACAATCCATTTTTAATAATTCATTTGCACCTTTAGTAGGTAATGCCATAATAACTTGAAATCCTAGTGTTTGATTGAGATAGTTGATTATCTCTTTTGCTCTGTCATCGTTTGTTTTTACAAAGCTTTCATCAATTAAAATTGTTTCAAGAGTTGATTTCTTAGCAATCATTGGATTAAGTGCAGAATGAAGATTAATTGAACGAATTATATAATAGGATGTTTCTCCTTGTCCTCCTGAGTTTTTTCCACTTTTACTTAAACTAACTTCTCTCATTCCATCTTTTTGGATAATATCATACTTAGCATAATTTCTATAATCTGAAATTCTTAGAAGTTCATTTTTATTTTTTCCAATAGTAAGAAATTTTTCCAGAAGCCTTTCTTTTGTTAAAGCTAGTTCTTTTCCATTAGCAATCGCAAAAAGATCTTTATTCTCTGCAATTGCTTGAAATAAATTTCTATACTCTTCATATTCAGGATCCGCATCTTTTGTAACAAGAATAAATTGGTCATCTTCAAATTTATGTCTAGATAACATTGTAGAGAACTGGTCTATTTCTTGTCTTGATGTTTTTATATTACGATACATAGTTACGCAAAAACCATCAATGAATACTTCTTTAACTTTTTTTTCTCCATCTTCAATTTCTTTTTTAAATTTCATTTGGAGGGTATTTTCTAGCCTAGTAAATTCATTTTTTATTTTTATATTTTCAGCAAACAAACTTACAAAACCATCAAAAGAAAAGTTATACACAAGTATCTCAGGGTTTTCAATATAGTATATTTCTTTTTGCTCAAAAATCTTACTTTTGTTATAATTGTTAATTAATTTATTCCAATCGTCTAATATGATATCTTTTACATGTTTAGGTTCTTGTGTAATATTTTCTGTAGAGACAATTTTTTCAATATCATAAGATGAATGCATTAAATTAGTTATCTTGATTAGATTCTCTTTGTTAGAATTTAACGTTTCCGTAACTCTTTTTAAATCATTTTCAATATTTTCAAGTTCCTGATTTCTTCCTTTCTTAAGTATATTTAGGTTTTTTAAATCCACTTTATTATCAATAATACTCTCTTCAATACCTTTGATTTGACTTTCTAGTTCCAGAATACTGTTATTTAATTCTTTGAAATCAACAGTATTAAGAGATTGTATAATTTTTATATTGTTTTTATATCCAGTGTAGTTTTCTGCAAAGTTATTTATTAAGTTAGAAGCATTGATGTGAATATTAGGAAAGTCACTTAAAAGTATTTTATTAATAATTCTACTCATAGGTAATTTTTCTCTTACTGCTATCAATCGGTTTTTTTCTATTAATAAATCATTTTTAAAGCCATCAAGCATTGACTGTAAAGCACTTTCTCCAAAGAAAAGTTCTCTTGCTTTGCAATAAAACATTAGCCCACCATTTACTGCCTTGTGGTCTTTTGTTATCCCTCTTTCGGCACTTTTTAATTGCAATTCATTCTCATAGCAAAGTACATTTCTATAGTTTTTTATAAGGTATGCTTTTGTAATTTCATTATCAATAATAAGTTTATTAACTATAGAGTTTTCTTTAATTGAAGACTTGCCTATAATTGTTACATCATTAAGCATTTTCTCTGATTGTATTATCTTTAAATAATTTAACTTGTTTGCTTTGACGATATTAATTGCTACAACTTCATGTCCTACTGGAACTATAATTGCAAATCTATTGTTCTTTAAAAAACCTTCTATTGATTCTGCCCAGTTTTTTTCATCATCTTTGAAATCTACATGTTGATATACCATTGATACTGTGATAGTTGGTAATGATGATTGAAGTATCTCAAATTGTTCCATTACCTCTGTAGGACAAAAGATTTTATGATTCTCAATTTTTTGAATCTTACTTGTTAATTCAGATATATGCTTGATTATATCTTTCTCTTTGGTTTCAAGCTCTTTAATATTGTGTGATGAACTATTTTGTTTTTTTCTATAATCTTCACTCTGAATAAAAGATTTAAACAAGGGTTCAATAGTATTTAATTGCAGTAATGGGTTAAGAAAGGACTTCTCAAAGCCTTCACTATTAATTGTATCAGAAACTGAATATTGATAAGGGAGTAATTCATTGATGTTCATTTTTGAAAAGGTTTCCAAGTGATTCGATATCTCTTGTAACTCAAGGGAGTCATTTATTTCAAAGTCTTCATCTAATAGTGTTTTTATACTACTCCAAAAGTTTGTGGTCATCTTATGTGATAATTGTCTTAATTCTTTTTTTATCTCACCAATAGTTTCAACTTGAAGTTTAATTTCGTCTTCTATTAATTCAATTTTCTGATATGATTCATTATGATCTCTTTTTGAAAGAAGTGGATTGAGTTGCTTTGTTACTTTTTCTTTTTTTTTAATATCTGATTCGATATTTTTTTCTAACTGTTCAATTTTTTTATCATTTTGCTCAAACTTCTTAAGTAGAGATTCTTTTAAATCATTTTTGATTTCCAAATGGTGTAACGCGAAAAGATAATGATCAGTAGCATTGCTTTCCCAAAGTGAAAGAATATTATCTATATTGGTGGAAAACTGTTTTAACTCTTTGTTTCCATCTTCAATAATCTTAGATTCTTCTTTTAATTCCTTTAGTGTAATAAGTGCATCAGATAGTCTAGAAACTTCTTCGTCCATTTTTTTCTCTTCTAAAAACTCTACTCTAATAAAAGTATTTAAATCACTTACCGGTCTGGCATATATAAAGTTTGCAAGTGCTTTTGCAGCTTTTTTAGCCTTGTCAATGCCTGTTCTATTTATTCCCCAAAGATTACCATATAAAAGTGTTAAATAATCTTCTTTTCTTTGAGTGAAAATAATATCTTCTCTAACGATAGATGAATTACGTTCAAAATTAGTATATAGATCGTTTCCGAATAAAACGATATTACCATCTAAAAGATCTTCTTTTTGTATCTCATAATTCTTAATAATAAAGAAGTTTATTCCATCGAGAACTGCTTTTCTTGATTTACTTTGTTCTTCCAACGAACACTTTATATTCACTACGGCGCTAAAGATACATGGTATTTCTTGCTTGGTAGATACGAATGTCAAAACAATTGTGCCAACAGCACCATTAGGTCTAGAGTATAATTCTCTATCTTCCCCTAGTACATATCCTTCAAGTTTTCTATACTCTTTATGCTTACTTTTTCTTTCACTCTCATCTTGACCTGCATTATAATTAACAATATTATTGTGTGCAGCAGTTAGTCCAGTTTGTATAGCATCTAAAAAGGTACTTTTTCCTACACCAGTTTGCCCTGTCAAAAAAACAAGATCGTCTAATTTATACTCTATGTTTTCCAAATTAGCCCAATTAATAGTTATAAATTTTTTAATCTTCATTGTTAATCCTATCTTCCATATATGGGTCAATCATATTATCTCTTACTAAATCTCGAATATATTTCCTTATAATCAAAACATTATCACTACTTTCAAATACATTTTCTGAAAAATCAACAGCACGGAGTCTTTTTAATGTAGTTAATGCATTTTTTCTTTCAGTTTTATTTTCAGTGGGTATATAACCTAAGCTAGAACTCAATGCTATAGAAAATTCTTCGAATTCTACTTCTACTGAATAATCATCTAGTATTGCATTCGACCTTAACTTTTGGTCATAAATTATTGCAAGTGCAATCAAATAAGCACTTTCTTCATTATTTAATTTTTGCGAAAAGCTATTACTAACCTCAACCCCATTAACTTCATCAGGTGTTTTGGATGCAGGAGCAAAAATCCTTACATTTTGCTGGTCTGAATTATGGTACACTTGAACTCTCATTATGGCAAAAAAATCTTCTATATGGTTTTCAAAATCTACAAAGTAATCATATAATTCTGTTTCTCTAGTTGTATCTTCTCTAATAATGACACCTCTTTCTAATAAATAGTTTACTACATCAGAAAAAATCTCTATATCATGACCTTTAGGATTATTTTTTAATTCATCATCAAACTTATTATATATATTCATTATTTTTTCCTTGTAATTTGAAATCCCTCTGTTTTATAGTAAAAATGGTCATCATACGTATTAGTTTTTTTAATTTCATATAGCTCATCATTCTTTGTGATATAATCAATTGAAAAAAGAGAGAGTAATATGTCTTTTGATTTTTCAATAGGAAATTCTTTACTGAAAAGAACATTGCCATGGCTAAATAAAGATTCGATATATTGCTCTTGTTCATATTGTGTATAACTGAACGCTTCTATCTTTTTCTTGTGGTATATACTATTAATTAATACGTCCAATGATATTTTACTTTCTTCTCCAATAACACAAACATCTTTATCTTTTGCAGCTTTGTTTTTAATCTTTACACCATTGGTATCATATATTTTTAATTTAGGGGAAGAGATATTTTGTGCAAAGCTATTAAGAAGTTTAAACTTTGTTTCATTATCTGCATTTTTTATCTTTGTTGCAAAACTATATAACTTTTTATTGTTATTGAGCAATAATGCAGAGGTCTGTTTAAATATTTTGCCACCACTACTGATATAACTTTGGACTTCTTTTTTTAAGGAAGGTAATTTCATTTCACAAGCGTTTAAAATACGGTCATTAATACTATGTAAAATTTTTTCTAATGACTCATGCCTACTATAAAATGATATATACATTCCTTTATTTAAAGAAGATACTCTTTTTACTCTTTCTTCATTATTTTCTGATAAAATTTCGTAAACAATTTCTTTAATATCATGTTGATATCTTTCTACAGAATCCTCTCCAAAACGATTTGCAATATCATTTTTAAATCTATTGCTTAAAAAGTCAAGAAAGTTTTCTCCGGCATCTTCAATACTCTCTCTTGCTTTTTGCATCAGTAGATTTTTTAATTCTTTTATATCATGGATGGCATCTGTTAAATCCGAGATAACTTCTTTAGAAGTATTAAACGCATCAAGTAAGTGCTGAGGGTCATTTTCTGTTTTATATGCTTCTAAAGAAAACTTGGTTTGCCTCACATTACGTTGCTTTGATAAATCAATATCATTATCTTGCAATGAAAATATTAATTGTGCGAATTTCTTACCATATTTAGTAAAGGAAAAAAACTTAGTATGTTTAAATTGATTAGTTGGAAAATCAATCCATCCACATAATTTAAGTTTTGCAATAATATGATTTGCTTTAATATGGTCTTTTTGTATTTTGTCATTAGTTTCTTCGTCGTGCCAATCCAAACCACCAATAGCAGACAAAATAGTTCGCTTTACATCATCACGACTCATATCATCAAAAAATGTTGTATTATTGCCGTAGTTTGCATCATAAAGAGCAACCAAGGAACGCTCAATCAATTCAGCATTCTTTCCTGTTAAAGCATTAAAAAATGAGTCATTAAACGATGTGGCATACATCTAGTTGTCCTCTTTAGTTTTTTCAAGCAGATCAACTAACTGTTTTAATAACTTTTGACCTTCGTCGTCAAGTTTTTTAGGATCAATATGCAAATGAGTTTGTTTAGATGTTATTTCGATTTTCCCCCATGTTCCTTTAAAAATATTTCTTTTATTAAGTTTAATTTCAGGTTTTGGTAACCGGTTACCATTATCTTTAATTAAGCTTAAAGCATCTTTTCTTGATAACCTGTTTTCAATTATTGTTTTAAGTAAAAGATCACTATTTTTTGCTTTGACAAGCTTTTCAAGCACCAATATATTTGAGTAATTGTGTTGCCTTGCAATGCTTTTAGTGTTATAGTCTAATTCAGATATCTTAATAATTTTACTGACATTTTCTCTTGATAGTCCAAGTGACTCACCAATTTCTTTATGTGTTTTTGCAAATCCATTATCTATTAGTGTTTTAAAAGAGTCTGATTTATCAATAATATTTAACTCTTCTCTTTGTAAGTTTTCAATTAAAGCTAAAAATAAATTCTCACTATCTGTTGTATCATCTTTTACAATGGCAGGAATTATTGAATATCTACCTTGATTAATATTATCACGTAGATATTGATATGCCAAAAGTCTTCTTTGTCCTGCAATAACTCTAAAAGGTAGATGTTTTGAAGATAAAACAATCGGTTGAAGTAATCCAAATTGTCTAATTGAGTTAGCTAAATCAATTATTGACTCTTGAGTATATGTTTTACGCGGTTGATTATTATGATTTAATATTTTATCAATATTATATTCAATTATTTTTACTTTCATTATAAAATCTACCTTTTCAATGCTTTTATAACTATGTCTTTTTCTTTATTGTTAATATATAACTCCAACCAACTCACTATCCAATGTGGAACTTTCCTACCTTGTCTCTCTGTAGCCCAACCTTTTAACGTATTGGGATTAACCTTTGTATATTTTATAAATTCTTCTTTAGACAAACTTGCTTCTTTTAGTTTTTCTAAAAATAAATCAAAGTTCATTTATATTCCTCTTAAATATCTATGATGTAGTTTACTTTTTGTTATATTAAAATTATATTATAATGATGTAAATTGATTATATATATACGTATATTAATATAATATCAATAGTAAAATAAGTAATGATGAATGATTTAAAAGCTTTTGAAGTGTTTAAAAATGTTAGATGGAGTTCAAATGGTAAACTAGTTTGTCCTTATTGTGGTTCACATAAAAAACGTTTACAAATTTAACATTTGCATTTTTAGTGAGAATTACTATACTATTTAATTTTTGTATATCTTTTAATGCCTAATTCTAGGTTTTTACGCCACAATTTAATTTTTTCTTCACTCATATCAATTCCATCATGCTTTGTCATAAAAAATTTACTAGCTCCAATGGCTTTTACATCTTCTAACATTTGCTTATTGGTCTGATTTTTTAATATATTTATATTAAGCATAGTTTGAACTTGTGATTCACTAAATATTTCAGTAGATATAAAATACCAAGTATTCTTTTTCCAATAAATGTTATGCTCTACTTCAATAAAGTTTATAATTATATTCTTATAATTAAAATAGCCATATATCAAACGTCTAGCAACTTCTTTTTTAAAGTCTATAAAAAACTTATTAATATTTGATTCCTCAAAATTATCTAAATCAATAATCTCACTAATAGAAAATTCTTCAATCTTATTATTATCAATAAATGACTCAAACAATTCAAAAAAGTTTTCTATTTTAAAAGAGTTTTTTGTAATATCGTCATCAAGTAACTTTTGTTTAACTCTATTATTTCCGCTACCTTCACCTGGTCTATCAAGAGATTCATCTACTTCTTCATCAGTAACCTCATATGTTGTTCTTATATTATTTTGAATAATCTCATTTTTTTGAATGTTAATTTCTGAAAAGTCATATATATTTTCAACTTTAAATGATTCTTTGGATGTGGTATGTTTATCTGATGGTTTCTTTTCAGTAATTTTACCAGTAATGTGGGAATCTTTTTTTGGTATTTTTTTAGGTTCATCAGGATCAATTTTTTTAGTTTCTTCTGTTGTATTCTCTTTATAAACCTCGTGTTTTAAATTTTTAAAGTTATATGGTATTGTATCTCCATAAATATGAGTAATTAATATAACATCTCTTTCATCAAAGGTTTCAAAATTATCTTTTGAATAAACATTTCCAAGATGGATTATTTTGCATTGAATAATAAAATCTTCATGATCTTCAAAAGGAAAGCCCATATGAATTGGAATATAAAGGTTATCTATATGTTTATACTTTTCCTTGTAATGCGTTGTTTGTTTATAAAAAAACATAAAATTTTTTTTCGATATCTCATTTGTAATCATTCTTGCAATTAAAGGTACTTGCTCATCTTTTAAAGTTTTTTTAGTTTTAATATACAATGTATCGCCTATAAATTTGAAACCACTTTCTTCATAATATAATGTTGAGAATGATCCATTAGATAAAGCATTTTTTATACTTGATGACACAAAGTAATATCTATTTGCAACAACATAATTGGGTATCATATAAATATATCTTTTAGTTTCATAGAAGTAGCATTTTTGATTATAAAAAGCATCGCCTTCTTCGATTCCTATGTCATTAGGAAAACGAATATATTTTTTTATTTGAAAAGAATTTTTACTTGTAACTTTCTTTTTTGGAACAAATAACTTTTCGATTTTCATTCTATTCTCATGTTCTAAAGCATAGTTAGAATATACATTACCTAAAATATATTTACCTCTTAATTCTTCTGGTAATAGTAGTTCTTCATATTTTTCTAAACTATCAATATCTTGAAAAATCACTTTATATCTATGAGGGTATTGGCAATTAATCTCATTAACTGCGATTAGTTTAAATTTGTTATTTGGATAATCTTCAAAACATTTTATTTTCATCAATATTCTCCAGTTAAGTTTTTTGTTGTTGAGTTAAGTTTTTTGTTGTATATGACATGACCATAATGGTGTTGTTTGCACCTGCTGCTTGATGTGCAATGGCATCCACGCCAAGTGCTCCCCCACTTACAATGCAAAAACCTGCAGAGGACAATTTGTTTGCGATGGTATGGGTGAAAATTTTTGTACTGGGAAAAGGATGTCTGGTGCCCACAATGGAGACTTTGGGTTTTTCTAAAAGTTGCGTATTTCCAATATAAAAGAGTTTTTCGGGATATTTTTGCATCACATCAAGTGCATTTACATGAAAATCTAAACTCTGAATCATTGTCATCCTTTGGTAACAATTATAACACAGAAGTAAAAAATTATCAAAAAAAATATATTACAGGAAAATAATTATTCTTTAATAAAAATTATCCTATAATTCTTTTACTTCAATTTAAAGGAGAAGAAATGAAAATTGAAAGAATATTAGGAATGTTTGCAATAGTAGTCTCTATTGCAATGGGGAGTTCATTGGTTGAAAAAGTTAAAGGAAGTGGTTTAAAAGCGATTCCTTCAAGTAATTATGAGTTGTTGCAACTCATTGATGATCCCAAAGATCCTATCACAGATGCAAAAGTGGAATTGGGTAAAAAGTTATATTTTGATCCAAGATTGTCTCGAAGCAATTTAATCAGCTGTAATACCTGCCATAATCTTGCTTTGGGTGGGGTAGATGGTGTGAGTGCTGCTGTTGGGCATAAGTGGACTGCCAATCCACATCATTTGAATTCACCTACAGTGTATAACTCGGTGTTTTTTGATGCTCAATTTTGGGATGGAAGAAGTGCTCATTTAGCTGATCAAGCTCAAGGTCCAGTACAAGCTGGTCCTGAAATGGCTTCACCAAAAGCATTGGTTGAAAAACGAATTAACTCAATACCCGAATATGTCAATGAGTTTAAAGTGGCATATGGAGATCATGTAAAAGTTGATTTTGAACGAATAACATCAACCATCGCATTGTTTGAAAAAACATTGGTGACCCCTTCTCGATTTGATTTGTTTTTAAATGGGAATGAAAATGCCTTAAGCAAAGAGGAGAAAAAAGGGTTGAATACCTTTATAGACAAAGGGTGTGCTTCTTGTCACAATGGGATTGCTTTAGGAGGAACACTGCAACCTTTTGAAGTAGCGGCCAAATATAAATTTTCTGAAATTGGTGATTTTAAAGGCAATAAAGATGGTATGGTTAAAACACCAACATTAAGAAACATAACACAAACCGCACCATATTTTCATAATGGAGCCATTTGGAGTTTACCTGATGCCATTAAAGAGATGGGTTCAGTTCAATTAGGAATTAAAATCAGCGACAATGAAGCAAAAGAAATTTTGACTTTTTTCAAAGCATTAGAGGGCAAAAAACCTGTTATTGTTTATCCTGAACTTCCTAAGAGCAGTGAAACGACACCTAAACCAACGTTTAATTAAGAGTAACGTTTTTTATAGGTGGTGTGCCAATCATTTTATGGTTGGCACTTTTTTATTGAACGGGTAACTCATTGATATAGACAATATTTAAGTCTTTGAGCAGTGGTTTGGACTCTTTTAATACTTTTATTGTCATGTTATGTGGATGGCCAATGGCAATGGCATAACCGCTTTTTTTAGCACTTTCAATCGCTTTTTTCAATTGCTTTTGTATGTAGTCATACTCAAGATTATTGTCCAAAAAGATATTTCTTGCCAAATAAGGCACACCATATTTTTGTGCATATTTTTTTGCCACTGTTTGTGCCGTGGTTCTGCTGTCTACAAATGAAAAGTTATATTTTTTCAAGGCTCTAAAAAGTTTATCCATTGAGGCATCATCTGCTGTGAATTTACTTCCTGTATGGTTATTGGTAAAGTGTGCATTCGGATAGAGTTCATGAATTTTTTTGACTCTGTTTTCAATCTTTTCATAGCTGTCACCTATATGCAACGTGTTTGCTTCTTCATACTTAAATGAATTCGCTTGCATAGGGAAATGAATCATATGAAAGGGGATATTCTGTGCAATTTTTGCAGAGTTTTTATGATGAGGTGTGGGAGGCATAAAAGACATATTAATTTTGTAATCAATGGTATTTAAGTTGTTGACTTGAGACTGCATAGTAACATCATCAATGATAATGGCGAGTTTTGGTCTTTTATCTTGTGGTGTTTCACCCACTACTACAGGTTTTTTTTCTGCAGGAGTGACCTCTGTTGCAGGTTCGTGTGTGTACTCTTTTTCCAGCTCTTCTGTGTACTCTTCAAAAGCTTTTTCTAAAGGGGTGAGATTCTCTTCTTTATCGATGGTTGGCATATAGGTTGTGAGTTTTTCATCTTTAAAAATATCAAATGTTTTATCCTGTTCTTTGACTTGTTTTTGACTCTTTTTAGCAGGTGCTTTGACCTCTTTGGTATCTAAAAAGTAATAGCCCACAATAGTTGAAGTAAGGGTTATAATCAGTATCAATAAAATATAGTTGATTAATTTCAGTCTGTTATAGTTGTTATTATTTTTTTTAGGTTTTCGTGTTGTTTTTGGTCTTTTTTTAGTCATTCAGTGTAAAGGATTAAAAAACAGGGGAGCCCTGTTCTTTACCTTTTAATCCTTTAGAAATTAGTTTTTGTCTTTATTTACGATTTTGTTAGATGAAATCCAAGGCATCATTTCTCTTAATTGATTTCCTGTTTGCTCAATCAATGAAGCTCTAGCGTTTGCTCTTTCAGCGTTCATTCTTGGGTATCCAGCTTGACCTTCTAAGATGAAATCTTTTGCAAATCTACCATCTTGAATCTCTTTTAAAATCTCTTTCATTGCTGCTTTTGATTCTGCATTGATAACTCTTTTACCTGATACATAATCTCCATACTCAGCTGTGTTAGAAATAGAGTATCTCATGTCAGCAATTCCACCTTCAAACATTAAATCTACGATTAATTTTAATTCGTGTAGACACTCAAAGTATGCCATTTCAGGGGCATATCCCGCTTCTGTTAATGTTTCAAATCCCGCTTGAACTAAAGATACAGCTCCACCGCAAAGTACTGCTTGCTCACCGAAAAGATCTGTTTCAGTTTCATCTTTGAACGTTGTTTCAATAATGGCAGTTCTTCCACCACCAATAGCTGAAGCATAAGATAAAGCTAACTCTTTAGTATTTCCAGAGGCATCTTGGTGAACGGCGATTAAGTCAGGAATCCCTCCACCTTTAACAAATTCACTTCTTACTGTATGACCTGGAGCTTTAGGAGCAACCATCATAACGTTGATGTTTTTTGCAGGAATAATTCTTCCGTAGTGAATGTTAAATCCGTGTCCAAATGCGATAGTTGCACCATCTTTTAAGTTTGCAGCAATTTCATTTGCATAGATTTCACCTTGATTTTCATCTGGCAGTAAAATCATAACGATGTCTGCTACTTTTGATGCTTCTGCTACAGTTAATACTTTAAAGCCTTTCGCTTCAGCTTTTGCCCAAGATGAACCACCTTTTCTTAAACCAACAACAACTTCTACTCCTGAATCTCTTAAGTTTTCAGCATGTGCATGTCCTTGTGATCCAAATCCGATCATTGCAACTTTTTTTGATTTGATTAAATCAATATTACAATCTTTGTCATAGTAAACGTTTAACGCCATTATTAATTCCTCTAAATATAATTTTGTGTGGATTATATCTAAAAAAAACTAAATCTTAGGTAATTGTATTTTAAAACAAGCACCTTTGAATTTTTTATTTTTGAGTTCAAATTCCTCATTAGAAGCCCTAATAAAGCCTTTCAAATGTTTCTCAATAATATCTTTGCTGATATATAATCCAATTCCAGTACCTTGACTTTGGTGTTTGGTGGTAAAATAAGGATCAAATATTTTGTCCATGAGTTCCTCTTTGATTCCGCCTGCATTATCACAAATTTCTATAACATTATCTGTTTGTGTTGAGTAAGCTTTAATTTTAAGGTATTTTTTCTCAATTTTATTTTCACAGAGCGCATCTTTTGCATTGGTTAAAATATTGAGAAAAACTTGAGACAGTTCATTGGGAAGGCCAAAAGAGAGTAACGGACTCTCTTCATACTCTTGGAAAATTTCAATGTGTTGATTTTTATAAGAAGCATCTGTAATGTGAATGGCTTTTTGCATTATCTCTAAAATATCAATTTGAACTAAGGTTTTGTTTTGTGTAAAGAAATTTCTAAAATCTTCAATGGTATGACTTAAAAAGTCCACATATTTTATAATATCAATATAGGATTTATCAATGTCTTCATTGCTGGCAAGATTGAGTTTTCTTTGCAGTTGCATACTTGAAACCGTTGAAGAGATGGCACTTAAGGGTTGTCTCCATTGGTGGGCAATATTTCCAATCATCTCCCCCATTGAAGCAAAACGTGATTGTTGAATAAGTTGTTTATCTCGTTGTCTGTTTATTTCAACCTCTTTTTTTATTTTTTGTTCAAGGTTTTCATTTAATTTTATTAACTCATTGGTTTTTTCATGCACCATATTTTCTAAGTTATCATTTAACAGTGTCAATTTTGTTTGTGCATAGATTAAATCCGTAATATCATTTAGGGAAACCACCACAATAAAAGTATCTGAATCAATATAGTTTTTCTTTGCTGTAATGGTAAAATAGTGCAGTTCATCTTTATGGTACATCGCAACTTTGTGAATTTTATCTGTTTCTCCAATAATATAGTCATACCATCTTTTTTCATCGCCATAATCCATATCGGTGATATATTCATCATCATTTAAATCGACAAAAAAATTACAGATGCAGGCATGTTCTTTATTAAAATCTTCAAAGTTGTTATAGCCATCAAAGAACTCAATGAGGGCTTCATTTGAGTCAATCATCTTCTCTCCATCACTGACTACAACGATATTGAGTTGGGCATCTAAAATTCCTCGAATAAATTTTTCTTGACGTTTTAAGTCATCCATACTGTTTGCTAGGTCATTGTTTAAATTGGCAAGTTTTTTATTGTTTCTGTGAATTTGTTGGGTGATGATATAACCAAAAAAACTCACCAAGATAACAATAAGTGCAACCGTAAAGATTTCAAGATTGACGTAATGATCTTTTTGTTTTTGAATGGTTTTTTCCAAGTTGTACAAGTCGATTTCGCCTTCAAACAGGAGTCGATTTGCATTCTCCCCCATTCGTGTGAAATAAGATGGCATGGTTTTATAAAATCGTTTGATTTTTGTAGCGTATTGAAAATATTGCTCTTTATCCTCTTGAGCGGCATCGCGTTGTTCTATGAGGGTAACTATTTGCTGGGTCATTTCAGTTAATTCATTGAGCTTTGGAACAATATCAATCGCTTCAAGTGAGACGTTTTCTTTACTGTTGCTATACTGAACAGTTTTTATCGTGTTCAAATGACCCTCTATATTCAGTCGAATATAGTGCTGATATGTTCCGCCCTTGTTCAGAACAGTTAAAATATCTTTAATGGTGGTAATTCTTTGATTGATTTTCGCAGTAATGAATTCACGACCTTTTTTATTGGTTGTAATGGTTGCCAATTCATAAAAATCGGCTCTGATTTCATAAAGATCAGTAACGATATACTCACCCAGTTGGATTTTTGCTTTTAAATTGAGTGTTTTTTTATCCAATTTCTCAATTAAATTCATGAAAAACAGATGAATAGTTATCAAAGAGATGATGCCCAGAAAAAAAACAAGAATGAGTAAAATGAGTTTTTTGAGTGTAATTGGAATGGTATTCATATGATCACTTTTATAAAAAACCATATTTTTTCATAATGGCTTTCCCCTCTTGTGACGCTGCAAATTGCATAAAATCTTTTGCAATATCTTTGTGTTGTGAAAAACTTAACAGATTAATGACCAAATTTTTTTTAGGAGCCAAACTTTCATTCAAATCAATCGTATCAATGTAATTCGCATTTTCACTCCAAGAAGCTGATGCTCTCCAATTGATGGAAACATCAATTTTTTTTTCAATAAAAGCTTTGTTGATATTTCTGGAATCTGTACCTATTTGTGAAGCATTGTCGTAGACTTTAAAGAAAAAATCTTCTCCTTTATATTTTGTTAAAATAAGTTTTGTCACTCTTCCAATGCTTCCACTGTTTGGGTCACAAAGCATGACAGAATTGTTTTTATTGGTTAAGTCATCAAGCGATTTAATCTGTTTAGGATTGCCTTTTTGAACAAAAATAACGGCTTGGTTATAGCCAATGTATTGGGCATCTAAAAGAAAGCCATCTTTTAAATTGTTTTTTCTATAAGAGTCGCTTCCCGGAAGATATAAATCCCCTTTTTGACTGTATTTCAGTGAGTCATACAAATCTTCAGAACCACCTTGTGAAATTTGAATGATACAATTGTGTTTTTTTTCTATGATTTTTGCCATCTCTTTAATGGGTTTAACCATCGTTATTCCACAATAAAAGAGCAAAGTGGGTTTTTCTTGGGCGAAAGAAGTTAATGCATATAAAAGAGTCAGTAGGGTGAATAAGATTTTCTTCATGTTAATTACACCTCTTAAATGAGTTTATGATAAGATAAGTAAAATCAAATTTATTATAATATAAAGTAATTAAGAAATATATTTTTAAAGGAACTTATTTGGAAAAAGAGATTTTTCTAAGACTTTATGAAGGTGTGACAACCACCCATGAAGATGAAATTAAATATTTAAATAATCTTGTAGATGCGGGCATTTTAAAAATTGTAGAGAATCAATATTTTTTGGATACCAAATATAAAATTGGTATCATAGAACTTCAAAGAAAATTTGCCATTTTAAAAGATTTGTCCAATGAACATCGAAACATTAAATTGGAGTTTGAAAATTTAGGTGGGGCACTGGATGGTGACTTGGTGATTGTGAAACGTTCATTTAATCCCAGAAGTCAAAGCAAATCAAAAGTGATTAAAATCATCAATTCAAAAAACAACGCCGTTTTGGTTTTTGTTAAAGATAAAAAACTTTATACGGTTAAAGAGTCTATTTTATTAAAAAATGAAGAGTTTAAAGATCTTCAAGAGGGCGATGTTCTGATTTTCAATAACAAAGAGAGCGAAATTATTGAGAATATTGGAAATTTGAATGATGCCAGTGTAGATGAAAAAATTTCACTTTTTTTATATGCAGAGAGTTATCGTTTAACCAATAAAATCGATGTTGATCCTAATGAGTTTGATCTGGAAAATTTTGGTTCACGCGTTGATTTAACGCAACTTCCTTTTTGTACGATTGATCCAGCTACGGCCAAAGATCATGATGATGCCATCTATTATGATGCCAAAGCTTCTGTTCTTTATGTGGCCATTGCTGATGTCTCATATTTTGTTGAAGAGAATTCACCTTTGGATCAATTGGCATTTCAAAAATCGACTTCCATTTATCTTCCCCACAAAGTTTTGCCGATGTTGCCAGCAAGTTTGAGTGAAGAGTTGTGTTCACTCAAAGAAGATGTCAACCGATTTGCTTATGTTTTTAAAATTTACTTGGACAAAAACAATCACAGCGTAGTAAAATCTGAATACTTTGAAGCGGTGATTAAATCGCATAAAAAGTTTTCGTATGGAAGAATCGACAGAGTCTTAGAGGGGCATTTAGACCAATATTCACAAACAGAAAAAGAGATATTTGATTATA